>NZ_JBBGZS010000019.1:53012-206619 GCF_037479175.1 Erwinia sp. MYb375 | reverse complement strand
AACCGGTACTAATGACCCGTGAGGCTTAACCTTACAACGCCAGAAGCGTTCTGGTGGCGTTCGAGAGACGCAAAAGAGATTTTCAGCCTGTTCGAAACGGATTGGTTCACGTGGTTACGAGAGTAACGGCGGGGACGAAACAGAATTTGCCTGGCGGCTTTAGCGCGGTGGTCCCACCTGACCCCATGCCGAACTCAGAAGTGAAACGCCGTAGCGCCGATGGTAGTGTGGGGTCTCCCCATGCGAGAGTAGGGAACTGCCAGGCATCAAATTAAGACCCGTAACCGGGTCGTGACCTTACCCCTGACAAGGTAAGGGCGAAACACCTGAATTCAGACGTAGTCTGAGGTCAGTACAGAATCGGTGGAGCGGTAGTTCAGTTGGTTAGAATACCTGCCTGTCACGCAGGGGGTCGCGGGTTCGAGCCCCGTCCGTTCCGCCACTTAAACAGGAAGCCCTGACTCATAAGAGTCAGGGCTTTTTTGTATTTGTTTTTTTTATTTTCATTTCCTTACGTACAATCCCGTGCGAATTGGCTCCCGCCGATTGAAAGTACGCAATAAAGTCCCTATAACTGATAGATGGTAAACCCATTCAGCTGTAAAAAGTGCAGGCGGTAACGTGCAGAAAAAGACTTATGCCATGAGATACGTAGCAGGCCAGCCAGCGGAGCGTATTTTTCCTCCCGTGGCGATGCTGCATGTCGGACAGGCATTGCCGCCCGGTGCGCCGCTCACCACAGAAGCCCGCCTGAAAGTGCTGGTGTGGAATATTTTCAAGCAACAGCGCGCAGACTGGCTCTCAGTTTTGCAAAATTTTGGTAAAGATGCCCATCTTGTTCTTCTACAGGAGGCGCAAACGACACCAGAACTGGTGCGTTTCGCGACTACTCATTATCTTGCTGCCGATCAGGTGCCTGCTTTTGTACTGCCTCAGCACCCGTCAGGGGTCATGACTCTGGCCTCCGCTCACCCTGTCTACTGTTGCCCTTTACGTGAGCGTGAGCCGCTTCTCAGGTTGGCTAAATCAGCACTGGTCACGGCTTATCCATTACCCGGTGGTCAGATGCTAATGGTCGTTAATATTCATGCGGTGAACTTCAGTCTGGGCATTGATGTTTACAGTAAACAGCTCGGACCGATTGGCGAGCAGATTCTTCATCACCAGGGCCCGGTGATTATGGCGGGTGACTTTAATGCCTGGAGCCGCCAGCGTATCAATGCACTGTATCGTTTTTCTCGTGAAATGGGGCTGCGCGAAGTCCGTTTCACCGATGATCATCGGCGCAAAGCGTTTGGTCGCCCACTGGATTTCGTTTTTTATCGCGGAATGGGTGTTGCAGAGGCTTCGGTACTGGTCACTCGTGCATCCGATCACAATCCGCTGCTGGTCGAGTTTGATGCCCACCCTACGGATTACGCATAACAAGGACATTATTGATAATGGCAACAAAGCACCATGATAACGTCGATAAACAGTTCGGTGAACAGGCAGAAGCTTATCTGACCAGCGTAGTCCATGCGGAGGGGCGTGATCTCGTACGATTGGCAGAACGGCTGTTTGGCGCAACAGAGGCTAAGGTCCTGGATATGGGCTGCGGAGCCGGGCATGCCAGTTTCATTGCTGCCCAGCATGTTAAAGAAGTGGTCGCATACGATCTGTCGGAGAAAATGCTGGCAGTGGTGCGAGCAACAGCGCTCGAACGCGGCTACCATCACCTGACAACCCGGCAGGGCTATGCGGAAAACCTGCCTTTTGCGGATGCAGAGTTTGATGTGGTGATCAGCCGATATTCAGCGCATCACTGGCACGATGTCGGAAGTGCATTGCGTGAAGTCCGTCGGGTATTGAAACCCGGCGGTAAAGTGATATTTATGGATGTCAGTGCACCGGGCAATCCGGTACTGAATATCTGGTTACAGACAGTGGAAGCCTTGCGTGATACCTCTCATGTGCAGGATTACAGCCCCGGTGAGTGGCTGGCATTAATGACGGAGAGTGGGCTGGTGATACAGGCTGTCTCGCAGGATCGTCTCGATCTGGAGTTCAGCAGCTGGATAGAGAGAATGCGTACTCCTGATGTGATGATTCAGGCCATCCGGACCTATCAACATTCAGCGCCTGACGAAGTGCAGCGCTACTATGCTTTGCAGCCTGATGGCAGTTTCAGTACCGATATCATCTTTATCGAGGCCATTCGGCCATAAAAAAAGCCCGTCATAGACGGGCTTTTTTGTGTGGATTTTCATCCGCAGTGGCTAACCGTTAACTGTCGGGCGTCGCATTATTGTTAACAAACAGCGTTAACTTATCGCCAGGCTGAATGTTTTTCGTATTACTGGCGACGCTATTCCAGCGAACAACATCCTTGATGTTTACGCCGTGACGTTTTGCGATACTGGCCAGAGAATCACCCTTACGTACCTGGTAGGTGATGCTGTCGCCGTTATCTGCCAGTCGCGTACTGCTGTTACCCAGGCTCAATGTCTGACCGGGTTTGATACTGACACCGCGCAGATTATTGGCACGTTGCAGATCTTTCACCGGAACACCGAGACGCTTGGCAATGCCTGAAAGAGTATCACCGCTGCGCACCTTGTAAGAGGCAGGGGAAACGCTGTTCCTGGCAAGAGAAGTTGGCTGTACCGCTGAGATGTCACCGCTTGCCAGTGAGTTACGCAGTTTAGCTACATTGGACTTCGGAACCATAATGTAATGAGGACCATTTGGTGCCGTCGTACCGCGTTTGTAGCCGGTATTAAAGCTCTTCAGCTTGCTCAATGACATGCCAGCCATTTCGGCTGCCTGTGTCAGCTCAATCTGCTGGCCCACTTCCACTCGCGCCAGAGCGCGTGCTTCGTTGGGTGCCGGCAGACGTACGCCATAACGCTTACTGTTTTTAAGGATCTGCCCTAAAGCCAGCATTTTAGGCACATAGACCGTAGTTTCTCGTGGCAGCGCAAGGGACCAGAAATCTGTTGGTCGGCCTTTAGCCTTATTGGCTTTTATCGCTTTGAGCACACGACCTTCACCGCTGTTATAGGCGGCAATGGTTAATAACCAGTCACCGTCAAACATGCCGTTAAGGCGCTGCATCATGTCCAGAGCAACTTTGGTCGATGCGACAATGTCGCGTCGTCCGTCATACCACTGGGTCTGTTTAAGACCATAATTTCGTCCCGTCTGCGGCACAATCTGCCAGATGCCAGCGGCATTCGCAGATGATGTAGCATGGGGATCAAAAGCGCTCTCCACTATGGGTAGTAGTACCAGTTCCATCGGCATTTTACGTTGCTTAATCTGCTCGACAATCCAGTACATATACGGCTCTGCCCGTAATGTTACATCGTGGAGATAGCTCTTGTTACTCAGGTACTTCTGTTTTTGTTCGCGTATCCGGTAATTATCCGGAATCTTCATCTTCAGCTCGTCGCTAATGAAATTCCACAGATCTCTGTCTTGCGCAAGTGACGTTCCATCGTCCTGCCAGCGCGGCGACAACATTTCATCTGAGTACTGTCCATTTTCACCTTGACCTGCCGAAGACAAACTCTGTGCATGCTGTTCGGGGATGTTAGCATCGTGCCTTGACGCCTGGCATCCGACCAGCAAGACTGAGGCGAGTAATATCGCTTTAGCCTTCATGTGTGTGTCAATAGTTCGCTTAAAAGACGAGCAATAATACGTGCTCGATCCCGACAACACAACCAAAAATATTAAAAAGCGTCTTTCTTCTCGCGTAGAACCGCAAATACCTGCCATTCATGTTGCGGAGTTGTTTCTATTCCTATTTGTTTCTGTAATTCAATGTCTTGCGTGCGTAAAAAAACATTTATTTTTCGCTCCAATGCCAGTTTTGTGGGCAGTGTTATGGCCTTTTTTGCGCGTAACTCCTTAATTTCTCGGTAATAGCGTGCTATTTCGGGCTCTTGGGGATAAATAGTGTGTGAAAAGGTTAAATTCGATAACGTATATTCATGTGCGCAACAAACCAGTGTTTCATCCGGTAGTTCATTAAGCTTCTGAAAAGAATGGAACATTTGTTCTGCTGTGCCTTCAAATAACCTACCGCATCCACCAGAAAAAAGAGTGTCCCCGCAAAAGAGGTAAGGAAAACTGAAATATGAGATATGTCCTAAAGTGTGGCCGGGCGTAGCATAAATCGTAAAACTTTGCCCCAAAACCGACACGGTATCGCCTTCACTGACGATAGTTTTAGCCCCTTTAACGCGTGTTTCTTCTGGGCCATACACCGCTAAATCAGGGTAACGAGAGACCAGTTCGGCTACGCCACCTACGTGATCATGATGATGATGTGTGAGCAAAATCGCCACGGGCTGCCACTGGTTTTGTTCAATCATGCGTAATACAGGAGCCGCTTCGCCGGGGTCAACAATCAGGCAATGACCTGTATCATCATGTAAGGTCCAGATGTAGTTGTCCTGCAGGGCTGGAATACTGGTAAGATTCATTTTATCGCTCCTGGATGCTCGCAAGGGAAAGAAGATGGTAAAGCATGAAGCCTGCTAAAACACGCCAAATCCGTCATGTGCCAGAGTCCTGGTCGCAGATACCCTGCGGTGAATTTTATCGCGATGCTCTGTCACATCAACTGCGGCCCAGCCTCAGCAAGCTTTACGGCTTCCATTTGCTGAAAATTGGCAACCTGAGTGCGGAAATCGACACTGAAAGCTGTGCTATATCACACCAGGTGAATGTAGGGTTGAGCGGTGAGTCGCTTCAGGTCAGGGCCGACCCTCTCAGTCTACCGTTTGAGTCCAAGTCAGTGGATGCCTGTCTGCTGGCACATACGCTGGCGTGGAGCAGTGACCCACACCGGGTGCTACGCGAGGTTGACAGGGTGCTTATCGATGACGGCTGGATGATTATCAGCGGTTTCAACCTCTTCAGCGTTCTGGGGATAGGCAAACTGATCCCTGGTCTGCACCGACGGATCCCATGGAACAGTCGAATGTTCACTCAGATGAGACTGCTGGACTGGCTGAGTTTGCTGAATTACGAAGTGATGCAAAGCATCAGTTTTCAGGTGCTGCCGTGGAATCGACAGGGGGGCAAGATGATCAGTACGCACTTGCCTGCGCTGGGCTGTCTGAATGTGATTGTGGCGCGTAAACGGACCTTCCCGCTCACGAAAAATCCGGCGAAGAAAAGTGCCGGGACCCGGCAATTACACGCGATGGGCGCGACAAACCAGTACCGGGCAGGGCGCAGAAACTGACAGTGCAATCATAACTGTTTTAGGGCCGACCTTGCTTTCCCGTCAGCCCCCCGCCTGCTCGCTGAGCGGCTAAAGTAACCAGCCCTGCGCATGGGCATTGTCCAGATGCTGCTTCAAATAGCCCCACAGCTCCGGCCACTGCTGCGCCAGCTTGACGTTGCGTGCTTCCACCTGCTCCAGGCGGATACCATTCTCTTTCCAGCTCTGGCCCTGATTGTGCAGGTTAAGCATGATGGGCAGGGCGCGGTCGAGCATATTCGCAAAACGCGCCTCTGCTGTTTCTCCGGCTTCATATTCATCCCACAGCGCGCGGAAACGTTGGCTCAACTCGGTGGGCAGTAACCCAAAAATACGTCCGGCGGCAGCCACTTCCTGTTCCTGGATGGCATCACGCGCGGCGATGTCGTACACGAGGACGTCACCTGCATCAATCTCAACCACATCATGCACCAGCGCCAACTGTGTGGCGTGCTGAACATCAATGGTAGCCTGAGAGAAGGGGGCCAGACTCATGGCCGCCATTGCCAGGTGCCAGCTGTGCTCCGCTGAGTTTTCCTGACGTGTATTGCTGAGCAGTCGGGTACGGCGCTCCACGCCTTTTAGTTTGTCCAGCTCCATTAAAAACTGTACGACTTCTGTCATCGCGCCGAAATCTAAGGCTGCTACCCTGTCTGACATCACCTGTCTCACTTATGCCCTGAAAAAAGTTTGCCCGTATTGTAAGGGAAACGTTTGCGTATTTCGCGAAAGAATGTGCGTTGCATGATTACACACAATATTTTAGCTTACATGTGTACTCTGAAATTATTGTCAGTTAGGCTAGCAGTGATGATTTTTCCGCCAGCACAACGAGTTGATGGCGGAGTAGCAAGAACCGGAAAAAGGGTTGATATGGTGAAGCAAAAAGTACTGACGGGCGGGTATTCAGTGGCGGAAGAGATTGCGAATAGCATCAGCCACGGCATCGGCTGCCTGTTGGGTGTTATTGGTCTGGTGCTGATGCTGGATCAGGCGGTTGATAACCGGGCTGGTGCGCTGGCGATCATCAGCTACAGCCTGTATGGCGGCAGTATCATTCTGCTGTTTTTGGCCTCCACCCTGTATCATTCGATACCGGGTGAACGGGCGAAATTCTGGCTCAAAAAACTCGACCACTCGGCTATTTATCTGCTGATTGCTGGCACCTACACGCCATTTCTACTGGTGGGATTGAAGTCGCCGCTGGCACACTGGCTGATGGTTGTCATCTGGGGGCTGGCGCTGACAGGCGTGTTGTTTAAGCTGGTATTTGCCCACCGTTTTGAAGCACTGTCGCTGGTCACCTACATGTTGATGGGCTGGCTGTCGGTGATTGTGCTGTATCAGATGGTAATGACCCTGCCCGCGGGCAGCGTGTGGTTACTGGCCGCAGGTGGGATCATCTACTCACTTGGGGTGATTTTCTATGTGGCGAAGCGCATTCCCTACAACCATGCCATCTGGCATGGCTTCGTTCTCGGTGGATCGTTGTGTCACTTTCTGGCCATCTACCTGTATGTGGTGTAACCCCGTGCTGATTAACCGGCGGTGATCTCATAGGGCAGCGGCTGGATCGCCAGTTCGCCGCCCTCATCCCCCTGCACACGCAGGACGGTATCCGCGTCCAGATCGTTGTTCATCACGGCCTGAACCCAGACGTCACCGTTGTCGAGCTGGCATGCGGCCAGAATAGTGCCGGTACGGCGCCAGTTCTCACCCATCTTCATTTCCAGCGCAGCGTTTGCCGCAGGCACGATGCCCGCCTTGCCCGCCAGCCAGTAGAGCGCACGCTTATTGGCCCCACGAAATTTTGCGCGGGCGACCATTTCCTGCCCGGTATAGCAGCCTTTCTTAAAGCTGATAGCATCCAGTGCCTGCAGGTTAGTGGCCTGTGGGATCAGCTGTGCGCTGGTCTCAGCATCAATCACTGGGAAACCGGCTTCAATTTCCAGCGCCAGCCACTGTGAGCTGTCGTTGAGCTGTGCTGATTCAGCCAGTTTTTCACGCACCTCTTCAGCTTTAGCCTGGGAGGTGACCAGCAGAAAGCGCTCAGCTGGCAGATCAAACCATAACAGCGTGCTCTCCCCATCCTGAACCACCGGAGACTCTGCATCAGGCAGCACGTTGAACAGATCCGTTAGCGCGGCACGAGCCTGAAAACCGGCAACACCGAGCAGCACCGATTCGTCGTCGGCCACCAGCGTAACTTTGGCAAAGACGGCATATTTCTTCAATTCTGTCAGCTGGTTATCGCGCAAGCTGCGGCGCTCAATAAAGGCAAGACCTTCACCACGATGAAACAGGCGGAGGTTGCTCCACATCTTTCCTTTAGCATCACAGTGTGCAGCAGGGCGATGTTGTTCGGCACCCAGCGCGGCCACATCCAGAGTCACTTGCCCCTGCAAATAGCTGATGCGATCGGCACCTGTTGCATTCACCAGCGCCCACTCTTCCAGTGAGATCAGTGTTAACGGCAAACGGGCCGATGCGGCGGGTTGACGCGGCGGGAAAGAAATCGTCGGCATAATTCAGTCCTAAAGTAAGCAGGGGATGAAAATCTGTTTCTCATGTTAAAAGAGCAGCACGGCTTTGCAACCTGTTTCCGGAAAATGCGGCACAAAACGCGTGATAACCCTGTAACTGATGTCACTGTTTTGCGGGCTGACGCGCAGGGTGAAAATTGCTGAATCAACAGTAGCGCAAAAAAGCGTTACACTGTGCACCCTGTTTGGTTAACCGACGCAGAGTGACATGGATATTTCAAATAAATCACGTATTCACTGGGCATGCCGTCGTGGCATGCGCGAACTCGATATCTCCATCATGCCGTTTTTCCAGTATGAGTTTGATTCACTGACCGATGAAGACAAACAGCTCTTCGTACGTCTGCTGGAGAGTGATGACCCCGATTTGTTTAACTGGCTGATGAATCACGGTGAACCCGCTGATGCTGAGCTGCAACGGATGGTGGCATTAATTCAGGACAGAAACCGAGCACGTGGTCCGGTGGCGATGTAATCTGCGGGCCTCCCGGCGCGCACAAACGTTATCGCTGGTTCTGCATGGCACGTTGATCCTGGCGCTGCTGCTGGCACCCTGGCCGGACAGTGCCTCATTGCCACGCATCCTGTTACTGCTGCTGGTGCTTTTGGAATGCCAGCGCAGTCGACATCGTATCCGGCATTGTCGGGGGGAGATCACCCTGTACAAGGGGCGTGTGATAGGCTGGGCGCAGTGCCAGTGGCGCATGACCTCCCGCCCGTGGCTGACGCAACAGGCGATTCGGCTGACATTACAGAACAAAGCAGGTTGCCGCGAACGGTTATGGCTATTTGCCGATGGCATGGGCAGCAGCGAATGGCGGCTTCTGCGCCAACACCTGCTGAATGAAAAGGAACCGCGGGATGAGTAGCCCCACCATCTGGCTGGTAGAAGATGAGGCCGCGATTGCGGATACATTGTTATATATGCTGCAACTGGAAGGGTTCGACACCCGCTGGTTCCCGCGCGGTATGCCGTTGCTGGAAGCCTTGACGCAGCAGGTCCCTGATCTGGTGATCCTTGACGTTGGCCTGCCCGATATCAATGGTTTTGAACTGTGCCGCCGATTGCTGGCACTGCAACCTGACCTGCCGGTATTGTTTCTTACTGCCCGCAGCGAAGAAGTTGACCGCCTGCTGGGGCTGGAAATTGGCGCGGACGATTATGTTGCCAAGCCATTCTCCCCACGTGAAGTCTGCGCGCGGGTGCGCACACTGCTGCGTCGACTGCAAAAACAGCAGCGCATTGCTCAGTCTCCGCGTTATAACGTTGGCCAGTTCACTCTCGATGAATCTGCCGCACGTGTGCAGTGGTGCAATCAGTCTCTGATACTGACGCGCTATGAATACCTGTTGTTGAAAACCTTGCTGCTCTCGCCAGGCAGGGTGTTCTCACGCCAGCAGTTGATGAATCTGGTCTGGAAAGAGGCGGAAGAGAGCCTTGATCGTACCGTTGACACCCATATCAAAACCCTGCGTGCCAAACTGCGCGACATCAACCCGCATGAGCAGGTGCTGATGACCCATCGTGGCCTGGGTTACAGTCTGGTGACGGGCTGATGCGCATCGGAATGCGTCTGCTGCTCGGCTATTTTCTGATTGTTGCCGTCGCCGCGTGGTTTGTTCTGAGCATTTTCCTCAAGGAGATCAAACCTGGGGTACGGCGTGCCACCGAAGGTACATTGGTCGATACCGCGACATTGTTGGCGCAGTTCGCCCGTGCAGATATCCTCAGCGGTCAGCCGCAGCAGGGGCAGCTGGCGCAGGCTTTCTCGCAACTGCGGGGGTACCCGGTCCATGCCAATATCAGCGGCATCGCCAAACGGCGCAATGAATATCGTGTTTACCTCACCGATGCGAAAGGGATTGTGCTGTTTGACTCTTCCGGGGTGGCGACAGGGCAGGATTACTCACGCTGGAATGATGTTCTGCTGACGCTGCGTGGTGAGTACGGTGCACGCAGTACTCGCAGCAATCCTGACGATGATGCCAGCTCGGTGATGTATGTGGCGGCCCCAGTGCGTGATGGTGCGAATCTGCTGGGGGTGCTCAGCGTGGGGAAAGCCAACAGTACGATGGTGCCGGTGATCCGCCGCAGTGAACACCGTATTCTCTGGGCGGGTGCAGCCCTGCTGGGTATTGCTTTGCTGATCGGTCTGGGGTTTGTCCTGTGGATTAACCGCTCTGTTGGTCGCCTGGTGCGTTATGCCGACTCGGTAACAGAAGGCGATGTGCAACCACTGCCAGCCATGAACAGCACTGAGTTACGCAAACTGGCGCAGGCGCTGGAGAGTATGCGTCTGCGGCTGGAAGGGAAGCGCTACATTGAGCATTATGCCCATGCGCTAACCCACGAACTGAAAAGCCCGCTGGCGGCGATCCGCGGCGCGGCGGAAATCCTGCGTGAATGCCCCCCGGCTGAGGTGGTTCAGCGTTTCTCTGCGAATATTCTTCAACAAAATATTCGTATGCAACGATTGATCGACAATTTGCTTCGCCAGGCAACGCTGGAAAACCGCCCTGAAATTCAGCGCCAGTCGGTCAGTCTGCTGCCTCTGATTGCCTCACTGTGTGACAGCCGGGCGGTGCAGGCTCAGGGTAAATATCTGGCCTTCGACGATGCAGCCATTGACGGGCTGTCTATGCGGGCCGATGCGCTATTACTGGAGCAGGCGCTGGGAAATCTGCTGGATAATGCACTCGACTTTACGCCTCTGGAGGGCGAAGTGAGGATTCAGGTCAGCCAGTCAACCGATGAGGTGATATTCCACGTACTGGATAGCGGTAGCGGTATTCCGGACTATGCGATGCCCCATATTTTTGACCGTTTTTATTCACTGCCGCGCAGTAACGGCGAGAAGAGCAGTGGGTTGGGGCTGGCGTTTGTGCAGGAGGTGGCCCGTTTGCATCAGGGCAACATTACCCTGACGTCACGCCCGGAAGGTGGTGTCTGTGCTCAGCTCACTGTTAAAAAATAACGGCCCACTTCACCGTCCCTTCACATAACTTCATTTTCTCCCCATTCAGGCGGGCTATCTTCTGCGTTATCGACACAGGAGAGTCCAACATGATGAAAACCCCTTTATTCTGGAAAATGCTAACGCTGATCGGCTGCCTGCTTCTGCTGCTGGTTCCGTTAAGTCTGCTCAGTTCGTTGATTACCGAGCGCAGCGTATGGCGCGATAGTGTGGCCGATAAGCTCAGCCAGAGCACCAGTGGTCCGCAGCGTCTCTTCGGGCCGTTGATCGCCATCCCGTGGAGCGAAATCGTTACGGAAACCCGCGATGGTAAAGAAGTCACCGTTCAGCAGAATCATCTGCGTTATTACCTGCCTAAAAGCCTGCAGGTGGCGGGTGACCAGCAGGTAGAACAGCGTAAGGTGGGTATTTATCAGGGGCAGGTCTGGCGTACAGGCGTCTCCATTAATGCCACTTTCGACAGCGAGCAGCTGGCCGATATTAAAAAGCCGGGTATTACCCTCGGTAACCCCTGGCTGGTGATGGGCGTGGGTGACTCACGTGGGATCAGCAGCGTGACTCCGCTGAATATTGGCGGTCAGCAGCTGGATTTCCAGCCGGGCAGCGACCTTCCCGGCAGCAGTGAAGGCCTGCATGTGGCGCTTCCGGACAGCGTGTTAGAGGAGAAAAACCTGGCGCTGAACTTCACGCTTAAACTACAGGGAACACAGCAGCTTGAAGTGGTGCCATTAGGTAAAAACAGCACCTTCGATCTGAAGAGTAACTGGCCGCATCCGGGTTTTACCGGCAGTTTCCTGCCTGAACAACATCAGATTACGCCAGAAGGCTTCACCGCACGCTGGCAGAGCAGTTGGTTTGCTAACAATCTCAATTCGCTGGTGCGTGATGACTTTACCGTGAGCAGCGATAAGCTCCCGGCCTTCAGTTCGATGGTCGTTAACCCGGTGGATCAATACCAGCAAACGGAACGTGCGGTAAAGTACGCCATTCTGCTGATTGGCCTGACCTATATGGCTTTCTTCCTGTTTGAAACGCTGACCGCGTTACGGGTGCACCCGATGCAATATCTGCTGGTGGGGTTGTCGCTGGTGATGTTCTTCCTGGTACTGCTGGCGTTGTCTGAACATATCGGTTTTAACCTTGCCTGGCTGACGGCCAGCCTGACCTGTGCGGCGATCAACGGTTTCTATTTGCAGGCGGTACTACGCGGATGGCGGCGCAGTCTGATGTTTGTCGGTGGTTTGCTGGTGCTGGATGCGGTGCTGTGGCAGTTACTGCAATCGGAGGACAGTGCGCTGTTGCTGGGGACGGGGGTACTGATGGCAGCACTGGCAGCTGTGATGGTGCTGACGAGAAATATCGACTGGTATCGTCTGTCGGCGACTGCAATGCCGGAGTTGAGCACGGAAAGGGCGCAGGAGGAAGAAGGCCGTTTCGGTTTGTGGAAATAAGCCTCTGTAGGGCATAGGGCGGAGCGAAACAGAAACTCCGCCCCGACAGTCGGGGCCGATCATTTTTCCGATCGGCCCTTTGGTTTTTTGCGACAGAATTACAGCAGTTCTGCCATCTCAGTCAGGATCTGTTCACACCATTGCGCAATACGTTCGTCGGTTTGCTCAAACTGGTTGATGTCATCCAGCGCCAGGCCGACAAACTGTTTGCCGTCGGCAGTCAGTGGTTTTTTGCTGGTAAATTCATAGCCTTCCAGCGGCCAGTAACCGACAAACTGTACCCCGGACGGGGCCAGCACTTCATGCAGCATCCCTAACGCATCGAGGAACCATTCGCTGTATTCCCCCTGGTCACCCATGCCATAGAGCGCCACCACTTTTCCCTGTAAATTGAGTTGTGGCAGATCGGTCCAGATGGCTTCCCAGTCTTCCTGCAATTCGCCAAAATCCCAGGTTGGAATACCGAGGATCAGCAAATCATACTGCTCCATCAGCGTGGGAGAGTCATCTTTCAGGTTATGCAGCGTCACCAGATCGTCACCGATAAAGTCACGAATCTTCTCTGCCGCCATCTCGGTGTAACAGGTGCTGGATCCATAAAACAGACCAATATTCATGGTAGTGAAACTCATTTTTCGTGAAGTCTGGCGCGATTATATCAGAATCGGGCAGGAATAAGGCATAATGGGGCGGCTTTGTACGGCAGTGTGATGTCGCATGATTATGATTTTTAAGCGTAAAGTGATTTTATATAACGCACCCCGCGTCATGAGAATCGCAGATTAGAGAGGTTGAAGTGCAGGATAACGATCTGATTGAGCAATTTCTTGATGCGCTGTGGATCGAGCGTAATCTGGCGCAAAATACCGTTGCTTCTTACCGTCTTGACCTGCGATCGCTCTGTGGCTGGTTGCAGCACCAGCAACTTTCTCTGCTGACGGTGGATGCGATCAACTTACAGGGGTTTCTGGCTGAACGGCTGGAAGGGGGATACAAAGCGACCAGCTCTGCGCGCTTGCTCAGTGCCATGCGCCGCCTGTTCCAGTATCTCTACCGCGAAAAGCTGCGTGAGGACGATCCCAGTGCCTTACTCTCGTCGCCAAAACTGCCGCAGCGCCTGCCCAAGGATCTCTCTGAGGCACAGGTGGAAAGGTTATTGCAGGCGCCCTGTCTGGACCAGCCGATTGAGCTGCGCGATAAGGCGATGCTGGAACTCCTTTATGCCACCGGATTACGTGTGACAGAGCTGGTCGGGCTGACCCTCAGCGATATCAGCCTGCGCCAGGGCGTGGTGCGCGTGATTGGTAAAGGGAACAAAGAGCGTTTGGTGCCGATGGGCGAAGAGGCGGTCCACTGGATCGAACAGTTTATCGAATACGGCCGCCCGTGGTTGCTCAATGGTCAGTCGCTCGATGTGCTATTTCCCAGTAACCGCGCGCAACAAATGACCCGGCAAACTTTCTGGCATCGCATCAAACATTACGCCACACTAGCAGGTATCGACAGCGCAAAACTGTCACCGCACGTGCTGCGTCATGCTTTTGCCACCCATTTGCTGAACCACGGCGCGGATTTACGTGTCGTACAGATGTTGTTGGGTCATAGCGATTTATCAACCACCCAGATTTACACGCACGTAGCGACAGAACGGCTGCGCCAGCTCCACCAGCAGCATCATCCGCGTGCCTGATCGACAAAAACATACAGCCCGCTTAGTCAGGCTATAAGGACATAAAAATGAAGAAACATTTCCTGTTACTTTCGGGACTCATCGCGCTGGCCAGCGGACTGGCCCATGCTGATGATGCAGCGATTAAACAGTCTCTGAGTAAGCTGGGCTTACAGCAGACCGAGATTCAGCCTTCGCCTCTGCCAGGGTTTAAAACCGTGCTGAGCGAAAGCGGTGTGCTGTACGTCACCGACGATGGCAAACATTTCGTACAGGGTCCTCTTTATGATGTCAGCGGCGGTCAGCCGGTCAACGTCACCAATCAACTGCTGGAAAAGAAAGTTGAAGCGTTGAGCAAAGAGATGATCGTGTATAAAGCGCCAAAACAGCAGTATGTGGTGACGGTGTTTACCGACATCACCTGCGGCTATTGTCGCAAGCTACATCAGGAAATGGCTGACTATAATGCGCTGGGGATTACCGTGCGTTATCTGGCTTTCCCGCGTGAAGGGATGAACGGCAATGTGGCGAAAGAGATGAAATCTATCTGGTCTGCTGCTGAACCGCGCAAAGCCTTTGATGCCGCAATGAAAGGTGAAGCTGTATCACCGATTGACGGCAAAATCGATATCGGCCAGCAGTACAAATTGGGCATTCTTTACGGTATCCAGGGCACCCCGGCTATTCTGCTTGAGAATGGCAGCATGATCCCTGGCTATCAGAATCCACAGGACCTGAAGAAATTCCTCGACAGCCAGAAAAACGGCGGCTGATATTCGTGAACAGCACAACTGAACTCCGTCGTCGCGAGGCGACGGACACGGCCGCCTTACCTGCCGATCTTCACCCATTGTTACGTCGCCTGTATGCCCGCCGGGGCATCCGCCAGGCCAGTGAACTGGAACGCGGCGCGAAATATTTGCATCCTTTCCAGTCACTCAGCGGCATTCAGGCGGCGGTGGACATCCTGCAACGGGCACTGGCCGATAACCTCTGCATCATGATTGTCGGCGATTTCGATGCCGATGGTGCCACCAGCACGGCGCTAACGGTACTGGCGCTACGCAGCATGGGCGGGCAGAACATCAAATATCTGGTGCCTAACCGTTTTGATGATGGCTACGGCCTTAGCCCGGAAGTCGTTGAACAGGCGGCTGCACGCGGTGCACAGCTGATCGTCACCGTAGATAACGGCATCTCTTCCCATGCGGGCGTGGCGCTGGCCCATGAAAAAGGCATTCCGGTGGTGGTCACCGATCACCATTTGCCGGGCGATACGCTGCCGGCTGCCGATGCCATTGTTAACCCTAATCTTAACGACTGCGAGTTTCCGTCCAAATCACTGGCGGGTGTGGGCGTGGCATTTTATCTGATGTTGGCACTGCGTGCACAGTTGCGCGACAGCGGCGTGACCACGCTGCCGAATCTGGCAGAACTGCTGGATCTGGTCGCGCTCGGCACCGTGGCCGATGTGGTGCCGCTGGATGCCAACAATCGCATCCTGGTCTGGCAGGGGCTGAGCCGCATTCGTGCGGGCAAATGTCGTCCCGGCATCCGGGCATTACTGGAGATTGCCAACCGTGATGCGCGCCAGCTGGCCGCCAGTGATTTAGGTTTCGCCCTTGGCCCGCGTCTCAATGCCGCCGGGCGGCTGGATGATATGTCGGTCGGGGTGGCGCTATTGCTCAGTGAAGACCTGGGCCAGGCGCGTATGCTGGCCAGTGAGCTGGATGCATTGAATCAGACGCGCAAAGAGATAGAGCAGGGCATGCAGTCAGAAGCGCTGGCGCTTTGCGATCGTCTGGAAAGCAGCAGTGACGCTTTGCCACTCGGTATTGCGATGTATCATCCAGAGTGGCATCAGGGCGTGGTCGGTATTCTGGCTTCGCGGTTGAAAGAGCGCTTCCATCGTCCGGTGATCGCCTTTGCGCCCGCAGGCGACGGCACGCTGAAAGGCTCAGGGCGCTCGATTGCCGGGCTGCATATGCGTGATGCGCTGGAGCGGCTGGATACCCTTAATCCAGGACTGATCATCAAATTTGGTGGACATGCGATGGCGGCAGGGTTGTCACTGGAAGAGGCGAACTTTGAACGTTTCCGTCAGTGTTTTGCCGATCTGGTGGGCGACTGGCTGGAGGCGGAATCCCTTCAGGGCGTGGTCTGGTCCGACGGCGAACTGATGGCGCAGGAGCTGACGCTGCCCACCGCGGAACTGCTGCGCGAAGCAGGCCCCTGGGGCCAGGCGTTCCCGGAACCGACGTTTGATGGCAAATTTAAGCTGTTACAGCAGAAGCTGGTGGGTGAGCGTCATCTGAAAGTGATGATTGAGCCATTGGGCGGTGGCCCTTTGCTTGACGGTATCGCGTTTAACATTGATACGGCTCTGTGGCCCGATCCCAGCGTGAAGCAGGTTGAGCTGGCTTACAAGCTGGACATTAACGAGTTTCGCGGCAACCGTAATGTGCAGCTGATCATCGACCATCTCTGGGCGCTGTAATTCACCTCATCCATTGTGCTGGCGGGCTGACCGACACAGAAGGTCAGCCCCGTGCTGATGATTTGCACGGGGCGATCATGACGCTCCTGGTCCGTCGCCCCTTTATCACATCATCCCGGCCGGCGGCTTAACGCCAGTTTTGCAGCAAACAATAAAAACACCGCGCCCGTGGTGCGGTCGAGCCACTTCACCACCCCTTCCTGTTTTAATATCCCTGACAGTTTGCGCGTGCTGCCAATCAGCAGCGCCGACCACAGCGTGCCCAGCACCACATGGATTAGCACCAGTCCAAAGGTCCAGAGCACCGGCGAATGCCCGGTCGGAATAAACTGTGGCAGAAAGGAGACGTAAAAAATCCCGACTTTAGGATTGAGCAGATTGCCGAAAAAACCGCGTAGAAACGCGTTCTGGCTACCACTGCTCAGGGTAACGTCGCCCATTTGCTGGCGAGGTTTCAGCAACATTTGCACGCCAAGCCAGGCGAGGTAACCTGCTCCACACCACTTCAGCAGGTTATAAGCCAGCTCAGACACGGCAATCAGTGCACCGAGGCCAAACGCCACGGCAGCGGCCCACGCCAGACAGCCGGCATTAATGCCCAGTTGAGCCTGAATGGCCTTCCGGGTTCCCTCTACCGTGGCGGTGCGTAAAATCAACGCGGTATCCAGCCCCGGCGTCAACGTCAGCAGTGCGGCGGCAAAGGTGAATGCCATCAGGGCATCGGTAACGGACATGGCGATTCTCCATTGTGTTCAGTGCTACAAACTGTGCGCTATTTCGGTTAAACTGCGTGGTTACTATTACGTCCATTTCGATCACCTAAAAAGATTAAAACCATGTTTGAAATTAATCCGGTAAAGAACCGTATTCAGGATCTCACAGAGCGCAGCAGCGTTCTTCGGGGGTATCTTTGACTATGATGCCAAGAAAGAACGCCTTCAGGAAGTAAACGCTGAACTGGAACAGCCTGATGTCTGGAACGAACCTGAACGCGCCCAGGCGCTGGGTAAAGAACGCTCCGCATTAGAAGCCGTTGTGGAAACACTGGATCTGATGGAGCAGGGGCTGGAAGATGTTTCAGGCCTGCTCGAGCTGGCCGTTGAGGCCGACGATGAAGACACCTTCAATGAAGCGATTGCTGAACTGGATGTGCTGGAAAAGAAACTCGGCGAATTAGAATTCCGTCGTATGTTCTCCGGCGAATACGACAGCGCCGACTGCTACATGGATATCCAGGCAGGCTCCGGCGGGACAGAAGCTCAGGACTGGGCCAGCATGCTGCTGCGTATGTACCTGCGCTGGGCTGAAGCGAGAGGCTTTAAAACCGAAATTATCGAAGAGTCTGACGGTGAAGTGGCCGGTACCAAATCCGCCACCATTAAAATCATCGGCGACTACGCGTTTGGCTGGTTACGCACTGAAACCGGCGTGCATCGCCTGGTGCGTAAAAGCCCGTTTGACTCCGGCGGCCGTCGTCATACCTCTTTCAGTTCGGTGTTTATCTATCCGGAAGTGGACGATAACATTGATATCGACATTAACCCGGCCGACCTGCGTATCGACGTTTACCGCGCCTCCGGTGCCGGTGGTCAGCACGTCAACAAAACGGAGTCGGCGGTGCGTATTACCCACTTACCGACCAACATTGTCGTGCAGTGCCAGAATGACCGCTCTCAGCATAAAAACAAAGATCAGGCCTTCAAACAGTTGCGCGCCAAACTGTACGAATACGAAATGCAGAAAAAAAATGCTGACAAACAGACGGCGGAAGACAACAAGTCTGACATCGGCTGGGGCAGCCAGATCCGCTCTTACGTGCTGGATGATTCCCGCATCAAGGATCTGCGTACAGGCGTGGAAACACGCAATACTCAGGCGGTTCTGGACGGCGATCTGGATCGTTTCATTGAAGCAAGTTTGAAAGCAGGTTTATAAGGAACTCACATGTCTGAACAACAACCGCAGGCCGCTGATGCCGCCATTGAACTGAATAACGAACTCAAAGCGCGTCGCGAAAAACTGGCCGCACTGCGTGAAACTGGCGTGGCATTCCCGAACGACTTCCGCCGTGACCGCACCGCAGACACCCTGCACGCCGAGTTTGGTGGTAAAGAGAACGAAGAGCTGGAAGACCTTGGCATCGAAGTCAGCGTGGCTGGCCGTATGATGACTCGCCGTATTATGGGTAAGGCATCCTTTGTGACGTTGCAGGATGTGGGTGGCCGTATTCAGCTTTACGTATCCCGCGATGACCTGGCGGAAGGCATCTATAACGAACAGTTCAAAAAGTGGGATCTCGGCGATATCCTCGGCGCACGCGGTAAGTTGTTCAGGACCAAAACCGGCGAACTGTCTATCCACTGTAGCGAACTGCGCCTGCTGACTAAAGCACTGCGCCCGCTACCGGACAAGTTCCACGGCCTGGCCGATCAGGAAACCCGTTACCGTCAGCGTTATCTTGACCTGATCTCGAACGACGACTCGCGCAACACCTTCAAAATTCGCTCCCAGATCATGGCGGGTATCCGCAGCTTTATGGTCGGCCGTGAGTTTATGGAAGTGGAAACCCCGATGATGCAGGTGATCCCTGGCGGTGCGTCTGCCCGTCCGTTTATCACGCATCACAATGCGCTGGACATCGATATGTACCTGCGTATCGCACCCGAGCTGTATCTGAAGCGTCTGGTGGTGGGTGGTTTCGACCGCGTGTTTGAAATCAACCGTAACTTCCGTAACGAAGGTATTTCGCCACGTCATAACCCAGAGTTCACCATGATGGAACTCTATATGGCGTATGCGGATTACAAAGATCTGATCGAACTGACCGAAAGCCTGTTCCGTACGCTGGCACAGGATGTTCTGGGTTCTACCGTGGTGCCTTACGGCGATCAGGAGTTCGACTTCGGTAAGCCATTCGAGAAGCTGACGATGAAAGAAGCGATTCTGAAATACCGTCCGCAGACCGACCTGGCCGATCTCGACGACTTTGATAAATCGGTAGCGATTGCTCAGTCTCTGGGTATCAAAGTAGAGAAGAGCTGGGGTCTGGGCCGTCTGGTCACTGAGATCTTCGAAGAAACTGCAGAAGCGCATCTGATCCAGCCAACGTTCATCATGGAATACCCGGCCGAAGTGTCACCGCTGGCGCGCCGTAATGACCAGAACCCGGAAATTACTGACCGCTTCGAATTCTTTATCGGCGGCCGCGAAATCGGTAACGGTTTCTCAGAGCTGAACGATGCGGAAGATCAGGCAGAACGTTTCCTGCAACAGGTTAACGCGAAAGATGCCGGTGATGACGAAGCGATGTTCTATGACGAAGACTATGTCACCGCGCTGGAACACGGCCTGCCGCCAACGGCGGGTCTGGGGATTGGTATTGACCGTATGGTGATGCTGTTTACCAACAGCCACACCATCCGTGACGTGATCCTGTTCCCGGCACTGCGCCCAAGCAACAAGTAAACGCACGCTTGTAACATCAACGGTCAGCCTTAGCGCTGGCCGTTTTTTTTGCCTCCGCGGGAAAAATAGCAAATAGTAAGGACTTTCAAACTGCAATCGTAAAGAGGGCTGCCATGACCCGACCTGATTTTATCCGCCACTGGCGTGAGCTTGAGGGCGAAGATAACGAACACTACCCCGACAGCGAGGAGCTGATGTCCATAGGTGCGCCGCTGGGAAGGGCGCTCGGTCTGACGCGCCTCGGGATACATCATGAACGTCTGTTGCCTGGCCGTCGTATGTCCTACCCGCATGCTGAAAGTGCAGAAGAAGAGTTTGCTTATGTGCTGGAAGGGGAGCCGGAGGTATGGATCAATGGCGAGTTACATCGCTTAACACCCGGTGATGCGGTAGCGTTCCCGGCAGGCACCGGGATTTGCCATACCTTTATCAATAACAGCGATCGCGAAGCGCACTTTATTATCGTTGGTGAGGCGAATAAGAAAGAGAACCGCATCTGGTATCCGACAAATCCAGCCTACCTCGCTACGCGAGAGGATCGCTGGGACGATCCACCAGAGCAGGATTTTGGCCCCCATGATGGGATGCCGGACTCATTGAAAAAAGGAACATCCTGAAAATGCCGGGATGGATGGGAGATATGCGCAGGCGGCAGGAGGAACGCCCGCGGCGGTGAAACTCAGGATTTCACTGCGTCGTTCAGCCAGTCTTTAAAGCGGGCATACGGCACATACAGCGAGACGTCTTTATACAGCGTCTTACCCGTTTTCATATCGTTAATGCGTTTGCTGTAGCCGACAATCACCCCGCCAATCGAATCATCAGACGCGTTATACACAGCGCCACCTGACATGCCCTGTACCACGCCTGCATCGGACGCCACCACGACGCAACTGACTTTATTCCAGGTGTTTTTTAGCCCGGTATTGATCAGATTGGTGCCCGTCGATGCGACCGGCATCGCCGAAATAAAGCTGTAACCGTAGAGATTAATCTTGTCACCGATCAGGCCGTTACGGAAATGCGGTGCCGGGACATTATCATTTTTATGATAGACCACGGCCAGGTCGCACTCAGGATGATATGACTTCACCCGGTACATGGAGAATTTTGCCACATGGGCCGCGGTCAGACTGTAATCGGCCGTCAGCGGGATGGTGGTACCCAGCGTACCTAAGCCCAGCACGGTTGGAATACCCGTAACAGTCATATCCACCCGGTCGTGCGCGTCACTGCTGTACTGATACTTTCCGACGGAACACCCGACCAGAATCAGGGCTGGCAGGCAAATGACGAGTCGCATCGGGTCTCCTTGGTAATGGTTGATACAGCAATGGCAGGGTTTTTAACCTCATTTACTGGCATATCGGCCATCTGTCGCAGAACTTTAATGTATCAATGCTCCATCAAATCTGTCACAAGGCGAAGAGGTGCCAGCAGCGTTGAAGCAAAATTTCCAAAACTCAGATGAATCGTAGAATTGAATGATTAGGAAGGTTTATGTAATAGCCCGTTAATGCAAAGTATAGCGAAGAAAAGCGACAAAATGAGCGTGCGATCGCGTTTTTTCTTTTCAAATGGGGTGTTTCCTGGGGATTCTTGCCTGTCAGGCAACAGACCCTTGCTGATAGCGGGCTGTAAGGCGTTCATTAGCTGTGCTTTAATGCGTTGCTGTGACGCAGATCAAATTTATCTTCTATACCAATTATCTTGGGAGTGTGTGACATGCCTGTTTCATTACTGGCGCTGGCGTTGAGTGCCTTTGCTATCGGCACCACCGAATTTGTCATTATGGGGCTGTTGCCGGAAGTAGCGAATGACCTGCGGGTGTCGATTCCATCGGCAGGCTGGCTGATCAGCGGTTACGCGCTGGGGGTGGCGATTGGCGCTCCGATTATGGCATTGCTGACGGCCAGGCTACCGCGCAAACGGACGCTGATCCTGCTGATGGCGATTTTTATCGTCGGGAATATTCTCTGTGCGCTGGCTTACACCTATAACCTGCTGATGCTGGCGCGCGTCGTGACCGCGCTGTGTCACGGTGCCTTCTTCGGTATCGGTGCCGTAGTCGCAGCCAGCCTGGTCGCACCGGGTAAACAGGCTTCTGCCGTTGCGCTGATGTTTACCGGCTTAACGCTGGCCAACGTGCTGGGTGTGCCGCTGGGCACCTGGTTTGGTCAGATGTTTGGCTGGCGTGCCACCTTCTGGGGCGTGGCGGTGATTGGCGTAATGGCCTTTATCGGCCTGATCGTCAGCCTGCCCACTAACCGTAATGAGAAGCCGGTACATCTGGCATCAGAAGTCAGTGCGCTGAATAACGGCAAGCTGTGGCTGTCGTTGCTGATGACAGTGTTTTTCGCCGCCGCGATGTTCGCCTTATTCAGCTATATTGCGCCGCTGTTGTTGCAGGTGACGGGCATGACGGACCGGGGCGTCAGTTGGACGCTGTTCCTGATCGGCGCGGGTCTGACAGTGGGTAATATCCTCGGTGGTAAGCTGGCCGACTGGAAAGTGTCGTTCAGCCTGATCCTCAGCTTCTCGCTGATCGCGGTGTTCTCCCTGCTGTTTAGCTGGACCAGCCATTCACTGTGGCTGGCGGAAATTACCCTGTTCCTGTGGGCGATGGCGACCTTTGCAATGGTTCCGGCGCTGCAAATCAACGTGGTCCGCCACGGTAAAGATGCACCGAACCTGGTGTCGACGCTGAATATCTCTGCCTTTAACGTCGGTAACGCGTTGGGTGCCTGGGTGGGTGGCGCAGTGATTGGCGGTGGCTACGGCCTGACGGCGGTGCCCGTCTCGGCAGCCGTACTGGCAGTGATTGGGCTGCTGGTTTGCCTCTATACCTTCCGGGGATCACGCGGCCAGCCGCAGCCTGCCAGGGCAACGCATTAAATGAGTCGTTGTTGCAGGCGCTGGCTGAACAGGCCCGCCTGCTGTTGCAAATGCTGGCTGAAGGCATCGACCAGTGCCGATGCGGGGCGGTGGCGCGGCCTAATCAGACTGACGGTAAACGGCACGGCGATGCTGAAACGCCGTATCACCACTCCGCTGTCGGCGTAATCCAGCGCCGTCAGCGGGTTCACAATCGATACCCCTACACCCGCCCTGACCATCGAACATACCGACGCCGCACTGTGTGTCTCCATCACCATGTGCCGCTGGACGCCCTGTTCGGCAAACAGCCCATCAAGTATCTGACGGTAGCTGTCCGTGCGTGACAGGCTGATATAACGCTGCCCGGCGAAATCCTGTGGTGTCAGGCAGTCGCGACTGGCCAGCGGATGCTGTGCTGGCAGCACACAGACTTCATCGCCGGTAAACAGTGCGCTGCGTTCGGTGCCTGCCGGGGTGTGGGTGGTTTCGGTCAGTCCCAGATCATAACGTTGCGCCGACAACCACTCTTCCAGCAGCGGTGACTCCTGGGGAATGATATTCAGGCTGAGGTCGGGATAGCGCGCCATAAAAGGCTGACACAGCAGCGGCAGCAGTGACTGGGAAAACACCGGCAGGCAGGCTACCGACAGCTCGCCCTGGCGAAACTGACGTAATCCTTCTGCGGCGCTGATAATGCGGTCCAGTCCGTACCAGGATCGCTGCACCTCTTCAAAAAGACGCAAGCCCTGTACCGTGGGTTGCAGGCGTCCGCGCACGCGTTCAAACAGTTGCAGACCAATCAGCTTTTCAAAACGCGCCAGCTCACGGCTGACGGTGGGCTGCGAGGTATGCAGCAGCGTTGCCGCTTCCGTCAGGTTGCCGGTAGTGACCACCGCATGAAAAATTTCAATATGACGCAAAGAAACGCCCGCCACGTTCGGCTCCCGTGAATGATCAATGCTAAAGCCATATCATGGATGAATAGAGTACGATAAAAAAGATATTTTTATCCCGTCTCAGGCTGTGGCGTAATAGAGGCATAAACTTATGGAGAATCCTTATGCCGCGCCTGCTTACTGACACCACCACCGCCCTGACTCAGGACAACCTGTTACCGCTGGCACGCCACTATGGCGGCCCATTCTGGGCTTATGATGCCAGCATCATCCAGGCCCGCATCAGCCAGCTTCAGCAGTTTGATGTGGTCCGCTTCGCGCAGAAGGCCTGTTCGAATATTCACATTCTGCGCCTGATGCGTGCCGCGGGCGTGAAGGTGGATTCTGTTTCCCTGGGGGAGATTGAACGCGCGCTGGCCGCAGGTTATCAGGCCGGTGGCGATGAAATTGTGTTTACGGCTGATTTGCTCGATGAACCCACGCTGGCACGGGTTGTCGAGCTGAAAGTGCCGGTCAACGCCGGTTCCGTCGATATGCTGCATCAGTTGGGGCAGGTGTCTGCCGGGCATCCGGTCTGGCTGCGCGTTAACCCGGGTTTTGGTCACGGCCACAGCCAGAAAACCAATACCGGCGGTGAAAACAGCAAGCACGGGATCTGGCATGGTGATATGGGCCTGGCACTGGAAGCCATCCAGCAGCATCAGCTGAAGCTGGTGGGGATCCACATGCATATCGGTTCCGGCGTGGACTACGGACACCTTGAGCAGGTGTGCGATGCGATGGTGAATCATGTGGTGAGCTTTGGCCAGGATCTGGAGGCTATTTCTGCCGGAGGCGGGCTGTCGATCCCTTATCACTTTGGTGAGGAGACGATTGATACCAATCACTATTACGGTCTTTGGGATGCCGCACGCAAGCGCGTGGCACAGCATCTGGGTCATCCGGTCAAACTGGAAATCGAACCGGGACGTTTCCTGGTGGCAGAATCCGGTGTGCTGGTCAGCCAGGTGCGGGCGGTTAAATCGATGGGCAGCCGTCACTTTGTGCTGGTGGATGCCGGGTTTAACGATCTGATGCGTCCGTCACTGTATGGCAGCTATCACCATATTTCGGCCATTGCCGGGGACGGTCGCACACTGGACGAGGAAAACACGATTGAGAGCGTGGTGGCGGGGCCGCTGTGCGAATCGGGCGATGTCTTTACCCAACTGGAAGGCGGCAAAGTCGAAACCCGTGCACTGCCAGCGGTGAAGGTGGGCGATTATCTGGTGTTCCACGATACCGGCGCTTACGGTGCCTCCATGTCGTCGAACTACAACAGCCGTCCGTTGATCCCGGAAGTGCTGTTCGAAAACGGCCAGTCGCGCCAGATCCGCCGTGCGCAAACCGTGGCCGAGCTGCTGGCGCTGGAACTGTAATCCATTCCCCCGTGCCATAGGGGCCGATCATTTTTTTCGATCGGCCTCAAATCAACCCGTTACAGACATTTTATTGGCTGCTGCTGGTGTGACAGGGCTGAGGCCGGTTTGAGCACACCGGATCGGCAAAAGACGCATCCCTGCGGGCCTCGGCACGCGCCATCCTGGCGCGGCACGTCCGGCTTACCTCAAACTGGCCCCATCCTCGTAGTAAGTGTGCTCGCTGTAGCGTTAAAACCACCACGACATCGCGATTTATTGCAGGAGCCGATCATTTTTTCCGATCGGCCCGTTGCCGCGCACGACTGTTCTGCAAACATCTCCTTCCTTAACAGCAGAATCTCTTCTGCCTGCCGCTAATCCAGCGGAGTGTGAATAAGAGTTAAGAATTAAGATCGGTCTGTATTCTGAAAAAGTGCGCAGGTGTGAGTTATTGTCACTATGCATACGAATAATGTTTATTATTTGTCCGTGTCAGGGTTTTCGTTGCGGAATGTTCCAATAATCCCCTGTGAAAAGGGGGTAAAAACTCAAAGGAAAAGTTATGGATAACTACCTGGATAGAAATCGTTTTCTCAGTTTTTACACGACTAACGCGTTAAAAGAAGCACAAGCTTTGAAAAATACGGCGCAGCAGGCCGCGTTCAATTACCTGAAAGATTCGTATATTCGAGAGAAGTTTATCCGTGAAATAGAAATATTTATCCAGTCGCAGCTAGACAGTATCAAAAATGGAAAAAGTGAAAGGGTATGCCGGGACTCCCTGGATAATCTTCGTCAGGAGAAGGCTTTTATCGACAGGCAAACATGGAGCCTGCTTGGCGGTGACGCAAAAATAGTAGCCTCGGGGAAAATTGTTAAAGAATTGGATTCCTGGGGATATATCATCAATGGAGTAGGGGTTGTGCTGGGGGGATTTCAGATAGTTGCGGGAATTACAATTTTTACCGGTTCACTTGCTCATTTAAACATTGTGGGTATGGTTGCTGGTGCCACACTTTTTCTGCATGGGATAAATGGTATTGAAGAAGGAATTGTAAATATTAAAAATGGTAGTGAAGGCCATGTTGGAAAAATAAAAGAAGGATATATAAATACAGCAAGGTTCATGGGGTTTGATGAGAAAGTCGGCGCACTAGCTTACAGTTCAATGGACTTATCACTCTCTGCGTATGGCATGGCCCGTTTTGTATTAAAACCAGATGCCAGAAGATTGTTTAATTTTCTCCCTTCAGACTATATTAGAAATGTGAAGAGAATGAGTGTGCCTTCTCTTTTAATCGAAGGCACAGGTGATGCTATTACTATAAAAACAGCACTGGAAGAATAACTTAATCAAGTTATTAATTTCCTGCCATGAATAAATATCTTCGCCCCTAACTTGGTTGGGGCGAGGATTTCAGAAACGATCATGGCAAAAACATATCCCACCAGAAATCCATAAAAACCATCCATGTTGTTTTCTTCATAAGTCGAAATCAGGAGAAGTGTCATTATTAATCTGAGAGTTGCTATCCCTAAAAAAACTCGCCTTAACTTTATCAGAACTTGCGCATAGGTTGTGCGGTTTTTTTTCACAAAATATTTTATTTTTCTAATTTCTTTAGTCGTAAATCCACTTTTCAGCAGTTTTTCTTCCATATCCATATCCATATCCATATCATTCATCCTTGCTATTCCTTTTAATATTTACCTCTCCTGTGCCTCGTAAAAGAATATCACGCAGAACGACCGCTGAGTATAAAAATAAGCCTTACGCACCGTAGGGGCCGATCATTATTTCCGATCGGCCTCAAATCAACCATTTTATTCGCTGCTGCTGGTGTGACAGGGCTGAGGCCGGTTTGAGCACACCGGATCGGCAAAAGACGCATCCCTGCGGGCCTCGGCACGCGCCGTCCTGGCGCGTGACGTCCGGCTTACTTCAAACTGGCCCCATCCTCGTAGAAAGTGTGCTCGCTGTAGCGTTAAAACCACCACGACATTCCGATTTATTGCAGGGGCCGATCATTATTTCCGATCGGCCCATTGCGCATACGATTATTCTGCAAACATCTCTTTCCTTAACAGCACAATCTCTTCCGCCAGATCGCGGCACAGCATCGCATTCATCAGATGATCCTGGGCATGAACGAGGATCAGCGTGACCGGCACTTTGCCACATCCCTCATCAGCCCCTATCAGCTGTGTCTGTATCTTGTGGGCTCCTTTTGATGCTTCCAGTGAAGCTGCCAGTGCCGCATCAGCCTGCTGCCATTCGCGCTTACGGGCGTGCTGAATGGCGCTCATGGCGTGGGATCGTGCTTCGCCTGCATTGATCAACAACTCCATCATGGTCTGCTCGAAATCCATCACTGCCTCCATTGGTATACCAAAATTGGTTTAATAATCTTATTGGAATACCAGTGATCACTTCTGAGAGTCGTATCACAGTAAATAACTCGTAATTGTTTATTTTTGGTATGCCACAACAACGGAAGTTCAACAAATACCAGTGCCGGGATGCCTGACCCCTTACCTCGAGGATTTATACATGTCTCTACAGGATCGGCTAATCGACTCGCTGGGGAGTTTTGCCACAAAATTCAACAGCTACCGCTACATCATGGCGATCAAGGCCTCGTTTATTACCCTGATGCCGGTGATTATTGTCGGTGCTTTTTCGGTGCTGATTTCCAATATGGTGCTGGATGGCAAGAACGGGCTGGCGAGCTTTGAGGCGCTGTCGTTCCTTGCTGAACTCAAACCTATTACTTCCAGTATTAACTACGCGACGCTCAGTTTTCTGAATATCGGTGCGGTGTTCCTGATCGGTATTGAACTGGGAAAAATCAACGGCATCAAAACCCTGTTCCCAGGTCTGCTGGCGATTATCTGTTTTATCGCCGTCACGCCAACGACATTAAGCATGATGGTCAATGGCCAGTTGCAGGTGGTCACTGACGTGCTGGCGAAACAGTTCTCGGATACCAAGAGTCTGTTCCTCGGCATGTTTATTGCCATTCTCTCCGTCGAGATCTATTGCCGACTGGAAAATATCGATCGGCTAAAAATCAAAATGCCGGACACGGTACCACCGAATGTGGCAGCTTCGTTCTCGGCGCTGATCCCATCGATTATTACCGTCTCCGCCATCGCCACGTTTGGTTTTATCTTCCACCGTTTCACCGGCATGTATCTGTATGACGCGGTGTACAAAATTGTGCAGGAACCGCTGGAATCGGTAGTGCAGAGCCTGTGGGGTATTCTGCTATTGATGTTTGTTGCCCAGCTGTTCTGGGTGATCGGTATTCACGGTAATCAGATGGTGAAACCGATCCGCGAACCGCTGCTGCTGGGGGCGATCCTGGTCAATATGAACGCCTTTGAGCAGGGCATTGAAGCACCGAATATCATCACCATGCCGTTCTGGGATGTGTATATGAGCATCGGCGGCTCCGGACTGACGATCGGCTTACTGACGGCGGTGATGCTGGCAACCAAACGCAAAGAGATGCGGGAAATCGCCAAGCTGTCATTCGGTCCTGGCCTGTTTAACATTAACGAACCGGTGATCTTCGGCATGCCGATTATGCTCAACCCGATCCTCGCCATCCCGTTCATTATCACGCCGCTGATCACCGGATCGATAGGTTACTTCGCCACGGTCACTGGGTTTGCCGGGAAAGCGGTAGTGATGGTGCCCTGGACCACGCCGCCGATCATCAATGCCTGGCTCTCTACCGCCGGATCGATGGGGGCTGTGGTGACGCAAATCGTCTGCATTATCGTCTCCATTTTGGTCTATCTGCCGTTTGTCAAAATCGCTGCGCGCCGTGCAGAGGCCGCTGAAGCCCGCGCGTTACAGCCTGAACTCGCGAAACACTAAGGAGCTATGATGAGCACAATCAACGTCACTATCCCGGCCGATTTTATTCTCGGGGCCGCCGCTTCCGCGTGGCAAACCGAAGGCTGGAGTGGCAAGAAAGCGGGGCAGGACTCTTACCTCGATGCCTGGTATCAGAACGATCGTCATGTCTGGCACAACGGTTACGGCCCGGCGATCGCCACCGACTTTATCAATCGCTATAAAGAAGATGTCGCCTTGATGAAAGCCTCGGGGCTGACGCACTACCGCACTTCGATTAACTGGTCGCGCTTTCTGACTGATTATGAAAATGCTGTCGTCGATGAAGAGTATGCCGCGTATTACGACAACCTGATCGATGAGCTGCTGGCAAACGGCATTCAGCCGATGCTGTGCCTGGAACACTACGAGCTGCCAGCTGCCCTGCTGGAGCAGCACGGCGGCTGGGGTTCAAAGCATGTGGTGGAGCTGTTTGTCCGTTACGCAGAGCAGGTGTTTGCACGCTACGCCCACAAGGTGACGCGCTGGTTTACCTTTAACGAGCCGATTGTGGTGCAAACGCGGGTCTATCTGGATGCGCTGCGCTGGCCATACGAGCAGAACACTGACAAATGGATGCAGTGGAACCACCATAAAAATCTCGCCACGGCGAAAGTGGTGCAGCTGTTCCGTGAGAAAGGTTATGAGGGTACGGTTGGCACCATCCTGAACCCGGAAGTGACGTACCCGCGTTCCAGTGCGGCGCATGATGTAAAAGCGGCGGAAATGTACGATCTGTTCTACAACCGCGTCTTCCTTGACCCGGCCATCAAAGGCGAATACCCGGCGGAGCTGGTTCAGTTGCTGGAAAAACATCAGGTGAAATGGGATTACAACGCGCAGGAGCTGGCGATTATCTCCGCCAACCGCGTGGATGAAGTCGGCATCAATCTCTATTACCCGCACCGCGTGAAAGCGCCATCACGTGCCTGGCACCCGGAAACCCCATTCCACCCGGCATTTTACTACGAGCATTTCGAACTGCCGGGGCGGCGTATGAACACCTCGCGCGGTTGGGAGATTCAGCCCGCCATCGTCTGGGATATGGCCTTGCGTATGAAGAATGACTACGACAACTTCCCGTGGTTTATCGCTGAAAACGGTATGGGGATTGAGAACGAAGCACGCTTCAAAAATGCTGATGGCGAGATTCAGGATGACTACCGCATCGCCTTTATCACCGAACACCTTTACCAGGCCGTGCGGGCAAACGCCGCCGGAATGAACTGCCTGGGCTATATGCTGTGGGCCTTCACCGACAATGTTTCCCCGATGAATGCCTTCAAAAACCGCTACGGACTGATTGAAATCGACCTGGATTGCCAGCGCCAACGCCGGATGAAAAAATCCGCTCACTGGTATCAACAGGTCAGCGAACAGCGCCAGCTCTCTGTCACCCTGGATGATGAAGCCAAATAAGGAGTTACCCATGCAACGTATCGTACTGGCCTGCGCAGCAGGCATGTCCACCTCAATGGTGGTGACGCGAATGGAAAAAGAAGCCGCTGCCCGTGGACTGGCATACCAAATCTATGCGATCCCGGAGCAGAATCTGCGTGACGAGCTGGAAAACTACCCCGGCGAAGTGGCGGTGGTGCTGCTGGGGCCGCAGGTGCGCTTTAAGCTTGAAGAGAACCGCAAACTTACCGACAGCCACAATATTCCGATTGCGGTGATTGATTCGGTGGCTTATGGCACCCTTAACGGCGCAAAAGTACTCGATCAGGCGCTGGCTTTGGTAAGCTAGGCGTCATTGATGGTCATAATGATTTAAAAGGTGAAGCTCTGTGGACAAAGGTGCGCCTGCGCAGGAAAAAAAGCAGTATCAGGAAATCGGGCACGATCTGCGGCAGCAAATCATCGATGGCCACTACCCTGTTGGCTCTCGTCTGCCGCCTGAACGCAATATTGCGGAAACCTGGGGCGTCAGCCGCACCATTGTGCGTGAAGCGCTATTGATGCTGGAGCTGGAAGGAACGGTGGATATTCGCCAAAGCTCCGGCGTTTATGTGATGCGCATCCCGTCGGAAAGCAGTGACGAAGAGGAGGCGTTTTTCCGCAGCGACGTCGGGCCGTTTGAGATGTTTCAGGCGCGCCAGCTGCTGGAGAGTAATATCGCCGCATTTGCGGCGAAAATGGCGACCAAAGCCGATATTGAAAACCTAAAACGCACCCTGGAGCAGGAGCAGCGCGCCATCGCCCTCGACGATAAAAGTCAGGACAATGACAAGCTGTTCCATCTGTTGCTGGCCGGGGCCACTCAGAATCAGATGCTGCTGGATACCGTCAACAGCATCTGGCGTCATCATGAGAGCAGCCCACTGTGGCAGCAGCTGCGCAGCCATATTGAAACCCGCAGCTACCGGCTGAAATGGCTGGGCGATCATCAGACCATCCTCGCCGCGCTGCGCCGTCGTGATGTGATGGGATCGTGGCAGGCGATGTGGCAGCACCTGGAAAACGTGAAACACAGTCTGCTGGAATTGTCGGATGCTGATGCACCCGACTTTGACGGCTATCTGTTTGAGTCCGTGCCGATTTTCCAGGGGAAGCTGGTGTGAGTTTGCTGCGCATTGTGCCGTTAACAACCGTGCCGGAACACCGCGAGACGATTATCGACTGGCAGTGGCGGGCATTTGGTAGCGATAACAGCCGCGACTTTTTTGCCAGTGTGATCGACAGCAGTTTGCGCGGTGCCGATCTGCCGCTGACCTTTGTGGCGCTGGACGGCGATCGTCCGGTGGGTACCGTGGGATTATGGCGCTGCGATCTGATCAGTCGCCAGGATCTGTTTCCCTGGCTGGCGGCGCTGTACGTCGATGAAAGTTACCGGGGGCGGGGTTTAAGCGAACAGCTCCAGCAGGCGGTGATCGACTGTTGTCATCAACGCGGTGATGCGAATCTGTATCTCTATTCGGCCTGTGCGGACTATTACGAGCGTTTTGGCTGGCAGTATATGGGCGATGCGTTGGATTATCCGGCGACGGCGGTGCGGTTGTATCATAAGGCGTTGAAATAAAACCGGGTCGGGCATGCCCAACTCCTACATCATCGGTGGATGTACACCGGGTCGGGCATGCCCAACCCCTACGTCATCGGTGGATGTACACCGGGTCGGGCATGCCCAACCCCTACGTCATCGATGGACGTACCCGTAGGGGCGAGGCATGCCTCGTCCCTGTTTACTGCGGTGCTCCGACCGAATGACGCCTCACCAGCGTCGGGCTGAACAGATTCGTAATCTCCGGCAGTGGCTGATTGTGAGCCAGGGCCAGTGCCAGTTCCGCTGCCTGCTGTGCCATCGTCACAATCGGATAGCGCACCGTGGTCAGACGCGGCCGCACATAGCGTGAAACCAGCACGTCATCAAAACCAATCAGCGACATCTCTTCCGGCACCCGCACGCCATTGTCACTCAGCACCGCCAACGCACCCGCCGCCATCGAATCGTTATAACAGGCTACGGCACTGAAGGTTTTTCCCTGGCCGAGCAGTTCCGTCATCGCCTGTTCACCGCCCACTTCATCCGGTTCGCCGAAGGCCACCAGACGGTCATTACAGGGTAAGTTGTGCTCTTTCAACGCATCGTAATAACCTTGCAGGCGGTCGGTAGCGTCAGAAATGGAATGCGTTGAGCAAATATAGGCAATGTTGGTGTGCCCCTGCTGGATCAGATAGCGCGTTGCCAGCCAGGAGCCGTAACGGTCATCCAGTGCAATACAGCGGGTTTCAAAACCCGCTAGCACGCGGTTCAACAGCACCATCCCTGGGATCTGCTTCATCAACGGCACCAGCTCGGCATCAGGAACCTGCTTGGCATGAACCACCAGCGCCGCGCAGCGGTGACGCATCAGTTGCTCAATCGCCTGACGTTCTTTCTGCTCATTATGGTAACCGTTACCAATCAGCAAAAAATTACCGGTCTCCCAGGCCACAGAATCTACCGCTTTGACCATTGCACCGAAAAACGGGTCAGAAACATCCCCGACCACCAGGCCGATGGTTTCCGTCGACTGCTGAGCCAGCGCCCGTGCATTGGCGTTCGGGTGGTACTGTAAGGACTCCATCGCGCTGGTTACGGCCAGGCGCGAACTTTCACTGGCTTTAGGGGAGTGATTAATCACACGCGACACGGTTGCCACCGAAACGCCCGCGAGCCTGGCAACATCCTTTATCGTAGCCATTCGTTAAATGCCTTCCTGGGTAAGCGTTTACATTGTCATTAGTGTTGCGGAAAGCGCCAGTGACTGCAAGCCTGCAACACCGCGCAGAATGTCGCAGCCATCGCAAAGCCGATCGATAAACGGCCTGTGCCGCTGCAGGATGAAAAATGATATTCTGAGTTTCCAGAAAAATACCTGCTGAGTCGATCCTGTCATGACGATTAAAAAAGTGCCACATCTTGCCCACTGGGGTGCCTTTAGCGCCGTAGTTGAAGACGGGAAACTGCTCCGCTGTGAGCCTTTTTTCGCTGATCAGGATCCGTCACCGATGCTCAACAGCATCCCCGAACTGGTCTACTCCGATAAACGTATCCGTAAACCGATGGTACGTCGGTCGTGGCTGGCATCCCGTGAAAAGAGCGACCGCACCCTGCGCGGACGTGAAGATTTTGTTGAAGTGGACTGGGACACCGCGCTGGACCTGGTGGCCGAAGAGAATCGCCGCGTGCGCGATCGTTACGGTGCCAGCGGCATCTTTAACGGTTCTTACGGCTGGTCCTCTGCCGGACGCGTTAACCATGCGCGCACTCTGGTCCGACGTTTCTATAATCTGGGCGGTGGCGGCATCGACCAGCAGGGCAACTACAGCTGGGGCGCGGCGCAGTTCTTCCTGCCGTATGTGATTGGCACCTACATGCCGCTCACCGGGCGCGTGACCGACTGGCCGAGCGTGGTTTCACACTGTGAGATTTTTATCGCTTTTGGCGGGCTGGCGCTGAAAAACAGCCAGGTGGCTTCGGGGGGCGCAGGGGAGCACAGCCTGAAGCCAGCATTGCTTCAACTGGCGGCGAAAGGCACCCCGGTGGTGAATATCAGCCCAATGCGCGATGACTGCCCGGCGTTTGTTAACGCCGAGTGGATCCCTATCCGCCCGAATACGGACGTGGCCCTGATGCTGGCGCTGGGCTATGAAATTGAACGTCTGGGAGCCGTCGATAACGCCTTCCTGCAATCCCACTGCGTGGGGTACCCGCAGCTGCGTGCTTACCTGCTGGGTGAGAGCGACGGCCAGGCGAAAACACCGCAGTGGGCCAGCGAGATCACCGGCATTCCGGCGGCACGTATTGCTCTGCTGGCAAAACAGCTGTGCGGTAAACGCAGCTTTATTACCTGCTCTTATTCCGTGCAGCGGGCGCATCGTGGCGAACAGCCTTACTGGATGATGATTGCGCTCTCGTCCATGCTGGGTCAGCCGGGGCTGCCGGGCGCCGGATTCTCGTTTGGCCACGGTTCGATGAACAGCGTAGGCAACCCGCGAACGGAAGGGCCATCGCCGCTGATGTCTGCCGGATTCAATCCGATTGCCGATCTGGCGATCCCGGTGGCGCGTATCAGCGATATGTTGCTTAACCCCGGCACGGAATATACCTTCCAGGGACAAACGCATACCTATCCTGATATTCATCTGGTTCACTGGGCCGGCGGAAATCCGTTCCATCATCATCAGCAGCTTAATCGTCTGGTGGAAGGCTGGCAGCGCCCGGACACGGTGATTGTGCAGGATATTGTCTGGACGCCCGCAGCACAGATGGCCGATATCGTCCTGCCGGTGACAACCTCGCTGGAGCGCAATGATATTGGTGGATCGTCAAAAGACCGCTTTGTGCTGGCGATGCACCAGGCGATTAATCCGCAGCATCAGGCACGTAACGACATTGATATTTTTGCTGACATCGCTGAGCGTCTGGGCTATCGCGATACCTTTACGGAAAACCGTAACGAACGCCAGTGGATAGAGCATCTCTACCAGCAGTGCGCGGTGGCGCATCATGGCAAAGGCATTGATTTCCCGGAGTTCGACACCTTCTGGCAGCAAGGGCATGTGGAAATCCCGCCTTCTGAGAAGGACTGGGTATTTATGGACGATTTCCGCCGCGATCCGGTTGCTCACCCGATTAAAACCGCCAGCGGTAAGATCGAGCTGTTCTCAGAAACCATTGCCGCATATCAGCTGCCAGACTTTGGGCCACACCCGGAGTGGCAGCCGCCGCAGGAGTGGCTGGGTGCGCCGATTGGCCAGCGTTTCCCGCTGCATATGATTTCCATTCAGCCCCATGACCGTCTGCACAGCCAGATGGACGCCACGCCATCGGTACAGGCGAATAAAACGGCCGGACGTGAAACCTTGTTGATGCATCCACAGGATGCTGCAGCGCGGGGTATTAGCAATGGCGATGTGATTGAGGTCAGTAACGATCGTGGCATCATGCAGGCGGGTGTGCGCATCAGCGACGGCGTGAGCCCGCAGGTGGTGCTGATTGCCACCGGTGCATGGTTTAATCCCGGTTTCGGTAAAGCCTGGAAACCTTACGATCAAGCCGGGAATCCAAACGTGCTGACGTTGGATATTGGTACCTCGTCCCTGACGCAGGGGCCGAATGCTATGAGCTGCCTGGTGGAGATCAGAAAAGCGGATGTCACTGCCTGACCATTTCACCGTGAGCCAGGTGTGCCGTTCTGTGGGAGACATGCATAAAACCCTACAAATCACATAGCTGGTTACATTTTGCGGGTAACTGTTGCGATTCCTGAGTAGCGGCTTAACGTGCAGGGTTGCTACAGTTCAAGTCCCAGAGGTATTGATGGGTGAACATCAAAAAGTTTTTAACGCTTTGTTTCACCAACCTGCGCAGATGCGCAGGTTTTTTTTGCCATTTTTTCGGGTTTTTTATTTTAACTGTCTGATTTTTATTTTCTTTTTTAAAGGCGCTTCAGGCTGTTCTCCGGCTGTTTCACTCACGATCTGAAACACTGTTTCCCTGTCATCTCCACACCATTTTTTGTATAACTGCCAGCAAGTTATCTCCCAGCCCGTACCGGAACCTACATGCCCCCGTTTAAACGAAACTCGGCGAAATCTCAGCCTGCACCCACGTTCAACCCTGTGCGTTTTCGGGTGGTCTGTCTGGGGGTATTCGCTTGCCTGGTCTTTCTGCTGGCGAGTGTGGCCGATTTACAGCTGATCAACCATCCGATGCTGGAAAAACAGGCCGATGAACGCTCATTGCGTACCGTCACCCTGCCGACTAACCGGGGAACGCTGCTGGATCGTAATGGCGAAGCGCTGGCGTTAAGCGTGCCTTCACGCGATGTGATTGCCGACCCACAACGTGTGCTGGAAGGGCACCCTGACTTTACCAGCCCCAAGTGGCAGTATCTTGCCAATGCGCTGGAGCAACGCCCTGAGCAACTTGCCGCGCAGATTAATGCCAACCCGAAACGCCGCTTTCTCTACCTCGGGCGCAAAATTGAATTAGGGATTGCCAAAGATATCGTCAAGCTGCATCTGACCGGGATCACTACGGTTTACGACGACAGTCGTTACTACCCGATGAGTGAGGCAACGGCCCCTCTGCTCGGTATTGTTGGGGCGGATAATGCCGGGCTGACCGGGCTGGAAAAGGGCTTTGATAAGCTACTGCAGGGCACACCCGGCGTGGAAAAATACCGTCAGGATGCCAGTGGCAATATCGTTGCGATGATCAACTATGAACCGCCACAGCAGCCTCCTACCGTGCAGCTCAGTATTGATAAATTTGATCAGTACACCCTCTACAGCAAACTGCGTGATGGGGTGCTCCTGAATAAAGCGGACTCGGGTGCGGCGGTGTTGGTGAAAATCGATACCGGGGAGATCCTCGGCATGGCGTCCTATCCGTCCTTTAATCCCAACAACTTTGTTGATGTCTCACCTGCGCAGATGCGCAACACGGCCATCAATGACAGCTTTGAACCCGGATCAACGGTGAAACCGCTGGTGGTGATGGAAGGGCTGGCGCGTAAACTGGTGCGCCCGGATTCGGTACTGGATACCACGCCTTATCGTGTCAATGGCCACCTGATCCGCGACGTTGGCCACTGGCCGCGCCTCACCATGACCGGCATTCTGCAAAAATCCAGTGATATTGGCGTGTCGCACATTGCCCTGGCGATGCCGGCAGAAGTGCTGGTGAATACCTACCACGCGTTTGGTCTGGGTAAGCCGACCGGATTAGGTCTGACCGGGGAAAGTGTGGGCTACTTCCCGCTGCACCGTGAGCGCTGGGCGGATATCGAACGTGCGACCTTCTCGTTTGGCTACGGTCTGCGCGTGACGCCACTGCAGATTGCGCGAGAATACGCCACGCTGGGTTCCTTTGGTGTTTATCGGCCACTGTCCATCACGAAGGTCAGCCCGCCTGTGGCGGGCCGCCGTGTGGCAGATGAAAACACGGTGCGTGCCGTGGTGCATATGATGGAGAGTGATGCCTTACCGGGCGGCAGCGGGGTGCGTGCTGCAGTGCCGGGCTATCGTCTGGCCATCAAAACCGGTACGGCAGAAAAGATGGGCGACAGCGGCAAATATGATGGTGGCTATATCAACTACACCGCCGGAGTGGCACCCGCCAGTGACCCTCAGGTGGCGCTGGTGATTATGATCAACCATCCGACGGCGGGCGATCACTTCGGTGGCTCGGTCGCCGCTCCGGTATTCGGCAACATTATTGGCCCGGTACTGAAGCATATGAATATCGCCCCGGATGCGATTTACCATCCGGGCTGATCCCTCAGAGTCACACCGCCAGCCCACGCCTTTGCGTGGGTTTTTTTTACCCCTTCAATCCCTTTTTCATCATTTTATCCTGTTGGTTTCTTTTACTGACAACTTTTATGTGGCAGATACACGAATCGACAAAATAAGCACAGGGCAAAGGGCTAAGGTGGGACACCACGATGCAGTAATGCATTCCATTGTGTCGTGTCAGCCCCCTGAGGTGTTGGTAGCGCTGCAGGGGGCGTTTATGACCTTCAGGAACCGATAAATGCCGAAACTTAAAGACAGGACGCCAAAAACTGGCGGTCGTTCAGCCGCCTTTCAGCTACGCATCCACCCTCAGCTGCACGATCAGTTGAGAATGATCACCGACAATGACAATGTGACGCTCGCCTGCTGGCTGAAGGACCTGGCGCGGCGTGAACTCAGGAGGAGGGGAGTAGAGCCTCTGGGCTAACCCGGGCATTGATTGCAGGAGGCAACAGCTATCAGCATCCGCCAACCCGATGCGGCACGAGAATCTAACTCGTCGCGTGTCGATAAAGAACTTAGCGGAAACTTAACACAGCCAGATTTTTGCACCCTCTATCATGCCTCTTTTTTATGAGAGTAATCACTCTCGTTATTAATTTAAAGCTATCTAATTGAGACTTCACCATGCGCTTAAGGATTCTTCCCGCGAGTTTGCTTTTTTTGCTGGCCGCCTGCGACCAGACCACGACCCCGCCCCAAGACACGTCCGTTCAGGTCGGTATCAGCACTTTACACAGTGAGCCTGTCACGTTGTTTAAACAGTTACCGGGCCGAACCACGGCCATCCGCACGGCAGAAGTGCGCCCCCAGGTCAGCGGTATTGTACGTAAACGCCTGTTCACGGAGGGAAACGAAGTGAAAGCGGGACAATCGCTATATCAGATAGACCCCGCCAGTTACCAGGCCTCCTACGACAAGGCACTGGCGACCTTGATAAACGCGGACAAAGTGGCTGCGCGCTACAGACCGCTGGCCGCTGCGCATGCCATCAGCCAACAGACCTACGATGATGCGGTAGCCACGGCGCGTGAAGCGAAAGCCGATGTCGAAACGGCACGCGTTAACCTCAATTACACCCAGGTGCGGGCACCCATTTCCGGTCATATCGGGCGTTCACTGTCGACCGAAGGGGCGCTGGTGACCAATGGGCAAAGCAGTTACATGAGTCTGATCCAGCAGCTTGATCCCATTTATGTCGATGTCAGTGCCTCTTCACTTGATCTCCTTGCGCAGCGCCGTGCACTGGCGGAAGGGCTGTTAAAAAAAGTGGGAAAGAATGCTGCGGCGGTAAAACTGACGCTGGAGGATGGTTCTCCCTATCCACAAGAGGGGCGGCTGGAGTTCTCGGAAGTGACGGTGGATGAAAGCACCGGCAGCGTCACGTTGCGTGCCGTTTTCTCCAATCCGCAGCGTGAACTGTTGCCTGGCATGTTTGTCCACGCCAGTTTCCCGCAGGGGATCGCCGAACAGGGCATTCTGGTGCCGCAGGAATCGATCATGCATGACAGCAAAGGGCGGCCTTATGTCTACCTTGTGGATGCGGACAATCGCATCAAGGAGCAGTCGATCACCACCGGCCAGATGATCGGTCACAAATGGTTGGTGAGTTCCGGGCTGAAATCGGGCGATCGGGTGGTCGTGAATGGGCTGCAGACCGTGCAGGCCGGAACGCGGGTGACCACCACTGCCAGCACGAACGGGTCATCGAACGCCTCGACAGTCAATCTGACGACCACCGACGCATCGGCGCAGTAGCAAGGAAACCCTGATGTCTAAATTTTTTATTGAACGACCTATTTTTGCCTGGGTGATCGCTATCGTGGTGATGCTGGTGGGGGGGCTGTCGATTCTCATTCTGCCTATCAATCAGTACCCGAATATTGCCCCTCCGGCGATTTCGGTGCAGGTGGCCTATCCGGGTGCGAGCGCAGAAACGACGCAAAATACCGTGGTGCAGGTCATTGAACAGCAGTTGAACGGGTTGGATAACCTGCGTTATATCGAATCACAAAGTAACAGTGACGGCAGTGCGTCAATCATCGTCACCTTTAATCAGGGCACAGACCCGGATATTGCCCAGGTGCAGGTGCAGAACAAAGTGTCGCTGGCTGAATCACAATTGCCGACCGAAGTGGTGAATCAGGGAATCAATATCCGTAAGTACCAGGCCAACTTTATGCTGGTGGTCGGGCTGACGTCGAGTAATCCCAAGCTGAGTAATGGCGATCTCGCTGACCTGATGGTGTCGAAATTACAGGACCCGATTGCGCGCAGCAACGGCGTGGGGGATTTTATGGTGATGGGGGCCGAGTACGGAATGCGTATCTGGCTCGACCCGGAAAAACTGTATAAATACCAGCTGGTTCCCAGCGATATCACTACGGCGATCAGCCAGCAGAACGTGCAGGTTTCCAGTGGTAAACTCGCCGGATTACCGACGGTGCCGGGCGCAAGATTCAGTGCGACTATCGTCGGGAAAACCCGTCTGCAGTCAGTGGAGCAGTTCAAAAACATTCTGTTGAAGGTCAATGCTGATGGTTCACAGGTGCGCCTGCGTGACGTGGGCGGTATCGATCTTGGCCCACAGGATTACAGCATTTCCTCCACTTTTAACGGTGAACCGTCGGTTGGTATTGCACTGCGCCTTGCCAGCGGCGGTAACGTGCTGGATGCGATCAACAGCGTGCGACATACCGTTGATGGCATTAAACCTTTCCTGCCGGAAGGGGTGAAAGTCAATTTCCCGTACGATACAGCACCCGTTGTCAGTGCCTCGATTGAGGAGGTGGTGAAAACGCTGATCGAAGCGATTGTGCTGGTCTTCATGGTGATGCTTGTGTTCCTGCAAAACCTGCGTGCCACGCTGATTACCACGATGGTGGTTCCGGTGGTGCTGCTGGGCACATTCGGTATTCTTGCTGCCTGCGGTTACACCATCAATATTCTCACGATGTTTGGAATGGTGCTGGCCATCGGGCTGTTGGTGGATGACGCTATCGTGGTGGTGGAAAACGTCGAACGTGTGATGCACGACGAAGGGCTGGATCCGAAAGCCGCCACGATTAAGTCCATGCAGCAGATTCAAGGGGCGCTCCTGGGGATTGCGCTGGTGCTGTCAGCGGTGCTGCTGCCGATGGCCTTCTTCAGTGGTTCCACCGGGGTTATCTACCGTCAGTTCTCAATCACCATTGTCTCTGCGATGGCGCTCTCGGTGCTGATGGCGATGATTTTCACCCCCGCACTGTGCGCCACGCTGCTGAAAGCGACCTCTGCCGAGCATAAAACCACCGGGATGGCGGGCTGGTTTAACCGTAAATTCGACACCGGGACGCTTTATTACACCCGCGGCGTGAGTCGCGTTATTTCCAAACGAAAGCTGTTCCTGGTGATCTACGTGGCCATTATCGCCGCAACAGGTTATCTGTTTACCCGCGTACCCACCTCATTCCTGCCGGATGAGGATCAGGGGGTGATGATGGTGCAGGTGACGCTGCCCGCCAATGCCTCCAGTGGACGCACCCAGGAGGTGCTGAATGACATTGGTGGCTGGTTGCTGAAGAACGAACCTGAGGTTAAATCGGTCTTCTCGCCGAATGGTTTCAGTTTTGCCGGGCGTGGGGAAAATGTCGGCATGTCCTTTGTGCTGTTGAAACCCTGGGACCAGCGCAACAGCGATCAGTCGGTGAAGAAACTGGCTGCCCGCACGATGGCGCACTTCGCCACGCTTAAAGATGCCAAAGTGTTTGCTCTGGTACCGCCAGCCGTTATGGAACTGGGGAATGCGACCGGCTTCGACTTCTTCCTGCAGGACGTCAATAACCAGGGGCACGCTGCACTGATGGCCGCACGTAATCAATTCCTGTCGATGGCAGCGAAAGACAAGCGCCTGTTCGCTACCCGTCCGAACGGGATGGAGGATGAGCCGCAATATCATCTGATTATTGATGATGAACGCGCGCGGGCGCTGGGCCTCAGCCTGGAAGAGGTTAACGATACGCTCTCCACGGCCTGGGGCTCGAACTACGTGAACCAGTTTATCTATAACGCCCGCGTTAAGAAGGTTTACGTGCAGGGTAACGCGGGGTCGCGTGTGGCACCGGAAGACCTCGACAAATGGTACTTCCGTAATGCCCGTGGTGACATGGTGCCTTATTCCGCCTTCGGGAGTGGCAAGTGGGAATACGGTTCACCGCGCTATGAGCGCTTTAACGGTGCCTCGTCGGTGGAGATTATGGGCTCGCCTGCGCCTGGGTATAGCTCGGGTGATGCGGTAAAAGCCGTCAACGAGATTGCCGCCAAACTGCCCAAAGGGTTCCGTGTTGGCTGGCATGGGTTGTCCTACGAGGAGCAGATGTCCGGTTCGCAGACCCCGGCGCTGTATACCATTTCCATTCTGATGGTCTTTCTCTGCCTGGCTGCACTGTATGAGAGCTGGTCGATCCCATTCTCGGTGCTGATGGTGGTACCCATGGGCGTGTTAGGCACCATTCTTGCGGTGTTGATGCGAGGCCTGGAAAATGACGTCTTCTTCCAGGTGGGGCTGCTGACGACCATTGGGCTTGCCGCCAAAAACGCCATTCTGATTGTCGAGTTTGCCAAAGATCTGCATGAAAATCAGGGGAAAGGACTGGTGGAGTCAGCAATTGAGGCGGCGAAACTGCGTATCCGGCCAATCATTATGACCTCAATGGCCTTTGTGCTCGGCGTGCTGCCGTTGACGATGTCTCATGGTGCCGGTGCAGGAAGCCAGCACTCGATCGGGACTGCCGTCGTCGGCGGGATGATCACCGCCACCTTCCTGGCCATTTTCTTCGTGCCGATGTTTTACGTTGTGGTTGCCCAGCGTTTTTCCACGAAGAAAAAAGTGAAAACTGAGGTTGAAGAACATGATGCGTAAGTCTTTCTCTCAGGGGATCTTGCCTCTGACGATGATCCTCACGGGGTGTACTATGGCCCCAGACTATCATCGCCCGGCTTTACCCGTTGCGGCGCATTACGAGAGTCAGGGGGCGGCGTTGCGTGGCGATGGCGCGGACATCCGCTGGCAGAACTTCTTTACCGATCCGGTCATGCACAGGCTGATCGCCAGTGCGCTGACCAATAACCGTGACCTGCGCGTGGCGGCGCTGAATGTGGAGGTGGCGCGTTCTCAGGTGCAAGTTGATCGCGCCGCCCTGATGCCATCGCTTGATTTCAATGCCAGCGATAGCGCCACACATCTCCCGGGTAATCTCTACAGCACGCAGAGCAGCGGACCGGTGACGTATCACCAGCTGAATACCAGCCTGGGCGTTACCGCCTGGGAACTGGACTTCTTTGGTCGTTTGCAAAGTCTGCGCGATCAGGCACTGGAAGCCTGGCTGGCCAGCGCGGCCACACAAAGGGCGACGCAGATCACCCTGATTGCTGAAGTGGCCTCTGGCTATCTGTCGCTGTGTTCCGATAATGATCTGCTGAAACTGGCGCAGGATACGGCAAAAAGTCAGCAGGACTCCTGGGATCTGACGAAACGCAGCTATGACGGTGGGGTGGCCAGCGAACAGGACCTGGTGCAGGCTGAAACCGCGGTACGTGCGGCGCAGGCGGATATTGCGACCTACAGCCGCCAGGTACGCCAGGATGTTAATGCACTGAGGCTACTGGTGGGTAGCGATCTGCCCGCCGGTCTGCTGGCGGGCGCCCGTTTGCAGAAAGCCTGGAATTTCCCGGTCACGCCAGCCGGGTTGCCTTCCGACCTGCTGACGCATCGCCCGGATATTATCGCCGCTGAACACACGTTAAAGGCGGCGAATGCCAACATCGGTGCGGCACGTGCTGCGTTCTTCCCCAGCATTTCACTGACGGCGGCGGGAGGTTCCACCTCTGCGGCCTTTAGCCATCTGCTGTCGGGTGGCACGGCCGCGTGGTCATTTGGGCCCAGTATCAATTTGCCCATCTTCGATGGCGGGGTGAACTCGGCCAATCTGGATATCGCCAAACTGCAAAAACGCATTGAAATTGCGGATTATGAGAAGACGATCCAGACGGCATTTAAAGAGGTGGGGGATGCCCTGGCGGGCCAGGAAACCTACCAGGATGAGTTGAAAGCCCGCCAGTTAGATGAAATCGCGAACCAGCGTAACTTCGATTTTGCTAACGTGCGCTACCGTGAAGGTGTGGACAATTATCTGAATGTACTGGTGGCACAGCGCTCGCTGTATGGCGTGCAGCAGTTATTGATTACCACCCGTCTCGGGCAGCTAAACCAGCAGATTACACTTTATAAAGCACTGGGAGGGGGATGGAAATCGTGAAGAAATGAGATGAAATCTTTTACTTATTACGAAATTCTTACGCGGTGAGGATAGAATTTCAGCAGTTAAATAGATGATAATAGGAATTACTATCAACAACGGTTGATGGTTTTGTGGGTCAGGCGTGCCTGACCCCTACGCATGATGCGGTGTTAGCGCAGGGGCCAGGCATACCTGACCCCTGCGTATGATGCAGTGTTAACGTAGGGGCCAGGCACGCCTGGCCCACATTAAATTTCTGTCGCGGCGGTGATTACCGGCGTGTTTATCCTCTTGCTGCATCTTATTGAACAGAGCCTCATGACCGTTACCTCCCCGAAGAAATCGCACGCCCGGCGTAAAATCATCCTCTGCGTTATTTTGCTATTGCTTGCTGCTGCTCTGGCCTGGCATTTCTGGCCGCACGGTCAGAGCGGAGCCGGTGGCCGTGGCGGTATGCGTGGTCCGGGGGGCCCGGGTGGGCCAGGACAGATGATGGCGGGCATGACGACGCCAGTGCACACTGGCCCCGTGGTGCTGGCTGATGTGCCGGTCTACCTGACGGCGCTGGGTACGGTGATCCCCAATGCGACGGTGACCGTGACCAGCCGTGTCGACGGACAGCTGACGCACGTCTGGTTTAAAGAGGGGCAGAAAGTGGCCGCCGGGCAGGTGCTGGCGCAGATCGACCCGCGCAGCTACCAGGCAACGCTGGCGCAGTATCAGGGCGATCTCAACCAAAATCAGGCGCTGCTAAAAAGCGCGCAACTGACGCTGGCCCGCTATCAGAAACTGTATGCTCAGGACTCGCTGGCGCGTCAGGACCTCGACACCCAGATCGCCACGGTCGGGCAGTACAGCGGGGCGGTCAAAGCCGATCAGGCACAGATTGATGCCGCCAGACTCAATATTGAGTACGCGCGTATCACCGCGCCGATCAGCGGGCGCGTTGGTCTGCGTCTGGTGGATGCCGGTAATATGGTGCAGAGCAGCTCAACGACCGGGCTGGTGACCATCACGCAGACGCAACCCGCCGCCGTCACCTTCAGCGTGCCGCAGAGCAATATTCCCACGCTGCTGAAAGCACTGCACAACGATCAGAGCCTGCCTGCCACCGCATTCGACCAGCAGGGCAGCAGCGAGCTGGCGCAGGGGGAAGTGCAGTTTATCAGTAACCAGATTGATACCAGCACAGGCACCGTTACGCTGAAAGCGCAGTTTGCCAACCTCGACGAGTCGCTCTACCCCAATCAGTTTGTTAACCTGCGCCTGCAAACCAGCACCCTGAAACAGGCGACGGTGATCCCCGGGCAAGCGCTGCAACTGAGCAGCGATGGCAGTTTTGTCTACGTGGTCAATAAAGACAACACGGTGACCCGCAAAGCGGTGAAAACCGGGCCGGTGTTTGGCAGCGACCAGCAGGCGATCCTTGAAGGCGTCAGCGCCGGTGAACAGGTGGTGACGGAAGGCATTGACCGTCTGACCGACGGCAGCAAAGTCTCGGTGGTCACCGCCGAAGAGACGGCCGCCGCTATCGGGGGCAAGAAAGCGCAATGAACCCATCGCGCATCTTTATCGAACGCCCGGTAGCCACCATCCTGCTGATGGTGGGCGTGCTGATTTCCGGTATTTTTGCCTACCGTATGCTCTCCACATCGGCGTTGCCGCAGGTGGATTATCCGACCATTCAGGTCACCACACTCTATCCCGGTGCCAGCCCGGATGTGATGGCCTCATCCGTGACGGCACCGCTGGAGCGCCAGCTTGGGCAGATGTCAGGCCTCAGCCAGATGGCCTCCAGCAGTTCAAGCGGTTCGTCGGTGATCAGCCTGAAGTTCTCTCTCGATCTGTCACTGGATGTGGCCGAACAGGAAGTGCAGGCGGCGATTAATGCCGCCGACAGTCTGCTGCCAACCGACTTACCCAATCCGCCGACCTATAAAAAGGTCAACCCGGCGGACAGCGCGGTGATCACCTTAGCCGCCAGTTCAGACACATTGCCGCTGACCAAAGTGCAGGATCTGGTGAACACCCGTATTGCGCTAAAGCTGTCACAGATTTCCGGGGTGGGCATGGTGACGCTGGCCGGGGGGCATCAGCCTGCCATCCGCGTGCAGATGGACCCGAAAGCGCTGGCCGCACATGGCCTGACGCTGGAGGACGTCAATACGCTGGTCAGCAACAGCAACGTCAATGGGTCGAAAGGGGGCTTTGATGGTCAGTACCATTCGGTCACCATCGATGCCAACGATCAGCTGCGCACTGCCGCTGAATACGGCAACCTGATCCTGACCTGGAAAAATGGTTCGGCGCTGCGTCTGCGCGACCTGGCACATATTGAAGAAGCGGCTGAGAACACATATCAGTCGGCGTGGGCCAATAATACACCGGCGATTGTTATCAGCGTGCAGCGCCAGCCGGGCGCTAATGTGATTTCGGTGGTGGACAGCATCAAAGCGCAGCTGCCGACCCTCCAGGCCGCGCTGCCGGACGGCGTCAAAGTCACCGTGCTGTCGGATCGTACCCAGATCATTCGCGCATCGATTAGCGATGTGCAGTTTGAGCTGATGCTGTCGATTGCGCTGGTGGTGATGGTGACCTTCCTGTTCCTGCGCAACGTTGCGGCGACGCTGATCCCAAGCATTGCCGTGCCGCTGTCGCTGGTGGGCACTTTTGGCGTGATGTATCTCGCCGGATTCAGCCTCAATAACCTGTCGCTGATGGCGCTGACGGTGGCCACCGGTTTCGTGATTGATGATGCCATTGTGGTGGTGGAGAACATCTCCCGCCGTCTGGAAAAGGGCGAAAGCCCGATGGAAGCCGCACTGAAAGGCTCGCAGCAGATTGGCTTTACCATTATTTCCCTGACGTTCTCGCTGATTGCGGTACTGATCCCGCTGCTGTTTATGGGGGATGTGGTGGGGCGATTGTTCCGCGAATTTGCCATCACGCTGGCAGTGTCGATACTGGTTTCCATGCTGGTGTCGCTGACCCTGACGCCGATGCTGTGTGCGTATTTGCTGCGCCATATTCCTGAACACCGCCAGACGCGCTTCTACCGCAAGGGCGGCGAGTTCTTTGACAAGCTGGTGGCCGGATATGATCGCTTGCTGACCGTCGTCCTCAACCATCAACGGCTAACGCTGTGTGTCGCGTTAGCCACCCTGGCCCTGACGGCGTTGCTCTATCTGGTGGTGCCGAAGGGGTTCTTCCCGGCGCAGGACACCGGGTTGATCCAGGGCGTAACCGTCGCCTCTCAGGATGTGTCATTTAAAGAGATGTCACGGCGTCAGCAGCAGTTGGCGGACATTATCCTGAAAAACCCGGCGGTCGAAAGCCTCTCTTCGACGGTGGGGATCGACGGCAGTAATACCAGCCTGAACAGCGGCCGTTTGCAGATTAACCTCAAGTCGTTTGACGAGCGCGATGAACGCGCCGACAGCGTAATTGCCGAGCTGCAACAGGCGACGGCGGGGGTGCCGGGCATCTCACTGTATCTGCAATCCGCGCAGGATCTGACGGTGAACGATCAGATCACGCCGGATCGCTACCAACTGACGCTTGACGATGCGGACAGCCAGAACCTGGTGGCGTGGTCCCCGAAGCTGGTCAGCGCATTGCAGCAGCGCCCGGAATTCAGCTCGGTGGTCAGTAACCTGCAGCATCAGGGGCAGGTGGCATACGTTGAGCTGAATCGCGATGCAGCCGCCCGTTACGGCATTACTGCCTCAGACGTGGACACCGCGCTGTATAACGCCTTTGGTCAGCGCCTGATCTCCACCATTTTCACCCAGTCGAATCAGTATCGTGTGGTGCTGGAAGTGGCCCCTGCATTCCAGCAGTCTCCGGCCTCGTTTGATGATATCTATCTGCAACCCTCAACCAGCAGCAGTTCGTCATCATCAACCAGTACAACCAGCACCAGCACGACCAGCAGCAGTTCAACGGACAGCACGGCCAGCACCACCACCAGTGGCATGGTGAAACTGACCTCGGTCGCCAGCATTCACCTCCGTACCGGCTCGCTGGTACATATGCGGCTGAATCAGTTCCCGGCGGTCACCGTCTCCTTCAATCTCAATGATGGCTATTCGCTGGAACAGGCGCAGCAGGCCATCAGTGAGGAGAGCACTTCACTGGCGGTGCCGCCGTCGATTACCCTGCGTTATCAGGGCGAAGCGGCGGCGTTCCAGAGTGCCACCAGCAATACGCTGTGGCTGATCCTCGCAGCGCTGCTGACCATGTATGTGGTACTGGGTATTCTCTACGAGAGCTTTATTCACCCGGTGACCATTCTCTCGACGCTGCCGTCGGCGGCGGTGGGGGCGCTGCTGACGCTGATGCTGGCGGATACCGAATTCAGCCTGATCGCACTGATTGGGGTGATCCTGCTGATCGGCATCGTGAAAAAGAACGCCATTATGATGATCGACTTTGCGCTGGAGGCCGAGCACAAGCAGCACCTCAGCCCCCGTGAGGCGATCCATCAGGCCTGCCTGCTGCGCTTCCGTCCAATCCTGATGACCACCATGGCGGCACTACTGGGCGCACTGCCGCTGATGCTGGCTTCCGGTTCGGGTGCAGAGCTGCGTCAGCCGTTGGGCCTGGTGATTGTTGGCGGGCTGATCTTCAGCCAGGTGCTGACACTGTTTTCCACCCCGGTGATCTACCTGTGGTTTGATGGGCTGTCACAGCGCATGAAACGTTATCTGCGCCGCTCAGACGCCGCACGGGGGCGTGAATGAGTATGACGCGTCTGTTTATTTTCCGCCCGGTTGCCACGCTGTTACTCACACTGGCGCTGGTGTTGCTGGGGGCGCTGGGCTATCGACTGCTGCCGGTCGCCCCGCTGCCGACGGTGGATTTCCCGACCATTATGGTGTCGGCTGACCTGCCGGGAGCCAGCCCGGAAACGATGGCTGCCACGGTGGCCACGCCGCTGGAGCGTGCGCTGGGGCAGATTGCCGGTATCACTGAGATGACCTCGGAGAGTTCTCAAGGTTCGACCAATATCATCCTGCAGTTTGCCCTCGATCGCGATATAAACGGCGCGGCGCGCGATGTGCAGGCCGCCATCAACGCAGCGCGCAGCCTGCTACCGAGCAGTATGCCGTCGCTACCGACCTACCAGAAAGCCAACCCGTCCGATGCCCCGGTGCTGATGATGGCGCTGTCGTCCACCACCCGCACCAGCGCTGAGCTGTACGATCTGGCCGACAGTAAAATCAAACAGAAGATCGCCCAGGTGACGGGCGTGGGGGATGTTTCCCTGCGCGGGAGTGCCCTGCCTGCGGTGCGCATTGACCTGCAACCTCAGCAGTTAAGCCAGGCGGGTGTGTCACTGGACAGCGTGCGTGAAGCCATCGCTAACAGCACCACTAATTTGCCGAAAGGAAGGCTGGAAGGGAAAAGCCAGTCATGGATGGTGGACGGCAACAGCCAGCTCGATCAGGCCAGCCAGTACCGTAATCTGGTGGTCAGCTACAGCAACGGGCGTGCCATTCACCTGAGCGATGTCGCTAAGGTGTCTGATTCCGTGGAAGATAACTACAGCGCTGGTTTCTATAACGGTTCACCGTCGGTGACCATCGGTGTGACCCGTTCCGCCGGGGCTAATATGCTGGAGACCATCGATGGCATTAAAGCCCAACTGCCGCTGATTGAAAAAGATCTGCCCGCTGACGTGAAACTGACCATTGTGGTCGACCGTTCGCCCAACGTGCGCGCATCATTGTATGAAACCGAAGAGACCTTACTGATTGCGATGCTGCTGGTCATCGGCGTGGTGTTTGTTTTACTGCGCGATGTGCGTGCGTTGGTGATCCCGGCGCTGGCGCTGCCGGTATCGCTGATTGGCACCTGCGCGGTGATGTATCTGTGCGGTTACAGCCTCGATAACCTGTCGTTGATGGCGCTGATTATCGCCACCGGCTTTGTGGTGGATGATGCCATCGTGGTGCTGGAAAATATCACCCGCTACATCGAAGAGGGGCTCAGCCCGGTGCGTGCCTCGATCAAAGGTGCGCAGGAAGTGAGTTTCACCGTGCTGTCGATGACGCTGTCGCTGGTGGCGGTGTTTATCCCGATCCTGCTGATGGGCAGTATTGTCGGGCGCCTGTTCCGCGAATTTGCCGTGACGCTCACCGCCTCACTGATTATCTCCATGCTGGTCTCACTCAGCCTGACGCCGATGCTCTGTTCGCGTCTGCTGAAGCGTAAACCGGCGGTGACGAAACGCCCACATCCGCTCTATCAGTGGATTGAGAATGGCCTCAACCGCCTGCTGGCTGCCTATGCCGCTGCGCTGACATGGGTGATGCGCCATCAGCGCCTGACGATGTTCAGCCTGCTGCTGACGGTGATCCTTAACGTCTTTCTCTATTCCGTGGTGCAGAAGGGGTTCTTCCCGAACCAGGATACCGGGCTGCTGATGGGCATGATGCGTGCCGATCAGAACGCCTCATTCCAGGCGATGGAACCGAAAGTGAAAGCCTATGCAGCGATGATCGAAAAAGATCCGGCGGTGGATGGGGTGATGTCCTCAATGGGCAGCGGGGCGTTTGGCTCGCGCAATACCGCCATGTTTTTCGTCCATCTGAAAGATTTCGATCAGCGCGATGCCAGTGCCAGCGAAGTGGCCAACCGCCTCAGCGGTAAAACCCAGAATGTGCCTGGCGTCGAACTGTTCCTGATGGCGGCGCAGGATCTTCATATTGGTGGGCGCAGTGCTAACGCTTCGTATCAGTACAGCCTGCAGGCTGACGATCTGGATACGCTGCGTATCTGGACACCGAAAGTGAAGGCGGCGCTGGAGCAGATCCCCCTGCTAACCAGCATTGATTCTGACTCCCAGACTGGCGGGCAGGAAGTGATGATCACTATCGATCGTGACCGCGCCACCCGGCTGGGTGTGAATGTGCAGATGCTGGATGACATGCTGAATAATGCCTTCAGCCAGCGTCAGGTAGCCACGCTTTACAAAACGCTGAATCAGTATCATGTGGTGATGTCACTCAGCCCGGAATGGACGCGCGATCCGGATACGCTCAACAAATTGTTTGTGGTCAATGACAGTGGCGATCGCATTCCGCTGTCGGCTTTTGCCAGCATCAGCGGCAGTAATGCACCGTTGTCGGTCAACCATCAGGGTCAGTCGGCCACCAGCACCATCGCCTTTAACCTCCAGGACGGTGCATCCCTTGAAGCGGCGCAGGCGGCGGTGAAAACGGCGATGGCAAAAATTGGCCTGCCGGATACGATTCAGGCCGGTTTTGCCGGCACCGCGCAGGCCTTTGCCGAGCTGAATGCCTCAATGCCGTGGTTGATCCTCGCGGCGCTGGCCGCGGTGTATATCGTGCTGGGGATGCTGTATGAAAGTTATATTCATCCGTTAACCATTCTCTCCACGCTGCCGTCCGCCGGGGTGGGCGCGCTGCTGCTGATGCTGTTAACCGGCACGGAGCTGACGGTGATCGCGCTGATCGGCATCCTGTTGTTGATTGGCATCGTGAAAAAGAACGCCATTATGATGATCGACTTTGCGCTGGCGGCCGAACGTAAGCAGGGGATGACCCCGCAACAGGCGATCACTCAGGCCTGCCTGATGCGCTTCCGTCCGATAATGATGACCACCCTGGCGGCGTTCTTCGGCGCACTGCCGCTGGCGCTGGGCAGCGGGGGAGATGCCGATCTGCGCAGCCCGCTGGGGCTGGCGATTGCCGGTGGTCTGGCCCTGAGCCAGTTACTGACCTTATTCACTACTCCGGTGGTGTACCTCTATCTTGACCGCGCCAGCCGTGCCACACGACGTCAGTGGCTGCGTCTGCGTCATGCTGAATAACTCAATAATGATGAAAATGAAAAAACGTACTCCCCTTGTACTGGCATTGCTGATTGGCGGATGTGCCGTTGGCCCGGATTACCAGCGCCCGACAGCTCCGACCGCGTTGCAGTATAAAGAGGCCAAAGGCTGGCATCAGGCCAGGCCACAGGATCAGCTCAGTAAAGGCGACTGGTGGGCGGTGTACCACGACAGCACGCTGGATAGCCTGCTGCGTCAGGTGAAGATTTCGAATCAGAACGTGGCGCAGTATGAAGCCCTGTACCGCCAGGCGCTGGCGCTGGCCTCAGAATCGCGCAGCGATCTGCTGCCAACGGTCACCGGGACGGGCAGTTCGACGCGCAGCGGGGCATCTGCCACCACCAGCACCAGCGGTCAGTCGGTCAGTAACAGCCACGCATTGCAGGTCTCCGCCTCCTGGGAGCTGGATATCTGGGGCAAACTGCGCCGCACGCTGGAGGAGAACCGGGCCAGCGCAGAGGCCAGCGCGGCCGAACTGGCGAATATGACCCTCAGCGCCCAGTCAACACTGGCACAGGACTATTTCCAGCTACGCATTCTTGACCAGCGCATCGCGCTGTATCAGAAAAGCGTGGATGCCTATCAGCGTTATCTGACGGTAATCCAGAATAAATATCAGGCAGGCAGTGAATCACGCGGCACCCTGGCGCAGGCGGAAACCCAGCTTGAAAGCGCACGGGCTTCGGCGCTGGATCTCAGCTGGCAACGTGCTCAGCTTGAACATGCGATTGCGGTACTGATGGGGAAAACCCCGGCAGAGTTTAGCCTCGCGGTGGCACCGCTTCAGGCCACACTGCCGGCGGCACCAGTGACATTGCCCGCAGATTTACTGCAACGCCGCCCGGATATTGCCCAGGCAGAGCGCACGGTGGCCGCCGCCAATGCCGCCGTGGGCGTGGCGATTGCCGGTTACTACCCGGATCTGACGCTCAGCGCCAGTGCGGGCTATTCCGGTTCCAGCTTCAGTCATCTGCTGACCTTACCCAATCGCATCTGGTCGTTGGGACCCAGCCTGAGCGGTACGCTGCTTGATTTCGGAGCCACCTCCGCGAAAGTGTATCAGGCACGCGCCGCGTACGATGCGGATGTGGCCAGCTATCGGCAGACGGTGTTGTCCGGCTTTGAAGAGGTAGAAAACTATCTGGTGGCACTGCGCACCTTCGAGGCGGAAATGCAGGCGCAGCAGCGTGCGGCGGCCTCAGCACAGGAGTCCGCACGCGTCACTAACAATCAGTATCAGGCCGGGATGATCGACTATCTCGACGTGGCCACCACCGAGAATACCAGCCTGACCCAGCAGCAGAGCCTGCTGACACTGCAAAGCACCCAGTGGGTGACCAGCGTGCAGCTGATTGTAGCAACCGGTGGCGGCTGGAAAACGCCGTAGTATGGGGCATGGGCGGGCATGGACCCGCCCCTACAGTTATCCTCTCTTCCTGCCGATATACCCGCTATAGCCTAAAAAAAACTTCACCTGCGGAAAATATCATGATCAAAAATCTCTCGATTCGTACCGGGTTGCTTCTCCTGCTCGCGCTTATGGCACTGATCCTGCTGGTGGTTAGCGTGCTGGGCGTGGTGGCGATTGGTAAATCTTACGACGCGCTGAATGCGGTCAACCTGACCCAGGGCGTGCAGCTAGGCAACCTTGCCAGCAGTAACACCAACATGCAGCGTATCCGCGTGGTGGCTTCACTGGCGGTGCGGAATATTGAACTGGGTAAACTACCGGAAGGGGCCGCCGCGGCTGAACGTGCGGGCAAGTATGCGGCGGCAGCCCATGATGACCTTGCGCGCTTCTTTACCGCCGTCAAAGGCAGCGGCAAGGGCGAAGCGCTCGGAGAGGATATTAACCGCGCCTACCAGACGTATATGAGTGAAGGGCTGAAGCCGATGATTGAGGCTCTGCAACAGCGTGACCTCACCACCTATTACGCCATGATTGATACCCGTCTGCGCCCGCTGGGCATCGCCTTCGACCAGGCCAACAAAGCGTTCTTTGATTATGCCCAGTTAACCGGGCAGCAGCAGCTTGAGCAGGCCAGCGCCGACCGTACGCGGATGCTGGTGTTGATCGCTATCTGCTTTGTGCTGACGCTGGTGCTGATTGCAATGGGGTGGATGGTACTGCGGGTGATGTTGCTGAAACCGCTGAATCAGGCGGTGAATCAGCTGGAGTTTATTGCCAGCGGTGACCTGACAAGGCCGCTGCCGGAAGCGGGCAGCAATGAACTGGGGCGCCTGAATGCCGGACTGGCGCTGATGCAGCAGTCACTGATGAACTCGGTCAGCCGGGTGCGTGATGCCAGCCTGGCGATTGAAACGGGCAGTGCCGAGCTGGCGAACGGCAATGACGATCTGTCGCGTCGTACCGAAATTTCTGCATCCTCGCTGGAAGAGACCGCCGCCAGCATGGAACAACTGACGGCAACAGTAAAACATAATGCTGAAAATGCCCGTCATGGTCATGAACTGTCGGAAAATGTCTCGGGTACGGCCAGTGCCGGTAACCATCTGATGAGTGATGTGATGAATAATATGAAGGAGATTTCCCGCAGCTCCGATCGTATAGCCAGCATTCTTGAAGTGATCGATGGTATCGCTTTCCAGACCAATATCCTGGCGTTGAATGCCTCAGTAGAAGCCGCACGTGCCGGCGAGCAGGGGCGGGGCTTCGCGGTGGTGGCGAATGAAGTGCGTACGCTTGCTCAGCGCAGTGCGCAGGCCTCGAAAGAGATCCACGCACTGATTGCCGACTCACGCAGCCGCGTGGATACCGGATCGCAACTGACCGCTAAAGCCAGCGACACTATGAATACCATTGCCGGGCAGATCGCCAGCATCAATGTGCTGATGGGAGAGATCGCCAATGCCTCGCGTGAACAGAGCCAGGGGATTGACCAGGTGAACGTTGCCGTCAGCCAGATGGAAGAGGTGGCGCAGCAGAATGCCGCACTGGTAGAAGAGTCTGCCGTGGCCACTCGTTCACTGGAAGATCAGAGCCAGCAGCTGGTGCAGGCGATGGCGGTGTTTAAAATTTAATCCGGGGCTAACGGGGCGAAGTGCTCGCCCCGTTAGCGGAGAAACAGGAAAAAAGTATTAGATATTGAGTTGTCCGCACCTTTGCTGCATCGTTAACGCAATTTGTTACAGCGAAAAAGGACAAAGCATGCTGTTCTCTGTGTTGCGTTTTCTGCTACGGGTGCTGTTTGGTGCCCGCCTGACGGGCGATCTCTCCGGGCTTTATAAAGAGAAGGTCTTGATCACCCCGAACCATATGTCATTCATTGATGGCATCCTGCTGGCGGTTTTCCTGCCGGTGAAACCCGTATTTGCCGTCTACTCCTCTATCAGCGAACAGTGGTATATGCGTGCGCTGCGCTCGGTGATCGACTTCGTTCCCCTCGACCCGACCAAACCGATGTCTATCAAGCATCTGGTGCGCTTGATTGGCCAGGGACGCCCGGTGGTGATCTTCCCGGAAGGGCGTATTACCGTGACCGGCTCGCTGATGAAAATCTACGATGGTGCGGGTTTTGTCGCGGCAAAATCGCAGGCGACCGTGGTGCCGCTGCGCATTGAAGGTGCCGAATACACCCTGTTTGGCCGCCTCGCCGGCGTGTTTAAACGCCGTCTGTTCCCGCGAATTACCCTGACCGTACTGCCTGCGACGATTATTCCGATGCCCGAAGCACCGCGTGCGCGCGATCGTCGTCGTCTGGCGGGTGAGCATCTGCATCACATCATGATGGAAGCCCGCATGGCGGTACGTCCGCGTGAAACACTGTACCAGGCCTTCCTGGCCGCACGCACCCGCTATGGATTGTTTAAACCCTGCGTGGAAGACGTCAATTTTAAACCTGACAGCTACACCGGGCTGCTGAAAAAATCGCTCGGGGTGGGACGTATTCTCGAGCGCTATAGCCAGCCGGGGGAATATATCGGCCTGTTACTGCCGAATGCCACCGTCACGGCAGCGGCGATCCTCGGTGCATCAATGCGCGGGCGTATCCCGGCGATGCTGAACTACACCGCAGGCGTGAAAGGGCTGACCAGCGCTCTGACCGCGTCTGAAGTGAAAACGGTATTCACCTCGCGTCAGTTCCTCGATAAAGGCAAGCTGTGGCATCTGCCGGAAGGCATCCCTCAGGTACAGTGGATTTACCTCGAAGATCTGAAAGATACCGTCACAACTCAGGACAAACTGTGGATCCTGCGCCATCTGCTGATGCCTTCCCGGGCACAGGTGCCGCAGCAGCCGGAAGATGCCGCGATGGTGCTGTTTACCTCCGGCTCTGAAGGCCACCCGAAAGGGGTGGTGCATTCGCATAAAAGCCTGCTGGCGAACGTTGAACAGATCCGCACCGTGGCTGACTTTACGCCGCGCGATCGTTTTATGTCGGCGTTGCCACTGTTCCACGCCTTTGGCCTGACGGTGGGCCTGTTTACCCCGCTGATGACCGGTGCGGAAGTGTTTCTCTATACCAGCCCGCTGCACTATCGCATTGTGCCGGAGCTGGTTTATGACCGTAACTGCACCGTGCTGTTTGGCACCTCCACTTTCCTGGGTAACTATGCGCGTTTTGCCAGTCCGTATGACTTTGCCCGTTTACGTTACGTGGTGGCGGGGGCGGAGAAGCTGCAAAACCAGACCCGTGAACTGTGGATGGAGAAATACGGCATCCGTATTCTTGAGGGGTATGGTGTAACGGAGTGCGCGCCAGTGGTGGCGATCAACGTGCCGATGGCCGCGAAATCCCACACCGTGGGTCGCATCCTGCCGGGCATGGATTCGCGCCTGGTTTCTGTACCGGGGATCGAACAGGGCGGTCTGTTACAGCTCCGCGGCCCGAACATTATGAAAGGTTATCTGCGCGTGGAGCGTCCCGGTGTGCTGGAAGCGCCTCAGGCGGATAACGGCGAAGGCCAGATGGACGCCGGCTGGTATGACACCGGTGATATCGTCAGCTTTGATGAGGGCGGTTTCTGTCAGATTCAGGGGCGCGTGAAGCGCTTTGCGAAAATTGCCGGAGAGATGGTCTCGCTGGAAAGTGTTGAACTGATTGCGCTGAAAGCCTCAGGGGAGAAACAGCATGCGGCAACCATCAAGCCGGACGGTAATCGCGGCGAGGCTCTGGTGCTGTTTACCACCGATGCCAGCCTGACCCGCGAACAGTTGACCCGTGCGGCGCGCGAACTGGGCAGCCCTGAGCTGGCTGTTCCGCGTGATATTCGCGTGTTATCGCAGCTGCCGCTGCTGGGCAGCGGGAAACCGGACTTCGTCACCCTGCGTGAAATGGCGGAAAAGCCGGAGGAACAGGCATGAGCACATCCCAGGTGAGTGGTCAGCCGCTATTGTCGAAGGGCATGATGGCGGTGATTGTTGCGCAGTTCTTCTCCGCATTTGGTGACAATGCGCTGCTGTTTGCCACGCTGGCCGTGATGAAATCACTGGTCTACCCGGAGTGGAGCCAGCCGGTGCTGCAAATGATGTTTGTGGCCACCTACATCCTGCTGGCTCCGTTTGTCGGGCAACTGGCCGACAGCTTTGCCAAAGGGCGAGTCATGATGTTTGCCAATGCTCTCAAGCTACTGGGCGCATTGGTGATCTGTTTTGGTTTTGACCCGTTCCTCGGCTACAGCCTTGTGGGTATTGGTGCGGCGGCCTATTCTCCGGCGAAATACGGCATTCTCGGGGAGCTGACCGGCGGTGACACGCTGGTGAAAGCCAACGGTCTGATGGAGTCCTCCACCATTGCCGCTATCCTGCTGGGATCGGTGGCGGGTGGCTTCCTTGCTGACTGGAATCTGACGGCGGCGTTGGTGGCCTGCGTGCTGGCTTATGCGCTGGCGGTGGCGGCGAATGTGCTGATCCCAAAACTGGCGGTCGCACGCGGCGGTCAGTCATGGCATCCGGCCCGCATGTCGGCCAGCTTCTTCCGCGCCTGCGGCACCCTGTGGCGTGATGGCGAAACCCGTTTCTCACTGGTGGGTACCAGTATGTTCTGGGGTGCGGGCGTGACGTTGCGTTTCCTGCTGGTGCTGTGGGTGCCGGTGGCGCTGGGGATCAGCGACAATAAAACCCCGACGTTGCTGAATGCGATGGTGGCGATTGGGATTGTCTTCGGTGCCATTGCCGCAGCGAAGCTGGTGACGTTAAAAACCGTGGGGCGCTGTATGCCGGCCGGTGTACTGATTGGCGTGGCGGTGCTGTTCTTCTCATTACAGCAGCAGGCCATCAATGCGTATGTGCTGCTGGTGATTATCGGGATGCTCGGCGGTTTCTTCGTCGTACCGCTTAACGCGTTATTGCAGATGCGTGGCAAAGACTCCGTAGGCACGGGGAATGCGGTGGCAGTACAGAATCTGGGTGAGAACACCGCGATGCTGTTGATGCTTGGGCTTTATACGCTGGCGATTAAGTTTGGTGCGCCGCCGGTAGCAACGGGCGTGGGTTTTGGTGCGCTGTTTGCGCTGGCGATTGCGGTGCTGTGGGGCTGGCAGTTGGCGCAGAAACGCAAAGTCACCCGTCAGCTCTGACGGGGCAGTCAGACCAGGCAGGGCGAACGATCGCCCTGCCTGCGGTTCTTACGGTGCCGGGTAGGTGTAGCGACGGTGAATCGCTTCCAGCCCTTCAATCACCTCTTCATTCAGCGTGACATCATAGCTGTCAATATTGATCTTCAGCTGTTCCAGCGTGGTGGCGCCCAACAGGGTGCTGGCAACAAACGGCTGCTGACGCACGAAGGCCAGCGCCATCTGTGACGGATCTAACCCGTGCTGCTTCGCCAGCGCGACATACTCGGCTACTGCCTGATTCGACTGCTCGCTGCTGTAACGGGTAAAGCGGCTGAACAGCGTATTACGCGCCCCGGCAGGTTTCGCACCGTTAAGGTATTTGCCACTCAGGGTACCAAACGCCAGGCTGGAGTAAGCCAGCAGTTCAACCCCTTCGTGCTGGCTGATCTCTGCCAGCCCCAGTTCAAAGCTACGGTTTAGCAGGCTGTAGGGATTCTGAATGCTGACAATGCGCGGCAGCTCATGCTTTTCTGCCAGCTGCAGATAGCGCATCACGCCCCACGGCGTTTCGTTGGATACGCCGATATAGCGAATTTTACCTGCGCGCACCTGCTCAGTCAGCGCTTCCAGCGTCTCCAGCAGCGTCACGGTGGCGGCGTTATCGGTGTACTGATAGTTCAGCTTGCCAAAGTAGTTGGTCTGGCGCTGCGGCCAGTGCAGTTGGTATAAGTCGAGATAGTCGGTGTTCAGACGTTTCAGGCTGGCATCCAGCGCCGTACGAATATTCTTGCGATCCAGCGCCTGATTCGGCCGGATAGAGGCATCGGCACCGCGTACGGGCCCGGAGACTTTAGAGGCGAGAATGACTTTATCGCGGTTGCCACGGGCCTTCAGCCAACTGCCGATATACTGCTCGGTCAGGCCCTGGGTTTCCGGGCGGGGTGGCACAGGGTACATTTCGGCGGTATCAATCAGGTTGATCCCGCGGCTGAGGGCTAAATCCAGTTGTGCATGGGCGTCGGCTTCGCTGTTTTGCTCACCAAACGTCATGGTGCCCAACCCCAGGGAACTGACTTCCAGGGTGCTGTGAGGGATACGGTGATAATGCATGGCCGGCTTCCTTTTTCATTCGTCAAAGGTCAGGGACATCAGGGCGTCCGCAACAGGGGCTTTTTGCCTGGGGCTGGCAGGTTACGCCAAAAACCCGGTTTTCGACTATAACCGTGCAGGCCGGGTGGGGGAAGAGGGGATTTATCGGGACGTGCTATAAAGGCAGCTTAAAACTCGTCATATTTCAAGTCGCAGAAGCATGTTGATTCTGCAACTCGAACGACTGAGATGACTGTTGCATTAAAGATTAACGCTCAACGATGGAGGAAACGTCATCACCGTTAATTTGCAGTTCGTGGCCGGAATCGTCGGTATATTTCACCAGACCGGTCTCTTTATCAATCTGCGGCTTACCGTCGGTCATAATCATCTTGCCGTCTTTGGTTGCCATCACATAATTACTGCTGCATCCACTGGCTAATACCGCCATGCCCAGCACCGCTGCGCTAAAAATCCACTTCATACTTGTCTCCCTTACTCTTCATTACTCAACACTTCAGCATAAGTGTAGTAATAAACTATTTTCCCTGTAGCGATAATAGTATGAGTCTGAAAATGGATCGTGCGCACAACACACCATTGACATTGCATCACCACTATCTCCTTACCCAGCCCGACAGGCCGGGTAAGGACGTGATGTTACAGCGGACGTTTTTTATTGCGTGCCAGATTGAGGCATTCCACCGCCATAGAGAAGAACATGGCGAAATAGATGTAGCCTTTAGGAATGTGAATATTGAAGCTTTCCAGCATCAGCGTGAAACCGACGAGGATCAGGAACGCCAGCGCCAGCATTTTCACCGACGGATGTCTGTCAACAAAATCACCGATAGCACGCGCGGCAAACATCATGACCAGTACCGCGATCACCACGGCAGCCATCATAATAACCAGATGGTCGGAGAGGCCAACGGCCGTAATGACGGAATCAAGGCTGAAGATAATATCCAGCAGCATGATCTGCACGATAGCGCCGATAAATGAATGCACATTGGTGTTGTGCTCACCGCCGCCGCCTTCAATGGTTTCATGAATTTCCATGCTCGACTTCCACAGCAGGAATAATCCACCAAACAGCAGGATCAGATCGCGCGCTGAGAATGCATGATCCATCAGCGTAAACAGCGGGTCTGTCAGGCGGATCACCCAGGCAATAGAAGCCAGCAGCCCCAGACGCATCAACATGGCGCCAGCCAGGCCAATACGGCGGGCGGTATTCTGTTGATGCTTAGGCAGTTTTGCCACCACCAGCGAGAGGAAAATAATATTATCAATCCCGAGGACAATTTCGAGGATCGTTAGCGTACCAAGCGCTAACCAGGCATTGGGATCGGCAATCCAGTCAAACATGGTAATGTTGCATCCTAAATTCTAATAAAAGTTAAACGAAAGCTAAACGACGATTATACCTAAGGTTTACAGCAGCGGGAAAATCTTTACAGGGGTTTTTTATAGCAGAAAATGCCGGGCCAGCAGCGGGCCGGTAAAGGTTTTCTTCAGGTAAAAACCCCGCGGCAGCGTCATGATCGGCTGCCCGTCACGGCCAATACCCTCTGTCAGCGCTTTACTGTTCGCCGCTTTCGGCCGGATTTGCAGGAACTCCCCGTGACGTGCGGTGATCTGCTCAACCTGGCCCAGCACGATCATATCCATCAGCTCTTCCCAGTCGCGCTGCAACTGCAACTCCTCTGTGGCATCCGGGCTCCATAATAACGGTGCGCCCACACGGCGCTGTTCGAGTGGAATAGCGCGATCGCCCTCCACGGGCACCCAGAGCACCCGCGTCAGCTTATGGCGTACGTGGCTGTTATGCCAGGTGACCCCGCTGTTGCCGGTCAGCGGTGCCACGCAGACAAACGTGGTTTCCAGCGGGCGGCCGCTGGCATCAACCGGAATCGTTTTCAGCTCAATGCCAATCCCGGCAAAATCCTGCTCTGGCTTACTGCCGGCACTGGCGCCGAGGTAGCGTTCCAGCAACAGGCCAACCCAGCCTTTGTCGCGTTTCAGATCGCGTGGAATGGGCAGGTGGATGCGTGCGGCCAGTTCGCCCAGCGTATAACCTGCCAGTGCGGCGGCGCGTGCCATCAGTTCGTCTTCATTTTCTGGCGGAGAAACGAGGTAGAGATCACCTGTCATCATTATGTCCGTAATTTGTTCAAAAAGTAGCCGTCATTTGCCCACAGAGAAAATATCCCGGACAGGTCTGGGGAAAACACCAATAATAGCATGATAAATCATGTTTTTTTATTGCATCAGGTACGTAAAAAAAAACCTCTTCCTACAGTTTTACCCGGCTTGCCACCGACAATGAACAGGATCACCGGGGTAGTTATCCACAGAAAAGTGGGATAACTCACTTTTTATAATAATACTGTTTCCATTTACAGCCTTGACGTAGGTACTTTTCCGCTGTTTTACCTTTTTCATGCCTAACTAATCGGCATATTCTGTGGATAACGTGCAAGGCGTTCGATCTTTCACCAGTTGGCGATCAGCGGATGATGACAGCTAAATGACAAGCGGTTGAAAGCCTGTGGTTAACGGCAAAAGATGATGATTAATAGGGGTTTATTCTTAGTTTTAAAAACGTCGCTCTGTGCCAGTCAAAAAGTTTTCCCCACCTGTTAACAGAGTTCTGCACAAAGCTATCCACAGAAAACGTGAATAAGATCGCACTTTTATCCGGGTATCTGTTTATAACTTTGCAAAAAAGAGCAAGTTATCCCAGCCGGATGCAGTCACATCCCCTAAAAGCAGTGGTTTACCGTCTGTAAGGAGTATGAAACAATCAGAACATCCAGTTTTAGTTTGAGGTAGTCCGGTGATCGATGATGATGGCTACCGCCCGAATGTTGGTATCGTAATTTGTAACAGGCAGGGACAGGTGTTGTGGGCCAGGCGTTTTGGTCAGCACTCCTGGCAGTTTCCCCAGGGCGGTATTAACGCGGGGGAGACGGCGGAGCAGGCGATGTACCGCGAACTTTTCGAGGAAGTCGGTTTGAACCGCAAGGATGTCCGCATCCTTGCATCCACCCGTAACTGGTTACGATATAAGTTGCCAAAACGTTTGGTGCGTTGGGACACAAAGCCGGTTTGTATCGGCCAAAAACAGAAGTGGTATCTTCTGCAGTTGATGTGCAATGACGCGGATATCAATATGCAAACCAGCAGCACGCCAGAGTTCGACGGCTGGCGTTGGGTGAGCTTTTGGTATCCGGTACGCCAGGTGGTCTCTTTTAAACGTGATGTTTACCGGCGCGTGATGAAAGAGTTTGCCAGTGTGGTTATGCCCCTGCAGGAGAATACCGTACAGCGAAATACGCCAGGTTTTCGACGGAAGAGAGGTTAAGCCACGTAGATTATGCTCACACAGCTACGCGAAATAGTTGAGAAAGTGGCGGCAGCGCCCCGGCTTACCGAGGCGCTGGATATTCTGGTTAACGAAATCTGTGTGGCGATGCAAACCGAAGTCTGTTCGGTCTATCTCGCGGATCACGATCGTCGCTGCTATTACCTGATGGCTACCCGTGGGCTAAAAAAGCCGCGTGGGCGCACTGTTGCCCTGGCATTTGATGAAGGTATCGTTGGCTTAGTAGGGCGGCTTGCAGAGCCCATTAACCTCGCCGATGCGCAGAGTCACCCCAGCTTCAAATATATTCCTTCGGTGAAAGAGGAGCGTTTCCGCTCCTTCCTTGGCGTGCCGATTATCAGCCGTCGCCAGTTGCTTGGCGTGCTGGTGGTTCAGCAGCGCGAACATCGTCAGTTCGACGAAAGTGAAGAGTCTTTCCTGGTGACGCTGGCCACGCAAATGGCGGCGATCCTGTCACAGTCGCAGCTTAATGCCCTGTTTGGTCAGTACCGTCAAACCCGCATTCGTGCGCTGGCGGCGGCACCTGGCGTTGCGGTAGCGGTGGGCTGGGTCGACTCCAGCCAGCCTTCACTGGAAAACGTCTTCGCGGCATCGACCCTCGATACCGTGCGAGAACGCGAACGCCTTGCGCTCGCCATGAGTGAAGCCTCAAACGAGTTTCGTCGTTACAGCAAGCGTTTTACTGCCAGCATGCACAAAGAGAGTGCGGCGATCTTCGATCTCTACTCACACCTCTTAAGTGATGCCCGGCTGAAAAAAGATCTGCTGGCGGAAATCGATGCCGGCTCGGTGGCCGAGTGGGCGGTTAAAAAGGTCATCGAAAAATTCGCCGCGCAGTTTGCCAGCTTGCAGGACAGCTATCTGCGTGAGCGTGCAGGCGATCTGCGCGTGCTGGGGCAGCGTCTGTTGTTTCACCTCGATGACACCATGCAGGGCACGAACACCTGGCCTGAGCGCTTTGTGCTGGTGGCCGATGAGCTGACCGCAACCACATTGGCCGAGCTGCCGCGTAACCGCCTGGCGGGCGTGGTGGTGCGCGACGGTGCCGCCAACTCACATGCCGCGATCATGGTGCGGGCGATGGGCATCCCAACGGTGATGGGTGCTGACATCCAGCCCGAGCTGATGAAAGGGCATCTGCTGATCGTTGACGGCTACCGAGGCGAACTGCTGGTCGATCCTGAACCGGTGCTGGTGCAGGAATATCAGCGGCTGATCAGCGAAGAGAATGAACTGAGCCTGCTGGCGGAGGATTTTGTCTTCCTGCCCGGCGCGCTGAAAAGCGGCGAGCCGGTAAAAGTAATGCTCAACGCAGGCTTAAGCGCTGAACACGAAAAGATGGTAGGCAACCGGGTGGACGGTGTGGGTCTGTATCGCACCGAAATTCCCTTTATGCTGCAAAACGGTTTTCCATCGGAAGAAGAGCAGGTGGCACAGTACCAGGGCATGTTGCAACTGTTCCTGGATAAACCGGTGACCCTGCGTACACTGGATGTGGGTGCGGATAAACAGCTACCCTATATGCCCATCAGTGAAGAAAACCCCTGTCTTGGCTGGCGCGGTATTCGTCTGACGCTGGATCAACCAGAGATCTTCCTGGTGCAACTGCGCGCCATGCTGCGTGCCAACGTGGCCAGCGGCAACCTGAATATTCTGCTGCCGATGATCACCAGCCTGGAAGAGATCGATGAGGCCCGCCGCCTGATCGCACGTGCAGCGCGTGAAGTGGAAGAGATGCTCGGCTATGTTATTCCACAGCCGCGCATTGGCATCATGATCGAGGTCCCCTCCATGATCTTTATGATCGGGCAGCTTAAGGGGCGCGTCGATTTTGTCTCTGTGGGCACCAACGATCTGACACAGTATCTGCTGGCGGTTGACCGCAACAATACCCGGGTGGCCAGTCTGTATGACAGCCTGCATCCGGCGATGCTGCGGGCATTAAAAAGTATTGCGGATGAAACCCAACGTGCCGGTATCGAACTTTGCCTGTGCGGTGAAATGGCCGGTGATCCCATGTGCGTGGCGCTGTTAGTGGGCATGGGATATCACCATCTCAGTATGAATGGCCGCAACGTGGCACGCGTAAAATACCTGCTGAGCCATCTTGAGCATGAAGATGCACAAGTCCTGGCACAACGGGGTATGGAAGCCCAGTTCGCGACAGAGGTGCGTCATCTGGTGGCTTCGTTTATGGAGCGGCGAGGTTTAGGCGGCCTGATTCGTGGAGGCCGTTAAACGTGTATTTTTGGCAGCGTACGCTTAACAAAGTTTACAGTTAGCCCGGACCGCAATAATTCGCATTATGCTATGATGCGCGCCTTATGCAGCCCCGGAGTGTGCGGCTGCCTGTCAGGACTGACTTTACTAATGGTGAAAGATGAATAACGGCTATCTGGCTTTCCCCCAATTTGATCCGGTGATTTTCTCCGTCGGACCGGTTTCACTGCACTGGTACGGACTGATGTACCTGGTGGGCTTCGTTTTCGCGATGTGGCTGGCAGTTCGCCGTGCTAACAAACCGGGTAGCGGATGGAAAAAAGAAGAAGTAGAAAATCTGCTGTATGCCGGTTTCCTGGGTGTCTTCCTCGGCGGGCGCATCGGCTATGTGTTGTTCTACAATATGCCGCTGTTCCTCGATAACCCGCTGTACCTGTTTAAAGTGTGGGATGGTGGCATGTCTTTCCACGGTGGCCTGATTGGGGTGATCGTGGTGATGCTGATCTTCGCTTACCGCACCAAACGCAATTTCTTCCAGGTTTCTGATTTTATGGCACCGCTGATCCCATTTGGGTTGGGTGCTGGCCGCCTCGGCAACTTTATTAACGGTGAGCTGTGGGGCCGCGTTGACCCCAATCTGCCGTGGGCGATGCTGTTCCCGGAGTCGCGTAGCGAAGATATAGCCCTGGTCGCAACCCATCCTGAATGGCAGCAGTTGTTGTCAACCTACGGTGTATTGCCGCGTCATCCTTCACAGCTTTATGAGCTGATCCTTGAAGGTATCGTGCTGTTTATCATCCTCAATGTCTTTATTCGTAAATCTCGCCCGATGGGCGCGGTATCCGGGCTGTTCCTGATTGGCTACGGTGCGTTCCGTATTATCGTTGAATTCTTCCGTCAGCCTGACCAGCAGCTTGGCCTGTTCAGCGGCATCAGCATGGGGCAGATCCTCTCTGTACCAATGATTGTGGCTGGCGTGATTATGATGATTTGGGCGTATCGTCGTCGTCCGCAGCCACAGCTTCGTGAGGAAAAATGAAACAGTATCTGGCGTTAATGCAGCATGTGCTCGACCAGGGCACGCCGAAAAATGATCGTACCGGCACCGGCACATTGTCGATTTTTGGTCATCAGATGCGTTTCAATTTGCAGGAAGGTTTCCCGCTGGTTACCACCAAAAAGTGCCATCTGCGCTCGATTATTCATGAGCTGCTGTGGTTCCTGAACGGTGACACCAACATCGCCTACCTGAAAGAAAATAAGGTCTCGATCTGGGACGAGTGGGCTGATGAAAACGGCGATCTCGGCCCGGTTTACGGCAAACAGTGGCGCAGCTGGGGAGCACCTGATGGTGCGCAGATTGACCAGCTGACGAAAGTGGTTGAGCAACTGAAAAGCGACCCGGATTCACGTCGCATCATTGTTTCCGCCTGGAATGTCGGTGAGCTGGATCAGATGGCGTTGGCACCCTGCCATGCGTTTTTCCAGTTCTACGTGGCAGATGGCAAGCTCTCTTGCCAGCTTTACCAGCGCTCCTGCGATATCTTCCTCGGCCTGCCGTTTAATATCGCCAGCTATGCGCTGCTGGTGCATATGATGGCGCAGCAGTGTGACCTGGAAGTCGGTGATTTTGTCTGGACGGGGGGGGATACTCATCTGTACAGCAACCACCTTGAGCAGACGCGTTTGCAGCTAACGCGTGAGCCGCGTGCGCTGCCGAAGCTGGTGATCAAACGTAAACCGGCTTCCCTCTTCGACTATCGTTTCGACGACTTCGAGATTGAAGGCTACGACCCGCATCCGGCGATTAAAGCCCCGGTCGCAATCTAGACCTGCATGCCCCCTTAACCGGGGGCATCACCTTTCGACAACCCCCCTTTGTTGCTGATGTTACCGCTTTATCTCTCCTCACTGGCTTGTTCACCTCCCTGTGTTTTCCCCAACATTAAGAGCCTTCTTGTCATCTGAATGAAAGCACATGCAAGTGGGCAATCAGTCTGGAAGACGGCGCGCAATCCTGCCAACTGCCGCTGGTTTGATCCGACGGAAAGCGCACACTGCCGGGTATGAAAACGAAAAACATGCGCGGATTTACCCTGCTGGAAATGATGGTGGTGGTGACGATAGTCAGCCTCCTGAGTCTGGGCGCCTGGAGCGGCTGGCAGAGCTGGCAGCAGCGACAGCAGCTGAACGACAGTGCGCAGCAGATCCAGCGTCTGTTGCAACGGCTGCGCAGCGATGCCAACTGGCACAATACCGTGCATCTGTTGTGGCTGAAATCCGCCGGGCGCTGGTGCCTGGGGACGGGAGCGGCAGATTGTCTGAGCATCACAAAACATACGCTACGTGCACCGCACCCCGGCGTGAGCGTTGAACTGGTCACCAGCGATTTAGGGTTTTATGGCAAGAAAAATACCGCCCATCCCGGCAGTATTTTAATCGGCAACGAAGCCGGTAAGCGGCGGATTATTGTGTCGTCTCGTGGGCGGGTACGCATCTGTTCACCCTCTGAAGAGAACTGTCGATGAAGGCCCAGGGATTCACGCTGCTGGAAATGCTGATGGCGATGGCGATTGGCAGCGTGTTAATGCTGTCAGCGGCGCGCACGCTGCCGCAGCTTCAGGCACAAAACCTGCGTCTCATGATGCAGGCCCAACTGCATGAAGATCTTCATCAGATCATGCACACCCTGGAAAAAGCCGTGCGGCGCGCAGGGTACTGCCACGGCAACTGCAGTGACACGGCACAACGCGGGATGCACATCTCGGCGGGATGCCTGCTGGTGCGCTGGGATGAAAACAGTAACGGCCGCTGGGAAGCACCGGGGCGTGAGGACAGTGAAGTTTATGGCTACCGCCTGCGTGGCACCAGTCTGGAAATGCAACGCGGCGTCACTGACTGTCAGGGCGGCGGTTGGGAAAGGCTGAATGACCCACACCGTGTTGGCATTCGTGCTTTCCAGGTGATCAAAACAGGGCGCCAGATCAAGGTCAGCCTCAGGGGGTTTGCACAGCGCGATCCGCGTATCGCGCGCGATCTGGAACACTGGCTGACGGCGGAGAATCTGTGATGCAGGCATCGACACAGCGGGGCAGCGGTGCACTCATCATGGTGATAATGATCCTGTTGATGGGAACCCTGATGCTGAACGCCACGCGACAACAGCTTGATGATTCAATGAGTCTGGTGGGCGATGAACGACATTACCTTCAGCAGTTCACCGGCGCGATGTCTGCGCTGGCCTGGGGTGAACGTCTGCACTGGGCTGCCGCTGAAGAGTGGCATTGCCAGCAGCAAGCGGCGCATCACTGGCGTGCCTGTTTTCAGCCCGTTGATCAGTTGCTGCGCGGTGACAGTGGGCCCGATACGCTGGCACTGTATCGCTGGGTCGGTCAGCAAGCAAACGGGACTTTACAGGCGCAACCGCACGGCTGGCTGGATTACTGCCCCTTGACCGGGGAGGGGGCCTGCGATGTTAACTAGTCGCACGCAGCAGGGATTCAGCCTGGTGGAAATCCTGTTTTCTCTGCTGTTGTTCAGCCTGAGTTACACGGCGCTGCTGCACTATCAGCAGGTGCTGGGGCAGGGATTCCACTGGCAGTGGCAGCAGCGCGATGCCTGGTGGCAGGCTTTCCAGCGACAAGAGGGGAAGCCGAGCGCAGGCTGGCAAATACAGCAGCAGTCCCGCATCGGCCCGCATGGCTGCCAGCTGATTACCGTGCAGGCGATCAGCCCCGTCGGGCGGCGTGCCGAACTGACCCACCTTCAGTGCGATGAAAAAAACCAATAGCCTGTACCCAAAATAATTTGAGTCCCCTCATGGAGCCTGCTTTTGGTGAGTGTCGGCGGCAAGTGACATTTGCAAGCCGGGCTTATCGGGTTACAGTAGCCTCCGGCGTATAGTTTAAGGGCATATTTGTATGTTTACCGTGTACCACTCCAATCAGTTGGATTTGCTAAAAACGCTGGCGTGCTGGCAGATAGAAAACCAGCCGCTGGCCGATCCGCTACGTTCTGAAGTGGTGCTGGTACAAAGCCCGGGCATGGCACAATGGCTGCAGATGTCGCTGGCCGAAGAGTTCGGCATTGCCGCGAATATCGACTTTCCCCTGCCCGCCAGTTTTATCTGGGACATGTTTATTCGCGTGCTGCCGGAGATCCCGCAAGAGAGTGCCTTTAATAAATCCAGCATGAGCTGGAAGCTGATGGCTATCCTGCCCGAAATGCTGGGCGGTGAAGAATTTGAAATGCTGCGTCATTATCTCAGCGATGGCGACGACCGTAAGCTGTTCCAGCTGGCGTCACGCGTGGCGGATCTCTTTGACCAGTATCTGGTCTATCGCCCTCACTGGCTGAACAGCTGGGAAAAAGGGCAGTTGGTGGATGACCTGGGGGAATCCCAACGCTGGCAGGCGCCGCTGTGGGCTGCGCTGGTTGACTACACGGATAAACTCGGCCAGCCAGAATGGCACCGTGCCAACCTCTATCAGCGTTTTATTGCCCGGCTGGAAAGCAGCCGTGAACGCCCGGCTAACCTCCCCGATCGTGTGTTTATCTGCGGTATCTCGGCACTTCCGCCGGTTTACCTGCAAGCGCTTCAGGCACTGGGTAAACATATTGATATCCATCTGCTGTTCACCAACCCCTGCCGTCACTACTGGGGCGACATTCAGGATTATGGTTTTCTGGCAAAACTACAAAGCCGCCATCGTCGCCATTATCAGGATAACCGCGAGATCCCCCAGTTTCGTGACAGCGATGCAGCCCCAGGCCTGTTTAACGAGGGCGGTGAACAGCAACTGAGTAACCCGTTGCTGGCCTCCTGGGGCAAGCTGGGACGTGACAATTTGTACCTGCTGGCGCAGATGGAACCGAATGAAGTCTTTGCCTTTGTCGATATTGAGCCGACCAACCTGCTGCATGCCCTGAAGCGGGATTTGCTGGAGCTGGAAGATCATGCTGCGATTGGCCTGAAGCAAAGTGAATGGTCTACAAGTCGTAGCAAGCGGGTGCTTGCCCCTGAAGACCGTTCGGTGGCGATTCACCTGTGTCACAGCCCGCAGCGCGAGGTGGAAGTGCTCCAGGATCGGCTGCTGGCCATGATGGCTGATGACCCGGCGCTCACCCCGCGCGATATTATCGTCATGGTGGCTGACATTGACGCCTATACACCGTTTATCCAGGCGGTATTTGGCAATGCTCCGGCCGATCGCGCGTTGCCGTTTGCTATTTCTGACCGCCGTGCCAGTCAGGCGCACCCGGCATTACAGGCATTTATCTCGTTGCTCAGTCTGCCGGAAAGCCGCTTTACCGCCGAGGATGTGCTGGCGTTGCTGGAAGTGCCTGCACTTGCCAGCCGTTTTACCGTAGACGAAGAAGGATTACGTCTGTTGCGCCACTGGGTCGCGGAGTCCGGCGTTCGCTGGGGCCTGGATGACGACAGTGTACGCGAACTGGATCTGCCTGCTACCGGCCAGCACACCTGGCATTTTGGTCTGACACGTATGCTGCTGGGCTATGCCATGAACAGCGAGGTCGGGGACTGGCAGGGCATCCTGCCTTACGATGAATCCAGCGGGCTGATTGCAGAACTGGCCGGAAACCTTGCTGAACTGCTGATGCAGCTCAACCGCTGGCGGCAGTGGTTGAGTGAACCCCGTGAACTCCAGCACTGGCTGCCACTGTGCCGTCAAATGCTGGATGATTTCTTTACCAGTGACGCAGAAACCGAAGCAGCACTGGCGCTGATTGAAGAGCAGTGGCAGCAGGCGATCAACTACGGCGTGGAGGCAGGTTATCAGCAGGCCGTGCCGCTGACGCTACTGCGTGATGAACTCTCGTCACGCCTCGACCAGCAACGCATCAGCCAGCGCTTCCTCGCCGGGCCGGTCAACTTCTGTACCCTGATGCCTATGCGTTCCATCCCGTTCAAAGTCGTCTGTCTGCTGGGAATGAACGATGGCGTGTACCCGCGTACGCTGCCGCCGCTGGGCTTTGACTTAATGAGCCAGCAGTCGCAGAAGGGGGACCGTAGCCGCCGTGACGATGACCGCTATCTGTTCCTCGAAGCGCTGAACTCAGCGCAGCAACAGCTGTATATCAGCTACATCGGCCGCTCGATTCAGGACAATACGGAACGCTACCCCTCTGTGCTGGTCAGTGAATTAGTGGAATACATCAGTCAGAGCTTCTGCCTGGAGCAGGACCGCGATCGGGATGTCGACAGCAGCGCAAAAGCCGTTGTGGAGCATCTGCACCATTTGCATAGCCGGATGCCCTTTGCCGCGGAAAACTTCAGCGCTGAATCGGAGTTCCGCAGCTTTGCGGCTGAATGGCTCCCTGCTGCCAGCGCGCAGGGGACGGCACACCCGCCGTTTATGCAGGCACTGCCTGATGAAAGCACCGATGAGCTCAGCTTCGACAAGCTGGTGCGCTTCTGGCGCCACCCGGTTCGGGCCTTTTTCAGCCTGCGTCTTGGGGTCAGCTTCCATCTTGAAGAGACCGGGCTGCCTGATGCAGAACCTTTTTCTTTACAGGGTCTGAGCCGCTATCAGGTCAACACTCAATTGCTTAACAGCCTGATTGAGGGCAGTGAAAGCGAACGATTGTATGCCCGTCAGCGCGCCGCCGGGGCGTTACCCTATGGGGCCTTTGGCGAATTGTTCTGGCAGGAGCAGGAGCAGGAGATGAGCGAACTGGCGGGGCGCGTACGTGAACTGCGGGCGGCGGCTGAGAGCTGGGAGATCGCACTGGAGGTGGGGGGCGTGACCTTAAGCGGCTGGCTGCCCCAGGTACAGGACAGCGGATTGCTGCGCTGGCGGCCCGGCATTCTCAACTTCAATGATGGCCTGACGCTGTGGCTGGAGCACCTGGTGTATTGTTCGATGGGGGGCACCGGCAGCAGCAAGATGTTGGGACGCAAAGAGAGCGAATGGCATTTCCCTGCGCTGGCCCCTGCTGCTGCAAAGCAGCAGCTTGCCGGGTATGTTGACGGTTATCGTCAGGGCATGTGTGCGCCACTGCTGCTGACCGCGTCCGGGGGCGCTTGGTTGAAAGCCTGCTTTGATGAAAAAGCGGGCGTGGTGCTGCGCGATGATGCAACGCTGAAAAAAGCGCGCGGAAAGCTGTTGCTGAGCTGGCAGGGGAATTATCAGGTTGACGGCGAGGGCACAGACCCTTATCTGCAACGTTTGCTGCGTACCCTGGATAGCAATAGCGAACAAGAGATGGCCGTGCAGGCAGAGCGGTGGCTGCTGCCGTTACTGGTGCATAATAGTTGATGTTTTCAGGACATTCAGGGCGACATCCTGTAGTGTTTTTATTGTGTTAGCGTATGTCACGTCACACAGCCGTACGCTGAAATTTGTAAGCCGATGTTCATCTGGCGGGAAGCCGGATAACACCAGCCCGTTGAGGAGTTTGAATGCGTCGTTATGCAGTCTGGTTAGCTTGTTTTGTTTCCGTCTCAATGTTCAGCCCACTGACACTTGCTCAGATCGGCTGGCAGCCCCTCACTGAAACCATCCGTAAAAGTGAGAAGGACCCACGCCAGTATCAGGCCATTAAGCTCGATAATGGCATGACCGTTCTGCTGGTGTCCGACACGCAGGCTACGAAATCGCTGGCAGCGCTGACGCTGCCGGTCGGCTCGCTGGAAAACCCAACCGATCAACTCGGTCTGGCCCACTACCTCGAACATATGGTGCTGATGGGCTCAAAACGTTACCCGCAGCCGGATAACCTCGCTGAATTCCTCAAAAAACACGGTGGCAGCCATAACGCCAGCACCGCCTCTTATCGCACCGCGTTCTACCTGGAAGTGGAAAACGATGCCCTGCAACCCGCCGTCGACCGCCTGGCCGATGCTATCGCTGAACCGCTGCTCGACCCGGTGAATGCTGACCGCGAGCGCCATGCGGTGAACGCCGAGCTGACAATGGCCCGTTCGCGTGACGGTCTGCGCATGGCCCAGGTCGGTGCTGAAACCCTTAATCCGCAACATCCCAGTTCACGCTTCTCTGGCGGGAATCTGGAAACCCTGCGTGATAAACCGGGCAGCAAACTGCACGATGCGCTGAAGGCCTTTTACCATCGCTACTACTCCGCCAACTTAATGAAGGCAGTGATCTACGGTAATCAGCCACTGCCGGAGCTGGAGAAAATTGCCGCCGCAACCTTTGGGCGCGTGGAAAACCGCCATGCCACGGTGCCGGATATCACCGTTCCGGTTGTGACCGACCAGCAGAAAGGCGTGATCATTCACTACGTGCCGGCCCAGCCACGTAAGCAGCTGAAAATCGAATTCCGCATCGATAACAACAGCGATAAATTCCGCAGCAAAACGGACACGCTGATCGGGTATTTGATTGGTAACCGTAGCAAAAATACGCTCTCCGACTGGCTGCAAAATCAGGGCCTGGCGGATTCCATCAGTGCGGGTGCCGACCCGATGATCGACCGCAACGGTGGCGTGTTCTCCATCGCTATCTCCCTGACCGATAAAGGCCAGGCTAACCGGGATGAAGTGATTGCCGCCGTATTCAGCTACCTGAAAACGCTGCGTACTCAGGGCATTGATAAGCGCTACTTTGATGAAGTGTCCCACGTGCTGGATCTCGACTTCCGTTATCCGTCGATTACCCGCGATATGGACTACATCGAATGGCTGGTGGATACCATGCTGCGCGTACCGGTCGAGGATACGCTGGTCGCTCCGTATATTGCCGACCAGTTTGATCCGCAGGCGGTTAACGCCCGTCTGGATGGCATGACGCCACAAAATGCACGTATCTGGTTTATCAGCCCGAAAGAGCCACACAATAAAACCGCTTACTTTGTCGATGCGCCTTATCAGGTCGACCGTATTCCTGCGCAGCGCTTTACTGACTGGCAGGCTGCTGGCGACAAAATCAGCCTGTCGTTACCGGTTCTTAACCCTTACATCCCGGATGATTTCAGCCTGATCAAGGCCGATAAAAAGTATCAGCGCCCGGAAGAGCTGGTGAATCAGAAAGGGCTGCGCGTGTTCTACATGCCAAGCCAGTACTACGCCGATGAGCCTAAGGCCAATATCACCCTGGCCCTGCGTAACAAGGCGTCAATGAGCACCGCGCAAAATCAGGTGTTGTTTGCGCTTAATGATTATCTGGCGGGGGTTGCGCTGGATGAACTGAGTTCCCAGGCTTCTGTCGGTGGCATCAGTTTTTCCACCAGTGAAGATGACGGCGTTTCCTTTAGTGCCAGCGGGTTCACGCAGCGTTTGCCGAAGTTGATGGGCCAACTGCTGGACGGTTACGCCAGCTTTACCCCAACGGAACAGCAGCTGGAACAAGCGAAATCCTGGTATCTGGAACGTCTGGATTCGGCCGAAAAAGGCAAAGCGTTTGAGCTGGCGATTCAGCCTGCGCAATTGCTGTCACAGCTGCCTTACACGCAACGCAGTGAACGCCGTAAACTGGTGCCTGCCATCACGCTACAACAGCTGCTCGACTACCGTAAAATGCTGCTGGAACAATCCACTCCGGAACTGATGGTGGTAGGGAATATGACGCCGGATGCCGTGCGTAAGCTGGCCACTGACGTGAAAAATCAGCTTAACTGCGAAGGCAGCGACTGGTGGCACAGTGAGCACGTGACGGTGGATAAAAAAGTGCTGGCTAACCTGCAACAGCCCGGTAGCAGCACCGACTCTGCACTGGCCGCCGTGTATATTCCACTGGGCTTCCCGGAGTATCAGAGTATGGCCAGCAGTGCGATGCTGAGCCAGATTATTCAGCCGTGGTTCTACAATCAGCTCCGTACGGAAGAGCAACTCGGCTATGCGGTCTTCTCCTTCCAGATGCCGGTGGGCCGTCAGTGGGGCATCGGCTTCCTGCTGCAAAGTAACGTGAAGCAACCCGCTTATCTGCTGAAGCGTTTTGAGGCGTTTTATCCAACGGCTGAGAAGCGCCTGCGTGAAATGAGCCACGAAGATTTTGCTCAGTATCAGGCTGCGATGATCAACGAACTGAAGCAGCGCCCGCAAACGCTGGATGAGGAAGCCGGGCGCTTTAGCAAAGATTTCGATCGTGAGAACTACCATTTCGATACCCGCGAGAAGGTGATTGCGCAGATCCAGACGTTAACGCCGCAGGGGCTGGCTGACTTCTTCCATCAGGCTGTCATTGCGCCGAGTGGGCTGGCGTTGTTGTCCCAGGTGTCCGGTAGCCACCACGGCAAAGCTGACTATGCTGCGCCATCTGGCTGGAAGACCTGGAAGGATCTCTCTACCTTGCAGCAATCATTACCGGTGAGTCAGGATCAGCCATGAACCAACGGGTGCCTGAAAGGCTTGAGCCGTTAACCCTGCCACTGCACGGCGAGCGGCTGATTGAGGCGTCCGCCGGAACCGGGAAAACCTTCACCATCGGGCTGCTCTATCTGCGCCTGTTGTTAGGGTTGGGCGGTGAAGCCGCGTTCAGTCGCCCGTTGTCAGTGGAAGAGATTCTGGTTGTGACGTTTACCGAGGCGGCAACGGCTGAGCTGCGCGGGCGTATCCGTGCCAATATCCACGAGCTGCGCATTGCCTGCGTTCGCGGTGAAAGTCATAACCCGATGCTCTCGGCTCTGATGTCTGAAGTGGCGGATTTATCGCAGGCTGCATCAATGCTGCTGGCCGCCGAACGGCAGATGGATGAGGCCGGTATCTTTACTATTCACGGTTTCTGCCAGCGTATGCTGAATCTCAACGCTTTTGAATCCGGCATGCTGTTTGAACAGGAGTTGATTGAGGACGAAACCCCCTTACGTCGTCGCGCAACGGCCGATTTCTGGCGTCGTCACTGCTATCCGTTGCCGCTGCCAGTGGCGCGCGTGGTGCGTCAACTGTGGGAAGGGCCGGAGCAACTGCTGAAAACGCTTTCGCCGTGGCTGGGGGGAGAAGCGCCAGCGCTCAAATCAGCGCCGGACCGCGATGAAACGCTGGAGCAGCGCCATGAGAAAATCATCGCCCACATTAACCAACTGAAACAGGCATGGCTGGCGGCAGGCGATTTGCAGTCGCTGGTTGAGTCCTCCGGTGTGGACAAGCGCAGTTACAGTAGTAAGCACTTACCTAACTGGCTGGAAAAAATTACCCACTGGGCGCAGGCAGCAACGGAAGACTATGAGGTCGCGAAAGACCTTGAGCGTTTTGGTCAGCGCGTGCTGTCGGATAAAACCAAGAAAGGCGAGCCGCCGCGGCATCCGTTGTTTGACCAGATCGATGCCTTCCTCGCAGAGCCTCTATCGTTGCGCGACCTGGTCATTGCCCGGGCGCTGCACGAGGTGCGTTTTGTGACCCAGCAGGAGAAACGCCTGCATGCGCAGATGGGGTTTGATGACCTGCTGGGGCGTTTTGATGCTGCATTGCAGCAGCCGGGGGGGGCCGCGCTGGCAGCGGCAATCCGTCAGCGTTACCCGGTCGCCCTGATCGATGAATTCCAGGATACCGATCCCCAGCAATATCGCATCTTCCACACGCTGTATGCGCGGCAGCCAGACAGTGCACTGCTGCTGATCGGCGATCCGAAACAGGCTATCTACGCCTTCCGTGGTGCGGATATCTTTACCTATATGAAAGCGCGAGCAGAAGTTAGTGCTCACTATACGCTTGAGACTAACTGGCGCTCATCACCGGCGATGGTGGATGGCGTTAATAAGCTGTTTTTGCACCAGGTAAATCCGTTTTTATTCAGTGATATCCCGTTTATTACCGTCAGCCCGGCAGCGCCGAACGCCACCCTGAGCTTTAGCCTGGAGGGAGCAGAACAGCCGGCTTTGCAGTTCTGGTTACAGCCCGGTGAGGGCGTCGGGGTCAGTGATTACCAGCAGTTTATGGCGCGCCAGTGTGCCGCGGAAATCCGCCGCTGGCTCAGTGCCGGGCAGCAGGGCACCGCGCTGATCGGTAAGGCCGGTAAACAGCTGCCGGTACGTGCCTCAGATATCACGATTCTGGTGCGTAGCCGAAGTGAGGCCTCAGTGATGCGTGAGGCATTAAACGGTCTGGCGATCCCCTCAGTGTATCTCTCCAACCGTGACAGCGTATTTACCACCCCGGAAGCCCGCGAAATGCTGTGGCTGTTGCAGGCGGTGCTGGCACCGGAGCAGGAGCGTGTTCTGCGCAGTGCGCTGGCCAGCAGCCTGCTGGGCCTTGATGCCCGGGCACTGGATGCGCTGAACCAGGACGAACGGGCCTGGGATGCCCTGGTGGATGAATTTGCCGACTACCGACAGCGCTGGTTAAAGCGTGGCGTGCTGCCGATGCTGCGTGAGCTGATGATGAAACGGCATATTGCGGAAAATCTCCTGGCGTCCGACAGCGGGGAACGCCGTCTGACCGATTTGTTGCATCTGGGTGAACTGTTGCAGGAGGCTGCAGCCACCCTCGACAGTGAACATGCGCTGGTGCGTTGGCTTGCTCAGCAGGTGGAACAGCCGGACGGGCAAGTGGCTAACCAGCAGTTGCGCCTGGAGAGCGATCGTAACCTGGTGCAGATTGTCACCATCCATAAATCGAAAGGTTTACAGTATCCGCTGGTGTGGTTGCCATTTGTTGCCAACTTCCGCGAGGCGGAAAACGGCGTCTATCACGATCGTCAGACCTTCGAAGCGTTGCTCGACTTACAACAAGGGGAAGAGAGCGTGACGCTGGCCGAGCAGGAGAGGCTGGCAGAAGATTTGCGCCTGCTGTATGTGGCGCTGACGCGCTCGGTTTACCACTGTAGCGTCGGTATTGCTCCCCTGATTAAAGGCACACGTAAAAAAGAGGGCGACAGCGACCTGCACCGCAGCGCGTTGGGCTACTTGATCCAGCAAGGCGAAGCGGCAGATGCCGCCGGATTGAGGACGGCACTGCTGAGCCTGCAAAGTGATGCGACCGCGGTCGTGATTCCGCAGGAACCGGACGATACGCCGTGGCAGCCACAGCACGAAGACCCACAGCGCCTGAGCAGCCAGCAGTTACAACGTACCCTGCGCGATGACTGGCGAGTGACCAGTTATTCCGGCCTGCAACAGCACGGGCATGCGCCCGCGCTGGATCTGCTGCCCCGGCTGGATGTTGATGCGGTGGGCGAAGCCAGCGACGAGCTGTTACCGCAGCTGACGCCGCACACTTTCCCGCGCGGAGCGGCACCGGGCACCTTCCTGCATGGATTGTTCGAAACCCTCGAATTTACCGCCCCGCTGGAGGATGACTGGCTGGCGCTTCAGCTTAGTCGTCAGGGGCTGGATGAGGCCTGGCATCCGGTGATGCATGACTGGCTCGGGCGTATTTTGCATACGCCGCTCAACGACAGTGGCGTGAGCCTGGATCAGCTTGCGCCTGAAGCCCGGCGCGTTGAGCTGCAATTTTATCTGCCGATTTCACGTCTTCTGACGGCTGATGCACTGGACCAGGTGGTGCGCCAGGATCCGCTTTCGGCGGACTGCCCGCCGCTCGATTTTTATCAGGTGCAGGGCATGCTGAAAGGCTTTATCGATTTGGTCTTTTGCTGGCAGGGAAAATATTACCTGCTGGATTACAAATCGAACTGGCTGGGTGAGGACAGTAGTGCTTACACGCGTCCGGCTATGGCGCAGGCGATGCAGTCACATCGCTACGACCTGCAGTACCAGCTTTATACGCTGGCGCTGCATCGCTATCTGCGGCACCGTCTGGCGGACTATGACTACGAGCGTCATTTCGGTGGCGTGATTTATCTGTTCCTGCGTGGCCTGGACGGCACGGAGGGCAGCAATGGCATTTACAGCACGCGGCCCCAGGCAGACTTTGTTACTGCGCTTGACCAGCTGTTTGCTAACAACGCGGAGCAGGGCGCATGACGCTGACAGAAGGATTACAGCAGGCGCAGCGACTGCGGCTGTTGCGCCCCCTTGATGTGCAGTTTGCGCAGATGGTGGCGACCGCAGAGCAACCGGCGCTGATGCTGGCGGCCGCACTGGTCAGTCGCGATGCCGGGGAAGGGCACGTCTGTCTGCCGCTGGACCAGTTGCATCCTGAGGCTTTTTTTGCCGGCCGTCACCCGGAGCTGGCGCAGGCATTGTGGCAGGCTGCCGGAGCACCGCAGGACTGGGCTGATACATTACGGGCACAAACCGCCGTCAGCAACGGGGAGTCAGCGACGCCGCTGGTGTTACATCAACAGCGGCTGTATCTGCACCGGATGTGGCAGAGCGAAGGGAACGTGGCGCAGTTTGTGCAGCGCCAGCAGCATGTGGTCGCACTGGATGAGGCGCAGGTGCGCCAGACGCTCGACCGCTATTTCGGCCAGCAACCTGACGACTGGCAGAAAATTGCTGCTGCCGTGGCGCTCACCCGTCAGGTTGCCGTGATTTCAGGCGGGCCGGGCACCGGGAAGACCACAACGGTGGCGAAATTGCTCGCCAGCCTGATTGAGCTATCAGTGACGGCGCCACGTATTGAGCTGGCGGCCCCAACCGGGAAAGCGGCAGCCAGACTGACGGAATCACTGGGAAAAACCCTGCAGGAACTGACGCTGGACGAGGAGATCCGCCGCCGTTTCCCGACGGAGGCGACCACGCTGCATCGCCTGCTGGGCGCCCTGCCAGGCAGCCAGCGGATGCGTTACCACCGGGGTAATCCGTTGCATCTGGACGTACTGGTAGTGGATGAAGCCTCAATGGTGGATCTGCCGATGCTGGCTAACCTGATCGCGGCGCTGCCTTCACAGGCGCGAGTGATCTTCCTGGGTGACCGCGATCAGCTTGCCTCGGTAGAGGCAGGTGCCGTATTGGGGGATATCTGCCGCTGTGCCGAATTCGGTTACAGTCTGGAGCGTGCTGCTGAACTCACGCGTCTGACGGGATGTGACGTTGCCGGGCGTGAGGATGCCAGTGCCTCTGTGGTGCGCGATATGATCTGCCTGCTGCGGAAAAGCTACCGTTTTACAGCGTCGTCGGGCATTGGCCAGCTGGCGCTGGCGGTCAACGCCGGTGAGGTGAAGCGGGTTGAGCAGGTCTTCAGCGGGGGATTTACGGATATTCGTCGTCAGGCACTGAGCAGCAGCGAGGATTACCAGCAGTTGTTGAATGACTGTGTGGCGGGTTATCGCGGCTATCTGACATTGCTCGCCGCCGGAGCGCCGCCTGCTGAGGTTTTGGCGGAGTTTGGCCGATTCCAACTGCTGTGTGCCCTGCGCGAGGGGCCGTTTGGCGTGGCCGGGCTGAATGAACGCATTGAGCAGTCGCTGCGCAAGGCGGGGTTAATTCGCCGCGTTGTGGCGATGAACGGCAAGTGGTTTGTCGGGCGGCCTGTTATGATTGCCCGTAATGACCGGGCGCTGGGGTTGTTTAACGGCGATATCGGTATTGCGATGCTGGACGACGAGCAGCAGTTGAAAGTGTTTTTCCCACTGCCCGATGGCAGCATCAAGGCTGTGCAACCGAGCCGCCTGCCGCCGCATGACAGCGCCTGGGCGATGACGGTGCATAAGTCGCAGGGATCGGAGTTTGAACATACGCTGATGGTGCTGCCAAATCAGATCATGCCGGTGCTGACGCGTGAGCTGGTGTATACCGCCATCACGCGTGCCAAACGGCAGCTAACGCTGTACGCCGATAAAGGCGTGTTTAACGCCGCAGTGAAGATGCGCACGCAAAGGCGCAGTGGCTTGGTGGATCGTTTGACGATCACGTAGGGGACGGGCATGCCCGTCCCGGTTAACATCGGCGAGGCATGCCTCGCCCCTACGGTTATTCGCGCGGCGCGCTGGGCGGGTCGACCGGAAAAGAAGGGCGACCCCTACAAGTTAATCGCGCGGCGCGCGATTAACTTTGTCGCGTATGGGCGTTAGCTTCCCGCAGGTCGACCATCAGCACTTTGGAGCGGCGCTGATAGTTGTACATCTGCTTTTTGCTTTCCGGCAGCAGTTCGATATCTACCGGCACAAAGCCGCGTTCCTGGAACCAGTGAATACTGCGGGTGGTCAGTACAAACAGTTTTTTCAGTCCCATCTGGCGCGCCTGTAATGCTACGCGCTCCAGCAGTGCCTCGCCGCGTGCCGAACTGCGGTAATCCGGGTGTACTGCCACGCAGGCCATTTCACCGATCTGCTCTTCGGGGAATGGATAAAGCGCAGCGCAGCCGATGGTCAGGTTATCGCGTTCAACAATCGTAAACTTATCGATTTCCATTTCCAGCTGCTCGCGCGAGCGGCGCACCAGAATGCCCTGCTGCTCCAGCGGGCGGATCAGTTCCAGGATGCCACCAATATCGTTAATCGTGGCGCGGCGGATCTGCTCGGCACTCTCCATTACAATCTGCGTACCGATACCGTCGCGTGAGAACAGCTCCTGCAACAGGGTACCATCTTCCTGATAGCTAATCAGGTGACTGCGGCGCACGCCGCTGCGGCAGGCTTTCACGGCACCACGCAGGAAGCGCACGGTGCCGGAGTGATAATCATCGCTGGTTTCCAGCTCTTCAATACGCTTCTGCGCTTCGTTAGGGAATAGCTCGGAAACAATACTGCCTTCGTTGTTCGTCACGCCCTGTTCGGAACAGAAGCCGATCATTTTTTCAGCTTTCAGTTTGATCGCCAGCTGGGTGGCAACCTCTTCAGAGGTCAGGTTGAAGCTCTCTCCGGTGACCGAAACCGCAACGGGGCCCATCAGCACGATGGCACCGCTGTCCAGCTGGCGATGAATGGCTTCTTCATCGATACGACGAATACGGCCGCTGTGGCAGTAGTCCACGCCGTCATCCACGCCCAGCGGCTGGGCAATAATAAAGTTACCGCTGACCACATTAATATGTGCGCCCTGTAACGGCGTGTTGTTGAGGCTCATCGACAGGCGGGCAGTGATATCCAGCTGCAAACGGCCTGCGGCCTGTTTCACCAGTTCCAGCGACTGCGCATCCGTAACGCGGGTATGTTTATGGTAGAGCGGTTCGAGGTTACGCTCGGCGAGGCTGGCATCAATTTGCGGGCGGGCACCGTACACCACGACCAGGCGGATACCCAGGCTGTGCAGCAGACCGATATCATTGACGATGCTTGAGAAGTTCTCATGCTCGATGGCTTCACCACCCAGCATAATGACAAACGTTTTACCACGGTGGGCGTTGATATAGGGAACAGTATGGCGGAATCCCTGGACCAGCTCGGTACTACGTTCCTTCACGGCAAACCCTCTTTGAATTATTATTCGGTAAAAGTGTATTTTTATTCTTTTATCCGTCCGGGTGCAAGTGGCATTTATCCTTACTTATCACCTGCTACCGTATTTCTCTGTGGCTAATGTCCTGCATTTATTCGCTTTTTTTGGGTGACACTGCCTGGTGTATTCGTTAAAGTTTTTGCGAAATTTTTGTTATTGGCTTTTTATTAAACACAGTAAAGCATCAGGAGCGGCATGACCGATTCAACCTCACTTAACCGGCGGCGGTTATTACAAGGGGCAGGCGCAGCCTGGTTACTCAGCATCAGCCGTGTCGGCATGGCCGCCAGCGGCCATGTGGTGGCGATCCGCCTCTGGCCTTCTTCAACCTATTCACGTCTGACCATTGAGTCCAACACGCCGCTTAAGTATAAGCAGTTTGCCCTCAGCAATCCCGATCGCGTAGTGGTGGATATCGACAATATCCGGCTGAATTCGGCGCTGAATAGCGTGGGTAATCTGGTGCGTCAGGACGACCCCTATATTAAAAATGCGCGTGTCGGCCAGTTCGACCAAAACACCGTCCGGCTGGTGCTGGAGCTCAAGCAAAACGTTGCGCCGCGTATTTTTACGCTCGATCCGGTTGCCGGGATCAAAAATCGTCTGGTACTGGATCTCTATCCGGTTCAAACGCAGCAGCACAATGATGATCCGCTACTGGCATTGCTGGAAGATTACAACAAGGGCGATCTCGAACGCAGCCAGCCAGCGGCTGCCCCGCTTCCCGGTAAGGCGGGTCGGGATCGTCCCATTGTCATCATGATCGATCCCGGCCACGGCGGGGAAGACTCCGGGGCCGTTGGTAAGCATAAAACGCGCGAGAAAGATGTGGTGCTGAAGATTGGCCGACGACTTAAGGCGCTGATCGATAAGCAGCCGAATATGCGTGCCTATATGACGCGCAATGAAGATGTGTTTATTCCCCTGAAAGTACGTGTGGCGAAAGCGCGCAAGCAGCGTGCCGACCTGTTTATCTCGATTCATGCTGATGCGTTTACCAGCCGTGCGGCACGCGGGTCATCGGTGTTTGCGCTGTCGACGAAAGGGGCGACCAGTACCGCTGCCCGTTTTCTGGCACAAACGCAGAATGAATCCGATCTGATTGGGGGGGTTAGCAGGAGCGGGGACCGTTACCTCGACCACACTATGTTCGATATGGTGCAGAGCCTGACGATTAACGACAGCCTGAAGTTTGGCAAAGAGGTGTTGTCGCGCATGGGAAAAATTAACCATCTGCATAAGCGGACGGTGGATCAGGCAGGCTTTGCGGTACTGAAAGCACCGGATATCCCTTCGATTCTGGTAGAAACGGCTTTTATCAGCAATATCGAAGAGGAACGTAAATTACGCACCACACGTTTTCAGCATCAGGTGGCGGATTCCATTCTGGCAGGGATTAAAGCGTATTTTGCTAACGGTGCGCCGCTGGCACTGCATAAATAGTCAACAGGCGGAAAGGATTCCGCTGTGATTCAGGAAGAGGGGGACAAACGACAGATACAAAAAAACACCCTTAAGGGTGTTTAATTGGTTGCGGGAGCCGGATTTGAACCGACGACCTTCGGGTTATGAGCCCGACGAGCTACCAGGCTGCTCCATCCCGCGTCCGATTAACGCTTTAACAACTTTTACTTCCCACCCACGACGTATAATTGGTTGCGGGAGCCGGATTTGAACCGACGACCTTCGGGTTATGAGCCCGACGAGCTACCAGACTGCTCCATCCCGCGTCCGCGTGGTTTGTCGCTTCCATCACGACAACTATCTTCTTTACTGCTTAACTCAATCTTAAAGACTTCTGTTAATTGGTTGCGGGAGCCGGATTTGAACCGACGACCTTCGGGTTATGAGCCCGACGAGCTACCAGGCTGCTCCATCCCGCGTCCGTGGTTGCGCACTATACGCCTGATGGGTTTTCTTGCAACCCCTTTTTGCAGATAAGTGGCTAAAATCGTGGTTGTGATGGATTTTTGCGCTCAGATGCTGGAATGTTGCACAAATGCCTCAGGTCTTTTTCAGAAGGCGCATTTAATTATGGCGGTGCCTTTGCTATCTTCGCGCAGGGTTCCCGTATAAAGGTAAAGAAGGCATGAAAGCAGGTTGGGCAAAATATCTGGTGACCGGCACGCTGCTGGCGCTGCTGGCGGGGTGTTCGTCGAAACCCACCGATCGTGGGCAGCAGTATAAGGATGGGACACTGAATCAACCGCTGGCGCTGGTCAATCAGCCCAACGCGAAGGGGCGCCCGGTGAATGGCAAAGACTTTGCCGACCAGGTTTCTCAAATTCGTTTTTCCTCTGCGGGCATGTATTCGCGTCAGAGCGGCACCTATAGTGCTATCGAGAGCTGGCTGATGGCCGGGGGCGACACTCGCCAGTTGCGTCAGTTCGGTCTGGATGCTTATCAGATGGAAGGCACCGACAATTATGGCAACGTTCAGTTTACCGGTTACTACACCCCGGTGATTCAGGCGCGTTACACCCGCCAGGGTGAATTCCAGTATCCTTTATACCGTATGCCACCGCGTAGTAAGGGCAGGAAGCTGCCAAGCCGGGCGGAAATCTACAGTGGTGCGCTGGATGAACGCTTTATCGCGGGCTACAGCAATTCGCTGATGGATAACTTTATTATGGATGTGCAGGGCAGCGGCTATGTTGACTACGGGGATGGGCGTCCGCTGACGTTCTTCGGCTACGGTGGTAAGAATGGCCATCCTTATCGCAGTATCGGTAAAGTTCTGATCGACCGCGGTGAAGTGAAGCGCGAAGACATGTCGATGCAGGCTATCCGTCATTGGGGAGAAACGCACAGCCCGGCTGAGGTGCGCGAACTGCTGGAGCAGAACCCTTCCTTTGTCTTCTTTAAACCTGAGAACTTTGCACCCGTGCGCGGCGCCAGCGCGGTGCCGCTAGTGGCAAAAGCCTCGGTCGCGGCTGACCGTGCGTTGATCCCACCGGGTACTGCGCTGCTGGCAGAGATTCCGTTGCTGGATAACAACGGTAAATTTACCGGCAAATATGAGATGCGTATAATGGTGTCGCTGGATGTAGGGGGGGCCATTAAAGGGCAGCACTTCGACATATACCAGGGGATCGGCCCCGATGCCGGGCATATGGCGGGCTGGTTTAATCACTACGGCCGCGTCTGGGTGCTGAAAAATGCCCCGGGTGCCGGTGCACCGGTATTCTCTTCTGCACAGAATAGTTCTTCTCAGAGTGGTTTACTGGTCAGTCAGTAAATCCGCAGCGGGCGGCGAAGGCGGCCCGCTGTGTTTGGATAGGTTTCGAGGAATATAAATGATGGTTCTTTCAGATGCCTGGCGGCAACGCTTTGGCGGAACGGCACGCCTGTATGGTCAGTCTGCGCTTCAGCTCTTTGCTGATGCGCATGTCTGTGTGGTGGGCATTGGTGGGGTGGGTTCGTGGGCGGCGGAAGCGTTGGTACGTACCGGCATCGGTGCGATCACGTTGATCGATATGGACGACGTCTGCGTCACCAACACCAATCGTCAGGTTCACGCGCTGAAAGAGAATGTTGGCCGGGCGAAAACCGAAGTGATGGCTGAACGTCTGCTGGCGATCAATCCGGAATGCCGGGTGACCTGTGTTGATGACTTCATTACACCAGAGAATACGGCGGAGCTGATTGGGAAGGACTTCAGTTATGTGGTTGATGCCATTGATAGCGTGCGACCCAAAGCGGCGCTGCTGGCATGGTGTCGGCGTAATAAAGTGTCGGTGGTGACCACCGGAGGCGCAGGTGGGCAGATTGATCCCACACAGATCCAGGTGGCCGATCTGGCAAAAACCATTCAGGATCCGCTGGCGGCGAAATTGCGCGAGCGGCTTAAAAGTGATTTCAATATCGTCAGAAACAGCAAAGGTAAGTTGGGAATCGACTGCGTGTTTTCCACCGAGGCGTTGATGTATCCGCAGCCGGATGGCTCGGTATGTGCGTCACGCAGCACCGCAGAAGGCCCGAAGCGTATGGACTGTGCGGCAGGGTTTGGTGCTGCAACGATGGTCACCGCCACCTTTGGTTTTGTCGCAGTATCCCATGTGCTGAAGAAAATGATGGCAAAAGCAGCGCGTCAGGCCTAAATCCGGATTTGCGAGGGTGAGGCATACCTCACCCCGCTGTTGTGGCCCGCATCACGGCATCGGCCATCGCCTGCAATCCGGCGCTGCGTGAGGCACTCAGCTGTTCTTTTAATCCCAGCTGCTCAAATAGCGCCAGCGGATCGTCCTGCTGTAACTGTGCCGCTGTTTTACCTTCTACAGCCGTCAGCAGTACGGCCAACAGCCCGCGCACAATACGTCCCTCGCTCTCGCCAAAGAAATGCAGACGCCCGTCAGCTATCAGCTGATGCCCCAGCCAGACGCGATTTTCACATCCGGTCAGCTCAATTTCAGCACTTCTCAGTTCATCGGGCAGGGCGGGCAACTGTTTGCCCAGCAGGATCAGCTGGCGGTAACGCTCCTCCCACTGTCTGTAATGGGAAAACTGCGCCCGCAGTGAGCCTGAGGTAATCAGTGTGCCAAAGGGATGCGAAGCGATAAGCGGTAAACTCATGATTAATCTGCCAGTAGCGTCAGGGCGGTGGTCATGGCCGCGACCAGCGCGTCCACATCTTCAACGGTATTATAAGGGGCGAAGGAGGCACGTAATGTCCCGCTGACGCCCAGGGCGGCCAGCAACGGCTGGGCGCAGTGCTGCCCGGCGCGCACGGCAATGCCGCTTTCGGCCAGTAGCATCACGACGTCACTGTGATGGATACCCGCAATATCAAACGCCAGCAGGCTGGAGTGGCTGGCGCGATAGCTGCGGAAACCGGGCAGTGCCGACAGACGCTGTTCGGCCTGTGTTGCCAGTTCACAGCTCCAGCGCTCGGCGGCAGCTACATCGATGTGGCTTAACCACTCCAGCGCAGCACTCAGGCCAATGACGCCAGCCACATTAGGGGTACCGGCTTCAAAGCACCACGGGACGGGTTGCGGGGTAAATCCCTCGAAGGTCACGCTGCTTATCATCTTGCCGCCCCCCTGCCAGGGCACCATTTCTGCCAGGCGTTCGGCTTTGCCATACAGCGCACCAATGCCCATCGGGCCGTACAGCTTATGTGCCGAAAAAGCATAAAAATCAATATCCAGTGCCTGTACATCCGGAGGGCAGTGCACCACGCCCTGGGCGCCATCGACCATCACTTTTGCACCACAGCCATGCGCAAGGCTGATGATCCGTTGCAGGTCAGGGCAACCGCCAGTGACGTTAGACATTTGCCCCACGGCCACCAGACGTGTGCGTGCATTCAGCAGTGCCGGGAGCAGATCGGGGTCTGGCAGGCGGTTTTTACCAATCGACCATTTGACGACGCGGGCACCCGTCTGTTCTGCCACCATCAGCCAGGGCACCAGGTTAGCATGGTGTTCCGCTTCGCTGACCACGATCTCATCCCCCGCTTGCAGGCGCGGACGCAGCCAACTTTGTGCCACCAGATTGATTGCTTCAGTGGTGCCTTTGGTCCAGACAATACTGTGGTCGGCGGCATTCAGCAGTTGTGCTACCTGTGTGCGGGCCTGTTCATAACGTTCGGTCAGGCGCTGTGCGGCAGCAAACTGGCTGCGATGGACCGTACCCGCACTCAGGCGATAGAACTGTTCCGTGGCGTCAATAACGGCCTGTGGTTTTAGCGCGGTGGCAGCGCTGTCGAGATAGCAGGTGGCATCGTTGAGTGCGGGGAACTGCTGGCGAAACTGCCGCGGGTTAAATGACGTCATACTGTTTACGCGTTCCTCTGGGATGGTTCGTGCCTTTTTAGGACCAGACTGAAAGAGATGTGGTTTTCTGGCAAAGCTGAAAAAGCGCGTTATGCTGAATTATGACTGTTTATAGTGTTTACCCGCAAATAGAAGCGCTGTCTTAGTAGGATGTTAACCCCTTTTTTATTGTTATTTTGACAGCTCATCGGGTACTTCTTCTCATAATGGAGATATAAAAATGAAAAAGCTCGCCGCTGTGATCGCAGTCTGTACCATGACATTAGCTCTGGCTGGTTGTTCAAGCAATTATGTGATGCATACCAATGACGGCCGGACTATCGTTGCCGAGGGCAAACCTATGGTAGACGATGATACCGGGATGATCAGCTATAAAGATGCCAATGGGTCAAAACAGCAGATTAACCGCTCTGATGTCAAAGAGATGGTTGAGATGGGCCAGTAAAACGCAGGCAAAAAAAAGCACCGCGAGAGGCGGTGCTATTAACAATCAATATGGACAGACAGGGTAAATCTACAGGAATAAAAGGTAGCCAGGCTACCAGACCTGAAAATCGTCAGGTCAAATGCAAACACAACATCACGACACAAGCCAAAAGCCCCTCAAAATTCCGCGCGTTAGCACCAAATTTCAAAACACTTTTCGTTCCGGCTCAGGAAGTGGCGCAACTATAGGTATTTGCTGGCAGTTCCTCAACGGACAATTTATAATGCCTCGGATAAAAAAAACTAATACGTAACTCTGTGTAACACAGCAACGCCCGGCCTTGATGAAAAGTACCCATCTACCATGTCTAAACGTTTACCACCTTTGAATGCGCTGCGGGTTTTTGACGCTGCTGCGCGTCATCTCAGTTTTACCCGAGCGGCAGAAGAGCTGTTTGTGACTCAGGCCGCTGTCAGCCATCAAATCAAGTCACTGGAAGACTTTCTGGGCCTCAAGCTGTTCCGCAGACGTAATCGCTCTCTGCTCCTGACGGAAGAAGGGCAAAGCTATTATCTCGATATTAAAGAAATTTTCACCGCGCTGAATGATGCCACGCGCAAGCTACAGGCCCGCAGTGCAAAAGGCGCACTGACGGTCAGTTTGCTGCCGAGTTTTGCCATTCAATGGCTGGTGCCAAGACTGACCAGCTTTAACTCAGCTTATCCGGGAATCGATGTTCGTATCCAGGCCGTGGACCGCGATGAAGAGAAACTGGCCGATGATGTGGACGTGGCGATTTTCTACGGACGCGGTAACTGGCCGGGATTGCGGGTGGAAAAACTCTATGCGGAATACCTGCTGCCGGTCTGTTCACCGCTGCTGTTAACGGGCGAGCGCCCACTGACATCGCCTGCGGCACTGGCAGGCCATACTTTACTGCATGATGCATCACGCCGTGACTGGCAGGCGTATACCCGCCAACTGGGGCTGAACAGTATTAATGTGCAGCAGGGGCCGATTTTCAGCCACAGTGCCATGGTGCTCCAGGCGGCGATCCATGGACAGGGCGTTGCACTGGCTAATAACGTCATGGCGCAGAGCGAGATTGAAGCGGGCAGGTTGGTGTGCCCGTTTAATGATGTATTAGTCAGTAAAAATGCTTTTTATCTGGTTTGTCATGACAGTCAGGCAGAACTGGGTAAAATAGCCGCCTTCCGTCAGTGGATTCTGGCAAAAGCGGCCAGCGAACAAGAAAAATTTCGCTTTCGCTACGAGCACTGACCGTGATGCCTTCGCCGCCGAGCGGCAGGGGTAATGGATAAAGAGACGGGGAGGGGCCTCCCTGTCCGGATAGAGGATGGTGTCATGTCCAGTCGTGCAATGCTGATTTTCTCCGCCATCAGTGGATTCTTCTACGTGATGCTGGGGGCCTTTGGTGCCCACGTGTTAAGCAAGTCGCTGGGAAGCGCAGAGATGGCCTGGATCAAAACCGGGCTGGAGTATCAGGCGTTTCACACCCTGGCGATACTCGGTATGGCAGCAGCGATGCTGCGCCGTGCAAATATCTGGTTTTACTGGAGCAGCGCATTTTTAGCGCTGGGTACCGTATTGTTCAGCGGCAGTCTTTACTGCCTGGCGCTGTCACACCTGAAGTTATGGGTTTACATCACCCCGATTGGCGGCACTGGCTTCCTGATCGGGTGGGTTCTGATGTTGGTTGGCGCACTGCGTCTGAAAAAAAGGGCAGATCGCCATGAATAAAATTTTACTGTATTGCCGTCAGGGTTTTGAGAAAGAGTGTGCGGCCGAAATCACCGCTAAAGCCGCTGAACGCGAAGTGTATGGTTTCGCCCGCGTGAAAGATGACTCTGCCTACGTGCTGTTTGAGTGCTATCAGCAGGGTGAAGCAGAAAAGTTGCTCAATGAGCTGCCGTTTAGCGAACTGATTTTCTCCCGCCAGATGATCGTGGTGGGTGAACTGCTGCGTGACCTGCCCACCGAGGACCGCATCTCGCCTGTCGCGGGGATGCTGACAGGTGTGGTAGAGAAGGGCGGCGATCTGCGTGTTGAAGTGCCGGACACCAATGCCAGCAAAGAGCTGCTGAAGTTCTGCCGTAAGTTTACCGTTCCGCTGCGTGCCAGCCTGCGTAAAGAAGGCATTCTGCTTAACTACGAAAGCAATAAGCGCCCGGTAGTTCACGTGTTCTTTATCGCTTCCGGCTGCTGTTATGTAGGGTATTCCCTGCCGCAGAATAATTCCGCGCTATTTATGGGCATTCCGCGCCTGAAGTTCCCTTCCGATGCGCCAAGCCGCTCCACGCTCAAGCTGGAAGAGGCTTTCCATGTGTTTATTCCTGCCGATGAGTGGGATGAGCGCCTGGCCAGCGGGATGTGGGCAGTGGACCTGGGGGCTTGTCCTGGCGGCTGGACCTATCAGCTTGTGCAGCGCAGCATGATGGTTAACGCGGTAGATAACGGTCCGATGGCACCGAGCCTGATGGATACCGGGCAGGTGTTCCATCAGCGTGAAGACGGCTTCAAATATCGCCCAACGCGGAGCAATAACTATTGGGTGGTCTGCGACATGGTAGAAAAACCGGTGCGAGTGGCAAATCTGATGGCGGACTGGCTGGTGAATGGCTGGTGTCGTGAGGCGATCTTTAACCTTAAGCTGCCGATGAAAAAACGCTATGAAGAGGTCTCGCAGAACCTGGCGATGATCGACGAAAAGCTGAAAGAAAATGGCATTAATGCACAGATTCAGGCGCGTCAGCTTTATCACGATCGCGAAGAAGTGACGGTACATATCCGCCGGATCTGGAGCGCTGCGCCGGGCCGCCGTGACGAAAAATAATCCAGAATGTAGGGGCGAGGCATGCCTCGCCCGTTGTTAAACGAGCCCGACCCTATGGCAAACGCAGATCCTTCAGATTCCCTTCCAGCACTAAATCCGTTTTAAGCGTTGCCACCTGCTGACAGATTTCCGCCATCTGCTGATGTTCGGCCAGTTTTTTGCGCCATTTTTCCGGTACGTGATCCAACTGCTGATAAATCTGCGCCAGACTGCCGAACTGTTGCAGTAGCTGGCTGGCACTTTTGGCCCCAATGCCCGCAACGCCGGGGATTTTGCTGCTGCTGATCCCCGCCAGTCCCCAGTAATCGGTCAGCTGTGCCGGAGCCACACCAAATTCTGCGGCAATAAAAGGCACATCCAGCCAGCGTTTTTGGAAGTAATCACGGATTTGGATAGTGGGTGCCAGCAACTGACAGTAGCCTTTGTCGGTCGACACAATCGTCGCCTGATGGCCTGCGGAGGCGACCTTGCTGGCCAGCGTCGCGGCCAGATCGTCAGCTTCATCGCCTTTTGAGTGCCAGCTGGCTACGCCAATACTGGCAAAGGCAGCCCGGAGCAACGGCATTTCGTCACGCAGGGCATCCGGCATCGGTGAACGTCCCGCTTTGTAATCAGGCAGGATCTGATGGCGCCAGCTGTCGCTGCGATCATCATCATCAAAAACGGCCACGGCGTGCGTTGGGCGTGTGTGGAGCAACAATTGTTGCAGGGCATTCAGGCAGGTTTCCTGGCAAGGGGAACCCTGAACCGCATGAATGCGCCGAATCAGATTCAGCGCATCGATAATTAACAGATGTATCATCAGATAACCCTGAGCGGCCCGCAGGCCGCTCTTTACTTAATGATTTCGTAACAGGGGATATACGCGCTGCCCGGCAGCTTCATACGGTGCTGCGCGACAAATCCTTGCAGCAGATCATCCATGCGACGCATGATTTCCGGGTCACCGTGCAGTTTGTACGGCCCTTTCTCTTTGATGGCCTTGATGCCCACATCTTTCACGTTACCGGCCACGATGCCGGAGAACGCCCGGCGCAGTGCAGCTGCCAGCTGTTCGGCAGGCTGTTCGGGAGACAGATTGAGGTTTGCCATATTTTCATGGCTTGGCATAAACGGCATTTGCAGGTCGGGCGCAATGCGTAGTGCCCAGTTGAAGCTGTAAGCATCACCGGTTTCGCGGCGATACTCTTTCACTTTCGGCATCGCTTTTTTCATCAGACGAGCCACTTCGGCCGCATCATCAATAATGATGGTGTAGTGCTTGCGCGCGTCATCCCCCAGGGTACTGACAATAAACTCATCCAGCACGCGGAAGTAGTCGGCACTCTCTTTTGGTCCGGTGAGGATCAGCGGCAGAACCTGGTCATGGTTGTGTGGGTTCATCAGGATACCCAGCAGATAGAGCAGCTCCTCAGCTGTTCCGACCCCGCCGGGGAAGATGATAATGCCGTGGGCGATACGCACAAACGCTTCCAGGCGTTTTTCGATATCGGGCATGATGATCAGTTCGTTCACCAGCGGGTTAGGCGGTTCGGCAGCAATGATCGAGGGTTCGGTCAGACCGATGAAACGGCTATCTCTGTAGCGCTGCTGGGCGTGGCCCACTGCCGCCCCTTTCATCGGTGCTTCCATTACACCCGGCCCGCAGCCGGTGCAAATATTCAGTTCACGTAAGCCAAGCTGGGAGCCAACGTTGCGGCAGTATTGGTATTCAACGGCGTTGATTGAGTGACCCCCCCAGCACACCACGGTATTGGGCTCTTCCCCCACGTGCAGCGCACGCGCGTTACGCAGGATAGAGAAGACCAGGTTGGTGATATGAACGGGATCTTCCGCTTTCAACTGCTGGAAGCGCCCGGCGTTATCGATCTGGCCGTTGAGGAACAAGATGTCGCGCAGAACGGCAAACAGGTTAGCCTGAAGCGCACGAATAATTCGCCCGTCAACAAATGCCTCTTCTGGCGGGTTGATCAGTTCCAGTTTGACGCCGCGCTCACGGCGCAGCACGTTAATATCAAAGCTTTCGAAGCGGGAAAGCAGTTCGTGGCTACTGTCGGTTTGACTGCCTGAATTCAGCACGGCAAGTGAGCAGTTACGGAATAACTGGTAGAGGTCGCTGCTGGCCGTGCGCTTCAGCATATCGACTTCGAGCTGTGAAAGCAGGTCCATTGAGCCGAGAGGGCTGACATGTGTAATCAAGTGAACTCCTTTACACCCGCAGGGGTGCAGTAACTCCGTGATGTGACGATCACAAAAGCAAAATGTCCCTGGGCCGCTGTCGCTGCCCATTGTCAGAGTAGCCTTTTCCATTGATATTTAACAATAGCTTAACGTTGCGATCGGCGATTTACTGACGGACCAGTCTTGAACGGCTGGCGACAAACTTATCGTTGGTACGCCAGGGATTGATATCCAGACCACCACGCCGCGTATAGCGGGCATAAACGGTCAGACTCTCCGGCTGGCAGTAACGAAGAATATCGTTAAAGATGCGTTCGACGCACTGTTCGTGGAACTCATTATGATGGCGGAATGAGACCAGATAACGGAGCAGTGCCTCGCGCTGAATACGCGGGCCACGATAACTGATCTGCACTGACCCCCAGTCCGGCTGGTTAGTGATCAGACAGTTAGATTTGAGCAGGTGACTGACCAGTTGCTCCTCAACGCGTTCGTTGCTGGTGGCATCGCGCAGATAGTCGGCATTGAACTGATAGTGATCAATCACAATGTCCTGCTCATCAATGCATTCGCCGTTGAAACGGCCGATAGGCTGGCCTTCAATCTCTTGCAGGCGGAATAGCGCAACGCTAACTTTACCCGCAGCGCAGGCACTGAGATCGCGTTCCAGCGTCTGACGGACGTCACCCCAGTTGGCAAATTGCGTTTGATTAAAACTGTTCAGATACAGTTTAAAACTTTTGGATTCAATAAGATTGACGCTGCCGGCATCCAGAGTGACTTCACCCAGCGCCACCTGCGGCAGTCCTTTACTGTTCAGCCAGGACAGTTCGTACAGCGTCCAGATATCCGCACCGTTGAACGGAAGATTATCGGGATACAGGCCCAGCGGTTCGCGGTTCAGGCTACGCGGGACAGCCTGTAACAGCTCAGGTTGGTAGCTGTCGTGATATTCTGTGGGTTTCCCCAGAGTCAGGCCTTCCAGTGCCTGGTGATGGTCGTATGAAGACATGGTGTTACCTTGTGTTACTTTAGGGTGCCCGCCGTGGCAGGCAGCTTGAAGAGTGTCGTGTACCGATGTGCACACCAGGTTGTCAGTGTAACCCAGCCAGCAAAGAGTGAAAAAATAATGATCGAAGAAACCTCCCAGGCCTTACGCGATTTTAGCCAGCGCTATTGCGATCTGTGGCAGCAGCAGCATGGCCATGCTCCGGCGAGCGCCGATCTGTACGGCATTCCCTCGCCTTGTGTCATCGCCACCCATAATGACGAAGTCTGGTGGCAGCCACAGCCGTTTACGCTGGCAAAAAACCTGGATGCTGTTGAACGTGCACTGGATATCAGCTTGCAGCCCTCGATCACCGGATTCTATACCGCACAATTTGCCGGTGACATGATGGGAACTTATGCCGGACACCGGGTGTCTTTGGTACAGGTGTGGAGTGAAGACGATTTTGTGCGCGTGCAGGAAAATCTGATTGGGCACCTGGTGATGAAGCGTCGTCTTAAACACTCTCCTACTCTGTTTATTGCCACTACGGAGTCTGAACTGGAGGTGGTGTCGGTTTGTAATCTCAATGGTGAAGTGATTATTGAGCAATTAGGAACCCAAAAGCGGCAAATTATCTCTCCTTCAATTGAGAGTTTTCTTATTTCTTTACAACCCCTTAGCGAACGTTGATGAGAGTTTGTCCGTTCATTCTGTGCGAGATGTCTCACGTGCTCTGTGAGAGATCGCATCCCCTTGATGCAGACATATCAATCGTCCTAATTGTAAAAATATTGTAGATCATCACGTTAGGGTATTGCTTGTGATAACCCGCCTGTGAGATGCGTAAAAAACTGGCACGGGTGTCTTGTTTGCTTATGCTGAACAGGCAAAATAGCACCCATAGCAAAGGACAGTCAGGGTTGAACGAACATCAGGACGATGTGCTCATGGAATGAGTTGGACCCGTCAGGATGACGTATCAGGGAAAGGCTTCCGGATGAAGCGTGGAAACCTCAGGGAGAGGTAAAGGACACCTCCAGGACGGAGAATGTGGACCGAACAAGGTAGTCGGTGATCATGGACGTCAAAGGATTCGCATCAGGAAGGTGCACGCTATGGAGAGTGTCAGGAATAGTTTTCAAGGATGAGCAGGGAGCATAAATGTAGCTGGAACGCTGCAAACGGACCAGGGGCACTGTATATACAGTGCCCCTTTTTTCGTTGAAATTTTTACCCGGCACGGTGCGGATGCTATGCTTTCCGCCCTTTATCCCCAACGCTTAATCAGGAGGTTGCTCATGAGCCGTGAACAACAGGTTCAGGAACGGTTGCTGGCCATTGAAACGCAGCTTAAACAGGCGGGTTTATGGCAGGCTATTGCCCCAAATAGTGAGGCGTTTGCCAGCACAGAACCTTTCTGCGTCGATACCATGACGCCATTACAATGGCTGCAATGGATATTCCTGCCGCGCATGCAGGCGCTGCTGGATGCCGGTGCGCCGCTGCCGACAACGTTGGCGATAGCGCCTTACTATGAAGTGTGGCTGGAAGGTGAGATCCCGGAGCGTGCGCAACTGTTGCACCGTTTAAATGCCTTTGACCAGTTATTTGAGTCAGAAAACTGATGCTGGAGATTATCTATCAGGATCAGTGGCTGGTGGCGGTGAATAAGCCGTCCGGCTGGCTGGTTCACCGCAGTTGGCTGGATCGCCATGAAACCCGTTTTGTGATGCAAACAGTACGGGACCAGATTGGCCGGCACGTGTTTACCGTGCATCGGTTGGATCGGCCAACGTCCGGCGTACTGCTGATGGCGCTGTCGAGTGACGTGGCGCGTTTATTGTCAGAACAGTTCGAACAGCATCAGTTGCAGAAAACCTATCATGCCGTTGTACGCGGCTGGCTGGAAGGTGATGAGGTACTGGACTATGCGCTGACCGAAGAACTGGACAAAATTGCGGATAAGTTTAGCCAGCCTGAAAAAGCGCCGCAGTCGGCCGTCACCCACTGGCGTGGGCTGGCAACCGCCGAACTGCCCGTGCCCGTCGGCCCTTATCAAACCTCGCGCTATTCACTGGTAGAGATGAAACCGGAATCCGGGCGTAAGCATCAGTTACGTCGTCATATGACCCATCTGCGCCACCCGATTATCGGTGACAGCGCTCATGGCGATTTGAAGCAGAATCGCAGTGCCGCGGCAAACTTCGGCATGAACCGACTTATGCTGCACGCCAGCGAACTGTGCCTGGCGCACCCGGTAACCCAGGCGCCATTGGTGCTGCGTGCCGGGCTGGATGACGTCTGGCAAACGGCGATGACGCAGTTCGACTGGCAGCACTGTCTCCCTGATATTCCACGGGTTGAGTTCGCGACGGAAAGCCCGCAGGATAGTGAACAACGATAAGCATTCCAAAATGGAGAAGAGCATGGCTGAGGTAGGCATTTTTGTTGGCACCGTTTACGGTAATGCCCTGTTGGTGGCCGAAGAGGCTGAACCACTGCTGGTTGCGGCGGGCCATCAGGTGAAGATTTTTGAAGATCCCACGTTGGAAGACTGGCAGCACTATGCGCAGAAAGCCGTGCTGGTGATCACGTCAACCACTGGACAAGGCGATCTGCCGGACAGCATTGCTTCCCTTTACGCTGGCATCAAAGATAAGTTGGGTTACCAGCCTGAGCTGCGTTACGGCATTATCGCGCTGGGCGATAGCAGCTATGATGAGTTCTGCGGCGGCGGCAAAAAATTTGCTGACCTGTTACAGGATCAAAGTGCTATCCGCGTGGGTGAGATGCTGCTGGTGGATGCCACGGAAAATCCGGAGCCGGAAGAGGTCACCTCTCCGTGGGTTGAGCAGTGGGCTAAGCTCATCGCCTAATTGACGAGCGGGTCTGCAGCGCAGGCCCGCTTCGCGACGGATTCCTAACCTACAGTTTCAGCCGTTCCTTTGCCAGTCGTGCCACGTTCTGCATCTCATCTAACAGCTCAAACAATTCAGGCTCTACCTGAGTGATATCCTCACTCTGACGCAGGCTTTGTTCCAGTGCCAGGCAGAGTTGCTTCATGCGTGGTACTCCGCTGTAGCTGGCGCTACCATGCAGTTTATGGATGATATCGCGCAGTGAAGTTGTATTATTCTCCGTCATATATTGCTCTATCAGCATCTGAACTTCCGGTAAGAAATCCACCAGCATCTGCAACAAATCGCGTGCCAGATCGGGTTTATTCGCCGCCTGACGTAACGCGAGTGCCCAGTCAAGGGACGCCGGTACTTCAATGACCGGCAGCGGCATACGTTGCCCGCCCGGTGAATAGCGTGCCAGCAGTCGACTCAGTTTCTGCTCATCGATAGGTTTGGCGAGGTAATCGTTCATCCCGGCTTTGATCAGCTGTTCCCTTTCGCCATCCAGTGCATGCGCCGTGACCGCCACTATCGGTGTATTGGCATGCTGTGGCAGGGTACGAATGGCTTCACTGGCACGAATGCCGTCGATCTCTGGCATCTGAATATCCATTAAAATAATATCCAGATGCTGATGACGCGCCTGATTAATCGCCGCTTCACCACTGTCACACAGCACAATATGTGCGACCTGTTCTTCCAGCAATGCACCAATCAGCTTCAGGTTGGCCGGGTTATCATCCACCGCCATCACGCGCAGCGGCAGACGATGCCGTTCGGCAAGCGGCAGGGCCTCGCGATGGTGATGGTCAACCAGAACGGGGATCAGACGTGTCATGGATATCGGTTTAATCAGACAGGCCGTCACACCGCGTGCTTTGAGCTCTTCCGCATAAACCTGCATCTGGAATGGCAGAGCCATAATGACGCTGTTAGCACGTTGCAGGATGGGTGTCAGCTGTTCTCCGGTGATCTCAAGATTTTGCGGGTCAGCGACCGGAACGCCCATCAGCAGCACATCATAGTGTGCTTCCGGAAGTTCACTCAGTGACGGGCTGTAACTGATCTTCATTGGCGTTGCGGCCAGCATCTCCATCAGCGCTTTCGCAGCCGTGGCGTTAGGTTCGACATAAGCCATGCGCTGGCCTTCGATACAATCCATCACCCGCGGATCACTGGCGGCGTTTGGATTCAGGGCCAGGTTAACGTGGAACCAGAAGGTGGAGCCGTGATTGAGGCGGCTGTGGAATGAGATTTCGCCGCCCATTTCATTAACCAGTTTCTGAGTGATCACCAGACCCAGTCCGGTGCCGCCGTGACGGCGCGAAATACTGGCATCCGCCTGACGGAACGCCTGGAACAGCTGCGATTGCTGCTTCTCGGAAATCCCGATGCCGCTGTCATGAATCTGAACTTCCAGCTCCATGCGGTTATTACTCAGGGCGCGCTTTTCTACGCGAATATCGATATTGCCGCGTTCGGTGAACTTGATCGCGTTGCCCAGCAGGTTGACAATAATTTGCTGCATGCGCAGCGGATCGCCAATGGCGTTATCCGGCACGTCACTCTGGATATTAAGCGTCAGCTCCAGTCCTTTTTCGTGTGCGGACTGCGCCAGCAGAACCACCACTTCATCCAGCGTGGCACGCAGTGGGAAGGGGATGGTCTCCAGTATTAATTTACCGGCTTCCAGTTTTGAGAAGTCGAGCACATCGTTAATGATGCTTAACAGATTATTTGCCGATCGTTCAATGGTATGAAGATAATCGCGCTGGGTGGAATTCAATGTGGTTTTGAGCGTCTGGCGGGTAAAGCCAATCACGCCGTTCAACGGCGTGCGCAGCTCATGTGACATATTGGCGAGGAACTCTGATTTGATGCGCGCAGCTTCCTGGGCGCGTTTTTTCGCCAGATCCAACTCGACGTTTTGGATCTCCATCTGTTCCAGCGTTTCACGTAAGTCAGAGGTGGCCTGGTCGATATTCTGCTGCATCTCTTCGTGATAGGCGGTAAGCGACATGGCCATTGAGTTGATGCCGTTTTTCAGCACATCGAGTTCACCCAGCATATGCCCTTCTACGCGGCTGTCGAGCTGGCCCCGGCGGATGCGGTCAACGGTACTCACCATATTGCGGATCGGCCCGGTCACATCGCGCATCAGGCGGTAGGCAAACAGCATGGCAATACACAGGCACAGCAATAGCAGGAGGGTAGAGATAAACACCTCTTTATACTGCTGTAGCCTGACGGATTGCAGATCCAGTTCAATGGCGACGTAACCGAGGGGATTACCATTAGGTTTGGCATCCTGGCCCGGTGATTCGTCCGGATAATAGCTTTCGGAGAGGATGGGCGTACGCAGGATCACGGAGTTGCCGTGGCGCTGTTTCATATAGCGAGTGGTTAACGGCGTGTTGTCCGGCAGGCGCAGCAGGTCGGGTGTCTGATGATAGTTTGACGTGACAAACAACTGATTGTGATCGTCGAAAACCGAAATAGCTCGCACAATATCTGAATGGCGGCGATGCAGCAGGCTGACCAGTTGGCGCACGGACTCTTTGCTGTGAAAGGTCATGCCATATTCACTTGAGACCGCCAGCGGTTCGATAATATTGACCCCGGCATCGGTGAGCTGGCTCTGTAATTCGTTATATCGGTTCACGACGAAAAACGTGGAGAGCAGCAGCCCAATCATCAGCGTGGGGGCCAGAATCAAAATCATCATTCGAGCCCGCAGGCTGTATTTGGTCATAATATTCCCTGTGCGCGGTGTTTCGCTCTGTGCCGTCCAACTGGCGTCGTGTTCAGAGGCAGGCAATACCCGATTTTCCTGCCGATAATGATGACGTGTGAATCACAAAGAAACAATGATGAAATTCTACCCTGAAAAATAGTGTGTTGCCCCATCGTGAAGCGTCAGCATAATGCGTTATTTCAGATTGAAGTTAGCGTTCAGCGCCACGCTTTGTGGCAGAAAATTGGCATGAACGTCGCGAATAGTGTCTGGTAAAGGCCTGTATCCGTTTTTCCTGTTCAGGAACGCGGAATGATAATTTTTTTAAAAAACTGGAACAGTTTTCGCATGAGCCTAAGCTATAACGGCGACTGCATCGCCACAGGCCGCTGAAAAGTTCTGTTGGAATGGGCGGTTTTATCCAGACAACAGGAAAAATGGCTGAAAATGTCGCAGGTGTGGAAGGCGTTGCAGCATTAGTGGTGAAGGCTGCGTATAATGTGGCATTAAATAATCTGAAAACAACGGCGTCACTATGTAGTGCGAAGATCCATGGTGCTGTTTAGCTGAAAATAGGGCCTGAACAGAGGCTATTCCAGGAGAGGATATGGTTGCGGTAAGAAGTGCACATCTGAATACAGCTGGCGAGTTTGCGCTCGACCAATGGATCACCAGTCTGGGGATCTCCAACCAGCAGTCATGTGAACGACTGGCCGATACCTGGCGCTATTGTGAAACAGCGACCAAAAATCATCCTGATGCCGCCCTGTTACTGTGGCGTGGCGTCGAGATGGTGGAAATCCTCTCGATGCTCAGCATGGACAACGAAACGCTGCGTGCCGCTTTGCTGTTCCCACTGGCCGATGCCAACGTGGTGAGCGAGCAGGTTCTTGAAGAGCAGCACGGTAAAGCCATCGTCTCGCTGGTGCATGGTGTGCGCGATATGGATGCCATCCGTCAGTTAAAAGCCACCCACAATGATTCGATGGCTTCAGAGCAGGTCGATAATGTGCGCCGCATGCTGCTGGCGATGGTGGAAGATTTCCGCTGTGTGGTAATCAAGCTGGCGGAGCGTATTGCCCACCTGCGTGAAGTGAAAGATGCACCGGAAGATGAACGCGTCCTGGCGGCCAAAGAGTGCACCAATATTTATGCTCCGCTGGCAAACCGCCTGGGTATCGGCCAGCTGAAATGGGAGCTGGAGGACTTCTGCTTCCGTTATCTGCATCCTGACGAATACAAACGTATTGCCAAACTGCTGCATGAGCGTCGTATCGATCGGGAAGACTACATTGATACCTTCGTGCAGTCGCTGCGCACGGAGATTGTGAAAGAGGGTGTGAAGGCCGAAGTGTATGGTCGCCCAAAACATATCTACAGCATCTGGCGCAAGATGCAGAAAAAGTCGCTATCGTTTGATGAGTTGTTCGATGTTCGCGCGGTGCGCATCGTGGCTGAGCGTTTGCAGGACTGTTATGGCGCGCTGGGTATCGTCCATACTCTGTACCGCCATATACCGAGCGAATTTGACGACTACGTTGCCAACCCTAAGCCGAACGGCTACCAGTCCATTCATACCGTGGTTCTTGGGCCAAAGGGCAAAACCGTTGAGATCCAGATTCGTACCCGCCAGATGCATGAAGATGCCGAGCTGGGCGTTGCTGCGCACTGGAAATATAAAGAAGGTGCAGCCAGTGGCAGCGCTCGCGGGGCTTCCGGCCACGAAGAGCGCATTGCCTGGCTGCGTAAGCTGATTACCTGGCAGGAAGAGATGGCGGACAGCGGCGAGTTGCTCGACGAAGTACGCAGCCAGGTATTCGACGACCGGGTTTATGTCTTTACGCCGAAAGGGGATGTGGTCGATCTGCCGGCCGGGTCCACACCGCTGGACTTTGCTTATCATATCCACAGTGATATCGGCCACCGTTGCATCGGCGCGAAAATCAGCGGGCGCATTGTGCCGTTCACCTATCAGCTGCAGATGGGTGACCAGATTGACATCATCACTCAGAAGCAGCCGAACCCAAGCCGCGACTGGCTGAACCCGAACCTGGGCTATGTCACCACCAGCCGGGGGCGCTCGAAGATCCATGCCTGGTTCCGTAAGCAGGATCGTGACAAGAATATTATTGCCGGGCGTCAAATCCTCGACAACGAACTGGACCAGCTTGATATCAATCTGAAAGATGCCGAGAAGCTGCTGCTGCCGCGCTACAACTTCAACACGCTGGATGAGCTGCTGGCGGCGATCGGCGGCGGCGATATACGTCTTAACCAGATGAGCAACTTCCTCCAGTCGAAGCTGAACAAGCCAAGCGCTGAGGAAGAAGATCGTGAAGCGCTGCAAAAACTGACGCAGAAAACCTCTAACAGCGTACCACGTAGCAAAGAGAGCGGCCGCGTGGTAGTGGAAGGGGTCGGTAATCTGATGCACCACATTGCGCGCTGCTGCCAGCCGATCCCGGGTGACGATATCACCGGGTTTATTACCCAGGGACGCGGTATTTCGATTCACCGTGCCGACTGTGACCAGTTGGCGGATCTGATGTCTCATGCACCGGAACGTATTGTCGATGCGGTCTGGGGGGAGACTTATTCCAGCGGTTATTCCTTGGTGGTGCGTGTTACCGCGAACGATCGCAGCGGCCTGTTGCGCGATATCACGACCATCCTGGCCAATGAAAAAGTGAACGTGCTGGGCGTCTCCAGCCACAGCGACACCAAAAAGCAGCTGGCGACGATCGATATGGATATTGAGATCTATAACCAACAGGTATTGAGCCGGGTGATTGCACGGCTTAACCAGGTCCCGGATATCATCGACGCTAAGAGATTGCATTAACCGGGCCGGGCATACCCGCCCCTGGTGCCCGGTTCGATCGTAGGGGCGACGCATGCGGCGCCCTCCCAATTCAACATGGAATACACTATGACTTCTCTCGATCGCCTGCTGGGCATCATGAAAACCCTGCGCGATCCGGAACACGGCTGCCCGTGGGACCGCCAGCAGACCTTTGCCTCCATCGCCCCTTATACCCTCGAAGAAACCTATGAAGTGATTGACGCGATTAACCGCGCCGATTTTGACGATCTGCGCGGTGAGCTGGGTGATCTCCTGTTCCAGGTGGTGTTCTACGCTCAGATGGCGCAGGAAGAGGGGCGCTTTAACTTCGACGATATCTGCAATGCGATCAGCGATAAACTGGAGCGCCGCCATCCGCATATCTTTGCCGGTGCACAGGTCAGCGACAGTGCTGAGGTGTTGGCCAACTGGGAAAAAATTAAAAGCGATGAGCGTGCCGGAAAAGCACAGCATTCGGCGCTGGATGATATCCCGCAGGCCTTGCCTGCTCTGATGCGTGCTCACAAAATCCAGAAGCGTTGCAGTCACGTGGGCTTCGACTGGACCACGATTGGGCCAGTGCTCGATAAAGTGCATGAAGAGATAGATGAAGTGATGCATGAAGCGCAACAGGCGGTCATCGATCAGGACAAGCTGGAAGAAGAGATTGGCGATCTGCTGTTTGCCACGGTTAACCTGTCACGGCACCTCGGCAGTAAAGCCGAAACCGCCCTACAGAAAGCCAATACCAAGTTTGAACGTCGTTTTCGCCAGGTTGAGCAAATTATTGCCGCAGGGGGGATGGAAATGCAGCAGGCGACCCTCGAACAGATGGAGGCCGCATGGCAGGTTGTGAAATCTCAGGAATAATTGGCTGACACGATTCAACAAAAATGTGACGCGCGTCAACCTCCTGATGTGCGTATTCAGGTAATCTCATGGCGGTAAATGCGGTGGTAAGCACACAACCGGAAACGAGCAATTGTCGCAACGGGGTGTTTCGGGTATACTATTTTCCCGTCTTGGTTATTCATTCCATCGTCTTTAAACCTACATTCTCAGGTTCAGCATGACAACGAACTATATATTTGTGACCGGCGGGGTCGTTTCCTCTCTGGGTAAAGGCATTGCCGCAGCTTCCCTGGCCGCTATCCTTGAAGCGCGTGGTCTTAACGTGACCATCATGAAGCTGGACCCGTACATCAACGTGGACCCAGGCACCATGAGTCCAACCCAGCACGGTGAAGTTTATGTCACCGATGATGGCGCGGAAACCGATCTGGATCTCGGTCACTACGAGCGTTTCATCCGTACTAAGATGAGCCGCCGTAACAACTTCACCACAGGCCGTATCTATTCTGAAGTCCTGCGCAAAGAGCGTCGTGGCGACTATCTGGGTGCGACCATTCAGGTGATCCCGCACATTACCAATGCCATCAAAGAACGCATCATTGAAGGTGGCGAAGGCCATGATGTTGTGCTGGTGGAAATTGGTGGCACCGTGGGTGACATCGAATCACTGCCATTCCTGGAAGCCATTCGTCAGATGGCGGTGGATGTGGGTCGTGAGCACACCATGTATATGCATCTGACGCTGGTGCCGTATATGGCCGCGGCGGGCGAAGTTAAAACGAAGCCAACCCAGCATTCAGTGAAAGAGCTGCTGTCTATCGGTATTCAGCCCGATGTGCTGATCTGCCGTTCTGACCGCGCGGTTCCAGCCAATGAACGCGCTAAGATTGCGCTATTCTGTAACGTGCCGGAAAAAGCCGTTATCTCACTGAAAGATGTCGACTCCATCTACAAAATTCCTGGCATGCTGAAATCGCAGGGTCTGGATGATTTTATCTGCAAACGCTTCAACCTGAATGCTCCGGAAGCCAATCTTGGCGAGTGGGAGCAGGTGATTTATCAGGAAGCGAATCCAGGTGGCGAAGTGACCATCGGGATGGTCGGCAAATATGTCGAACTGCCGGATGCGTACAAATCAGTGATCGAAGCCCTGAAGCACGGTGGTCTGAAAAACCGTGTAACGGTGAATATCAAGCTGATCGACTCTCAAGATGTTGAAACCCGTGGTGTTGAAGTGCTGAAGGATCTGGATGCTATCCTTATCCCTGGCGGTTTCGGCTATCGTGGTGTGGAAGGCAAATTGATGACGGCGCAATACGCCCGCGAAAACAATATTCCTTACCTCGGCATTTGCCTCGGTATGCAGGTCGCATTGATGGAGTTTGCCCGTAACGTGGCACATATGGAGGGTGCGAACTCAACGGAGTTCGTTCCTGACTGTAAGTACCCGGTTGTGGCGCTGATTACCGAATGGCGTGATGAAGAAGGCAACGTTGAGCAGCGTACTGAGCAGAGCGATTTGGGCGGCACCATGCGCCTGGGTAGCCAGCAGTGCCAGCTGACGGATAACAGTCTGGTGCGTAACCTTTATGGATCTGACACCATTGTTGAGCGCCACCGTCATCGTTATGAAGTCAACAATATGCTATTGAAGCAAATTGAAGCGGCCGGTTTACGTGTGGCAGGTCGCTCTGGGGATGACCAACTGGTTGAGATCATTGAGATCCCTGACCACCCATGGTTTGTTGCGTGTCAGTTCCATCCGGAATTCACCTCAACACCTCGGGACGGGCACCCGCTGTTCAGTGGCTTTGTGAAAGCTGCCAGCGAGTACCAGAAGCGTTTGGCAAAATAAGTGTTTTCATAACGGCTTGAAATCTTAGGGTTTCAAGCCGTGTGTCTAAGTTTAAGCTAACTTGTACTGAGGAAAAACTAATGTCCAAAATCATTAAAGTCATCGGTCGCGAAATCATCGACTCTCGTGGAAACCCGACTGTTGAAGCTGAAGTGCATCTGGAAGGCGGCTTTGTCGGTCTGGCAGCGGCGCCATCAGGTGCTTCTACTGGTTCTCGCGAAGCGCTGGAACTGCGTGACGGTGACAAATCTCGTTTCCTGGGTAAAGGCGTCACTAAAGCTGTTGCTGCTGTTAATGGTCCGATCGCTGACGCGGTTACCGGCAAAGATGCCAAAGACCAGGCCAATATCGACAAGATCATGATCGATCTGGACGGTACTGAGAACAAATCACAGTTTGGTGCTAACGCGATTCTGGCTGTTTCTCTGGCTGCGGCTAAAGCGGCGGCGGCTGCGAAAGGCATGCCACTGTACGAGCACATTGCTGAACTGAACGGCACCCCAGGCAAGTTCTCTATGCCACTGCCAATGATGAACATCATCAACGGCGGCGAGCACGCAGACAACAACGTCGACATCCAGGAATTCATGATCCAGCCTGTTGGCGCGAAAACGCTGAAAGAAGCTGTGCGTATGGGTTCTGAAGTGTTCCATACCCTGGCAAAAGTGCTGAAATCTAAAGGCATGGGCACTGCGGTTGGTGACGAAGGTGGCTATGCGCCAAACCTGGGTTCTAACGCAGAAGCACTGGCTGTTATCGCTGAAGCGGTAAAAGAAGCGGGCTATGTTCTGGGTAAAGACATCACCCTGGCAATGGACTGTGCAGCATCTGAATTCTACAAAGACGGTAAATATGTGCTGGCAGGCGAAGGCAACAAAGCCTTCACTTCCGAAGAGTTCACTCACTTCCTGGAAGACCTGACCAAACAGTACCCAATCGTCTCTATCGAAGATGGCCTGGACGAATCTGACTGGGCTGGCTTCAAATACCAGACCGAAGTGCTGGGCGACAAAATCCAGCTGGTGGGCGACGACCTGTTCGTGACCAACACCAAGATCCTGAAAGAAGGCATCGACAAAGGCATCGCTAACTCCATCCTGATCAAATTCAACCAGATCGGTTCTCTGACCGAAACGCTGGCTGCGATCAAAATGGCAAAAGACGCGGGCTACACTGCGGTGATCTCTCACCGTTCAGGTGAAACTGAAGATGCCACTATCGCTGACCTGGCGGTAGGTACTGCAGCGGGCCAGATCAAAACCGGTTCTATGAGCCGTTCTGACCGTGTTGCTAAGTACAACCAGCTGATCCGTATCGAAGAAGCGCTGGGCAACCGTGCGCCATTCAACGGCCTGAAAGAAGTTAAAGGTCAGTAAGCTGTCGATATTCTGAACCGGTTATCCGGTTGAGGATTATCTGAAAAGCCCCGTCTCCGGACGGGGCTTTTTTTTGCTTATTTTTATTTTTCAGCGCGTTAGGGTTATTTCTTTAATGCGGAAAAGTCCTGGTTCATGGATTACGGGGCGTTTTTATGCGTCATTTTGTGTAAATTCGCGGTGACTATTTGTAACCAGGATCAGAAAATATGAAATACCGTGCTGATGTTGACGGGCTACGCGCACTTGCCGTACTGCCGGTTATTGCGTACCACATGGGAATAGGGGGGATACCTGGCGGTTTTACCGGCGTCGATATTTTCTTTGTGATTTCCGGCTATCTGATCTGCGGCATCATTTATAACAGTGCCATGAGTGGCAACTTCTCTTACCTCGATTTCTATAAACGTCGCTGCCTGCGCATTTTGCCACCGCTGTTTGTGGTGCTGCTGGCGGTGATGATATTTGGTTATTACCATCTGCTTCCCGCTCAGTTTACCGATCTGAGCAACAGTGCACTGGCGGCGTTGCTGTCAGCGTCGAATATCTTTTTCTGGAAAACCACCGGCTATTTTGATGGCCCGGCCGATCTGAAGCCGCTGCTGCATACCTGGTCGCTGGCGGTGGAAGAGCAGTTCTATATTCTCTTTCCCATCCTCCTGTTGCTGGTGATCCGTCTGTTCCGCAACCGTACCACCCAAGTGATGCTGCTGGTGATCGCGGGTTCGCTGCTGTTGAGTATTTACGGCGTTACGCGCAAACCTACCTTTACCTTCTACATGCTTCCGACCCGCGCCTGGGAGATGGCGCTCGGCGGGATTATTGCTATCGCCGGGCTGGAAGCCAAAACTGCCCATTACCGTACCGGGGTGAAACACGCCATGAGCCTCAGTGGGCTGGCGTTGATTCTGTTTGGTTTTCTCTGGCTTGATACCACCCTGCCTTTCCCGGCGTGGAATGCGCTCTATCCGTGTCTTGGTAGCTTCCTGATTATCCTGGCGGGTCAGCAGTCTGTCGTCTCCCGCCTGCTGGCACTGAAGCCGGTCGTGTACATCGGTATGATCTCCTACTGCCTGTATCTGTGGCACTGGCCGATCATTGTCTACTCGCGCATGTTCTTTAATTTTGAACCGGGTGTGCGTGAGCTGGTGATCCTCGTCTTAACCTTTAGTCTGGCAGTGGCATCGCGCTATCTGATCGAAATCCCGTTCCGCTACAAACTGTCTTACCTCAGCCCGGGCCGTATTGTGACGGCTTCGGTGATAGGGCTTGCCGTGATGGCCAGCGGAGCGCTGTATAAAGGCCATATCAGCAACAGCTCCGGGCAGTTTTCTCCGGCGGCGCTGGCACTGGCGCAGTATTCGGAATACAGCAAGATGCCGGAGTTCGATTATCAGTATCGCCGCGGACAGTGTTTCGTCGATGGTAAGAGCGAGGAAGATAAACCATTTGATCGTGAGTTCTGCCTCAAGACCTCTCCGACCGCGAAGAACTATGTGATGATCGGTGACAGCCACGCGGCGCATCTGTGGCGTGCCATCAGCCTGGCAGCGGGAGATGGGGTGAATGTTATTCAGGCGACCTCAGCAGGCTGCAAGCCGCTGTACCAGCAGTCACTGCGTAATCCGTGCACCCGACTGGTGGACTATGTCTACGACCAGTGGATCGCAGAACATCATATTGACGGCATCATCATTTCGGCGCGCTGGGCACCGGAGGATATCGCGCCTCTGCGCGCAACGCTCGATCACCTGAAATCTCGCTCGGACAATATCATCGTCATGGGGCCGACCGTCGAATATACTGAAGCGCTGCCGGACCTGCTGGCTTATCAGACAGACGGACGAAAAGATTTGGTTGCCTCATCGATTAAGAAAGAGGTCCGTGGGACAGACGAACAAATGCGCACAGCGATGGCCGAGCAGGGAACGCCCTATATCTCGGTTTATTCGATTGTCTGCCCCGGTAACATTTGTCGCGGGCTGGCGTCTGACGGCCATCCGACCTCGAACGACTACGGTCACTTTACCCTGAGCGGGGCGAAAGACGTGGCGAAGCAGGCGATGGTGCAGATGCGCGACAACAGATTTATGTAATTTATCAATCCGGGCGGCCGTCAAAGGGCCGCCCACAGGGCTTTTGTAAGTAATTAAAGTAAATGCCACTCTGAACCGATATTAGCTGTTATCGGGCTAACCCCATCACAGAGTGCGCACCATGCTAAAAAATATAAAAGTCGTCACCAGCATCGTTATCATGCTGATCATTTTTAGTGCGCTATTGCTTGTCTCCAGCGCGCTCTCGTTCAATGCGATAAGCCAGGACAAAGCCAACTTCACCCGTGCCACGATTTTGACTGAGCAACAGGGGCAACTGAGTGATGCATGGCAAACACTGGTCAAAACGCGGGTCACCATCAACCGGGTGGCTATCCGTATCCTGAAAAAGCAGACCGATCCTGCCTCCATGGCGGCGATTGAAAAACTGCTGGGCCAGGCCTCTGAAACGCTGGACGATGCCGGACAACATTTTGCCCGTTATAAACAGTATCCGGCGGTAGAGGGCCAGAATACGGCACTGGATGATGCCATTGTCAGTAGCTATCAGCTGATGTACGACACCATGAAACAGTCCATTCAGTATCTGGGGGCCAATAACTACGAAGCGTACGGTAATCTGGAAGCGCAGAAAGCTCAGGATGATTTAGAGAAAAATTATGACCGCTGGCGTGAGCAGAACAGCAGCCTGCTGGCGGTGGGCGTCACCGATAACCAGGACGGCTACAACCATATGGTCTGGACGCTGGGGGCAGTGGTGTTGATATTGCTGCTGCTGGTGGGCTCGGTCTGGGTGGTGATCAAACGTGTTCTGCTGACGCCGTTAAAACAGTTGCTGGTCCATATTCAGCGTATCGCGGCGGGTGACCTTTCCGAAACCCTGGTGGTGGACGGGCGCAGCGAAATGGGGTTGCTGGCCAGTAACCTGACGCAAATGCAGCAGTCGCTGATCGGCACCGTGGGTAATGTGCGTGACAGTTCGAATGCTATTTACACCGGGGCGAGTGAAATCTCTCAGGGTAACAACGATCTCTCTTCCCGTACTGAACAACAGGCGGCCTCGCTGGAGCAAACCGCGGCCAGCATGGAAGAGTTAACGGCTACCGTGAAGCAGAACGCCGAAAACGCGCGTCAGGCGTCACAGCTGGCGAAGAACGCCTCAGAAACCGCCGCGAAAGGCGGCAGGGTGGTGGAAGGTGTGGTGAAAACCATGAATGAGATCGCGGGAAGTTCTAAAAAGATTGCTGATATTACCAGCGTGATCGATGGCATCGCTTTCCAGACCAATATCCTGGCGCTGAATGCGGCGGTTGAAGCGGCACGGGCCGGTGAACAGGGGCGCGGGTTTGCCGTTGTCGCGGGCGAAGTGCGTAATCTTGCCCAGCGCAGCGCCCAGGCTGCCAAAGAGATTAAAACCCTGATTGAGGACTCAGTGAACCGCGTGGATGCTGGTTCACAGCAGGTGGCAACGGCAGGGGAAACCATGACGGATATCGTCAGCGCGGTGGTGCGCGTCACCGATATCATGGGTGAGATCTCCTCGGCGTCTGATGAACAGAGCCGTGGCATCGACCAGATTGGCCTGGCAGTTACCGAGATGGATCGGGTGACGCAGCAGAATGCCTCTCTGGTGCAGGAGTCTGCGGCCGCGTCAGCGTCACTGGAAGAGCAGGCCAGCCTGCTGTCTCAGGCGGTTGCCGTGTTTAAAATCGGACCACAGCGTGCTGTGGTTGTCGATAACCGCAGCGCTCAGGCACTCAAAACCCCACGGCTGGCCGCTCCGCGTAAAGTTGCAGTCACCGACGAAGGGAATTGGGAGACGTTTTAACCCCCTCTGCCCAGCCGTTGACCGTCCGCATTGGGGGGTGGGTAAAGGGCGGCGCAATGATTGGCACGCTTTGTTTGGCCTTATTCTGTCAATCTGCCATAATCTGCGCCCGTATTTTAGCCACCAGTCGAGATGTTAATGCAGTACCCGATAAATGAAATGTTCCAGACGTTGCAGGGCGAAGGTCTTTATACCGGCGTACCGGCAATTTTTATCCGCTTGCAGGGATGCCCGGTGGGCTGCAGTTGGTGTGATACCAAACATACCTGGGATAAACTGGCCGATCGGGAGACATCGCTGGGAGATATTCTGCTGAAGACCGTCGAAACTGATGCCTGGGGCGCAGCCGATGCAGAGGCCTTGATCGGCGTGATCCGCCAGCATGGCTGGACGGCGAAGCATATTGTGATTACCGGCGGTGAGCCGTGCATTCACGATCTGACCCCGCTGACCGCTGCTCTTCAGCAGCACGGCTTTGGTTGCCAGATTGAAACCAGCGGTACGCATGACGTGCGCTGTACGCCGGAAACCTGGGTGACAGTGTCGCCGAAGGTAAACATGCGCGGCGGCTATGATGTGCTGCACCAGGCCCTGGTGCGCGCCGATGAAGTGAAACACCCGGTGGCGCGTCAGCGCGATGTCGATGCATTGGATGACCTGCTGGCTACGCTCAGCGATGATAAGGCGCGGATTATCGCGCTGCAGCCGATCAGTCAGAAGGATGATGCGACCAAGCTGTGCATTGAAACCTGCATTGCGCGTAACTGGCGGTTATCGATGCAGACGCATAAATATTTGAATATTGCCTGACCCGGATCGACGTAGTCATGTCGGGGTGAGGCATGCCTCACCCCTACGATTTCAGACCCTGAAGGGTTACTGCGGCCACTTCATCTCGCCTTTCAGCACTTTCGCGCTCAATTCCAGGCTCGACGCATCTTTTAAATCCGGGTATTTCGCCTTCATCGTCGCGGTATAACTGGTGGCATCTTTACTCTCTGCCAGCACGCTTTCCGCCGTTTTCAGATACTGGTGTGTGAAGTTTACTGACGCCACGGTCTCTGCCGCACCCGGCAGGAAATGCCCTGGAACGACGCGCACCGGTTTCAGCGCTGTAATCGCCTCCAGCTTCTGCTGCCACACTGAGCGCTCGGTGGCTGACTGCGCATCGGCCATCCAGACGTGAATATTATTGCCATACACCACCACGCCGCCCATTACTGTTTTCAGGGAGGGCACCCACAGCCAGGTATTCTGCGGCTGCGGACCGTTCACGCCTTTGACCTCGATGCGCTCACCGTCCACCTTGAAACTGTCACCCTGTAAGACCTCGGGAACAATCAGCGACTCTGGAGCATTAGCGCCCATCTTCGGCCCCCAGAACGCCAGCTTACCTTCTTTGCTCTGTTTAATGAGATCTACCGTGGCGGCAGTAGCGAGAATTTTTACCTGCGGGAAGGCGCGCTTAATCGTATCGAGGCCGAAGTAGAAATCCGGGTCCGACTGGCTGATAAACACCGTCGTGAGCGTTTTTCCGGTCGCTTTGATGCGTTTGACCAGCGCTTCGGCATCATTGCGCTGGAACTGGGCATCAATCAGCACCACTTCATGCGGGCCGGAAATGATTTCGCTGGAAACCGCAAACATACTGGCTTCGCCTGGATTATAAACTTCCAGTTTCAGGGTTTCAGCGGCATACAGTGGGGCGCTGGCCGTCAGTGCCAGCAGGAGAGTGAGGCGGGTTTTCATCGTAAATGACCTGTGAGTCGGAAAAGAACCCAGTGTAGGTTGCAAAATTCAGCAGATAAACCGACTATCAGGCAACAGATTGTTGCATAAAACGGACATATTATGGATCGCGTCACCGCAGCGACGGTTTTTATCACCATTGTTCAACGCGGCAGCCTGTCGGCGGCGGCGGAAACGCTGGATATGTCGCGGGCTATGGTCACCCGCTATCTGAACCAGATGGAAAGCTGGGCCGGGGCGCGTCTGCTGCATCGCAGCACCCGCCGTCTGAGCCTGACGCCTGCCGGAGAGCATGCACTGGCGCGTTGCCAGCAACTGGCGGCGCTGTCTGCCGAGATTGAGCACAGCAACCAGCCAGAGGGGGAGGGGCTCTCCGGGCTGCTGCGCGTCTCCTGTGCGCTGTCGCTGGGGCAAAGCGTGCTGATGGTGGCACTGACCGCATTTCAGCAGCGTTATCCCCGGGTGCGCATCGACCTGCACATCAGCAATCAACGGGTCAATCTGGTGGAAGAACGCATTGATCTGGCGCTGCGCATTACTGCCCAGCTGGAGCCCAACCTGATTGCCCGCCCCCTGCATACCTGTCAGTCAGTGATTTGTGCCGCTCCCGCTTATCTTGCCCGTGCAGGAACGCCGCAGATCCCACAGGACCTCACCCATCACAACTGCCTGGCCTACTCGCATTTTGGTAAAAGCCTGTGGCACTTCACCCGGGGAGAGGAAAAAGAGGCGGTGGCGGTCAGTGGCAATCTGAGCGGCAATGATTCGGTGATGCTGCTCTCTGCCACCCTGGCGGGGGCCGGTATTTCCATGCAGCCGAACTACAGTGCAGGACCGCTGCTGGCCAGCGGTGAGCTGGTGGCCTTGCTGCCGGAGTATCAGCTTGATGAGCTGGGGCTGTATGCGATTTATTCGTCGCGGCAGTATCAGTCTGCGCGCCTGCGTACATTGCTGGATTTCCTGGTGGCATGGTTTAGCGCAGAGGACGCCGGGCGACTGCTGAGAGGAGGAGAGTAGAGACGGATGGAGGGCCGGGGAGATGGCTCGGTATTGTGAGCCACCTTAGGGTATCAGAGGATGCGGACCCGACCTTCTGCGCAGGGGTGCCAGCCGTGGGCTTTCTCTCCCAGCGCCCAGCGGTGATCCGGGGCATACAAAAATAGCCAGGGGGCGTCATCGTGAACCTGAGTAAACGCCTGGCGCATCATTGCCGCGCGTTGATCGCCATCGGCCGTCGCGGCGGCACGGTCAAGCAGCGCATTGAGCGCCTCGCTGTGATAACCCTGCCACCACGGGCCCTGCTGGCGGGAATCCAGTTTTTCACGGTAAACGCGCCAGCCGCTGGCCGGGCTGGAGTCAAAGCAGGCAATATCGCCAAACTGCTTATCGCGTACCCGCTGCGCATACGCGGGTCTGTTTTCATAGATAGTCAACTCGACGGTCACACCCACCGCCTGAAGTTCCTCCGCGATATGCCGGGCCAGCACAATCGATTCATCGGGAAAGCGTGCCGGCAGCGCCAGCGACAGCGTCAGCCCTGAGGCATAGCCCGCGTCTGCCAGCAGCTGTCGTGCTGCGTTGGGATCGTAGCGATAGGGCTGCACATCCTGCGGAATACCGCTGTGGCGTGCCGTTAACGGCCCGGCTAAGGGGCGCGCATGACCCTGAGCGATCTGTGGATGTGCGATTATCGCCTGACGATTAACGGCATGATTCAGTGCCTTTCTGACCCGAACATCCTGTGTGGCCCCCTCAAACAGGTTCAGCAGAAAAATAATGCACAGATAACTACGCTGGCTGACGATGTTTTCCGCGCCAGCTGGCTCAAACAGCGGGTCCACCAGCAGATCGGCCTCACCACGGGCAAACAGCGCCTGGCGTTGCACGGCATCAGGCTCGGCCAGCCACACCAGCGTGTCCGCTGGCGGTTTACCCGCCCAGTGATCATCAAAGGCGTGCAGGGTGATACGCCCTGGCTGCTGCTCTGCGAACTGGTAAGGACCGCTGCCGATGGGCTGCTGTGGCAGCGCGTGCAGGCTGTCTGCCGGAACAATGGCAATATCCACCAGTAAATCCAGCAGATCAGCAAAAGGTTCCGGGTTGTCGATCGTCAGCACGCCATTATCGGCCACCGCCACGGCGGCATGCTGTAAATAGCTGCGCAGCACGCCCTGCGTACCCAGCTCGCCTGGCATCTCCGGTGAGAGTGCGCGCAGCAGAGAGGCTTGGGCATCAAAGGCTGTGAGTATTGCGCCGTTGTGGCAGCGCACGCCAGCGCGCAGCTGGAAGCGCCAGCGTCGGCAATCGTCCTCCACTGACCAGCTTTCCGCCAGCCATGGAATAAACTCGCCCTCATCGTTGCGTCTGACGAGCGCATCAAAGATCGCATCAATAATGCTGCGCCGGTCACGGATATCTGACAGAACATGCGGATCGGCAAGCGGCACCGTGGGCTGAACGACGGTAAACAGGTCAGTGGAGGAGATCGTCATTGAAGTCACTCATCAGCAGGAGAAGCGTCTCCGCAGGGCATTGGCAGCCCTGCGGAGTGTCACAGAGGGGGGTTATTTGGAAACGTCAGCGGCAAAATAGTGCTGAGAAATGCGCTGATAAGTCCCGTCGCTTTTAATCTCAGCTAAGGCTTTATCAATGGCGGCTTTCAGCTCAGGGTTACCTTTACGGATGAGAATACCTTCCTGCTCGGCATCGGCACGGGTGGCAGCGATTTTCACGTTGGCGTCCGGCTTGTGTTTTTTAAAGTCGAGGTAAGACAGGTTATCGTTAATGGTGGCATCGGCACGGCCGCTGGCCACCAGATCGACCGACTGGTTAAAGCCGTCGGTGCCGACAATCTCCGCACCGTAGCTGCGTGCCAGCTGTGCATAGTTGCTGGTCAGCGTATGCGCTGATTTTTTGCCTTTCAAATCTTCGAAGGATTTGATGCTGGTGTTATCGCTGCGCACAATCAGCACGCCTTTTGAGGCGATGTAGGGTACAGAGAAATCATATTTCTGCTGACGCTCCGGGGTAATAGACACCTGGTTAATCACCGCTTCGTAACGCCTGGCATCCAGCCCTGCGATCAGACCATCCCACTTCCCTTCCACGAATTCCGCTTTCACGTTCAGGCGTTTAGCCACTTCGCGGCCGATCTCGACATCAAAACCGGTTAACGCGCCGGAAGCATCGTGGTAAGTAAACGGTGGATAGGTTCCTTCCGTACCGATTTTCAGCACTCCAGCCGACTGAATCTTAGCGAGATCAGTTTCTGCCAGTGCGGCAGAGGAGAAGCTCAGCTGTACCAGGCCTGCCAATAATAACGTTGCGATCTTTTTCATTAAAAACTCCTGAATGCTGTCTGTGATGGGGTCTTAAATTATATTTCCCAGGAATCGGGCAGGGTGTCGGTCAGGGTCGAGATAAAGGCTTTCGTTCTGGGTTTCTCGGCGCGGGTAAACAGATCGCGAGAGGTTCCTGTTTCCACGATCTCCCCCGCTTCGAGAAACACCACGTGGTTAGCAATATTGGCGGCCAGACGCAGGTCGTGCGTGGCCATCAGCATGGTCATTCCTTCTTTTGCCAGATCCTTCAGCACCGCAACGACTTCAAGCGACAGCTCCGGGTCCAGCGCCGAGGTGGGTTCATCACACAGCAGTACCTTGGGTGACGGCGCCAGTGCGCGGGCAATCGCCACGCGCTGCTGCTGACCACCGGACAGGGTGGCAGGCCAGGCATCGCGTTTATGGATCATGCCCACTTTCTTTAGCAGCGCCTCGGCACGTTCGCGAGCCTGAGCGGGATGCTGTTTATGGACGGTAATCAACCCTTCCATAATGTTTTCAATGACGGTCAGATGGGGAAACAGCTGAAAGTTTTGGAATACCATGCCGGTTTGCTGGCAAATACGACGGATATCTTTTCGGGCAACACGTTGGCTGCCGGAAAATACAATATGTTCGTTACCGATGGTTAACTCGCCCGCCTGCGGTATTTCCAGCAGGTTGATGCAGCGTAATAATGTGCTCTTGCCGCTACCGGAAGGGCCGATCAGTGCCGTCACGCTACCTTCATTAATCGTCAGGTCGATATTCTTTAAAACCGGATTGCCATCAAATTGTTTTTCAATGCTGGATAATTTTATCATTATCTCTTTCCTTTACCGTGCTATTGCTGGCGAGCTTATTTTCCAGTCTGGTCTGTAATGCAGATAAAACAGAACTGATTAATAAATAAATAATGGCGGCTTCGGTATACAGTATTAATGGCTGATAAGTGACGGCCGCAATACGCTGTGCGGCCAGAAACATCTCAGGGACGGTAATGACCGAGGCCAGAGAGGTATCTTTTACCAGCGAAATAAAGGTGTTGGATAACGGCGGGACGGCAATGCGTGCCGCCTGTGGAATAATGATGCGACGTAGCGCCTGAACCCAACTCATACTGATGGAGTGCGCCGCTTCCCACTGACCTTTTGGCACAGAAAGCAACGTGGCGCGGATCACTTCAGAGGTATAAGCACCAATATTCAGCGTGAAGCCAATAACCGCAGCCGGGAATGCATCTAGGGTAATCCCCACGCCAGGAAGTGCATAGAAAATCAGAAAGAGCTGTACCAGTAATGGCGTGCCACGAATAAGCCAGACATAAAATCGCACAATATATTGCAGGGGCTTAGGCCCATATAATCGTGCCAGTGCAACGATAAAGCCCAGCGATAAACCCAGTGCAAAAGAGACCAGCGTTAAAGGGATGGTAAATGTCACACCGGCGTACAGCATCGGCCAGAATGAATCAATTGCTAACGTAAGCCATGCTGGCATTGTTCACCCATCTTAAAAAAATGAATATCGATTTTTGTTCTGTGGCGAGAGAATATCACGGTGGGGTAAGGAGCGCTTATATCTTGAAATGATATAATATATTCTCTAAGAATATATATTTAATTCATAAGCTTTTCTGAAAAACGCATATATGAAAAACAGGCCGGATTAACGGGCGTCAACCGGGCCTGTCTGGCAATCAACCGCGATAGACGCAGCCAGCGGTGCAGGTCTCTTTCACCAGTACGGCGCTTAACAGCGGCAGAACCGGCTTCATCTGTTGCCAGATCCACTCTGCCAGCACTTCGCTGGTCGGGTTTTCAAGCCCAGGGATGTCGTTGAGATAATAATGGTCCAGACGATCATAAACGGGTTTGAACGCCGCCTTGATCTCTGAAAAATCCATTACCCAGCCCGTATGCGCATCCACTTCGCCAGTAATTTCCAGACGAACCATAAAGGAATGCCCGTGCAGGCGGCCGCATTTGTGCCCTGCTGGCACATTCGGTAAATGGTGCGCGGCTTCGAATTGAAAATCTTTAAACAGCGTAGTCGCCATAGTGACAGTCTCAGTCTTTATCAATAAAACCGCCGCAGGATACCGGAAAACAGCTTTTTTCGCACCCGTTTCCCGGCTAAACGCGATAAAGGGAAATACCTGTAAAAATTGTTGTTTTTAACTTATTGAATAATATGAAAATAATTAACCTGTTTTGTCGCTAATGCTTACCATAAAAACCGTTTAGTCATTTTGGTTATTAATTATTTCCAACCCTTATTTAAGGGTTATTATGCTTGCCCTTACCCTGTTGTTAATAGATCTCTGACTGTGGAATTTTCAACGCAATGACGACTCAGGCACCCTCTAACATGCTTCCGTTAAATCCGGACCAGCTTGCCCGCTTACAGGCAGCCACCGGTGATTATTCCCCCACCCAGCTGGCGTGGCTTTCCGGTTATTTCTGGGGCATGGTCAATCAGGCGCCGGGTACGGCAGTCGCCAGCGCTCCCGCTGCGGTTGAGGTGCCAACCGTCACTATTCTCTCTGCGTCACAAACCGGGAATGCACGCCGTCTCTCCGAACAGCTGCGTGATGACCTGCTGGCCGTGAAACTGAACGTTAACCTAGTGAATGCCGGTGACTATAAATTCAAGCAGATCGGGCAGGAAAAACTACTGGTCGTGGTGACCTCCACGCAGGGCGAGGGGGAGCCGCCGGAAGAAGCCGTTGCGCTGCATAAATTCCTGATGTCGAAGAAAGCACCAAAAATGGACGGCAGCGCCTTTGCGGTGTTTGGTCTGGGGGATACGTCTTACGAATTTTTCAGCCAGGCCGGAAAAGATTTTGACAACAAACTGGCTGAACTGGGCGGGGAGCGTCTGCTCGATCGCGTTGATGCTGACGTGGAGTACGCGCAACAGGCCGAAGCCTGGCGTAAGCAGGTGGTGGATGTTCTTAAAGCTCGTGTGCCGGATGCCAGCGCGGGTCAGATTGCCGCAGCGGCAACAGGTAGCGTGAATGAAATTCACAGCAGCCCCTACACCAAAGAAACTCCGTTGACCGCCAGCCTGGCGGTCAATCAGAAAATCACGGGTCGTGACTCCGATAAAGATGTGCGCCATATTGAAATTGATCTCGGTGATTCCGGGTTGCGTTATCAGCCGGGCGATGCCCTTGGCGTATGGTTCGAGAATGATCCGCTGTTGGTAAAAGAGCTGCTTGAACTGCTGTGGCTGAAAGGCGACGAGACAGTCACCGTGAACGGCGAGACGTTACCCCTGGCAGAGGCTTTGCAAAAACAGTATGAACTGACGGTCAATACCCCGCAGATCGTCGAGCAGTATGCCCAGCTTTCCCGCAATGAAGCGTTACTGGCGCAAATTGACGAGAAAGCCAAACTTCACCATTACGCACAGAACACACCGATTGTTGATATGGTGCGTTACGCCCCGACTGAGCTGAACGCTGAGCAGTTACTCGGCTTGCTGCGTCCGCTGACGCCGCGCCTCTATTCGATTGCTTCTTCGCAGGCTGAGAATGAAACCGAAGTGCATATCACCGTTGGTGCTGTGCGCTTTGAGATTGAAGGCCGTGCGCGTGCTGGCGGGGCCTCCAGCTATCTGGCTGATCGTCTGGAGGAGGATGCAGAAATCCGCGTCTTCATTGAGCACAACGATAATTTCCGTCTGCCAGCCAACCCGGATGCACCGGTGATTATGATTGGCCCGGGCACCGGGATTGCCCCGTTCCGCGCCTTTATGCAGCAGCGTGATACGGAAGGGGCTGGCGGTAAAAACTGGCTGTTCTTCGGTAATCCACACTTTACCGAAGACTTCCTGTATCAGGTTGAGTGGCAGCGTTACGTGAAAGACGGTTTGCTGACAAACATTGATTTAGCCTGGTCACGCGACCAGGATCATAAAGTGTACGTACAAGATAAAATCCGTGCGAAAGGTGCGGAACTGTGGCGCTGGATCGAAGAGGGCGCGCACATTTACGTCTGTGGCGATGCAAATCGTATGGCTAAAGACGTTGAGCAGGCATTACTGGAAGTGGTAGCCGAATTCGGTGCAATGGACACCGAAACGGCGGATGAATTTTTAAGTGAGCTGCGCATTGAGCGCCGTTATCAGCGAGATGTGTACTAATGAGCAATGAAAAATACCCAGGGCCGTTGGTGGTCGAAGGCAAGCTGGTCGACGCTGAACGCCTGAAAAAACAGAGTAACTATCTGCGTGGTGGCATTGCCGAAGACCTGCACGACGGGCTGACCGGCGGCTTCAACGGCGATAACTTCTTGCTGATCCGTTTCCACGGTATGTACCAGCAGGATGACCGTGATATCCGTGCTGAACGTACAGAGCAGAAACTGGATGCGCGCCATGCGATGATGCTGCGCTGCCGTCTGCCGGGCGGCATCATGACGCCGAAACAGTGGCTGGCGATCGACAAGTTCGCCACCGATAACACGATTTACGGCAGTATCCGTCTGACCAACCGCCAGACTTTCCAGTTCCATGGCATTCTGAAAGGCAACGTTAAACCGGCGCATCAGATGCTGCATGAAGTGGGCCTGGATGCGTTGGCGACCGCCAATGACGTGAACCGTAATGTGCTGTGCAGCTCAAACCCGATTGAGTCTGAACTGCATCGGGAAGCGTACGAGTGGGCCAAAAAGCTCTCTGAGCATCTGCTGCCGCAGACCCGCGCTTACGCCGAAATCTGGCTGGACCAGGAAAAAGTGGCCACCACTGACGTTGAGCCGATCCTCGGTGAAACCTATCTGCCGCGTAAGTTCAAAACGACCGTGGTGGTGCCGCCGCATAATGACGTCGATTTGCACGCCAACGACCTGAACTTTATTGCGATTGCCGAGAACGGCAAGCTGGTGGGCTTTAACCTGTTGGTGGGCGGCGGACTGTCTATCGACCACGGGAATAAAGCCACTTACGCACGCACCGCCAGCGAGTTCGGTTATCTGCCGCTGGAGAAAATTCTCGATGTGGCCGAAGCCGTGGTCACCACTCAGCGTGACTGGGGGAATCGTACCGACCGTAAGAACGCAAAAACCAAATACACGCTGGAGCGCGTTGGCCCGGATGTGTTTAAAGCGGAGGTGGAGCGCCGTGCAGGGCTGACCTTCGAGCCGACCCGTCCGTACGAATTCACCACACGTGGCGATCGTTTTGGTTGGGTTAAGGGCATCGATAATCAATGGCACCTGACGCTGTTTATCGAGAATGGTCGTCTGCTCGACTACCCTGGCCGGCCGCTGAAAACCGGTCTGGCCGAGATCGCTAAGATCCATCAGGGCGATTTCCGCCTGACGGCGAATCAGAACCTGATAGTTGCCGGGGTGCCGGAGTCAGAGAAAGAGAAAATTCAACAGCTGGCGATGTCGCACAGTCTGATGGAAAACGTCAGTCATCAGCGTGAAAACTCGATGGCCTGTGTGGCCTTCCCGACCTGCCCACTGGCAATGGCTGAAGCGGAGCGTTTCCTGCCAGAGTTTGTGACGCGTGTTGAAGGCATCATGAATAAGCACGGTGTGGGTGATGAGCATATTGTCCTGCGCGTAACGGGTTGCCCGAATGGCTGTGGCCGTGCGCTGCTGGCTGAGGTGGGCCTGGTCGGCAAGGCACCGGGGCGTTACAACCTGCATCTGGGCGGTAACCGCGTGGGTACACGCATTCCGCGTATGCACAGTGAAAACATCAATGAAGAGCAGATTCTGGCAACGCTTGATGAGCTGGTTGGCCGTTGGGCGAAAGAGCGCGAAGCTGACGAAGGTTTCGGTGATTTCACCATCCGTGCCGGGATCGTCCGGCCGGTACTCGATCCGGCCCGTGATTTCTGGGAATGAGGGAGGCGTGATATGGCAGTTCTCGATCTGACGATACTGAACGCATTACCGAAGGTGGAGCGCGTCATGGCGCTCGCCGAAATCAACAACACGCTGGATAAACTGTCTGCCGAAGACCGGGTGATCTGGGGTCTGGAGAACCTGCCGGGCGAGGCCGTGCTGACCTCCAGTTTTGGCATTCAGGCGGCGGTCAGTCTGCATCTGGTTGCGCGGCAGAAGCCAGATATTCCGGTGATTCTGACGGATACCGGCTATCTGTTCCCGGAAACCTATCAGTTTATCGATCAACTGACCGAGAAGCTGGATCTTAACTTACAGGTGTTCCGCGCAGAGCACAGCCCGGCGTGGCAGGAAGCGCGTTATGGCAAGCTGTGGGAGCAGGGCGTAGAGGGCATTGAGCGTTATAACCAGATCAACAAGGTTGAACCCATGAACCGTGCGCTGGAGACGCTGAACGCCCAGACATGGTTTGCCGGCCTGCGCCGCGATCAGTCCGGGAGCCGGGCGCATTTGCCGGTGCTGGCGATCAAGAAAGGCGTCTTTAAATTATTGCCGATCATCGACTGGGATAACCGTCAGGTATATCAGTATCTGCAACAGCATTGCCTGAGCTACCACCCGCTGTGGGAACAGGGTTATCTCTCGGTGGGGGATACCCACACCACGCGTAAGTGGGAACCTGGGATGGCAGAAGAAGAGACGCGTTTCTTTGGCCTGAAGCGCGAGTGCGGCCTGCACGAGTAGTTTTACTTGTTACCAAATTAGCGTCGTGGCCGACCTTCTGTTTTGGTCGGCCACTGAATCTCCCGTAGTTACCCGCAGAAAGGGTACTCGCTGTCGCTTTCCAAACCGCCACCAAAGTGCGATTTCCTGTAGGGGTTGACCATTTTTTTCGGTCAACCCGTGCTCCATATGACTGCGGTATTGCAGCGGGGCGTTCTGCCCATTGCGGTCACCGGTGCTCTGTATTAAAGCGGGGTAGCTGTTGGTATCGGGACCATCAGATCCCGGTCAGTGCCGCAAACTTATCCGCAGAGCGGGTGATATTCACTTTTGTCACTTCGTAGCTGGCGACTTTCTGGAACGGATCTTCCGCCAGGATAACGTCCAGCTGCTTTCTGTCCATTTCTTTCACCATGATCATGCCGCCGGTGCGCGGATCTTTACGCCCGGCGCTGATAAAGGCCCCGGCGGTAAAGTAACGATTAATCCAGGCAACGTGAGGTTCGAGCAGCGCTTCCACTTCTTCCATCGGACGGGTGTAGGTCAGAAAGACGATATACATGAATCACTCCAAAACATTAAGGATTAGCCAGTTCGCGGATCAAGGGCAGCAACACCGCCACCGAATCATGTGCACGGTGGGTAATACGCCCCGGTAACCAGCGGTCAATATAAGCCAGATTATCACGCTGTGCCTGATGGCGAAGCGCGACAGGGAAGTGCTGGGCGATACTACGCGGCAGCTTGCCGGATGACGCATCGCTGGCGTTGACCGACAGCAGCGGGAAGCCGGCGCGGTCGAAGGGGGTCTCTTCACTCGCTGTCTGCGCCGAACTTTTGATGCCCAGATGACGGGCCAGTGTCATGGCGCGATCGCGCGTCTGCCGGGCCACGGCTTTGGGGGTTTTGCTGCCGCTGGTAAACGTCAGATGGCTGCCGATAATCAGGCTGTCGAGATTAATTACCAGCAGCGTATTGTGTTTCTCTTCGGGGGTCATACGCGAAAGGTAGTCTTCGCTGCCCTGATGGCCAATCTCTTCGCCGCTCAGGGCAACGAAGCGCAAACTGTAATGCTGTGGCTGACTACTGAGCCGCTGTGCCAGTTCCAGCATCACCCCGAGGCCGGAGGCATTATCATCCACGCCCTGATTGGTGAGCCCACCGAGGTTATTCTGCATCTCGGTATCATTATGCGGCGTCCAGCTGTCGCTGTGGGCGATAATCACAATCTGCTGTGCGACCTGGCCTTCCCGCGCCGCAATTACCGAGGTCGCATTGACGTTGCGCCATGTCACATCGCCGCTTTGATGCTGATAGGCATAACGCGTGGTGAAACGACGCTGGTTGCTGTGATAGCCCAGCTGGGTGAACTGCTGCTGCAGATAATCGGCGGTCAGCATATCCGCCGGGCTGCCCGCCATTCTGCCGGGAAAATAGGTGGCAATATGACGCAGTTGCTGTTCGGCGATACTGCCTGTCTTTATACTAACGGCACTCGAACTGAAACTGATGCCGCAAATGAGCAGTGCTGCCAGCGTCCCCTGGCGCAGAAGGGTTACCATGGATCATTCCTTAAAACCTGTCGCATCAGGCTATTTTACTTGCCATTTTGAGCACTGCCCAGGTTCAAAATCCTCACGTACTGCGTGTACGCTGCGGGATTGAAGCGCTGTCCGAGTCCAAACTGGCTGCGACAATTACGCCTAATCATTCAGGCATTGATACGTCGTCAGTGACGATACGTACGAAATTTTTTGCGCAGTTAGTATGAAATTGTGATGGCCGTTAAACAATTTTATTCTCTCTGAAAGGTGCGAAATATCATCTGTTAAGCACATTTTGTTCTCAGCTTTACCGGGGCGTTATTCCATTCGGTAACTACTCATTCCAATTAGTAATTTCATAAGCCTTAAGCGCGGGACGTATAGTCCCCTTAACAATAGTGATATAGACAGGGTTCACGTGGATTATCTCCCTCTTTTTGCTGATATCAGACACAAGCCGGTGCTGGTGGTTGGCGGTGGCGATGTCGCTGCACGCAAAATCGAACTGCTGCGCCGCGCCGGTGCGCATGTGCTGGTCGTGTCACACCATCTGTGTGAAGAACTGGCGGCATTGCATGACAGCGGCAGTATCGAATGGCTGGCAAAGGATTATCAGGCCACTCAGCTTGATCAGGTGTTCCTGGTGATTGCCGCCACCGATGATGGCGAACTCAATGGTCAGGTCTATCTGGATGCCACTGCGCGCCGTCTGCTGGCCAACGTGGTTGATGACCAGCCGAAATGCTCCTTTATTTTTCCTTCTATTGTTGATCGCTCCCCGCTGGTGGTCGCGATCTCCTCCAGCGGCACGGCACCCGTACTGGCACGCCTGCTGCGTGAAAAACTGGAGTCGCTGCTGCCTGCGAACCTCGGACAGATGGCGCAGATTGCCGGCCAGTGGCGCGGGAAAGTGAAAGCCCGCTTCAACAAAATGTCCGATCGCCGCCGTTTCTGGGAAAAAGCCTTCAACGGCTTATTTGCCAATCAGGTCGCCTCCGGCAATGTGGAAGGGGCTAAACGCACGCTGGACCAGCAGTTGGCTGACCCGGAAGCCCCGCAGGGAGAGATTATTCTGGTGGGGGCCGGGCCGGGCGACAGTGGCCTGCTGACCCTGCGCGGATTGCAGGTGATGCAACTGGCTGATGTGGTGCTGTATGACCATCTGGTCAGCGAGGAAATTCTGGATTTAGTGCGTCGCGATGCGGATCGCATCTGCGTGGGTAAGCGCGCTAACGCCCACAGTGTTCCGCAGGAAGAAACTAACCGCCTGCTGGTAGAACTGGCGAAGCAGGGCAAACGCGTTGTGCGCCTGAAGGGCGGTGACCCGTTTATCTTCGGCCGTGGGGGCGAAGAGCTTCAGGCCGCCGTGGCCGCTGGCATTCCCTTCCAGGTGGTGCCGGGCGTGACCGCTGCCGCCGGGGCAACCGCCTACGCGGGCATCCCACTGACTCACCGTGACCATGCACAAAGCGTTCTGTTCGTCACCGGACAATGCCGTGCGGATGGCAACGGTACGGACTGGCCAGCGCTGGCTCGTTCTCGTCAGACGCTGGCTATTTATATGGGGGCCATGGCGGCAGGCGACATCGCCAGCCAGCTGATGGCGCACGGGCGCGATCCGGCTACCCCGGCTGCGGTGATTAGCCGTGGCACCCGTCAGGATCAGCAGGTACTGACCGGGACCTTACAACAACTTGAAGAACTGGCACGAAACGCCCCAACTCCGGCGCTGTTAGTGATTGGCGAAGTGGTCAAACTGCATGACGAGTTGGCATGGTTTCAACATTCAGCGCAGCAGGACGGACGCGAGTCCCCTGTTGTTAATTTGGCTTGAGTAAAAGATATGGATCAGAAACGACTCACTCATCTGCGTCAACTGGAGGCGGAAAGCATCCATATTATCCGCGAAGTGGCCGCAGAGTTCGGCAACCCGGTGATGATGTACTCTATCGGCAAAGACTCATCGGTGATGCTGCACCTGGCGCGTAAAGCCTTCTATCCGGGAACACTGCCGTTCCCGCTGCTGCATGTTGATACCGGCTGGAAATTCCGCGAAATGTACGAATTCCGCGATCGCATGGTGAAAAATATCGGCGCAGAGCTGCTGATCCACCGTAATCCGGAAGGCGTAGCGATGGGCATTAACCCCTTTGTTCACGGCAGTGCCAAGCACACCGACATCATGAAAACTGAAGGGCTGAAGCAGGCGCTGAATAAGTACGGTTTTGATGCTGCCTTTGGTGGCGCACGCCGTGATGAAGAGAAATCCCGCGCGAAAGAGCGCATTTACTCCTTCCGTGACCGCTTCCATCGCTGGGACCCGAAAAACCAGCGTCCGGAGCTGTGGCACAACTATAACGGTCAGATTAACAAAGGTGAAAGCATCCGTGTTTTCCCGCTGTCCAACTGGACAGAGCTGGATATCTGGCAGTACATCTTCCTGGAAAATATCGAGATTGTGCCACTGTATCTGGCCGCGGAACGCCCGGTGCTGGAACGTGACGGTATGCTGATGATGATCGATGACGACCGTATCGATCTGCAACCGGGTGAAGTGATCGAGCAGCGTATGGTGCGTTTCCGTACCCTCGGCTGCTGGCCTCTGACCGGTGCGGTGGAGTCCGAAGCGCAAACGCTGCCAGCGATCATCGAAGAGATGCTGGTTTCCACCACCAGTGAGCGCCAGGGGCGCATGATTGACCGCGATCAGGCCGGCTCAATGGAGCTGAAAAAACGCCAGGGCTACTTCTAAGGAACCGTCATGAATACAGTAATTGCACAACAGATTGCCGACCAGGGCGGCGTGGAAGCCTGGCTGCACACCCAGCAACATAAAAGCCTGCTGCGCTTTCTTACCTGCGGCAGCGTGGACGATGGCAAAAGTACGCTGATCGGCCGTCTGTTGCACGACACGCGTCAGATTTACGAAGATCAGCTCTCGTCACTGCACAACGACAGTAAACGTCACGGCACCCAGGGCGAAAAACTGGATCTCGCGCTGTTGGTTGATGGTTTACAGGCCGAACGTGAACAGGGCATTACCATTGACGTGGCGTATCGCTATTTCTCCACCGAGAAGCGCAAATTCATTATCGCCGACACGCCGGGCCATGAGCAGTATACGCGCAACATGGCGACCGGTGCTTCAACCTGCGATCTGGCGATCCTGCTGATCGATGCGCGCAAAGGCGTGCTCGATCAGACCCGTCGCCACAGCTTTATCTCCACCCTGCTGGGTATCAAGCATCTGATCGTCGCCATCAACAAGATGGATCTGGTGGAGTACAGCCAGGAGACCTTCGAGCAGATCAAACAGGATTACCTGGATTTTGCCGGGCAGCTGCCGGGCGATCTCGACATCCGCTTTGTGCCGCTGTCGGCGCTGGAAGGCGAAAACGTCGCCTCTCCGAGTGACGCGATGAACTGGTACAGCGGCCCAACGCTGCTGGACGTGCTGGAAACCGTGGATGTACAGCGCGTGGTGGAGCAGCAGCCAATGCGCTTCCCGGTACAATATGTTAACCGCCCGAACCTCGACTTCCGGGGCTACGCCGGTACGCTTGCCTCCGGCATTATTCAGGTCGGACAGCGGGTGAAAGTGCTGCCGTCTGGCGTGGAGTCTGCTGTTGCGCGCATCGTGACGTTCGATGGCGATCTGCAACAGGCCGCCGCCGGGGAGGCGATCACTCTGGTGCTGAAAGACGAAATTGATATCAGCCGTGGCGACCTGTTGGTGGCCGCGGATGCTGACCTGACGCCGGTGCAGGCTGCGGCGGTGGATGTGGTCTGGATGGCGGAAAAACCGCTGGTGCCGGGCCAGAGTTTCGACGTGAAAATTGCCGGGAAGAAAACCCGTGCGCGCGTGGAGCGCATTCAGCATCAGGTGGAGATCAACAACCTGACGCAGCATAACGCTCAGGAATTGCCGCTGAACGGTATCGGGCTGGTGGATCTGATCTTCGATGAGCCGATGGTGCTGGATCCGTACCAGCAAAATCCGGTGACCGGTGGGATGATCTTTATCGATCGCCTGAGCAATGTGACTGTTGGCGCGGGTATGATCCGTCAGCCGCTGGACGATGTGCAACAGAGCAGCGGTGATTTCAGCGCCTTTGAACTGGAACTGAATGCGCTGGTGCGCCGTCATTTCCCGCACTGGAATGCACGCGACCTGTTGGGCGGTAAGTAATATGGCGCAGCATGATGAAAATGTGGTGTGGCACACGCATCCGGTGAGCCGGGAACAGCGTGAGCAGCAGCAGGGTCATCAGGGTGTGGTGCTGTGGTTTACCGGGCTGTCGGGTTCCGGTAAATCCACCGTCGCTGGCGCGCTGGAGCAGGCACTGCATCGGTTGAATGTCAGCAGTTATCTGCTGGACGGTGATAATGTGCGTCACGGCCTGTGCCGCGACCTCGGCTTCAGCGATGACGATCGTAAAGAGAATATTCGCCGCGTCGGTGAGGTGGCTAAGCTGATGGTGGATGCGGGGCTGGTGGTATTAACTGCCTTTATTTCGCCTCATCGTGCCGAGCGCCAGATGGTGCGCGAAATGGTCGGGGAAGGGCGTTTTATTGAAGTCTTTGTCGACACGCCGCTGGCTATCTGTGAAGCGCGCGATCCGAAGGGGTTGTACAAAAAAGCCCGGGCCGGGGAACTGCGCAATTTCACCGGTATCGATGCGGTGTACGAAGCCCCTGAACGGGCGGATATTCATCTGGATGGTGAACAATTGGTAACACATTTAACCCGACAGTTATTAGACGTGCTGCGCCAGCGAGATATTATCAAACCCTGAGAGAGCTTCGGCTAACGCCCGTTTGCGGGCAGTTATCAGGCAGAGGCACTTTGGCCTCTGCCTAAGCATCAACGGGAAGTCTATGCAAAACGTTACCCCCATGCTGGCAGGTAAAGACGAACGCGAGCGGGAAGAGCCGTCATGGGCCATCCCGGGTGGCGCGATGGGCTTTGTTTCATGGTGGGTCGCGCTGGCGATCCCTTTCCTGCTGTATGGTTCCACTACCCTGTTTTTTTTCCTCTACACCTGGCCTTTCTTCCTGGCGCTGTTACCGGTGTCGGTGCTGGTGGGAATTGCCGCGACTATGCTGCTGCGAGAGCATTTTGTCTGGGCTGCGTTAGCGACGGTGCTGCTGGTGATCGCCCTTTTCTGGCTGTTATTTACGCTTCTCACCGGCTGGTGAGCCGTCAGTGAGATGTGCAAATACATCGCAACGTTACAAAATCTATCAGTGCAGGGCGTTTTGATGCTCTTATTTGCTGTTTTTTAACGCGTATTGACGCCGTATTCTGAGAAAGTGGTTCTATTTCATCGACGGAGTGGAGTCATACCAAAAGTTATGGGATGATTGAGCCGTTTTTCAGGGGGCGGGGATGGGCAAACTTACGTTGCTGTTACTTGTACTTCTCGGCTGGCTGCAGTATTCGCTCTGGCTGGGCAAGAACGGCATTCATGATTATACACGCGTTAATGAGGATGTTGCTCAGCAACAGGCCAATAACGCCAAGCTTAAAGCGCGTAACGATCAGCTTTTTGCCGAAATCGACGACTTAAACGGCGGTTCGGAGGCGATCGAGGAACGCGCACGCAATGAGCTGGGGATGATTAAACCCGGCGAGACCTTCTATCGCCTGGTGCCGGATCAAAACAAACGAAACGCGCAGCAGCGAACAGCCAGTCAGTAACTATCACCATGAGCATCATGAATAGCGCCGAACCCTCTCCGGAGATCATCGCCATCGTCCCCGCTGCGGGGATCGGTAGCCGTATGCTCTCCGAATGCCCCAAGCAGTATCTCACCATTGGTGAAAAAACCATTCTGGAACACAGCATCGATGCGCTGCTGGCTCATCCGGCCGTCAGCCGGGTGATCGTTGCGCTCAGCCCGCAGGATATCCATTTCCGTCAGTTGCCCGTGGCCGCGGATGCGCGTGTGACGACGGTGGTCGGTGGCGGACTGCGCGCTGATTCGGTGCTGGCAGGTCTGCAGGCGGCAAAAGAGGCGCAGTGGGTGCTGGTGCATGACGCGGCACGCCCCTGCCTGCATCTCAGCGATTTGACCCGGCTGCTGGCACTGACCGCCACCAGTGAGGTGGGCGGTATTCTCGCCGCCCCGGTGCGCGATACGATGAAACGCGCCATTGGGGGCCGCAGTAATATTGATCATACCGTTGAGCGCGAAGCGCTGTGGCACGCGCTGACACCGCAACTTTTCCCGCAGGCGTTATTGCATGACTGCCTGCTGCGTGCGCTGAATGAAGGCGCAACGATCACGGATGAAGCTTCTGCGCTGGAATATTGTGGCTACCACCCTGAGCTGGTGAGCGGGCGCAGTGATAACCTGAAGGTGACAAGGCCGGAAGACCTGGCGCTGGCGCAATTTTATCTGACCCAAATACAACGTTAGGAGAACACATAATGCGTATCGGTCACGGTTTTGATGTCCATGCCTTCGGTGGCGAAGGCCCGCTGATTATTGGCGGCGTACGAATCCCTTATGAAAAAGGGTTACTGGCGCATTCTGATGGTGACGTTGCCCTGCATGCGCTGACAGATGCGCTGCTGGGTGCGGCGGCACTGGGCGATATTGGCAAACTGTTCCCGGATACCGATGAAGCTTATAAAGGTGCAGACAGCCGCGAACTGCTGCGCGAAGCGATGCGTCAGATCGCCAAAAAAGGCTATCGCGTGGGTAACGTCGATGTGACGATTATTGCTCAGGCACCGAAAATGCTGCCTCATGCGCCGCAGATGCGCATCAATATTGCTGAAGATCTCGGGATCCATATGGATGAGGTCAATGTGAAAGCGACCACCACCGAAAGACTCGGTTTTACCGGGCGCGGTGAAGGCATCGCTTGTGAAGCCGTTGCCCTGTTGATGAAGGTGTAACCGATGGATTTAACCCAACAGGGCTGGCTGCACGGTCAGCCGGTTGCCAGCGGTGTGCTGAAGGCTCACGCGGAAGATTTCGTTGTGATCGAAGACCTCGGCTACGCCCCGGACGGTGATGGCGAACAGCTGCTGGTGCGTATTCGCAAAAATGGCTGCAATACCCGTTTTGTCGCCGAAGCGCTGGCAAAGTTTGTTGGCATTCATCCGCGTGACGTCAGTTTTGCCGGGATGAAGGATCGCCATGCGGTGACCGAGCAGTGGTTCTGCCTGCGTGTACCAGGCAAAGTTACTCCGGACCTCAGTGCGTTTGAGCTGGCAGGTGTGGAGGTGCTGGAAAGCACCCGCCATCGCCGCAAGCTGCGTACCGGTGCGTTACAGGGCAATGCCTTTGCGTTGGTACTGCGCCAGATTTCTGACCGTGATGCGGTGGAACAGCGCCTGCAATTGATTGCTCGTGACGGCGTACCCAACTACTTTGGCAGCCAGCGTTTCGGCCATGAGGGTAACAATCTGACGATGGCGCAGCGCTGGGCTGCAGATGAAATCCGCGTGCGTGAGCGCAATAAACGCAGCTTTATTCTGTCCGCTGCCCGCAGCGCCATGTTTAACCAGGTGGTCAGTGATCGTCTGGCGCAGCAGGGTTCACTGTGCAAGGTGCTGCCGGGCGATGCCTTGCAGTTGACCGGGCGCGGCAGCTGGTTTGTGGCAGATGCTGCGGAGCTGGACACCCTGCAACAGCGCGTTAACGCCAGTGAACTGCGTATTACTGCACCGCTGCCGGGCAGCGGCGAGTGGGGTACGCGTGACGAAGCGCTGGCCTTTGAGCAGAATAGCCTGGCCGGTGCAGCGGCGCTGATCGCGCTGATGGATCGTGAACGCGTGGAGGCCGCTCGTCGTGCAATGCTGGTGATCCCGCGCGATCTGCAGTGGAACTGGCTGGATGACGTCACGCTGGAGATGAACTTCTGGCTGCCGGCGGGCAGCTTTGCCACCAGCGTGGTGCGCGAACTGCTGTTGACCCAGGGCAGCGTAACTGAGGTTGACGAGTAATTCCCTTTGCAGCAGAGCCTGATCCCCAGCAGGCTCTGCTAATTTATCGCCTTAAGTCAGCCGTTCCTTTCACTGTTTGAACCCTTGTATCCTCTTCTTTTCTGGCGATTTTGCGAGAACCCGTACTTCCGTTACAATGCGAAATAACTTAACAATTTTGTTAATGGGAATACGGATGAAACAACCCCATCTGCCAGTGCCGGAGAGCACAAGGGCATTTGTGCCTTTGAAGATTATTGCCAGCGGTGTGGCACTGCCTCCCGGTTGCGTGACCTCAGCGATGCTCGATGAACGTCTGGGTATGAAACCCGGCTATGTTGAAAAACGGTCGGGCATTGTTCACCGCTTTCATGCCGATCATCAGGCCAGTCAGGCGCAACTGGGCGCCGATGCGCTGGCGGCGGCACTGAGTGCGCAACATATCGACCCGGCTTCCATTGATCTGCTGATCTTTGCTTCGGCCATTGCCGTGCAGGCGCTGCCGTGCAGTGCCATACAGGTGCTTAAGCTGTCACCGCTGACGCCGGGTACGGCGGTGTTTGATATCAACAGCAGCTGCGTCAGCTTTATTTCGGCGTTGCAGGTGGCGGGGGGATTAGTGAACTGCGGTGCCTATCGGCGCATTGCTATTGTGTCGACTGAGCTGGCGTCACGCGGTATTGACTGGGAGCATGAAGAGTCATCGCTGATCTTCGGCGACGGCGCGGCCTGCGCCATCGTGGAACGCGGCAATGGGCAAAGCGGCATTCTCTCCTGCCTGATGGAGAGCTGGCCGGATGGCAGTGAACTCTGTGAGATCCGTGCCGGAGGCACGCGCTGCAACCCGCGTGCGGGCATGCGCGACAGCGATTTCCTGTTCCATATGCAGGGCAAAAAACTGTTCCGTCAGGCCTCGGGGCTGATCGAAGATTATCTGGCGCGCCTGCTGGCGATGGCCGGATTGACTCTGGCACAGATCGCCACGGTGGTGCCGCATCAGGCCAGCCACCTGTCGCTGGAACATATGCGTAAACGGCTGAACGTCAGCAGTGATGCGCTGGTGGATATTTACCGTTATCGCGGAAACCAGGTGGCGGCATCGATTCCCAGCGCGCTTCATGAAGCGATGGTTACCGATCGTTTCCAAAAAGGCCCGGTGATGCTGATTGGTACCGCCGCCGGGTTAACCCTGGGTGGCATGGTGCTGCTGCCGTGAAGGTTCTGGTCACCGGGGCCACCAGTGGCCTGGGGCGCAACGCCGTTGAGTGGCTGCTGGCGGCCGGGCATCAGGTGCTGGCAACCGGGCGTGATGATGCGGTGGGAGAGATACTGCGGCAGTGCGGGGCGCAGTTTACCGCCCTGGATCTGGCCCGGGCTTCGGCTGCCGATTGCGCTGACCTGGTCGGCGAGGCTGAGGTCGTGTGGCACTGCGCTGCCAAATCCTCGCCTTGGGGGCCGCGTGACGATTTCTGGCAGGCCAATGTTACGGCCACTGAGCGTCTGACGGCTGCCGCCGGGCAGCGGGGCGTTCGGCGTTTTATTCATATCTCCACACCCTCAATCTATTTCGATTATTCCCCTCATCACGATATTGATGAAACCTTCCGCGCCCGGCGTTTTGCCAATCACTATGCCGCCAGCAAATATGCCGCCGAGCAGGTGGTGTTGCAGCGGGTGGCACAGCACCCTGCCACCACGTTTGTCATGCTGCGTCCGCGTGCGCTGTTTGGTCCACACGATCGGGTGATTGTGCCGCGCCTGCTGGCACAGATTCAGCGTGATAATGGCGTGCTGCGGCTGCCCAACGGCGGGAATACGCTGCTCGATCTGACCTTTGTACTCAACGTGGTGCAGGCAATGTGGCTGGCGACCGATGTACCGGACCTGGCTTCTGGCGCGGTGTATAACGTGACCAATCAGCAGCCGGTAACGCTGGCGGACGTGTTGCGCCCGTTGCTTAACCAGCAGCTTGGGTTGAACTGCGCGATCCGCTCACTGCCTGCCAGCCTGCTTTATGGCGTGGCGGCATTGATGGAGGGAGCGGCGTTACTGACGCGGCGTGAGCCGTTACTGACCCGCTACAGCGTCGGCGCGGTGAGCCTGGATATGACCCTCAGCCAGCAGCGTGCCATCGATGAACTGGGTTATCGCCCGCATTATTCTATGGATGAGGCGATTGCGCTGACCGGGGCATGGTGGCGGCAGCAGGGAGTGGGTCAGCGTGGCTAAACTGACGACGTTCGACGTGGGTTACTGCACTCACCGTGGCTGCATGGCACTGCGCGGTGCCGGGCTGCGCGTCTGTCAGTTTCCTGCCCGAGCCTGGTTGCTGGAGGCCAATAACCGCCGCTGGATATGGGATACCGGCTACGCCAGCCACTTTATTGATCACACCCGTCAGGGCATTTTCCGTCTCTATGCACAGCTGACCCCGGTGTACTTCTCGCCAGAGCAGGCGCTGGTGGCGCAGCTCGGCCAGGCCGGATATCAACCTGATGATATTCAGGGACTGATTATTTCCCATTTCCACGGCGACCATATTGCCGGTCTGCACGATTTTCCGGGCGTTCCAATGATCGCCTCCGGGGAGGGTTGGCAGAAAACCCGCAGCCTGAAAGGTTTGCGCGCGCTGAAAAATGCCTTTGTGGCGGGACTGATCCCGGCTGATTTTGAGTCACGCCTGCATTGTGTTGAGCGCTTCGACGTTGTCGATCTCCCCGCTGAACTTCATCCTTTTGAGCGCGGCTGGCAACTGCCGGACAGCAACGGCGAAATTCTGCTGGTCGCGCTGCCGGGCCACGCTGCGGGTCAGCTTGGCGCGTTTGTCCTGCAGGATGATGGCTGGACGCTGCTGGCCAGCGATGCCGCCTGGTGCCCGGATAACTACCAGAAATTACGCGGCCCCTCACGGCTGGCCAGTCTGATTATGGATGACAGCGCCGCCTATTACCGCACGCTCAACCAGCTGCACCAGCTCTGGCGAGGCGGAAAAGTGCGTATTCTGCTGTGTCACGAGGGGGATTTATGATCCCGGTACGTATGCTGTGGCACTACTTCCGTGCGCGGCGGCTGCGGTTTCGCGATCGCGCGGCACTGGAGCGGTGGCAGGCCAGGCAGTTGCAACGTTTTGCCCGTCAGGTGATGGCGAAAAGTCCGTTCTATGCCCCGTTCTGTCATCTGCCGTTGTCGTCATGGCCGCTGAGTGACAAAGCGCAGATGATGACCCACTTTGATCAGATGAATACCGCCGGGCTGCAGGTGGATACGCTGCTCCAGTGCGCCCTGAAAAGTGAACAGGACCGCGATTTTGCGCCGAAAGTCGGGCGCTTCAGCGTGGGCTTATCGTCCGGCACATCCGGGCGGCGCGGCGTGTTTGTGGTGAGTCCACAGGAACAGCGCATCTGGGCAGGCGGTATGCTGGCGAAGATGCTGCCACGCGGGCTGCTCTCCGGTGAACGTGTGGCGCTGTTTCTGCGTGCCGATAATCATCTGTATCACAGCGTGGATACCCGCTGGCTGAGCCTGGCATTCTTTGATCTGTTCGCACCGTTCAGTGACCATTTACGTACGCTGCCGGCGTTTGCACCGACGATCATTGTGGCACCAGCACAGGTCTTGCGGGCGCTGGCACTGGCCGTGCAGAGCGGGCAGCTTAAACTGAACGTCAGCCGGGTGATCTCCGTGGCGGAAGTGCTGGAACCACAGGATCGCCTGCTGTTAGAAACGGTGTTCGGCGATGTGGCCGAGGTCTATCAAGCCACCGAGGGGTTTCTCGCGGCCAGCTGTTCTCATGGGCGTCTGCATCTTAACGAAGAATTTATCCACGTGCAGCCGGAGTGGATTGATGAGCGGCGCTTCACGCCGGTGATTACGGATTTCAGCCGACGCACACAGCCCGTGATTCGCTACCGGCTGGACGATGTGCTGGTCGCCGCAACGGAACCTTGCCCCTGCGGGCAGCCGACACGCGTGCTGGAGGCCATAGAAGGGCGTCGCGATGACCAGCTTCTGCTACCTGATATGAAGGGTGACGCGCAGGCTGTCTTTGCCGATGTGTGCAGCCGCGCGATTGCCCGTTCCCTGCCGCTAACCAGTGATTACCGGCTGGTGCAGACGGGGATGCACGATGTGCAGCTGATCAGCGATGCGGATGAAGCGTCGCTGGTCGCCTGCCAGCAGGCGCTGATTGCGTTGTTCGCACAGCAGGGGATCGCCACGGAGACGCTGCGCTGGCAGCTCAATGTACAGCCGCTGATGCCGCAGTTTGACCGCAAGCGGCGGCGTATTATTCGCCAGAAAGGAGAAGGCGTATGAATCTGTTACGTCGTTTAGTGGCGATGCTGGCGGGCTGGGGCAGTGTCGGGGTGATCTACACGTTCAGCGATCGCTGGCAGGGGCCCGGCACGGTGATGCACCCCGGTCTCGTTGACCGGATGATCCCGTTCAGTGCCGATGGTATCTGGCTCTACCTCTCATTTTTCCTGCTGATCCCGGCGGGCTATCTGTTCTGCCGCCCGGAGAAACTGCGCTGGTTAACGGGCTCAATGATCCTCACCGCGCTGGTATGCGGTGCGGTGTATTTGCTATGGCCCACCACGCTGGTCTATCCCATTGATCACGGCCAGGGGCTGAGTTCGCATCTGCTGGCGCAGCTGGTGGCCGCCGATTCAACGCAGAATTGTTTGCCCTCGCTGCATATGGCGTTGTCGTTGCTGGCGGTCTGGGCGCTGTATCAGCCTGAACAACGCTGGCGCAGCGGGCTATTGTTATTGTGGGGGGCGCTGATCGCGGTATCGATTCTGCAGCTGCGCCGCCACCTGTTTATTGACCTGGTCAGCGGTGCGCTGGTGGCGCTGGTCTGCGGCTGGATCTGCCTGCGGGCAGCACAGACGTTTCCTTTTTCATGGAGAGAGCGGCAATGAGTGATCTGGTCGTGCCGATTGTGGCGATGGTCTTGCTGGTGATGGCCGAGGCGCTGGTGCTGAATCGTCAGGATAAGCAGCAGGTCAACTGGCATGATGTGGTGTTCAACCTCAACTCCGGGCATATCATGCTGTGGCTGTTCCGTGGCCTTGAGGTGACCTGTTACGGCTATGTGGCGCTGCACTTCAGCCAGCACTGGCTGGATGTGCTGCCGACATGGGGACTGTGGCTGTTTGCGCTGCTGGCCTGGGATTTTGCCTTTTACTGGCTGCACCGCCTGCATCATCGTTTCAGTCTGCTGTGGGCCGTACACGTCGTCCATCACCAGGGCGAGCACTTTAATCTGTCGCTGGGGGTGCGTAACTCCTGGTACTCTTCACTGACCTCGATTCCCTTTTTCCTGCTGCTGGCGATAGCCGGTGTGCCGCTGTCGGTGTTTATCACCGTATCGATTTTCCACTACAGCATGCAGTTGTTTAACCACAACGCCCTGACGCCGAAGCTGGGCTGGCTGGAATATATTCTGGTGACGCCGAACCATCACCGTGTCCATCACGTTTGCGATCGTGCTTATTCCGATAAGAATTTTGGCGGCAGCTTTATTTTCTGGGACAAAATGTTTGGGACATTTGCCCGTCTGCCAGAAACAGAGTATCGCTTCGGCACCGGTGGGGAGCGCTCATCCCGTAACCCGTTCTGGGCAAGTAACCGGCCATTCTTCCGGCTGTTTAAACTGCCATTTTCTCCGGCGAAACGCGTAGCGGCGTTTCATTGCCGCGCCCGCGCACTGACCAGCGGTATGCTGCTGTTGTTTGTACTGGTGGCGAGTTATGTCTGGATATATGGCTACGGCTATCACAATATCGGCGGGGAACAGGTGGCGCTGTTTGTGTTGCTGGCGCTCGGGGCGGTGGCATTAGGTGGGTTGTCGGAAGGACGGCGCTGGAGCCCGCTTCTGTGGCTGGCGGTGGGGCTGGCGTATCCGGCGTGGTTTATCCTGTGCCGCGAGTCGGTTGAGATCTGGCTGGCGGGCGCACTGCTGGTGATGCTGCACAGCATCGCACTGGCGGCGGGGTGGGGGCGTCAGGTGCTGATCCCGGAGGCAGAACATGGCTGATTCACTGCCACCGCTGCGTTATCCTCCGGACGGCGAACAGGCATTCCATCAGGCGTTGCAGCGGGCCGCGCATCAGTATCTTTCCGCATCGAAAGACCATCGTTTCGCTGGTCGCGGGGACTGGCTGAAGGCCGGGGTATTGCTGGTGCTTTGTGTCTCCTGCTACGGGCTGAGCCTGCTTCAGTCCAGCAGCGGTGGATTTGTTCTCTGCTATCTCCTGTTTATGCTGATGGCGATGCTGCTCAATATTGTGGTTAACCACGATGCCAGCCACGGTGTCTTCAGCCGTTCGCCGCGTGTTAATCGTCTTATCAGCCGCCTGGTGACGCTGCCGCTGGGGCTGGATCCGGATTACTGGCGCGTGCGCCACGTCCATTTTCATCATGTTTATGCCAATATCGAACATTACGATCTCGATACCGAAGAGAACGGTTTCTTCCGGCAAACCCCGTATCAGCGTTGGCGACCGTGGATGCGCTGGCAGCATCTTTACTGGCCACTGGTGGCCGCACTGTCGCTGCCGTATCTGGCCTGGGTGTTTGACTGGGCCGACCGTTGTGGAAAAACGCCGCTGGCGGGAAGGCGCGTGATGCCGGGTGTCCGTGGCTGGTTACTGTTTTGCGGCTGTAAGGTGCTGCATCTGCTGCTGGTTCTCGCTGTACCGCTGTGGGCGGCAGAGCAGAATGGCATCGCGATGTCCGTGGTGCTGGGTGCCTGGCTGTGTAGCCAGATGGTGGCTTCTTTGCTGGTGGTATTCCTGCTGCTGGGCACCCACTGGGCTGAGGCGGAGTTTTTCGAGGTCGGGCCTGACGGGAAGCTGCCGCAAGGCTGGTATCGCCATAACTTCGCCACCGCCTGCGACTGGCAGCCTTCGCCCGCCTGGATCGGGCATTTCACTGGCGGGCTAAATATGCACCTGACGCACCATCTGTTTCCCGGCTGGCATCACCGGCATTATCCGGCACTGGCGCAGAGACTTTCCCGGCTTGCCAGCGAACACGGCATGAATTATCGCTGTATCAGTTATCGTGAACTGCTGCGGCGTCAGCAGACATTTTTACGCCGGATGGGACAGCCGGAGGAGGTTGCATGAACCCGCCACCGCTGCGTTTTTCCCGTGAAAATCTGCAATTTCACCGTGAGTTGACGCGCGCCACTCAGGCGTGGCTCGATCAGCACGGCGACCACCGTTTTGCCAACGGGGCGATGATCGCCAAAGCGGTGCTGCTGGCCTTACTGGCTGCCGGTTGCTGCTGGCTTGGCTTGCAGCAGACTCACTGGACGGGCTGGGCAGCTTGCCAGGCCGGGGTCAGCTTCTTTGCCATGCTGCTGACGATCAATGTGGTACATGATGCCTCGCATCAGGCTTTTTTCAGGTCAAAAGCCGCCAATCGCTGGCTGAATGTGCTGGCTACTATTCCGCTGGGGCTGGACCCGGAGTGCTGGCGGGTGCGCCATGTGCTGATGCATCACACCGGCAATAATGTCATCGGGTATGACCCGGATATGGAAGAGAACGGCATTCTGCGCCAGTCGCGTTTTCAGCGCCTGCGCCCGCTAATGCGCTATCAGCGCTATTACTGGCCGCTGGTGGCTGCCCTGACGTTTCCCTATTATATCTGGCTGTTTGACTGGCTGGATCGCGCCGGGCAGACACGCGTAGGGGCGAAAATGCGCCTGCAGGGTATCCAAGGCTGGGCGGCTTTTTTACTGGTAAAAGTGGGCCATTTTTTACTGGTGCTGGCGCTGCCCTTATGGCTGCTGCCGCCTTCTTTAGGCATCGGCACAATCGTGCTGGTTTATCTTTCCTGTCAGATGCTGGCATCGCTGGTTTTTGTCATGCTGATCATCGGTACTCACTGGGCGAAAGGAAACAGCTACCAGCCCACCGAACAGGGAAAATTGCCCCACAGCCGCTACACCCACCTGTTTGCGACCACCTGTGACTGGACGACGCGGCCGCACTGGCTGGGGTACTGGTTGGGCGGAATGAATTTGCACTTAACGCATCATCTGTTCCCCCACTGGAACCATCGACATTATCCGATGCTGGCGGGGATCATTGCGCAGATCGCCGCGCGTTATGGTTATGATTATCAGTGCCTGACGCTCACTCAGCTGATGAGTTCGCAGCAGCGTTTTTTACAGGAACTGGGAAAAGACAAGGCCGAAAGCTGATCGGCCCGCCCTGCAATGGTCCACTGGCATCCTTTATTTACCAGATATTTACACCTACCACTCCCCGGCGCATCCAGCTAAAATGTTTTCAGCCGCATCCGACGCCCCGGGAACACGAGTCAGTTTTCGGGGGAGGGTGAACAAAATTTATCAACAGGTTAGGTCTCAATGCGCATTTTACTGAGTAACGATGACGGTATCCATGCGCCAGGCATACAGACGCTGGCAAAAGCGCTGCGTGAGTTTGCTGAGGTGCAGGTTGTCGCGCCCGATCGTAATCGTAGTGGGGCGTCGAACTCGCTGACGCTGGAAACGCCTCTGCGTACCTTTAACTATCCCAACGGGGATATTGCGGTGCAGATGGGTACGCCGACTGACTGCGTCTACCTCGGGGTGAATGCCCTGATGCGTCCTAAGCCGGATATCGTGGTGTCGGGGATCAATGCGGGACCCAATCTGGGCGATGATGTGATTTATTCAGGTACGGTAGCCGCTGCGATGGAAGGGCGGCATCTGGGGCTGCCTGCGCTGGCGGTCTCCCTTGACGGGCATGTGCATTACGACACCGCCGCCGCCGTCACCTGTTCAATCCTGAAAGCATTACTGCGTGAGCCATTGCGTACCGGGCGTATTCTGAATATTAATGTGCCGGATTTGCCCCTCGATCAAATCAAAGGCATTCGCGTCACCCGTTGTGGCAGCCGCCATCCCAGCGATCAGGCCATCCCGCAGCAGGACCCGCGCGGTAATACGATGTACTGGATTGGACCGCCGGGTGAAAAGCTCGATGCAGGCCCGGACACGGATTTTGCCGCCGTCGATGAGGGGTATGTCTCGGTGACCGCACTGCATGTTGACCTGACTGCTCATGCCGCGCAGGAGGTCGTCTCTTCCTGGTTAGCCAACGTTGAGGTCAATCGCGAATGGTGAGTGGGCGGATAGAGACGCTGTTGACGCAGTTGCGGCAACAAGGCATCGATGATGAACGGCTGCTGAAAGCCATTGAAGATGTGCCGCGTGAACGCTTTATTGATGAGGCCTTTGAACATAAAGCCTGGGAAAATACGGCGTTGCCCATAGGGTCCGGGCAGACGATTTCCCAGCCTTACATGGTCGCAAAAATGACGTCCTTGCTGGCCCTGACGCCGGAATCACGCGTGCTGGAAATCGGCACGGGTTCCGGTTATCAGACGGCGATTCTGGCCCACCTGGTGGAGCATGTTTTCTCAGTCGAGCGGATTAAAGGCTTACAGTGGCAGGCCAAGCGCCGCCTGAAGCAGCTGGATCTGCATAATGTCTCTACCCGTCATGGTGATGGCTGGCTTGGCTGGCCGTCGCGCGGGCCGTTTGATGCGATTATCGTCACGGCAGCACCGCCTGAAATTCCTGAGGCATTGATGTCGCAGCTTGATGAGGACGGTATCATGGTGTTGCCGGTGGGGGAAGAGCAGCAGGTCTTGCAGCGTATTCGCCGTAAAGGTGACGAATTTATCATCGAAACCGTCGAAGCCGTCCGTTTTGTCCCGTTGGTAAAAGGTGATCTTGCCTGATATCCGCAACAACCAGGATATTTCTATACAACTGTTTCATGGCACGCAGTCATTGATATTGCTAGTATCTGACTAAATTTGCGCATGCGGGCTTGATGCCGTCAGTCGTGCTGCTGTTATGTTATTTATATTTTTTTCGTCAAAGTATTGCCGTAATGGGGGATTGAATGAGCACGGGAAGCCCAGTATTTAAGTTACGCCGTCTTGCGGCCGTTTCATTAGTAGGATTTTGGCTGGCAGGTTGTACCAGCAGCGATAACGCACAGGCCCCCATCAGCTCAGTTGGCGGAAATGACTCCGGCATGATGAGCGGCAATTCTGGCAACTCGGGCATGACCAGTAGCGCAGGTGGCAGCAACGGCGGGTTTATCCGCCCGGCTCGCCCTCCGGTATCGGGTGGGGGAATGACTGCCACTTCATCTGCCTCCTCCACGAGCCAAAATCAGAATGTGGTGACCGAAAACGGTCGAATTGTGTACAATCGCAGTTATGGGAATATTCCTAAAGGTAGCTATGGCGGTGATACTTACACCGTAAAACGGGGTGATACGCTGTTCTATATTGCCTGGATTACCGGTAACGATTTCCGCGATCTTGCCCAGCGCAATAACGTTGCCGCGCCTTATGGGCTCAACGTTGGCCAGCAATTGCAGGTAGCGAACGGCTCTGGTAGCCCAATCACCGGGGGCAATGCGGTCACGGCAGCAGATGCCAATGCTGGCGGCATGACCACGGCTTCTTCCGGTTCACAAATGAACACCGGAACGGTTGCACACCAACCGGTAATTACGTATTCTGAGGATTCAGGTACACCAAGTGAAGGCAAAATGCTGCCTTCGTCCGGGAAAACTGCTGCAACGACAACAGTTCCGGTTACCGCCCCGACCGTCAGTAGCACAACAGACAGCGCAACCCCAGTGGGAAGCTGGCGTTGGCCGACAGACGGTAAGATCATCGATAACTTCTCTGCTTCCGAAGGGGGCAATAAAGGCATCGATATTGCGGGTTCGCGCGGTCAGTCCGTCATCTCCACCGCCTCTGGCCGCGTGGTTTATGCCGGTAATGCTCTGCGTGGCTACGGTAATTTGATTATCATCAAACATAATGATGACTACCTGAGTGCGTATGCCCACAACGATTCCATGCTGGTCCGTGAACAACAAGAAGTGAAAGCGGGTCAGAAGATCGCCACAATGGGTAGTACCGGCACGAGTTCGGTTAGATTGCACTTTGAAATTCGTTACAAGGGGAAATCCGTAAATCCGTTGCGCTATTTACCGCAACGTTAATCCGGCAGAACCCTGGTGTTCTGCCCTGAGATCACGGGTAGGAGCCGCTTATGAGCCAGAATACGCTGAAAGTTAACGAGTTAAATGAAGACGCGGAATTCGACGAAAACGGAGCTGAGGTTTTTGACGAGAAGGCACTTGTCGGAAATGAACCTGGTGATAACGACTTAGCAGAAGAAGAGCTGTTATCACAGGGCGCAACCCAGCGCGTACTGGATGCAACGCAGCTCTACTTAGGAGAGATTGGTTATTCTCCGTTGCTTACGGCAGAGGAAGAAGTATTCTTCGCTCGTCGTGCACTCCGTGGTGACATTCCTTCTCGTCGTCGTATGATCGAAAGTAACCTGCGTCTGGTGGTGAAGATCGCCCGTCGCTACAGCAATCGTGGTCTGGCACTACTGGACCTGATTGAAGAAGGTAACCTCGGTCTGATCCGCGCCGTAGAGAAGTTTGACCCGGAAAGAGGCTTCCGCTTCTCAACGTATGCCACGTGGTGGATTCGTCAGACGATTGAACGGGCGATTATGAATCAAACCCGTACTATCCGCCTGCCAATTCATATCGTGAAAGAACTGAACGTTTATCTGCGTACCGCGCGTGAACTTTCCCATAAGCTCGATCATGAGCCCAGTGCGGAAGAGATTGCCGAGAAGTTAGATAAACCTGTTGATGATGTCAGCCGGATGCTGCGTCTCAACGAACGCATTACCTCAGTTGATACGCCTCTGGGCGGTGATTCTGAGAAAGCGCTGCTGGACATCCTGGCCGATGAAAAAGAAAACGGCCCGGAAGACACCACGCAGGACGATGATATGAAACAAAGCATCGTCAAATGGTTGTTCGAACTGAACGCCAAGCAGCGTGAAGTGCTGGCACGTCGTTTCGGCCTGTTGGGCTATGAAGCGGCAACGCTGGAAGATGTGGGTCGTGAAATTGGTTTGACCCGCGAGCGTGTGCGCCAGATTCAGGTTGAAGGTTTACGCCGCCTGCGTGAGATCCTGCAGGCTCAGGGGCTAAACATTGAAGCCCTGTTTCGTGAATAATTAAGCGAAACAGGTTGCGCAACCGCCTGATGAATTGAGTAATGCGAGAAACGGTGACTTCGGTCACCGTTTTTTTTTGCCTGTAGGTTATCTCACACCTCGCCGCATTGAAGTGCCCAGATGGCGGCTTCAACGCGGGATTTCATATTCAGTTTTTTCAGCAGATGTTTGACATGCACCTTCACGGTACTTTCACTGATCCCCAGTCTGCGGGCAATCAGCTTATTACTCATGCCCTGGGCGATTAACCGGAGAACATCGCGTTCGCGTGTGGTGAAGTCTGGTTTTTCGGCCAGTGGCGGGGCGCGTTGCTGGCGAAGACTGGCGGCCAACAGAGACGGCAGGGTATTGCTCAACACCAGCTCCCCGGCAGCGGCCCGATGCAGGCACTCCAGCAAACTTTCAGGCTCCATATCTTTCAACAGGTAGCCATCAGCTCCGCGCTTTAATGCGTTGATCACATCATCTTCATAGTCTGACACGCTGAAAACCACAATGTGACCGCAGGCATCGATGGCCCGTAGCTGTTCCAGCGTTTCAAGACCGTTCATGCCGGGCATATTCAGATCGAGCAGGATCAAATCCGCTTCAAGCTTTTCTGCCAGCGCTACACCATCCGCCCCGTTACTGGCTTCCCCTACCACGCACAAACGTGAATCGAGACCGATAAGTTGCTTAAGTCCGTTACGGATCATCGGGTGATCGTCGATCAATAATACACTGGCGGGTTTATTGGAGAGCAATTGCGTAAGCTGGGTTGTCATCCTGTCTTCCTGCTGGTGGCCGATTCGCGGAATGCTAACTCTTCAGATGAAGTGGCAGCGGAGGATTGTCACCGATTGGCCTTTCTATTCCCATACCTATTTTGTGGTAATACCAAATATCTATATTTGGGTGGTTCAGAAAATAAAACAACATAAAATTTATAAATATTTGATTATATTGATTTTAATAATCTACTCCCTCCACGTCCCTCACCATACTCCCCCTGAATCGGCGCTTTCTCACCTGCAACCCGCTTGATACACGTCAATTTAAACCCTGCCTGAGATGCCCAGGATAGCTGATAAATACACAGTCAGTGAGAAAATTATGTCGAAAATTAACGCATCGCCAGGGACGAAAAATCGTGCGCTTATTCAGGACTGGCAGCCTGAAAACGTCGTTTTCTGGAAACAAACTGGCAAACGGATTGCCAGCCGAAATCTGTGGATTTCTGTGTTCTGCCTGTTACTCGCCTTCTGCGTCTGGATGCTGTTTAGCACCGTTGCAGTCAATCTCAATAAAGTCGGTTTCAACTTCACTACCGATCAACTGTTCCTGCTGACCGCGCTGCCATCGGTTTCCGGTGCGCTGCTGCGCGTTCCCTATTCGTTTGTGGTCCCGGTGTTTGGTGGCCGTCGCTGGACGGCGTTCAGCACTGCTCTGATGCTGGTGCCCTGTATCTGGCTGGGTTTTGCCGTGCAAAACCCAGCCACGCCCTATGCCGTATTTGTGGTGATCGCTCTGCTGTGCGGTTTTGCCGGGGCTAACTTTGCTTCCAGCATGGGCAATATCAGCTTCTTCTTCCCGAAGGCCCGTCAGGGCGCTGCGCTGGGAATCAATGGTGGGTTAGGTAACCTGGGTGTCAGCGTGATGCAGCTGTTTGCACCCATTGCTATCTCGGTAGCCTTGTTTAGCTGCTTTAGCGGCCCGTCTTCTCATGCAGAAAATGGGCTGTGGTTAGAAAATGCGGCCTGGATGTGGGTGCCGTTCTTGCTCATCGCCACGTTCGCCGCCTGGTTTGGTATGAACGATCTGGCTGCGGCGAAAAGTTCTCTGCGCCAGCAACTGCCCGTGCTGAAACGCGGGCATCTGTGGATCCTGTCGCTGTTGTACCTTGCGACGTTTGGGTCGTTTATCGGTTTCTCTGCCGGTTTTGCCATGCTGTCCAAAACACAATTCCCCGATGTGGTCATCATGCATTACGCCTTCTTTGGTCCCTTTATTGGGGCACTGGCACGGTCCGCGGGTGGCATCGTCTCCGATCGCCTTGGTGGCGTGCGGGTATCACTGTTCACCTTCATTCTGATGGCGGTATTTACCGCACTGCTGTTCCTGACGCTTCCGGGTGAAGGCCAGTCAGGTTCATTTATCGCCTTTTATGGCGTGTTTATGGTGCTGTTCTTCGCGGCGGGACTGGGAAGTGGTTCCACCTTCCAGATGATTGCCGTTATCTTCCGAAAAATCACCATTGACCGGGTTAAGGCAGCAGGCGGAAGCGATGAAGCTGCACAGCATGAAGCCGTTACCGATACCAGCGCCGCACTCGGTTTTATCTCAGCAATTGGTGCATTGGGTGGGTTCTTTATCCCGCAAACCTTCGGAATGTCACTGTCACTCAGCGGTTCACCCGCCGGAGCGATGAAAGTGTTCCTGGTGTTTTATCTCATCTGTATCGCGATTACCTGGCTGGTTTACGGCCGTAAAAAAACGAAATAAACGCGAGCATCCTTTTAGTGTTTTGGAGCATGTCGAATGAGTAAGTTTCTTGATCGGTTACGTTATTTTAAACAGTTGGGTGAGCCGTTCTCCGGCCAGCACGGGCAAACACTGAACACCAACCGTGACTGGGAGGAGGGTTATCGCAGCCGCTGGCAGCATGACAAAATCGTCCGCTCTACTCATGGTGTGAACTGCACCGGTTCCTGCAGCTGGAAGATCTATGTCAAAAATGGTCTGGTGACCTGGGAAACCCAGCAAACGGACTACCCGCGTACCCGACCCGACCTGCCTAACCACGAGCCGCGCGGTTGTCCGCGTGGGGCCAGTTACTCCTGGTATCTGTACAGCGCCAACCGCCTGAAATACCCGCTGGTGCGCAAACGCCTGGTCAGTCTCTGGCGCGCGGCAAAAGCGCAGCACAGTGACCCGGTCCTCGCCTGGCAGTCGATTGTGGACAATCCTGAGCAGGCAAAAAGCTATAAAGAGGCTCGCGGGCGCGGCGGCTTTGTTCGTGCCGACTGGCAGGAAGTAAATGAACTGATTGCGGCCGCCAATATCTATACGGCGAAAGCGTTCGGACCTGACCGTATTATCGGGTTCTCGCCTATTCCGGCGATGTCGATGGTGTCCTATGCGGCCGGTTCACGCTATCTCTCACTGATTGGCGGCATCTGTCTGAGCTTTTATGACTGGTACTGCGACCTGCCACCCGCATCACCCATGACGTGGGGTGAGCAGACCGATGTTCCCGAGTCGGCAGACTGGTACAACTCCGCGTATATTCTTGCCTGGGGCAGTAACGTGCCGCAGACGCGAACCCCGGATGCACACTTCTTTACCGAAGTCCGCTATAAAGGCACCAAAACCGTTGCGATCACCCCGGACTACGCTGAAATTGCCAAGCTGTGCGATCACTGGTTGAGCCCGAAGCAGGGGACTGACAGCGCGCTGGCGCTGGCATTTGGCCATGTGATCCTGACCGAATTCCACCATCAGCGCGAGGTGGAGTATTTCCGCAACTATGTGCGCCAGTACAGCGATATGCCGATGCTGGTGCTGCTGGAGCAGCGCGAAGGCGGCTATTACGCAGCCGGACGTATGCTGCGTGCCAGCGATCTGGTGGACGGGTTGGGGCAGGAGAATAACCCGCAGTGGAAAACCATTGCCATTAACCAGAAAAACGGTGAGCTGGTGGCCCCGCAGGGGTCAATTGGTTATCGCTGGGGCGAGAAAGGCAAATGGAACCTTGAGCAGCGCGAAGGTAGAAATCAGGAGGAAGTCGAGCTGCAACTCAGCCTGCTGGGCCAGTATGACGAGCTGGTCGATGTTGGTTTCCCTTACTTTGGTGCAATAGATAACCCGAATTTCAACCGCGTGCAGTTGGATGAAATTCTGCTGCACAGGCTGCCGGTAAAACGGCTGCAACTGGCCGATGGATCGAGTGCCCTTGTCACCAGCGTGTATGATCTGACGCTGGCAAACTACGGCGTAGATCGCGGGCTGGATGATGCTAACTGTGCCGCCAGCTATGACGAAGTGAAAGCATATTCCCCGGCCTGGGCAGAACAGATCACTGGCGTATCCCGCCAGAATATTGTGCGTATAGCGCGTGAATTTGCAGAAACCGCAGAAAAAACCCGTGGACGTTCGATGATTATCGTCGGTGCCGGCCTGAACCACTGGTATCACATGGACATGAACTACCGGGGTTTGATCAATATGCTGGTGTTCTGTGGCTGCGTGGGGCAGAGCGGCGGCGGTTGGGCGCACTATGTTGGTCAGGAGAAGCTCCGTCCACAAACGGGCTGGTTGCCGCTGGCCTTCGGCCTTGACTGGCAGCGTCCGCCGCGCCAGATGAACAGCACCTCATTTTTCTACAACCACTCCAGCCAGTGGCGCTATGAAACATTGCGCACTGATGAGCTGCTGTCACCGCTGGCGGATAAATCGCGCTACGGCGGCAGCCTGATTGACTTTAATGTGCGTTCCGAACGCATGGGCTGGCTGCCTTCCGCCCCGCAATTAAATACCAATCCGCTGCGCCTTGCTGCGCAGGCACAGGCCGCAGGTAAAACACCGCTGGATTTCACCGTCGACGGTTTGAAAGAGGGTAGCCTGCGTTTTGCCGCTGAACAGCCGGATAATGAGCAGAACTTCCCGCGTAACCTGTTTGTCTGGCGATCCAACCTGCTGGGGTCATCGGGTAAGGGGCATGAGTATCTGCTGAAATATCTGCTGGGGACGGAAAATGGGATTCAGGGGAGCGACCTGGGCGCGCAGGGCGGTGTCAAACCGCAGGAAGTTGAGTGGCAGGATAATCCGGGCACAGGGAAACTCGATCTGGTCGTGACCCTCGATTTCCGTATGTCCAGCACCTGCCTCTATTCCGATATCGTTCTGCCAACCGCCACCTGGTATGAAAAAGACGATATGAATACCTCGGATATGCATCCGTTTATTCATCCCCTGTCGGCGGCGGTCGATCCGGCCTGGGAATCCCGCAGTGACTGGGAGATCTACAAAGGCATCGCCAAAACATTCTCTGAACTTTGCATCGGTCATCTGGGTAAAGAAACCGATGTGGTACTCCAACCGATTCAGCATGACTCGGCTGCGGAACTGGCGCAACCGTTGGAGGTACAGGACTGGCACCGGGGCGAGTGCGATCTGATCCCTGGGAAAACCGCACCTCATATTGTCACCGTCGAGCGTGACTATCCGGCGACCTGGGAACGCTTTACCTCGCTGGGCCCACTGCTGGATACGCTGGGCAATGGCGGTAAAGGCATCAGCTGGAATACCCAGACGGAAGTCGATTTCCTGAAAAAACTCAACTACGTCAAGGCAGAAGGCCCGGCAGCCGGCCGTCCGAACATCAACAGCGCGATTGATGCTGCCGAGGTCATCCTGTCGCTGGCACCGGAAACCAATGGTCAGGTCGCGGTAAAAGCCTGGCAGGCACTGGGCGAGTTTACCGGACGCGATCACACCCATCTGGCGCTGAATAAAGAAGATTAAAAGATCCGCTTCCGCGATATTCAGGCGCAGCCGCGCAAAGTTATCTCCAGCCCAACCTGGTCAGGCCTGGAAGATGAACACGTCTCTTATAACGCAGGCTATACCAACGTCCATGAACTGATCCCGTGGCGTACCCTAAGTGGCCGCCAGCAGCTGTATCAGGATCATCAGTGGATGCGTGACTTCGGTGAAAGCCTGCTGGTCTATCGTCCGCCGATTGATACCCGCACGGTGCAGCCGCTGCTGAACAAAAAGCCGAACGGTAACCCGGAAAGAGCGCTTAACTTCCTGACGCCGCACCAGAAATGGGGCATTCACTCCACGTACAGCGACAACCTGTTGATGCTCACGCTTTCTCGCGGCGGACCGATTGTCTGGATGAGTGAGGAGGATGCGCAGGCGCTGGGGATCGTCGATAACGACTGGATCGAGGCGTTTAACGCCAACGGTGCACTGACCGCCCGTGCGGTTGTCAGCCAGCGCGTCCCGGCGGGCATGACCATGATGTATCACGCTCAGGAACGCATCGTGAATATTCCCGGGTCGGAGATCACCAGCCAGCGCGGTGGTATCCATAATTCCGTCACGCGCGTGTGCCCTAAACCGACTCATATGATTGGCGGCTATGCGCAACTGGCTTACAGCTTTAACTATTACGGCACCGTCGGTTCCAACCGGGACGAGTTCGTGATCGTGAGAAAAATGAATCAGATTAACTGGTTAGATGGTGAAGGCAACGATGATTGCCAGGGTAGTCAGCAGGAGGCAGGCCAATGAAAATTCGTTCTCAGGTCGGGATGGTGCTCAATCTCGACAAATGTATCGGCTGTCACACCTGTTCGGTGACCTGTAAAAACGTCTGGACCAGCCGTGAAGGTATGGAATATGCCTGGTTCAATAACGTTGAAAGCAAACCGGGTGTGGGCTTCCCTCATGCCTGGGAAGATCAGGAAAAATGGAAGGGGGGGTGGATCCGTAAGATCAATGGCAGGCTGGTGCCACGTATGGGAAATCGTGTGGGCGTGCTTTCGAAAATCTTTGCCAACCCCGACCTCCCCGGGCTGGATGATTATTACGAGCCGTTCGACTTTGATTATCAGCATCTGCACAACGCCCCTGCCGGGAAACATCAGCCGATTGCCCGCCCGCGATCGCTGATCACCGGCAAACGCATGAAGAAGATCGAAAATGGCCCGAACTGGGAGGAGATCCTCGGCGGCGAATTTTCAAAACGCTCACAGGATAAAAACTTCGACAACATGCAGAAAGAGATGTATGGACAGTTCGAAAACACCTTCATGATGTATCTGCCACGGTTGTGTGAACACTGTCTGAATCCAGCCTGTGTGGCAACTTGTCCGAGCGGGGCGATCTATAAGCGTGAGGAAGATGGCATCGTGCTGATCGACCAGGATAAGTGTCGCGGCTGGCGCATGTGCATTACCGGCTGCCCTTACAAAAAGATCTACTTCAACTGGAAAAGTGGCAAGTCGGAAAAATGCATTTTCTGCTATCCGCGTATCGAATCCGGCCAGCCGACCGTGTGCTCGGAAACCTGCGTAGGCCGTATTCGCTATCTTGGTGTGCTGCTGTATGACGCTGACCGTATTGAGCAGGCTGCTGCGGTAGAGAACGAAAAAGATCTCTACCAAAGTCAGCTGGATGTGTTCCTCGATCCCCACGATCCGGCCGTGATTGCCCAGGCGCTAAAAGACGGTGTGCCGCAGAGCGTGATCGATGCGGCGCAACAGTCTCCGGTGTACAAAATGGCGATGGACTGGAAGCTGGCACTGCCGCTGCATCCGGAATATCGCACCCTGCCGATGGTATGGTACGTCCCGCCGCTGTCACCGATTCAGTCGGTATCGGATGCCGGAATGCTGGCGCACAGCGGTGTGCTGCCGGACGTGGAAAGCCTGCGTATTCCGGTGCAGTACCTGGCTAATCTGCTGACGGCCGGAGACACTGCACCGGTACTGCAGGCACTCAATCGCCTGATGGCGATGCGTCACTACAAGCGCGCAGAAACCGTTGACGGCGTTCATGATGTCCGTGCGCTGGAACAGGTGGGGCTGACGGAAGCGCAGGCGCAGGAAATGTATCGTTATCTGGCGATTGCTAACTACGAAGACCGCTTTGTTATCCCGAGCAGTCATCGCGAAATGGCGCGTGATGCGTTCCCGGAAAGCAAAGGATGCGGTTTTAGTTTTGGTGATGGCTGCCACGGCAGTGACGTTAAATTTAACCTGTTTAACAGCCGCCGTATTGATGCGATCGATGTATCGAAGAAAACCCCTTATGACGCGGAGAACAACTCATGATTGCTCTGCGTATTATTGCCCGTTTGCTTGATTATCCGCAGCAGGACTTTGTCGACCATCAGGATGAGGTGCTTGCCGCCCTGGCACAGGCGGAAGAACTGGATGCTGAGCAGCAGACGTTGTTGGTCAGTCTGATCCAGAAATCAGCCTCCCGGCCCCTGCTGGACAGGCAGGCAGAGTACTGCGAGCTGTTTGATCGTGGCCGGGCGACATCGCTGCTGCTGTTTGAACATGTGCACGGCGAATCGCGCGATCGCGGCCAGGCAATGGTGGATCTGTTGGCGCAATACCGTGCTGATGGACTGGAGCTGAATGCGAAAGAGTTACCGGACTTTTTACCGCTGTACCTGGAATATCTGGCGCAAGGAGATCGGGATCGCATCCGGCGAGGCCTTCAGGATGTCGCGCCGATTCTGGCGCTGCTGGCGGCAAGACTGGACGAGCGACAGAGTGATTTTGCGCCGCTGTTTTCGCTACTGCTGGCGCTTTCTGGCAGCAGTGCGAACCCTGCATTATTGCAAGAGCAGGTGGCTCAGGAAGCACGCGATGATACGCCCGCGGCGCTGGATGCCGTATGGGAAGAGGAGCAGGTGGCGTTTATCGCTCAGATGAATCCGGGCGGTAGTGGCTGCGAACCTGCGCAGCAACCGCGTTCTTCTGCGGCAGTGATGCCACAGTATCTCGATATTTCAGCATCAAGCCAGGCGGCGAGAGGAGAGTAAATCATGGCGTTTTTAAATCAGTTCTTCTTTGATATTTATCCTTATCTCGCCGGGACCGTATTCCTGGTAGGCAGCTGGCTGCGTTACGACTACGGGCAATACAGCTGGCGCGCAGGCTCCAGTCAGATGTTAAGTAAGAAAGGAATGAGGCTGGCATCGAACCTGTTTCACGTGGGGATTATCGGGATCCTGCTGGGGCATTTCGTGGGCCTGCTGACCCCACACTGGGTCTACGAGCCTTTTCTTTCAGCGGCGGAAAAACAGTTGCTGGCGATGATCGCGGGCGGGATTTTTGGTGCGATGACGCTGATTGGTGGTGGATTGTTGCTTAAACGCCGTCTGACCGATGCGCGGGTCCGTGCCACCAGTAGTGCTGCTGATATTCTGATCATGACGCTGCTGGTGCTGCAGGCGTTGCTGGGGCTGACCACCATTCACTTCTCGGCTCAGCACATGGATGGCAGCGAGATGCTGAAGCTGACAAGCTGGGCGCAGAGTATTGTGACGTTCCAGGGCGGGGCATCACATCATCTTGATGGTGTGGCGGTGATCTTCCGTCTGCATATGGTACTGGGAATGACGCTGTTCTTACTGTTCCCGTTCTGCCGTCTGGTGCATATCTGGAGTGCGCCAGTTGAATACCTTACGCGCCGCTACCAACTGGTGCGTAACCGCCGCTGATGATCTCAGTGCAATTCACCATCCGAGGGCCAGGCATGCCTGGCCCCTACGATATACCTTTGATATTGGCGTAGGGGCGGGCCATGACCCGCTACAACGATATACCTTTGATATTGGCGTAGGGGCGGGCCATGTCCGCTCCTACGATATACCTTTGATATTAGCGTAGGGGCGGGGCATGACCCGCCCCCG
>NZ_JBBGZS010000019.1:0-52992 GCF_037479175.1 Erwinia sp. MYb375 | reverse complement strand
TTTTTTTTATATTCGGGGGGGGGGGGTCATCCCCCGCCCTGGCTGTGTTACACCAGAGACTTCAACCGATAGATCCACTCCAGCGCCTGGCGCGGTGAGAGTGAATCCGGGTCCAGCGCTTCAAGGGCTTCTAATGCCGGTGAAGTCTCCTCCACCAGCAACGGAAGCTGCGATCCGTCCGCTTTCGTCGCTGCCGCGCTGCCTGATAACGCTTCCAGCTCTTTCAGCTTCTGACGCGCGCGTTTAATTACCTCTTTTGGCACACCGGCCAGTGCAGCGACGGCGAGCCCGTAGCTTTTACTGGCTGCTCCCTCCTGCACGCTGTGCATAAAGGCGATGGTATCGCCATGCTCCACAGCATCCAGATGCACGTTCGCCACGCCTTCAATCTGTTCCGGCAGTGTGGTCAGTTCGAAATAGTGAGTGGCAAACAAAGTCATCGCCTTGATGCGGCTGGCCAGACTTTCGGCACAGGCCCAGGCCAGCGACAGACCATCGTAGGTTGAGGTTCCGCGCCCAATCTCATCCATCAATACCAGGCTGAATTCGGTGGCGTTATGCAGGATATTGGCGGTTTCCGTCATCTCGACCATAAAGGTTGAACGGCCTGAAGCCAGATCATCGGCTGCGCCAACGCGGGTAAAGATACGGTCCACCGGGCCAATTACGGCCTGGGTTGCAGGCACAAAGCTGCCGATGTAGGCCATCAGGGTGATCAGCGCCGCCTGACGCATATAGGTACTTTTACCGCCCATGTTAGGCCCGGTTACCACCAGCATGCGACGCTGAGGAGAGAGCGACAGTGGGTTGGCGATAAACGGCTCTTTCAGGACCTGTTCCACCACCGGATGACGGCCGCCGGTCAGTTTAATCCCCGGTTTATCGGTCAGAGTCGGGCAGCTGTAGTTCAGCGTCCAGGCGCGTTCCGCCAGGTTACTTAACACATCCAGTTCGGCCAGCGCAGCCGCACTGTCCTGCAGGGCTTCCAGATGCGGCAGCAGCATATCGAGCAGCTGGTCGTATAACGCTTTCTCCAGCGACAGCGCCTTCCCTTTGGAGGTCAGCACCTTATCTTCATACTCTTTCAGCTCAGGAATAATGTAGCGTTCGGCATTTTTCAGCGTCTGACGGCGCACATAGTGGATGGGTACCAAATGGCTCTGTCCGCGACTGACCTGGATGTAATAGCCGTGAACGCCATTAAACCCGACCTTCAGCGTATCCAGCCCCAGTTTTTCGCGCTCACGGATCTCCAGACGATCCAGATAGTCGGTCGCACCGTCGGCCAGCGCACGCCATTCGTCCAGTTCGTCATTGTAGCCGGGGGCAATCACACCGCCATCGCGCACCAGCACAGGCGGTGCCTCAATAATGGCGCGTTCCAGCAGCTCGCGCAGTTCGGTGAATTCACCCATTTGCCCGCGCAGGGTTTGCAGGTGTGCAATCTCGGTATTTTCCAACTCGCTGTTCAGTAACGGTAATTGCTGGAAAGCGTGGCGCATACGCGCCAGGTCGCGTGGACGTGCCGTGCGCAGTGCCAGACGCGCCAGAATTCGCTCGAGATCGCCGACCTGACGCAGCAATGGCGTCAGGCCCTCATGGCGATCCTGCAACGCACTGATGCTCTGCTGGCGTTGACTAATGATCTGGGTATCGCGCACCGGCATATGCAGCCAGCGTTTCAGCATACGGCTGCCCATCGGCGTTACGGTTTTATCCAACACCGATGCGAGGGTGTTCTCAATGCCCCCCGAGAGGTTCTGAGTGATCTCCAGATTACGGCGGGTGGCGGCATCCATAATAATGCCATCCTGCTGGCGCTCCATCGTCAGCGCACGGATATGTGGCAGCGAGGTGCGCTGAGTATCTTTGACGTACTGCAACAGGCAGCCCGCCGCGCGCAGGGCATGATACGCCTGTTCGACGCCAAAGCCGCTGAGATCGCGGGTGGCAAATTGCAGATTCAGCTGCTGGCGCGCGGTGTCCAGCTCATATTCCCACAGCGGACGACGGCGCAGGCCACGACGGTTTTCAATCAACGCCATCGCGGCGAAGTCTTCCGGGTACAGCAGCTCTGCCGGGTTGGTTCGTTGCAGTTCGGCTGCCATGGTTTCAAGATCGGTCGGTTCAGCCAGGCGGAAACGGCCGGAGCTGATATCGAGTGTGGCATAACCAAAGCCGCGCTGGCTTTGCCAGATCGCCGCGAGCAGATTGTCCTGACGTTCATTCAGCAGGGCTTCGTCGCTGATGGTACCGGGGGTGACAATGCGCACCACTTTACGCTCAACCGGACCTTTGCTTAACGCCGGATCACCGATCTGTTCGCAAATCGCCACCGATTCGCCCAGCTGTACCAGCTTCGCCAGGTAGTTTTCCAGTGAATGATAAGGCACGCCCGCCATCGGGATCGGTTCACCGGCCGAGGCACCGCGTTTGGTCAGGGAGATTTCCAGCAGCTGAGAGGCGCGTTTTGCATCGTCATAGAACAGTTCGTAGAAGTCGCCCATACGATAGAACAGCAGAATCTCCGGATGGTCAGCCTTGAGGCGAAGATACTGCTGCATCATCGGCGTGTGCGAGGATAAATTTTCGGTGTTGTTCATCAGGTGGAATGCTCCAATCCATTGAAAATCCTTGCCATATCAAACAGTATCGATGATGAAGCATCCTGGCAAGGAGATGGCTGATAGGGGTGAAAACCGGGTCTTACGCGCACATGACGGCATGACAGGCATCAGGATATGTAATGTGACTATATTATCCCAGCGGGTCACGCGCTGTCACAGGTAAAAATTGAAAGCATCCCGCAAACTACGCAGGAAAAGGCGCAGTGATTTATTGCATGACTTCTTCTTTTTCATGTCAGAATGTAACTATTATTTCACACATGGGATGGTGTCATGGATGAGCTTCTGCTCTTTGCCGGGCTGGTTGCCGTATTCACCGTAGTCGTACTGCCGATAATGGTGATGATTTCACTGTCACGCAGCAAACGTAATGAGCGTGAGCTGGCGCAACTCAAACAGACGGTCACCCAGTTACAGCAGAAGCTGGCGAAATGGCAGCGGGGTGAAACCTCCGTCGATGACGCACCGAAACGGGTGGTGCCGACGGAGGCATCGGCCAGGGCGGGCGAGGAACGCCTCCGGCAAGAAGCCCCTACTGTCGCCGTGCAGAACCCGGAAACCCCCTCTGTCACTCCGGTTCGCGTTCAGCCTCAACCCCGTGATCAGCAGCCTGATAGGGTCTCGGGCCTGCTTTCCGGCCTGTTGGCCTGGTTTATGAAAGGCAACCCGCTGGCGAAACTGGGCGTGCTGTTGATGTTCTTCGGTTTGGCCTATCTGCTCAAATATTCGGTTGAGCGCGATATGCTGCCCATCGAGTTGCGCCTGGCGGGTGCCGCGCTGGTCAGCCTGGCGATGCTGGGGCTGGGTTGGCGGCTCAGGACAAAACAGTCGCTTTATGCGTTGATCCTGCAGGGCGGGGCGGTTGGCGCGCTTTATATTACGGTGTTTGGTGCCTTCCGGTTGTATGCCTTGCTACCCCATTTGCTGGCCTTTGCCCTGATGCTGGTGATCTGTGCCGCCAGCGTGGGTCTGGCCGTACTGCAACGCGCCCTGAGCCTGGCAATGCTGGCCAGTATCGGCGGTTATCTTTCTCCCCTGCTGCTGTCTACCGGCGGCGGCAGTCATATCGCGCTGTTCTCCTATTACCTGCTGCTGTCGCTGGGGATTCTGGCGATCACCGTCTGGCAGCCCTGGCGGCCGCTTAATCTGCTGGGCTTTGCCTTCTCCTTTGGCGTGGCGGGATTGTGGGGCCTGAAGGGGTATCAGCCAGAATTTTACCTGAGCTGCCAGCTGTTCCTGATCGCCAATATGGTGATTTTCGGCGTGCTGGCGCTGGGGTTATCGCTGCGCGGGCAGGTGAAAGGCGAGAAGGTGATCGATGGCGTACTGCTATTCGGGCCGCCACTGGTCGGCTTTGGCATGCAGTACCACATGACGCAGCACTGGGCGTTTGGTCCGGCCTTCTCCGCGCTGGGCTTTGGTCTGGCTTATTTGCTTTTGGCCTGGGTCGCGTTGCGCCGCTATCCTGCGCTGGGGCGGCAGTTGGCCGTTGCCGGGCTGGCGTTAGGAGGCGTGTTCACCACCCTGGCGATCCCGCTGGCACTCTCTGCACAATGGACGTCAATGGCCTGGGCACTGGAAGGGCTGGGTATGCTTTGGCTGGGGCAGTCGCAGCGTCAGTCACGTGTCAGCTACAGCGGTACCGGATTGCTGCTGCTGGCTCTGGGTTCCGCGCTGATGGCCTGCTTCAATGGCATCTATGCTTTCTCCTTCAGTCTGATCTTTGCCGTACTGGCTCTGACCTGGCTCGGTGGGGCCTGGCTGTGGCGCAACGCTAACAACGTGGTGTCGCGCGTGCTGCTGGGCGGCGGCATTCTCTGGTGGCTGGCGACACTGATCGGTGGGCTGGCAGCCACCCCGGTCCCGGATGATGACTTCCTGTTCCCGCTACTGGGGCTTATTGCCCTGTCCGCCGTTGCCTGGCATCTGGCCAGCCGACGTTTTGCCTGGCCTGAACTGGGTTACATGCCGTGGCTATTGTGGCTGGCTATGCTGCTGGTCGTGCTTTATCAACAGGTGATCGATAACTCCCTGCTGGCGGCAGGTTGGCTCAATCTGGTCTGGCTGCCGGTGCTGGGTGCGGCTTACGGGCTGCTGAAGCGTGAAGAAGGCAGACTGAAACCTCTGATGCTGGAACAGGGGCTGCATTTATCGCTGTTCTGGATGCTGCTGACGACAGGAATCGAGGTCTGGCGTATCACGGATAAGCTGCCGTGGGGCATGGATGAATGGCGTATTGCTGTACTGATGGTATTTATCGCCGGGATTATTCTGCTGATGCTGTGGGCGCTGCGGCGCGGCATCTGGCCGTTTGTCGCTCATGCGCGCCTGTACACCCAGCTTGGGCTGTTGCCACTGGCCCCTTGTGCATTGATATTGCTGCTGCTGGGTAACCTGCATGATGGTGTGATGATTGACTGGCGCTATCTGCCCCTGCTCAACCCACTGGAAGAGGGCGCACTGGTACTGATATTTGCACTTTTACTGTGGGGCGGGCTGCTGCGTGACCGTTTTGCCGCTGTGCTTCCGTGGTGTGATTTCGCCTTGCGCCTGGCCGCGGTAGCCCTGCTGTTCTGGTGGGGCAATGGTCTGGTGATGCGTTTGCTGGCTCACTATGGTGCTATTGCGTGGCAGGCAGAAGCACTATGGTCATCGCGTCTGGTGCAGACCACCTTTGCGCTGCTGTGGATGCTGACAGCACTGATGATCATGCTGTGGTCAACGCGATGCCGTGATCGCCAGGGTTGGTTTGGCGGGGCAGGTTTGCTGGGGGTGGTAATTATTAAATTAATTCTGGTCGACAGTGCGCATGGCGGTGGCCTGGCGCGTGCTGTGGGCTTTATCGGTGTGGCAATCCTGGTGCTGATTGCCGGGTATTTTTCACCCCTGCCACCGAAAACCGGACATAAAGAGGATGCTGTGACAGTCAATGAGGGAAAACATGAAGAATAAGTTGAGTCACGGACTGTGGTTGGCCGCACTGTGCCTGTCAGCCAGCGTGAGCGCGAAGACGGGCGAAGCGCCGAAGGATTATGCTTATGGTCTGCCGCTGACCACCCAGGGCTCTGAGCCGTTCTTCGAAGTCGCATTGCCTGGCGATGTGTACCAGCAAACGGCCTGGCCCGATATGCGCGACCTGCGGGTGTTTAACAGCCAGGGTGTGACGGTGCCGTTTGCTCTCTATTCGACAGAGACCCACGAGACGCAGAGTCAGACCTGGCCGCTCCGCGTCTTCCCGCTGGATAATCCGCAGCGTGGAGCGAGCGGTCAGTCGCAGATCACAGTCAAAGCGGCCAACGGGATTGAGGTGACGCTGCCCACAGAGGGCGAAAAATCCTCAGGACGCAGTTTGTTGCTGGAAGTGCCGCAGGAGGGGGAAGACTTCTATCCGAGGCTAAGTGGGTTGAAACTGACCTGGACGCGCTTGCCGCAGAACTGGCAGGCGCGGGTCAGCGTGCTTTACAGTCAGGATCTGAAAAGCTGGGATACGTTGAACGACGATGCGCCGTTGATGGATCTCACCTCTGGCAGCGATCGGCTGTTGCTGGATACCATCGACCTGCGTTATGACCGCCGTACCCCGCGTGCGCGCTACCTGATGTTGGTGTTTAAAGACGATGGGCAGCCCGCGAACCTTGACCTCAGCGCCATCACGGGGATTGAGAAGTCGACCAACCCGTTACCACGCTCGCACTACGTGACCCTGGCGCCGACAGTAAAAGCGCTGTCAGAGAGTGAAGCCGAATACAGCTGGTCATCGCCGCAGCCATTCAGTCGGGTGAGTATTAAACCTGCCCAGAGTAATGCGGTGTTACCGCTGGAAATTGATTACCGCAGCAGCGCGCAGGACAGCTGGCATCCGCTGGGCAAACAGGTGGTTTACAGCCTGGGGGAAAGCGCCTCGGTTCCGCTGGTGCTGCAGGGTGAGCTGATTCAGGCGATCCGGGTTAAAGGCATTAACCAGCAGTGGAGCGGGATGCCACCGCTGGTCAGTGGGGAGCGAGAGGTGCGAAAACTGGTGTTTAATGCTCAGGGCAGTCCACCGTTTATGCTGGTGTGGGGCAATAAGATTGCCGCAGCGCAGGCGATAAGTCTGGATACGCTGATCCCACCGGAAACCAATCGCTGGCTGGTTCTGCCTGATGCCGGAACCACGTCATCAATACAAACCCTTGGGGGACGGGAAAGATTAACCGCCACTGGCGGGGCAGAGAAAAGCGAACTGTGGCAGAAAGGGCTGCTCTGGGCGTTGTTAATTATTGGCGCAGGTGGCCTGGTGATGCTGGCATTGAAGGTCTGGCGCGAGGTGCAGCGTCAGCCGAAATAGTCTGCCGGGGCGTATCAGGGCAGCGGCATGACGGGGCCTGGAAACAGGTCAGGTCATGTTTCTTAACAATAATTTCTGCGGTGTCTGACCGACATCACATTATTATCGTAAGTAACTGTGTCGGAACCATCTTGCTGCGGGGATCTCTAAGTATTATCGGGCATTGATGGGACCGGCTGATGATGGATTATCGCCGTATTTATATTTGTTGATTTCGCAGCTGATCGCTGCCAGATAGCCTAATTTTTGGAGAAAGTATGCGTAAGTTGAAAGTGGTACTGTGTTCTGCGCTGTTCTCGGCTGCGGCGTTATCCAGCGTCCCTGCCGCCTGGGCGGAAGGTGAGCAGAGTGCAGAAGCGGCCCCTGAAGTACAGGCACCTGCTGTTCAAACCCCGGAAAGTCAGAACTCGTTGTCGCAGGATCCACCGGCTACCGCCCCACAAACGAATCCGAACGACCCTTACGATCTGCAATATTTCTTTGCTGATTTTACACGTTTTGCTATTGGTGATGTGGTGCCTGAAGTCTATCGCACTAAACAATATGAAATCGTTCAGTGGAAGGTGCGCCACCTGCCAGCACCGGAAGCCGATAGCCACTGGACCTATATGGGCGGCAACTACGTGTTGATCACCAACGCTGAAGGAAAAATCCTGCAGGCGAAACAGGGTGAGATTTATTACAAGCGCTAATCGTTACCCCTGACTCCCGCCAGCCCTGGCGGGACGAGATCATCCGTTCGTCCCCTGACGTGAGTGGTACTGAAGGTGCCACTCCTGTCTCACCCCTCGCTGACGTAAATTGACATATCTTTAAGCATTGCTTCTTTCCTTTCTTATTCAATAACCTGTGTGATGATTACTCCCGTTTTTAACGTGTTTTTTGTCATGCACTTCGTGTGAGATGTAAATATTAATTGATAATCATTATGATCTGTAAAATAATTATCATTAACATTACGATTAATAACTTATTGATCTTACTTGCACTCTTATGAGTCAGCGCTGAAGCAGACCTGCTTCAGGTGTCGCCCGATTTTGTTTAGCAGATCCGCGCTTCACCTGACCCAGGTCATTTGTCTGGCGGATGCAGGCGATCAGGAGAAAGGCGCAGTGAGTCACCCACAGTCCATTACCGCAAACGTCATGCCCCCTTTTACGGCGCGGCATGCCTGGCGTATGCCGGGGTTTGTCGCGGTGTCGCTACTGCTGCATCTGGCGCTGATTGCCGGTTTTTTGCGTAACGATAATGTGCCTGCGTTATTAATGGCTGGTGCTGAAGGTGGTGTGGTGGCAATGACGATGGTTAGCGTGGCCAGCCACAGATTGCCCGTGGCCCCGACCGCTGAACCGCTGACGGAGCCTGTGCCGCAGGAAAAAACAGAGACGGAATTGCCTTCCCGGGCGATAAAAATGCCTGCGTTAGCCCAGCCTGACGCAGTGATTAAACTGCCTGCGACTAATGAGAAAAAACGTGAGCGTGCGCCACGGAAAGTGGAAAAGCCGCAGCAGAACGCCGTTCGTGAAGTACCAACTGCGCGGCGGGTAGAGCGCCAACCACAGAGCCCGCCGCAGACGGTTAAACCGGTTCAGGCACCGATCGCGACAGCGACAGATACGTCCGGCGAGAAGACGGCGCAGACGAATACGGCCGCAGGGGCCGCCAGCAGTGTCAGCGCGGCGAGAACCGGCAGCAGCGACAGCGGCCGTGCGCAGGTGGGGGCGGGAAGCAGCGCAACTCAGAATGTTAAAGCCTTACATCGCCGGGTGAATTACCCGCAGCGTGCTAAAGCGATGGGCGTGGAAGGGCGCGTCAGAGTGAAATTCAATATTACCGCCAGCGGTACGATTACCGATGTGCGCATATTGTCTGAAACACCGACCGGCGTATTTGCCGCCGCGATCACCAAAGATATGTCCCGCTGGCGTTATCAGACCCAGGCGGAAGTGAACGATCAAACGGTCACCATCGTTTTCAAATTAAACGGCCAGGTTGAGCTGGAAAACTAAATAACCATTTTCATTATGTAGCGTATACCCAAAATAATTCGAGCCCTTATAAGGAGGCTTGAGGTATGACGGGTTTATTTATCTCTGGGGAAAGACGTGAATAAAAAACTTGGCCTGATAATGGCCGTTTCGTTATTGCCTGCCGCCACCTGGGCGCAGCAGGGCGATAGCCTGACGCAACAACAAACCAGCAGCAAAAAAGAGACACAGCAGGAACAGGACGCAACAGAGACAGAAGATACGATTCTGGTGCGCTCCACGCCAACCAGCCAGTCGATGGGCACGCAAATTCTGACGGCAGAGCAGATTAAGCAGTTTCCCACCGCCAACGGCAGTATTACCGAATTGTTGAAGCACAATCCCAATGTGCGCTTCTCTAATACCACGGACAGCAGTAATACCCCTGGCGAACTGGCCCCGGAGAATGTTTCATTCCACGGTGAGAAGTTTTATAACAACAACTTTATGATTGATGGGTTATCGAATAATAACACCATCAATCCCGGTGCGAACGGCGGTGAGTTGAGCAACTCGCCCGACGGTTACAGTCCCACCGACCTGCCTGCAGGTGGTACGCAGTCGTTCTGGATTAACTCTGAGCTGGTGGAGCAGCTGGAAGTGTTCGACAGCAACGTGTCGGCCAAGTACGGCGACTTTACCGGCGGCGTGGTGGATGCACGCTTAAAAGATCCCAATTTAGAAAAAGCCTCCGGAAAAATTTCGTACCGCACCACGCGCGACAGCTGGACGCGATACCATATTGACGCCAGCGATGCTGAAGCCTTTGAACTGGCCACCGAATTGACGCAGCAGCCGAAGTTTAAAAAAGAGTTTTACTCGTTTAGCGCTAATCAGCCGCTAAGCGATAAGGCCGGGTTTATCTTTGCCTATAACCGTCAGAAGTCGACGATCCCTAATTATCATACCTGGCTCGAAGAGTGGCACGATCAGGAACGCCTGGCCGAAACTTATTTACTGAAAGGGAGCTATCTGGCCGATAACGGCGATATGTTCCGCCTGACTGGTATGTATTCTCCGCATGAGTCGAAGTATTATCGCAAGGATGTGAAGAACGGCGGTTATACCAATACCGGTGGTGGTTACCGTGCCAATATGGAATGGGAGCATAATGCTGACTGGGGGAAAATGACCAGCCTGGCGGGCTATCAGTTTGAGCAGAATAAAATCGATCATGGCGCTGATACCTATCAGTCCTGGCGCCGTTATAACAGAGCAACCAATTTTGTATCTGATACGATTAACTGGAGTAGCGGTACACCGGGAGCGAATTTCCAGAGTGCCTATATAGGTGGTTATGGTTCCTTTGCGACTGAGAAACGTACCACGACGCTGAAACAGGACTACGAACTTAATCCGCTTAATCTGGCAGGATTACAGCATCAAATTGATCTTGGCTGGCAGGTCGATGTTTACAGTGCCCGCTACCAGCGCTTTCGTGATGTATCGTTGTCGCGTGGCACCGTTACTGTTTCTGCGAATACCGTTTGCCAGTCCGGGGATGATTTCTGCATCGACGGTGAACAATATTATAAAAATGTAACGCTCTATCCTGCCCGCGAAGTGGAAGGCAATTACACCAACTATGCGGTCTATCTGCAGGACAGTATGAACTTCGGCAACCTGGAAGTGACGCCGGGTGTGCGTGCACAGTATGACGACTTCCTGAAAAACCTGACGCTGGCCCCGCGCTTTGCTGCCTCCTATGACGTGTTCGGTGACCGTACCACCCGCGTATTCGGTGGGGCCAACCGCTACTACGGGCAGAACCTGCTGGCCTACAAGCTGCGCTCCGGTATCAGCTCCTACTCTATTCGTACCCGCTCTAATGCCGGTGCCGCCTGGACTGACGGCGATGTTCGCACCGCGTCGATTGATTACGATATTTCCAATCTGAAAACCCCGTACAGCGATGAGCTGTCGCTTGGGGTCTCTCAGCGCGTGGCGGATACGCTGTTGACGGTGAAATGGACCGGACGCAGCGGGCAGGACCAGTTTGGCCGTAAAACGATCACCAATAGTGAAGGCGATCGTTACTACGTGCTGGATAACAATGCTAAAACCCGCGGCAGCACTTTCTCCCTCAGCGCGGAACCGATCAGCCCGACCCACTTTGCCTGGGCCGACCTGAGCTGGTCACTCGGCGCCAGCTATGTGAAAAATAAATCCAGTGCCCAGGCTTACTACGATTCAGGCAGTGGCGAGGATGATGAAAAGAAAGTGATCTTTGATGGCCGCCTGATGGAAAGAAGCGAAATGGATGCGCTGGACTTCAACACGCCGTGGAACGCCTTCGTTAACCTCAACACCTATTTCCCGGCGCTACGCCTGAACTGGAATCAGAATTTTGGCTATACCGCTGGCTATAACGGTTACACCACCGTGACAGTCAGTTGCCCGGATGCGAACAGCGCCTGCGGTAGCTACGAGGGGAGTGCCACTGAATACCAGAAAACCAAATACAAAAATTACTTCACTTACGACTGGCGCTTTAACTACACCCAGCCGCTGTACAAAGATCAGAGCGTGGATCTGACGCTGGACGTGATCAACGTGCTGGATAACGTGATTGAAACCTCACAAACCACGGCTTCAGGCAACAGCAAAACGGTGACCTACAAAACCGGGCGGCAGTTCTGGCTGGGCGTGGCGTACAACTGGTAACTCCTCACCAGGGCAGGTCATCCGGTCTGCCCTGTTTGTCAGCACACCGTGAGTGCGTGCTTGCGTACTCCGGCACAGGAAAAATGCAATGAAGCAATGGCGTCAATTCAGCGGGCTGGTGGCACTCCTCAGCCTGCTCTTTTCTTTCAGCAGCGTGCGGGCGGCAGAGCCACTCAGCCCGCTGCCGCAGATCACTCAGGGCGTTCTGGATAACGGCCTGCGTTATACGCTGGTGCCGCTCAGTGGCCAGAAACAGCGGGTGGATGTGCGTCTGAGCGTCGACGTGGGGTCGATTGATGAGCAGGACGATGAGTCCGGCGTGGCGCATATGCTGGAGCATATGGTGTTCCGTGCCAGCGCGGCTTACCCGCAGGGCGTGGCAACACAGTTGCACCAGCAAGGCTGGGTGCGGGCGCAACACTATAATGCGATGACCAACTACGAACGTACGCTGTATATGATGAGCCCACCGGGCGGTGCAAAGGATCTGAACAGCGCCTTTCAGGCGTTGAGTCAGATGGTGGGCCATGCGCGCCTGACGCAGCGCGATCTGAACGACGAACGTCGCATCATTCTGGAGGAGTGGCGCGGCAAGTTGGGTGTGGCAACACGGATGAACCAGCAGCGTGTGCAGGCTATTCGTCACGGTTCGCGCTACCCGGAACGTCCAACTATTGGCACTGAAGCCTCGATTCGGACCACGCCTGCCAGTACCCTTCAGCAGTTCTACCAGCGCTGGTATCACCCTGGCAATATGCGCCTGCTGATTATCGGTGATTTTGCACCGGCCGAAGTAGCTGCAGAAATACACCGGACTTTCGCCGCGCTGCCTGCGGGCACTGTCCCGGCACGCGATTATTATGAGCCGCCGCTGAAACCGCAGTTAAAAGTGGTACGTCTGCAGGACAGCGAGAGCGGCAGCAGCCAGGTGTCTTTGGTACTGCGTTTTAATCCCGGACAAACCACGCTGCGTGAGCGGCTGACCAGCCAGATTGCGCTGTCAGCCTGGAGCCGTCAGATGCGCCGTCAGAAGTCTGATCTGCCGGTGGAGGTCAGCAGTCTGGTGGTGCGCAAATCCGATATCGGTAAAACGACCCAGGCGCTGGGCCTGTTTGCCGATGTGATGCCCGATGGTCATGCCGCCGCGCTGACGGTGCTACTGCGTGAGCAGGAGCGTATGCGGCGCTATGGCTTGAGTGATGTGGATATTGCGGCCGTGAAGCAGGATATCCGCGATGTCGCTCAGCGCATGGCGCGCAAAGAAGAGCAGCGCGAGTTTGCCGACTGGGTGCAGCAGATTGCGACCGTCTGGGCACAGGACAAGCCTTATACCGGCAGCCAGCAGCGCGGCCGTCAGGCACTGGCGCTGTTAGACAGCATTGATAATCAGCAGGTGAATGCACTGTTTCAGCGCTGGTTAAGTATTCCAGATCGTCTGGTGCAGTTCAGCGTCCCCGGGCTGACGCCTTTCAGTCTGCCGACGGTTCAGGCTGTTTTACGCCAGGAGCAGCAGTTGAAAAAGGCGCCGCTGGCAGCGCCAGAACGCAGCGTGGATCAGACCGTAATGGTGTTGAACGCTGTTAAGGCGCGGGGGGCACGTACGGCGGTGAAAACCTGGCCCGCGCAGCAGGTGGAGCAGTGGACGCTGAGCAACGGCGATCGCCTGGTCTGGCTGCGTACGCCGCTGGCAGGAGATAAGGTCTGGTTATCCGGCAGCAGTGTGGCCGGTTTCCGTTCACAGGGGCTGAACCCGTGGCAGGCGCAGCTGGCGACGCAGCTGGTGGGTCAAAGTGGCCCACAGGGCTGGCAGAGCGAGCAGCTACAGGCGTGGAAACAACAGCGATCGCTGTCACTTTCCGTTTCTCAGCAGGCTGAAGCATTGCAGTATTCCGGCCAGAGTTCGCGGAGTGAGCTGGAAAATCTGCTGGCGCTGAGCCATGCGCTGCAGGTTGAACCGGGTATTGATACCCGCATCATGAAAGACAATATACTGCGTCTGGCCCGTCAGCAAACAACGCAGAGACAAACGGTACAGGATAGCCGTGCACGGCAGATCCGTCTGTTGCGCTATGGTCAGCCAGGATGGCAGGCACCGGATGCACAAGCGTTAAAGCAACTGGAGTCCACCTCATTATTGCAGCAGTGGCACATCACGGCATCGGCCCCGGTCACCTGGTATTTACTGGCTGATATGCCTGCTGAACAGCTATTGCCACTGGCAGAGCGTTATCTGGCTTCCATTCCACGCACACCGATGAATGCTACTGCACCTGAGTTGCCGCGTACAGGGCGTTTTGATGCCCAGGTGGCGGTGAATATCGAACCCCGCGCCGAGGTCAAAGCCTGGAGCTTTACGCCCGTCAGCTGGTCGCCACAGGCCGCCGTGCAGGTGAGTATTGCGCGTAATCTGGCGAATCAGGCACTCAAAAACAGCCTGCGTGACGATGCGCTGGGGATTTATCGCCTGCAAATGAACAGCGAGCTGTCGGACCTGCATCAGCGCATCGAAACGGAAGTGACATTTACCAGTTCCCCGCAGCGGGCGCAGGAGTTGTGGCAGCGTGCTGAACGGGTGTTTGTGCAGCCTCCAGAACAGATCACTCAGCAACAGGTGGATGAACAAAAACACCTCTTCATTCGTGCTGAAAATGCCCGTAAGCAGGATATCACCACGCTACAACGTCGCCTGGAACTCAGCTATCGCCACTTCGACGATCCGCGTTATCTGAGCGACGTGGCACAGCTTGCCGACAGCATTACCCTGGCGGGCGTGCGTGAGGCTGCAGGTCGCCTGTTTAATGCCGATAACCGGGTGCTCCATATTTCTCTGCCGCAGCAGGGTAAACCGTGAAGATCGTTGCCGAACAATTCTGGGCGCTGTGTCGCCCTTTCTGGGGCAACCGCCGCAGCTGGCAGGGCTGGCTGCTGATTGCCGTGATCGTGGCGATGGGGGGCACCATCGTCTGGCTTAATGTGCTGTTTAATAGCTGGACGAAAAGCTTTTATGACGCGCTGGGGGCGTATAACAGCGGCCTGCTCTGGTCGTTGATCAAAGATTACTTTGTCTATATCGCGATTTATATCGGGGTGTTTGTCTATCAGGATTGGTTTACTGAGCTACTGATTATTCGCTGGCGTACTGCGCTGACGTCAGAGCTGGTGGACCGCTGGCTGGCAAAGCGGGCGTTCTATCGTATGTCGCTCACCGGAAATACCGACAATCCCGATCAGCGTATTGCGCAGGATGTGGATCTGTTTGTCGATAAAACCGTCAGCCTGACGGTCAATTTCCTCATTGTGGTGGCGCAGCTGTTCTCGTTTGTCATCATTCTCTGGCAGCTCTCCGGCGTGCAGCATTTCACGCTGTTGGGTCGCGAGTGGGTGATAAAAGGCTATCTGGTGTGGGTGGTGCTGATTTATACGCTGGTGGGCAGCCTGGTGACGCATCTGATCGGGAAAAAATTGCACGGTCTGAACTACCATAAACAGAAGGCGGAAGCCGATTTCCGCGCCTCGCTGCTGCGTAAGCATGACCATGCTGAACAGATTGCACAGTATGCTGGTGAACAGCAGGAAAAACGCCACCTGACGCGTAATTTTATAGCCATTGTGCAGAACTGGCGCTCACTGATGAATGCAAAGCGTAACCTCGGTTTATTTACCACGGGTTATATGCGCATCAGCCTGATTGTCCCGGTGTTTGCTGCTTTGCCTGTGTTTCTCAGTAAAGCGGTGACGCTGGGCGGGTTGATGCAAATCCGCAGTGCCTTTGGTCAGGTACATAGTGGCCTGAGCTGGTTTATTCGTATGTACCATGAGCTGGCGCTGTTGTCGGCCAGTATGCAACGCCTTTCCCAGTTCCGGATGGAAATCCAGGCGCATCAGACGCAGCAGGCACCGCCACCGACGGGGCCAGCACTGAACGTCCGCGGTCTCTCTTTTACTACGCCGCAGGGGCAGCTGCTGATGCGTAACGTGGTATTGCAGTGTGCACCCGGTAGCTGGAACAAGCTCTCTGGTCGCAGCGGATTGGGCAAGTCCACGCTGTTGCGTACCCTGAACGGCTTGTGGCCTTATTACGATGGAGAGTGGCAGGCACAGGAAGGGCGCAGTTTGCTGCTGCCGCAACAGAGCTATCTCGGGCAGGGGACGCTGGCAGAGATTCTCTGCTATCCGCAGCCACCGTTGCTGGATAGCGCATTCCTGGGGGATGTGCTGGACAAGGTCGGATTGTCGGCCTGGCGTGACAAGCTGGCGGCGCAGCAGAACTGGGATCGGGTATTTTCCGGCGGTGAACGCCAGCGGTTGGCGTTTGCTCGTGCGCTGATTGCCCGGCCGGATACTCTGTATCTGGACGAGGCGACCAGCAGTCTCGATCAGGGGGCTGCCCGTCAACTGCTGATGCTTGTCCGTGCTGAACTGCCGGGGACAACGGTGGTGGCGATCACCCATCAGAACGAGCTGGATGACCTGTTTTCGCAGCACCAGGATCTCAGCGTCTTCTGCCAGGCGTGATCCTCTTTTCTCCTCTGCCTGCCCGGGCAGGGGAGATTTTCACACCCATCCCTTATCAGGTTTGGTAAATCCGCTTAACTCCTCCTCATCAATGCTTTACCATCTGTTTCTGACACTATTAAACGGCAATATGGATATCTAATGCGTTATCTGGTTTCGCTTCTCCCTGTCCTCGCATTACTCACCGCCTGTAGCAGCCAGCCGAAGACGGCCCCGGCTGAACCCCATGGCAATCCGTTTAAAGGCAACGGTGGATTCCTGCTGGAACCCTCCCACAGCGGGGCCGTATTGGGTGGCGATTTTGCCAATAACCAGGCTGCCAATGCATTTATCGACAAAATGGTGCGTAAGCACGGTTTTGAACGCGAGCAGCTGCACAACGTGCTGGCCCAGGCGAAGAATCTCGACTGGATTGTCCGCCTGATGGATCGTCAGGCACCGACCCCCACGGCGCAGGGACCTACCGGGCCCAACGGCGCGTGGATGCGTTATCGCAGCAAATTTATTACCCCGGATAACGTGCAGAACGGCGTGGCATTCTGGAATCAGTATCAGGACGCGTTGCAGCGTGCAGAGCAGACCTATGGTGTGCCACCGGAAATCATTGTTGGCATTATCGGCGTGGAAACCCGTTGGGGCCGCGTGATGGGGAAAACACGTATTCTTGATGCTCTGGCAACGTTGTCCTTTAACTACCCGCGCCGAGCTGAATACTTCAGCGGTGAGCTGGAAACCTTCCTGCTGATGGCACGTGAAGAGGATGATGACCCGCTTGATCTGCGTGGCTCGTTTGCTGGTGCAATGGGCTACGGGCAGTTTATGCCTTCTGCATTTAAGCAGTACGCGGTGGACTTCAACGGCGACGGGCATATTAACCTGTGGGACCCGGTTGATGCGATTGGCAGCGTGGCGCACTACTTCCAGGCGCACGGCTGGCTGACTAACGGTACCGTTGCCGTCGAGGCCAATGGTCAGGCGCCCGGTCTGGAAAGCGGGTTTAAAACCCGTTATACCGTGGCTAAGCTGGCAGAAGCCGGGCTGTCACCGGTTATCCCTCTGGATAATAACCAGCAGGTCAGCCTGTTGAAATTTGATATGGGGACGCGTTACCAGTACTGGTACGGCTTGCCGAACTTCTATGCCATTACCCGTTATAACCACAGCAACCATTATGCGATGGCGGTGTGGCAACTGGGGCTTGCGGTGAAACAGGCGCGCTAAACACGGCTTAGTATTTTGACGCAATTTTGTTATTTATCGCAGTGGTAGCCAGGTCTACAGTAGACCTGACTGCCACTTCATCCCTGAGCGAGGAATAATGAAAGACTGGAACCCCGATCTTTATCGTCAGTTCGAAGCTGAACGCACGCGCCCGGCGCAGGAACTCCTCAACCGTATTCCCCTCTTATCCCCCGCGTATGTCACCGACCTCGGCTGCGGCCCTGGTAACAGCACTGAATTATTGCATCAGAACTGGCCTGAGGCTCAGGTGGCGGGCCTTGACAGCTCACAGGCGATGCTCGATCAGGCGCAACGCCGTCTGCCGGACTGTAAGTTTACGCTAGCGGATATTCGCCACTGGCAGGCAACGCCGCCGCAGGATGTGATTTATGCCAATGCGTCACTTCAGTGGCTGACCGATCATCCGGTGTTGCTGCCTCATCTGGTGACTCAGCTTGCCCCTGGCGGGGTACTGGCCATACAGATGCCGGATAATCTTGACGAGCCAAGCCATCGTCTGATGCGTCATGTGGCAGAACGTCCGGCCTGGCAGGCGAAAACGGACCCGCAGGCTGCGGCGCGTAAACGCCTGCTGTCGACCGATGACTATTATGATCTGCTGACCACAGCCGGTTGCCGTGTTGATCTCTGGCGCACCACTTACTATCACGTGATGCCGTCGCCACAGGCGATTATCGACTGGCTGCGTGCAACCGGATTACGTCCGTATCTCGCCGCGCTGGACGACGCGGAGCAGGCGTTATGGCTGGCAGACTACCATGCTGAGATCGCCCGCGCGTATCCACCCCGGCAGGACGGCAATCTGCTGCTGGCCTTTCCGCGTTTGTTTCTGGTGGCGCAGAAAGTCTGATAGAAAGCCTGGAAGCCGCGCCGTAAAAAACGGGTTTCGACGCCGCGTGAACCCGGGAAAAGTGCTACTCTCTGGCTCTTCATTATCAGGGAGCAGAGAGCACGATGACCGATAACGAATTAATCCAATTGAGTACCCGTGTTGGCGAGCGTTTGCTGGCACGTCATGCCAGTGTGACCACGGCTGAGTCCTGCACCGGGGGCTGGATTGCCAAAGTGCTGACGGATGTTGCGGGCAGCTCAGCCTGGTTCCAGCGCGGCTTTGTGACCTACAGTAATGACGCCAAGCAACAGATGATCGGTGTGACGGAAGCCTCGCTGACGCAGTTCGGCGCGGTCAGTGAGCAGGTTGTGCAGGAAATGGCGCAGGGCGCGTTGCGTGAAGCCGGGGCGCAGTACGCTATCTCGGTCAGCGGGGTCGCCGGGCCGGATGGCGGCAGTGACGAAAAACCCGTGGGGACCGTCTGGTTTGGCTTCGCTTCTGCCAGCGGTGAAGTGCTGACGCTGGTGCAGCGCTTTAGCGGTGACCGTGAGGCCGTTCGTCGCCAGGCAACAGCCTGGGCGCTCCAGACCTTGCACGATCATTTTCTCAAAAATTAAACTTGATACTGTATGACCATACAGTATAATCAGCGCATATTTTAGAGACGAAGCAGCATCTACGTGTGCTTTACCCGCATGATTAGGAGTAAAAATGGCTATCGACGAAAACAAGCAGAAAGCACTGGCAGCAGCGCTGGGCCAGATTGAAAAGCAATTTGGTAAAGGCTCCATCATGCGCCTGGGTGAAGACCGCACTATGGATGTGGAAACCATCTCAACCGGTTCTTTATCACTGGATATCGCGCTGGGGGCCGGCGGCCTGCCGATGGGCCGTATCGTCGAAATTTATGGTCCAGAGTCTTCCGGTAAAACGACGCTGACCCTGCAGGTGATTGCTTCGGCACAGCGCAAAGGTAAAACCTGTGCGTTTATCGATGCCGAGCACGCACTGGACCCGGTTTACGCCAAAAAATTGGGCGTAGATATCGACAACCTGCTGTGTTCACAGCCGGATACTGGTGAGCAGGCGTTGGAAATCTGTGATGCGCTGGCACGTTCTGGCGCGGTTGACGTCATCATTGTCGATTCCGTGGCGGCACTGACGCCGAAAGCGGAAATTGAAGGGGAAATCGGCGACTCTCACATGGGCCTTGCGGCACGTATGATGAGCCAGGCGATGCGTAAGCTGGCCGGTAACCTGAAAAACTCGGGTACGCTGCTGATCTTCATCAACCAGATCCGTATGAAAATTGGTGTCATGTTCGGTAACCCGGAAACCACCACCGGCGGCAACGCTCTTAAATTCTACGCTTCTGTCCGTCTGGATATTCGCCGCATCGGCGCGATCAAAGAGGGCGATGAAGTGGTGGGCAGTGAAACCCGCGTTAAAGTGGTGAAAAACAAAATCGCTGCGCCATTCAAGCAGGCTGAATTCCAGATCTTGTACGGCGAAGGTATCAACGTCTTTGGTGAGCTGGTTGACCTGGGCGTGAAGCACAAGCTGATCGAAAAAGCGGGTGCCTGGTACAGCTACAACGGTGATAAAATTGGTCAGGGTAAGGCTAACTCGGGTAACTTCCTGAAAGAAAACCCGGCTATTGCTAACGAAATCGAAGCGAAGCTGCGTGAAATGCTGCTGAACAATCCGGATGCCAAGCCTGATTTTGTTCCTGCACCGCATGAAGCAGAAAACGAAGTCAACGAAGACCTCTGATTATCGGTAGGGGCGATGAGATTCGACCCGCTGTACCAGAAGGGAACCGCAAAAGTGGTTCCCTTTTTTCATTGTGTAACGACTGGCTCCACCCGAAACGTATAAACCCGCGACTTATCCTCCTCTTTCTGCGCATTTTCCTCGCAAGCACTGCCATCAGACGTTACCCTTGATCACCTGTTACATTGACTCAACGCTGTGTGGGGCATTATGTCAGAGACCACTGAACGAACCCGGCACGCGAAACTGCTGGAGCGGGCAATGCGTATTCTCGCAATGCGCGATCACAGTGAAGCAGAGTTTCGCCGCAAGCTGGTTATTTCAAGCGAGCGCGCTGCCCAATTCGCTAAACAACAGGGCGAGAAACAGCAGGGCGCTAAACAAGAAACATCCCCAGAGCCGCTGGCCCCGGAAGAGATCGACCGTGTTGTCGAATGGTGCTACCAGCACAACTGGCTGGATGATCCCCGCTTCGCTGAGCGTTATGTGGCAGGGCGAAGCCGTAAAGGTTACGGGCCGCAACGCATTCGTATGGAGTTGGGGCAGAAGGGTATCGATAAAACGCTGATCGATGAGACGCTGTTTGCCGCAGAAATTGACTGGCAAGCACAGGCTTTTATGCTGGCTGAACGTAAGTTTGGTCTGCCCCTGCCATCTGAATGGAAGGAAAAAGCGAAAGTGCAGCGTTATCTGATGGCTAAAGGCTTCTTTATGGAAGATATCCGGTCAATTTTCGAGAATTTTGATCATTGACCGTCGATGGGATTTTACTTCCCCCTGAAGAAAATTTATCTTATTCACCACTTTTTGTTCGTGTGTCGTCGCTGGCGAAAGCAATACCGGCGTAGCAAGACCCACGAAACGTTCGTTAGCGTGATTCCAGGACAAATATGAGCAAGAGCACTGCGGAGATTCGTCAAGCGTTTCTCGACTTTTTCCAGAGCAAGGGACATCAGGTTGTAGCCAGTAGCTCCCTCGTCCCGAACAATGACCCGACGCTGTTATTCACTAACGCCGGGATGAACCAGTTTAAAGACGTTTTCCTTGGTCAGGATAAGCGCAACTACTCCCGGGCGACGACCTCGCAGCGCTGCGTGCGTGCCGGTGGTAAACACAACGACCTTGAAAACGTAGGTTACACCGCCCGTCACCACACTTTCTTCGAAATGTTGGGTAACTTCAGCTTTGGTGATTACTTCAAAAAAGAAGCGATTGCCTTTGCATGGGAGTTGCTGACCAGCCCCGAGTGGTTCGGTCTGCCTAAAGAGAAACTGTGGGTGACCGTATACGAAACCGATGACGAAGCTTACGGCATCTGGGAAAACGAGATCGGTGTACCGCGTGAGCGTATTATCCGTATCGGTGACAACAAAGGTGGCGCCTACGCCTCTGATAACTTCTGGCAAATGGGCGATACCGGTCCATGCGGCCCGTGCTCTGAGATCTTCTTCGACCACGGCGATCACATCTGGGGTGGCCCTCCGGGTAGCCCGGAAGAAGATGGCGATCGTTACATTGAGATCTGGAACATCGTCTTTATGCAGTTCAACCGTCAGTCTGACGGCACGATGCTGCCACTGCCGAAACCTTCAGTGGATACCGGCATGGGCCTGGAACGTATCAGCGCGGTCCTGCAACATGTGAACTCAAACTATGAAATCGACCTGTTTGCACAGTTGATCCAATCAGTTGCACAAGAGACCGGAGCCACCGATCTGGGGAATAAATCCCTGCGCGTGATCGCTGACCACATTCGTTCCTGTGCGTTCCTGATCGCTGATGGCGTCATCCCGTCCAGTGAAAACCGGGGTTATGTGCTGCGTCGTATCATTCGTCGCGCAGTGCGTCATGGCAATATGCTGGGTGCAGAAGGGACATTCTTCTACAAGCTGGTGGCTCCGCTGATCGCCGTGATGGGTGCGGCTGGCGAAGAGTTGAAAAATCATCAGTCGCTGGTTGAAAAAATCCTTAAAACGGAAGAAGAGCAGTTTGCGAAAACGCTGGAACGCGGTCTCGCTTTACTGGATGAAGAACTGGAAAACCTGGAGGGCGATACGCTGGACGGTGAAACGGTCTTCCGTCTGTACGACACCTTCGGTTTCCCGGCTGACCTCACTGCCGATGTGTGCCGTGAGCGTAACCTGAAAATTGATGAAGCTGGCTTTGAACAGGCGATGGAGCAGCAGCGTCAACGTGCGCGCAGTGGCAGTGGTTTCGGGACGGACTACAACAATGTTATCCGTATCGAGCAGGCGTCAGCTTTTAAAGGCTACGAGCAGTTAGCGCTGAATGCGGCGGTGACTGCCATTTTCGTTGACGGACAGGCAGCGGATGAAATCAGTGCCGGTCAGGAAGGGGTGATCGTTCTTGACGAAACACCATTCTATGGTGAATCCGGTGGTCAGGTAGGCGATACCGGTGAGCTGAAAAGCGAAAAGGGTGCCACGTTCACGGTTAACGATACACAGAAATACGCACAAGCGATCGGTCATATCGGTAAACTGGCTTCCGGCCAACTGCGTGTAGGCGATCGCCTTGCGGCTCAGGTCAATGAAGCTCGTCGTGCACGCATTCGCCTTAACCACTCGGCAACGCACCTGCTGCATGCTGCGTTGCGCCAGGTTCTGGGCGACCATGTCGCGCAGAAAGGCTCTCTGGTTAACGATAAGTACCTGCGTTTTGACTTCTCGCATTTCGAAGCGATGAAGCCGGTTGAAATTCGTCAGGTCGAAGAGATCGTCAACGCCCAGATCCGTCGTAACCTGCCGATTGATACCAACATCATGGAACTGGAAGCGGCGAAAGCACACGGTGCGATGGCGTTGTTTGGTGAGAAGTATGATGATCATGTGCGCGTGGTTGGCATGGGCGACTTCTCTACCGAGCTGTGTGGTGGTGTTCACGCCAGCCGTACCGGTGATATCGGTCTGTTCCGTATTACGTCAGAGTCGGGCACTGCCGCAGGCGTACGCCGTATTGAAGCGGTGACCGGTGAAGGCGCGCTGGCGCAGGTTTACAGCCAGAATGAGCAGTTGCTTGATATTGCTCATCTGGTGAAAGCCAATAACAGTAATCTGAACGAAAAAGTTCGTGCGCTGATTGACCATGCGCGCGGGCTGGAAAAAGAGTTGCAGCAGTTGAAAGATCAACAAGCTGCGCAAGAAAGCGCGTCACTGAGCAGTAAAGCTATTGCGTTGAAGGGCACCAGGCTGCTGGTCAGCGAACTGAGCAACGTCGAGCCTAAGATGCTGCGTACGATGGTCGATGACCTGAAAAACCAGCTTGGCTCTGCGGTTATCGTGCTGGCAACCGTCGCTGATGGCAAAGTATCCCTGATTGCCGGGGTGACTAAAGACCTGACCGATCGCGTAAAAGCGGGCGAACTGGTGGGCGAATTGGCCCAGCGGGTCGGCGGTAAGGGTGGCGGTCGACCGGATATGGCTCAGGCCGGCGGTACAGATGCGCAGGCGCTGCCTGCGGCTCTGGCTGACGTTGAGGCATGGGTGGCTGCAAAACTGTAACACTATAAAAATGTATCGTGGAGAAGCGCTCAGGCCCTCTGGGATGGGCGTTTGTTCAAGCGATACGCCCCTGTAATCATAAAGTCAGGTTGATGATCTGGTTTTCGGCTAAACTAAGTATCAGCAGAATGTATTGGCAGACAGGTGCGCAATTGGTGTATTTGTCATAATCTACATTTAGCGTTGTACGATGGATAATGCCGGGAAGCACGTAACCCGACTCTTTTAATCTTTCAAGGAGCAAAGAATGCTTATTCTAACTCGTCGAGTTGGTGAAACCCTCATGATCGGTGATGAGGTGACTGTAACTGTGCTGGGAGTCAAAGGTAACCAGGTACGTATTGGTGTGAACGCCCCTAAAGAAGTTTCGGTGCATCGTGAAGAGATCTATCAGCGCATCCAGGCCGAAAAGACTCAGCAAACAAGTTACTAACGGATCCAGCGCCTCGCTCCCAGTAGCGAGGCGCTACCGGTTTTGGGGGGGGGGGGGGGGGGGGGGGGGGCCCCCCCCCCCCCCCCCCCCCCCCCCCGCTACCGGTTTTCGCCCCCCTTTATCTATCTCCTGTTAGCTTTTTCCCCATTTACCCCCCATTTGCGTCATTCTTTTGCCAGAATTTTTCTGCTGTGCTCATTTTCGTCGTCGTTGTTTCACCTGAAATTCGCGGTATTCTTTGTTGATAAATCACTCTTTTTGTCGTCAAAGTGGTCGACTTGCGTGGCTTTTGTGCAATCAGACGCGAGTGATGAAAAAAGGGGGAGAAATTGTTTGACTTACAACGCCCAGAAAGTAATATGTGCGCCACGCAGTGCCGATGAGCAGATACAACGTTCTGAAGCACAACTCGAAAGAGTGCTAGTGGTGAGGTGGCCGAGAGGCTGAAGGCGCTCCCCTGCTAAGGGAGTATGCGGTCAAAAGCTGCATCCGGGGTTCGAATCCCCGCCTCACCGCCATTTTGCATCCATAGCTCAGCTGGATAGAGTACTCGGCTACGAACCGAGCGGTCGGAGGTTCGAATCCTCCTGGATGCACCATCTTCTTTAAAGCTGCTTAGTGCGGCTTTAATTTTGGGTAGTACCGACGCAGCGTTAGCAGCCCTGCGTCACGGTGAGTAGTCAGCACCCTGCGTTATACAAGAATTAAAATGCATCCATAGCTCAGCTGGATAGAGTACTCGGCTACGAACCGAGCGGTCGGAGGTTCGAATCCTCCTGGATGCACCATTTTTCAGTATCTCCTCAGGTTTGTCGCTTTACCTCCCCCAATAGCGTTACCCTTGCAGAGTAAACCACTGCATAGCTTTACCAATGCATCCATAGCTCAGCTGGATAGAGTACTCGGCTACGAACCGAGCGGTCGGAGGTTCGAATCCTCCTGGATGCACCATATTTTGTAGGATTAGAAGCACCTCTGTACTGGCATGTTGTAGAGCAGTGAACGCCAGCACAAAGGAGGATAACGTCGCTTGCGACGGCCCGTCAGGGTGAGGCGAAGCCGAATCATCCTCCTGGATGCACCCTATTTTGTAAGAATGGGAAGTACCCTATTCTTCACAACACAGTGTCATACGTTTTACCAATGCATCCATAGCTCAGCTGGATAGAGTACTCGGCTACGAACCGAGCGGTCGGAGGTTCGAATCCTCCTGGATGCACCATATTTTGCAGGATTAGAAGCACCTCTGTACTGGCATGTTGTAGAGCAGTGAACGCCAGCACAAAGGAGGATAACGTCGCTTGCGACGGCCCGTCAGGGTAAGGCGAAGCCGAATCATCCTCCTGGATGCACCATCTTTTACAAGATTAAAAGCCCCTTTGTACGGTTAACACCATTACCCCTTTCTGCACTTTTCTGAAAATCCTTCTTACGAATTACTCACTTAACTCAAATTAACCTGCGCTTTATCTCACGCATTTATCTGATAATCAAAATCCCTATATTTTTCAAAGCATTTGCTGATCCATGCCAACAGCGACAACGAGGGTGCTTTTACGCTAAAGTAATCGTTCCGTTATCAGAATGGATGCGAGAATGTACGATGCTTATGACGGCCTGATATTCGATATGGATGGCACCATCCTCGATACCGAGCCAACACACCGTAAAGCCTGGCATCAGGTGCTGGGGCAATATGGCATGACCTTCGATGAAACGGCCATCATTGGCCTGAACGGTTCGCCAACCTGGCACATTGCGCAGGTGATCATTGCCAGCCAGCAAAGCGATCTTGATCCTTACCGGTTGGCCGAAGAAAAGACGGCATTACTGAAAACGATGCTGTTCGACAGCGTACAGCCATTACCGCTCATTGATGTGGTGAAGGCCTATAAAGGGCGCCGCCCGATGGCGGTAGGCACTGGCAGTGAGCATGCAATGGCGGTGGGGCTGTTACAGCATCTGGGGCTACTGAATCACTTTGATGCCATTGTCGGAGCAGATGATGTTAAACGCCATAAGCCAGAACCTGATACATTTCTGCGTTGCGCTGAATTGATCGGCGTACCCGCTGCACGCTGTGTGGTGTTTGAAGACGCTGATTTTGGTATACAGGCGGCACGTGCGGCAGGTATGGATGCGGTGGATGTCCGTCTGCTGTGAGTGAATGGTTAGCTTACGGTTCGATGTTTGCCAGTAGCTTTTTGAGCGCCACGTTATTGCCGGGGAGTTCTGAAGCGTTACTGGTGGGGTTACTGCTGGCGGGGAAGGTTTCTGTCACGGCATTGATCCTGATTGCCGCACTGGGAAATACTCTGGGTGGTTTAACCAACATCGTTATTGGTCGCCTGCTTCCATTAAAAAGTCAGGGGCGATGGCACAACACAGCAACGGCGTGGCTGCACCGAATGGGGCCTGCTGCGCTGCTTTTTAGCTGGTTACCAGTGATTGGTGATCTGCTATGCGTTCTTGCTGGCTGGCTACGTTTCGCCTGGCTGCCGATGGTGATATGTCTCGCTATCGGTAAGACCCTGCGTTATCTGGTGCTGGCAGCCGCAACACTACAGGGCATGGAATGGTGGCATTGATTCGCTTTAAGGCGGCGCTACGGTTAACATTATGCTGAACAATAATAAATTTTTCTCTGAGCGGGAGGTCAATTTGATCCCGGACGTATCACAGGCGCTTTCCTGGCTGGAAGCTCATCCTGACGCACTTAAAGGTATTGGTCGCGGCATTGAGCGCGAAACGCTGCGCGTCAGGCCGGATGGCCATCTTGCCACTACCGGACACCCAGCTTCTCTTGGTTCAGCTTTAACACATAAGTGGATTACCACTGACTTTGCCGAAGCATTATTAGAATTTATCACGCCGGTCCATCAGGATATTGATCATCTGCTGGCATTCTTGCGGGATATCCATCGCCATGTCGCCCGTGAGTTAGGCGAAGAACGTATGTGGCCGATGAGCATGCCATGCATGATCGCTCCCGATCAGGATATCGAGCTGGCGCAGTATGGTCGTTCGAATATTGGCCAGATGAAAACACTGTATCGCCAGGGTCTCAAAAACCGTTACGGTGCGCTTATGCAGATTATCTCTGGCGTGCATTATAACTTCTCACTGCCGCTCTCCTTCTGGCAGGAGTGGGCTGGGGTGAAGGATGCTGAAAGCGGAAAAGAGGCTATCTCTGATGGCTATCTGCGCCTTATCCGTAACTATTATCGCTTTGGCTGGGTGATCCCTTATCTGTTCGGTGCTTCACCGGCGATCTGTTCCTCATTCCTGCAAGGCAAGGAGAGCGCACTGCCGTTTGATCGCAGTGATAAGGGAATGCTGTCACTGCCGTATGCGACCTCACTGCGTCTGAGCGATTTGGGCTATACCAATAAATCCCAGAGTAATCTTGGCATCACCTTCAACAATCTTCCGGACTACATAACTGGTCTGAAAGCGGCGATTAAAACACCGTCGGAAGAGTTTGCTGCGATGGGGGTGAAAGATGAAAACGGTGACTGGTTACAGCTGAATACCAACGTATTGCAGATTGAAAACGAGCTGTACGCGCCGATCCGACCAAAGCGTGTGACACGTTCTGGCGAGGCACCTTCGGATGCACTGCAGCGTGGGGGGATTGAATATATCGAAGTCCGCTCACTGGACATTAATCCCTTCTCACCGATTGGTGTGGATGCGAACCAGGTGCGGTTCCTCGACTTGTTCCTGGTCTGGTGTACGCTGGCCGATGCGCCTGAGATGAACAGTGCTGAGCTTGCCTGCACACGTAAAAACTGGAATCGAGTGATCCTTGAAGGGCGCAAACCCGGTCAGACGATCAGCATGGGATGCGAAGAGTCGCAGCATTTGCTGGTTGATGTGGGCAAGGCATTGTTCAGCGATCTCCGTCGCGTGGCGGAAACGCTCGACAGTCAGAGTGACGAACATCATTACCAGGAAGTTTGTGACCGACTGGTGGCATCATTCGACGATCCTGACCTGACCTATTCCGCGCAATTCCTGGACATATTAAAAGAGAACGGTATCGCGGGTGCCGGGCTGGCCCTGGCCGAGCAGTATCGTGCTCAGCTAAGCGAAGAGTCACTGGAAGTGCTGAGCGAACAGCAGTTTAGCGATGAAGCGCAACGCTCGCAGGATAGTCAGCAGGACATTGAAGAAAGTGATACGCTTGACCTTGAAACCTTTTTGAAAGGTAAGAGCTAAGCGATACAAAAGAAAAAGGCCACATAACTGTGGCCAAAATTCGCATCTCTGTTGTTGTCAGGGATGAGATGGATGATAACAAATGCGCGTCTTTCATATATTCAGACGCGCAGCGTTCGAGAAAGTTTCATCAGTTCAAAAATAAATTCATTTGTTGAGGTAACAAGTATGCCATTGCTGGATAGCTTTACCGTCGATCACACCATCATGGCCGCTCCTGCTGTACGCGTAGCTAAAACCATGAACACGCCTGCTGGCGACACCATCACGGTTTTCGATCTGCGTTTCTGCCGACCGAATATCGAGATTTTGACCGAACGCGGTATCCACACGCTGGAGCACCTTTTTGCCGGCTTCATGCGCGATCACCTGAACGGTGACGGTGTGGAAATCATTGATATTTCGCCAATGGGTTGCCGTACGGGCTTCTACATGAGCCTGATTGGCACGCCGGACGAGCAGCGTGTAGCAAAAGCATGGAAAGCCGCGATGGCTGATGTGCTGAAAGTGAAAAACCAGAGTGATATCCCTGAACTGAATATTTATCAGTGCGGGACCTGTGAAATGCACTCACTGGATGAAGCGCAGGACATCGCGCGTAACATCCTCGACAACGACATTCGCGTTAACCGTAACGATGAACTGGCGCTGCCGAAAGAAAAACTGAAAGAACTGCATATCTAAATCGTAGGGGCGAAGCATGCTTCGCCTGGGTCAGGCATGCCTGACCCCTACGACGATCCCACCGACTCCTTTAGCGACGTTTGCGGTGTAATCCGTACCTGTTTAATCATATTGTCCTGCACGTCCAGAATGTCGACGGCATAATGGCCAATTTGTACCGTGGTATTGGCGAGCGGAATATCCTGCAATGCCTCAAGGATCATGCCGTTAACGGTGCGGGCTTCGACTTCCGGCAGTGTCCAGTTAAAGGCTTTATTGAGCTCGCGTATGTTTGCACTGCCCTCAATCAATACCGAACCATCATTCTGTGGTACTACTTCTTCGGCCAGCGTCGGGGACATGGACGTGGTGAAGTCGCCGACAATCTCTTCCAGAATATCTTCGATGGTCACCAGACCCTTGATATCGCCGTACTCATCGACGACCAGCCCGACCTTCTTCTTATTCCGCTGGAACTTTACCAGCTGTACGTTGAGCGGCGTTCCTTCCGGCACATAGTAAATTTCATCCGCGGCGCGCAGCATCACCTCTTTGGTGAACTCTTTCTTCTCGGTCATCAGACGATAAGCTTCGCGCACACGCAGCATGCTCATGGCATTGTCGAGGGTGTCGCGATACAGGACGATACGGCCGTGGGGTGAGTGAGTCAGCTGGCGTACGATCGATTTCCAGTCGTCGTTAATATTGATACCGACAATTTCGTTACGCGGCACCATGATGTCATCGACATTCACTTTTTCAAGATCGAGGACGGACAGCAGCATATCCTGATTGCGGCGTGACATCAGTGAACGCGACTCGTAAACGATGGTACGCAGTTCGTCTTTGCTCAGAGCCGCGCTGATTGCGCCATCGCTCTTCATTCCCACCAGACGCATCAGCATGCGGGTAATGGTGTTCAGCAGCCATACCAGCGGCATCATAATAATCTGCAATGGGCCGAGTAGCACGCTGCTGGGGAAAGCGACTTTCTCCGGGTAGAGCGCTGCGATGGTTTTTGGCAATATTTCAGCAAAGACCAACACAAGAAAGGTCAGAATACCGGTAGCAATCGCCACACCGGCATCGCCATACAAACGCATGCCGACAATGGTTCCCAGCGCAGAGGCCAGAATATTGACCAGGTTATTGCCGATCAGCACCAGGCTGATCAGTCGGTCAGGACGACGCAGTAACTTTTCGACACGACGTGCGGCACGGTCACCATTTTTAGCCTGATGACGCAGTTTGTAGCGGTTGAGCGTCATCATGCCGGTTTCGGAACCGGAAAAGTACGCCGACACCAAAATCATAATAACCAGCGTAATGATCAGGGACGTGGTTGAAACGTGTTCCAAGGGAAATCCTTGTGGTGGTCAATCAGGAGGTTAGGAAGTGCTGCAACATGCGGCTACCGAAATAAGCCATGGTCAGTAAAAATGCGCCTCCGCAGTTGAACCATACAACACGGCGACCGCGCCAGCCTTCATGATAATGGCCCCACAGCAGGACGATATAGAGGAACCAGGCCAGGATAGACAGCACGGCTTTATCGATATTTTCACGGCTGAACAGATCTTGCAGATAGAACAATCCGGTACAGAGTACCAGCGTTAACAGCACCACGCCGATCTGGGTGATATGAAACATTTTACGTTCGATGGTCATCAGCGGAGGGATATCGTTGCTGAAGGCCAGCTTCTTGTTCTTCAGTAGCCAGTCAATCCAGGCCAGCTGTAATGCATACAGTGCGGCAATAATTAGTGTGGCATAGGCGAAAAGTGCCAGCCCGATGTGCACCATCATGCCCGGCGTGGTTTCCAGGTGGGTAATAAAGGCGTTAGGCACAAATGTGGCAAATGCCAGGTTGATCAGCGCAAAGCTGTAAACAATCGGCAGCAAAATCCAGCCACGGTTGCGCGAGGCAACAATCGTCATAATCGCACAGATCAGCAGGCTCACCAGTGAACCAATGTTCAGCAGGCTGAGGTTCTGCCCGCCATCTGGCCCGAAAATACGCTGCTCAAGTGCCACGGCATGGCACACCAGGGCGGCGATGGCAGAAAGCACTGCCAGACGACGCCAGGTGCTGTTTTTACGCAACAGGCTGGGAACGATCAGTGCAAGGCTGAATGAGTAGGCAAGTAGCGCCAGAATCGCAATTACAGACATAGAATTCGTCAGGTATCGGCCAGAGGAGAAAAAAGTCAGTATAGCGCCAGCGGCTGCTGGCTCCAAACGATCTCATCGCATATGGCTGAGATCCCAGCGCCTCTATGTTATAATCCGCGCCATTGTGTCGCCGAGGCGGCCTCTCATTACGTTGAGCGAGAGACGATGTTTGATAATTTAACCGACAGACTGTCGCAGACCCTGCGCAATATCAGTGGCCGCGGGCGGCTGACTGAAGATAATATTAAAGACACGCTGCGCGAAGTGCGCATGGCGTTGCTGGAAGCTGACGTCGCGCTGCCCGTCGTCCGTGACTTTATCGGACGCGTCAAAGAGCGCGCCGTCGGTCATGAAGTGAACAAAAGCCTGACCCCGGGTCAGGAGTTCGTCAAGATCGTGAAAAACGAACTGGTTGCTGCCATGGGGGAAGAGAACAACACTCTGAACCTGGCTGCTCAGCCACCTGCTGTGGTACTGATGGCGGGTTTGCAGGGTGCGGGTAAAACCACCAGCGTCGGTAAGCTGGGTAAGTTCCTGCGTGAAAAGCACAAGAAAAAAGTGCTGGTGGTGTCTGCTGACGTTTATCGCCCTGCGGCGATTAAACAGTTGGAAACACTGGCAGAGCAGGTCGGCGTTGATTTCTGCCCGTCAGACCTCAGTCAGAAACCGGTCGATATCGTTACCAGCGCGCTGCAACAGGCGAAGCTGAAATTCTACGATGTGCTGCTGGTGGATACCGCAGGTCGCTTGCACGTTGATGAAGCGATGATGGACGAGATCAAACAGATTCACGCCGCGATTAATCCGGTTGAAACACTGTTTGTCGTCGATGCGATGACTGGCCAGGATGCCGCCAACACCGCGAAAGCGTTCAACGAAGCGTTACCGTTGACGGGGGTGGTACTGACGAAAGTCGACGGTGATGCCCGCGGTGGTGCTGCGCTGTCGATTCGTCATATTACCGGTAAGCCGATTAAATTTATGGGCGTCGGTGAGAAAACCGAAGCCCTGGAACCGTTCTACCCGGATCGCATTGCCTCTCGTATCCTCGGTATGGGCGACATGTTGTCGCTGATCGAAGATATTGAAAGCAAAGTAGACCGTGCGCAGGCAGAAAAACTGGCCAGTAAGCTGAAGAAGGGGGATGGTTTCGATCTGAACGACTTCCTCGACCAGTTGAAACAGATGCGCAACATGGGCGGCATGGCGAGCCTGATGGGCAAGCTGCCGGGCATGGGCCAACTGCCAGATAATGTTAAATCGCAGATGGACGACAAAGTGCTGGTGCGCATGGAAGCGATGATTAACTCAATGACACGCAAAGAGCGTGAAAAACCTGAGATTATCAAAGGCTCCCGTAAGCGCCGCATTGCCACCGGTTCAGGTATGCAGGTGCAGGACGTTAACCGCTTATTGAAGCAGTTCGACGACATGCAGCGCATGATGAAGAAGATGAAGAAGGGCGGTATGGCGAAGATGATGCGCGGCATGAAAGGTATGATGCCGCCGGGCTTCCCTGGCCGCTAAGTTAGCCAGAAAATGACTCAGGCGAATTAGATTGCTTTTTGCGCCAAAATGAGTAAAATTTTCGGGCTTTTTATATTGCATCCGGGCCCCGTTCCCTCAATGGGGCCCGGCTGTTTTATTAACTAAAGAGGATGTTATGGTAACAATTCGTTTGGCACGTCACGGCGCTAAAAAGCGTCCGTTTTATCAGGTAGTCGTAACCGACAGCCGTAATGCTCGCAACGGTCGCTTCATTGAGCGCGTTGGTTTCTTCAACCCGATCGCTTCAGGTCAGGCTGAACCACTGCGTCTGGATCTGGACCGCATTGAGCACTGGGTTGGCCAGGGCGCTACTCTGTCTGATCGCGTTAACGCGCTGATCAAACAAGCTAAGAAAGCAGCTTAATCTGTCACGGTGGTCAACATGAGCAAGCAACTCACCGCCCAGCCTCCCGCTAACCCGTTAATTCTGGGGAAGATGGGCTCGGCCTACGGTATTCGTGGTTGGCTCAAAGTGTTTTCCTCCACCGAAGATGCCGAAAGCATTTTTGACTATCAGCCGTGGTTTATCCAGCGGGCGGGTCAATGGCAGCTTGTCGAGCTGGAAGGCTGGAAGCGCCACAATCAGGACATGATCATCAAAGTCAAAGGCATTGACGATCGTGATGCCGCGGGCCTACTGACCAATTGCGAATTTGTCGTGGACTCAGAGCAACTGCCAGATCTGGATAACGGCGACTACTACTGGAAAGACCTTATGGGCTGCCAGGTGGTCACGACTGAAGGCTACGAGCTGGGTAAAGTCATCGATATGATGGAAACCGGTTCGAACGACGTTATCGTCGTCAAGGCAAACCTGAAGGATGCATTCGGTGCGCAGGAGCGGTTAATTCCGTTCCTCGATGAACAGGTTATCAAGAATGTCGATCTCACTACTCGTGTTATCACGGTAGATTGGGATCCTGGTTTTTGAGCTCCGAACAAAACGGTAATACTCCGGCGCAAAGTATGTGGATTGGTGTAATCAGCCTGTTTCCTGAAATGTTTCGCGCAATTACCGATTACGGAGTAACTGGCCGGGCAGTAAAAAATGGCCTGCTCAGCATTCAGAGCTGGAGTCCACGTGACTTCGCTCATGATCGGCACCGTACCGTGGACGAACGTCCTTACGGCGGCGGACCGGGAATGCTAATGATGGTTCAACCCTTACGGGATGCCATCCACGCAGCAAAAGCGGCGGCAGGAGAAGGCGCTAAGGTGATTTATCTGTCACCTCAGGGGCGTAAACTCGATCAAGATGGGGTTTGCGAGCTGGCGACCAACCAGAAATTAATTCTGGTCTGTGGTCGTTACGAAGGGATTGATGAGCGCGTGATTAAAACCGAGATCGATGAAGAATGGTCGATTGGGGATTACGTACTCAGTGGTGGCGAGCTGCCAGCAATGACGCTAATTGACTCGGTTTCCCGGTTTATTCCGGGGGTACTGGGAAAACAGGCTTCAGCCGAGGAAGATTCGTTTTCCGATGGTTTGCTGGATTGCCCACACTATACCCGGCCTGAGGTGTTAGAAGGGATGGAGGTTCCGCCAGTTCTACTGTCGGGCAACCATGCTGATATTCGCCGGTGGCGCCTGAAACAGTCGCTGGGCCGTACCTGGCTTAGAAGACCTGAACTTCTGGAAAACCTGGCTCTGACTGAAGAGCAAGCAAAGTTGCTGGCTGAGTTCCAACGGGAACACACCCAGGCAACAAAACGATGATACGGTTGAACGGGCATAGCGCTTAGTTCGCCTTAACTATCAGTTTACCCAGGATAAGAGATTTAATTATGAGCAACATTATTAAGCAGATCGAACAAGAACAGATGAAACAGGACGTACCTTCATTCCGTCCGGGTGATTCCGTGGAAGTGAAAGTATGGGTCGTTGAAGGTGCTAAAAAGCGTCTGCAGGCATTCGAGGGCGTGGTTATCGCTATTCGTAACCGCGGTCTGCATTCTGCATTCACTGTTCGCAAAATTTCTAACGGCGAAGGCGTTGAGCGTGTATTCCAGACTCACTCCCCAGTAATCGACTCGATTGCTGTGAAACGTCGTGGTGCTGTACGTAAAGCCAAACTGTACTACCTGCGTGAGCGTACTGGTAAGTCTGCACGTATCAAAGAACGTCTGGGCGCTTAAGCGACATCTGATAGTTAATAGCAATAAAGGGGCTGACCGAAAGGTTGGCCCCTTTTTTTACGCTGGTAACACGGTCGCGCGCATCCCGCGAAATTTACTGCCTTTTGCCTCCGCGAAAAAAAATAAAAAGTCGTTTCCTGCTGATATTTAAGCTGATATAAAAAAAATTCCGCGTATGTTTGATAGATACCTATCTACTGCCAGGAATTCTGCACGCTATGCGCCCTTCGCCCAGTCCCTCGACCGGTGTGTCGATGAAAATCGCCGGTGCCCTGACCTCTACGTTGATGATGGCCTGCGTTAAAGGACTGGATGGCACCATTCCGGTCGGAGAGGTGATCTTCTTTCGTTCTTCTGGTGCGCTGATCCCTCTGTTTATCTGGCTCTGGTGCCAGGGCAATATCCTTGATGGCATTCGAACCCGCAATGTGAAGGGGCATTTTCTCCGTGGTCTGGCGGGAACGGGTGGCCTGTACTTTAGCTACCTTGCACTGCTGTATATCTCCCTGACCGATGTGACAGCCATCAACTATGCGGCGCCGTTGATTACCGTGATCATGGCGGCAATTTTTCTGCGTGAGAAGGTGAAGTATCATCGCTGGGTGGCAGTGATTGCCGGATTTATTGGTATCCTGGTGATGATGTCTGGCCAGCTATTTTTTGGCCGGGAAGGGGCATTAAGCTCGGTGAGCTGGCTGTCTACGCTTGGCATGATTCTGGCGTTGATGGCAGCGGTGTGCATTGCAGGTGCATCAATCCAGATCCGTTATCTGAATGGTATTGAGAAGCCAGGGGCCATCGCTTTCTGGTTTGCGATAACCACCACGCTGACATCGCTTTTCACACTGTGGTTTGGCTGGACGATACCGAATGGCAGGCAACTGATGCTATTGCTTGGTTGCGGTCTGCTGGGAGGGATTACGCAAATCCTGCTGACCCTGAGTTTGAAATATGCGGATGCTTCTTTGCTGGCACCGTTTGATTACAGTACGTTGATCTGGTCGGTATTTATTGGCTATCTGTTCTGGGACACATTGCCAGAGTTAGCGACTATTTTCGGGGCGGGTCTGGTTGTGACCGGTGGGGTGATTTCCATGTACTTTGAACGGCGTCATCGCCGGGCGATCACGCCGCTAAATGTGAGCGGTTGAGAGTGCAATAAGCCGGGGTGAATAATGGGCTGGCCGTGAGGCTGGCCTTTTTTGTCATTTGCCACATGATGACGAATGTTTCACAGAATGTTAGGATATTTCTGAATAGAGGTGGGGTGATGAAACCCGTGATGACGGGGCCAAATTAATGGCCGGGATGATAGAGGTTTCATGGCGAAAATACGCGTGCTGTTACTGTCGCTCTTGCTGAGTAGCATCACTCTGCCGATCAGGAGTGAAACGTTAACGGATGCACCTTCGGGCGTGTCAGCAGCAGACGTGCGCCAGACCGTCGCAGGTATTATCAGTTATACCCGATGGCCACATCTTACCGGGCTTCCCCGCCTGTGTATCTTTCGCTCTGCCTACTTCGCTCCTGCGCTCACCGAGGCCTCAGTTGAGCATCCTCCTGCTGTCTGGCAGGCAATCCCCGTAGAGGATGCCCAACAGGCGCTGGTCTCGCAGTGCGATATTCTCTACTTTGGCCGTGAATCTTCGCAGCAGCAGGTTGAGCTGATTAACAGCTATCAGATGCGCCCGCTGCTCACCATCGCAGAACAAACCCCTGAGTGCGCAACCGGCAGCGCATTTTGCCTTAAATTTATTAATCACCGGGTGAGTTTCTCGGTGAACCTCGACTCGCTGGGTCGAAGCGGCGTTCGGGTGCATCCCGATGTATTAATGCTGGCATCTTCAGGGAGTAAGCGACATGGATAAATCCTCGGCAGATTACAACAGGGCCAGCTTTCGCAATACGCTGTTACGTATCAGTGTGATCAGCGTCGTGACCACGATGACAGTAGCGTGGCTGTTTATTTCCGCCACCTCAATGCTGTCATTCCGTCAGTATGCTGATAAGAATCTGCAACTGCTGGCTTATACCGTCAGCCACAGCCTGGAAGCTGCTGTGGTATTTCGTGACGGTAATGCCGCTATGGACACCCTGAATGAGCTGGGAAAACAGGGACAGTTCTCTTCGGCAGTGGTGACCGATATACAAGGCAATGAACTTGCCCATTGGGGGGATGGGAATGAACATGAAATCAATACAGACCCACTGGCGCGTGCGGTCTCCGGTTGGTTGTTCCCCAAACCGGTACAGCAACCCATCCTGCATAATGGCGTAAAAGTCGGCAATATCACACTAACAGGCGAAGATGCCACCGTGACGGACTTTGTCTACCGCTCCCTGAGTGTGCTGACGATCTGTTTGCTGCTGGCCTCGCTGGTCGCACTCCTGTTTACTCGTCATTTATTCAGTGGGCTGATCGCGGCATTAAGGAGCATGACCGGTGTTGTGCATGATATTCGCGCCACGCGTAATTTTTCACGTCGGGTTCCTCCGTCAAAAATTAATGAACTGCACGTGTTCGGTGAGGATTTTAACAGCCTGCTGACCGAAATTGAAAAGTGGCAACTGCGTGAACAACAGGAGCGAGATTCTCTGCTGAAACGCGCGCTGCACGATCCGCTGACCGGGCTGGCCAATCGTGCTGCATTTCGCAGTGCACTGGACAGCGTGCTGAGTGATAGTGCCCGTAAAACCCATACTGCGCTGTTGTTTATGGATGGGGATAACTTTAAGGGTATCAATGATACCTGGGGGCATGCAGCAGGAGATGAAGTCCTGATGGCGATAGCGCAGCGATTGTCTGACTGTGCTGCAAACACCCATCTTGTCTGCCGTTTCGGGGGGGATGAATTTGCCATGATCCTTGAAAATGTCAGCCATGATAATGAAGTCCAGGCGGTGATTGACGCAATTAATCTGCGCATGGCTGAGCCGATTGATCTTCAGGGCGGTGAGTCCGTGGTGATGACATTAAGTATTGGCCGCGCGGTAGCCAGCCAGGCTGCGACTGCCGAAGGCGTGATGGAAGCGGCCGATCGCAGTATGTATCTGGAGAAGCAGCAGCATCATCAGCGTGCTGCTTCTTAGTGATAATCATGGGAGATATGATGAAAAAAATAAGAATGATGACTGGACTCGTATTGGCGCTGTTACTGGCGGCCTGCCAGAGCGCACCTCAGGGTAAATTCTCGCCTGAACAGATCAGCGCTATGCGGTCACAGGGGTTTAGTGAAATCCCGGAAGGATGGATGTTGGGGATCTCTGAGAAGATCCTGTTTGGTAAAAATAAGTCAGAGTTGACGCCGGAGAGTGTGGCGACCGTTCAGCGCATGGCGAAGTTACTCTCCAGCACTGGACTGCATCACGCGCGCCTTGATGGACATACCGATAACTATGGTGATGAGAAATATAACCAGGCGTTGTCACTGAAGCGTGCCAACGTGGTCGCCGATGCCTGGGCAAGCGGAGCGGGTGTACCACGCAGCAATATCACGACCCGCGGTTTGGGTGACAGCGACCCGGTACAGAGCAACAAAACATCACAGGGCCGGGCAGAAAATCGTCGTGTAGCGGTTGTCATCAGCGCTCCCTGAGCGTGCTGAAAGATGCTCTGCCTCGTCGGCCATCCCCGGCGAGGCAGCTCCTTATCTGGCGGCGCGCAGCAGTTCGACGACCAGTGGCGACAGCTCATCACGCAGCGCAGCGCGTTCGGACTGGAATAATGTGGCTACATAGAATTTGTGTCCCGGTAGTTCCATTGCCCGCACATCACCCTCACGATCCCAGGCGGTGAGTCGCAGCGGATACGTTTTTAGATCGGCAACAAAATCCGGGTTGACGCCAAAGTTACAGTGATAGCCTTCGCTGATTTCTGTCTTACCGTAAGCCTGTGCCAGAAGCGAGCCAGGTTCAATCACAATATCCCCGGTTTTTTCTACCAGCGAACAGCTTAATGGCGCGATCACCAGGCGCCCACCGCTGTCGGTTTCGGCATGTCCTGCATCGCTCCAACCCATGACATTACGCGCGTACTCAACGATGGCATACTGAAACCCCCCGCAGGAGCCGAGAAAGGGCACGTTGTTTTCCCGGGCATAACGGAGAGTGAGGAATGCCCCCTCGTCGTTAATATACGGACTACCCGGCGTTAGCCACAGGGCATCATATTCCTGCAAAATCCCGCTATCATTGATGGATTCAGTGGGAAGCCACTGCGAGCTGATATCTCGTTGAAGGGCGTGTGCGGCGAGTTGAACTGCTTTTGGAATGGCCTGATGCGCAACGGCATCGGGGCGATAGTCGCCAACCAGAGCTAAACGGATCATGAGTGTTTCCTGTGCAGGTAAAAAAGGATGCTACTGCACAGTCATGATGCTGGCAAGCCGCTAAATTTATTTCTAAGCTGAAAATCAGTGCAGACTACGGAGAGAGACATGACGCAGCGTGTGAATGAATTTGGCCAACCAGTCGGCCCGGCATTGCCTTATTGGCAGCCTGTGCCGGCACCAGAAGCAAACAGTATGGTCGGCATTTACTGCCGATTAGAACCCCTGAATGTTGAGCTTCATTGCGAGGACCTTTATACGGCCTATGCTTCAGCGCCTGATGGTCGGGACTGGACCTGGCTGACGGAAGAACGCCCGGAATCGCTGGAGGCCTTTCGTATCTGGCTCAGTCAGCGTGCAGCGCAGAAAGATTTTGTGACCTTTACCCTCTTTTGTGCAAAGCGTGATCAGCCTGTCGGCCTGGTATCGTATTTACGTATCGACCCGTCTAACGGCGTGCTGGAGATTGGTGGTGTCACATGGTCACCTTTGATGAAACGTACGGTGATCGGTACGGAAGCGCTTTGGCTGATGATTAACAATGCCTTTACGCTGGGGTATCGCCGCTGTGAATGGAAGTGTGACTCTCTCAACGAACCCTCACGTCAGGCAGCACTGCGTCTGGGGTTTACCTGGGAAGGAACCTTTCGTCAAATGATGGCCCGCAAAGGACGTTCACGAGATTCAGACTGGTTCTCGATTATTGATAGTGAGTGGCCAGCGATTAACCAGGTGCTGACTCAGTGGCTTTCTGCAGAGAATATTGATGCCAGTGGGCAGCAGCGACAGTCACTCAGCAACCTGATGCGGGCGATAAAGCCGATAGATGGCAGTGTTAATTGGCCCACTCTTTAATACGATAAGCCCGTAGCGTATGGCAATCAGCTCTGCGCCTACGCGGATGGCAACAGCGCGGCTGGCGATATTGCTTTCAGCCGCCAGGATCTCGATGACATCAATATCCGGTTGTTCAAAAGCCTGCGTTGCAATCTGGCACACAGCCTGACGGGCAATACCTTTACGCTGTTCGCTACGTCGTACCCAGTAACCAAGAGCGGCAGGGATATCGGGTCCGCTGCTGTAACGCAGCCCCACGCCCCCCAGAAGCCGCCCGTCTTCTGTAAATAACCCGCATTCATTCGCTACGCCCTGACGACGCTGTAAATGGGTGTAGCTGAACCACTTCAGTGCGTCCTCTTCGGTGTAATCTTCATGCGCCCATACCATCCACGGTATTAAACTCTTCAGTGACTCCCTGACGGCCTCGACGAAGGCGGCAGCATCACTGTGTTCGAATGGGCGTATAACTATTTTCATGATTTACTCTGGATTATTTTCCTGACGGACAGAAATGATAGCGCGTCTCAGGAGGGCAGGTGTTGGAAATGATGGGCTTTTTTTATGTTGAAATACTTTGTGTAAAGATATAATTACAGTTATAGGTGTGATGTATTGTTTGTTTCTTTTGTTTATCTTATTGTATTTATTCATTTAAATGTATTTTCCTGTGTGGTTTTTTCCTTTGTGGTAATAAATCTGTACATCAAGATATTGTTTTATGTACGTATTCTGGTACAGTTGTCAGCAACCTCACTGAGGATCCCTATTAAACGAATGACCCAGGATAATGATCATGCAAAAAGATGCGCTGAATAACGTTCACATCGCTGACGAACAGATTCTGATTACTCCGGAAGAGCTGAAAAAACAGTTTCCGCTGAACAGCGTACTGGAAGGGCAGGTTGCCGCTTCACGTCAGACTATTTCCGATATCATCAGCGGAAAAGATCATCGTTTGCTGGTGGTCTGTGGCCCTTGTTCTATCCACGATACTGAAGCTGCACTGGCCTATGCCCGCGATTTGAAAGCACTGGCGGACCAGGTGGAAGACCAGCTCTACATTGTGATGCGCGTCTACTTTGAAAAGCCACGTACCACAGTTGGCTGGAAAGGTCTGATCAACGATCCGCATATGGATAACACCTTTGATATGGAAGCCGGTCTTCATATTGCCCGTCAGCTACTGCTGAATCTGGTGGAGATGGGTTTGCCACTGGCAACGGAAGCGCTGGATCCAAACAGCCCGCAATACCTTGGCGATCTGTTCAGCTGGTCGGCCATCGGTGCACGTACCACCGAATCGCAGACACACCGCGAAATGGCGTCGGGCCTCTCAATGCCGGTAGGCTTCAAAAATGGTACCGATGGCAGCCTTGGCACCGCGATTAATGCGATGCGTGCAGCCGCGATGCCACATCGTTTTGTCGGTATCAACCAGGCAGGGCAGGTGTGCCTGCTGCAAACCCAGGGTAATCCTGACGGGCATGTGATCCTGCGCGGTGGGAAAAGCCCGAACTACGGTCCGGCCGATGTGGCGCAGTGCGAAAAAGAGATGCAGCAGGCGGGACTCCGTCCTTCCTTGATGATAGATTGCAGTCATGGCAATTCTAACAAAGATTTTCGTCGCCAGTCCGGCGTGGCCGAGTCTGCCGTTGCGCAGATTAAAGATGGCAACCGTTCAATTATGGGCCTGATGCTGGAAAGCAACATTCACGAAGGCAACCAGTCTTCTGAGCAGCCGCGCAGTGATATGCGCTACGGCGTTTCCGTTACCGATGCCTGTATTAACTGGGAAACAACGGAAACCCTGCTGCGTGAAATTCATCAGGATTTGACCGGAGTACTGGCGGCGCGTCTGTCGTAAGAGGGTTAATGAGTTATGGTGGCTGAACTGACCGCGTTACGCGATCAAATTGATGAAGTCGATAAAGCGCTATTGGATCTGCTGGCGAAACGGCTGACGCTGGTCGCCGAAGTCGGCGAGGTAAAAAGCCGCTACGGGTTACCGATTTATGTTCCTGAGCGTGAGGCCACGATGCTGGCCTCACGCCGTCATGAAGCGGAGTTGCTGGGCGTGCCTCCCGATCTGATCGAGGATGTTCTGCGCCGCGTGATGCGTGAATCCTACACCAGCGAAAACGATAAAGGCTTTAAAACTCTCTGTCCCGAACTGCGTCCGGTAGTGATTGTTGGCGGTAAGGGGCAGATGGGGCGTCTGTTTGAGAAGATGCTTACCCTGTCGGGTTATCAGGTACAGATCCTCGATAAAGGTGACTGGGATAACGCAGAAGCGATGCTGGCCAACGCGGGCATGGTGATTATTAGCGTTCCTATCCATCTGACCGAGCAGGTGATTGGTGAACTGCCTCCGCTGCCGCAGGATTGCATCCTGGTGGATCTGGCCTCGGTGAAAAATAAACCGTTGCAGGCCATGCTGGCTGCGCACGCCGGACCGGTACTGGGGTTGCACCCCATGTTCGGGCCGGACAGTGGCAGCCTGGCGAAGCAGGTGGTGGTGTGGTGTGATGGTCGTCAGCCGGAAGCCTATCAGTGGTTCCTGGAACAGATTCAGGTATGGGGCGCACGCCTGCACCGGATCAGTGCCGTGGAGCATGACCAGAATATGGCGTTTATTCAGGCATTGCGCCACTTCGCTACGTTTGCTTATGGTCTGCATCTGGCAGAAGAAAATGTTCAACTGGACCAGCTGCTGGCGCTTTCATCACCGATTTACCGACTGGAGCTGGCGATGGTCGGACGTCTGTTTGCTCAGGATCCACAGCTCTACGCCGACATTATTATGTCGTCAGAAAGTAATCTGGCCCTGATCAAACGCTATTATAAGCGGTTTGGAGAGGCAATAAAGCTGCTGGAGCAGGGCGATAAGCAGGCGTTTATCGACAGCTTCCGCCGGGTAGAGCATTGGTTTGGCGACCACGCGAAACGCTTCCAGGCAGAAAGCCGCACGTTACTGCGTCAGGCAAATGACAGCAGACCCTAGTGTTTAACAGGAGGGGCCGACATATCTGGCCCCTCCGTTTTAATCGTACCAAACCCCGCCTTGACGAAAATCTCCTGTCCCTCACAAGTTAACAACAGCTCAGCGAGCTTGTGGCCTGCGGGCTGACAAACGGCATAGCCATAGTCAGCGCGAGTTTGCCACGCCTCAGGTATCAACAACGTCGTAATACCCTCATTCGCCTGAAGAAGATGCGCATAGCTGTGGTAGCCAATAAAGAGATCGGCCTGCCCTGACTTTAGTAACCAGACTGAAGCCTGCATCCCCGGAGGTACGGGTACGGAATCCTTTCCACCGACCAGTGGCATCGCACGCTGCTTTAACCGTTGGCCCAGTTCAGTCTCCTGCTGTTCAATACGTTCGAATAGCTGCCAGGCGTAATCGCCACAGGGATCGCAGCCAGGTGTTGAGGTGGCGAGGCGCAGGGCGGGATTGCGCAACAGATCGAGCCAGTCAGCCGCCGAATCGACGCGATCGCTGCGAACGTTCAGGCACAAAAAGTTATGGCAGAATACGCCTGTCCGTTGTGCCAGCCCTGCCTGTAACAGTGTCTGCGGATGGGCAATACTGGCAGAGACGAACAAATCGCAGGCCTCACCTTGCTCTATACGCTGACGCAGTATTCCGGCTGGACCGAACTGCGTTTCTATCCCCGCCGGGTAATGGTGCTGGAATGCACTTACCACGCCTGGCCAGACGTGACGCAGGCTGCCCGCGGCCAATACCTGTAAAGGCTTCATCCGTTGTTGCTGTGGTAGTGAGTACGGTAAAAACGTTGATACCAGCTGTCTGCCTGCTGCTGCATATCAATATCCGCAAATCTGGCCGGGTACAGTTTCTTCGCAATCCACAATTCTCCCAGTGCCATCGCTTCCGGCATCGGGTAGCCCCAGGCCTTGGCATACTCTGGCATCAGATAAACCCGGTGATTTTTGACGGCATCCACGACCTGCCAGGCGGGCTGCTGGTTAATCTCGTCGAGTACTTTTGGATAACGGTCCTGGACAAAGATGACCTGCGGATTCCATGCCAGAATTTGCTCCATTGAAACCTGCTTGTAGCCCTTAACGGTCGATGCGGCAACGTTCATTGCTCCGGCATGCGCCATCATCAGCCCGGTGTATTTACCCGAACCATAGGTTGTCAGGTCGGGGTTAGCCATGTAGACACGAATACGCTCTTTTTCCGGAATGTCTTTCAGCCGGTCGGCAACCTGCTGACGCTGTTTAAAGGTGGCTGCAACCAGAGCGTCGGCCTGCTTTTGCTGATTGACCACCTCGCCAATCAGACGGATACCCTGTGCAAGGCCATCATTGTAGGCCTGTTCTTCATTTTCTAACTGTGGGTTGAGCTGGGCCTGCTGTGTGTCGCTGTCTGTACGCAGAGAGATGGCAATAACAGCGATGCCGAGATCCTGAATCTGATTAATCATTTCCTGGGGCGCATAGTTCGTGACAAACACCACCTGCGGATGCAGGGCAACCAGCTTCTCCAGATCAACATGGGTCAGATCGCCCAGCATCGGCAACGTATTCAACGGGGGGACCAGACGCGCATAGCCGTCGCCCAACTGCTGTTTCCAGTTGCTGAGAATACCGACCATTTTTTCCGTGGCATCGAGCTGTACCAGTAAATTTAAGGTCTGATGCTGAAGGACGACGACCCGGTCAACGCGATCGGGCAATGTCACCTGACGACCGAGCTGATCGGTGACCTGGCGTGATGCTTGCGCAGAAAAAACGAATAAAGCAGAAAGAATAAGTGCGGCAAAAGGGCGGAAAAGGGAAGTCATCATCGCTGCCTGAGTATCGTTGTATATCTTATGATATAGCGATCGACATCACAGGGTAAATGATTCTCTGTGGCAAAAGGGGAAAATCGCCAGCCGCGATTGGGCTGGCGAGGGGTCAGGCGTTACTGTGGATCGATGGCGACGACGTTTTCGCTAGGGTAGCAGCCCAGTACCTTCAGGGAGCGTGTGATTGGCGTCAGCTCGCGTAGCGCCTGCTGCACGTCGTCGGTATTCAGGTTGCCCTGGAAATCGATGTAAAACATCTCCTGCCACGGATTACCATTAATCGGGCGCGACTCCAGTTTACTCATTGTCAGATTATGTTTGCGCAGCACCAGCAGGGCTTCCACCAGGGCGCCCGCCTGCTGGCCGGTGGCCATAATCAGCGTAGTTTTTGCCGGAACCTGGAGTGAAACCTCGACCGGCTTACGGGCCAGTACGATGAAGCGGGTAATATTCTGGCGCTGGTTAGCCAGATTCCGCTCCAGCACCTGTAAACCATAAAGCTCACCTCCGGCTTCACTGCCCAGCGCGGCAACTTTGGGTGAATTCATGGCGGCGACTCTCTCCATCGCAGCCGCAGTACTTTCGGTGTACTCAATTTTCCAGTGCGGATGACGATTGATGAACTGGCTGCACTGCTGGAATGGCTGCGGGTGGCTGTAGACGGTCTCAATCTGCTGCAGGTCAGTATTACCAGAGACGAGGACGCAGTGATCAATAGGGATAGTGATCTCACCGACAATAGACAGGCTGGTTTGCTGCAACAGGTCATAGACATCAGTGATTGACCCCGAAGTCGTGTTCTCAACCGGCAGCACGGCGTAGTCAGCCAGCCCGGTTTCAACCTGATTGAAGATATCGTGAAACTTCAGGCAGCCACTCTCAATGAAGTTATCGAAATGACGTGCGGCATAGTGGCGTGATGCCAGATGCGAGTAAGAACCTTTTGGCCCGAGAAAGGCGATGCGCGCAGAGTGAGCGTTGGTGTTGTTCAGGTGTTTTTGCAGCAGCGCCTGCTGAGTCAGCACGGAATCTTCAATGATCTGCTGAAACAGGCGTGTGATGTAATGAGCATCCAGCTTATGGCCTTTGCCCAGAGTGATCAGGTGCTCAAGCAGATCGCGTTCGCGGTCGATATCACGGACGGGACGGTGGGTGGCCATTTTGGCCTCAGCAACTTCTACAGCCAGCGCACGGCGCTGGGCCAGCAGGTCCAGCAGTTGTTCGTCCAGTGCGCTGATCTTACCGCGCAGGGCCAGCAAAGGATTTTCGGGATTCATATTTGCTACCTGTCAGATGTTACTAAAAAAAAAGCCTCCCGTTTGGGAGGCTTTAATGTTCGTCTTCGCATTCACTCTTACACGACGAATTGCCTCCCAGATCAGGGGAAGGTAAAGAAGGTAAAAAAGAATGCGAAGAAAAACGGTGCTGATTTCATTGTGCTATCCATGATGTCTGGAAGGATAAAGTAACCGCTGCAATTTCATTCTGTCAATAAAAAACGCGCCCGTAGGCGCGTTATGACGGTTTTAACCCGATTACTCTTCGTCTGTCTCAACCACCGTCAGATCTTTAACACTGGCGGTGGCGCGGCGCGCTTCACCTTTATGCTGAACTTTATTCAGCTGACGTTCCAGCTTGTTAATCAGATCGTTGATGGCTGTGTACATATCTTCATGCTTGGCGCTGGCGATCAGCGGGCCGTTTGGCGTATTAATAGTTGCATCGGCAACAAACTCCTTCGGCTCTTTTGACAGAACAATATGTGGATTTATCAGATGAGTTTGCCACTTTTCAAGTTTGGCGAGACGGTCTTCGACATGTTGGCGGATAGCCGGAGTAATTTCCATTTGCTTGCTGGTAATGTTCAGTACCATAGTGCTTACCTCTCTGTCATTTCCGTCTTGGTGAACCCAGCATACCGCGAAAAGTGTGAGAATGTGTGATCAAAATCACGTTATTTTGTCGCTTTTTGTCAAGAAGGACAAAACTGTGAGACGGGTTGGTAAATAAGGCTAAGGGGGTTGTCGAGGGGCATTTTCAGTGGCATTGTTGATAGGTTAACCTGACTGGAAATTTGGCATTTTGCCGTTTTTAGTCAAAAAAAATGGCAGCCCAGAGGCTGCCATTTTTGTCAGGTCAGACTCAAGCCTGATTGGTTGCAATGATTTTTGCCACACGATCGGCTTCTGTATTCAGCTGCAGATGACGGTATGCATTTTCCATCAGCGGCAGTGCAGTGCGCGTAGCCATTGTATCCGGGTAATCTTTCAGCATTTGCTCTACACGGTTAACCACAGCGACATACGCCTCGCGTTTAGTGTAGAATTCCGCCACGGATAACTCATATTTTGCCAGACGATCTTTCAGGAACACCAGGCGCTTGCGTGCATCGGTTGCATACTGGCTGTTTGGATAGCCACGCAGCAGCTGCGAGAAGTCTTTGAAAGCATCACGCGCATGGGTTGGATCGCGGTCTGAGCGGTCGATACCAAAAAAGCCTTGCAATGCACTGTCATCCAGCGCCATGTCCGTCAGACCACGCATATAAATAACGTAATCAATGTTCGGATGCGTTGGATTCAGGCGCATAAAGCGGTCAATGGCGGCTTGCGCCAGCGGCAAATCGGCATTTTTGTAGTATGCGTAGATCAGGTCTAGCTGAACTTGCTGGGAGTAAGGGCCGAATGGATAGCGGTTATCAAGCGCTTCCAGTTGCGTTATTGCTCCTTTAAAGTTACCGTCCTGCAGTTTTTGCTGGGCAGTGGCATAAATCTCGGAAGGCGGGCTGTCAGGCACCACATCCTTGGAGCCGGAACATCCAGCTAATGCCAGGCTCAACGTGGCTGCAGCCACCAGATATTTCATACGCGTCATGACGATTTGCTTATCCTCAGAGTGTTATTCAGGAAGCTGTCCGTTAAGCTTCCGATAGTGACCAGGTACGATAGCACATTATATTAAACGGCATCGCCGTGAAAACCCAACGTTAACGAAGAAGCTGTTTATTTATGGCACAACAAGTAAAACTCAACGCAACGGTATCCGAATCGCAACTCGGACAACGCTTAGATCAGGCTTTGGCCGAATTGTTCCCTGATTATTCACGTTCTCGCATAAAAGAATGGATTCTCGACCGTCGCATCACCGTCAACGGTGCAATTATCGACAAACCGAAAGAAAAAGTGCTCGGCGGTGAGCAAATTATCATCGATGCGGAAATTGACGAAGAAGCTCGCTGGGAAGCGCAGGATATCCCACTGAACATCGTCTATGAAGATGACGACATTCTGGTGATTAACAAACCGCGCGATCTGGTGGTTCATCCGGGAGCCGGTAATCCTGATGGCACGGTACTGAATGCACTGTTGCATCATTTCCCGGCGATTGCTGATGTGCCTCGTGCTGGCATTGTGCACCGTCTGGATAAAGATACTACAGGTCTGATGGTGGTGGCGAAAACGGTCCCTGCGCAGACGCATCTGGTGGAGTCACTCCAACTGCGCGAATTCACGCGCGAGTATGAAGCCGTGGCTATTGGTCGTATGACAGCAGGCGGTACGGTTGATCAACCGATCAGTCGTCACTCGACTAAACGCACCCACATGGCAGTGCATCCGATGGGTAAACCAGCAACGACGCATTACCGCATTATGGAGCATTTCCGTGCCCATACGCGTTTACGCCTGCGTCTGGAAACTGGCCGTACTCACCAGATCCGTGTGCATATGTCGCACATTAATCATCCTCTGGTGGGTGATCCGCTGTACGGTGGTCGTCCACGCCCACCGAAAGGGGCATCAGATGCCTTTATCAGTACGCTGCGTGGTTTCGATCGTCAGGCCCTGCACGCCACGATGCTCCGTCTCTATCACCCGATTACCGGGATTGAAATGGAATGGCATGCACCGCTGCCACAGGACATGGTCGATTTGATCAATGCACTGAAAGCGGATACCGAAGAATTTAAAGAGCAACTGGACTGGTAATGAGCCTGATTGTACCTAAGTGGTCGGCCCCCGCTAACGTTCGCGCGTGCAGTAGTACGCGTCAGGGGGGCGTCAGCCAGGCACCGTGGGACAGTCTTAACCTCGGTGCTCATGTGGGCGATGAGTTACAGCATGTGCAGACTAACCGTCAGCGCCTGCTGGAACTGGCTGATTTACCGTCCATGCCGCAATGGCTTGAGCAGGTACATGGTACAGAAGTTCTGACGCTGGACTGGAAGGTACCGGCTTCACTGCGTGCGGATGCGGCTTATACCCGCACGCCAGGCGTTGTCTGTGCAGTGATGACGGCTGACTGTCTTCCGGTACTTTTTTGTTCGCAGGATGGCCAGGAAGTGGCTGCCGCGCATGCTGGCTGGCGTGGATTATGTGACGGCGTGCTGGAGGCAACCATTAATGCCTTTTCTGCCCCTCCGTCGCAGATTTTCGCCTGGCTTGGCCCGGCGATTGGTCCGGATGCTTTTGAGGTCGGGCCGGAAGTGCGTGAGGCTTTTATTGCGCAAAATCCAGCCGCCGCAGCCGCTTTTCTTCCAAAAGGTGAAAAGTTTTATGCCGATCTCGGACATTTAGCAAAACAGCGTTTAGAGGCCATCGGCGTGCGCCACGTCTGGGGTCACGGCCAATGTACCCTCAATCAAAGTGAGCAATTTTTCTCCTTCCGACGCGATGGCGTCACTGGCCGTATGGCAAGTTTGATCTGGCTGATATAACCTAGCGCCATAAGACGGTCCGGATTGATGTTTTTTTCTCCAAAATGTCAGGTCATTACCTTGAAAAATTTGAGGGATGACCTCATTTAATCTCCAGTAGCAATTTGACCTGATAGGGGGAAATTATGCGTCTGGATCGTCTTACTAACAAATTTCAGCTGGCTCTGGCTGATGCTCAATCTCTGGCCCTCGGCCGTGACAATCAATTCATCGAACCTCTGCATCTGATGAGCGCATTGCTCAATCAGGATGGCGGATCCGTTCGTCCTTTACTGACCGCTGCCGGTGTTGATGTCGCTTCACTGCGTACCAACATTGAACAGGCACTCAGCCGTTTACCGCAGGTCGAAGGCACCGAGGGTGATGTTCAACCTTCTGCTGACCTGGTACGGGTACTTAACCTGTGTGACAAACTGGCGCAAAAACGTGCTGACAACTTTATTTCATCCGAATTATTCGTTCTGGCGGCGCTCGACTCGCGTGGTTCTCTGGCAGATTTGCTCAAATCTGCGGGGGTAACCAGCGATAAGCTGACGAAAGCGATCGACCAGATGCGTGGAGGCGATAGCGTGAACGACCAGGGAGCTGAAGATCAGCGCCAGGCATTGAAAAAATACACCATCGATCTGACCGAGCGCGCGGAGCTGGGTAAACTTGACCCGGTTATTGGCCGTGACGAAGAAATTCGCCGTACGATTCAGGTCTTGCAGCGCCGTACTAAAAACAACCCGGTACTGATCGGTGAACCTGGTGTTGGTAAAACCGCCATCGTTGAAGGCCTCGCGCAGCGCATCATTAATGGTGAAGTGCCTGAAGGTCTGAAAGGCCGCCGGGTACTGGCACTTGATATGGGGGCGCTGGTGGCGGGTGCCAAATATCGTGGTGAATTCGAAGAGCGCCTGAAAGCGGTTCTCAGCGATCTGTCAAAACAGGAAGGCAATGTCATTCTGTTTATTGACGAGTTGCACACCATGGTCGGTGCCGGTAAGGCTGATGGCGCGATGGATGCGGGCAACATGCTGAAACCTGCACTGGCGCGAGGTGAACTGCACTGTGTGGGGGCCACCACCCTGGACGAATATCGCCAGTATATAGAAAAAGATGCTGCGCTGGAGCGACGCTTCCAGAAGGTCTTTGTTGCTGAACCGAGTGTGGAAGATACCATCGCGATCCTGCGTGGGCTGAAAGAGCGTTATGAGCTGCATCACCATGTGCAGATTACTGACCCGGCTATCGTGGCAGCGGCGACTTTATCGCATCGCTACATTTCCGACCGTAAGTTACCGGATAAGGCGATTGACCTGATTGATGAGGCTGCGTCGAGTATTCGTATGCAGATCGACTCGAAGCCAGAGTCTCTTGACCGACTTGAGCGACGTATCATTCAGCTGAAACTGGAACAGCAGGCGCTGAAGAAAGAGTCTGATGACGCCAGTATCAAACGGCTGGAGATGCTGGAAACTGAGCTGAACCAGAAAGAGCGTGAATACTCAGAACTGGAAGAAGAGTGGAAAGCTGAAAAAGCGGAGCTCTCTGGTACTCAGCATATTAAAGCTGAGTTAGAACAGGCGAAGCTGGCCATGGAGCAGGCGCGTCGTCAGGGAGACCTCGGGCAGATGTCCGAGTTGCAATACGGCAAAATTCCAGAGCTGGAAAAACAGCTTGCTGCCGCAACGCAGACCGAAGGTAAAACCATGCGGCTGCTGCGTAACCGTGTTACCGATGTTGAAATTGCTGATGTGTTAGCGCGTTGGACTGGTATTCCTGTCGACCGCATGATGGAAGGTGAGCGTGACAAGTTACTGCGTATGGAGCAGGAGTTGCATACGCGGGTGATTGGTCAGAATGAGGCCGTGGAAGCGGTATCGAATGCGATTCGTCGCAGCCGTGCTGGCCTGGCCGATCCGAATCGCCCGATTGGTTCGTTCCTTTTCCTTGGGCCAACTGGGGTAGGGAAAACTGAGCTGTGTAAGGCACTGGCTAACTTTATGTTCGACAGCGATGACGCGATGGTGCGTATCGATATGTCCGAGTTTATGGAAAAACACTCAGTGTCTCGTCTCGTCGGGGCACCTCCGGGCTATGTCGGTTATGAAGAAGGGGGCTATCTGACCGAGGCGGTTCGCCGCAGACCTTACTCTGTCATCCTTCTGGATGAAGTAGAAAAGGCGCATCCGGATGTGTTTAACATCCTGTTGCAGGTGCTGGATGATGGTCGTCTGACTGACGGGCAGGGCAGGACGGTCGATTTCCGTAATACGGTGGTGATCATGACATCGAACCTGGGGTCTGATTTGATCCAGGAACGCTTCGGTGCATTGAGCTACGCTGAGATGAAAGAACTGGTGTTGTCGGTTGTCAGCCAGAACTTCCGTCCGGAGTTCATTAACCGTATCGATGAACTGGTCGTGTTCCATCCGCTGGGTGAGCAACATATAGCGTCTATTGCACGCATCCAGCTTGCACGCCTGTATCAGCGTCTGGACGATCGTGGGTATGCTCTGCATATCTCTGAAGCTGCGCTGCAGAAGCTGGGTGAAAATGGTTATGACCCAGTCTATGGCGCAAGGCCACTGAAACGTGCAATTCAGCAGCAAATTGAGAACCCGCTGGCACAGCAGATACTTTCTGGTGCGCTGGTTCCGGGGAAAACCATAGAAATGGATGTGCAGGATGGCGTAATCGTCGCACATCAGTAATCACGGTAAGTAACAGAAATGGGCCTTTGGCCCATTTCTGTTTATTAAAGCAGCATAAATCGAGGTTAAAAGCGGGTTTTGCATGAAAAATAAGCATGTGAAAAGTTTTTTGCAATTAGCCCTTGTCACTCTCCAGAAAATCCCTATACTGCGCCTCCACTGACACGGAACAACGGCTTACAAGTCAACGTGTCAGGAGGTTCAGGAAGTATCTGAACCGCCGGAAAAACTTCTCAAAAAGAAGTTGACTCCGAAGGAGGAAAGCGTAATATACGCCACCTCGCAACAGGAAGCTTCGGCACTGATTGCACCGCTCTTTAACAATTTATCAGACAATCTGTGTGGGCACTCGCAGGATTGATATCAGTCACCTTAGGGTGACAAAAAATATCAAGTCTTAAGAGTGAACACATAATGAAATTCATTATGACGTTTTACACTTGAGCATCGCTGCACTTGTTGCAGCAAATCGAACTTTTAATTGAAGAGTTTGATCATGGCTCAGATTGAACGCTGGCGGCAGGCCTAACACATGCAAGTCGAACGGTAGCACAGGGGAGCTTGCTCCCCGGGTGACGAGTGGCGGACGGGTGAGTAATGCCTGGGAAACTGCCCGATGGAGGGGGATAACTACTGGAAACGGTAGCTAATACCGCATAACGTCTTCGGACCAAAGTGGGGGACCTTCGGGCCTCACACCATCGGATGTGCCCAGGTGGGATTAGCTAGTAGGTGGGGTAATGGCTCACCTAGGCGACGATCCCTAGCTGGTCTGAGAGGATGACCAGCCACACTGGAACTGAGACACGGTCCAGACTCCTACGGGAGGCAGCAGTGGGGAATATTGCACAATGGGCGCAAGCCTGATGCAGCCATGCCGCGTGTATGAAG
>NZ_JBBGZS010000018.1:0-54103 GCF_037479175.1 Erwinia sp. MYb375 | reverse complement strand
GTAGCTAAGTGCGGAAAAGATAAGCGCTGAAAGCATCTAAGCGCGAAACTTGCCTCGAGATGAATTCTCCCTGGGGCCCTGAGCCCCCTGAAGGGACGTTGAAGACTACGACGTTGATAGGCCGGGTGTGTAAGCGCAGCGATGCGTTGAGCTAACCGGTACTAATGACCCGTGAGGCTTAACCTTACAACGCCAGAAGCGTTCTGGTGAGCGTGATGAGAGACGCGAAGAGATTTTCAGCTTGTTACCGGATAAAGAATTAGCGGAAACGAAAGATTTTACGCTGAGGCAAGGCGGAGCCTGAGGCGGCACGAGGGAGCATACTGAAGTATGTGACTGAGAGGCGCGAGGGTGACAACGCTGCATCAGTGAAAAAGATTCGTTTCATGCACAAAGAATTTGCCTGGCGGCTTTAGCGCGGTGGTCCCACCTGACCCCATGCCGAACTCAGAAGTGAAACGCCGTAGCGCCGATGGTAGTGTGGGGTCTCCCCATGCGAGAGTAGGGAACTGCCAGGCATCAAATAAGCAGACAAGCCTCATACGAAAGTATGAGGCTTTTTTGTGCTTTAAATCTGGCGATCATCGCTGATTTGATACGAAAAATCTCTGTTTTGTCAGGGGATTACCTGCCATAAAAGCCTAAATAAGATCTTCCGGATAGTTAACATTGCGAAATGCAGCCTCTGCTCGCTCAAATAAAACACTGTGCCCCCCTGCCTGCTGAAGAAACAGCATCAACTTACGGTCACCGTCCGCCAGATAGCGTTGCAGTGAACCCGCAATACTGCAGTGCAGCAATGCTTGCGTGGGGTGATCTCGCTCTTCTGTGCGTGCCCAGACCGCAGATGCTGTTCCTTTATGCTGCCACAATTTCTGAACCAGATTATCCGGGAGCAACGGTGTATCACAGGAAGTGAATACTACCCATTCCGTTTCTGCCTGTTGCAGTGCTGCCAGCATTCCTGCCAGTGGTCCCGGGAAAGCTGCCAGCGTATCGGATATCACAGGCAACCCGCTCTGTTGATATATCTCAATATTTCGATTGGCATTAATCCATACAGTAGTGACCTGGGGCTGCAAACGCTGCAAAACATGTTGGTAGAGTGGTTTCTTCTGCCACAATATGAGCCCTTTATCTTCCCCTCCCATACGGCTGCCACGGCCACCTGCAAGGATGACGCCGGTCACGGTTTCGCGTTCTGGGGCGGAAATTCGATTCATTAGTTTTATACCCTATGCTTAATGTTGGGTTCTTTATACAGGGACAACTGCATGAAATGCCATCGCCTTAACGAATTAATCAGCTTGCTACAGCCTGCCTGGCAGGATGATCCTGATCTGAATTTACTCGAGTTTTTACAGAAATTAGCCGATGAAGCCGGCTTTAAGCAGCCTGTTAGTGAATTAACGGATGATGTACTGATCTATCATCTCAAGATGCGGGGCAGTGATAAAGATGCTGAAATTCCAGGGTTGAAGAAAGACTATGAGGATGATTTCAAAACAGCATTACTGCGTGCTCGGGGCGTGATTAAGGATTAAATCAGGCGGTTGACCCGCTGCCGCTGCCATTTAATGGTACTCTTGCAGGCTATTATTTATCGATTATCAGCGAGCATGCCGGATGAAAGAACCTGCTTTTAACTTCCACACCCTGACGCCTGATACTATCCTGGATGCGTTGTGGGAGACCGGTCTGCGCGTGGAATCCGGCCTGACGGCGCTAAACAGCTATGAAAACCGCGTCTACCAGTTCTCCGATGATGACAAACGGCGCTACGTGGCGAAGTTCTATCGCCCGCAGCGTTGGTCGCAGGCGCAGATAGAAGAAGAACATCAGTTCGCTGCTGAGCTGTTTGCTGATGAGATCCCACTGGCAGCCCCTCTGGAACTGAAGGGCTCAATGCTGCACCAGCACCAGGGGTTCTGGTTTGCTGTTTTTCCCAGTCTCGGCGGGCGCCAGTACGAAACCGATAATTACGATCATCTGGAATGGGTAGGGCGTTTCCTCGGGCGAATCCATCAGGTGGGCCGCCGGAAAAACTTTGAGTCGCGGCCGACTATCGGATTACAGGAGTACATTGATGAACCGTTACAGATTCTCACCGACAGCACGCTGGTCCCCGCAAAGCTAAAAACTGATTTACTGGCCAGTATCGGGCGTCTGCGCACAACTTTACAAAACTGCTGGCATACTCAGTGGCAGCCTTTGCGCTTACACGGCGACTGCCATCCGGGCAATATATTGTGGCGTGATGGCCCACTGTTTGTTGACCTGGATGACGCGCGTAATGGCCCTGCGGTACAAGATCTGTGGATGCTTATCAATGGCGATCGCCAGGAGCAGCGTCTGCAATGGGACATTCTGCTGGAGGCGTACGGTGAATTCTGTGAATTTGATACTCATGAATTGTCACTGATTGAACCTTTACGTGCTATGCGGATGGTTTATTATCTTGCATGGGTTGTCCGCCGCTGGCACGACCCGGCTTTCCCGGCCAGTTTTCCGTGGATGACGGATGAGGATTTCTGGCGCAGACAGATTTCCACTTTTAACGAACAGAACAAGCTGCTGCAAGAGCCTCCGCTACAGCTTGCACCTGTTTTCCAGGTGTGATCACCCTTTGGTTCGCCTATTGAGATGTAATCAGGAGAGAGTTTGACGATGAAAAAGATTTTATTTGCGCTCGTCGGTATGGTTCTGGCATTCAGCGCTTCTGCCGCACAATTTACCGATGGTCAGCAATACGTCACGCTGGATAAACCGGCTACTGGCGAACCACAGGTTCTCGAATTCTTTTCATTCTACTGCCCACATTGCTACCAGTTTGAGCATGTATGGCATGTGAGTGATGCCGTGAAGAAAGGCCTGCCAGAGAATGTGAAAGTCACCAAATATCATGTTGAATTCCTGGGTGGCGAAATGGGTAAAACCGTAACGCAGGCCTGGGCAGTAGCGATGGCTCTGGGCGTGGAAGACAAAGTAACGGCACCGATTTTCGACGGTATTCAGCAGACGCAAACCATCACGGATCCTGCCAGCCTGAAAGCGGTCTTCGTGAAAGCCGCGGGCATCAAGCCTGAAGAGTACGATTCAGCCTGGAACAGCTTCGTAGTGAAATCACTGGTTGCTCAGCAAGAGAAAGCCGCAGCCGATCTGGACCTGCGTGGCGTGCCAGCGATATTCGTGAACGGCAAATACATGGTGAACAACGGTGGCCTGGATACCAGCTCACAGGAAAACTATGTTCAGCAGTATGCCAACGTGGTGAAATACCTGATTTCTCAGAAGTAAGCCTGCACAGACTTCCCCTAACGCCGGCGATGCCGGCGTTTTCTCTCTCGCCTGGCGAGATAATTATCGTAAAAATGCCCTTTCATCAGTTGGAGATATCGTCTCTTCCTCTGAGCATACCAACTTATATCCACATCAGCCCTATTCCGGGAAACATAAAGTTAATCCTGGTATAAATAAATAAGTAAATGATTATAAACAAAATTTAATTGTGTTTTTAAATGCATTTCCACAAATTCGCTGCTGTTAGTAAATTTACACACAAACTTATCCACAACGTGTCAATGCGAAGCGTAACGCAAAATCACAATTGTCCGTGGATTATTCGCTGTTGAGATTTCATCTTTCATAGCGAGCTGTGGCATCCTTAACGCTAATCAAAAACCAAAGAAGAACGTGACGACTTATGGCTCAAATTGCAGAAAACCCGCTGATTCTGGTAGATGGATCTTCCTACCTGTACCGTGCTTATCATGCGTTCCCTCCGCTGACCAATAGCGCAGGCGAACCCACCGGTGCAATGTACGGCGTATTAAATATGCTGCGCAGCCTGCTGCTGCAATATAAGCCAAGTCATGTAGCAGTGGTATTTGATGCCAAGGGTAAAACCTTCCGCGACGAATTATTTGAAGCGTACAAATCTCACCGTCCCCCGATGCCCGACGATCTGCGTGCGCAAATTGAACCATTGCATACCATGGTCAAAGCGATGGGGCTGCCGCTGCTGGCCATCTCAGGTGTGGAGGCTGACGATGTCATCGGTACGCTGGCGCTGGCCGCAGAGAAAATCGGCAAACCGGTGCTGATCAGCACCGGTGATAAAGATATGGCTCAGCTGGTGACGCCAAATATCACCTTAATTAACACAATGAATAATGCGATTCTTGGCCCGGATGAAGTGGTTGAGAAATACGGTATTCCTCCCTCGTTGATGATTGATTTCCTGGCGCTGATGGGCGACTCCTCCGATAACATTCCGGGCGTCGCCGGTGTCGGTGAAAAAACGGCTCAGGCACTGTTGCAGGGATTAGGCGGAGTGAAGGATATTTACGCCAACCTGGATAAAGTGGCGACGCTGACTTTCCGCGGGGCTAAAACCATGGCCGCGAAACTGGAACAGAATAAGGAAATGGCCCTCCTCTCCTATCAGCTGGCAACGATTAAGACCGACGTTGAACTGGAATTGACCTGCGATCAGCTGACCGTTGAAGAGCCTGCAGTTGAAGAACTGTTGGGGTTATTTAAGCACTATGAATTTAAGCGCTGGATTGTTGATCTGGAAGAAGGCTCCTGGCTGCAAGGCAATAAGAGCCGACCCACTGCCGCAAAAGGCAAAGTGGATGCAACTGTGGCGCCGGATGCCGCAGAAGTCGCTAGCGTGCTCTCTTCCGAAGGTTATGTCACCATTCTGGATGAAGCGACCTTCGATAGCTGGCTGACGAAACTTCAGCAAAGCGAGCTGTTTGCCTTCGACCTGGAAACCGACTCGCTGGATACGCTCAGTGCTAACATCATCGGCCTGTCTTTTGCCACCGCCCCCGGTGAAGCCGCCTACCTGCCCGTTGCGCATGACTACCTTGATGCACCGGACCAGTTAGATCGTCAATCCGTACTGGCACGGCTTAAACCGCTGCTCGAAAACCCCAAAGCGCTTAAAGTCGGGCAGAATCTGAAGTACGACCGTGGTGTGCTGGCAAACTATGATATTGAACTACAAGGCATTCAGTTCGATACCATGCTGGAGTCTTATGCGCTGAGCAGCGTTGTCGGTCGCCATGATATGGATACCCTGGCATCACGCTGGCTGGGCCATAAAACCGTGAGCTTTGAAGAGATTGCTGGCAAAGGTAAGAATCAGCTGACGTTCAACCAGATCGCGCTGGAGCAGGCGGCGCATTACGCGGCGGAAGATGCCGACGTCACACTACAGCTGCATCTGAAAATGTGGCCAGAGTTGCAGAAAGAGCAGGGGCCAAAAGAGGTCTTTGAACAAGTTGAGATGCCGCTGGTGCCGGTCATCTCCCGTATTGAGCGCAACGGTGTGCTTATTGACCAGAATATTCTGGCGGTGCACTCGCAGGAGCTGGGCAGCCGCCTGGCAGAGCTGGAGCTGAAGGCACACGAGCTGGCAGGCGAACCGTTCAACCTCTCTTCGCCGAAGCAGTTACAAACCATCCTGTTTGAAAAGCAGGGCATCAAGCCCACCAAGAAAACCCCGGGTGGCGCACCGTCGACCAGCGAAGAAGTCTTAGCTGAGCTGGCGCTGGACTATCCGCTGCCGAAGGTGATTCTGGAGCATCGTGGTCTCTCTAAGCTGAAGTCCACCTATACCGATAAGCTTCCGTTGATGATCAATCCACACAGCGGACGAGTACATACTTCTTATCACCAGACAGTCACGGCTACCGGGCGTCTCTCTTCCAGCGATCCGAACCTGCAAAATATACCTGTGCGTAATGATGAAGGGCGACGTATTCGTCAGGCATTTATCGCGCCGGAAGGCTGTCGCATTGTCGCGGCTGACTACTCACAGATTGAGCTACGTATCATGGCGCATCTGTCACAGGATAAAGGGCTGCTGACCGCCTTTGCCAGCGAGCAGGATATTCACCGTGCGACAGCCTCTGAAGTCTTCGGTGTTGCGCTGGATAAAGTCAGCGGCGAGCAGCGCCGTAGCGCTAAAGCGATCAACTTTGGCCTTATTTACGGCATGAGTGCTTTTGGTCTGTCACGTCAGCTCAATATTGGTGCCGGTGAAGCGAAGAAGTATATGGACCTCTACTTTGAGCGTTACCCGGGCGTGCTGCAGTATATGGAGAGTACCCGCGAGCTGGCGGCAGAGAAAGGCTATGTTTCGACGCTGGATGGCCGCCGACTCTATCTGCCAGAGATTAAAGCCAGCAATGCGATGCGCCGTAAAGCGGCAGAGCGTGCGGCGATTAATGCGCCAATGCAGGGGACCGCAGCGGATATCATCAAACGGGCAATGATTGCCGTGGATGAATGGTTGAAACCTCAGACCAACGATGACGTGAAAATGATCATGCAGGTACACGATGAACTGGTATTTGAAGTGCGTGCTGATGCAGTCGATAGCGCATCAGCGAAAATCCGTGATCTGATGGAAGGCAGCATGAAACTGGATGTGCCGCTGCGCGTTGATATTGGCGTGGGTGACAACTGGGATCAGGCTCACTAAGTTCATCTTTCCTGTCCTGTGGGCTGATTTTTCTCATTCAATCAGCTCGCAGGATTGCCCCTGCTAACATTGTCGCTTTAAACGGTTCAGCACCTCGCTTCATTCCCTTCCGACAGTAACAATATCTAACCATCTCAGGCACAACACTTTTTTAGTAATTAAGCTACATGATCGACGGCGTTATGTGACATGAGTTGGATAATGCATGTCGTTTTCTGAAAATTAACTACAAAAAACCCTTTTGAGCGCTCAAAAAATGATGTAAAGTTTCAGATGTAGGGTACAGAGGTAAGATGTTCTATCTTTCAGACCTTTTACTTCACGTAATCGGATTTGGCTGAATATTTTAGCCGCCCCAGTCAGTAATGACTGGGGCGTTTTTTATTGGGCGAAACGTAGGGGGCAGGCATGCCTGACCCTGGATGCAGGCGGGTTATTTGGCAGGGATATCGTCTTCGGTTGCCGGAGGAATATCACGATACCAGCTGTCCAGCTTCTGGCTCAGTTTATCCACACCAATTTTCTTGAGTGATGAAAACGCTTCAACATCTACAGTGCCGAGGAAGGTTTTTGCCTCTTCACGAACCGCGTTCAGCTGTGCTTTACGCGCGCCGGATGCCAGCTTGTCGGCCTTAGTCAGCAAAATCAGTACTTCAATTCCGCTCTGTACCGCCCACATCACCATCTGACGATCAAGATCTTTCAGCGGATGGCGAATATCCATCAGCACCACCAGCCCCTTCAGACAATGACGATCGCGCAGGTATTCCGCCAGCGCACGTTGCCATTTGAGCTTCATCTCTTCCGGGACCTGCGCGTAGCCGTAGCCTGGCAGGTCGACCAGACGGTAGCCTTCAGCAACCTGGAAAAGGTTGATCAATTGGGTACGACCAGGGGTTTTACTGGTACGGGCCAGGCCTTTCTGGTTAGTCAGCGTATTCAGTGCGCTGGATTTACCCGCGTTAGAACGCCCGGCAAAAGCAACCTCAATGCCAGTATCGGCAGGCAGGTGGCGGATATCGGGGGCGCTGGTGACAAAATGGGTGACGTGATAATTCCAGCCAGACAAAATAGATACTCCAGGTAAGAAAGGACAATTGTGCTGATTATACCCTGTATAGCGATAAAGCGCCCGGTAAGACACTGCATGATCGCGCGCTGTGAGACATTGACCATTGCCCCTGCGAGCACTCTCTGTATTTTGAAATTAAAAAAATGGATTTTTTACTAATTTTCATAGAGTTGTGAAATAGCCGAAAAAAACAGAGTAAAAATTACTTATGTCACCTTGTTTGCCGGACTGGTTAGTCTACATTTGTAGCCAGAAACAGGATATTTCACTTCAGGATGAAGTGCTCAGGGAGCATCAGGACGATCTCGGGCAGGGAAGGAAATGTGCACAGGCGTGCGCGACAAGGATTCAGGAACGCTCACAGGATTGAGTAAAGGCAAAGGAAAACAGGGATGCTGGCTGCTAATAAGGATGCTGACATTGTCAGTCCTTCTGCGGAAGGTGCTAAAAACCGCGACGGGGTGACCTGCCGCCTTTTTTCTTTGTCTGCTTTCTGCTAGATTTCGCGGCAATTCTATACTGAAGATAAACGTCTGAGAGCAGAAACCATGAAGCAACCTGCACGCACGCCCCAGGATAAAAAACCGGGAACCAAAGTGAAACGTAAAACGCGTGATGAGATTAATCAGGAAGCGCGAGACCGCAAGCGTGATAAAAAGCACAGCGGCAATACTTCCGGCAGCCGGGCTAACCCGGTCACCGAGAGCCAGAAAGGCGCTAACGGCAAACCGGCCAAAGACCCACGTATCGGCAGTAAAAAGCCGATTGCCCTGGGCCCGGATGTGGTTGCCAGCAAGCCGAAGCCTGCACAAGTGGCAAAACCCGTCGTAGAGAAGAAGCCGCGTCTGTCACCAGAAGAAGAACTGGCGCAGTTGGAAAATGACGAGCGTCTGGATGCGTTACTCGATCGTCTGGAAAATGGCGATGCCCTGTCAGCGGAAGAGCAGGCGTGGCTGGATCAGTCACTGGACCGCATCGATGTGCTGATGGAGCAGTTAGGGATTGCCCTGGACGATGACGCCGAAGATGAGCAGGCAGAAGAAGATATGTATCGCCTACTCAAAGGCGGCCAGTGATCCTCTCGTCTCTCTGACGTAACATGAGGCAGCGCAATGTAGCGCTGCCTTTTCTTTGTAGGGTTTTTGGTGATGATTTGGCCTGGATCAATTATTGCGCTGATTCTGCTGTGCTGGCTGGGGGGGTTATTCGTTAAACTACAGCGGCTATCGCGGCTGAAAACCCGGCTGCGCAGCAAGATCGTCAGCCAGCAGCTTCCTGTCACGCGGCGGTCAATGCGACGACGATAAGGGAAGCCGCCATGCAGATGCAGACCACCGAGTGGGACCTCTCGCTCATTCAAAAGTACAATATCGCCGGTCCCCGCTATACCTCTTATCCGACCGCACTGGAATTCCATCAGGATTACGACGAGCCGGCTTTTCTTCAGGCAACGCAGCGCTACCCTGAACGGCCGCTGTCGCTCTATCTGCACATCCCCTTTTGCCACAAGCTATGTTACTTCTGCGGTTGTAATAAACAGGTCACGCGCCAGCAGCACAAAGCGGATGATTATCTGGATGTGCTGGTGCAGGAAATCGCCCTGCGTGCACCGCTGTTCCAGTATCGCACCGTCAGTCAGATGCACTGGGGGGGCGGCACTCCCACCTTCCTCAATAAGGCGCAAATCAGCCGACTGATGGCCTGTCTGCGCCAGCATTTTCACTTTACGGATGATGCTGAGATCTCAATTGAAGTCGACCCGCGCGAAATTGAGCTCAACGTGCTTGATCATTTGCGAACCGAAGGTTTTAACCGCCTGAGCATGGGCGTGCAGGATTTTAACAAGCAGGTGCAGGAGAAGGTGAATCGCGTACAGGATGAAGCGATGATCTTTGCCCTGATGGCGCGGGCGCGTGAGCTGGGTTTTTCCTCCACGAATATTGATCTGATTTATGGCCTGCCAATGCAGACCCCAGAGAGTTTCGCTTTCACCCTGCAAAAAGTGGCTGAGCTGAATCCTGATCGTCTGAGTGTCTTTAACTATGCTCATATGCCCGCTCTGTTCCCCGCTCAGCGTAAAATCAAGGATGAGGAGTTGCCCGGTGCCCTGGAAAAGCTGGATATTTTACGGCAAACCATCGCCACGCTGACCGCGCAAGGGTATCAGTTTATCGGCATGGACCACTTCGCCCGGCACAATGACGAACTGGCTATTGCCCAGCGTGAGGGGGAACTGCACCGCAACTTCCAGGGATACACGACGCAAGGTGAGAGTGATCTGCTGGGAATGGGCGTTTCAGCGATTAGTATGATCGGGGACAGCTATGCGCAAAACCACAAAGAGCTGAAACATTATTACGCAGAAATTCGGGCAGGCAAAACCGCCCTGTGGCGCGGCCTGCAACTGAGTGAAGATGATTGTCTGCGGCGCGATGTGATTAAAAGCCTGATCTGTAACTTCTCGCTGTCATTTGATGCCATCAGCACGCAATGGGGAATTCACTTCCGTGAGTATTTTGCCGAAGATCTGGCTCTGCTAACGCCACTGATGATGGACGGGCTGGTGGAATGCCACGACAACCGCCTTGTCGTCACCGCTAAGGGCCGTTTACTGATAAGGAATATCTGCATGTGCTTCGACCGTTACCTGCGTCAGAAAGCGTCTGGGGGGCAATTTTCGCGGGTTATCTGACTGGACGGGTCGATCGAAAAAAGGGTTGATCGACCTCTACGGCGATCTCGCGGGTATTTACGTGCGAGGATTTTGTCGGGGCGGACCTTCTTTTCCGGGCCGCCCCGATGACGTCACCGGGTGTTATTCCATTCCCAGCTCTTTCAGCTTACGCGTCAGCGTATTGCGCCCCCAGCCCAGCAGACGAGCCGCCTCCTGCTTATGACCCTGCGTATGACGCAGGGCGGTAGTCAGCAGCGTACGCTCCATCTCGGGTTGCGCTTCCGACAGCAGGTTTTGATGACCGGAGCGCAGAGCGCGGTCCGCCCACTGTGCCAGCAACGTCGCCCAGCTGTCCGGCAATGACTGAACCGGGTTTTCTGGCGTCGATGTTTCAAACAGCTCTGGCGGCAGATCCTGGATCAGCACTTCCTGCCCGGCGGCCATCACCGTCAGCCAGCGACAGGTATTCTCCAGCTGGCGTACGTTGCCTGACCAGTGCAACCGCGTGAGCGCGGTTTCCGTTTCAGGATGCAGGATCTTGGCTTCCACACCCAACTCTCTGGCGGCGACCTGTAAGAAGTAACGTGCCAGACGCGGAATATCTTCACGACGTTCACGCAGGGGGGGCAAATGCACACGGATCACGTTCAGGCGGTGGAATAAATCCTCACGGAATTTCCCCTCATGCACGCGCAGCTCCAGATTCTGGTGAGTCGCAGCAATAATACGCACATCCACTTTGACCGGTGCATAGCCCCCGACACGATAGAACTGACCATCGGCCAGCACTCGCAGCAGACGGGTCTGAACATCCAGTGGCATATCACCAATTTCATCGAGGAACAGCGTACCGCCATCGGCCTGTTCAAAACGACCCTGGCGAATCTGATTGGCACCGGTAAACGCCCCTTTCTCATGACCAAACAGTTCTGATTCGATCAGGTCTTTAGGGATCGCCGCCATATTCAGCGCGATAAATGGCGCTTTCGCACGCGGACTGTGGCGATGCAGTGCATGAGCAACCAGCTCTTTACCCGTACCGGACTCACCGTTGATCAGCACGCTGATCGACGAACGCGACAGGCGGCCAATAATACGAAAAACATCCTGCATTGCGGGGGCTTCACCGATGATATCGGTGGTTGGCCCGCTGACGGGCTGATTGCGCGGCTGCTGCTGTTCCTGATAGTGACTGATGGCGCGCTCAACCAGCGCAACGGCTTCATCAATATCGAACGGCTTCGGCAGGTAATCAAACGCGCCCTGTTGATAAGCACTGACGGCAGCATCCAGGTCTGAGTGCGCTGTCATAATGATCACAGGCAGCATGGGGTGCCGCTGTTTGATCTGCTTTAACAGCGCCAGGCCGTCCATACCGGGCATACGAATATCTGACAGTAAAACGTCTGGGGTTTTGGTCGCAAGGGCTTCCAGTACCTCGTTTGCGCTGTCAAACGTTGCGCAGTTTAAACCAGCTCCAGTCAGCGCGCGTTCAAGCACCCAGCGGATGGAGCTATCGTCATCGACGATCCAAACTATCCCTCGTTGCATAGAAACCTCACTGGCGAATAGGCAGGTAAACCGAGAATTCAGTGTGTCCAGGCCAACTGTGGAACTCTATTTTTCCCGAATGCTGATCGATCAGACTGCGGGCAATGGATAACCCCAGCCCGGTGCCGCCTTCGCGGCCGCTCACCATCGGATAAAACAGCGTGTCCTGCAGCTGTGCCGGAATGCCGGGGCCGTCATCTTCAATATCGATGCGTGCCACCAGGCGATAGCGTGTTCCGTGCAGCGTTAACTGGAACGCTGTGCGGGTACGTAAAGTAATCGTGCCGCCTTCTTCACCCAACGCCTGCAGGGCGTTGCGTACTACATTCAAAAGGACTTGTTCTATCTGGTCCGGATCGTGAGGCAGTTCTGGCAGGCTCGGGTCATAATCGCGGACAAGTACGACATTATCGGGCAGTTCCATCGAGACCAGATTCACCACACGTTCAGCCACCTGATGGATGCTCTGTGTAACATGCATACCGGGCTGTTGCGGGCCAAGCAGACGGTCGACCAGATTGCGCAGGCGATCGGCCTGTTCAATGATGACCTTAGTGTATTCCGTTAACGCCGGGTCGGGCAGTGCTCTGGCCAGCAGTTGTGCTGCACCGCGAAGCCCACCCAGCGGGTTTTTAATTTCGTGTGCCAGGCCACGCACTAAATCACGTGCTGCAACCTGCTGCGCATGTTGCAGCTGTTCCTGACTGAGTCGGCGCTGATTATCCATGGGCGCCATTTCCAGCAGAATTAATCCTTCGGGCAGACGTTGCGCGGTGAGCGACATAATGTGCGCACGGCTGTCGACCACCAGGGTCACTTCGCTGTCGGTAAAACCTTGTCCGGCATCCAGACTTTCGAGCATGACCTCAATATTCAGGGAAAAATAACCCATCAGTTCCGGCAGTGGCGTACCAAACAGCTTGCGGGAACTTTGCGCCAGCAGTTGCTGCGCGGCGGGGTTGGCGTAATGAACCACCAACGCACTATCAATCAGTAAGATACTGTTGATCAGTGAATTGAGAATCTGCCCAGCATCGGGCAGCGGGCCAGTTGCCATACAGCGTTCTCCTGAGGTAGTTATGCACCAATTTAGTGCATTATAGCCATAAAACGCGAAAATCGTCTGACATAACCGGGAATTCGTGGTGAAAAAAGCCCATCCTGAGATGGGCTGAAAGTTTCCACGGCAACAAAATCCCAGACGTCTTTCACGCCGCAGCTGTGTTGGCTTCTCTCAGTCACCCGAATCACTTAGCGGACTAAGCTCATCGGGCCTCCTTCGATTGCCGCCTTGCTGCAACATGAAATTCGTCGGGCTTACTTCTAAATTAAACGCTGTAGTACAGTTCGAACTCAACCGGATGCGGAGTCATACGAACGCGGTCCATTTCTGCTTTACGCAGCTCGATATAAGCTTCGATAGCATCGTCAGTGAACACGCCACCACGGGTCAGGAACTCGCGGTCTTCGTTCAGTGCAGCCAGGGCTTCGTCCAGAGAACCTGCAACTTTTGGAATCTCAGCTTCTTCTTCTGGTGGCAGGTCGTACAGGTTTTTGTCCATTGCATCGCCAGGGTGGATCTTGTTGATGATGCCGTCCAGGCCAGCCATCAGCAGTGCAGCGAAGCACAGGTATGGGTTTGCAGCAGGGTCAGGGAAGCGCGCTTCAATACGGCGTGCTTTCGGGCTGGCAACCACTGGGATACGGATAGAAGCAGAACGGTTACGGGCAGAGTAAGCCAGCATAACAGGGGCTTCGTAGCCTGGGACCAGACGCTTGTAGGAGTTAGTGGTCGGGTTCGCCAGAGCATTGATTGCTTTAGCGTGCTTGATCACACCACCGATGTAGAACAGCGCCATTTCAGACAGGCCGCCGTATTTGTCACCCGCGAACAGGTTAGTGCCGCCTTTAGACAGAGACATATGGCAGTGCATACCAGAACCGTTATCACCGAACATCGGTTTTGGCATGAAGGTCGCAGTTTTGCCGTAAGCGTGAGCGACGTTGTGCACAACATATTTGTAGATCTGAATTTCATCAGCTTTTTTGGTCATGGTATTGAAGCGGGTTGCCACTTCGTTCTGACCCGCCGTTGCCACTTCATGGTGATGAGCTTCAACCACCAGACCCATCTGCTCCATGGTCAGACACATGGCAGAACGGATGTCCTGTGCGGAGTCGACAGGTGGCACTGGGAAGTAGCCGCCTTTCAGACCTGGACGGTGACCTTTGTTGCCGCCTTCATATTCTTTACCGGAGTTCCAGTAAGCTTCGATGTCATCGATAGCAACGTGTGAACCTGAAGTGCTGCTGCCGAAACGGATATCATCGAACAGGAAGAACTCTGGCTCTGGCCCAAACAGAACGGTGTCTGCAATGCCAGAAGAGCGCAGGAAATCTTCGGCGCGTTTCGCGATGGAACGCGGGTCACGGTCGTAGCCCTGCATGGTGCCTGGCTCGAGGATGTCACAACGGATGATCAATGTAGAATCAGCAAAGAACGGGTCAATGACTGCGGTGGTTGAGTCTGGCATCAGAACCATGTCGGATTCGTTGATACCTTTCCAGCCACCAATCGAGGAGCCGTCAAACATTTTGCCTTCTTCGAAGAAGTCAGCGTTAACCTGATGAGCAGGGATAGTCACGTGCTGCTCTTTACCTTTGGTATCGGTAAAACGCAGGTCAACAAATTTGACTTCGTGCTCGTTCATCATCGACAGAACATGTTCAGCGGACATACTTAACTCTCCTGGATTTTGTCATTGGCGTCGTGTTTAGAGAACTTCACCGGTGCGCTTTGCGTTTCGCCGCGCTAACTCCGATAATAAAGATCTCTCACAAGCTTACAACCGTTGTGGAAACTGGCGTTTTTCGCTTAATGAGTATTTGCGAAATCTATGCCAACTTTTTTATTTAACGAAAAAAGCGCTATGATGCGCCCTCTCGTGAGACGAGGACTGCACCACGATGGAAGTCGCGCACCATTTTGGTGCCATTGAATGATAAATGGGCACTCTTTTGGTGCAAATTTTCGTCCAAGTGCAATGTTTGCACTGAAAATGGCTGTAAATGCAATCCGGACAGTTATCTTTATATGAAATTTGTGATCCTGTTCAGTCCTTCGATTAATCCGTGTACAATAGCGCGCTATTTCTAATGCCTGAGGCAAAGCTGTGATCGAAAATTTGCGTAACATCGCCATTATTGCCCACGTTGACCATGGTAAAACTACCCTGGTTGATAAGTTGCTGCAGCAGTCCGGGACCTTTGATGCCCGTACCGAAGCAACCGAACGCGTAATGGACTCCAACGATTTGGAGAAAGAGCGTGGGATTACCATCCTCGCAAAAAACACCGCCATTAAATGGAATGACTACCGCATCAACATCGTGGATACCCCAGGACACGCCGACTTCGGCGGTGAGGTTGAGCGTGTGATGTCAATGGTCGACTCGGTGCTGCTGGTTGTGGATGCAATGGATGGCCCGATGCCGCAAACCCGTTTCGTGACCAAAAAAGCGTTTGCTAATGGTCTGAAGCCGATCGTGGTAATTAACAAAGTTGACCGCCCTGGTGCGCGTCCTGACTGGGTTGTTGATCAGGTGTTTGACCTGTTCGTTAACCTGGATGCGACCGACGAGCAGCTCGATTTCCCGATTATCTATGCTTCAGCCCTGAACGGTATTGCAGGCCTGGATCACAACGATATGGCGGAAGACATGACCCCGCTGTATGAGGCGATTGTTAAGCACGTCTCTCCACCACAGGTTGAGCTGGAAGCCCCGCTGCAGATGCAAATCTCTCAGCTGGACTACAATAACTACCTGGGTGTTATCGGTATCGGCCGTATTAAGCGCGGTAAAGTGCGTCCTAACCAGCAGATCACTGTGATCAACAGCGAAGGCAAAACCCGTAACGCTAAAGTCGGTAAAGTTCTGACCCATATGGGCCTGGAGCGTATCGAAGCGACTGAAGCGGAAGCCGGTGACATCATCGCTATCACCGGTCTGGGCGAACTGAACATCTCTGACACCATCTGTGATACTCAGAATGTGGAAGCGCTGCCAGCCCTGAGCGTTGATGAACCAACGGTCACCATGTTCTTCTGCGTTAACACCTCTCCGTTCTGCGGTAAAGAAGGTAAGTATGTGACTTCACGTCAGATCCTTGACCGTCTGAACAAAGAACTGGTGCACAACGTGGCACTGCGTGTTGAAGAAACCCCAGATGCTGACGCCTTCCGCGTATCAGGTCGTGGTGAACTTCACCTGTCAGTTCTGATCGAAAACATGCGTCGTGAAGGTTTCGAGCTGGCGGTATCCCGTCCAAAAGTTATCTTCCGTGAATTCGAAGGCCGCAAGCAGGAGCCATTCGAAAACGTGACCCTCGACATCGAAGAACAGCATCAGGGTTCTGTGATGCAGGCGATGGGTGAGCGTAAAGGTGACATGAAAAACATGGATCCGGATGGCAAAGGCCGTGTGCGTCTCGACTATGAGATCCCAAGCCGTGGTCTGATCGGTTTCCGTAACGAATTCATGACCATGACTTCCGGTACCGGTCTGCTGTACTCCACCTTCAGCCACTACGATGATGTGCGTCAAGGCGAAGTTGGCCAGCGTCAGAACGGCGTGCTGATCTCTAACGGCCAGGGTAAAGCAGTCGCGTTCGCCCTGTTCAGCCTGCAGGATCGCGGTAAGCTGTTCCTCGGCCACGGTGCTGAAGTGTATGAAGGCCAGATCATCGGTATTCACTCACGTTCTAACGACCTGACGGTGAACTGCCTGACCGGTAAGAAGCTGACCAACATGCGTGCTTCCGGTACTGATGAAGCCACCACTCTGGTTCCACCTCAGAAAATGACCCTCGAGCAGGCGCTTGAGTTCATTGATGATGATGAACTGGTCGAAGTGACGCCACAGTCTGTACGTATCCGTAAACGTCACCTGACTGAAAACGACCGTAAGCGCGCAAGCCGCGGTCCGAAAGAAGCGTAATAGCGCTTTTCTCAGGGCCGGAGTTTTCTCCGGTCCTGAGCTTCCTTCTGAATCTTCTCCGCAGTTTTCAAAATCCTCACCTGTTCAGTCTCTCCATTTACCGCTAGAGTGAATAACTCACCGGAACAAAAGGAGATGGCCATGCTGTATATCTTTGATTTAGGTAACGTCATTGTTGATATTGATTTCAACCGGGTTCTCGGTGTCTGGAGCGATCTGAGCCGTGTACCCCTCTCGACGCTGCAAAGTCGTTTTCAAATGGGGGAGAGTTTTCATCAGCACGAGCGTGGTGAAATAAGTGACGAAGCGTTCGCACAAAAAATGTCTGATGAGCTGGGGCTGTCATTAAGCTATGAACAGTTTGCTGCCGGTTGGCAGGCGGTGTTCGTCGGCGTGCGCCCGGAAGTCATTGCCATCATGCACAAATTGCGTCAGCAGGGTGAGCGCGTGGTTATCCTGTCAAACACTAACCGTCTGCACTGCCAGTTCTGGCCGTCACAGTATCCGGAAGTGAATGCAGCCGCCGACAAAGTCTATCTGTCGCAGGAAATGGGGTTGCGTAAACCTGAACCGGCGATCTATCAACGCCTGCTGAACGAAGAAGAGTTCTCCGCTGAAGAAGCGATCTTCTTTGATGATAACCCCGATAACATTGAAGCGGCGCGCAAGCTCGGCATTCACAGCCTGCTGATTACCGATGCCAGCGTGTTACCGGCTTTCTTCGCCGATCGCCAATAAATGCGCTTTCTCAATCATTATCGGCACCGACTACGGGCCTTTTGGGCATGGGTGAAGCTGCTGTGGCAGCGCATTGATGACGACGGCATGACCATGCTGGCCGGGCACCTGGCCTATGTCTCGTTACTGTCGCTGGTACCGCTGATCGCCGTGGTTTTTGCTCTGTTCGCGGCTTTTCCGATGTTCTCAGACGTCAGTATTCAGCTGAAGAACTTCGTTTTTAACAACTTTGTACCGGCGGCCGGCGCGACCATCCAGAACTATCTGGAGCAGTTCGTGGCCAATGTCAGCAAGATGACGGCGGTGGGTGTCGGCGGGCTGGTGTTTACCGCACTGCTGCTGATGTATTCAATCGACTCGGCGCTTAACGCCATCTGGCGCAGTAAACGTAAGCGTCCGCTGGTCTATTCATTCGCCGTTTACTGGATGATCCTGACGCTGGGTCCGCTTCTGGCGGGTGCCAGCCTGGCGATCAGCTCCTATCTGCTTTCGTTACACTGGGCGACAGTCAGCGGCGTGAGCATGCTGGTGGATGTCGGGTTACGGATATTCCCGCTGCTGCTCTCCTGCCTGTCGTTCTGGCTGCTCTACAGCATTGTCCCGACCACCCAGGTGGCAGGGCGCGATGCGCTAATCGGTGCGGTCGTTGCCGGGTTACTCTTCGAACTGGGTAAAAAGGGCTTTGCGCTGTATGTTACGATGTTTCCCTCGTACCAGCTGATTTACGGCGTGCTTGCTGTTATTCCCATTCTTTTTTTATGGGTTTACTGGACCTGGTGTATTGTTTTATTAGGGGCGGAAATTACCGCTACGCTGGGGGATTACCGCCAGCTTAAACAAGAAGAACAAGAAAGAGAGAACGAAGAATCATGATTGCCTTAATTCAACGGGCGTTATCCGCTAGCGTGACAGTGTCGGGAGAGACCATCGGGGAAATCGGACCAGGATTACTGATTTTACTGGGCGTGGAGAAAGGCGATACGCCTGAGCACGCGAAAAAGTTAGTCGATAAAGTCCTTGGTTATCGTATCTTCGGCGACGAAAACGACAAAATGAATCTCAACGTGCAACAGGCGGGGGGAAGTGTTCTGGTCGTGTCGCAGTTCACGCTGGCGGCTGACACCAAAAAAGGGATGCGTCCGAGTTTTTCCGGCGGTGCTGTACCCGCTGATGCCGAAAAACTGTATGAGTATTTCGCTGCCTGCTGTCGTGATAAAGGAATAGCCACGGAAACCGGGCGTTTCGCTGCTGATATGAAAGTGGCGTTGATTAATGATGGCCCCGTGACCTTCTGGCTGCAGGTTTGAAGCAGCTAGCCGAGCGGCAAAGGAATGGCCTGGCGGGACCTGAAAGAGAGAACCATTTTATGTATCACCTCCGCGTGCCAGAAACTGCAGAAGAGTTAGATACCTATTACCAGTTCCGCTGGGAGATGCTGCGTAAGCCATTACACCAGCCGATGGGCTCAGAACGTGATGCCTGGGATGCGTTGGCGCATCATCAGATGGTCGTGGACGAACAGGGCAATCCGGTGGCTATCGGGCGGTTGTATATCAATGCCGATAACGAAGCTGCCATCCGCTTTCTCGCCGTACATCCGTCTGTCCAGGGTAAAGGCCTGGGCACACTGGTGGCGATGACGCTGGAGTCTGTTGCGCGTCAGGAAGGGGTCAAACGCGTGGTGTGTAGCGCGCGTGAAGATGCGGTCGATTTCTTCTCTAAGCTTGGCTACCTCAATCAGGGCGAAATCACTGCGCCGCAAACCACGCCGGTACGCCATTTCCTGATGATTAAACCCGTGGTGACACTGGACGATATTCTGCACCGTGCCGACTGGTGTGGGCAGTTACAGCAGGCCTGGTATCAGCACATTCCGCTCAGTGAAAAAATGGGCGTGCGCATTCTGCAGTATACCGGTCAGAAATTTATCACCACGATGCCGGAAACCGGCAATCAGAATCCTCACCACACATTGTTTGCCGGAAGCCTGTTTTCACTGGCGACGCTCACCGGGTGGGGGCTTATCTGGCTGTTGTTACGTGAACGTCACCTTGGCGGGACGATCATCCTGGCCGACGCCCATATTCGTTACAGTAAGCCTATCAGCGGCAAGCCGGGTGCAATCGCTGACCTCGGATCACTGTCTGGCGACCTTGACCGTCTGGCGCGTGGCCGTAAGGCGCGTGTGCAACTGGAGGTGGAACTGTTTGGTAACGATGTGTCGGGTGCGGTGTTTGAAGGGGTATATATCGTATTGCCCGCCGACCCGGACGGCCCTCTGGAAGAGGGGGGCTGCGGGCTTTAAATCGGTCGCATAGCTGGCCAGTGGTAGATGGCTCGCCAGTTTTGCGACATTTTATGCTAAATATTCATATCTCAATTTTTTAAGAATTAACCGTAGCAATAACTCCATGTGCGCAGAAATAAATTTTTTGCGATCTGCAAATTGCTGATAAATATAATTATTTTTTTTAAATTTTCCCATTGCATCCTAAATCCCAATAGTTAGTTGTCAATCGTGCTTCATTGATAATATTTTCTGTAACGATGGTTATAAATGTCGAAGTTTCTATACCTTTAATGAAAATAAATATTTTTTTATTTTTGATGTTATTATGCATCGAATTAATACCACCTAATAGGCTTATAGGTTTACACGTAAACATTAAGCCTTAAAGTTTAATGACTAAATTTCATCAAGGATGCTAAAATGAAATTCAATAAATTTCTGATCGCTGCTGCTATTTCTACCACCGTTGTTTCTTCAGTATCGGCATTTGCTGCTGATGACACAATATCTCCTACTGTAGGTGAAATTCAGTTCAAAGGTGAACTGGTGAACTCTGCATGTGGATTAGCGGCTTCTTCCAGCCCGTTATTAATCGACTTTGGTCAAATTACAACGTCAAGCCTGAAGAATAGTAAGCATGCGGGTAATGTTCGGAAAGATATTGAGTTACAGGGCTGTGATACTACCGTGGCTAAAAGTGTAAAGGTAACGTATAACCCGAATACTGTTGATGTAAAAGACCCGACCCTGGCTGCATTTACCTCCGGTACCGCAACGGGTGCGGGTATTGGCTTAACTGATAGTGGTAACCAGCCGGTTAAATGGGGGGTAGCTTCTACGTCAGTAAACCTGGTGGACGGCGCTGTTAAAATTCCATTTGTTGCCTATGTTAAAGCAAATGGCGATACCGATGTGACGCCAGGTACATTCCAGTCATCAGTTAACTTCAAGATTGATTACCAGTAATTTTAATGGCGTTAAGAAATCTGTTTTAAGCATATTAACCCTGGTAAGTATGCCTCATGGAATTATGCCAATGGGTATGCTGTATTACCGGGGTTATTTTTTTAAAACTTGCGTTAGCAAAGACCGCAGTAACACAGCCTGCTAAGACAGAGCCGGTGATAACAAAACCCTTTACCACCAAGTTGACCAGGTGTTATCTGGAATGCATGACCCACCCAGGTATACCTTACCAACGCGCGAATATGACGTTTATCGGTGCTTCTCGGAGCCGTCGTTCACCATTTTTTAGGTAACGTCATGAGAGCCTGCATCTGACTATCATATAGTCAATGGTCATGATGAGAAAAATTTACTGACTTACTAATCTCTGACAGAAGAAAAATTAAAGCTAGTGATTTTTATGCAAATGTAAATTTCTTTATGGACTATTTGTAAAAAAATAGATGGATTTTTTACAAATATACCTCCCTGTACGACAGGGAAGGAATATCGGATGTTTTTTTACCTAAAAAACAAGCGGAGATTGTTAATTGTCAATTTAACGCTCTGCTTATTTGTTCGCTACGTTTATGCTGAAAATGATTCTGTTGAGTTTAGTGTCGATGCGTTGGATGCATCTGACCGTAGTAATGTTGATTTAAGTCGATTTTCTGAAACCAATTTCGTTTCACCTGCGACCTATCTTCTCGATCTTAAAATAAATGGTAAGGTTTTTAACCGATTAAAAATAACATATATCTTGTCGCCAGAGAATGAGAAAACCAGCCTTGCCTGTTTAACCGATGATGTAGTGAATTCACTTGCTCTTAAAGAGGATGCATTTAAGCTTATCCGTAAAATCAATAATCACTGCTTGGATATTACCACTATCCCCAATGTCACTGTGGAAAACCACGATGGTATGCTGGATATCACCATTCCTCAGGCGTGGATGAAATATTCAGATCCGGACTGGGTCCCGCCGGAACGCTGGGATCATGGTGTGCCTGGTATCCTGCTGGACTATAGCGTAAGCGGACAAACGTCTCGTCAAATAAGACCACAGAGTACCAGCAGTGATGTTTCCGCGTATGGTCAGGTTGGCGCTAACCTGGGAGCGTGGCGCTTTCGTGCTGAATATCAGGGAAGTTATTCCCCTGACGATCACAGGAAGCGTTTTGACTGGAACCAGATTTACGCTTATCTGCCTTTGCCGATGCAGGCTGCAAAGCTCACTGTGGGTGAAATATACCTTAACTCCCAGGTGTTTAACTCGGTGCGTTTCACCGGGCTCAATCTTGCCAGCGATGAGCGCATGTTGCCGCCTAATCTTCAGGGTTATGCGCCGCAGATCCATGGTATTGCCAAGAGCAGTGCCAAAGTCACGGTAAGCCAGAATGACCGTATCATTTATGAAACCACGGTACCTGCAGGCCCGTTTAATATTCAGGATTTAAACAGTGCGGTGCGTGGTGCTCTTGATGTGAAAGTCGAAGAGCAGGACGGCAGTATCACCACTTTTCAGGTTAACACGGCCAATATCCCTTATCTGACTCGTCCGGGATATATCCGTTACAACACCTCCGTGGGTCGGCCGTCGCAGTACAACCATAAACTGGAAGGTCCGGGTTTCTTTACCGGTGATTTCTCATGGGGGGCAAGTAACACCTGGTCATTGTACGGAGGTGCGTTGTTAACCGGACGTAACTATAACGCATGGTCCTTAGGGCTGGGACGAGACATGGATATGCTGGGTGCGTTATCAGCAGATGTCACACAGTCGATAAGTAAATTGCCTGGGGACAGTGCCCAGCAAGGGATGTCGTTCCAGTTGAGTTATGCGAAAACGTTTGATGAGTACAACAGTAGTATCACTTTTGCGGGCTATCGTTTTTCTCAGAAAAAATTCAGGACCTTGTCTCAGTATCTCGATGAGCGTAATCGGAGCCGCGACCGCTATGGCCGCGAGAAAGAGATGTACACGATTACGGCTAACAAGACCCTGTGGATGGATAATCCCGATTTAAGAACCACCGTCTATCTGACCTATACGCATCAGAATTACTGGGATCAGACCGGGCAAGACCGTTACAGCTTTTCTGTGGGACGAGCGTTTCGTCTTGCCAATATTGATGGCATTTCAGCCAATCTGTCCTTCTACCGTTCAATTTACCAGGGGCGCAAGGATGACAGTTTAGCGCTTATGTTCTCAGTGCCGATCGGTAACAGCCGCTGGGCAGGATATGAGATGCAGACGCAGGGAAAAAAAAATACGCAAATGGCATCGTACAGTGACAGCAGTGATTACAACAATCTCTGGCGTATGCGTACAGGGGTTGGCAGTGACGGTAAAGCTGCAGTGGATGGCTATTACCAGCATCGTGCCCAAATGGCGCAAATTGACACCAATATTAGTTATCAACAGGATCGCTTTGTCTCCGTTGGGGGGACCGCCCGGGGTGGTCTGACGGCAACACGCTATGGTGCTGCGCTTCACAACAGCAGCAGCACACTGGATACCGCCCGTATCATGGTGGATACCGGTGGGATCGCCGGTATACCGCTCAATGATAAGACGGTAAAAACGAACTATTTTGGTATTGGTATCGTTCCTGATGTCGTCAGCTACAGTAGTTTTGATACACGTGTCGATGTTGATGCGATGGATGATGATATTGAAATTAGCCGTGCAATTTCCACCAATACGCTGACAGAAGGGGCGATTGGCTATGAACGTTTTAATGCTGCTCAGGGGGAAAAACTGCTGGCAGTGATTCGTTTAAGCGACGGTAGTTATCCGCCGTTTGGTGCAGAGATATTTAACAGCGATGGTGTGAACGTCTCCATGATTATGGACAACGGCATTGCCTATATTTCCGGGGTTAAACCTAATGAGAAGTTATCAACGGTCTGGGAAGGAATAACGCAGTGTTACATTGTCGTTCCTCAGAAAGTGACTCGTGATCAGGTGCAGATTTTAATGCCCTGCCAGTAAATTAATTTTATACAGTGAAAGTATCCATATGAACATCGCATCAATTTTTAAAAAAACGGCTACAGTGGCAATGTTAAGTACGGCAGGGATAAGTACCGCCATGGCGGGTATTTCTCTTGACCGCACCCGATTAATTCTCAACGGAGACAGTCAATCAGCAAGTGCTAATTTAATTAACACCAGCCCTGACGTGCCATTTCTGGCTCAGTCATGGGTTGAAGATGCTACTGGGAAAAAAATAACGTCGCCCTTACTGGTTTTGCCAGCATTACAGAGAATTAATGGCAACGAGAAAGGGGTAATACGTGTGACCAAAACCACAGGTATTGATGCATTACCTCAGGACCGGGAAACTATTTTCTATCTCAACGTCAGAGAAATCCCACCGAAATCAACGAGAGCCAATGTCCTGATGCTTTCTATGCAATCGCGTATAAAACTGTTCTATCGCCCGGCGTCTGTTATTCCTAAAATACAAGGGGCCGTATGGCAAGACCAGATTGTCTTTCGTAAACAAGGGAAAAAAATGGTCGCAGAAAATCCAACCCCTTATTACATTACGCTCATTGGTCTGACAAGAGATGTTGCCAATAAAACAGGTGAGAAACTGACCACGTTTCCTGGCATCATGATTGCGCCAAAATCATCGGTTGATATCACTCTTTCAGACAGCAGCGTGAGCGGTTTTAAGATGATGTACGTCAATGATTATGGCGGTCACCCCGATATCCGTTATGGTTGTGATCTGAATGTGTGTAAAGCATTACCTTCGGATCAGCAGCCCAAATAATTCAGCAGAAATGACGCACGTGAACCAGAGTACGTTGCTAGCATCGCTTGAAGCGACCAAGCGTCATACCAGTGCAGGGCAATATCTGATTATGCTGTATATCAAGATGGGGGTATTTACAGGTGGAAAAGTCAGTATCAGGTGTTACGAGAAATTTTAAAAAAAATATTATTAATAAGGTCGTGATGCTGGTGACAGTTGTGCCTTTCTTTCATCCTGCCTGGTCTTTCAGGGATGGCGAAATCTCAAATGTACACGGTACCTATCAGTTCAATATTCCATTGAAATCTCTGGATATTACAAATAACACCCCTGGTGCTACAATAAGTACTAGTTGGAGTGTTAGTCAAGACTATCGTGCTAATACTCACTGTTCTAAAGAGATAGAAGTAAATGATTCGGTATATTATACGAGTAGAACGAAGATGCCTTCATCAACAGTGAATCCAGGGTATCTTTTCCTAAATGACTATTTTGATGTAAAGGTGGAGATGTATATTTCGGGAAATTATAATGCTTATGTTTCCGTGCCCTTTACTAATGTGTCTAATAATTATCCTATGAAAGTAAAATGTGTTCCGCCATATTCAGCTCTGGGGTTTTCAGTGGGAACCGGTAATAGTGGACGAGTGATTTTTAAGACCACCAGGCCTATCGTTAATGGAATGAATGTGAATAAGCTGGAAGCGATAGAGCTTTATGGAAGATTAGGAAATGGCCCGGTACCGACTACCAAAGCCCTGTCAAGGGTCGTCCTGGAGTTAGGCATTATAACAGTGCCGGATAAGTGTGTGATTAATAAAGGAACGCCCATTTCTATCGAGTTTGGCCCCGTTGGCAGCACCAGCGCCCAGTTGAATGGTGAGAATTATAAAAAACCTCTTTCCATCGAGGTAGCGTGTTCCGGTGGAAGCTTCGATAGCGGAACACTGGCTGTTAAATTAGGTGTCCAGCCGGCAGGTTCGGGGACCGCAGGCTTCAACAGGAACTATTTGGGGACCACAGGAACGGTGAATCGTAAAGATTTGGGCATTGTTATTCGCAACAAAAATAATGAGGTGGTTAAACCCAATACCTTTTCGACAATCGACAGTTTTAGTGCTGGCCGCGGGCGCTGGGATCTAACGGCGGCTCCGATTGCTAAGCCGGGAACGGATATTCCCGAAGGCGAGTTCAGTTCCAGCGCCAGCATTGTGGCGTCGTTCAATTAGGGCGTAATGATGGTGACTTTTCGCTACTTACTTTTTGGGGCTTTATACCCGCTTTTAACCGGCAGTGCATTGGGTGCTGAACTCACCGGCACAAGTGTTCATTTTCACGGTACGGTGGTTTCTCAACCGTGCAGCGTTGCGCCAGGCAGTGAAAAAATACTGGTAGACTTTAAACACGTGTCTGTTAAAGATTTTTATCTGAATAAAACGTCTACGCCGGTTCCCTTTTCAATCCGGTTGGTCAACTGCACAACGGCCGTTTACGATTCGGTCACGGTGACCTTTAGCGGCGAGGAGAACAGTGAATTATCCAACCATCTGACGATACATCCTGTGTCGGGGGGAGGTGCTGCGGGGGTCGCGATCGGCCTGAAGCTACAGAATGGTCAGTCCGTTGAGCTGAATAAAGCGACGCCGTTAACCCGGCTCTCTACTGGTAATATGAACCTGGGTTTTACGGCTTATCTGGAAGGGGAGCCTGACGCACTGCATAAAAGAGAAATTTATTACGGCCCGTTTACCGCCTCGGCCCGTTACACCCTAAATTACCAGTGATAACACTCAGGTCTTTGGGCAACAAGACCTGAGCGTGTCTTCGGCAATGACTCTCAGAGTGGCCTTAGCGGCCCTTTTTCTTACGGCCTGGCTGGTCAAAACGTTTGCGACCCGCCGGACTGGAAGGGGCTTTATCGGCGGATTTCGCCCCGCCTGATACCGGCTTTTTCGCGGTCGTTTTTTTTGCCGGAGCTTTCTTCGCGGATTTATCTTCTGAGGACGAATCCTCAATCAGTTTAAATAACGCGACCAGTTCATCGTCGGTCAGGTCGCGCCATTCTCCCGGCGGCACCCCCTTCAGGCTGATGTTCATAATACGAACACGTTCCAGCTTGGTGACCTCGTAGCCAAAGTGCTCGGCCATACGGCGAATCTGACGGTTTAGTCCCTGTACCAGTGTAATGCGAAAGACAAACGGAGCTTCTTTCTTCACTTTACATTTTTTGGTCACCGTACCGAGCATTGGCACGCCTGCGCCCAGACCGCGAATAAACTCTTCGGTAACCGGCTTGTTGACGGTCACGATGTACTCTTTTTCGTGGTCGTTACCGGCCCGGAGGATCTTATTGACCAGATCGCCGTGGTTGGTTAGTAAGATCAATCCCTGAGAGTCTTTGTCCAGGCGGCCAATAGGGAAGACGCGCTTGCTGTGGTTAACGAAATCAACGATGTTGTCGCGCTCTCCATCTTCCGTGGTGCTAACGATACCGACAGGCTTGTTCAGTGCAATCAGCACCAGATCGTCTTCGTTACGCGGTTCAATAAGCTGACCGTTCACTTTCACCACATCGCCGGCAAAGACCTGATCGCCCACCGAGGCACGCTTGCCGTTAATAAAAACATTTCCCTGTTCGATGTAACGATCGGCATCGCGGCGAGAACAGATACCGCTCTCGCCAATGTATTTGTTAAGACGAATGGATGAGTTAGTCAGCATAGTTCCCCCGTAAAAAAGCGGACTATACCTTACCCGCGAGAGGTTGCGAAGCCCGGACGGGGCAGATATTGCCCCGAACGAGAATTACTGCGCGCCAGCGAGCTGGCCTGCCTGCATGGTCTGTTGCACCGATTTATCGCCTGCCGTCACTGTCAGCGCGCCATTAGCAGACGATTTCAGTGATTGTGCCGCCGACAGACTGCCCTGTAATTTCAGCTGGAGATTGCCGTTACCCTGCAGTGGCACCTGTGGCCAGCCCCAGTCATGTAACACATTCACGGGCACCTGACGGCCACTCAGGGTCAAGGATAGCGCACGTTGCGGTTGCTGGCTGACCGTGGCCAGGCCCTCCAGCATACCTTCATGGCTGAAAGCACTCATCTCCGTCACGTTGATGCTGTTATCCCCGGCGTTGAGTGCCAGCGAGGGATGGCGCAGGTCGACACGGTTAAACGTGGCTTCGGCGGCATTGACGCTCAGATCGCCTGACCAGATTCCCCACTGATGTTGACGAGCCATCAGCAGATGGTTGCCCGTACCGTCCAGTGACGTCATCTGGAATGGGAAGTCCGGATTGATATCGATAATCAGGTTGCGGTTAGCGCTGAATTTGATTACCTCAACGCTTGCAAGCCAGGAGGGCAGAGGTTGCATCCAGTGATCACGCCAGTTCAGCGGCAGGGTATATTCCAGCCCGGCGATGACCAGTTCATCCAGCGTCAGTTTTTTGTCGCTGCGCGTCCAGTTTCCCTGCGCCCGCACCAGGCCGTTGACCCAGCGAGAGCTGAACTGCGTGAGCGTCACGCCCTGCGCGGTGAAGTCCATATTGGCAATCGGATCGTTCAACTGCATGCTGCCATTCACAAAACTGCTGGCATTCATCGACAGTGAGCCGTTATCACTTTCCCAGTCGCCGTGACTGATGCTCAGATCTTTTAAGGTCAGGTCGAGATCGGTGACAGCCCAGTCTTGCCCTTCAAGGCGCGCATCGGTCACGTCAACACGATCAAAGTGCACCGCCGGCAGTGCGCGCAGGGGCTGTATGAAATCGCTAAGGTTTTTATCACTCTGAAGACGGATGCTATTCAGACGTAGATTGGATACCTGCCAGACGCCTTTCACATCGCGCTGTGCGCTGGCGGTGACGGATCCCAGTGCCACATCGGCACCCAGATTACTGAGGATAAGCTGCTGTCCTTTCAGACTGCCCTGAATCAACACGTTGGAGGCGGGAATGCCCTGCAACGTTAGCGAACCTGCACTCATCTGGAAGCTGGCCTCGTTGCCGAGCACCTTACCGGCTTCCGGTTTCCATGGCATCACCCCGCCGTCAACCCGTTGCGCCTGTAACGGCCACCCACCCTGGTTGCGGTTTAACGCCATCTTGCTCAGCAGCAGGCGGTCGGCTTGTAATGAAAGCGGCGCGCTCTTTTCGCTGAGGTTGAGTGTTCCCTGCTCAAGACGAATGCTGGCGAAATGGAGTGGATTACTGAACTGGATTAGCCCAAGCCCGAGATTGACGCGTTTAGCCACCAGTGTTGCGGGCTGGCCTTTACGGCCGAAGGAGACATTGTTTAACAGCAGATGGCTGGGATCGGAAAAGTCATGCTCCATCTTACTGAGTGATAGCTGATAGTCACTGTCGGCACTGACCTGACGGCCAATCCAGCCTGCACCCCACTGGGTTTGCAGCAGCACATAGACGGTGACTATCACCAGCAGCAGCATGAGCAGCAGGGTGAGTAATACTTTGCCGAAGAACTTCATCACATCCATCCCTATGAATTCTGGTAATGGATTGTTATGCCTGATTTATCGCCGTATCTCAACCTGTCCCGGCTTCGGGCGGAATTAATCCGCCCGAAGCCGGGACAGAGAAAGGTTTATTTTTCCTGCGGGAAAACCAGATTCAGAATGATGGCAGTGATACCGCCTGCGGCAATACCGGAAGAGAGCAGCGTTTTCAGCCAGTCAGGGGCAAATTGTAAAATCAGCGGCTGCTGAGAGACGCCCAGACCGACAGCTAACGATAGTGCGATGATCATAATCGCACGGCGGTTCAGCGGCTCGCGTGACACAATCCGCACGCCTGAAGCGGCAATGGTACCGAACATCACGATGGTGGCACCGCCGAGGACAGGCTCAGGAATATGCTGCACAAAGCCACTGACCGCCGGGAACAGACCGAGCACGATCAGCATTAATGACACGACAAAGCCGACATAGCGGCTGGCCACGCCAGTTAACTGGATCACGCCGTTATTCTGCCCGAAGCACGAATTGGGGAAGGTATTAAACAATGCCGAAACAAACGAGTTAAGGCCGTTGGCCAACACGCCGCCTTTCAGACGCTTCATATACAGCGGGCCGCTGACCGGTTGTTCGGAGACATCAGAAGTGGCGGTGATATCACCAATGGTTTCCAGCGAGGTCACCATAAACACCAGCATCAGTGGGATCAGTAAGTTCCAGTCGATGCCTAACCCATAATAAAACGGAGTAGGAATGGCGATCAGCGCGGTATTTGCCGGGGCCGTGTTTTCCGGCAGCATGCCCATTGCCCAGGCCAGCAGATAACCGACTGCCATCGCAATCACCAGCGATGCAACGCGCAGATAAGCGTTACGCTGGCGATTCAGCAGAATAATCACCGCCAGCACAGCACCTGCCAGCAACAGATTTTTCGGCGCGCCAAAGGTGTGATCGTTCATCGCGGCAAACCCCCCACCGATAGAGGTCAGACCGACCTGGATCAACGACAGGCCGATAATCATCACGACAATACCGGAAACCAGCGGAGTAATAACACGACGTGCCAGATGCAGTACGCGTGACAGTGCCATCTCTGTACAAGATGCCAGCATCAGCGTGCCGAACAGGGCTGCCATCATCGTTGGGACGTCAGTGCCGCCGTTTTTCAACGCCAGACCACCCATAATCAGTGGTGTAACAAAATTGAAGCTGGTGCCCTGAATCGACAACAGACCGGAACCCACCGGTCCCCAGGTTTTGATTTGCAGGATGGATGCCACGCCGGAAGCAAAGAGGGACATACTGATAATATGCTGCGTATCCTGCGCAGGCAGGCCAAGTGCCTGGCAAATCAGCAGTGCCGGAGTAATCACGGCAACAAACATCGCCAGCAGATGCTGACAGGCTGCAAACAGGGTTTGCGGTAACGGCGGACGATCTTCAAGGCGGTAAATCAGTTCGCTTTTGCCGGTAGCAACAGGGCTACGGTCGGCGGCAGCATCTTGGGTTTCAACGGACATCTTCAGGCTTCCCGGGGCAATAAAGTGGCGATTTTAATCTTCTTTTGCGTAAAAGCAATCGTTTGCCAACGTGACGAACAGGAATCTAAAACATTCATGATCAGGCGTTGGTATAGCGTTCGGTTTCCGGTAGCCAGCGTTCAATCAGGGCGACTGCCTGCTCCGGATAGTGCTGATGAATATGGCGTGCCACGCGCTGAACTTCAGGGATCATTGCCTGGTCACGTAGCAGGTCGGCCACTTTAAACTCGGCATTACCGGTTTGACGCGTCCCGAGTAGCTCACCGGGGCCGCGAATTTCGAGATCGCACTGGGCAATGACAAACCCATCGTTGCTGTCGCGTAACACCTGTAAGCGCTTTTGAGCGGTTTTGCTTAATGGGGCTTTGTACAGCAGAACACAATGAGAGGCGACAGCACCACGCCCTACGCGCCCGCGTAACTGGTGAAGCTGTGCGAGACCCAGGCGTTCAGGATTTTCAATAATCATCAGGCTGGCATTGGGAACGTCCACCCCAACCTCAATCACGGTAGTCGCAATCAGCAGGTGGATCTCACCCTGTTTAAACGCCAGCATGACGGCCTGTTTGTCCTGGGACTTCATACGGCCATGCACCAGCCCGATGTTCAGCTCAGGTAGGGCCAGCTTCAGTTCTTCCCAGGTGGCCTCGGCCGCCTGCGCTTCCAGCAACTCGGATTCTTCAATCAGCGTACAGACCCAGTAGGCCTGGCGACCTTCGCTGCCGCAGGCGCCTTTCACTCGCGCTATGATATCGGCGCGGCGCGTGTCCGGGATGGCGACCGTTGTCACCGGCGTTCTGGCGGGGGGCAGTTCGTCAATGGTGGAGGTATCCAGATCGGCATAGGCGGTCATTGCCAGGGTTCGGGGGATGGGGGTGGCTGTCATGATCAACTGATGCGGATGGAAGCCCTGCTCCTCACCTTTTTCCCAAAGCGCCAGACGCTGGTGGACGCCAAAGCGATGTTGCTCATCGATAATCACCAGCGCAAGGCCGTTAAACTGTACCTGTTCCTGGAAGATGGCGTGGGTACCGACAACCATTGACACCTGACCGCTGGCAATGGCTTCCTGTTGTGCGATGCGCGCCTTACCTTTCTGCTTTCCTGCCAGCCAACCCACTTCCAGCCCCAGTGGCGCAAACCACTGACGGAAATTATTCGCGTGCTGTTCGGCTAATAGCTCGGTCGGTGCCATCAGCGCCACCTGCTTGCCATAAGCAATCACATTCAACGCAGCCAGTGCGGCGACCAGCGTTTTACCTGAGCCAACATCACCCTGTACCAGGCGCATCATCGGATAATCGTGGGCAAGGTCAGTTTCGATCTCGCGTACCACGCGTGCCTGTGCGTGGGTGGGTTTGAAGGGCAGCGCCGCCAGCAGTTTTTCACTCAGATTGTGGCGGGCCTCCATCGGCAGCGCATGATAGCGCTGCGCCCCGGCACGCACTGCCAGCATGCTGAGGTTATGCGCCAGCAGTTCTTCCATAATCAGACGTCGCTGCGCCGGATGGGTACCGCTGTCGAGATCGGTCAGCGCCATATCGGGCGGCGGACGGTGCAGGGTTCGTAACGCATGGGGCAGGCTGATTAACCCCTGGCTCAGTTCTGGCGGCAGCAGCTCAGCGATCGCACAGGTGTCCAGCAGGGTTAATGCCTGATCGGTCAGGTTGCGTAGCGTGGCCTGGCGTATACCTTCGGTGGTGGAGTAAACCGGTGTCAGCGTTTCCTGAAGCTCAGTGACGCTGTGATCGCCCTGCACCTTATATTCGGGATGGATGATTTCGGCACCGCGTTGACCCCGTTTAATCTCACCGTAAGCGGTGACGCGCCGCCCGGTCGCGAGGCTGTTTTTCATTCCTGCATTGAAGTTAAAAAAGCGCAGGGTAAGCACACCGCTGCCATCGCTGATCTGACAGGTCAGCATTCGGCGGCGGCCAAATGAGATATCGGTATGCAGGACTTCACCTTCGACCGTGGCATAAATCCCCGGCAGCAGGTCGTTAATCGCATACAGTTGGGTACGATCTTCATAGCGCATTGGCAGGTGTAACAGCAAATCCTGCACGGTCAGCAGGCCCAGTTTGGCCAGTTTCGCCGCCTGGCTGGCACCCACGCCTGATAGCGTGTTAAGCGGCACTGCATCCAGCAGGCGGCCCTGCATTATTTACGCGCCCGGGACTGCATTGTGGCCCACCATTCCGGGTCGGCAACGACTTCACCCCGATCGTTGATTTCCGGGTAGGGCAGCCCTTTATGTTTTGCCACGCGGGCCAGCACCGGGTAGCCACCTTCAAACAGCAGGCGCTGCTGTTCACTGTATTCCAGCGTGCTCTCTGCGCGCAGATACATGCCGGCGTTTTGCCGCTGGCGCTGGGCCTCATAGAGGATCAATGCAGAGGCAACGGACACATTCAGTGATTGCACCATCCCAATCATCGGAATGATGATGTCCTGATCGGCGAGATCGAGTGCTTCCTGGGTGATGCCTGTTTTTTCCTGCCCCATCAGAATACAGGTCGGGCGGGTGTAGTCGATTTCACGAAAATCGACGGCTTTATCGGAAATATTGGTCGCCAGAATTTGCATGTTCTGGTCTTTCAGGTGTGTGACGGCGTCGGCGATTGTGCGGTGGGTTTTAACCTGCACCCAGCTGTTGCTGCCCGCAGCGGAAGAGACCATGGTGCGCATACGGCTCCCTGGCCACACCGCGTGGACTTCATGTACGCCAACGGCATCAGCAGTACGGATCACCGCCGAAACGTTATGAGGTTTATGCACCTGCTCCATACACACTGTCAGATCGTGCTGACGGGCGGCAAGCATTGCGCGGATGCGGGCATAACGTTGAGCATTCATGCGAAGTAGACTCCCTAAAAATAAGTCATTCCGTCAGACCGGCGATCGGGGAGCAGGAAAAGACGGAGGTTTGCTCCGTCATTCCCTTAATTGCGATTGCGGTGCACCTTGATCACATCCGGCATCACGCGGATTTTACGCATGATATTCGCCAGATGAACACGATCGCGCGCCGTCAGACGGATAAAGGCGCTGTACACACGACCATCCTTCTCTTCGGTGTTCAGGCTCTGAATATTGGAAGCGGCGGTATTGATCGCCGCAGTCAGATTGGCCAGTGCGCCCTGGTGGTTAAACATATCCACTTTAATTTCAGCCACAAACTCCTGCTCGGTGACCTTGTCCCACTCGACCGCCATGTATTTTTCGGGCTCTTTCTGGTAACCACGGATATTACGGCAGGATTCATGGTGCACGACCAAACCTTTGCCGGGACTGACGTGAGCAACAATCGGGTCGCCGGGGATCGGACGGCAGCACTTGGCAAACGTGATTAATACGCCATCAGCCCCTTTGATCGGCAGCTTGCTACGCGTACCGCTGGTTGTTGATGTGCTGGTGGCCGGAGCATTCTGGTCGCTTTGTTGCAGGTTTTTCGCCACGACCACACTCATTGCGTTACCCAGACCGATTTCAGCCAGCAGGTCGTCAAGAGACGCCATCTTCATGCGCTCCAGCTCATGCTGGACGTTAGCTTCAGGGATCTCTGCCAGTTTACGGCTGCCACCCAGCGCATGATTAAGCAGACGACGGCCGAGGCTGACGGAGTCATCACGCTTAAGGTTTTTCAGCAACTGACGGATTTTGGCGCGTGCTTTGGAGCTGACGACAAAGTTCAGCCAGGCGGCGTTCGGACGCGCGCCTGGTGCAGTAATGATTTCCACGGTCTGGCCGCTGGTCAGGGACTGCGACAGGGGATAAGGCTGGCGGTCAACGCGTGCACCGACGCAGGCATGGCCAATGTCGGTGTGAACGGCGTAGGCAAAGTCTACCGGTGTGGCACCCGCGGGCAATTCGACAATACGCCCTTCTGGGGTGAAAACGTAAATCTCATCCGGGAACAGATCGGATTTCACGCTCTCAATAAATTCAAAGGAGCTACCGGCACTTTGTTGCAGTTCCAGCAGGCTCTGCAACCAACGCTGTGCGCGGATTTGTGCGGTGGTGCTGCTTTCGCCCTGTTCTTTATAAGCCCAGTGCGCCGCTACCCCCATCTCTGCCATCTGATCCATATCTTCAGTACGGATCTGCACTTCAACCGGGACGCCGTGAGGACCGATCATTGAGGTGTGCAGGGATTGATAGCCGTTGGCTTTAGGAATGGCGATGTAGTCTTTTACCCGGCCTGGGCGCGGTTTATATAAACTGTGCATCTGGCCCAGCACGCGGTAGCAGGTATCCACATCACGCACGATCACCCGGAAAGCGTAGATATCCATAATCGAATGGAACCGTTGTTCTTTCAGGTGCATTTTGCAGTAGATGGAATAGAGATGCTTCTCGCGACCGCTGACTCGGCGGGTAATTCCCGCTTCTTCGAGGCGGCCGTCAATTTCAGAGAGGATTTTCTGAATCATCTCTTTACGGTTGCCACGCGCGGCTTTCACCACCTCTTTAATCACGCGATAGCGGTTCGGATACAGGGCTTCGAAGCCCAGTTCTTCCAGCTCGGTTTTCAGGTGGTGTATACCCAGGCGGTGTGCCAGTGGGCTATAAATCTCGAGTGTTTCTTGCGCAATACGGCGTTTTTTGTCCGGACGCAGCGCACCCAGGGTGCGCATATTATGCGTGCGGTCGGCCAGCTTGATCAAAATGACGCGGATATCTTGCACCATCGCCATGATCATCTTGCGGAAGTTTTCAGCCTGCGCTTCTTTTTTGTCGCGGAACTTCAGTTTATCAAGCTTAGAAACCCCTTCAACCAGTTCAGCAACCGTCTGACCGAACAGCTGTTCCATATCCTGGTAAGTGGCGGGGGTGTCTTCGATAACATCGTGCAGAAGTGCGGCCATCAGTGTTTCATGGTCGAGCTTCATTTCAGCCAGGATGCAGGCCACGGCGACCGGGTGGGTGATATAAGGCTCACCGCTGGAGCGTGTCTGTCCCTCGTGAGCATCACGTGCGACAAGATAAGCTTGCTTGAGGCGCTTAATTTGCTCCTCAGGCAAGTATTTTTCAATCAGCTGATTGAGGCTTTCAAACAGATACAAGGCGGGCCTTCAAAGCGAATTAACGACGACCTTCAGCGATAGCGGTAACAGCCTGCAATTCAGCGGCTTCCTGCTCTTGCTGCTCCTGGCGATCGCGTACGTCGAGGATCTGATTCGTGATCAGGCCTTCTTCGATTTCGCGCAGCGCGATAACGGTAGATTTGTCGTTCTCTTCAGGAACCAGTGGGTCTTTACCACCAATCTGCATCTGACGTGCGCGACGTGCTGCTACCAGAACCAGGTCAAAACGGTTACCAATTTTTTCTACTGCGTCCTGTACGGTTACGCGTGCCATAAGTGTGATACTCCACGGGTGGTGACGAAATGACTGGGCATCATACTGAGTTGTCCTCAGTCTGCCAATAGTTTGCTGATTAAAGCATCATGACGGGCTTTTTGACGAGCCATGCGCAGACGCTCTGCACGAATAATGTTTTTCAAATCGGACAAGGCCAGATCGAAATCATCATTCACGATCAGGTAATCATACTCTGCGTAATGGCTCATTTCGGCAACAGCCTGCGCCATACGTTTAGTAATCACTTCTTCGCTGTCCTGGCCGCGGCCACGCAGGCGGCGGTCCAGCTCGTCTTTCGACGGTGGCAGCACAAAAATGCTGCGGGCTGCCGGCATTTTCTCGCGAATCTGTTTTGCACCCTGCCAGTCAATATCAAGAAACACATCAACGCCGGTCGATAACACTTGTTCAATCGCTTTACGCGATGTTCCATAGTAATTGCCGAACACTTCAGCATGTTCGAGGAACGCATCTTCGCTGATCATGGTGCGGAATTCGTCGTGATTGACGAAGTAGTAGTGCTCACCGTGATTCTCACCCGGCCGTACCCCACGTGTGGTGTGGGAAATAGATACCTGAGTATCGTACAGCGGTTGCGTTTTTAACAGCGCCTGAATCAGACTGGATTTACCCGCGCCGCTGGGGGCGGAAACAATAAAAAGTGTACCTTGAGCCATGATTATTCTTGATATGCCAATAAAGCGGAGTCTACTTCCTGCACAGTATACACAGGTGCAGCGCGTGATGCAGCGTTTAGGCCCGGTAATACGCCTTTTTCTGTAGAAATGGACAATGTTTCGCAAGTTTTTGTTGGGTGATGCGTGCTGCCGCAGAAACCCCTGAAGCCAGTTCTCATCATCCCGCTTTCCCCCTCGCCAGTTTGCCTTCGCTGCGTTTTACTGCCGGATATTCATTGAATGTGCAGGAGAAGTAGGGATGCACTATCTGATTTTACTGGTCTGGTTTTTGAGCCTCGGGGTTTCGGCAACGTGTCCGGTCTGGGCACCCACACGCGCTGAGGAGGAAATCGCGGCTCTTGAAGCCCAACTCATGCAGTGGGATGACCTCTACCATCGTCAGGGGAAAAGCGTGGTAACCGATGAGCACTATGATGCTCTGCACAGCAAGTTACAGCAGTGGCAACGTTGTTTTCATCCCACCTTAGCACCTCACCCGCCACTGCTGACGACCGATGGTAAGGTGCCACATCCTGTCGCCCATGTTGGGGTTCGAAAACTGTCCACTAAGGATGATGTAGCGCACTGGATGATGAATAAGCGAGAACTCTGGGTACAACCGAAGATTGATGGTGTGGCGGTTACGTTGATGTACCGTCAGGGAAAACTGGTAAAGATGATCAGTCGCGGTAACGGCCTGAAAGGCGAAGACTGGACGGCAAAAGCTGCGTTGATTAACGATATTCCCCTTACGATTCCGTTGTTGTCCAGGCAGCAGGTTTTTCAGGGCGAGTTGTATCTCAAGATGACCGATCACCATCAGGCTACTGATGGGGGGAGAAATGCCCGCTCAATTGTGGCGGGAGCATTAATGGCAAAAACACCAGCCGACGTGCTGCCGCATATCGGTCTGTTTGTCTGGGCATGGCCAGACGGACCGGAAAATTTAACACAGCGCCTGTTGGCTCTGCGTCAGGCGGGTTTTCCCGATGTCAGTGAATGGACGCACAGAGTGACTGGCGTAGACGAGGTCGAAAGCTGGCGTGAACACTGGTTCCATCAGCCGTTGTCCTTTGTTACCGATGGTGTTGTGGTACATAGCCTCCCATCGGAACAGGGATGGAACTGGATACCAGGCTTGGGAAGCTGGGCGGTGGCCTGGAAATATCCCCCACCGCAAGCGACCAGTGAAGTCCGTTCCGTGGCATTTTCTGTTGGCCGTACCGGAAAAACGAATGTGGTGCTCATTCTGCAGCCAGTACAGTTGGATGATAAGCGCATTAGTCGGGTGAACGTCGGCTCAGTGTCACGCTGGCGGCAATGGAATGTGATCGCCGGAGACCATGTGAGCATTGATCTGGCGGGCCAGGGGATCCCGCGTCTGAATGAGGTGCTGTGGCGGGTGGCGCAGCGAGAGTATCCTCAGTTTCCTGATGCGACATATTTCAGTCAACTTAGTTGCCTCCATCTGACACCTGAGTGTCGGCAGCAGTTCCTTGCACGGCTGGAATGGTTGAGCAGTAAGTCTGTGCTTAATCTGACGGGGTTGGGGCGTCAGAGCTGGCAGCAGTTGCTTCAGTCGGGCTATCTAACACACCTGTTTTCATGGCTGGGATTGTCGCTGGAACAGCTGAAGGTAGTTCCTGGAATCGGGGAGGCGAGAGCTCATCTTTTCTGGCAGCAATTCCGCTTGAGTCGACAGCGGCCATTCAAGCGTTGGGTCCGGGCATTAGGTGTTCCGATCCCTGAGAAGGCCATGAATACACTCGCAGATGATAGCTGGTCGCAGCTATTGTCACGCTCGGTAGAGGAATGGCAGACGTTACCTGGTATTGGTGGCGCGCTGGCGCAAAAAATTATCAATTTCCTACAACATCCAGAAGTGCGGCAACTTATTCATGGGTTGGAGGAGTCGACCGCCCGGGCTACATCGTCAGATTAATGGTCATCGTGCGGGTAATTGAATACAGGCAAGCCCAGTTTGAAACGAAGGGCCAACAAACGAGCGATGAATCCGGCTAGCAGCGTAATGATAATGACAGTTTCCATTGGTAGCGCAGTTTTAAGCAACAAAATGTAGACCCAACCGGAGGCGAAGGCGATACCAGCATAAAGCTCTTTCTGAAAAACCAGGGGTATCTGGTTGCAGAACATATCGCGGAGAACACCGCCAAACACACCCGTCACGACGGCACTGATGGCCGCAATAATTCCAGCATGCCCCATATCCAGCGCGACCTGCGCGCCAATGATGGAAAATACCACCAGGCCTAATGCATCCAGGACAAGAAAAACCTTACGAAGGTGGGGCATCAGGGGGGCTGCCAGCGTAGTAATGACGGCGGCAGCAGCAACAATCATTATATATTCAGGATGTTTCACCCAACCGAGTGGGTAATGTCCAAGCAGCATATCGCGAACTGAGCCCCCGCCAATCGCAGTGACAGACGCGATGATGATTACACCGAACATATCCATCTTGCGACGACCAGCCGCCAGTGCGCCTGTCATTGCTTCCGCTGTAATACCGATGATGTAAAGGACCGTGAGTAACATTGCCATCTCCTTAAAACCTGCCGCAATCCTAAGGGGTTAGCGCCAAAACGGCGACTGAAATTTTCTCAGGGAGAGCTCTGTCGGATGAGGTGGCTCAACGGGATGGCATTAATGGTGAATACCTTAGCAAAACAATAAATGCGCGGAGGAGAAATACGAACAGGTGTAAGTGGATGTTATCACCATAGAGTCTGTGTGATTTTATTGATTATTATTGATTAATAAATAAGTCTTTCCGTAGTTGATTTTCTAGTTATATTTCACGATCTTTTTGTTCTAAAATGTTCAGATTTTACTTATAAGTATCCGGCTATTTATAATTCCCATCATTAATTTTTGTTTTTTTCATTGCAGGTCTGTTTATGGGTTTCTGTTATTTGACGCAAATTGCTTGCCATTCCGTACTGAGCGCACTTAAGATGTTTCGTGCAATTGTTAATGGACCGTATGTTTATTAAGGGCTGTGATGATAATCTACATGGAGGGAGTATGTCTAACCGGCACACAATAGCAATCTCTGATGACCACCCACATATCATATATTCGGTAAAGATGCTGTTCGAAAATAGTGATTTTTTCGTTGTTTCAAACGAAACAATATGTGGGAAAAACTTATTGTCGGGTCTGGCTTCTAAACCAACAGACATAGTTATTACTGATTTTTCATTGAGTTCAGACCGTTCTACGATGGATGGATTTGCCAAGCTTCGTGCCCTAAAGGGGCGATTTCCAGATGTGAAGGTTGTCCTACTTACCTCACAAAGTAATACAGCCATTCTGAGAAGTGCATGCGATTATGGCGTAAAGTCAATCGTTAGCAAATCTGATCCTGTAGAGGAAACGGTAATGGCTTGCCAACACGTCATGACACAACAAGGATATTTCTTTTCTACATCATGTAGCCACATTAGGAATTATCTAATAAAAGGGAAGGAAAAGGGAAGTCCTCTTACGCCTAAAGAGTTAGAAGTGATAAGACTATTCTCTTCTGGATATACCTTGTCAGAAATTGCAGTGCGCCAAAACAGAACCATTAGCACCATTTCCACTCAAAAGTACAATGCGATGCGTAGACTGGGTGTTTCCTCTAACATTGAACTGATACGCTATGCATACGCAAAAGGGTTAATCTAGTTTTAAGTGTTGTAAGGTAAAAATAGTATTTTGTTGGAAAGTGACTTCCATCTATTTCACTTATGGTCATAATTTATTTTTCTATTGCAGTTATTCTTATTTTGTTAGCTACCCAAATGCGCAAGGTGATTAACAGACCTCGCGAGAGAACAGGACAAAGCCTGGTCTCTCGATGCGGAAAACTTTATTTCCCTTCAGCAGTCAGTCTAACGACTTACAGTTTTTCCCAGGCTTTTTTCAGGCCGGTCTCTTCATCGGGATCGGCTCCCTGTGCCGATGTTGCTTCTTCCTCTTCCAGCGATTCACTATCGAAAGAGGGCATCGTTTCCTCAATCATCTGTTCATCAAATGCCGGGTTTAGTGCCGGAGAAAGCGGAGAACTCATCAGGCTGTCTGGCATCGCAATATGCGGAACGGGCGCATCCTCCACAAATTGAGCCTCATCTTCCTTCACTGTTCTGCTCAGGCCGACAATCATCAGGCCACAAAGCGCAAAGAAGGCATAAAGCGTATTGCCCCCCAGAGGCTCCATTAGCAGGCCTACGACCAGTGGACCAATACTGGCGCCGACACCAAAGGCCATCAGCAGGCACGCTGCCAGTGAGACGCGTCTTTCCGGTTCAACCAGGTCATTCGCCAGAGCGACAGCCAGCGGATACAGCGAAAACTGTAGCATACTGACGATAAAACCCAGCCCCAGCAGCAGCGAGAAACTGATGTGTGGCAGGATTGCCAGGGGTAGTGCCGCAACAATCAGCACAATGGCATTCAGGCGCATAAGCAGGGTACGGTTATAGCGATCAGACAACCAACTGAGAGGGAACTGTGCGACCAGCCCGGCAAAAATAGCGATGGCCATAAACAGACCGGTTTGACCTGTTGTCAGATCTTGCTGACTGGCGTAAACCGGTGCCAGGCCGTAAAAAGAGCCGACCAGCATGCCAATGGCCAGGGTGGTTGCAAGCACTTTAGGGATAGCACCGATAAAATACCGCAGCTCCATCGGGGCCGGGGAAAGCTGTCGGGCGTGAGTTCGCGTGGTCAAGGCAATCGGCACCAGACAGAGTGAGAAACAGAGGGCGATTAACAGCAATGTACTCAGGCCCAGATCGGTTTGCAGCATCAGTACCACCTGCCCGAGCGACATGCCGAGATAGGTCGCTACCATATAGCAGCCAAAGACTTTGCCACGCTGTTCAGATTCCGACTGATCGTTAAGCCAGCTTTCCAGCACCATATATTGGCACATCATGCACAGACCGATGATCAACCGCAGCACGACCCAGGCCGGGATAAACCCGGTCAGTCCATGGCACAGCACGGCAGCAGTAATAATACCGGCGCAGGAAACATAGGTACGGATATGACCGACGCGGGCGATGAGAAAATGACCCACTTTGCCGCCGATCACCAGGCCAATGTAGTTCGCTGCAATAATGGCCCCGATAAGCCCGCCGGAGACATGTGCCGATGTCAGACGCAGGGAAACATAGGTCGTCAGCAACCCCGAACCGAGCAGCATTAAAAGGGTAGTGGTATAAAGCGGGAAAAAAACGCCTAACGTCTTGTTCACTCTGCCTCCTGGGGAATATTGAACCGGTCCGTTGAGCGCCGCACGCCCTTAACACCGAAAGCGGGTGCCTTGTGATACTAGCAGCTTCAATCCTGAGGGCAAATCGTGCGGGTGAGGTTAGGTGAACCAGTAGCACGAAGGCTACTGGCTGGGATCAGTTCTTTTTCACAAACTCAGACTTCAATTTCATCGGGCCAAAACCATCAATTTTGCAGTCAATATTGTGGTCGCCTTCTACCAGACGAATGCTTTTTACTTTGGTGCCCATTTTCAGCGGTGTTGAACTGCCTTTGACCTTAAGGTCTTTAATCACCGTGACGCTATCGCCATCTGCCAGCAGGTTGCCGTTGGCATCTTTAACAATCAGTGCGTCATCAGTCGCGGCGTCAGTGCCATCAGCCCATACGTGGCCACATTCCGGGCAGTTGAGCATCGCGCCATCTTGCCAGCTATATTCTGAGTGACATTTTGGGCAAGGAGGTAACGTTTCCATGATAATCCTCAAGTAAATCCATAATAAAGTAAGGGGATAGTTTACCTTGTCAGAGACGTTCTTCCTATTGCTGTTTGGCCTGGCATTCTGATACCTGAAAGGTATCACCTTAATTGAAATTCAGGTCGACACTCACCCATGAAAGAATGGCATTTCATTTTATGGAGGGATTATGAAAACAAGACAACTGGCTCAGGATCTCACTGTCAGTGCTATCGGCTTTGGCGCGATGGGGTTGAGTGAATTTTACGGCGAAACGGACGATCAAAAATCCTTAACATTGCTGGGTAAACTGGCTGAGGCTGGCGTTAATTTTATCGATAGCGCGAATCTGTATGGCCGCGGTCACAATGAGCGCCTTATTGGGCATTTTTTAGCACAGCTGGATAGCCGGACACGCGCACAGTTTAAAGTGGCCACCAAATGCGGCATCGATCGCGACCCTGACGCCGCTTATGCCCGAAAAATAAATAACCATCCGGATTATATCGTCCGCTGCTGCCATGAATCCTTGCAGCGCCTCGGGGTGGAAAAAATCGACCTGTTTTACCTTCACCGGGTCGATCAGGACGCGTCTATCGAAGAGAGCATGCACTGTTTGTCCCGCCTGGTGCAGGAGGGGAAAATCGGCCATATCGGCTTATGTGAAGTCTCGGCCACGACCCTGCAAAAAGCTCATGCTGTGTTTCCAGTCACTGCCCTGCAAACGGAGTATTCGTTGTGGACCCGCGATATCGAAGAGAGCATCCTGCCGATGGTCAAGACACTGGGCATTGGTTTAGTTCCCTATTCACCCCTGGGACGTGGTTTTCTCACCGGGAAATACCTGAATAATCGCGACTTCCCGGAAGGGGATTTCCGCAGAAGTAACGCTCGTTTCCAGCAGGATAATCTCGATCATAACCGTCAGTTGCTTGATGCCATCACGCCTTTAACGCAAAAATATCGCTGCACTTCGGGCCAGATTGCGCTGGCATGGTTGCTGGCGCAGTATGAAAAAACAGTCCCTATTCCCGGCACGAAGAATGCACAGTATCTGGTCGAGAATGCAGCAGCGGCTGATCTGGTATTGGATGCGTCAGATATTGTGATGCTGAACAACATTCACCGTAAAATCGCGATTAAAGGCAGTCGCTATACCGAAGAGGGAATGAAAGGGATCAATGTTTAACATGGTGCTCAACCGCTTAGGTGGGAGAATTGAAATGATGCCTGAAAACTGAATAATGCCCCCTAAATCTTTGGAGAACGCGTGGACAGCATTAATAATAAGTTACCCAGCATAAAGCAATTACAGTGCTTTCTCGTAGTGGCTCAGGAGCTTAACTTCAGGCGAGCGGCTGAACGGTTACGGATGACGCAACCGCCGTTAACCCGGCAAATAAAATTGCTGGAAGAGGTGCTGGGCTGCGCGCTTTTTATCCGTAACACTCATGAAGTTCGTCTGACGGAAGGCGGCAGAAAACTGGTGCCTAAAGCGACACAGCTGATGAATGATCTCACCCACTGCGTTGATGAAATGAATACAGAGCAATCTCGTCTGCGTATGGGTCTGACGCGCACACTCAGCTTCGATAATATCCCGCAGGTCAGTGACAGAATAAATCAGTTTCTCAGCCATAAAGAGATTGATATCCAGAACCTGACGTCCATTCAGCTGCTGCAATTACTGTCTAAAGGGCAGATGGATATGGTGATCATCGGTGAAAAAAGTCTGCACAGCGAACAGGATTTTAGTTTTCACTGGATCTATCGTGAGCCGCTGCTGCTGGTTATGCCATCGTCTCACCCGGCCAGTTTGCAAGATAAGGTGGCTCTGGCCGATATTGCCGATCTGCCCCTGTTCTGGTTTCCGCGCCATGCCAATCCGCTCTATTACGATAAATGTGAAGCATACTTCCGGCATTTATCGTTCACCCTTGAACGGGTCAAAGAGCCTGACGACTCGCTGGTTCTGCTGTCCAGCATTGCCCGGGGTAAGGGGATGACGCTGATGCCGCAATCGATGTGCACCTTTCATCAGCAGGGTCTGTGCTACCGCACTCTGACGGATGACGCTGCGCAATCACTGAATATTGATGTCTATGTGGCGACGCGTAAGAACGACACCAGGGAGTGGGTTATCAATGGGATACAGTTGCTGACGGTGGGGAAAAACGCATAAAAAAAGCCCTGTAAACAGGGCTCTTTTACACAGTGATCACGTATTATTCGATGTTCTGAATCTGTTCTCTCATCTGCTCAATCAACACTTTCAGCTCAATGGCAGAAGCGGTGATATCAGCATTAATAGATTTTGATCCCAGCGTGTTCGACTCACGGTTGAACTCCTGCATCATAAAGTCGAGGCGGCGGCCGACCGCTTCCTTCTTCTTCAGGATGTTATAGGTTTCTTTCACATGGGCTTCCAGACGGTCCAGCTCTTCCGCGACGTCCACACGCTGCGCCAGCATCACCAGCTCTTGCTCCAGGCGATTATTTTCCAGCTGTACCTGCGCCTCTTCCAGGCGGGTAACCAGTCGTTCACGTTGCCATTTGAGTACTTCTGGCATATGCGTACGGACTTTGATCACTTCCGCGCTCACCCCTTCCAGACGCTGTTCAATCAGCGCTTTCAGAGCCGTGCCTTCGCTTTCACGCGCAATAATAAATTCGTCGATGGCAGCATCCAGCGCTTTCAGCAACTGGGCAGAAATCGCATCCAGATCCTGCTCTTCGGCTGACATCACGCCAGGCCAGCGCAGGATATCGACCGGATTGATTTCACCCTCATCGCTCTGCATTTTGACCCAGTTGGCAGCTTGCACCAGCTGGATGGCCAGTTTTTCATTCAGTACCAGCGAGCTTTGGGCACGCGGGTCAGCGTCGAAACGCAGGTTAACTTCGATTTTCCCACGGGTCAGACGATTACGAATGCGTTCACGGATCACCGGTTCCAGGCCACGAAACTGCTCTGGCAGACGGATATAGGTTTCAAGATAGCGCTGGTTGACGGAACGCAGCTCCCAGGCTGCGCTGCCCCAATCGCCTTTCGTTTCGCGTCGGGCATAAGCTGTCATGCTGCGGATCATTTTGCGTACCGTTATTAGGAAAAGATGTCGCGATTATAGCGATGCTGACGATGCCTTAACAGGCATTCGGTCAAATGGTCGTGTTTTGGCTGACGTTTTGTTGCCAGAAGCTTAAGATGCCGAAATAAGAAACATCACTCACCTCAGGACCCACTATGATGCCGCGCGTATTCACATTTTCCCTTCTGGTACTGGCGCTGTCAGGCTGCACGACACCGTCACGGCATGCCAGCCAGATTACCGCCCCGATCTGTACAACGGGCGACGCCATGACGCAAACCACGCTTTACTTCGGTCTGAATCGTCCGCAGGGTGCCGTTATCACCGAGGCAGAATGGCAGACGTTTGTTGATTCAGAAGTCACACCTCGCTTCAAAGCAGGGTTGACTGTCTTTGCGGCAAAAGGCCAGTGGCTGGGAAATGATGGCAAACTGGCGCGGGAAAACAGCAAGGCGCTGCTGCTGATCCATGCTCCAGATAAAGCGAGTGAACAGGGGATTGAGACACTACGTGCCATTTATAAACAGCGCTTTGCCCAGGATTCAGTGATGCGGGTGGATGCGGCGGCCTGTGTAGCGTTCTGACCTGTATTTCAATCAAGAATACCCGGCGCGAGTACGCCGGGTATAGAGATTACAGCACCAGCCCGGCAAAGGCTGCGGAGAGCAAGCTGACCAGCGTGGAGCCATAAATCAACTTCAGGCCGTAGCGTGACACCACATTCCCCTGTTGCTCATTCAACCCTTTTATCGCCCCGGCGACGATGCCGATAGAGGCAAAGTTCGCGAAGGAGACCAGGAACACCGACAGAATACCCAGTCCGCGCGGCGACAATTCTGCGGCGATTTTCTTCAGCTCAATCATGGCCACAAACTCGTTCGTCACCAGCTTTGTCGCCATAATGCTGGCAGCCGGTAGGGCATCTGCGGTCGGGATGCCAATCAGCCACGCAAATGGCCAGAACACATAGCCGAGGATCTGCTGGAAGCTAATGCCGAAAACGGCTGAGAACACGGCATTCACCGCGGCAATTAGCGCGATAAAACCAATCAGCATGGCCAGAATGATCATCGCCACTTTAAAGCCAGCCAGAATGTATTCACCCAGCATTTCAAAGAAGCTCTGATCTTCGTGCAGCTTTTCCAGACGGATCTCCGGCTCATCACCGATCGGTGTCGGGTTGATAATCGACAAGATGATAAAGGTACTGAACATGTTGAGGATTAGCGCTGCCACGACGTAACGCGGCTCAATCATCGACATATAGGCGCCAACAATCGACAGCGACACAGTGGACATCGCGGCCGCTGCCATCGAGTAGAGGCGACGTGGGGAAATCTCTGCCAGGATCCCCTTATAGGCGATAAAGTTTTCCGACTGGCCGAGGATCAGCGTGCTGACGGCATTAAATGACTCCAGCTTGCCCATCCCGTTAACCTTGGAGAGAACGGTGCCAACGCCCCTGATCAACAGCGGCAGGATTTTAAGATGCTGCAGAATCCCGATCAGGGCAGATATAAAGACAATAGGACAGAGCACGCCGAGGAAGATAAACGCCAGCCCCTGTGAGCTCATCCCGCCGAAGACAAAATCGGTTCCCTGTGCGGCGTATTTCAGCAGAACTTCAAAGAAGCCTGAAAAGACGGTAACAACGGTCAATCCGCCCGATGCATGCAGGAAGAACCAGGCAAGGGCGGCTTCAATCACCACCAGTTGCAATAGCACACGTGGGCGAATTTTTTTCCGGTCATTACTAAACAGTAACGCCAGGCAGCAGATAATGGCCAGGGCCAGAATAAAATGAAAAACAGAGGTCATACGCAGGTCCGGCATGAGAATGATTAATGAGAGGCATTTAGCCATATTTCAGTTTGATTTACATCCAGCCGGGCGCTATCTGGCTGTTTTAACGTTTAAATAGTCGTTATTTTCATAACAAACCGCGTTCAGTTTCGCCTGCGATAGGCAATCCATGGCGAAATCCGTATAATGCGCAGCCAATTATGTTTAGCTAGCCGGAGAGAAATTATGCGTCCATCAGGCCGTAGCGTACAACAGGTGCGCCCCGTCACCCTGACCCGTCATTACACCAAACATGCAGAAGGCTCTGTGCTGGTTGAATTCGGTGATACCAAAGTGTTGTGTACCGCCACCATTGATGAAGGCGTACCACGTTTTCTGAAAGGTCAGGGCCAGGGTTGGGTCACCGCCGAATACGGCATGCTGCCACGTGCCACCCACAGCCGTAATGCGCGTGAAGCGGCGAAAGGGAAGCAGGGTGGTCGTACCCTGGAAATCCAGCGTTTAATCGCCCGCTCACTGCGTGCGGCAATTGACCTTAAGGCGCTGGGCGAATTCACCATTACCCTCGACTGTGACGTGTTGCAGGCTGACGGTGGCACCCGTACTGCCTCTATCACCGGCGCCTGCGTGGCACTGGCTGATGCGCTGAACCACCTGGTGTCTATCGGTAAGCTGAAGGCTAACCCGATGAAGGGTATGGTCGCCGCTATCTCGGTGGGTATCGTCAACGGCGAGGCGCTGTGCGATCTTGAGTACGTTGAAGACTCTGCCGCCGAAACCGATATGAACGTGGTGATGACGGAAGACGGTCGCATGATTGAAGTGCAGGGCACCGCAGAAGGTGAGCCGTTCACTCATGACGAACTGCTGAAGCTGCTGGAGCTGGCGCGAGGCGGTATCGATACTCTGGTTGCAGCGCAAAAAGCGGCGCTGGCCAACTGATTTTTTCAGGCGACGATGAAGTCGCCTTTTTTATGCCCCCCATCTGAGGAAAACGACATGAAAGCCTGGCAGCGCCAATTTATCGAATTCGCCATCAACAAGCAGGTGCTGAAGTTTGGTGAGTTCACGCTGAAATCAGGGCGCAAAAGCCCTTATTTCTTTAACGCCGGTCTGTTCAATACCGGGCGTGACCTTGCCCTGCTGGGCCGTTTCTATGCCCAGGCACTGGTGGATTCTGGTATCGATTTCGATCTGGTCTTTGGCCCGGCCTATAAAGGCATCCCGATTGCGACTACAACGGTGGTAGCTCTGGCCGATCATCACGATCGTGATGTGCCCTACTGTTTTAACCGCAAAGAAGCCAAAACCCATGGCGAGGGTGGCACGCTGGTGGGTAGCACGTTGCAGGGTAAAATCATGCTGGTGGATGATGTGATCACCGCAGGCACGGCTATTCGTGAATCGATGGAAATTATCGCGGCACATCAGGCGACGCTGGCTGGCGTGTTGATTTCCCTCGACCGCCAGGAGCGCGGACGTGGCGCAATCTCTGCGATTCAGGAAGTGGAACGTGATTACGGATGTCAGGTGATTTCGATTATCACACTGAAAGAACTGATTGCTTACCTGGAAGAACAGCCAGAAATGGCCGATCACCTGATTGCTGTACGCGCTTATCGCAGTGAGTTTGGTATCTGAGGGGATGTCGTTGTGCGGGGCGACCGTTTTTCTGGTCGACCCGCAACATTACACGAGTTGTGCGGCCAGCAGCGGCCAGCGTACGTCGAAGTCGACGGTAGGGCGATAGCGAAATTCGGAACGCACAAAACGTGACAGCAATCCTTCGCAAAATGCCAGTAACTGACTGGCCAGCAGCGTTTCATCGGTAATAAACCCTTCACCTTCACGCATTTTCTTCTCACGCATCACCTGGCGCAACTGCACTTCGATACGTTCAAAAAGCTGGTTGATACGGCCCTGTAAGCGATCCTGTTCGAACATCAGCGCGTGTCCGGTCAGAATGCGTGTTAAACCCGGATTACGCTCACCAAAGCCCAGAATGAGCTGAGTGATCATACGTAGTCGCGGCAGCGTCTCTTTTTCATCTTTCAGAATCAGATTGATGCGCGTAATCAGGCTGTCTTCAATAAATTCGATCAGGCTGTCAAACATCTTGGTTTTGCTGGGAAAATGCCGGTAAAGCGCCGCTTCAGAAACCCCTACAGTCGCCGCCAGTTTGGCGGTGGTGATGCGCTGGCTGCCATCACCAGACTCCAGCATTTGCGCCAGCGCCTGTAGAATTTCTTCTCGGCGATTCCTTTTCGCACTCTTCTTTTCTACCATGTCTTAAAAGACCCCTGAAAACATCACCATAAAACGGGCAAAGGCCCACACAACGTCCGTGAACGTGTGTTCACGGCAAGTCAATTCAGATTATCGTTGGGTGGCCCGTGGAGAATTACTGGCGACCAGAGTGGCCGAAACCACCTTCACCACGCACGCTGGTGTCAAAGTCGTTGACCAGATTGAACTCGGCCTGGACGACAGGCACGAAAACCATCTGCGCAATACGTTCGCCGGGTTCGATAGTAAAGGAGTCTTGCCCACGGTTCCAGACTGAAACCATCAGTTGACCCTGATAATCGGAATCGATCAAACCGACCAGGTTACCCAGTACGACGCCATGCTTATGCCCCAGCCCGGAACGCGGCAGGATCACGGCAGCCAACTGTGGGTCAGCAATATGAATCGCTAAACCTGTTGGCACCAGCGTTGTGACCCCAGGCTCAAGCACAAAAGCTTCATCCAGGCAGGCACGTAAATCAAGCCCGGCTGAACCTGACGTGGCATAGGTTGGCAGGGGGAAGTCGGTGCCGACCCGCGCATCAAGAATCTTAACGTCGATTTTTTTCATCATAAAGGCTGACAATCTCGTCTAATAGCTGTTGGCCAAGGAGTGACTTATCGCAGAGCGGTAAGGCTTTATCTCCCTCCTGCCAAAAAAGGTGAAGAGCATTGGTGTCACTGTTGAAACCCTGCCCGGTTTTGGCTACATCATTGGCGCAGATCAAGTCCAGATTCTTGCGCGCCCGTTTTTGTTGTGCGTATTCTTCCACATTCTGGGTTTCAGCGGCAAATCCTACAACATACGGTCTGTCGTGCGGCATCGCTGCAACACCTGCCACAATATCGGGATTTTTTATCATTCGCAGGGTGATTTCTTCGCCCTGTTTTTTGATTTTTTCTTCCGCCACCGCAGCGGCCCGGTAGTCGGCTACTGCCGCACAACCGATAAAGATCTGTTGATCGGCCGCCTGCGCCATCACCGCCTGCTGCATCTCCAGCGCCGAAGTAACATCAATGCGGTTAACGCCTGCCGGTGTCGGCAAGGTTACCGGGCCCGCAACCAGCGTGATGCTGGCCCCGCGTTGCGCCGCCGCCGCCGCAATAGCAAACCCCATCTTTCCTGAGCTGTGATTGCTGATATAACGCACCGGATCGAGTGCTTCCCGGGTCGGGCCGGCGGTGATCATAATATTGAGATGTTGCAGATCGTTGACGGGAGCAGCCCAGTTTACCGCCAGGTCAACAATCGCCAGCGGGTCTAGCATACGTCCTGGGCCGATATCACCACAGGCCTGGCTGCCGCTGTCAGGGCCCCAGACCAGCACTCCGCGTTGTGCCAGCAGTTGTAAATTATGCTGGGTGGGGAGTGCGCGGTACATCTGCTGGTTCATTGCCGGGACAATTGCCACCGGTGCCGCCGTTGCGAGGCAAAGCGTCGTCACCAGATCATTCGCCATACCGGCGGCAACACGGGCGATCAGGTCCGCCGTTGCAGGGGCAAGGATGACCAGGTCTGCCCATTTCCCCAATTCAATATGCCCCATAGCGGCCTCAGCAGCCGGGTCGAGTAAATCGTCGGAAACCGGATAGCCTGATACGGCCTGCAAACTGAGAGGAGTGATAAAGGCTTTCGCTGCGTGAGTCATGACGACACGTACGTCTGCGCCACGGTCGCGTAACCTGCGTACCAGTTCAGGGGTTTTATAGGCAGCGATACCACCACTGACGCCAAGAACAATACGTTTTCCGGTTAATCCCATCATGTTGCTGTTCGCCTTCTGTTTAGCCTGCCCGGTGCCCTCGCGCCGCAATACGATTATTTTATCACACTCCGGCGGGCGGGTTAGCACCACACAATTTTTGCGAGCTGGCGCGTAAAGTCAGCACATCGCAATAGGAAACCACTGTATATAATGCCATGCTTTTTTATCTTCAGGAAGGAGAAACGGCAGATGGATGAGAACTGGATGGGGTTACCCCCGCGTGAAAAATTGTTGAAATGTGGCGCACAAACGCTGAGTGATGTTGAACTGCTGGCTATTTTCCTGCGCATCGGAGCGCGTGGGGTTCACGTGATGACGCTGGCACAGCGCTTGCTTGACGTATTTGGCTCGCTACACCAATTGATGACGGCACCCGCCGAAGATTTTCAGGCGATTCACGGTATTGGCATGGCAAAATATGCGCAACTGAATGCGGTGGCCGAACTCGCCCGGCGCTGCTTTACCTGCCAGCAGGCATTAGAAAACCGGGTCGTCAGCAGTGCTGAACAGATGCTGGATTTTCTTAACGGCTCGCTGGCGCATCGGGAAAGGGAAATTTTCCAGGTGATCTTTTTTGATAATCAGCATCGGGTCATTCATACCAGCGAAATGTTCAGTGGCACGATCAACAGCGTTGAAGTGCATCCCCGTGAGATTATACGTGAAGCGCTAAAACGCAATGCAGCGGCGGTCATTCTGGCGCATAATCACCCATCCGGGCTGGCAGAGCCCAGCCGCGCCGACCGTGATATAACGCAGCAAATTGTGCGCGCCTGTAACCTGATGAATATCCGGGTGCTTGACCATATGGTCATCGGACGGGGTGAGTATGTGTCTTTTGCTGAACGGGGGTGGCTATAATGAGCCGGCTGTTATTTAACCGTTTTACGATTTAGTTCTGGAATTACAGTGCCTAAAGCGGATGCTTCCTGAACAAAAAGGACAAATGTACGCGATCCTTAGGGATCTTTATCTGTTCGGGACTTGAGCGGTCGCGCTTCAGGGCGTATACTACGCCACCTTTGAGAATCTCGGGTTTGGCGTTTGAGCCTACTCAGCGGGTTCACATAGAACTCGCCTGGATGGGCTATAAGCCTGACGAGGCGGCCAGAACCTTATTTTTAAAGCTCGAGCTGATTTGATTTTTGGAGAATAGACATGTCACGAGTCTGCCAAGTAACTGGCAAGCGTCCGGTAACGGGTAACAACCGTTCCCACGCAATGAACGCGACGAAACGCCGTTTCCTGCCGAACCTGCACTCTCATCGTTTTTGGATTGAGAGCGAAAAGCGCTTCGTTACACTGCGCGTATCTGCCAATGGCATGCGCGTAATTGATAAAAAGGGTATTGATACGGTCTTGGCCGATCTCCGTGCCCGCGGTGAGAAGTACTAAGGTAAGGAACTGAAACATGGCTAAAGGTATTCGTGAGAAGATCAAGCTGGTTTCTTCTGCTGGTACAGGTCACTTCTATACCACCACGAAGAACAAACGTACTAAGCCGGAAAAATTGGAACTGAAGAAATTCGATCCAGTTGTCCGCCAGCACGTGATCTATAAAGAAGCTAAGATTAAGTAATTAATCTCAGTGGATGAAAAACCCGGCTCCGGCCGGGTTTTTTTGTTTCTGGGGTTTTCTGTATAGTACGTTGCAATGTGAAAAATTGGCCAGGCGCTACGGAGGCGAGTCAATGCCAGAGTTACCAGAGGTCGAAACCAGTCGACGCGGGATTGAGCCACATCTTGTTGGCGCTACGATTCTGCATGCCGTGGTGCGCAATTCCCGCCTTCGCTGGCCTGTTTCGCAAGAAATCCATGCTCTGAGTGACCAGCCCGTTCTGAGCATCCAGCGGCGTGCTAAATATCTGTTGCTGGAGCTGCCAACAGGCTGGATCATCGTACATCTTGGGATGTCAGGTAGCCTGCGCGTATTGCCGGAAGATCTGCCTGCGGCGAAGCACGATCATGTTGATCTTGTCATGAGCAACGGTAAGGTACTGCGTTATACCGATCCACGTCGCTTTGGTGCCTGGTTGTGGTGCCCTGACCTTGCCGCTAGCTCTGTGCTGTCGCATCTGGGGCCAGAGCCGCGTAGCGAGGATTTTTCAGCCGCGTATCTGTTTGAAAAATCGCGGGGTAAGCGTACAGCGGTCAAACCCTGGCTGATGGATAACAAAGTGGTGGTGGGCGTGGGGAATATCTATGCCAGCGAATCGCTATTTGTGGCGGGGATCTTACCCGATCGTCCTGCGATGGACTTAACTGAAGCCGACACCGGGCTGCTGGTTGCCACCATCAAAGCGGTCCTGCTGCGTTCTATTGAGCAAGGTGGTACCACCCTGCGCGACTTTTTACAAAGTGACGGTAAGCCAGGATATTTTGCGCAGGAACTGCAGGTTTATGGCCGTGCGGGTGAGCCTTGCCGACAGTGCGGCATGCCAATCGAGAGCAGTAAACACGGGCAGCGCAGCACCTTTTTCTGCCGTCACTGCCAGCAGTAAGCCGCTCTGCTCAGAGTTTCGCTTTCAGTGCCTCGTACACCGGGGTGGGCAGGAACGCCTGGACTTCCCCTCCGTGGCGCGCCACCTCTTTCATCAGGGATGAAGAGATAAAGGACCAGGCTTCGGAAGGCATCAAAAATACGCTTTCCAGCGTGGGCATCAGGTGACGGTTCATATGCGCCAGTTGCAACTCGTACTCAAAATCAGACACCGCCCGCAGGCCACGCACCAGCACATTGGCCTGCTGCGCTCTGGCAAAGTTAGCCATCAAGTCACTGAATCCCACCACTTCAACATTCGGCAGATGTGCCACCACTTCGCTTGCCAGCGTGACG
>NZ_JBBGZS010000017.1:0-25809 GCF_037479175.1 Erwinia sp. MYb375 | reverse complement strand
TTGAAATGATCCGTAAGCTGCTGGACGAAGGCCGTGCGGGTGAGAACTGTGGTATCCTGCTGCGCGGTGTTAAGCGTGAAGATATCCAGCGTGGCCAGGTTCTGGCTAAGCCAGGTTCAATCAAGCCACACACCAAGTTCGAGTCAGAAGTTTATATTCTGTCTAAAGATGAAGGCGGCCGTCATACTCCGTTCTTCAAAGGCTACCGTCCACAGTTCTACTTCCGTACAACTGACGTGACCGGTACCATCGAACTGCCAGAAGGCGTTGAGATGGTTATGCCAGGCGACAACATTCAGATGGTTGTTACCCTGATCCACCCAATCGCAATGGACGACGGTCTGCGTTTCGCAATTCGCGAAGGCGGCCGTACTGTTGGTGCGGGTGTTGTTGCTAAAGTTATCGCTTAATTGTCGAAACTTGTCTGGCAGAGCGTGCTCTGCCAGAGCACGAGCCAGGCGACAACATTCAGATGGTTGTTACCCTGATCCACCCAATCGCAATGGACGACGGTCTGCGTTTCGCAATTCGCGAAGGCGGCCGTACTGTTGGTGCGGGTGTTGTTGCTAAAGTTATCGCTTAATTGTCGAAACTTGTCTGGCAGAGCGTGCTCTGCCAGAGCACGAAAAGAGAGCGCTTCGGCGCTCTTTTTTTTTGTGCCCGTCCTTTGTGATAAACGAACATAGTGTTTGCTTTACCTCCGGATGTACGTATAATACGCGGGCCTGCCAATATGGTAAGGCGCGATTCGATATGAATCGCAGACAAGTACGAAAGTGCCTGTCAACAATACTCGCGATATGCGGGTTATGTGCTCAACGATTACACTCCTCCATCAATCGTAATGGATGCGAGTAGTAATTCTTTTCGTTTATAAATAATTGGAGCTCTGGTCTCATGCAGAACCAAAGAATCCGTATCCGTCTTAAAGCGTTTGATCATCGTCTGATCGATCAATCAACTGCGGAAATCGTAGAGACTGCCAAGCGCACTGGTGCGCAGGTACGTGGTCCTATCCCGCTGCCGACCCGCAAAGAGCGCTTTACCGTTCTGATCTCTCCGCACGTCAACAAAGATGCGCGCGATCAGTATGAGATTCGCACTCACAAGCGTCTGGTTGACATCGTTGAGCCAACCGAAAAAACGGTTGATGCTCTGATGCGTCTGGATCTGGCTGCAGGTGTTGACGTGCAGATCAGCCTGGGTTAATCAGGTCATTGAGCGATTGAGAGGTTGAAACAATGATTGGTTTAGTCGGTAAAAAAGTGGGTATGACCCGTATCTTCACAGAAGATGGCGTTTCTATCCCTGTAACCGTGATCGAAATTGAAGCAAACCGCGTTACTCAGGTCAAAGGCCTGGAAAACGACGGTTACACTGCTATCCAGGTAACTACCGGTGCTAAAAAAGCTAACCGCGTAACTAAGCCTGAAGCAGGTCATTTTGCTAAAGCTGGCGTTGAAGCTGGCCGTGGTCTGTGGGAATTCCGCACCGTTGATGGCGCAGAGTTCACTGTAGGCCAGAGCATTAATGTTGACATTTTCGCTGACGTGAAAAAAGTTGACGTGACTGGAACATCTAAAGGTAAAGGTTTTGCCGGTACTGTAAAGCGCTGGAACTTCCGTACTCAGGATGCTACGCACGGTAACTCCTTGTCACACCGCGTACCGGGTTCTATCGGTCAGAACCAGACTCCGGGCAAAGTGTTCAAAGGCAAGAAAATGGCAGGCCAGATGGGCAACGAGCGTGTAACTGTTCAGAGTCTGGACGTTGTACGTGTTGACGCTGAGCGCAACCTGCTGCTGGTTAAAGGTGCAGTACCCGGTGCTACCGGTTGCGACCTTATCGTTAAACCAGCTGTGAAGGCGTAAGGGGATAGCAATGGAATTAGTATTGAAAGACGCGCAAAGCGCGCTGACTGTTTCCGAAACTACCTTCGGTCGTGATTTCAACGAAGCGCTGGTACACCAGGTTGTTGTTGCTTATGCAGCAGGTGCTCGTCAGGGTACTCGTGCTCAGAAGACTCGTGCTGAAGTAACTGGTTCTGGCAAAAAGCCATGGCGCCAGAAAGGTACCGGCCGCGCTCGTGCAGGTTCTGTAAAGAGCCCAATCTGGCGTTCAGGTGGTGTTACCTTCGCTGCGAAGCCACAGGACCACAGTCAAAAAGTTAACAAAAAGATGTACCGCGGCGCGCTGAAAAGCATCCTGTCCGAACTGGTACGTCAAGATCGTCTGATCGTTGTCGAGCAGTTCTCTCTGGAAGCACCTAAAACTAAGCTGCTGGTAGAGAAACTGAAAGACATGGCTCTGGAAGACGTGCTGATCATCACCGGCGAACTGGAAGAGAACCTGTTCCTGGCCGCGCGTAACCTGTACAAGGTTGACGTACGTGATGCAGCGGGTATCGACCCAGTTAGCCTGATCGCCTTCGACAAAGTCGTTATGACTGCTGCCGCAGTTAAGCAAGTTGAGGAGATGCTGGCATGATCCGTGAAGAACGTCTGCTGAAAGTACTGCGCGCGCCGCACGTATCTGAAAAAGCATCTGCTGCGATGGAAAAAACTAACACCATCGTTCTCAAAGTTGCGAAAGACGCGACCAAAGCAGAAATCAAAGCCGCTGTACAGAAACTTTTCGAAGTAGAAGTTGAAGTCGTGAACACTTTGCTGGTTAAAGGCAAAACTAAGCGTTCTGGACAGCGTATTGGTCGTCGTAGCGACTGGAAAAAAGCTTACGTCACCCTGAAAGAAGGCCAGAATCTGGACTTCGCAGGCGGCGCTGAGTAAGTCGGAGGAGAAGAACAATGGCAATTGTTAAATGTAAACCGACATCTCCGGGTCGTCGCCATGTAGTTAAAGTGGTAAACGCGGAGCTGCACAAGGGCAAACCATTCGCCCCGCTGGTAGAAAAAAACAGCAAATCCGGTGGCCGTAACAACAATGGTCGCATCACTACCCGTCATATCGGTGGTGGTCACAAGCAGGCTTATCGTATTGTTGACTTCAAACGCAACAAAGATGGTATCCCAGCGACCGTTGAACGTCTTGAGTACGATCCGAACCGCTCTGCGAATATCGCACTGGTTCTGTACAAAGACGGCGAACGCCGTTATATCCTGGCCCCTAAAGGCCTGAAAGCTGGCGACCAGATTCAGTCTGGCGTTGATGCTGCGATTAAAGCAGGTAACACTCTGCCGATGCGTAACATCCCAGTGGGTTCTACCGTGCATAACGTAGAAATGAAACCAGGCAAAGGCGGTCAGATTGCTCGCTCTGCTGGTACTTACGTGCAGATTGTTGCGCGTGATGGTTCTTACGTTACCCTGCGTCTGCGTTCTGGTGAAATGCGTAAAGTCGAAATTGACTGCCGCGCGACCCTGGGCGAAGTCGGTAACGCTGAGCACATGCTTCGCGTTCTGGGTAAAGCCGGTGCAGCTCGTTGGCGTGGTATTCGCCCTACCGTTCGCGGTACTGCGATGAACCCAGTTGATCACCCGCACGGTGGTGGTGAGGGTAAAAACTTTGGTAAGCACCCGGTAACTCCGTGGGGCGTTCAGACCAAAGGTAAGAAAACCCGCAGCAACAAGCGTACCGATAAGTTCATCGTACGTCGCCGTAGCAAATAATTTTAGAGGATAAGCCATGCCACGTTCTCTCAAGAAAGGTCCTTTTATTGACCTGCACTTGCTGAAGAAGGTAGAGAAAGCTTTGGAAAGCGGAGACAAGAAGCCACTGCGCACCTGGTCCCGTCGTTCAACGATCTTCCCTAACATGATCGGTTTGACCATCGCTGTCCATAATGGTCGTCAGCACGTTCCTGTCTTTGTTTCCGACGAAATGGTCGGTCACAAACTGGGTGAATTTGCACCGACCCGTACTTATCGCGGCCACGCGGCTGATAAAAAAGCCAAGAAACGCTAAGGCAGGAGGAAGAGATGGAAACTATCGCTAAACATCGCCACGCTCGTTCTTCTGCACAGAAGGTTCGCCTGGTAGCGGATCTTGTACGCGGTAAGAAAGTGTCGCAGGCTCTGGACATTTTGACCTACACCAATAAGAAAGCGGCTGTACTGGTCAAGAAAGTTCTGGAATCTGCCATTGCTAACGCCGAACACAACGATGGCGCTGACATTGATGATCTGAAAGTCACGAAGATCTTCGTAGACGAAGGCCCAAGCATGAAGCGCATTATGCCTCGTGCAAAAGGTCGTGCAGATCGCATCCTGAAGCGCACCAGCCACATTACTGTGGTTGTGTCCGATCGCTGAGACTCTGGAGACTAGCAATGGGTCAGAAAGTACATCCTAATGGTATTCGCCTGGGTATTGTTAAACCCTGGAACTCTACCTGGTTCGCAAATACCAAAGAATTCGCTGACAACCTGGACAGCGACTTTAAAGTGCGTCAGTTCCTGACTAAAGAACTGGCTAAAGCATCCGTTTCTCGTATCGTTATCGAGCGTCCGGCTAAGAGCATCCGTGTGACTATTCACACTGCTCGCCCAGGCATCGTTATCGGTAAGAAAGGCGAAGATGTAGAAAAACTGCGCAAGGTCGTAGCGGATATCGCTGGCGTTCCTGCACAGATTAATATCGCCGAAGTCCGTAAACCGGAACTGGACGCTAAATTGGTTGCTGACAGCATCACTTCACAGCTGGAGCGTCGTGTGATGTTCCGCCGTGCGATGAAGCGTGCTGTACAGAACGCAATGCGTCTGGGCGCTAAAGGGATCAAAGTTGAAGTTAGTGGCCGTCTTGGCGGTGCAGAAATCGCGCGTACTGAATGGTACCGTGAAGGCCGCGTGCCACTGCACACTCTGCGTGCAGACATTGACTACAACACCTCTGAAGCCCACACCACTTATGGTGTAATCGGCGTTAAGGTATGGATCTTCAAAGGTGAGATCCTGGGTGGTATGGCTGCTGTTGAACAACCGGAACCGGCTGCTCAACCTAAAAAGCAGCAGCGTAAAGGCCGTAAGTAAGGAGAGTCGCTGATGTTACAACCAAAGCGTACAAAATTCCGTAAAGTGCACAAAGGCCGCAACCGTGGTCTGGCGCAGGGTACGGATGTTAGCTTCGGTACTTTCGGTCTGAAAGCTGTTGGCCGTGGTCGTCTGACTGCACGTCAGATCGAAGCAGCACGTCGTGCTATGACCCGTGCAGTTAAGCGTCAAGGTAAAATTTGGATCCGAGTATTCCCGGACAAACCAATTACCGAGAAGCCGCTGGAAGTGCGTATGGGTAAAGGTAAAGGTAACGTAGAGTATTGGGTTGCCTTGATCCAGCCTGGCAAAGTCCTGTATGAAATGGACGGCGTTCCAGAAGAGCTGGCCCGTGAAGCCTTCAAGCTGGCAGCAGCAAAACTGCCTATCAAAACCACCTTTGTAACTAAGACGGTGATGTAATGAAAGCTACAGAGCTGCGTGAAAAAAGCGTTGAAGAGCTCAACACTGAGCTTCTTAACCTGCTGCGTGAACAGTTTAATCTGCGCATGCAGGCAGCATCCGGCCAACTTCAACAGACTCACGTCTTGAAGAATGTGCGCCGTGATGTTGCACGTGTTAAGACTTTACTGACTGAGAAGGCGGGTGCGTAATGACCGATAAAATCCGTACTCTGCAAGGTCGTGTGACTAGTGACAAAATGGAGAAATCTATTGTTGTTGCTATCGAACGTGTTGTGAAGCACCCAATCTACGGGAAATTCATCAAGCGTACGACCAAACTGCACGTACACGACGAGAACAACGAATGTGGTATCGGCGACGTGGTTGAAGTCCGCGAATGCCGTCCACTGTCCAAGACTAAGTCCTGGACACTGGTTCGCGTTGTAGAGAAAGCGATTCTGTAATAGAATCTGCCGTCTCTAAAAAATAAGATAAACGGCTCGCAAGAGCCGTTTATTTTTTCTACCCATATGCAGGAAGCAGTGTTATAATGCTGCGCCCTCAATATGGGGCTTTTATACGACCTGAATCAGGTCCCGAAGTAGTAGTTGACATTAGCGGAGCACTAAAATGATCCAAGAACAGACTATGCTGACCGTCGCCGACAACTCCGGTGCACGTCGCGTAATGTGTATCAAGGTTCTGGGTGGCTCGCACCGTCGCTACGCAGGCGTAGGCGACATCATCAAAATTACCATCAAGGAAGCAATTCCTCGCGGTAAGGTTAAGAAGGGTGATGTGCTGAAAGCGGTAGTGGTGCGCACCAGGAAGGGTGTTCGTCGCCCGGACGGTTCTGTCATTCGCTTCGATGGTAATGCATGCGTTATTTTAAATAATAACAGTGAGCAGCCTATCGGAACGCGTATTTTTGGGCCGGTAACTCGTGAACTTCGTACTGAAAAGTTCATGAAAATTATCTCTCTGGCACCAGAAGTACTCTAAGGAGCGAAAAATGGCAGCTAAAATCCGTCGCGATGACGAAGTTATCGTGCTGACCGGCAAAGATAAAGGTAAGCGCGGTAAAGTAAAAAATGTTCTGTCTTCAGGCAAACTGATTGTTGAAGGTATTAACCTGGTTAAGAAACACTCAAAGCCGGTTCCGGCTCTGAACCAACCAGGTGGCATCGTTGAAAAAGAAGCTGCTATTCAGGTTTCTAACGTTGCACTCTTCAACTCGGCAACCGGCAAGGCTGACCGTGTAGGCTTTAGATTCGAAGACGGCAAAAAAGTCCGTTTCTTCAAATCGAATAGCGAAACTATCAAGTAATTTGGAGTAGTACGATGGCGAAACTGCATGATTACTACAAAGACGAAGTAGTTAAAAAACTCATGACTGAGTTTAGCTACAATTCTGTCATGCAAGTCCCTCGGGTCGAGAAGATCACCCTGAATATGGGTGTAGGTGAAGCGATCGCTGATAAGAAACTGCTGGATAATGCAGCAGCTGACTTAGCAGCAATCTCCGGTCAAAAGCCGTTTATCACCAAAGCACGCAAATCAGTTGCAGGCTTCAAAATCCGTCAGGGCTATCCGATCGGCTGTAAAGTAACTCTGCGTGGCGAACGCATGTGGGAGTTCTTTGAGCGTCTGATTTCTATTGCTGTTCCACGTATCCGTGACTTCCGTGGCTTGTCCGCTAAGTCATTCGATGGCCGTGGTAACTACAGCATGGGCGTTCGTGAGCAGATCATCTTCCCAGAGATCGACTATGACAAAGTCGACCGCGTTCGTGGTTTGGATATCACCATTACCACTACTGCGAAATCTGATGATGAAGGCCGCGCACTTTTGGCTGCTTTTAACTTCCCGTTCCGCAAGTAAGGCAGGGTTACTGATGGCTAAGCAATCGATGAAAGCACGTGAAGTCGTTCGCGTGAAACTGGCTGACAAGTACCGCGCTAAACGCGAGGAACTGAAAGCTATCATTTCAAATGTGAACTCATCCGACGAAGATCGTTGGAATGCTGTTCTCAAGCTGCAAACTCTGCCGCGTGATTCCAGCCCGTCTCGTCAGCGTAACCGCTGCCGTCAAACTGGCCGTCCACATGGTTATGTGGGCAAATTCGGTCTGAGCCGTATCAAGTTGCGTGAAGCCGCCATGCGCGGTGAAGTACCTGGCTTGAGAAAGGCTAGCTGGTAATTACCAATTGAATCACGGGAGTAAAGACAGATGAGCATGCAAGATCCGATCGCGGATATGCTGACCCGTATCCGTAACGGTCAAGCCGCGAACAAAGTTGCGGTCACCATGCCTTCCTCCAAGCTGAAATTGGCTATTGCCAACGTGCTGAAGGAAGAAGGCTATATTGAAGAATTTAAAATCGAAGGCGACACCAAGCCTGAACTGGAACTGACTCTTAAGTATTTCCAGGGTAAGGCAGTGGTTGAGAGCATTCAGCGTGTAAGCCGTCCAGGTCTGCGTATCTACAAACGCAAAGACGAACTGCCAAAAGTTATGGCTGGACTGGGTATCGCTGTTATCTCTACCTCTAAAGGTGTTATGACCGATCGTGCAGCTCGCCAGGCAGGTCTTGGCGGCGAAATTATCTGCTACGTAGCTTAATCGGAGGAATAAATGTCTCGTGTTGCTAAAGCACCAGTCGCGATTCCTGCCGGCGTAGAGGTAAAACTCGACGGTCAGGTAATTTCGATTAAAGGTAAAAACGGCGAGCTGACTCGTACGCTCAACAAAGCTGTAGAAGTGAAGCATGCTGACAACACCCTGACTTTCGCTCCGCGCGAAGGTTTTGTGGATGGTTGGGCGCAGGCTGGTACTTCACGTGCTCTGCTGAATGCTATGGTTATCGGTGTTACCGAAGGCTTCACTAAGAAGCTGCAGCTGGTTGGTGTAGGTTATCGTGCAGCCGTAAAAGGCAACTCTGTGAGCTTAGCCCTGGGCTTCTCTCACCCTGTTGACCACGCGCTGCCAGCGGGAATCACTGCTGAATGTCCAACTCAGACTGAAATCGTGCTGAAAGGCGCTGATAAACAGCTGATTGGTCAGGTTGCAGCAGATTTACGCGCCTACCGTCGTCCTGAGCCTTATAAAGGCAAGGGTGTTCGTTACGCCGACGAAGTCGTGCGTACCAAAGAGGCTAAGAAGAAGTAAGGTAACACTATGGATAAGAAATCTGCTCGTATCCGTCGTGCGACCCGCGCACGTCGCAAGCTCAAAGAGCTGGGTGCTACTCGCCTGGTGGTACATCGTACCCCGCGTCATATTTACGCACAGGTAATCGCACCCAACGGTTCTGAAATCCTGGTCGCTGCTTCTACAGTAGAAAAAGCTATCAGTGAGCAACTGAAGTACACTGGAAACAAAGACGCTGCTGCTGCTGTTGGTAAAGCAGTTGCTGAACGCGCAATCGAAAAAGGCATCACTGGTGTTTCTTTCGACCGTTCTGGTTTCCAATATCATGGTCGAGTCCAGGCACTGGCAGATGCTGCCCGTGAAGCTGGCCTACAGTTCTAAGGTAGAGGTGTAAGATGGCACACATCGAAAAACAAGCTGGCGAACTGCAGGAAAAGCTGATCGCGGTAAATCGCGTATCTAAAACCGTTAAAGGTGGCCGTATTTTCTCCTTCACAGCTCTGACTGTTGTTGGTGATGGTAATGGTCGCATTGGTTTTGGTTACGGTAAAGCGCGTGAAGTTCCAGCAGCGATCCAGAAAGCGATGGAAAAAGCTCGTCGCAATATGATCAATGTCGCGCTGAACAACGGCACCCTGCAGCACCCTGTTAAAGGTGTGCACACAGGTTCTCGTGTGTTCATGCAACCAGCTTCAGAAGGTACCGGTATTATTGCCGGTGGTGCAATGCGCGCCGTTCTGGAAGTTGCTGGGGTTCATAACGTTTTGGCTAAAGCCTACGGTTCCACCAACCCGATCAACGTGGTTCGTGCAACTCTGGATGGCCTGGCCAACATGAATTCCCCAGAAATGGTCGCTGCCAAGCGTGGCAAATCCGTTGAAGACATTCTGGGGTAATGACCATGGCTAAGACTATTAAAATTACTCAAACCCGCAGTTCGATCGGTCGTTTGCCAAAACATAAGGCAACACTGCTTGGCCTGGGTCTGCGTCGTATTAACCACACCGTAGAGCGTGAAGACACGCCAGCTGTACGCGGTATGGTTAACGCGATTTCCTACATGGTTAAAGTGGAGGAGTAACAGATGCGTTTAAATACTCTGTCTCCGGCCGACGGCTCCAAGCACGCTCCTAGACGTCTGGGTCGTGGTATTGGTTCTGGTCTCGGCAAAACCGGCGGTCGCGGTCACAAAGGTCAGAACTCACGTTCTGGCGGTGGCGTACGTCGTGGTTTTGAAGGCGGCCAGATGCCTCTGTACCGTCGTCTGCCGAAATTCGGTTTCACCTCTCGCAAAGCAATGGTCACTGCAGAAGTTCGTCTGTCTGACCTGGCGAAAGTTGAAGGCGGTATCGTCGACCTGAACACGCTGAAAGCAGCAAACATTATCGGTATTCAGATCGAGTTCGCGAAAGTGATCTTGTCTGGCGAAGTTTCTGCACCGGTAACGATTCGCGGTCTGCGTGTAACTAAAGGCGCTCGTGTTGCAATCGAAGCTGCTGGCGGTAAAATTGAGGAATAAGTAGCAGATGGCTAAGCAACCGGGATTAGATTTTCAAAGTGCCAAAGGTGGTTTTGGCGAACTAAAACGCAGACTTTTGTTTGTAATTGGTGCGCTAATTGTCTTCCGCATTGGTTCTTTTATTCCGATCCCTGGTATCGATGCCACTGTACTTGCCAAACTGCTTGAGCAACAGCGTGGCACCATCATTGAAATGTTCAACATGTTCTCTGGTGGTGCTCTGAGCCGTGCTTCTATCTTTGCCCTGGGTATTATGCCGTACATTTCGGCCTCTATTATTATCCAGCTGCTGACGGTGGTTCATCCAGCGTTAGCAGAAATCAAGAAAGAAGGGGAGGCTGGCCGTCGTAAGATTAGCCAGTACACCCGTTACGGTACTCTGGTATTAGGTATATTCCAGGCGGTCGGTATTGCTACCGGCCTGCCGAATATGCCAGGAATGCAAGGTCTGGTACTAAATCCAGGTTTTGCTTTCTACTTTACCGCTGTTGTCAGTCTGGTCACGGGGACAATGTTCCTGATGTGGCTGGGCGAGCAGATAACTGAGCGAGGTATCGGTAACGGTATCTCGATCATTATCTTCGCTGGTATTGTTGCGGGTCTGCCGCCGGCCATTGGCCATACCATCGAGCAAGCGCGGCAAGGCGACCTGCACTTCCTCCTGTTGCTGTTGGTTGCAGTTCTCGTATTTGCAGTGACCTTCTTCGTTGTTTTCGTTGAGCGTGGTCAACGCCGCATTGTGGTGAACTATGCGAAACGTCAGCAAGGCCGTCGTGTCTATGCTGCGCAGAGCACACATTTACCGTTGAAAGTTAATATGGCTGGTGTAATACCTGCTATCTTTGCTTCCAGCATTATCTTGTTCCCAGCAACCATCGCGTCATGGTTCGGGGGCGGAACTGGCTGGAACTGGCTGACGACTATTTCGATGTCATTACAGCCTGGTCAACCGCTTTATGTGCTACTCTATGCGACTGCAATCATCTTCTTCTGTTTCTTCTACACAGCGTTGGTTTTCAACCCGCGTGAAACAGCAGATAACCTGAAGAAGTCTGGTGCATTTGTACCAGGTATTCGTCCGGGAGAACAGACGGCGAAGTATATCGATAAAGTAATGACACGCCTGACATTAATCGGTGCGTTGTACATTACCTTTATCTGCCTGATCCCGGAGTTCATGCGTGATGCGATGAAAGTTCCATTCTACTTCGGCGGTACATCACTGCTGATCGTAGTCGTTGTCATCATGGACTTTATGGCTCAAGTGCAAACTCTGATGATGTCAAGTCAGTATGAGTCTGCATTGAAGAAAGCAAACCTGAAGGGCTACGGCCGTTAATTCAGGCGCTTGAGAAGTTACGGAGAGTAAAAATGAAAGTTCGTGCTTCCGTCAAGAAATTATGTCGTAACTGCAAAATCATTCGTCGCGACGGCGTCGTTCGTGTGATTTGTAGTGCCGAGCCTAAGCATAAACAGCGCCAAGGCTGATTTAATCGCATATTTTTCTTGCAAAGTCGGGTTGAGCTGGCTAGATTAGCCAGCCAATCTTTTGTATGTCTATGCGTTTCCATTTGAGTATCCTGAAAACGGGCTTTTCGGCATGGGACGCATAAGTAATTAAATAGGAGTGCATAGTGGCCCGTATAGCAGGCATTAACATTCCTGATCATAAACATACCGTTATCGCATTAACTGCAATCTTCGGTATCGGTAAAACCCGCTCACAGGCTATCTGTGCATCAACGGGTATTGCTGAAAATGTTAAGATCAGTGAGCTGTCTGAAGAACAAATCGACATTCTGCGTGATGCAGTAGCTAAATTTGTTGTTGAAGGCGATCTGCGTCGTGAAGTCACCCTGAGCATCAAGCGTCTTATGGACCTTGGCTGCTATCGTGGTTTGCGTCATCGTCGTGGTCTTCCAGTACGCGGTCAGCGTACCAAGACTAACGCACGTACCCGTAAGGGTCCGCGTAAACCGATCAAGAAATAATCGGGGTGATTGAATAATGGCAAAGGCACCAGTTCGTGCACGTAAGCGTGTAAGAAAGCAAGTCTCTGATGGCGTGGCTCATGTCCATGCATCTTTCAACAACACCATCGTAACTATTACTGATCGTCAAGGTAATGCGCTGGGTTGGGCAACAGCCGGTGGTTCCGGTTTCCGTGGTTCTCGTAAGTCTACGCCGTTCGCTGCGCAGGTTGCTGCAGAGCGTTGCGCAGAGGCCGTGAAAGATTACGGTATTAAGAACCTGGAAGTTATGGTTAAGGGTCCTGGTCCAGGCCGCGAATCAACAATTCGTGCTCTGAACGCTGCTGGTTTCCGCATCACTAATATTACTGATGTGACTCCGATCCCTCACAACGGTTGTCGTCCGCCGAAAAAACGTCGCGTATAACGCCCCGTTTTTTAGGAATGTTGGAGAAAGAAAATGGCAAGATATTTGGGTCCTAAGCTCAAGCTGAGCCGTCGTGAAGGCACAGACCTGTTCCTCAAGTCTGGCGTTCGCGCGATTGATACCAAGTGTAAGATTGAACAAGCTCCTGGTCAGCACGGTGCGCGCAAGCCACGTCTGTCTGACTATGGCGTACAGTTACGTGAAAAGCAGAAAGTTCGTCGTACCTACGGCGTACTGGAGCGTCAGTTCCGTAACTATTATAAAGAAGCAGCTCGTCTGAAAGGCAACACAGGTGAAAATCTGTTAGCTCTGCTGGAAGGTCGTCTGGATAACGTTGTTTACCGTATGGGCTTTGGTGCCACTCGTGCAGAAGCACGTCAGTTGGTTAGCCACAAATCTATTATGGTAAACGGTCGCGTTGTTAGCATCGCTTCTTATCAGGTAACTCCGAATGACGTTGTTAGCATCCGTGAGAAAGCCAAAAAGCAGTCTCGCGTGAAAGCCGCTCTGGAGCTGGCTGAACAGCGTGAAAAGCCAACCTGGCTGGAAGTTGATGCAACTAAGATGGAAGGTGTGTTCAAGCGTATTCCTGAACGTACTGATCTGTCTGCGGACATTAACGAACACCTGATCGTCGAGCTTTACTCCAAGTAAGGCTTAGTACCAAAGAGAGGACACAATGCAGGGTTCTGTGACAGAGTTTCTAAAACCGCGCCTGGTAGATATCGAGCAAGTGAGTTCGACGCACGCCAAGGTGACCCTTGAGCCTTTAGAGCGTGGCTTTGGCCATACTCTTGGTAACGCACTGCGCCGTATTCTGCTTTCATCAATGCCGGGTTGCGCGGTGACCGAGGTTGAAATTGATGGTGTACTGCACGAGTACAGCACCAAAGAGGGCGTACAGGAAGATATCCTGGAAATCCTGCTCAACCTGAAAGGTTTGGCGGTAAGAGTTCAGGGCAAAGATGAAGTTATTCTTACTCTGAATAAATCTGGCATTGGCCCTGTGACTGCAGCCGATATCACCCATGATGGGGATGTCGAAATCGTCAAGCCGCAGCACGTGATCTGTCACCTGACCGATGAAAACGCCGCTATCAGCATGCGTATCAAAGTTCAGCGTGGTCGTGGTTATGTGCCGGCTTCTGCCCGAATTCATTCGGAAGAAGATGAGCGCCCAATTGGTCGTCTGTTGGTCGATGCCTGCTACAGCCCTGTAGAGCGAATTGCCTACAATGTTGAAGCAGCGCGTGTAGAACAGCGTACCGATTTGGACAAGCTGGTCATCGAAATGGAAACTAACGGTACTATCGATCCTGAAGAGGCGATCCGCCGTGCAGCGACCATCCTGGCTGAACAACTGGAAGCTTTCGTCGACTTACGTGATGTACGTCAGCCGGAAGTGAAAGAAGAGAAACCAGAATTCGATCCGATCTTGCTGCGCCCTGTTGACGATCTGGAATTGACTGTCCGCTCTGCTAACTGCCTTAAGGCAGAAGCTATCCACTACATCGGTGATCTGGTACAGCGTACCGAGGTTGAGCTGCTTAAAACGCCTAACCTTGGTAAAAAATCTCTTACTGAGATTAAAGATGTGCTGGCTTCTCGTGGTTTGTCTCTGGGCATGCGCCTGGAAAACTGGCCACCCGCTAGCATCGCTGATGAATAACCCGATCACAGGTTAAGGTTTCACTGAGAAGGATAAGGTCATGCGCCATCGTAAGAGTGGTCGTCAACTGAACCGCAACAGCAGCCATCGTCAGGCTATGTTCCGCAACATGGCTGGCTCTTTGGTTCGTCACGAGATTATCAAGACGACCCTGCCAAAAGCGAAAGAGCTGCGTCGCGTAGTTGAGCCGCTGATTACTCTTGCCAAGACCGACAGCGTAGCTAATCGTCGTCTGGCATTCGCCCGTACTCGTGATAACGAGATCGTGGCAAAACTGTTTAATGAGCTCGGTCCGCGTTTCGCGAGCCGTGCAGGTGGTTACACTCGCATTCTGAAGTGTGGCTTCCGCGCTGGTGACAACGCTCCGATGGCTTACATCGAGCTGGTTGATCGTCCAGAAGCTCAAGCAGAAGCTGCAGCAGAGTAATCTGCCGCAGTATTGAAAAAGCCCCGCTTGCGGGGTTTTTTTATATCCAAAATTCCTCGTCCTTTTTATCTCCTTTTCAAATGCGTTATGCTGACATCAATTTCCTAATCAGAGGTCGCTATGTCCTTACTTGATCAGTTGGCGGAAAAACATATTCTTGCTGCCTTGCGTCAGGGTGAACTCGATAATCTCCCCGGTTCTGGCCGCGCATTACAGCTAGACGATGACAGCCATATTCCTGCAGAGCTCCGTGCCAGCTATCGCATTCTAAAAAACTCTGGATTCTTACCTCCTGAGTTGGAGATGAGACGTGAAGCAATAGAACTGCATGAGTTACTCCGCACGGTGGACTCAGAAGAGGAGTGCTATCAGCAACAGGAAAAACAGCTGCGGTTGTTGGAAATGAAGCTGAAACAGGCGGGAATCTGCACGGATTTTTTACATGGCGGCTATGGACGAAAAGTGCAACAGCACTTCAATGAGGAACAGTAATGTACCGTATTGGGCAACTGGCGAAACTGGCTGATGTCACGCCGGATACTATCCGTTTCTATGAAAAGCAGCAGATGATGGATCACGAGGTTCGTACTGAAGGTGGTTTTCGACTTTACAGCGATAGTGATCTTCAGCGCCTTAAGTTTATTCGGTATGGCCGGCAGTTGGGTTTCACTTTGGAAGCGATCCGTGAACTGCTATCGATCCGTGTTGATCCTGAGCATCACACCTGCCAGGAATCGAAAACGATCGTACAGAAGCGACTGAATGAAGTTGAAACCATGTTGACTGAGTTACAGCATATGCAGCGTTCACTGAAGAGGCTTAATGACGCCTGCTGCGGTACATCCCATAGCAGCGTATACTGCTCAATCCTTGAAGCGTTAGAAAAGGGTGCAACCGCGAAAATGGCAAAAACTCCGGATTGAATTTCCGAAATAACAGGACTATATTCTCAGTCGACATTTGTTCACAGGAAAAACCATGACTGTCTATCAGCATAAAAAAGGCACTATTCGTGATAATGCCCTCGAAGCATTGTTACATGACCCATTGTTCAAAACGCGCATTGAAGTCAATCAGAAGGGAAAAGGCAGCTTCCGCCGTAAAGATAAACACGCGAAGAAGGGTAACTGGGAGGCCAGTGGTCAGTGCGTTAATAGCGTATTTACCACTGGCCTCCTGGCTTTTCAGGCATAAAAAACCGCCAGTTAAGGCGGTTTTCAGACGGATATGATCGCTTACAGCGGCTTGTTATTCTGCTCTTTCAACAGGTCACGGATCTCACTCAGTAGCGTTTCTTCTGCAGAAGGTTTTGCCACCGGTTTTTCCACTTCTTTCTTTTTGTACATTTTGTTCATCACCTTGATGGCCATGAAGATGGCAAAAGCAACGATGACAAAATCAAAAATGGTTTGCAGGAAAATACCGTATTGCATTACAACTGCTGCGGTTTCCCCTTCGGCGGGCTTCAATACCCAGGCAAACTGTTTAAAATCAACCCCCCCGATCAATAATCCCAGCGGTGGCATAATGATGTTTGCCACCAGTGAGGACACGATTTTGCCAAACGCAGCACCAATGATGACACCGACAGCCAGGTCCACCACGTTGCCACGCATCGCGAAATCGCGAAACTCTTTGAATAAACTCATTGTTATCTCCCATTTTTTGCCAATTTTTTAAGTCTAACAAACGATAGGGCTTTTTCCATGGTGATTACAGATAAAAAGCTAAACACCCGGTAAGAACCGGGTGATGAGTGAGATTAGACAGATTAGAGGAAGAATGGGCTGGGCTGGAATAGACGTTCGACGTCAGAAACAAACTTCTTGTCGGTGAGGAACATAATGACATGATCGCCTTGCTCAATGCGCAGGTTGTCATTGGCGATGATCACATCACTACCGCGCACCACGGCGCCAATGATTGTGCCGGGGGGCAGCTTGATGTCATCAATCTGGCGCCCTACGACTTTAGATGTAGATTCTTCGCCATGAGCGATGGCTTCAATGGCTTCGGCGACACCACGGCGCAGAGAAGAAACACCCACGATATCCGCTTTACGCACATGCCCTAGCAGCGCTGAGATTGTTGCCTGTTGAGGTGAGATTGCGATGTCGATCACGCTGCCCTGGACCAGGTCAACATAGGCGCGACGCTGGATAAGTACCATCGCTTTCTTGGCACCCATACGTTTTGCCAGCATGGCTGACATAATATTAGCTTCATCGTCGTTAGTGATGGCGATAAACAGATCGATCTGATCAACATGTTCTTCAGCCAGTAGTTCCTGATCTGACGCATCGCCATAAAAGACGATGGTGTTTTGCAGATTTTGGGCCAACTCAGCGGCTCGCTGCTGATCACGTTCGATCAGTTTTACACTGTAATGTTTCTCAAGACGCTGCGCCAGACCGAAACCAATATTGCCACCACCAACGATCATGATGCGCTTGTAGGGTTTTTCCAGACGTTGATATTCACTCATCACCGCACGGATATGTTGGCTGGCAGCGATGAAGAAGACTTCATCTCCTGCTTCAATGATGGTGGAACCCTGGGGGCGGATCGGACGATCCTGGCGAAATATCGCCGCTACGCGGGTGTCAATGTGTGGCATATGCTCGCGCATCACTGATAACGCATTGCCGACCAGCGGTCCACCGTAATAGGCTTTCACTACGGCCAGACTCACCTTGCCTTCGGCAAAATTGACCACTTGCAAAGCACCTGGATACTCAATCAGTCGGTAGATATTGTCGATCACCAACTGCTCGGGTGAGATCAGGTGGTCGATAGGAACGGCTTCAGGAATGAATAGCTTATCAGCATCGCGGATATAGTCCGGCGCGCGGATACGGGCGATGCGGTTTGGCGTGTTAAACAGAGAGTAGGCAACCTGACAGGCGACCATATTGGTTTCATCTGAGTTGGTTACCGCAACCAGCATATCGGCATCTTCAGCGCCTGCTTCGCGTAATACACGGGGATGTGAACCGTGCCCCTGTACAACGCGTAAGTCGAATTTATCCTGCAACTGACGCAAACGCAGGGCATCGGTATCGACCACGGTAATATCGTTGTTTTCACCGACCAGGTTCTCAGCGAGTGTTCCGCCGACCTGTCCTGCACCAAGAATGATGATTTTCATTATGCTTCAGTCTGTTGGTTGTCGTTCAGATTGTGGCGCAGTGTAACGCGCCACGCTGGTCACTGTTTTATCAATTTTGCGTAATAGAAGCCATCACCGCCATCGGTCTGCGGAAATACCTGAATACCGGGCTGTGAGAGGTCACCTGTTTCACTTAAACGTGCATCAGCATGACGCTGCAGGAACTGGCTTATTTGCTGATGATTCTCTTCCGGTAATATTGAACAGGTCGCATATAACAATGTCCCGCCTGACTTCAGATGTGGCCAGACTGCATCCAGAATCTGCTGCTGCAACAAGGCAAGTTCTGGGATATCACGATCGCGGCGCAGCCACTTGATATCAGGATGGCGTCGTATGACACCCGTTGCGGAGCAGGGCGCATCCAGCAGAATACGATCGAATTGCGTATTGCCACACCAGGCTTCTGGGGTACGGCCGTCACCCAGCTTAACTTCCGCTGTCATGTTCAGGCGTTTCAAATTCTCACTAATTCTTGCCAGGCGCTGGGCATCAACATCAACGGCCATGACGTCAGCCTGAGGGGCCGCTTCCAGAATATGTGTCGTCTTACCGCCTGGTGCAGCACAGAGGTCGAGGATCTTCTCGTCATTCTGTGGATCAAGCAGTGCCACACAGCCCTGGGCTGAGGCATCCTGAACAGTGACCCACCCCTGATCGAACCCCGGAAGCTGGCCCACTGCGCACGGGGTTTCCAGTCTTAATGCATCACTGTGTTGCGGATGAACAAATGCCGTTTTACCGCTTTCCTCAAGGAGTGCCAGCCACGTATCGCGGCTGTGATGGTTTCGGTTAACACGCAGCCACATCGGTGGCCGCTGGTTATTAGCTTCGACAATCTGTTGCCACTGATCTGGCCAGGCACGTTTCAGACGTTCCAGTAACCACTTTGGATGCAGGTACTGCTGATCGCCATCATTCATCTGCAGCATCAACTCTTCCTGCTGACGCTGGAACTGGCGCAGTACCCCGTTAATCAGGCCTTTTAGCTGCTGGCGTTTCAGCGCAATGGCGCCCTCTACCGTTTCCGCTAATGCCGCATGAGCCGGGATTCGTGTATGCATCAACTGATACAGGCCGACCATAATCAGGAAGTGAATGGTGCGTTGCTTGCCTGTCATAGGACGTGACATCAGTTTGCTGATAATCCACTCCAGTTGCGGGAGTGTACGCAGCACGCCGTAGCAAAGCTCCTGTAGCAGGGCTGCGTCTTTCTCACCGACAGATTTCTGTGCAGCGGGCAGCACGTTACTGAGCGATTGCCCCTGTTCAACGACTTTCTCGATAGTCAGAGCAGCAACACTGCGTAAGTTAGTATTTTTTTTCATAGTGGATTCGCAATTCTTACGATTGCCCGGCATGAGTGCCGGGCAACGCGTCAGGCAATGATATTGCCCGGAGTAAACCATTCACGGCGGGAATTAAGCAGGTCCTGAGCTTTCATCGGTTTTTTGCCGGCAGGCTGCAGTTCTTCGATATTCAGCACGCCATCGGTAGTCACCACCTGAATGCCATGCTTATCGGCTTGCAGGACTTCGCCTGGTTGATGTCCGCTAACGGCGGCCAGCACCGATGCCTTCCATACTTTCACCGGTTGTTCATCAATGACGAAGTAGCTGACTGGCCATGGATTAAACGCACGGATACAGCGTTCAAGCTGTGCCGCAGAAAGTGACCAGTCAAGACGGGCCTCTTCCTTGCTTAGTTTTTCGGCATAACTGACCAGCGATTCATCCTGCACTTCAGGCTGAGCGCTACCTTCTGCCAGTTGCGTCAGAGTGGTCAGCATTCCGGCAGGCCCAAGGTTCGCCAACTTGTCGTACAGCGTGGCACTGGTATCACTGGCTTCGATCGGGCAGGCCAGCTTGAAGAGCATATCGCCGGTATCCAGCCCAACATCCATCTGCATGATGGTCACACCTGTCTCTGCATCACCTGCCCACAGCGAGCGCTGAATGGGTGCGGCCCCACGCCAGCGCGGTAGCAGGGAACCATGAACATTGATGCAACCAAGACGTGGCATATCCAGCACGGCTTTCGGTAGGATCAACCCGTAGGCAACGACCACCATGACATCAGCACAGAGCGTAGCGACCAGCTGTTGGTTCTCTTCGGGACGTAGTGATTTCGGCTGGAAAACCGGAATGCTGTGTTGTTCGGCCAGCTGTTTTACGGGGCTGGCGGTGAGTTTGTTGCCACGGCCCGCGGGGCGATCTGGCTGAGTGAATACACCGACAACCTGATGCCCTGATGACAACAGCGCGTCAAGATGACGCGCTGCAAAGTCTGGGGTGCCGGCAAAAATGATTTTTAATGATTCGGACACATTATTCCCTTCAGTCAGCGAACTCAGTCGCGGGCGCTCTGACGATACAGTTTTTCCAGCTTCTGACGGATACGCTGACGTTTCATTGGCGACAGGTAGTCAATAAACAGCTTACCAACCAAATGATCCATCTCGTGTTGAATACAGATTGCCAACAGGCCATCCGCTTCCAGTTCAAAGCTGTTGCCGTCACGGTCCAGTGCCCGAACTTTGACTCTTTCAGAGCGAGGCACAAGTGCACGTTGTTCAGGGATAGACAAACAACCTTCTTCAATACCGGTTTCGCCACTTTCTTCCAGCAATTCCGGATTGATGAGAACCAGACGCTCGTCCCGATTCTCAGAAACATCAATCACGATAATACGCTGATGAATATCCACCTGTGTTGCTGCCAGGCCGATACCTTCCTCTGCGTACATTGTTTCAAACATATCATCGACGATACGCTGAATATTAGCATTCACTTCTTTTACCGGGTCCGCAACGATGCGCAGGCGATCGTCAGGAAAATGTAATACCTGCAAAACTGACATAACTTTCCAGATCTGTGTTCAAGGGATTAGATATTTATCTCTCTTATTGTAGACATTTCGCGCTGCGATTGACAGCATTCGTGGCGGTAACCTTCAGGGGGAAGGGGCAATATCAGGGAGAGATTCATGTTACCAGTGGAGTGCGCCTTACGGCTTTCAACTCTGTCCGGGCTATCGAGTTTACAGCGCCTGGCTTTATTGACTGAATTACAGACGATCGCGTTGCCTGACGCCTGCGATCTGGCATCGCTAGGTCTGTCGGTTTTACAGCAGCAGACTTTCCTTGATTATGATAAACAGATTATTGCTCAGAGTATTGAATGGCTGGCGGCACCCCAGCACCATTTTATTACACCTCTTAGCCCTTTTTACCCAGAACAGCTGAAGGCGATCACGAGTTTTCCGTTGATGCTATTTGTTGCGGGTGATCCGGCCATACTTTCCTCTCCTCAGCTGGCGGTGGTTGGCAGTCGGCATTGCTCCCATTATGGTAGTGAATGGGGCAACTGGTTCAGCCAGGCGCTGGCTCTCAGTGGCTTGACGATTACCAGTGGGTTGGCGTTAGGCATTGATGGTGTCGCTCATCGTGCCGCGCTGGAGGTGCAGGGTAGGACGATAGCTGTGCTGGGTAGTGGACTTGATGTTCTTTACCCACGGCGCCATCAGGCACTGGCAGAGCAGATCATTGCCGGTGGCGGTGCGCTGGTCTCTGAGTTTCCTCTGTCGGTGCAGCCATTACGTGCGCATTTTCCCCGGCGCAACCGGATCATTAGCGGCCTAAGCCTCGGTGTTCTGGTCGTGGAGGCTACGTTACGCAGTGGCTCACTGGTTACGGCTAAACTGGCGTTGGAACAGAACCGTGACGTGTATGCACTGCCGGGGTCCCTGGGCAACCCCGGCAGCGAGGGAACACACTGGCTGATTCAGCAGGGGGCATTACTTGTTGCTCATCCCAATAATATTATCGAACAAATACAGAGCGACCTCTCCTGGCTATCAAATTTGCCCCAACGGGAAAACAATTCAGCACAGAGTAGTAATCCTCCATTGCCATTTCCCGATGTGTTGGCTAACGTAGGAGATGAGGTTACACCTGTTGACGTCGTCGCTGAACGTGCCGGCCAACCTGTGCCAGCCATCGTAGCGAAGCTGCTTGAGTTGGAGTTAGCAGGGTGGATCGCAGCTGTACCCGGCGGCTATGTCCGATTGAGGAGGGCAAGCCATGTTCGACGTACTAATGTACTTATTTGAAACGTATATCCACAACGAAGCAGAAATGCGTGTTGATCAGGATAAATTGACTGATGATTTAACCGATGCAGGTTTTCATCGTGAAGATATTTATAATGCGTTGAACTGGTTGGAGAAGCTGGCGGATTATCAGGAAGGTCTGGTCGCCCCGATTCAGCTGACTACCGATCCGCTGTCTATGCGTATCTACACCGAGGAAGAGAGTCAGCGTTTAGATGCCAACTGTCGTGGCTTTATTCTGTTCCTGGAGCAAATTCAGGTGCTGAATCTGGACACGCGCGAAATGGTTATCGAACGTATTATGGCACTTGATACTCTCGAGTTTGATCTGGACGATCTCAAATGGGTGGTGCTGATGGTGTTGTTTAATATCCCAGGATGTGAAAACGCCTATCAGCAAATGGAAGAGCTACTTTTCGACGTCAATGAAGGAATGCTGCACTGAAGATTGCCTTCGTGTACACAATGTTATGAATAAAACAGCGCTTTTCGCTGTGCGAAAAAATGAACCCTGCCCCCAGTGTGGGGCAGAACTGGTTATTCGCTCCGGGAAACATGGCGCTTTCCTTGGTTGCTCACTCTATCCTGAATGCGACTTTATTCGTCCGCTAAAAGGCCAGGCTGACGGGCACATCATTAAAGTGCTTGAAGGTCAGCTATGCCCAAAATGCGGTGCTGACCTCGTACTGCGCCAGGGGCGCTATGGCATGTTTATCGCCTGTAGCGATTATCCCGAATGCGAACATACCGAAACCATCGATAAACCAGATGAAACCACACTTGCCTGTCCGCAGTGCCAGGGGGGAAAGCTGGTTCAACGTCGCTCGCGCTTCGGTAAAACCTTCCATGCTTGTGACCGTTATCCGGATTGTCAGTTCGCGGTTAATTTCACACCGTTGGAAGGGAGCTGCGAGTTTTGTCAGTTTCCGCTGCTTATTGAAAAGAACACGGCCAGAGGTGTCAGGCGTTTTTGCGCCAGTAAAGCCTGTGGCAAACCTGTAACATTAGATAATGGTAGTGAAGATGAAATCCGTGGATGAGTCACTAACGCACTGCGTTAACGTGCTGCGTCAGTCTGCAGTGATTGCTTATCCGACCGAGGCCGTATTCGGTTTGGGTTGTGATCCTGATAGCGAAGCAGCAGTGATGAAACTGCTGACGTTAAAACATCGTCCGATAGAGAAGGGGCTCATTCTTATAGCGGCTGACTATCAGCAACTGATTCCTTATATTGCCGATGATCGGCTCTCTGCGGAGCAAAAAGAGCGGATGTTCTCCCACTGGCCAGGACCGGTCACTTGGGTGTTACCCGCGCGTGCATCGACACCGGGCTGGTTAACGGGGCAATTTTCCTCGCTGGCCGTTCGCGTCAGCGATCATCCTGGTGTTGTGGCATTGTGCAAAACCTTTGGTAAACCCCTGGTTTCTACCAGTGCTAATCTGACGAGTTTACCGCCTTGTCGCAATGTCGCTGAAGTACTGGCACAGTTTGGCGAGGCATTCCCGGTATTCCTCGGTGAAACCGGTGGTCGTCAGAATCCATCAGAAATCCGCGATGTATTAACCGGCGAACTTATTCGCCAGGGATAAAGAGAACACTTATGCCGTCTTTCGTCGTCTTCGGTAACCCGATTAGCCACAGCAAATCGCCGCGTATTCACCAGCTGTTTGCTGAACAAACCGGTATTCCGCATCCTTACGACCGGCTATGTGCACCGATTGATGGCTTTGAGCAATCTGCTCGCGAGTTTTTTGCTCAGGGTGGCAGGGGGGCAAATATTACCCTGCCGTTCAAACAGCAGGCTTTTGCACTCTCCAGTGAACTGACGGAACGCGCAGCGCTGGCAGGCGCGGTCAATACGCTAAAGAAGCTGGATGATGGTCGTCTATTGGGGGATAACACCGATGGGATCGGCCTGTTAAGCGATCTTCTGCGCCTGGAGTTGATTCATCCCGACGATCGGATCCTGTTGATCGGTGCAGGTGGGGCCGCACGAGGCGTGATCCTGCCGCTCCTCGCGTTTAATTGCAGTGTAACAGTCACTAATCGCACGCACGCACGGGCTGAAGAGTTGGTGGCACTTTTCCAGCACCACGGTGGTATTCGTTCGCTTGCGCAGAATGAATTGTGCGATGCGCAGTTCGATCTGGTCATCAATGCAACGTCAAGCGGTGTTGAAGGGGGGATTCCTGACCTCCCTGTTGGACTGTTGAATGAGCGTAGCCGTTGCTATGACATGTTCTATCAGGTGGGTGATACACCTTTCCTGCAATGGTGTCGCCAGCAAGGATCGACTCAGATGGCCGATGGCTTGGGAATGCTGGTGGGGCAGGCGGCACACTCCTTTATGCTGTGGCATGGTGTGATGCCAGAAATCACGCCAGTTATCGATGTGCTGAAACAAGAGATGAGTGCGTGAATCAGGCGATTCAGTTTCCTGAGCGTGAATGGTGGGATGAAACGGTACAGGCCGTTTGCTTCAGCGCGCTGGTGAACGGTTTTCAACTGGTTTGTGCGATTGACGGCGAAGTGTTGCTTCGCCGTTTTACTACGACAAGTGATCCTCTGGTCTGCTTCTGCCTGAACCGCTGGGAGCTGGAAGAGGATGCCGAGCTGGCGATCAAACAACAGAAAGAAGATGCTCAGGGCTGGGTATGGCTCTCTTCTGATAAATAGTCATTTTTCCAGCCAACATAGTTATTAGCCGAATAAAGCAATCCGCCAATCTCTTCTTCTGTCAGTGGGCGTATCTTTTTTGCTGGGCTTCCTAAATAGAGGTAACCACTTTCGAGGCGTTTACCCGGGGAGACCAAACTACCTGCTCCTATCATTACATCGTCTTCTACTATTACGCCATCCAGTAGAATGGATCCCATCCCCACCAGAACACGATCACCAATCGTACAGCCGTGTAGCATCGCTTTATGCCCGATGGTGACATCTTCCCCAACAATCAGTGGATGGCCTTCAGGGTTAGCGGCTGATTTATGAGTTAAATGCAGAACGCTCCCATCCTGGATGTTGCTGCGTTTACCAATGGTGACCTTGTTAACATCTCCCCGGATGACTACCAGAGGCCAGATACCCACATCATCAGCCAGCACGACGTCACCAATCACCACGCTGGTGGGATCAATCATCACGCGTCCGCCTAACTGAGGGCGTACTCCTTTATATGCACGTATATTGTGGCTCATCACTCTCTCCTTTACCGATACGATCCCAGTAGCCTAGTTCCGGAAGCGATCTTTGATCAATGATTGGCTGAAAAGACGCGGTAATTTTGTGCGGATCGCCTGAGATCTCAGCGAAAAGAGTGAAAACTCAGCAACCAAAAAGAAAGATCCAAAAAAGGCTTGTGCAATAAATTCGGATCCCTATAATGCGCAACCACTGAGACGGCACAACGGCTTACGGCCAGCGGCTCAGGAGGTTCAGGAAGCATCTGAACCGCCGGAAAAACTTCTCAAAAAGAAGTTGACTCCGAAGGAGGAAAGCGTAATATACGCCACCTCGCAACAGGAAGCTCCGGCACTGATTGCACCGCTCTTTAACAATTTATCAGACAATCTGTGTGGGCACTCGCAGGATTGATATCAGTCACCTCCGGGTGACAAAAAAATATCAAGTCTTAAGAGTGAACACATAATGAAATTCATTATGACGTTTTACACTTGAGCATCGCTGCACTTGTTGCAGCAAATCGAACTTTTAATTGAAGAGTTTGATCATGGCTCAGATTGAACGCTGGCGGCAGGCCTAACACATGCAAGTCGAACGGTAGCACAGGGGAGCTTGCTCCCCGGGTGACGAGTGGCGGACGGGTGAGTAATGCCTGGGAAACTGCCCGATGGAGGGGGATAACTACTGGAAACGGTAGCTAATACCGCATAACGTCTTCGGACCAAAGTGGGGGACCTTCGGGCCTCACACCATCGGATGTGCCCAGGTGGGATTAGCTAGTAGGTGGGGTAATGGC
>NZ_JBBGZS010000016.1:0-29241 GCF_037479175.1 Erwinia sp. MYb375 | reverse complement strand
GCGATGCGTTGAGCTAACCGGTACTAATGACCCGTGAGGCTTAACCTTACAACGCCAGAAGCGTTCTGGTGGCGTTCGAGAGACGCAAAGAGATTTTCAGCTTGTTACCGGATAAAGAATTAGCGGAAACGAAAGATTTTACGCTGAGGCAAGGCGGAGCCCGGGGCGGCACGAGGGAGCATACTGAAGTATGTGACTGAGAGGCGCGAGGGTGACAACGCTGCATCAGTGAAAAAGATTCGTTTCATGCACAAAGAATTTGCCTGGCGGCTTTAGCGCGGTGGTCCCACCTGACCCCATGCCGAACTCAGAAGTGAAACGCCGTAGCGCCGATGGTAGTGTGGGGTCTCCCCATGCGAGAGTAGGGAACTGCCAGGCATCAAACAATAAAGGGCGACATACGTGTCGCCCTTTAAAATTAAGTGTGCTGATATGGCTCAGTTGGTAGAGCGCACCCTTGGTAAGGGTGAGGTCCCCAGTTCGACTCTGGGTATCAGCACCAGTAATAAAGCGTGAGTTCGGTAAATCAAGAATTTGCCTGGCGGCTTTAGCGCGGTGGTCCCACCTGACCCCATGCCGAACTCAGAAGTGAAACGCCGTAGCGCCGATGGTAGTGTGGGGTCTCCCCATGCGAGAGTAGGGAACTGCCAGGCATCAAACGAAGAAAGAACCCCGACCGAAAGGCCGGGGTTTTTTTTCGTCTGTTGTTTGTCTGCGATTTAATCATTGCCATGTATTTCCCCCTATTTAGAACAAAATCAGAACGTTAATAGGCGCTGAATCGAAGCATTCCTCGTCTGCATTGCCTGTTTCCTCACCGCTAATGGGTCGATCATTACTCTATACTGAGCAATGAGATGAAACATTTTCAATAATCGGATGAGGACTCGACATTCGGGTAAAGGCACGTTATCTTTGGCTGTCTGGATGTCTAAACGTATAAGCGTATGTAGTGAGGAAGCAGGTCATGCCGATCAGGGTACCCGATGAATTACCAGCCGTAAGTTTTTTGCGCGACGAGAACGTCTTTGTTATGACGTCCACGCGTGCCAGCACGCAGAATATTCGCCCGCTGAAAGTGCTGGTACTGAATTTGATGCCCAAGAAGATCGAAACTGAAAACCAGTTTTTGCGTCTGCTTTCTAACTCCCCGCTGCAGATCGACATCCAGCTGCTGCGCATCGACAGCCGCGAGTCACGCAATACGCCATCGGAACATCTGAATAACTTCTACTGTAATTTCGAAGACATTCAGAATGATAACTACGATGGACTTATCGTGACAGGTGCCCCGCTCGGGCTGGTCGACTTCTGCGATGTGGCGTACTGGCCGCAGATCCAGAAGGTTTTGCACTGGGCAAAAGAGCACGTAACTTCCACGTTATTTGTCTGTTGGGCGGTACAGGCGGCACTGAATATCCTGTATGGCATTCCAAAACAGACCCGCGAAAACAAATTATCAGGTGTGTTTGAGCATCAAATCTTACATCCTCACGCACTCCTGACACGCGGCTTTGACGATACCTTCCTGGCGCCGCATTCACGTTATGCTGACTTCCCCACTCAGCTACTGCGTGACTATACTGACCTGGAAATTTTTGCTGAGTCGGACCAGACCGGTGCATATCTGTTTGCCAGCAAAGACAAACGCCTGGCCTTTGTCACCGGCCATCCTGAATATGATGCACTGACGCTGTCCGGTGAATTCCACCGTGATTTTGATGCGGGCCTGAATCCGGAAGTGCCCTTTAACTACTTCCCGAATGACAACCCGGCATTGCCACCGCGTGCCAGCTGGCGTAGTCACGGTAACCTGCTGTTCTCGAACTGGCTGAACTACTACGTATACCAGATCACACCATTCGATCTGCGTCATATGAATCCAACACTCGAGTAAACACTCCCCCGGTTCTGTTACCAGGTGGATCATCGATCCACCTTAAATACCGTCCACTCCCCCTCCCTCATTTTGCTGAATCCAGTCACCCGATCGCGATCTCATTATTCTGTGAAAACAACTTCCTGTTGATTTGCAATTTTAATTATATATAAATCAATTCATTGCGTTCACATTCTGTTTAAAATGGAAATAGTTTTTGATTTTGAAATTTAACTGATGCTATTTTGATCCTGCAGTTCAAAGATTGTTCACAGAAGATCGCCGGGTAACACATTGCATACCCGGTAGCATCGATGACAGGAGCAAACAGATGACACAGCAGGTAATTAGCAGGGAACTGGCCTTCCAGCGCGCATTTGGTGAGGATGAACAGCAGATTCTCACCGATGAAGCCGTCGATTTTCTTAGCGATCTGGTGGTGAAGTTCACGCCGCGCCGCCAGGCACTGCTATCAGAACGTGCACGGATACAGCGCCGGATTGATGGGGGAGAACTCCCCTATTTTATTTCGGAAATGGATTCCATTAAAAATGGCGAGTGGACAATCCGTGGTATTCCGGCAGATTTGCAGAACCGCAGAGTCGAGATCACCGGCCCGGTAGAGCGCAAGATGGTCATCAATGCGCTCAATGCTAACGTGAATGTGTTTATGGCTGACTTTGAAGACTCGTTGGCCCCTGCATGGGAAAAAGTGATCGCCGGACAGATCAATCTGCGCGATGCGATCAACGGCACCATCAGCTACACCAATGAGGCCGGGAAGATCTATCAGCTGAAGCCCGATCCGGCAGTACTGATCTGCCGTGTTCGCGGCCTGCACCTGCCTGAAAAGCATGTCACATGGCGCGATGAGCCGATCCCGGGCAGCCTGTTTGATTTTGCGCTCTACTTTTTCCACAACGTGAATGCGCTGCTGGCAAAGGGAAGCGGGCCTTACTTCTATCTGCCGAAAACCCAGTCGTATCAGGAAGCGGCCTGGTGGAGCGATGTGTTCAGCTACACCGAAGATCGTTTCGATCTCCCGCGTGGGACGATCAAAACGACCTTGCTGATCGAAACCTTACCGGCCGTTTTCCAGATGGACGAGATCCTCTGGCACCTGCGCGATCATATTGTTGGTCTGAACTGCGGCCGCTGGGATTACATCTTCAGCTACATCAAAACCCTGAAAAATCATCCCGATCGTGTTTTACCCGATCGCCAGTCCGTGACGATGGACCAGGGTTTCCTGGATGCGTATTCGCGCCTGCTGATCAAAACCTGTCACCGGCGCGGCGCGTTCGCGATGGGGGGAATGGCAGCGTTTATTCCCAGTAAAGACGCAGAGCGCAATCGGTGGGTGCTGGACAAAGTGCAGGCCGACAAACAGCGTGAAGCGGCTAACGGTCACGATGGCACCTGGATTGCTCACCCCGGTCTGGCCGATACGGTGATGACCATTTTTGACCAGGCGCTGGGTGAACGTCCGAACCAGCTCCAGGTGATGCGTGAACAGGATGCAGACATCACCGCAGAACAGTTGCTGGCCCCCTGTGCGGGTGAACGTACTGAAGAGGGTATGCGCGCCAATATTCGGGTTGCTGTGCAGTACATCGAAGCCTGGATCAACGGCAACGGCTGCGTGCCTATCTATGGGCTGATGGAAGATGCCGCCACCGCTGAAATCTCACGTACCTCAATCTGGCAATGGATTCATCACCGCAAAACACTGCAAAGCGGCGAAGTGGTCACTGAAGCCCTGTTCCGCAAGATGCTGACAGAAGAGTTGCAGGTGATCCGGCAAGAACTGGGTGACTTACGCTATCACGCAGGGCGATTCGATGAGGCCGCGTCACTGATGGAACGCATTACCACGGAATCCGAACTGGTTGAGTTTCTGACTCTGCCGGGCTACCGCTTACTTCCCTGAACCCTGACAAGGAGCTCCATCATGACTTCTCGTACCCAACAGATTCAGCAGACAGAACAATCCTGGCGCGATGCACGCTGGGATGGCATCACCCGTCCGTACAGCGCTGAAGAGGTGGTCAAACTGCGTGGCTCGGTTAACCCGGTCTGTACGCTGGCCGAGAACGGCGCAGAAAAACTCTGGGCGCTGCTTAATGGCGGCGCAAAGAAAGGTTATATCAATAGCCTGGGTGCGCTGACGGGCGGGCAGGCACTGCAACAGGCGAAAGCGGGGATTGAGGCGATCTACCTCTCCGGCTGGCAGGTGGCGGCTGATGCTAACCTCGCCGCCAGCATGTACCCGGACCAGTCGCTGTATCCGGCTAACTCCGTCCCGTCGGTGGTGGAGCGCATCAATAACACCTTCCAGCGTGCCGATCAGATTCAGTGGTCATCGAATATTGAGCCTGGCGATCCGCGCTATGTGGACTATTTCCTGCCGATCGTGGCCGATGCGGAAGCCGGATTTGGCGGCGTACTCAATGCTTTTGAACTGATGAAATCGATGATTCAGGCCGGCGCAGCGGGCGTGCACTTTGAAGACCAGCTGGCATCAGTGAAGAAGTGCGGCCATATGGGCGGCAAAGTGCTGGTGCCGACTCAGGAAGCGATTCAAAAACTGGTGGCTGCACGTCTGGCGGCTGATGTGATGGGCGTGCCTACGGTATTGATTGCCCGCACGGATGCGGATGCAGCAGATCTGATCACCTCCGACTGCGATGACTATGACCGTGAATTTATTAGCGGAGAACGCACACCGGAAGGTTTCTTCCGCACCCATGCCGGTATTGAGCAGGCGATCAGCCGGGGTCTGGCGTACGCACCTTATGCTGATGTGATCTGGTGTGAAACCTCAAAGCCGGATCTTGAGCAGGCGCGGCGCTTTGCCGAAGCCATTCACGCGCGCTTCCCGGGTAAACTGCTGGCCTATAACTGCTCGCCGTCATTTAACTGGAAGAAGAACCTCGACGACAACACCATTGCCCGCTTCCAGCAGGCGCTGTCAGAGATGGGCTACAAGTACCAGTTCATTACCCTGGCGGGCATCCACAGCATGTGGTTCAACATGTTCGACCTCGCACAGGCTTACGCACAGGGGGAAGGCATGCGCCACTATGTAGAGAAAGTACAGCAGCCGGAGTTTGCCGCGATTAAACAGGGCTACACCTTCTCCTCGCATCAACAGGAGGTCGGAACGGGGTACTTTGATCATGTCACCACCATCATCCAGGGCGGGGTGTCATCGGTGACGGCCCTGACGGGATCAACGGAAGAAGAACAGTTCTGATCCTGGGTCGGGCATGCCCGACCCCTACACCTATCCGGGGGGGCGGCCCTGCACCTATTCTGGGCCTGTCAGACCTCCACAGACTTCTGTAGGGGACGGGCATGCCCGTCCCTTCTTCATGCTGACGCCTGAGGTGAATCATGTCGATACTGGAAACCCTGATTGCCCGCACCATCCTGCAAGGATTTGACGCCCAGTATGGCCGTTTTCTGGAAGTCACTGCCGGGGCGCAACAGCGTTTTGAACAGGCCGACTGGCAGGCGGTGCAACTGGCGATGAAAGCCCGTATCCATCTCTACGATCACCATGTGGGTCTGGTGGTAGAACAGCTGCGCTGTATTACCGCCTCGCAGTCGGAAGACCGTGATTTTCTGCAACGGGTAAAGGCCATCTACACCGATTTGCTGCCGGACTACCCGCGTTTTGAAATAGCCGAAAGCTTCTTTAATTCCGTCTACTGCCGTCTGTTCAGCCACCAGGCTCTGACGCCGGAACGACTGTTTATCTTCAGTTCACAACCAGAGCAGCGATTTCGCACCATTCCACGCCCACTGGCAAAAAACTTCAGTGCGGCCGATGGCTGGCAGCCTTTGCTGAGCCGTTTACTGCACGATCTGCCGTTGCGCCTGCCTTGGCAGGATATGGCGCGAGATATCCAGTATATCATTGCGCATCTGCGGGAAAACTTTAGCGCCAGTGAGCTGCAACAGGCGAATTTACAGGTCGCCAATGAACTGTTTTACCGGAATAAGGCTGCCTGGCTGGTGGCCAAACTGCGCACGCCTTCAGGTGTCTGCGCCTTCCTGCTGCCGATTCACCGCAGTGACGAAGGCACATTGTTTATTGATACCTGCCTGACGCGCAACCGTGAGGCGAGCATCGTCTTTGGCTTCGCCCGCTCCTACTTTATGGTGTATGCCCCTTTGCCTGCGGCGCTGGTTGAATGGCTGCGTGAGATCCTGCCGGGCAAAACCACGGCTGAGCTCTATATGGCGATTGGCTGCCAGAAGCATGGCAAAACCGAAACGTATCGCGAATATCTCCACTATATGACGACAACAAACGAGCAGTTTGTCGTGGCGCCCGGCGTACCAGGGCTGGTGATGCTGGTGTTTACCCTGCCGGGCTTTGATCGGGTATTTAAAGTGATTAAAGATCGCTTTGCGCCGCAGAAAGAGGTGACGCCAGAGCGGGTGCGTCAGTGCTATCAGCTGGTCAAAGAGCATGACCGCGTGGGCAGAATGGCGGATACCCAGGAATTCGAAAATTTTGCTATCGAAGAGAAGCGCATCAGCCCGGCGCTGCTGGCGCTGCTGGAGCAAGAGGTGCCGGAGAAATTGCAACGGCACGGGGAGATGCTGACCATCAGCCATCTGTATATGGAACGGCGTATGACCCCGCTTAACCTGTGGCTGGAGCAAGCCAGTGCGCAGCAACGACGAGAGGCGATAGAAGAGTACGGCAATGCGGTGAAGCAGCTGGCGGCGGCCAATATCTTCCCCGGCGATATGCTGTATAAAAATTTTGGCGTCACCCGTCACGGGCGGGTGGTGTTCTATGACTACGATGAAATCAGCTATATGACTGAAGTGAACTTCCGCGATATCCCAGCCGCACGCTACCCGGAAGATGAATTAAGCCACGAGCCCTGGTATAGCGTGTCGCCAGAAGACGTGTTTCCGGAAGAGTTTCGTCACTACCTGTGCGCCGATCCGGCCATCGCCACACTGTTTGATGAAATGCACGCGGAGCTGTTTCACGCCGACTTCTGGCGCGGGCTACAGCAGCGTATCCGCGCGGGTCACATTGAAGATGTGTTCGCCTACCGTCGCCGCCAGCGCTTCAGTCAGCGTTATCGCTCACTGCAAACGGCAGGTTAGCGCGATCCGCCGTATTCACGGGTGATCTCTTTCGCCGCTTTGATCACCAGTGCACCGATTTCGGTAACACGGTCGTCGGTAATGCGTGAGATCGGGCCGGAGATGGAAATCGCAGCGAAAGGTTCGCGGTGCTCGTCGTAGATGCAGGCGGCAATGCAACGCAGACCCAGCGCGTGTTCTTCATCATCAAACGAATAACCTGCCTTGCGTACCTGCGCAAGGTTCTCTTTCAGGCTGTGTGGTGAGATCAACGTTTTCGGCGTGTAGTGATGTAGCCCCTGACGATGCAGTAGTTCGCTCACCTGCTTATCATCAAGGTTGGCGAGAAATGCCTTACCGGCACCGGAGGCGTGCATCGGCAGTTTGCCGCCAATCGGCGCTGACATGCGCATTAGCTGAGTGCACTGGACCTGATCGATAATCACCGCCTGGTGATCGCTGATGTCCAACACCGCCAGATTCACCGTTTCGCCGGAGGCCTCCATCAGCGTACGTAGCATAGGATGGACCAGTGCCAGCAGGTTACGGCTTTGCAAAAAACTACTGCCGACCACAAACGCGTGCGAACCAATGGTCCACAGGCCTAAATCCCCGACCTGCCGCACAAATCCCTGTTGCTGCATAGTGGTCAACAGGCGATGCGTGGTGGAGTTCGGTAACCCGGCCTGCTGGGCCAGTTCAGTCAGCGCCACATTACCGTGGGACTCAGCAATAAATTCCAGCAGCTTCAGACCACGGGTTAACGACTGAACCTGCCCGGCAGGTGCAGCAGTAGATGCAGCGGCGGCACGCGGCTTCTTGCCGCGTTTCGCGACGACGGGGGTGACCATACCTGACTCCTTTTTGCGCATTATGGAAATCATTTTCGTTCTATACCCGTCATACTTCAAGCGGCTTCTGCATTTGTCATCAGACTGAAAATGTCTTACCTGGCATCACTGTTACCCGCACAAAAGTTGTGCCAGTATGGCGTGCTGGCAGTGGTGCCTGGGTGAGATGCTGAAGGGGAAGAGTGGTGAGTAACCGGATTGAAGCGCTGCATCAGCAGTTGAAAAAACGCATTATGCTGCTGGATGGCGGCATGGGAACCATGATCCAGAGCTACAGACTGGAAGAAGAGGATTTTCGCGGTGCGCGTTTTGCCGACTGGCCGAGCGATCTCAAAGGCAATAACGATCTGCTGGTACTGACGAAACCCGAGATGATTAGCGAAATCCACAACGGCTATCTCGCCGCAGGTGCAGACATCCTCGAAACTAACACCTTCAACTCCACCACTATCGCGATGGCCGATTACCAGATGGAATCCCTGTCGGCCGAGATCAACTACGTTGCTGCGAAACTGGCGCGGGCCTGTGCCGACGAGTGGACGGCACGCACCCCGGATCGTCCACGCTATGTCGCAGGTGTGTTAGGGCCCACTAACCGCACCTGCTCCATTTCTCCTGATGTCAACGATCCCGCTTTCCGTAACGTGACCTTTAACCAGCTGGTGGAAGCTTACCGCGAATCCACCCGCGCGCTGGTGGAAGGGGGTGCTGACATCATCATGATTGAAACGGTGTTCGATACCCTGAATGCCAAAGCGGCGATCTTTGCCGTTAAAGAGGAATTTGAAGCGCTGGGGGTTGAGCTGCCGCTGATGATCTCCGGTACCATCACCGATGCTTCAGGACGAACGCTCTCTGGCCAGACGACGGAAGCCTTCTATAACTCACTGCGCCACGCGGAACCGCTCTCCTTTGGCCTGAACTGTGCTCTTGGTCCGGACGAGTTACGTCAGTACGTAGCGGAGCTGGCGCGTATTGCCGAAGGGTATGTCACCGCACACCCGAATGCCGGGTTACCCAACGCTTTTGGTGAATACGATCTGGATGCGCAGATCATGGCCGAACAGATTGGTGAATGGGCGCAGGCCGGCTTCCTGAACATTGTCGGCGGCTGCTGCGGTACCACGCCAGAGCATATCGCGGCGATGGCGAAAGCGGTTGAGGGTGTTGCCCCGCGTCCGTTACCGACGCTGCCCGTTGCCTGCCGGCTTGCCGGGCTGGAGCCGCTGAACATCAGCGCAGAAAGCCTGTTTGTCAACGTGGGGGAACGGACTAACGTCACCGGCTCGGCGAAATTTAAACGACTGATCAAAGAAGAAAAGTATAACGAAGCGCTGGAAGTGGCTTTGCAACAGGTGCAAAGCGGCGCACAGATTATTGATATTAATATGGATGAGGGGATGCTCGACGCTGAAGCAGCGATGGTGCGTTTTCTCAACCTGATTGCCGGGGAACCGGATATTGCGCGTGTACCCATTATGATCGACTCCTCGAAATGGGAGGTAATCGAAAAAGGCCTGCAATGTATCCAGGGCAAGGGCATCGTTAACTCGATCTCCATGAAAGAGGGCGTCGATCAGTTCCTGCGTCATGCCCGCCTGGTGCGGCGTTACGGTGCGGCGATGGTGGTAATGGCCTTTGATGAAGTGGGCCAGGCGGATACCCGCGCGCGTAAAATCGAGATCTGCCGCCGCGCTTATAAGCTGCTGACGGAAGAGGTCGGCTTCCCGCCGGAAGATATTATCTTTGACCCGAATATCTTCGCGGTCGCTACAGGCATTGAAGAACACAACAACTACGCGATGGACTTTATCGGCGCCTGCGAAGACATCAAACGCGAACTGCCGCATGCGATGATCTCGGGCGGGGTGTCCAACGTGTCGTTCTCCTTCCGGGGTAACGACCCGGTGCGTGAAGCGATTCACGCGGTCTTCCTCTACCACGCTATCCGTAACGGCATGGATATGGGGATCGTGAATGCCGGGCAGCTGGCAATCTATGACGACCTGCCTGCTGACCTGCGTGATGCGGTAGAGGACGTGGTGCAAAACCGTCGTGATGACGGCACCGAACGCTTGCTGGAGCTGGCAGAGAAATATCGTGGCAGCAAAGCCGATGATGACAGCACCAAACCGCAGGCCGAATGGCGCAGCTGGGACGTGGCAAAACGGCTGGAATACTCGCTGGTCAAAGGGATTACCGAATTTATTGAAGTCGATACGGAAGCCGCACGCCTGTTGGCCGCCCGTCCGATCGAAGTGATTGAAGGGCCACTGATGGCCGGTATGAACGTCGTCGGTGACCTGTTTGGCGAGGGTAAAATGTTTCTGCCACAGGTGGTGAAATCGGCGCGCGTCATGAAACAGGCGGTGGCCTGGCTGGAACCCTACATTGAAGCCAGCAAAGAGAAGGGCAGCACCAACGGTAAAATCGTGCTGGCGACGGTAAAAGGCGATGTGCATGACATCGGAAAAAATATCGTTGGCGTGGTGTTGCAGTGTAATAACTACGAAATCATTGACCTGGGCGTGATGGTGCCCAGCGATAAGATCCTGAAAACCGCCCGTGAGCATAACGCCGATATTATCGGCCTGTCTGGCCTGATCACCCCGTCACTCGACGAGATGGTCAACGTGGCGAAAGAGATGGAGCGCCAGGGCTTTACAATACCGCTGTTGATTGGTGGGGCTACCACGTCTAAAGCGCACACTGCGGTAAAAATCGAACAGAATTACAGCGGCCCGACGGTATACGTGCAGAACGCCTCGCGCACCGTGGGCGTGGTCTCTGCGCTGCTGTCTGCCACCCAGTACGATGACTTTGTCACCCGTACCCTCAAAGAGTACGACACTGTACGTATTCAGCATGCCCGTAAAAAACCGCGTACGCCGCCGGTAACTTTACAGGTGGCACGTGACAACGACTTCGTCTTCGACTGGGAGAATTACACACCACCAGTAGCACACAGGCTGGGTGTGAGCGAAGTGAGTGCTAACATCGAAACGCTGCGCAACTATATCGACTGGACGCCGTTCTTTATGACCTGGTCGCTGGCCGGCAAATATCCGCGCATTCTGGAAGATGAGGTGGTCGGTGAAGAAGCCAAACGCCTGTTCGCCGATGCCAACGCGATGCTGGATCAGCTGAGCCGCGACGGTTCCCTCAATCCGCGCGGTGTAGTGGGCATTTTCCCGGCAAACCGCGTCGGGGATGATATCGAAATTTACACCGACGAATCGCGCACTGAAATTTTGCAAGTGAGTCATCACTTACGCCAGCAGACCGAAAAAAAGGGTTTTGCTAACTATTGTCTCGCCGATTTCGTCGCGCCAAAGTCGAGCGGTAAAGCCGACTATCTGGGCGCATTTGCCGTCACCGCAGGCCTGGAAGAAGATGCCCTGGCAGAGGCCTGGGATGCACAGCACGACGACTACAACAAAATCATGGTCAAAGCATTGTCAGACCGTCTGGCGGAAGGTTTTGCCGAATATCTGCATGAGCGAGTGCGGAAAGTGATTTGGGGCTTTGCCGGCACGGAAAACCTCAGCAACGACGAGTTGATACGGGAAAACTACCAGGGTATCCGTCCTGCACCTGGCTACCCGGCGTGTCCGGAGCACACGGAGAAAGCCACCATCTGGGAACTGCTCGATGTGGAATCGCACACGGGAATGAAACTGACGGAATCCTTCGCCATGTGGCCGGGGGCGGCGGTGTCTGGCTGGTACTTCAGTCATCCGGAGAGTAAATACTTTGCCGTGGCCCAGCTACAGCGTGACCAGATTGAAGACTACGCCCGGCGTAAAGCGATGTCGGTCACCGACGTTGAACGCTGGTTAGCGCCTAATCTGGGATATGACGCTGATTAAAAACGTGTTCATTGCCCTTCATTGAGAATTAATAAGGTAATCATCGGCTAAACTAACACTATTAGCACAGCGGATTTTTTACCGCGGTGCATAGTCAGTCTTTCTGAGTGATGAGGTCGATATCTGTGTTAACCCTGCTTAATCTTCTTTCTGCCGTGGCGCTACTGGTGTGGGGGACGCACATCGTGCGTACCGGTATTATGCGCGTCTATGGTGCCGATCTGCGGCGGGTACTCAGCCGCAGCGTGGCAAAAAAACCGATGGCGTTTCTGGCAGGCATTGGCGTTACCGCCCTGGTGCAAAGCAGCAATGCCACCACCATGCTGGTGACGTCATTTGTCGCCCAGGAGCTGGTGGGGCTGACGCCTGCGCTGGTGATCATCCTCGGCGCGGACGTCGGTACGGCGCTGATGGCGCGTATCCTCACGTTTGATCTCTCCTGGCTGTCGCCGCTGTTTATCTTCTTTGGTGTGGTGTTCTTCCTTGGCCGCAAACAGACCCGTGCGGGGCAGATAGGGCGTGCCAGCATCGGGCTGGGGTTAATTCTTCTGGCCTTACAGCTGATTGTTGCTGCTGCCACGCCGATCACCCAGGCCGCCGGGGTAAAAGTCCTGTTCTCATCACTGACCGGTGATGTGATGCTTGATTCACTGATCGGTGCGCTGTTCGCGATTATCAGCTATTCCAGCCTGGCGGCCGTTCTGCTGACCGCCACGCTAACGGCCACTGGGGTGATCTCCTTCAAAGTCGCCCTCTGTCTGGTGGTCGGGGCTAACCTCGGCAGTGGGCTGCTGGCGATGCTGAATAACAGCGCGTCGAACGCTTCCGGCAAACGGGTGGCGCTCGGCAGCCTGCTGTTTAAATTTATCGGCTCGTTGCTGGTGCTGCCGTTTATCGAGCCGCTGGCGGGTTGGCTGGAGAAATTGCCGGTCAACGACGAAGAGTTAGTGATCTTCTTCCATGTGTTTTACAACCTGATCCGCTGCGTTGTTATGGTGCCCTTTGCCGAACCGATGGCTGCGCTGTGTCGTCGACTGATCCGTGAGGAACCGGAAACCGACCTGCGTCTGAAGCCGCGCCATCTTGATCCCGGCTCACTGGATACGCCGGCGCTGGCGCTGGCAAATGCCTCACGTGAAACCCTGCGAATGGGGGATGTGATGGAACAAATGCTGGCGACCTTTAGCAAAGTTGTGCACGGTGAACTGCGGGAAGATCGCGAAATTCGCAAGTTGGATGATGATGTCGATGTGTTGTACACCGCCATCAAGCTCTATCTGGCACAGATGCCAAAAGAAGACCTGCCGGAAGAGGATTCACGGCGCTGGGCAGAAATTATTGAGATGGCCCTGAACCTGGAGCAGGCCGGAGATATTCTTGAACGGATGAGTGGCGATGTGGCCGATAAATCACTGGCCGCGCGGCGCGCATTCTCGGTGGAAGGTTTGCAGGAGCTGGATGCCCAGTTAGAGTTGCTGACCAACAACCTGCGCCTGAGCCTGTCGGTATTTTTATCCCGCGACATGACCAGTGCGAAACGCCTGCGTCGTTCCAAGCACCGTTTTCGCATCACCAACCGTCGCTACTCGCATGCTCATGTTGATCGTCTGCATCAGCATAATGTTCAGAGCATCGAAACCAGTTCGTTGCATCTGGGGTTATTGGGGGATATGAAGCGTCTTAACTCCCTGTTCTGCGCGGTGGCATACAGCGTGCTGGAGCAGGCGGATGATGACAGAGATGATGAGGAAAGTAGCAGAGTCAGGAAGGTGTAAGGGTCAGGCACGCCTGACCCGCTACGAATGCTAAAATAAACCTCAACAGCAGGTTATTTTTTCTTAATCGCCTTGCCGGACCAGTAACCTGCCAGCAGTGACCCTGACAGGTTATGCCACACTGAGAACAGGGCGCCCGGCAGTGCTGCCAGTGGGGAGAAGTACATTTTCCCCAGCGCCGCGGCCAGACCGGAATTCTGCATGCCCACTTCCAGCGCCAGTGTGCGGCAGGTGGATTCGTCAAAGCCAAACAGCTTGCCGCCCCAGTAGCCGCCCAGCAGACCAATGGCGTTATGCAGGATCACGGCGACAATCACCATCAGCCCCACCGAACCGATAAAGCCCTGGCTGCCTGCTACCACCGCACTGATGATCAGCAGAATGCAGACCATGGAAAACGCAGGCAGGTAAGGCTCTACGCGTTTCACCACGCCGTTCATAGTGTGGTGGATCACCAGGCCGAGGCTGATCGGCACGACGACAATTTTCACAATACTCAGCAGCATACCCACCACATCCACCTGAATGTGGGTATCGACATAGAATTTGGTCAGCAGCGGCGTAGCGAATACCCCCACCAGCGCCGAGACGGAGGAGATGGTTACGGACAGGGCGACATCGCCCTTGGCCAGATAGATCATCACGTTAGACGCCGTCCCGCTGGCCACGCTGCCCACCAGAATCATGCCTGCTGCCAGGTCAGGCGGCATATGGAACAGCTTTGCCAGGCCCCAGGCTGCCAGTGGCATCACCAGATAGTGCAGGAACGTACCGGCAATCACCGGTGCCGGACGGGTCAGGACCCGTTTGAAATCGCCGACGTTTAGCGTCACACCCATACCGAACATAATCAGCATCAGCAGGTAAGGCACATAAGGCCCCATGCCGGTGAAGGTCGTGGGCGTGTAATACGCGGCAACAGAGAGCAGGACTGCCCAGAGGGGAAACAGTCGGGTAACAGTGGCGAGCATAGAGAGACTTCCTTTTTAGAATCGCATTTTTTCTTTCAGCGAGTATGCAGGTGATGCGAGTGTGCCAGAGCAATAAAAAACCGGGCGAGGCCCGGTTTCATCGTCATCATTCGATTTTATTCGAACAGATTACGGTGCAGTGTCTGAACAATTTTCTCTGCATCCTGTCCAGGGACCAGGAAGCAGAGATTGTAGCTGCTGGCACCGTAACAGATCATGCGCAGATTGAACGGCTCCAGCACGCCAAACACTTCTTTGCCCACGCCACAGGCCTGAGAAAGTTTGTTGCCGATAATCGCCACCAGCGCGAGATTCTCTTCCACTTCCACCCGACACAGGGAGGAGAGTTCCGTCAGCAACGCCTGGGTCAGCAGGCTGTCTCCGGTCGAGGTTGAACCGGTGGTATCCAGCGTCAGCGCCACGCTCACTTCGGAGGTGGTGATCAGGTCAACGGAGATATTGTGGCGCGCCAGGATGTTGAAGACTTCGGCAAGGAACCCGCGTGCATGCAGCATATTCAGGCTGTGCAGCGTCAGTAGCGTCTGTTTACGGCGCAACGCAAGAGCGCGGAACAGTGGCGGGTTCTCGGTTTTATTGCACACCATTGTGCCACCGGCTGATGGATCTTTGCTGGAACCGACAAACACCGGAATATCACTGCGGACCGCAGGCAGCAGCGTCGCCGGATGCAGCACTTTCGCGCCAAATGTCGCCATTTCAGCAGCTTCTTCGAAGGTGATCTCATCGATACGATGGGCTGTATGCACCACGCGCGGATCGGTGGTGTAGATACCCGGCACGTCAGTCCAGATATCAATGCGGCTGGCATGCAGCGCTTCACCCAACAGGGCCGCCGTATAGTCACTGCCGCCACGGCCCAGCGTGGTGGTGCGGCCCTGTGCTTCACTCCCGATAAAGCCCTGTGTCACCACCAGCGCTTCGTCAGTGCGGGATTTCAGCTGGGTGTTAACCAGTTCGTTCAGCAGCGTGACGTTTGGTTCTGCGCGGCCAAAGCGGTCGTTAGTGCGCATCACTTTACGCACATCGAACCACTCTGCGGCGACCTGACGCTGGCGCAGGATCTCAACAAACAGCAGGGTGGACATCAGTTCACCGTGGCTGACCAGTTCATCGGTCAGGGCGGTAGAGGGCGACAGTGCTGCCGCTTCGGACAGCATACTGATGTTGTCCAGCATGCGGTCGATTTCGTCACGGATGACCGTCGGTTGATCCAGCGCGTCAATGATCGCGTACTGAATACGGCGAATGTCGTCGAGCAGGGAAGCACGTTGTTTTGGCTGCTGGCCTTCAGCCAACGCAACCAGCAGATTGGTTACACCCGCAGAGGCGGATAAGACAACCAGACGCACATCGGGATTGGACAGCACCACATCAGCGCTGCGGTTCATAGCGGTAAAGTCGGCCACACTGGTGCCGCCAAATTTCGCCACGATCAGATTTTGAGACATTACGATGACTACCTTCGTGTCAGGATTTATTCCATCAGCTTGGCACAAGGGAAGGAGCACAACGGGGGAGGACGTAGAATGAAGGCTACGAGTCACCCAGAAGCGCCCCACCTCGCCGCCCGACTACCGGACGTTGCTGGTGACAACCCAGAGGATTCAGCCCCTGCGGTCGATACGCCCCACTCCGCGTGGTTGATACCTCGGCGTCGCTCCCCATCATGCATTATCAAAGGATTCGGTTCCTCCAATACACTGCCTGGGCGACGCGCCTCTTCTGGCTTACACATTGCGTAAGTTGCGCATAGAAATATCGGGTTATGGCGCGGCTGTCAACGCTTGTCGGCTGATGATTATTCATTTTCGTTATACTCCGGAAGGTATCACTCGTGCTAATCACTTTTGGATCAAAAATCATCGTTTAGACCATAAGCGTCAATTCTTATAAGCACGGTCCGGGCTATAATTTTTTCTCGTAAAAGGGTATGAATAGTCATACTGAAACCCTCCATGCGAATCATTCGCACTGGCGGAGACCAAATCGTGGCGGGATGATAGCTGTAACCTGTTGCAGGAAGAGGGGAGCCGAACGCCCGTAACAGGTAATATATCGTCCGGTCTGAATGACAGTTCTTAAATAAAAAGAGTGTGTTGCTATGAAAAATATCAATCCGACACAAACCGCTGCCTGGCAGGCGCTGCTTCAGCATTTTGAACAAATGAAAGATGTGCAAATTGCTGACCTGTTCGCCAAAGATGCCAACCGGTTTGCTGCCTTCTCTGCCACGTTCGACGATCAGATGCTGGTGGATTTCTCCAAAAACCGCATCACCAGCGAAACCCTGGAAAAACTGCAGGCGCTGGCTAAAGAGACCGATCTGCAGGGCGCGATCAAATCCATGTTCTCCGGTGAGAAAATCAACCGTACTGAAGATCGTGCCGTACTGCACGTGGCGCTGCGTAACCGTAGCAACACGCCAATCGTCGTCGACGGTAAAGATGTGATGCCTGAAGTGAACGCGGTGCTGGAGAAGATGAAAGGTTTCTCTGAGCGCATCATCGGCGGTGAGTGGAAAGGCTTTACCGGGAAACCGATCACTGACGTGGTGAACATCGGTATCGGCGGTTCGGACCTGGGGCCGTTTATGGTCACCGAAGCGTTGCGTCCGTATAAAAATCATCTGAATATGCACTTCGTTTCTAACGTTGACGGCACCCATATTGCTGAAACGCTGAAAACACTGAGCCCGGAAACCACCCTGTTCCTGGTGGCGTCAAAAACCTTCACCACGCAGGAAACCATGACCAACGCCCACAGCGCGCGTGACTGGTTCCTGACCTCGGGTCATCAGGAAGATGTGGCGAAGCACTTTGCCGCGCTGTCGACCAATGGTAAAGCGGTGGCCGAGTTCGGTATTGATACCGCTAACATGTTCGAGTTCTGGGATTGGGTGGGCGGTCGTTACTCTCTGTGGTCAGCAATTGGCCTGTCAATCATCCTCTCTATCGGTTTCGACAACTTTGAGAAGCTGCTGGACGGTGCCCACGCCATGGATCGCCATTTTGCGGATACCCCGGAAGAGAAAAACCTGCCGGTTCTGCTGGCGCTGATCGGCATCTGGTACAACAACTTCTTCGGCGCAGAAACCGAAGCGATCCTGCCTTACGACCAGTATATGCATCGCTTTGCTGCTTACTTCCAGCAGGGCAACATGGAGTCTAACGGCAAATATGTGGACCGTGCCGGTAACCCTGTCTCTTACCAGACTGGCCCGATTATCTGGGGCGAGCCAGGCACCAATGGTCAGCACGCGTTCTACCAATTGATCCACCAGGGCACCAAGCTGGTGCCATGCGACTTTATCGCGCCAGCGGTATCGCATAACAAACTGGGCGATCACCACAGTAAGCTGCTGTCTAACTTCTTTGCTCAGACGGAAGCTCTGGCGTTTGGTAAAGCACGTGACGTAGTGGAAAAAGAGTTCGCCGATGCCGGCCTGGACGCGAAAGCCGTTGAGCATGTGGTGCCGTACAAAGTGTTTGAAGGCAACCGGCCAACCAACTCCATCCTGCTGCGTGATATCACCCCGTACAGCCTCGGTGCGCTGATTGCTCTGTATGAGCACAAAATCTTCACCCAGGGCGTGATCCTCAACATCTTCACCTTCGATCAGTGGGGCGTGGAGTTGGGCAAACAGCTGGCTAACCGCATCCTGCCAGAACTGGCGAGTGGCGAACCGGTCAGCAGTCATGACAGCTCGACGAATGGTCTGATTAATCGCTATAAATCCTGGCGTTAATCTACCCGCCTGGGCGAGGCACGCCGCGCCCAGGGCAGGCTTTTCTGACCCCTGCGATGCTCTATGCGGCCCCCATTTTCTGGGGGTTTTTTATTTTCTGTAAATAACTGGACCTGGTTGACAGCACGGCCTTTCTCTTTACAACCGTGTACAGGCGTTGGCAGCCTGTTGGCACTCTGATTACACGGCTATTTTTCACCCCAAAGATGGATAAAGTGGCCGTAAGGAGGGTGGGCATAATCCTAAAAATCGCGTAAACCGTACCAATTTGACACGGATAATTCTTAAATAAACACCCGTTAAAACCTAAGAAATGTTAAGAACTAATTTGTTATTTAATTGATTTTTATCATTTTGTTGTCGATATCTTGTCAATTACTCCACTACGTCATTATTCTCCCCGCTGTATGCCTTTTTCAACTTTTCATATCGATAATAAAGTGAGTATTGGTATTAACCGCTGTTTAAGTGTTTTTGGTAGGTAAAAATATCTTAATGCACCGCATTTTCAGTCTTTTATCATAGCTGGGTCTCTTGCTTCGACACCTCGCCCGATGCGCTGCTTTCTGGAAATTAATTCCCCATACTGGAGTCGCCAGGTGCCATCCAGGCCCGGGCATCCATTCATTTAATGAAGGGAAAGTGTGATGAAAAAAGTCATATGGGCTACTGCAGCCATAGTGTACTTAGCGAGTGCAACAGGCGCGTTTGCCGCCGTTGAAGCCACTGGTGCGCCAGAGGTTGAAACGGGTGCGGCTGCTGGTGCTGAAGCAGGTGCGATGTCAACCGGTGTCACCACCGCTGTTGGTATTGGCGCTGTTGGCGCACTGGCTGGCGTGGTGCTGGCAGCAAGCAGCGGTGGAAATGGTTCTAATACCGGAACAACGACCACCACCACCACAAGTACAACCCGCTAAGTTCAAAAATTAATCATAACCACACATTTGTGTGGTTATTTTCAGCCTTGTTCTACTTTGCTCAGGGACACTCACAGTTGCGAAACCTACCACTTCTGCTGCTCTGCCTGCTGCTTCAGGCCTGTACACAAACGCAAAAAGGATTGGGTGAAACCGTCAAGCTGGCTTTTCTCGGCGTCGACGACATCCAGATGACTAACGAACAAATCGACACGATGCCTTACGCCAGCATGTATCTGCGCGTCAACGGCGGCCAGCAGATCTTTGTGGTGCTGGGCTTCAACGAAAATGGTCAGCAGAAGTGGATCACCCGCGATAAAGCCATGGTAGTCACTCAGCATGGTCGTCTGGTGAAAACGCTCGGCATGGCAGATAACCTCAACGACGTCAGTAACCTGAATAACGATCCACTGCGTGATGCCCTGCATCTGATCGATGGCGCGAGCTGGACCCGCACCCTGCGCTGGACCGAGGGCGGCAAGCCGGAGGCGGGCACGGCGGTTTCCCACTTCTCGCGCCAGAAGGATGAAGTACTGCAACTGGCGGGTCAGTCGGTGGCATGCCGCGTCTGGCAGGAAGAGGTGTCGATAGCGGAAAGTGGCGAATCCTGGCGTAATACCTTCTGGGTGGATATCTCCACCGGGCAGGTGCGCCAGTCACTGCAAATGCTGGGGGCAGACTATATCCCTGTTGAATCCACCATCCTGAAGCCTGCGAAATCATGAAAAAAATCACCCTTATTCTCGCAGGGATAGTGGCATCACTGTCGCTGCACGCCCAGGCTGACGGCCGGGTCAACGTCTTTTACCCTGGACAGGCACAACCGGTGGTGATCAGTGGCGCGGCCAATCTGGCGCAGCTGGTGACCAACCCGGCACTGACGCAGAAAACCTGGTGGCCGGGAACGGTAATCGGCGAAAAACTGGCGACGGCCGTGGCAGTACAGCAGCAACAGCAGCTGCTGGCACGCTTACAGGCATGGCGCGATGAACTCAAAAGTGACGGCGATGACGAACAGGCCGCCGTGGTGGAAAACGTCCGTCAGCAGATTGCCGGGCTGAAAGTCACAGGGCGTCAGATCGTGAATCTGGACCCGGACTGGGTGCGTTTACGACCACAGGCTAACCGCACGCTGGAAGGGGAATACAGCCTCTATACCCTTGCAGAACCCACGTCCATTACGCTGACTGGCGTGGTGGAAAATGCAGGAAAAACACCGTGGGCAGCAGGACGATCCGTGGTTGAGTATCTTGATGCGCACCCGCGAAGGGAAGGCGGTGAACGCAACAACGCACAGGTGATCTCTCCGGCAGGCGAGGTGACAGAAGTGCCGGTGGCGTACTGGAACCGTCGTCACTATGAGCCGCAGCCGGGCAGCATCCTGTTTGTGGGCTTCTCTTCCTGGACGCTGCCGAGCGCCTATGCCGATCTTAACCAGCAGATCGTTTCTGTTCTGACGCACCGGATCCCTGACTGATGAAAAAACGTTATCTTCTCAGCCTGCTGTCACTCTCTGTCGCCTGTGCCTGTCAGGTTCAGGCTGCCGGTTATCCGGACCCGATTGGCCCGTCACAGTCTGACTTCGGTGGCGTTGGCCTGATGCAGGTGCCGACCGCGCGTATGGCCAAAGAGGGCGAGTTCAGCCTTAACTATCGTTATAACGATCAGTATCACTTCTACTCCTCCTCGGTGCAGCTGTTCCCGTGGCTGGAAGCGACCATCCGCTACACCGATGTGAAAACGCGTGAGTACAGTGCGGTGTCGAGCTTCTCGGGAGATCAGACCTACAAAGACAAAGCCTTCGACCTCAAGCTGCGCCTGTGGGAAGAGGGCTTCTGGCTACCGGAAGTCTCCGTGGGGACACGTGATCTCGGCGGCACGGGCCTGTTTGACAGTGAATATCTGGTTGCCACCAAAGCCTGGGGGCCATTTGATTTCACCCTCGGTATGGGCTGGGGCTATATCGGTAACAGCGGCACGGTGAAAAATCCGTTCTGCTCCGCCAGTGAAAAATATTGCTACCGCACCGAGGGCAGCGGCACCGCCGGTTCCGTCAGCGGTAGCGATATGTTCAAAGGGCCGACCGCTATCTTTGGCGGGATTGAATATCAGACGCCGTGGCAGCCGCTGCGTCTGAAAATGGAGTATGAAGGTAACGACTATCAGGATGATTTCGCCGGTCGTCTGGAGCAGAAGAGCAAGTTTAACGTCGGGGCGATCTATCGCATTACCGACTGGGCAGATGTGAACGTCAGCTACGAGCGTGGCAACACCTTTATGGCCGGCTTCACCCTGCGCACTAACTTCAACGATCTGCATCAGACGCAGCGTGATACGCCGAAACCGGAATATAACCCGCAGCCGCAGGAGCGCTTCCTCGATCCAACGGTGACGGCCAATCAGTTGACCGATCTGAAATACAACGCCGGGCTGAATGCACCGAGCATTCAGGTGGAAGGCAGCACGCTATACGTGAGCGGTGAGCAGGCGAAATATCGCGATACCACCCGCGGCGTTGATCGCGCCAACATGATCATGGTCAACCACCTGCCAGAGGGGATTGATACCCTGAAGGTGACGCAGACGCGCAGCCATATGCCGCAGGTGACGACGGAGACTAATGTGGCGAGTCTGCAACGTCAGCTGGCGGGATACCCGCTGGGGCGTGAAGAGACGCTACAGCAGCAACGTGTCAATCCGGTTGACCCGGGCCGCACCGAACAGGGCTTCTTTATCGATGGCGATCGCCTGAACTACAGTTTATCGCCAGTGCTCAATCAGTCAGTCGGTGGCCCGGAAAGTTTCTACCTGTATCAGCTGGGCGTCATGGCGAATGCCAGCTTCTGGCTGACGGATCATTTGCTGATCGATGGCAGCCTGTTCGGCAACCTTGCCAATAATTATGACAAGTTCAACTACAACGGCGCACCGGCAGACTCCACGCTTCCCCGCGTACGTACACATATTCGCGACTACGTTGAAAATAACGTTTACGTGAATAACCTGCAGGCCAACTACATGCGTGAACTCGGCAACGGCTTCTATGGTCAGGTGTATGGCGGGTATCTGGAAACCATGTACGGCGGAGCGGGGGGCGAAGTGTTGTACCGCCCACTGGATTCCAGCTGGGCGATTGGCGTGGATGCGAACTACGTCAAACAGCGTGACTGGGACAACATGATGAAGTTCAACGACTATTCGGCGAAGGTGGGCAATATTACCGGATACTGGCAGCCGTGGTTCATGCGTAATGTTCTGGTGAAAGCCAGCGTCGGGCAATATCTGGCTGAAGACAAAGGGGTTACCGTTGATGTCTCGAAGCGCTTTGACAGCGGGATTATCGTGGGCGCTTACGCCACGAAAACCAACGTCTCGGCAGAAGAGTATGGCGAAGGCGATTTCACCAAAGGCTTCTACATCTCCGTACCGATGGATGTCTTTAGCGTTTCACCAACCCGTGGTCGTGCGCAGGTCAACTGGACGCCGCTGACGCGTGATGGCGGCCAGATGCTGGGCCGTAAATACCAGCTGTACGATATGACCACCGATCGCGACCGCAATTACCGTTAACCGCCGGGCCAGGCATGCCTGGCCCCTACGAAATGTAGGGGGCGGGCATGCCCGACCCGCAGCCAGTACAATGCCCGCGTTATTCACCATCCAAATGTTGTGATCTGCATCACACTCAAGCATATTGTTATTCGTCGGCATTCACGACGGATAACAATGACTTTGAGGCACACCATGACGTCCCAGGAACGTAACACGCCCGCCACCCGGCTGGCCTTTGCCCTGCAAATGGTATTAAACACTGGCCTGATCGTGCTGGCCTGTATTCTGATCATCTTTCTTGGCAAAGAGACCATCCATCTTGGCAACGTGCTACTGAATACCGGAGAGCAGACATCGTCCTATCTGCTGATCGAAGGTATCGTGATCTACTTCCTCTATTTTGAGTTTATCGCACTGATCATTAAGTATTTTCAGTCAGGATACCATTTCCCGCTGCGCTACTTTGTCTACATCGGAATCACGGCGATCATTCGTCTGATTATCGTCGACCATAAAAACCCGTTCGATACCCTGGCCTACGCCATTGCCATTTTGATCCTGGTGATCACTCTTTGGCTGGCGAACAGCAACCGTCTGAAGCGGGAATAAGTCGCAAAACCAGCCACAAAATCGTGGCTTTTTGCCGAGCTTTGATAGGTTTGCCCGCAGGGTCTGCGTTACACTGACGCATCGAAGATTTTGCGGAGAAGTGTTATGGCTGAGAACGCGCTGTCGCTATTGCGCGCGATCAACTGGCTACCAGATTCATCACCCCTGTTAACCGCCCCCCTGCTGGACTGGCTGATGGAAGTCGATTCCATGACCCGTCGTTTTGAGCGTCACTGCCAACAGGTGACGGTTAACCTGCTGCGTGAAGGATTTATCAGTGCCCAGGACGCAGCAGAGGATATCGCCCTGCTGCCAGCAGAAGAACGTTACTGGCTGCGGGAAATCGAACTGTGCGGTGACGGGGTTCCCTGGCTGGTGGCGCGCACGCTGGTCCCTGAGTCGACCCTGAACGGCCCGGAGCAGAAGCTGCAACAGCTGGGCACCGTCCCTCTGGGTCGTTACCTGTTTGCCACGTCTACCTTAACGCGTGATTTTATTGATGTCGGCCACAGTGCTGAACTGTGGGGGCGGCGTTCACGCCTGCGTTTGTCGGGCAAGCCGCTATTATTGACCGAACTGTTTTTACCCGCTTCCCCGCTCTATGCCAGCGTGGTGGCAGAAGGGGGACGGTAGCGTGGAGAGAAGTCTGCAAATGAGTAAGCTTTCGGCCTATAGCCGTCTGATGCGTATTGATAAACCGATTGGTTCGTTGCTGCTGTTGTGGCCAACGCTCTGGGCGCTCTGGTTGGCTGGTATGAGTGTGCCGCCGCTCAATGTACTGCTGGTCTTTGTGCTGGGCGTATTTTTCATGCGTGCAGCGGGTTGTGTGGTCAATGATTTTGCTGACCGCAAAATCGATGGTTTTGTGAAGCGTACCCGTGAGCGCCCGCTGCCCAGCGGTGCGGTGACCACGCTAGAGGCAAAGCTGCTGTTCGCCGGGCTGGTGCTGGTCTCCTTTGGGCTGGTGCTGACCATGAATAATATGACCATCTGGCTGTCGCTCGGTGGGTTGGGGTTGGCCTGGCTCTATCCGTTTATGAAACGTTACACGCATCTGCCGCAGGTGGTGCTCGGGGCGGCGTTTGGCTGGGCGATTCCGATGGGCTGGGCGGCGGTGAGTGAAACGGTCCCCTTGACCTGCTGGCTGCTATTCCTGGCGAATATTTGCTGGACGGTGGCATACGACACGCTTTATGCGATGGTTGATCGTGATGATGATTTGAAAATCGGCGTGAAGTCCACCGCCATTCTGTTTGGTCGTTTCGATAAGCTGATTGTGGGTCTGTTACAGCTGGCAACGCTTGGCTTGATGACGTTGGTGGGCTGGCAGCTTCATCTCAGCGGCGTATTCTATTGGGCGGTGCTGGTGGCGGGCGTGTTCTTTGTCCATCAGCAGAAGCTGATTGCCCGACGTCAGCGCGAGCGCTGCTTCCAGGCTTTCCTGAATAATAACTGGGTAGGGTTGGTGCTGTTCGTTGGTGTGGTACTGGGGATCGGATAAAACAGGTAGGGGCCGATCATCTGTTTCGATCGGCCCACCACACTGACATCAATCGTGCTCTACGGCACTCTCAATGGTCATTCTCACATCCTGAGTAATCAGCTCTGCCAGCAGTTGGTAAACCTGCTGTGTCTGCTCAACCTGAGCATCACCGGAATCGCTGATATAGCCTTCATCACGCAGCGTTAACACCAGCGACGTGAACACTGCTTTGTCGAAGAACTCCGGTGCGTTAATACCGTGCAGCACGGACAGACGCTGTGCCATGGTACGGCTCTCTTTTTCCAGCGTGCCACGGTTAATAGCGGGTTTCGCACTGAGGATAGAGAAGGTAATCGAGTAACGTTGCAGGGTTTCGCGTACGCCAGCAGCCAGCAGTTGCAGGGTATGGAAACGACCGGCACTCAGACGCAGACTGCTCTCTTCAGCAATCAACAGTCCCTGACGGGCCATTTCAGCCACCAGTGAGTCGAGTACCTGGCCCAGTTCATCCGTGCTCCAGCGCAGAAACAGCTCGCTCTTCAGCATCGGATAGATCACCGTGACCTGGCGCAGAAGCTCGGTGCGGGTGATTTCACGGTGCTGCATCAGAATGGCGGCAATCAACGACGGCATCACCAGCATGTGATGGATGTTGTTGCGATAGTAGGTCATCAGCACGGCCTGCTCGCGCGGCAGCACCACGATCTCGCCAATGCTATCCTGCTCCAGCTCAAACTTGTTCATGCTCAGCGCATGTTCCAGCAGTGCCTCTGGCGTCATATCCGGCACGGTGGAATCAGGAGAGTACGGCACATTGCGCAGCAGTTGCACATAACAGTCGAGCTGTTCGGTCAGCTGTTCGCGGGTCATCGAACGCTGGCGTGATGCCAGAAGCGCAGTCACACACAGGTTCATGGCATTGGCTGCCCCCGCATTGTTAATCCGCACCATCACTTTCTGCGCGATGTCGTTCACGGCCGGGGTTAACCAGGCTGGACGCTGGGCTTCAATAGGATCGATAGCCTCACGCCACTCTGGTACCTGCTGATTCAGATACGCGACCAGCGGCAGCGGCTCACCAAAGTTCACATAGCCCTGACCGAGATTACGCAGCTTACGCAGCCCGCGCACCATCGACATAAAGCCTTCTTTCTCTTTGGTCGCTCCGCGCAGCTCTTTGGCGTAAGTCCCCACTTCCATCACATGCTCGTAACCAATGTAAATCGGCACCAGCGTAATAGGGCGGTTCCCCCCGCGTAGCATCGCCTGAATCGTCATCGACAGGGTGCCGGTTTTCGGGTCCAGCAGGCGGCCGGTACGTGAACGGCCCCCTTCCACGAAGTATTCAACGGAATAACCACGGGTGAACAGTTCACCAAGGTATTCACGGAACACCGTGGAGTAAAGCTTGTTGCCCTTGAAGGTACGACGAATAAAGAAAGCGCCCAGACGACGGAAAATCGGGCCGGCTGGCCAGAAGTTAAGGTTGATCCCGGCGGCAATATGCGGCGGCACCAGACCCTGGTGATACAGCACATAGGAGAGCAGCAGATAGTCCATATGGCTACGATGGCAGGGCACGTAGACAATTTCATGTCCATCCTGTGCCAGCTGGCGCACGCGCTCACCGCCGTTGACGTTGATCCCCTGATAGAGCTTGCTCCAGGTCCAACCCATGATACGGTCAGTCAGACGAATCGCTTCGTAAGAGAAATCAGCAGCAATCTCTTCCATCAGCTCAACGGCATTCTGTTGGGCTTTTTCGTGGGAGATTTTTTTGCTGCGCGCTTCGTCTTCAACCGCTTTGGCGATCGCTTTGGACTGTAACAGCTTGTTGAACAGGTCCTGGCGCACAGGCAGACGCGGCCCAACGGCCGCTAAACGTTGGCGGGCAAAGTGCATACGTGCCACACGGGCCAGCTTCTGCGCGATGATTTTATCTGTACCGTGCTCGGTGGCCATATGGCGCAGCGATACCATCGGAGAGAAGCGGACAAAACTGTCACGCCCCAGCCAGATGACGGCAAAGAATTTTTGAATACCATTCAGCATACGCAGATGTGGCTGTTCGTCACCCTGTACCTCACGGCCCGGCGCACGACCAAACATCACCGATACCGGCACCATCTGCACATCCAGATCGGGATGATTGCGGTGCAGATCAAGATAATCGTGGAACAGCCTGACCGACTCAAGATTCGGGACAAAGTACGGGAACAGGCGTGGGCCATCATGAATGAACACATGGCGTGGCAATACCGTACCGTCGATCTCCAGAGGTTCCAGAGGATCGGGCAAGTCTTGTTTGCGACACTGCTCACGCAGTGCAAGGAGATCAGCCTTTGAATCATAAGGCAGCACATACATAATAGGGCGCGACGTATCAAGCCCGAGTTCGGCAACCGGCTCAGCCGGAATTGCTTTACTTTTTACCAGTAGTTTTACTGGAAGATTCAATAAGTTATAATATAATTTACGCCAACCTGACATAGACAACATGAAGCCTCTTGTTAGCAAAGCGCCGCAAGCATACCAGAAAGCGCCAACAGAATCTGTGGTGTTAAAAAACCTGTAGTTCCACTCATTGACGTTAAACTTCTCAAAGGGTTCCCTGATTATGGCAAATAATGTCACCGGACTGACTCGAATCATAAAAGCGGCCGGGTATTCGTGGAAAGGCATTCGAAGCGCGTGGCAGCATGAAGCCGCTTTTCGTCAGGAAGCCGTCGCGGCGATCATTGCGATTATCATTGCCTGCTGGCTGGACGTGGATGCCATTACCCGAGTGCTGCTGATTGGCTCGGTGATGCTGGTCATTATTGTCGAAATACTCAACAGTGCCATCGAAGCGGTCGTCGACCGCATCGGCAGTGAAATTCATCCTCTTGCAGGCCGGGCCAAAGATATGGGCTCTGCGGCTGTGCTGTTGACTATCTTGCTGGCAATTTTTGTTTGGATCATGCTGTTAGTGCCACATTTGCGATGAGTTTTCCAAAAATCGCCGCAAACTGCATTTCGCCCAACTTTAGGTTTTCAATGTCTAAATACCTGTATATACTCACAGTCGACTGTATAAACAACCAGGGGGCGGAATGAAAGCACTAACGGCGAGGCAGCAGCAGGTTTATGACCTGATTCGCGACCACATTAATCAAACTGGTATGCCACCGACGCGCGCAGAGATCGCTGCGCAGCTTGGTTTTCGTTCCCCCAATGCGGCTGAAGAACATCTGAAGGCCTTAGCCCGTAAAGGCGTGATTGAGATCGTTTCTGGTGCTTCACGGGGTATTCGCCTGATGATGGAAGAAGAAGACGGTCTTCCACTGATTGGCCGGGTTGCCGCCGGTGAGCCACTGTTGGCAGAGCAGCACATTGAAGGCCACTATAAAGTTGACCCTGATCTGTTCAAGCCCGGCGCTGATTTTCTGTTGCGCGTCAGTGGGATGTCGATGAAAGACATCGGTATTATGGACGGCGACCTGTTAGCGGTACACAAAACGGAAGATGTGCGTAATGGCCAGGTTGTGGTTGCGCGCATTGATGATGAAGTGACGGTAAAACGCCTAAAAAGGCAGGGTAATACGGTGCAACTTTTACCAGAAAACCCGGATTTCAAACCTATCATCGTCGACCTGCGCCAGCAGACGTTGACCATTGAAGGCCTTGCTGTCGGCGTTATCCGCAACGGCAACTGGCTGTAATCGTTACTCCCCGCTAAATCCTGCGCGCTGCTTCTGCGGCGCGTATTATCATCTGTAATCGCTTTAACTCTGATGGATTCTGATGAAACTGCTCACCTCTGCGGATAAAAGCCTCTGGCGGCTGGCGCTGCCGATGATCCTTTCTAATATTACCGTGCCGCTGCTTGGTCTGGTCGATACGGCTGTCATCGGCCATCTCGACAGCCCGACGTATCTTGGTGGGGTGGCAATCGGCACGACCGTAACCAGCTTTCTGTTTATGCTGCTACTGTTTCTACGCATGAGCACCACCGGGCTGACCGCACAGGCATTTGGAGCCAGTGATAAATCCGCACTGGCACGTGCGTTGATGCAGCCGCTGATGCTGGCACTGCTGGCCGGGCTGCTGTTTATCCTGCTAAAAACGCCTCTCACTCACTTTGCGCTGGGCCTGACCGGTGGCAGCGACGACGTTCTGCACCAGGCGGCACTGTTTATGCAAGTGCGCTGGCTTAGTGCTCCGGCAACGTTGGCCAATCTCGTGCTACTTGGCTGGCTGCTTGGGGTGCAGTATGCGCGTGCCCCAGTGATCCTGCTGGTGGTGGGTAATCTGGTCAATATCCTGCTGGACCTGTGGTTTGTTATTGGCCTGAAATGGGGTGTGCAGGGCGCGGCAGCGGCCACCGCGATTGCTGAATATGTCAGCTTTATCGTCGGCCTGCTGCTGGTATGGCGGGTGATGAAACTGCGTGGTCTGTCAGTCAGGCTGATGCT
>NZ_JBBGZS010000015.1:0-35203 GCF_037479175.1 Erwinia sp. MYb375 | reverse complement strand
GAGTCCCCGGGAGCTTACATCAGTAAGTGACTGGGGTGAGTAAGGACAGCCAACGCATCTGCGGCGCGAAAGATGACGTAGCGCGATGCCCTAAAGATTTCGTGTTGCAGAAAGGCGGCAACCGAGCGAGTCCCCGGGAGCTTACATCAGTAAGTGACTGGGGTGAGTAAGGACAGCCAACGCATCTGCGGCGCGAAAGATGACGTAGCGCGATGCCCTAAAGATTTCGTGTTGCAGAAAGGCGGCAACCGAGCGAGTCCCCGGGAGCTTACATCAGTAAGTGACTGGGGTGAGTAAGGACAGCCAACGCATCTGCGGCGCGAAAGATGACGCAGTGCGATGCCCTAAAGATTTCGTGTTGCAGAAAGGCGGCAACCGAGCGAGTCCCCGGGAGCTTACATCAGTAAGTGACTGGGGTGAGTAAGGACAGCCAACGCATCTGCGGCGCGAAAGATGACGTAGCGCGATGCCCTAAAGATTTCGTGTTGCAGAAAGGCGGCAACCGAGCGAGTCCCCGGGAGCTTACATCAGTAAGTGACTGGGGTGAGTAAGGACAGCCAACGCATCTGCGGCGCGAAAGATGACGGGCATCAGGGCAAAAAAAAACACCTGTCCGGGGACAGGTGCAAATTTTCAGGTCGGTTAAGACAACCGGTTGGTACCTGACTCAACGTATTGCCCGATAGACCCAATAAGACGTTAGCGATATTGGCTGGCTGGACAACAGGTACCGTAAAATGGCTCTGCGTCATTCCCAGGTTTATGAAGCATCAGCAAACATAAGAGGTGGAATGAGCATCTACGCAGATATTCTTGCACAGCGCGTGCCAGAATAGCAATTCACTCGCGATAAAATCACCATCTCACTGATCGTTAACACATTAATTTCTTCTTAACAGGTGTTATTACCCGGCTCAGGCGTCGCCTCAGGCCCACACCATTGCCTGGGGTGCGTCTCCATTCAGAGACAGGCAACGCATACTTAAGTAAACACCTTATTAAACATAGCGTTATATGTCTCAATGTAGCGACAAACGGATATTATGTTCTTACGCTGCGTTCGACCAGTGCCATAATCACCGCGTACAACTCATCCCGCGCCTGTTGTTCGGTGATTTCATTACGGGTGGATGCGTAAGCCACCGATTCCGCAGCCCCCAGCATGGCCCACAAACCGGCGTTCGATAATGCTTTACCCCCGGTGAATGGCGTCAGCGTTTCGCGACACTTCTCAATAAAGGCGACTTCGTAGGCCCGCTTAATCTGCTCAAGCTCGGGTGAACCAACAAGTGCAGCTATGATACCCGGTATCTCCCGCCCCTGTTTTTGAACACAATTCACATACGATTCGGCCATCACCTGCGCCCTGGCCGACAAAGTGGCTTCACTTTGCGCTAATGCCGCATCAAACAGCGCATTTTGGCGGGCATCGAGCTCCTGATAAAGCACCGCAAACAGACCTGAACGTGTGCCGAAATGATCATACACCACGGGCTTAGTGACGCCTGACTGCTCAGCCAGGCGGCCCAGCGTTAAGGCCTCCGTTCCCTCGGTACGAATGAGCTGCCATGCCGCTTCAATGAGCTGCTGGTAACGCGCCTCACGCGATAAACGTCGCCGGGGCAGCGGTGAAGAGTTTATGTCCGTTGACATGCTTATATACCAAAGGTAACTTACCAATAGTATATTAGCGTAACTTTTCTCAGTTCAACCTGCAAGCCGGAGGCTGCTCATGCATACCCTTATTGTCGTTTCTCATCCCGATCGCCAGTCATTGACACATCACGTCGCCACACAACTCGCAGAGGGCATCGAGTCAACAGGTGGCAGCATTGAGCTCGCCGATCTTGCCGCGGAAGGATTTGACCCGCGTTTTACTGCAGATGATGTAGCCGCGTTCCGCCAGCAGGGATCGGTAACAGAGGAGATCGTTGCGCAACACGCCAGGATCGACCGCGCGGACACCCTTGTACTGGTTTATCCGATTTACTGGTGGTCGATGCCTGCACAGCTAAAAGGCTGGATTGACCGCGTATTTACTCAAGGCTGGGCTTATGACGCCGATGACGATGGCCGCCTGGTAAAAAAACTGCAACACCTTAAGGTGCATCTGGTCGCCATTGGTGCGGGCGATATGCGTACTTACGCCCGTCACGGTTACTTTGCCGCCATGAGAACGCAGATCGATCACGGGATTTTCGATTTCTGTGGTGCGGAGGTGCTGACCTCTGAACTGTTGTTACAAATGCCCGGAGAAGCGCTGAGCGCTGAACTGCAAAATGTGAGCGAGCTGGGAAGGAAAATGGGGCAGGTATAAACGAAATAAAAGACGAAAAAAACCTGCTTTTTCAAGCAGGTTTCTTAAATTGGTAGCGAGTAGGATTACGGCTCTTCGAGCCGCCCTGCGGGCCGTTGCTGAAGCAACGTTGTCTCGCTTCGCTCGGCTCAAACCTCCTTCGGAGGTTCTCATCCTCATTACGTACAGACGAAAAAAAACCCGCTTTTTCAAGCAGGTTTCTTAAATTGGTCGGCGAGAGAGGATTACGGCTCTTCGAGCCGCCCTGCGGGCCGTTGCTGAAGCAACGTTGTCTCGCTTCGCTCGGCCCAAACCTCCTTCGGAGGTTCTCATCCTCATTACGTACAGACGAAAAAAAACCCGCTTTTTCAAGCAGGTTTCTTAAATTGGTCGGCGAGAGAGGATTCGAACCTCCGACCCACTGGTCCCAAACCAGTTGCGCTACCAAGCTGCGCTACTCGCCGAATACTTCTGTAATGCCACTACTTTTCTTTTTTTTTATCGCTCAAAACTCTCGGTTTTAAGCAAAAACCCCGCCACAGCAGGGTTTTCTAAATTGGTCGGCGAGAGAGGATTCGAACCTCCGACCCACTGGTCCCAAACCAGTTGCGCTACCAAGCTGCGCTACTCGCCGAATACTACGGCACTGCTTTACTGCTTAGATTTTGTGGTGCGAAGAGAGGGACTTGAACCCTCACGTCCGTTAAGACACTAACACCTGAAGCTAGCGCGTCTACCAATTCCGCCACCTTCGCATACGACAAAATCTTGTACTTAAAGTCTGGGGTGGCTAATGGGACTCGAACCCACGACAACTGGAATCACAATCCAGGGCTCTACCAACTGAGCTATAGCCACCATACCTGACTTCTTTACTGCTTCTTTCTACTACTGACTAACGCGGTAAATGTTACCACCGCCGCTCATATGCGCACAAAATAAATGGTGCGCCCGACAGGATTCGAACCTGAGACCTCTGCCTCCGGAGGGCAGCGCTCTATCCAGCTGAGCTACGGGCGCGTAGCGCCGTTGCGGATGTGCATACTACGGAGGAGAGCCCTGACTGTCCAGTGCTTTTTTCACAAAAAAACGCGTTTGATTACGCTTTGTGCATTACGTCTAAAGTAGCAGCGTTTTTCGGCCTTTTCACCCGGTGAAATCGCACAAAAGGCCTTTCAGCGACAAAAATGACTTACTGATTAAAGATCGCCGCGCCAGTGATATTTGAGGTATTTCAGCAATCTGAGCTGACGTTTCAAGCGCGAAGGCTGTGAAATCAGGCGATACAGCCACTCAAGGCCCATTCGCTGCCATATCTTAGGCGCACGCTTCACCTGGCCGGTAAACACGTCGTAGGTGCCGCCCACGCCCATATACAACGCATCCGGGTAGCTGGCTTTGCAGTCACGCATCAGAATTTCCTGCCGTGGTGACCCCATCGCCACCGTCACCAGTTTCGCGCCGCTCTCCCGGATGCGCGTAAACAGTGCATCGCGCTGATCCGGGGTGAAGAAGCCATCCTGCGATCCGACAATGTTCACATTCCACTGGCGGCGCAACTTATCGATGGTCTGCGCAAGAACCGGCGGTTTGCCCCCAATGAGAAAGACGGGCGTTCCCTCACGCCCGGCACGCTCCATCAGCGCTTCCCACAGATCGGCTCCGGCAATGCGCGATACCTGCGCCTGCGGATACTTCTTGCGGATAGAGCGCACGATGCTGATGCCATCGGCATATTTGTATTCTGCGGCATCAATCAACTGATACACCGCCGCATCGGCTTCTGCGGTCAGCACTTTCTCCGCGTTGATCGCTACCAGCGTGCCGGTTTTCAGCTCACCCTGTTGATTGAGGTAATCAACAAACTGCGCCATATCACTAAAGCCTGACAGCGTTATCCCGCGGATCCGATATTGCGGCACGGTTACAGAGACACTCATGGACATTCCTTTAAAACAAATCGCCTGGCAAGCATTAGGGTTGGGTCGACAGCGGACGAACCGGAACACGGGCACGGATTAAACCCGCGGTGTCCAGCAGCCAGTACAGCAGCTTCGCCACCACCACACAGAACGCGAAAATCACGCAGAAGAACACCACGCGCGAAACAAATGAATCCAGCCCTTCCCGTGCCAGCACGATCATGTTGAACACGGCACCAAAGCAGAAGCTTTGCAGAATCGCTGCTTTATAGCGATTCTGCTCCTGCTGGCCTTTTTCGTATAACCAGTCGAACCACTTAATAATCAGCCCAACGCCAATCGCCCCCAGCGGAATAAACAGCGCCCCGCCCATCACCACCAGCGAACCGATTAACGTGGGCGAGATGGCCAGCCCGGAGTGGTTATCCAGCACTTCCCACGTAAAGTAGTTCGCGCTGTTGAGCACAATGGAAGGACGGTCATGCCACAACCAACTGGGAATAAACACGTAGAAGTCACGCCAGATTGGGGCCAGCCCCTGGAAATCGATTTTGTCGTAGTTTTGCAGCAGCAGGCCCAGGTTCTCCCACGGCGAGAAAGTATCGCGGGTCAGATAGAGGAAGGTGTAAAACGCCTCCGAGCCGCTAACATCGAGGTTATAGCGCTTAAGCGCCAGCCAGAACATGCCGACAATCCCGCCAATACCCGCCAGCACTAGCATCCACAGGGTGATCCAGCCACGAATAATGCCGATAAACAGGAACAGAGCAAAAGCAATAATGATGTTGGCGCGGGTGCCACCGACAATCATGTACGTCAGCAGCCCAAACGCTACGGTACTGACCAGAAACACCAGCCAGCTCCGCTTGTCCTGCTTGAGGAAGTAGATCACCAGCATCGCCGGAATAAAGAAGTAGAAGAAGCGCTTCAACGCCACGCCGGAGACATCCGCCGAGAAAATCTGGCTGTAGCTGTGCAGCTTGAATAGCAGGAAACCATTGTGCAGGAAGAACACACTGACGGTTCCCAGCGCTACCAGCGCCAGAATGCCCCAGGTCAGATGGGCTTCAATACGGTTAATCGTAAACACCTGACGCGGGGGTGCGCGATGCTTTGCCCGCAGACGGGTTTTATAGCTGACGTAGTAAATAGCGTAGAAACAGCCCGCAGACAGTAACGCCTGGAGCAAGTACTCCGGCGGCACCACGTCAACATCAAATCCAAACACCAACATGCAGGTCAGCGGGAAGCCGAAGAAAAAAGTCAGCAGAAACAGCAGCGAGAAAAATACGTTTAAGTTGAAGCGCACACGACGAAACTCACGCCAGGTGAGCGTGAGAATAAAACCACAGCAGCACAGATACACCACCAGCAGCCCGGCAAACTGTAATAACGTCATGCGGTGTCCCCTTCGACCAGACGCAGTGCCTGCTGCCAGCCGCTCAGATAGCCCGGCTCAAAAAAGGCAATATGTGATTTATCCAGCAACATCATCTGACGCCGCGCCTCTTTCACTGTCGCTGCATCCAACGGATCACCCTCAAACAACACCGGAACCTGTTGTTCTGTCAGATCCTGCCAGAACGGGTTTTTACGGTTAAGCACAAAGGGCACATTGGCCTGCATCAACAGACACAGCGTACCGATACCCTGCTGGCGTTCAAAAATAAAATAGCCAAGGTGGCAACGGGCGATCAATTGCAGATAATCGCTGAACGCCAGCTTCTCCGTCAGGAGCTCCACGACACCCGGGGCAAACAATGCCGCGGCCGCGTCACGTACGCGTTGGATATACGCCTCGTTATTCGCAGGGTAGCCCAGCGGCACCTTGACCCGCACATTATCGCCAAACTGCTGATGGATGGACTGTAGTGCCTGAATATGTCGGTTGCTGGCATCCCCGGAGTTACCGAGCAGAAGGGTCAGCTGCCCCTGAGGCTCATCACTGCTTTGCACATTCTGTGCCAGCCGTGTCGGGAAATAGAGTAAAGAAGCCGGAACTTTCGGGTGCCGCTGATGAAAGTGATTAATATCACCTCGGGTGGCAAACACCTGCGCCACTCGTTTTTGTGCCTGACGCCGTAGCAGATAGAACAGCCTGAATTTCAGGCGGGTGGAATCTTCATACAGGTCTGCCCCCCAGATATGCCAATAGATCTGTGAGCGCTTAAGCTGGCCGGACAACAACGCCAGCCACAAACGGGGATTGAACTGACCGTGGCAGAAAAAGCGCGTGTCACGCTCACGGCGTCCAGTGGCAATCACAGCAGCGGCGAGCGCCGCTTTATTTGCAAAAACACGGATATTCAGCCGCGTAAAGGACTGCGCCATCTCAGGCTGTGCGCTCACCAGCCAGAACTCGCGTGGCGCTGTCACGGGCACCACGTCATGCAGCTGTTGATCAAAGAAGCTCAACACCGTCTGGTTATGATGTGGGATGTCTGAGCCTAAAAGGTGAATTACTCTGGTCATACTCGTCTACGGTAAATAATAAAAATGCCTGCACAGAGTGCAAAATAAGCGATATAGGTCGCCATATACGCCTGAGCCGCACCGGCTGCACCATGCAGCGGGATCAGCCAGCGGGAAAAGCCGGTGAGCAAGATAAACTGGCTCACTTCCGTCAGCACATAAAAACGCAGCGATGCCTTCGCGATGACCAGATAGCCAAAAACGTAGCAACCCACTTTGAGTACATCGCCCGTCAGCTGCCAGACAAACAAATCGCGCATGGCGGCAAACTCACGGGAGAACAGCAGCCAGATAGCCACATCACGCAGCAACCAGACGGTTAAACTCACGGCGGCAACCACTGGCAGCACGAAGCGCAGCGCCTTCAGAATTTCACGTGAAATCTCAGCCTTGTGCTGCAGGCGTGACAAGGTGGGCAGCAGATACACGCTGAAAGACGCCGTGATAAATTGCAGGTAGGCATCAGAGATACTGCTGACGCCCTGCCACAACCCAACCTGTTCCCATCCCGCATGTTGTGCCAGCAGGTTACGCATCATCATCCACGCCACGGGCAACGTCACAGCGGTGATCAGCGCCATCAGCGTAAACTTACCCAGCAGGGCAACAAACTCCGGCTGCCAGGCGGGTAGCAGATAACGCATCGGCAGATGCTCACGACGCACCAGCAAAACCACTGCCGGCACCACCACCAGTGCAGGCACCATCGCCAGCCCGATCAGTGCACCGCTGTAACCCCCCAGCTTGTAGCAGACAAACCACGCAGCAACGCCGGTCAGGCTACCGATAATCAGCGACCATGCATTGCCTGCCGCATCACGAAAGCCTTTCATGATCGCCAGCGCCAGATTAGCCCAGGCGATGCCCATTTGCAGGAAGGCGACGATACGGATCACCTGCTGATAGCGGTCATGGCCAAACAGTGCATGACTGATGGGTGCAGCGAACAGCAGGAACACCAGCGCCAGCAGCAATGAGAATCCCAGCACCATTGACGACGCGGTGCCGGTAACGGCACGCAGCTGTTCAGGCTGCTGCTGATACTGCGCCACATACTTTGTGACGCCGTTAAAAATGCCCGCTCCGGCCAATACGCCGAGCACGGTAATCAATTGACGAAAATTCCCCGCCTGACCGACGCCAGCCGGCCCGTAAGAGACCGCCAGCATTTTCACCACCAGCAAACCGGCGACAATTTTTACCAGCGTGGAGGCGGCCGTCCACACTGACGCTTTTGCCAGTGACATATCAGGAGAAATAGCTCAGTAAGGAGTTGATCACCGTTTTCTGATTATTATCAGAAAGGTTAAAGAACAGCGGCAAACGCAGCAGGCGATCGCTCTCTGTCTGGGTGAAATGGTCTTCACCGTGGAAGCGGCCAAAGCGCTGCCCCGCGGGTGAGCTGTGCAGCGGAATATAGTGGAACACCGCCATGATTTCGGCCTCTTTCAGCCATGCAATCAGCGCGCTGCGGTCATTATGGTCGCGCAGCTTCAGATAAAACATATGGGCATTGTGTTCACAGTCGGCCGGTATGCTGGCCAGCTCAATGCGCCCACGTGCGACCAGCGGCTGCAATGCATCGTAGTAAGTCTGCCACAGGCGCAAACGTTGCTGGTTAATGCGTTCCGCTGCCTCCAGCTGCGCCCAGAGATACGCGGCCTGCAAATCCGCCATCAGGTAGCTGGAGCCAATATCACGCCAGGTGTATTTATCCACCTGGCCGCGGAAAAACTGGCTGCGGTTGGTCCCTTTTTCACGAATGATTTCAGCACGCTCGACCAGGGACGCGTCGTTGACCAGCGTCGCACCGCCTTCACCACCCGCGGTATAGTTTTTAGTTTCGTGGAAGCTGAAGCAGCCGATATGGCCAATGCTGCCCAGCGCCCGACCTTTGTACGTCGACATCACGCCCTGTGCGGCATCTTCCACTACCCATAGCTGGTGCTTTTTCGCCAGCGCCATAATGGTGTCCATCTCGCAGGCAACGCCCGCGTAATGTACCGGCACGATGGCTTTGGTTTTGTCGGTGATCGCTGCTTCTATCAGGCGCTCATCGATGTTCATGGTATCCGGGCGCACATCGACAAACACAATCGTTGCACCGCGCAGCACGAAGGCGTTGGCCGTAGAGACAAACGTGTAGCTCGGCATGATCACTTCATCACCGGGTTGAATGTCGATCAGGATGGCCGCCATCTCCAGCGATGCGGTGCAGGAGGGGGTCAGCAGGACTTTGCGGCTGCCGAAGCGCTGCTCCATCCACTGCTGGCAGCGACGGGTAAAACCGCCGTCGCCGCAGAGTTTGCCGCTGCCCATTGCCGACTGCATATATTCAAGTTCAGTTCCCACCACCGGTGGCGCATTAAACGGAATCATGGCGTTTCCCTGTATAACCAGTAGGCGGTGCGTTCAATCACGCCACCGCAGCGAAGATAGAGTCGCAACGCGGCAACATTGCCCAGTTGCGTTGCGACATGAAGCCGTGTCAGTCGACGCGCGCGGCACCAGTCATTAGCTGCATTCATCAGCCGCTGGCCAATGCCCAGCCCCTGCGCAGCAGGTAACACAGCCAGCAGGCCAATGCGCGCCGTGCCGTCTTCCAGCTCACGCAGCGATACAAAACCCTGCATCGCACCCTGCTCATCCACCGCCAGCAGGCACTGGTGATCAAAGGTGCCGCGTACGGCATTTTCCACCCACTGCGCATAAAAACGCCCGCTGTCGCCCGGCGCATACCAGGGCGCGCGAAAACGGCTGTAGATGAACGCTTCTTCAGCCACCTGGCGCAGCGCGGGGATATGCTCAGCGCGGGCAATACGAATGCCCGTCGGGCGTTCAACAGGGGTGATGCCCAGCACGCAATCTGCCTCCCCTTCCACCAGGCGAAACCCCAAAGCGCTCAGGGCATCCAGTTCCGCACTCTGTTGCGCCAGCACTTTGACCTGCACCAGCGTATAGCTGTCGAGTTGCGCACTATCCAGCGGTGTATCACCCTGCAATTCAAGCAGAGCGCTGTGACAACCAAAGAAGGCGTTTTCCCACGCCAGAGGTTTAAGCGTCGCTTTCACTAACGCCAGACACCTTTCGTATCAACAATCCATTGCTGTCTGACTGCTGTCGGATCAATGGCTTTAAAATCACGATGGTCCACCAGCATCACCAGTACATCGGCCTGTTGCAGCGCATCATCCAGCGTCATCAACGTCACGCTCTCCTGTAATTTTGCCGGCAGTTGCTGCACGTTAGGCTCCACCACCAGCGTGGTGCCCTGATGCCAGTCGGCAATCATTTTGGTGACCTGTACCGCCGGGCTTTCCCGCAGATCATCAATATCGGGTTTAAATGCCAGCCCAAAGCAGGCGATTTTCAGCTCGCTGGCGCGTTTGTTATTGCTCATCAGGCAGTCGCCCACCTGGCGCTGAACCAGCTCCAGCACCCAGTGCGGCTTGCTGTCGTTGACTTCACGCGCGGTGCGGATCAAACGCGCTTGTACCGGATTCTGCGCCACGATAAACCATGGATCGACCGCAATACAGTGCCCGCCCACACCCGGTCCAGGTTGCAGAATATTGACGCGCGGGTGGCGGTTGGCCAGCCGGATCAACTCCCAGACGTTAATACCCTGATCGGCCGCGATCAGCGACAGTTCGTTCGCGAAGGCAATATTGACGTCGCGGAAGCTGTTTTCGGTTAATTTGCACATCTCAGCGGTGCGCGAGTTAGTGACCACGCACTCACCTTCCAGGAAGATGTTGTACAGCTCGCAGGCGCGCTGTGAACAGCGTGGCGTCATACCGCCAATCACACGGTCGTTTTTAAACAGTTCAACCATCACCTGACCGGGCAACACGCGCTCCGGGCAGTAGGCCACCTGGATATCCGCATTTTCACCGGCCTGCTGTGGGAACGTCAGATCGGTGCGAGCCGCCGCCAACCATGCCGCCATCTGTTCGGTAGCCCCAACAGGTGAGGTCGACTCCAGGATCACCAGATCACCCTTTTTCAACACCGTGGCAATCGACACGGCCGCTGCCTGCACGTAAGCCATATCCGGCTGGTGCTCGCCTTTAAAGGGTGTCGGCACAGCAATCAGATAAGCATCGGCAACCTGTGGCTGCATAGCTGCGCGTAACCATCCGCCTTCAACGGCCGTTTTCACCACGCGATCGAGGTCCGGTTCGACAATGTGGATCTCGCCACGGTTGATGGTTTCGACCGCATGCGCATTAATATCAATGCCGATCACCTGCTTCTGACGCGAAGCAAAAGCAGCGGCGGTAGGCAGACCGATATAGCCCAAGCCGATCACTGAAATAGTATTGAAACTCATAATGTTATCCGATTATTTTTTAGGGCCTGCACAATGCGCTGGCAGGCCAGCCCGTCACCATACGGGTTATGGGCGCGGCTCATTGCATGCCACGCGTCCTCATCGGTGAGCAGGCGGGTCACTTCGCTGACGATCTTCGCGCCGTCTGTGCCCACCAGTTTGACGGTGCCTGCGGCAACCGCCTCAGGGCGTTCGGTAGCGTCACGCATCACCAGCACCGGTTTACCGAGCGATGGCGCTTCTTCCTGGATGCCACCGGAATCCGTCAGGATCAGCCAGGCGCGATCCATTAGCCAGACAAAAGGCAGGTACTCCTGCGGTTCAATCAAAATGATATTACCTATGCCACGCAGAATGCGGTTTACCGGCTCGCTGACATTCGGGTTGAGATGCACCGGATAGACAATTTGCGTGTCCGGGTGCAGACGTGCAATTTCAGCCAGCGCGTTGCAGATACGCTCAAAGCCGCCACCAAAACTTTCGCGACGGTGGCCGGTGACCAGGATCAGCTTTTTATCCGCATCCAGGAACGGGTAGCGGGCTGCCAGGCTATTTTTCAGCGCATCATCACTGAGTACGCGGTCACGCACCCAGAACAGCGCGTCAATCACGGTGTTGCCCGTCACGAAAATGCGCGACGCGGGCAGATTTTCACGCAACAGGTTCTGCTGCGAACTGGCGGTCGGCGTGAAGTGGTAACTGGCAAGATGCCCGGTCAGCGTACGGTTCGCTTCTTCTGGCCACGGCGACCAAAGATCACCCGTGCGCAGCCCCGCTTCAACATGCCCCACCGGAATTCGGTGGTAAAACGCCGCGAGGCTGGCAGCCAGCGTAGTGGTAGTATCACCGTGAACCAGCACCACATCGGGGGTGAAATCGGTAAACACCGTTTTCAATCCCTCCAGGATGCGGCTGGTGATTTCGGTCAAGCCCTGGCCAGGTTGCATGATATTAAGATCGTAGTCCGGCACGATGGAAAACAGGTGCAATACCTGATCGAGCATTTCCCTATGCTGTGCGGTCACGCATAAGCGTGACTCGATGTCCTCATCCTGCGCCAGCGCATGCACCAGGGGTGCCATTTTTATCGCTTCGGGACGCGTGCCAAAAACCGTTAATACTTTCACCGTGACTCTCTCAATTCGAAATAATTTAGCAGCACTTATTCAGTGCCCTTTACGGCGAGAGCGGCGCACCAGCGCAGTCCCGGCACCCAGCAGCACGCCTACCGTGCCCCACATGATCATCAGTAATACACGGCGTGGGCTGTCACGTTTTACCGGCTCTTCCGGTGTGCGCAGATAACGCCAGGTCTGGAATGATTTTACCAATGTAGGACCGACATTCAGTGTCGCCTGCATAGCCCGGTTTTGATCGTACTCCAGATCGTAGGACGGACCCGTTGCACGCAGATTTTCCAACCGCGCCTGCAACATTGGCCTGCCCAGCATGAACATTTCAGAATCCGGCAGTTGCTCGGAAGGTGTCTGCGTTTTTGCTTGTTCGAAGCCCTGCTGTTGCGCAATTTTCAGCGCCTGTCCGATGCTGTTGATCTGACGGTCGTAAATAGCTTTGGCTACTGCTTCCTGACGTTTAATCTGCGCCTTTAACTGAATACTGCGCGCAGCCCAGGCAGCGGCGAGTTCTTCATTGAGATGCGTGGTAGCACGGGCATTAGCAAAGGCAACATACTGGCGCAGAAGAGTATTCGCATCTGCTGCTGTTTCCGCGATCAGCCTGACGGTATCGTTGATATTTTTTGCATTATCAGCGGGCTGGAACTGGATATTGGCAATCATTTCATCCAGTAAGGCGGCATCTTCACCGGTCTTGCCGCTTTTACGCTGCTGGTAATAGCTGGACTGTAGCCAGAAGTCACGACGCGTATCCCAGGCAAAAAGCTGCATCATAAACTCCTGATACGCTTCATCCATCACCGTCGGCGGAGCCACGGTGAGGCTGCCAGCACGAATATCCAGATTATTGAGAAACTCCTGCTGGGAATAAAACCCGGACAACATATTCACCGTAGGACGATCCACAATCGCCGTGGTGCTCCACTTCGGCGTCACCAGCAACGAATAGATCCAGGCCAGCAGTGCAAAGAGCACACCACCCGCAATAATCCATAACTTACCGCGCCATAGCGTGCAGCAAAGGCCACGAATATCCAACTCGTTATCTGCAGCGTCAGGATAGGTCATACATCTGTTTCCTTGTCATCAGGGCATAGGTCAGTCAGTAGGAGATTTGTTTTCATTATTGTTATTTCGCAGACGGCGTTTAAACCGTTTGATCATGCGCGCCACGCGCCACGCGCGTTTAATGCAGTAGCCGTAAAGCATAAAGGCCAGCAGGAACAGAACCAGCATCATCCACTCAGGGACAAATGAAAGGTACTCGCCCAGTACACCAACGATAGCCAGCAGGGCCGCAGCCGCGGTGATCAGGACAAACGCCTGACGCGAAGTGAAACCGGCGCGCATGATCAGATGGTGAATATGTTGGCGATCGGCGGAGAAGGGGCTCATCCCTTTGCTCAGACGGCGATACATAATGGCGACCATATCCATTAATGGAATCGCAATCAGCCAGAGCGCCGTCACTGGCGTGATGGGATGGTTCTGACCCTGGGTCGCTTCTAACAGGATCCAGATAATCGTGAAGCCAATAACCGTGCTGCCAGCATCGCCCATAAAGACTTTATAGCGGCGGCCAAACATCCCCAGATTCAACAGGATGTAGGGCACAATGGCTGCAATCATGATAAAGCACCACATGGCAAGGCTGCTCTGCCCATCAAACTGGAGGATGACCCCCATTGCCAGGAACGTCACGCAGGATAAACCGCCCAGCAGTCCGTCGATGCCGTCCACCATGTTGAAAGCATTGATCGCAGCCCAGACAGCAAACAGTGTCAGCACATAGCCGAACGGCCCTACCACCAGTTCCCATGGGCCAAAGATGTAGCCCAGGCTTAGCAAGTAAAGTTTGGCTTTCATCATCATGACAATGGCGACACCCGCCTGTACCACTGCGCGGAATTTCACACTGATGTCATAACGATCATCAAGCGCCCCCACCAGTACCAGGCATCCGGCACACGCCAGATAAAGCACGGAATGAGGTATGTAGAAGTTCGTCAATGCAAAAGCAAAACAGCTGCCTGCAAACACAGAGATACCGCCTACCAGCGGAATGGCCCCCTGGTGACGTTTGCGATAATTGGGCTTATCCACCAATCCAATTTTGTTAGCCGCTTTACGTGCAAAGAAAAGAAACACCAATGAAAATATAAAAGTCAGGCCAAGTTCTGTACTCATATTGAGTAAATTCACATTATCCAGCTCTCTGCTAAGAATTGCACAATGTTATAAGCAATATTTGTGCCAATAACATCTCTTCAATTCTGATTTTATTCACCGGGACAAGCATAATCAATATCCCCATTGATCGGTATCCCGTGCCGTTCTTTAGATTAATTCTCCCAGATCAGGATAGCCTATAGGCCAAAAACAAAAAACGCCACGACTATGCGTGGCGTTACCCGAGTTTTGTACGTAATTTGACGACTACGTTAGGCCAGACGATCAATTCGTCGTCTGCCCGCAGCCCAACGAGCTGTTATGAACGTTTCATCATGTCGAAGAAATCATCATTGGTTTTCGTCATCGCCAGCTTGTTGATAAGGAATTCCATCGCGTCGATTTCGCCCATTGGGTGAATAATCTTGCGCAGGATCCACATCTTTTGCAGCTCTTCGGACGTGGTAAGCAACTCTTCTTTACGCGTACCGGAGCGATTGTAATCAATAGCAGGGAACACACGTTTCTCAGCGATTTTACGCGCCAGATGCAGTTCCATGTTACCTGTACCTTTAAACTCTTCGTAGATCACTTCATCCATCTTCGAACCGGTATCAACCAGTGCGGTGGCGATGATGGTCAGGCTTCCGCCCTCTTCCACATTACGCGCAGCACCGAAGAAACGCTTCGGACGATGCAGGGCGTTAGCATCCACACCACCGGTCAGTACCTTGCCTGAAGCAGGAACCACGGTGTTGTAGGCACGCGCCAGACGGGTGATGGAGTCCAGCAAGATGATCACATCTTTCTTGTGCTCAACCAGACGCTTGGCTTTTTCGATCACCATCTCAGCAACCTGAACGTGACGGGATGCAGGTTCGTCGAAGGTTGAAGCGATAACTTCACCTTTAACCAGACGCTGCATCTCGGTCACTTCTTCCGGACGCTCGTCAATAAGCAACACCATCAGCACGCAGTCTGGGTGGTTGTAAGCAATGCTCTGTGCGATGTTCTGCAGCAGCATAGTTTTACCGGCTTTCGGAGGAGCCACGATCAGACCACGCTGACCACGACCGATCGGCGAAGCCAAATCCAGTACGCGAGCGGTCAAATCTTCGGTAGAACCGTTGCCACGCTCCATGCGCAGACGAGAATTGGCATGCAGCGGCGTTAAGTTTTCAAACAGGATTTTATTACGGGCATTTTCCGGTTTGTCGTAGTTAACTTCATTAACTTTCAGCAGTGCAAAGTAACGTTCACCTTCTTTTGGCGGGCGAATCTTGCCAGAGATGGAGTCACCTGTGCGGAGGTTGAAGCGGCGGATTTGGCTGGGGGAAACGTAGATATCATCGGGACCGGCGAGGTAGGAGCTGTCTCCTGAGCGGAGGAAACCAAATCCATCCTGCAATATCTCGAGTACGCCGTCGCCGAAGATGTCTTCGCCACTTTTCGCGTGTTGCTTAAGGATGGCGAAGATAATGTCCTGTTTGCGCAAGCGCGCCAGGTTTTCCAGCCCCATATTTTCGCCGAGGGTAATCAGGTCAGAAACCGGCGTATTTTTTAATTCGGTAAGATTCATAATGGTGGGTTCTTAAACTCGGGGTAAAACATGAACTGTTTGTCGTGAATGGTATGGCGAAAGATCCATGCCTGTTTAATTGGTTCTTGGTTCCGAAGTCCACTCGATGATCACGTGCAGGAAAACGCAAATCTGAGACGAGGAGACGGTGAGGACAAGAAGCCGGAAATCAGTTGATACTAACCGTCAGATTGCTGAACGTCTGTAAGACTTTTGATGAATACTGTGTTCAACAAGGAGTAATTCTAAAGATTCAAACTACAAGGCAAGTGCGTAGTGCAGTAGATTTAACTTAGCATGCTTAATGCCGGGCGTCTAGCGGTCAGCGAAAAATTCAAACCGCAAGGCGCCGGCACGGCATGATTAGCCCAGGTTCGCGTTCAGGAACTCTTTGAGCTGGCCTTTAGACAGTGCGCCGACTTTCGTCGCGGCCACTTCGCCATTCTTAAACAACAGCAGGGTTGGGATGCCACGGATACCGTACTTAGGTGCGGTAGCAGGGTTTTCATCAATATTCAGTTTAGCAACGGTGAGCTTGCCATCAAACTCTTCGGCCACTTCGTCAAGAATAGGGGCAATCATTTTGCAAGGACCACACCATTCTGCCCAGAAGTCAACCAGCGTCAAACCTTCTGCTTTCAGAACGTCGGTTTCAAAGCTGTCATCGGTCAGGTGAACAATTTTATCGCTCATGTTTACTCCAGGAGATTATCTTTACCATGATGTTGCATTAAGCAGCATAAGGCTGAGTTTATTGTACTGCTTTTATTTCACCGGATAAGCTTTCGTAAAGCAATAGTAAGCTGATATTCTACCACACTATGAGCAAAACACACTTAACCGAACAGAAGTTTTCCGACTTCGCCCTGCACCCTCAGGTTATTGAAGCCCTTGAAACTAAAGGGTTTCATAATTGCACGCCTATCCAGGCGCTGGCATTACCGTTTACGCTCTCCGGGCGTGATGTAGCAGGTCAGGCGCAAACCGGTACCGGCAAAACGATGGCGTTTCTGACGTCAACGTTCCATCATCTTCTTTCTCACCCCGCACCGGAAGGTCGCCAGGTTAACCAACCGCGGGCGCTGATTCTGGCACCAACGCGCGAACTGGCGGTGCAGATTCATGCGGATGCAGAGCCTCTGGCGCAGGTAACTGGACTGAAGCTTGGTCTGGCTTACGGTGGCGATGGCTATGATAAGCAACTGAAAGTGCTCGAAAGCGGTGTCGATGTGTTGATCGCCACCACGGGTCGTTTAATCGATTACGCTAAACAGAATCACGTGAATTTAGGTGCCATCCAGGTGGTGGTACTCGACGAAGCTGACCGTATGTTCGACCTCGGCTTCATTAAAGACATCCGCTGGCTGTTCCGCCGCATGCCTGCCGCCAACCAGCGTCTGAATATGCTGTTCTCCGCAACATTGTCCTTCCGCGTGCGTGAGTTGGCGTTTGAGAACATGAACAACGCGGAATACGTTGAAGTCGAACCGGAGCAGAAAACCGGACACCGTATTAAAGAAGAGCTGTTCTACCCTTCCAATGAAGAAAAAATGCGTCTGCTGCAAACGCTGCTGGAAGAAGAGTGGCCAGATCGCGCCATCATTTTTGCCAATACCAAACACCGCTGTGAAGATGTCTGGGGCCACCTGGCTGCAGATGGTCACCGTGTGGGTTTGTTAACCGGCGATGTGGCACAGAAAAAACGCCTGCGTATCCTGGATGATTTCACCAAGGGTGATGTCGATATCCTGGTCGCGACGGATGTCGCTGCACGCGGCCTGCATATCCCTGCAGTGACCCACGTGTTTAACTACGACTTGCCAGACGACTGCGAAGACTACGTTCACCGCATTGGTCGTACAGGTCGTGCAGGCGCCAATGGCCACTCTATCAGCCTCGCCTGTGAAGAGTACGCGCTGAACCTGCCGGGTATTGAAGAATACATCGGTCACAGCATTGCGGTCAGCCGCTATAACAGCGATGCGCTGATGAGCGAATTGCCACCACCAAAACGCTTAACTCGTAACCGTTCTGGTAATGGCCCGCGTCGTGGTGGAAATAACAACCGCCGCAGTAGCGCACCGCGTAACCCTAACCGCAAACGTTCAGGTTAAGCCGCCATGCTGAGTGCATCATCACTCTATGCTGCGATCGATTTAGGATCGAACAGCTTTCATATGTTGGTGGTGCGCGAAGTGGCTGGCAGTATCCAGACCATTGCCCGCATCAAGCGCAAGGTGCGTCTTGCTGCTGGTCTCGATGCCGATAATCATCTTTCAGATGAGGCAATGGAACGAGGCTGGCAGTGTCTGCGGTTGTTTTCCGAGCAACTGCAGGACATCCCTCCCGAACAAATCCGCGTTGTGGCAACAGCCACGCTGCGTATTGCTGCCAATGCCGGTAGTTTCCTGGTCAAAGCCCAGGAAATCCTCGGTTGTCCGATCAATGTCATTAGCGGTGAAGATGAAGCACGCCTGATTTATCAAGGTGTTGCGCATACTACGGGGGGGTCGGACAAACGACTGGTCGTCGACATCGGCGGCGGCAGTACCGAGCTGGTCACCGGCAGAGGTTCACAGACGACGACGCTGTTTAGTCTGTCGATGGGCTGTGTCACCTGGCTTGAACGTTATTTTGCCGATCGTCATCTGGGTAAAGCGAATTTCGAACAGGCGGAACAAGCGGCGCGAGCCATGATCCGTCCGGTGGCTGATGCTTTACGCGAACAGGGCTGGCAGGTCTGCGTGGGCGCGTCCGGCACCGTACAAGCCCTGCAAGAAATTATGATGGCTCAGGGCATGGATGAGCGCATCACGCTCAGTAAACTTGAGCAACTGAAACAGCGCGCTATTCAGTGCGGCAAGCTGGAAGAGCTGGAGATTGAAGGGCTGACTCTTGAGCGTGCCTTAGTATTCCCCAGCGGCCTGTCTATTCTGATTGCTATCTTTACCGAGCTGAATATCAACAGCATGACGCTGGCCGGTGGCGCGCTGCGCGAAGGTCTGGTGTATGGCATGCTGCATCTGCCAGTGGATCGTGATATCCGTAACCGCACGCTGCACAATATCCAGCGCCGTTTTGCAATTGACCCTGAGCAGGCAGAGCGTGTCCGCCAGCTGGCAGACAGTTTTGCCCGTCAGGTCAGCCAGGTGTGGAAGCTGGACGACCGCAGCCGGGAGCTGCTGGAAAGCGCCTGTCTGATCCACGAGATTGGTCTGAGCGTCGATTTCCGTCAGGCACCGCAGCATGCGGCTTATCTGGTACGCCACCTTGATTTACCGGGCTTTACGCCAGCGCAGAAAAAACTACTGGCGACATTACTGCAAAATCAGGTGAACGGTATCGATCTGGCGCTGTTAAGTCAGCAAAATGCCGTACCGCCGCGTGTTGCCGAACGCATGTGCCGTCTGCTGCGGTTAGCGATCATTTTCGCCAGCCGCAGGCGTGATGACATGCTGCCCGCCGTCCGTTTACTGGCGGATGATGATAATCTGACGTTGACGTTGCCGACAGGTTGGCTGGAAGCGCATCCTCTGCGTGCGGAGCTGCTGGAGCAGGAGGCACACTGGCAAAGCTATGTGCACTGGTCATTAGTCATCGTTTGAAATCTGCTGCGCCCGGTGTGATGCTGCGTTAATCCGGGTGCTATTTCTTTGCTTTTGCCAACTGCGCGCGGAGATTCGCCAGGTGGCTCTGGCCTTTCTGCATGCGCTCTTCCGCACTGACCACTTTACGCTCGCTTTCCCACAGTAAATCATCCTGCGGCAACTCCAGCAGGAAGCGGCTGACTTCCGGGCGCACCAGCTCACCATACTGACGGCGTTCGCGGCACAGCGTAAAGGTCAGTTCTTTCTGTGCGCGGGTGATCCCTACATAAGCCAGACGGCGCTCCTCTTCGACGTTGTTCTCGTCAATACTGCTCTGATGCGGTAACAACCCTTCTTCCATACCCACCAGGAAAACGTAAGGGAACTCCAGGCCTTTAGAAGCGTGCAGCGTCATCAACTGGACCTGATCGGAATCTTCATCGCTTTCGCCACGTTCCATCATGTCGCGTAGGGTGAAGCGCGTCACCACCTGGGTCAGCGTCATCGCTTCGTCAATATCACTCCCTTCCAGCATTTCCGTCATCCACTGGAACAAGGTATTGACGTTTTTCATGCGCATTTCAGCGGCTTTGGGGCTGGGTGATGTTTCAAACAGCCAGCTCTCGTAATCAATACCCCGGATCAAATCACGTACCGCCGCCACAGGTTCGCGTTCGGCCAGTCGGGCGATCTCCTGCAACCAGTGAGTAAAGCGCTGTAACGATTCCAGCCCGCGGCCGCTCAGCGTCTGCTCCAGACCCATATCAAAACTGGCGCTGAACAAGCTCTTGTTACGCTGCATTGCCCAGTCGCCCAGCTTTTGCAGGGTTGCTGAACCAATTTCGCGCCGTGGCGTGTTCACAATACGCATAAACGCACTGTCATCGTCAGCATTGGTCAGTACGCGCAGGTAGGCGAGCAGATCTTTGATCTCCGGGCGTGAGAAGAATGAGGTACCACCAGAGATACGATACGGGATGCGGTTTTGCATCAGCATCTTTTCGAACACCCGCGACTGATGGTTACCACGATAAAGAATGGCGTAATCTTTGTAGCCGGTTTTGTTGATGAAGTGATGGGCAATCAACTCCCCAGTCACGCGTTCTGCTTCATGATCCTCATGGTTAGCCGTGATCACTTTTAGCTCGGCGCCATACCCCAGCTCAGAGAACAGGCGCTTTTCAAACACATGTGGGTTATTGGCGATCAGGATATTCGCGGCTTTCAGGATGCGTTCGGAAGAGCGGTAGTTCTGCTCCAGTTTAATCACCTGTAGCGCCGGGAAATCCTCCTGCAGCAGCACCAGGTTTTGTGGCCGTGCCCCACGCCAGGAGTAGATTGACTGATCGTCGTCCCCTACTACGGTGAAGCGTGCCCGGTTACCCACTAACAGCTTAACCAGCTCATACTGGCTGGTGTTGGTATCCTGGTATTCGTCCACCAGCAAATAGCGTATACGTTGCTGCCAGCGTTCACGAACCTCGAGATTACGCTGGAACAACAGCGTGGGCAGCAGGATCAGATCGTCGAAGTCCAGCACGTTGCACGATTTAAGGTGTCTGTCATACAGCGCATAGCAATGTGCAAAAAGCTTATCGCGTTCGGACAGCGCCCCCGCTGCCGCACGCGAGGGATCCATCAGATCGTTTTTCCAGTTCGAGATCGTCGAGACCAACTGTTGCAGCAGGGTTTTATCATTTTCCAGCCACTCTTCCGTCAGATCTTTGAGTAATGCCAGCTGATCCTGATCATCAAAGAGCGAAAATTTGGCTTTCATGCCCAACGCAGCATATTCGCGCTTGATAATCTCCAACCCCAGGGTGTGGAAGGTCGAAATCATCAGTCCGCGTGCTTCTTTACGGCCAAGGGTTTGTGCCACACGCTCTTTCATCTCACGCGACGCTTTATTGGTAAACGTCACTGCGGCGATATGGCGTGCCTGATAGCCACACTCGCGGATCAGATGGGCAATTTTGTTGGTGATCACGCGTGTTTTACCCGAACCGGCACCAGCCAGTACCAGGCAAGGCCCGGTAACAAATTCGACGGCGTGTTGCTGACCAGGATTAAGACGCATAGATAAGTCACTCAATGAAATTGCAGAGGGAAGAAAATAACAGCGTGGTAGTATAGCCAGCCAAATCCCTATGACTCAAGGTAACATCATGGCAAAAATGGCAGCAGCACTGCACATTCTGGTAAAAGAAGAGAAACTGGCTCAGGATCTGTTAGCCCAGCTGGCAGAAGGTGCCGATTTTGAGAAGCTGGCAAAGAAACACTCGACCTGTCCGTCAGGTAAGAAAGGCGGCCATTTAGGCGAGTTCAAACAAGGTGCAATGGTGCCGGCGTTCGATAAAGTGGTGTTCTCCTGCCCACTGATCGAACCACAGGGCCCGCTGCATACCCAGTTCGGTTACCACATCATTAAGGTGTTGTACCGTAACTAATGAAAAAAGCGCCGTCAGGCGCTTTTTTTTCGGGCAGATCGTCAATCCGCCCCTGGAGGTTCTGCACGTCCTTAACCTGCGACAGCGATACGCTTCATATCGGTCATGTAGCCACGCAGTTTACGGCCTACCGTTTCGATGTCGTGATTGCGGATAGCTTCGTTCACATCACGCAGCTGCGCATTATCAACGGTGGTCGCAGTGTTCACTGCTTTACCCAGATCGCCTGCCTGCAGAGTGGTCATGAACTCTTTCAGCAGCGGTACTGCCGCGTAAGAGAACAGGTAGTTACCGTATTCTGCGGTATCAGAGATAACCACGTTCATTTCATACAGACGCTTACGTGCGATGGTGTTCGCAATCAGCGGCAGCTCGTGCAGTGATTCGTAGTACGCAGACTCTTCGATGATGCCAGCAGCAACCATGGTTTCGAATGCCAGCTCAACGCCCGCTTTCACCATGGCAATCATCACAACGCCCTGGTCGAAGTAATCCTGCTCGGCAATTTTACCTTCAAACTGTGCAGCAGTTTCGAAGGCGGTTTTACCGGTCTCTTCACGCCAGCCCAGCAGATTCTTGTCGTCGTTCGCCCAGTCAGCCATCATGCCGGAAGAGAACTCACCGGAGATGATGTCATCCATGTGTTTCTGGAACAGCGGCGCCATGATGGTTTTCAGCTGTTCAGACAGTGCGAAAGCACGCAGTTTTGCCGGGTTAGACAGGCGATCCATCATCAGAGTGATACCACCCTGCTTCAGCGCTTCGGTGATGGTTTCCCAGCCGAACTGAATCAGTTTTTCTGCATAAGGTGCATCGGTACCTTCAGCAACCAGTTTATCGAAGCACAGCAGTGAACCGGCCTGCAACATACCACACAGGATAGTCTGCTCACCCATCAGGTCAGATTTCACTTCCGCAACAAAGGAAGACTCCAGCACACCCGCACGGTGGCCACCGGTCGCTGCTGCCCAGGCTTTAGCAATCGCCATGCCTTCGCCTTTCGGGTCATTTTCCGGGTGAACCGCGATCAGCGTCGGTACGCCGAAACCACGTTTGTACTCTTCACGGACTTCAGTACCCGGACATTTCGGCGCTACCATCACAACGGTGATGTCTTTACGTACCTGCTCACCCACTTCAACGATGTTGAAGCCATGAGAGTAGCCCAGTGCAGCACCGTCTTTCATCAGCGGCTGAACAGCCTGAACAACAGAAGTGTGCTGTTTGTCCGGCGTCAGGTTAACCACCAGGTCTGCCTGCGGGATCAGTTCTTCGTAAGTGCCCACTTTGAAGCCGTTTTCGGTCGCTTTACGCCATGAAGCACGTTTCTCAGCAATCGCTTCAGCACGCAGAGCATAGGCAATATCCAGGCCAGAGTCGCGCATGTTCAAACCCAGGTTCAGGCCCTGAGCACCACAACCAACGATGACGACTTTTTTGCCTTTCAGGTAGCTGGCTTCATCAGCGAATTCTTCGCGAGCCATAAAGCGGCATTTACCTAATTGCGCCAGCTGGTTGCGCAGGTTCAAAGTGTTGAAATAGTTAGCCATGGGGTACTCCGTATGAGGTTGTGTTCGCATTATTGTTTGTTGTCGGGGTAGGTTATTTCCTTACCCTCAATAGACCTTATCATATGACAGGAAATGCGTTGCTGAAATTGATATATTAACAACGTGACATTGCACATTTTGCAACGTAAGAACGAGGCCTGACTCTGATGGATTTGCGTGACCTGAAATTGTTTCTACATCTGGCTGAAAGCCGCCATTTCGGGCGCAGTGCGCGGGCGATGCATGTCAGCCCTTCCACGCTCTCACGCCAAATCCAGCGACTGGAAGAAGACCTTGGCCAGACGTTATTCTTGCGTGATAACCGCACTGTCACCCTGACCGATGCCGGAGAGCGCCTGCGTCAGTTTGCCCAGCAGACGCTGCTACAGTACCAGCAGATGCGGCACGCGATGGGCCAGAACGGCCCGTCACTCAGCGGTGAGATGAAAATGTTCTGCTCGGTGACCGCCGCTTACAGCCATCTGCCACCGATCCTCGATCGCTTTCGTGCCGAGCACCCGCTGGTCGAAATCAAACTTACCACGGGCGATGCTGCCGATGCGGTGGAAAAAGTGCAGTCTAACGAGGTGGATATTGCCATCGCCGGTCGGCCGGAAACGCTGCCCACCAGCATCGGTTTTACCCCGCTGGGGTTAATCCCGCTGGTGTTAATCGCCCCGGCACTGCCCTGTCCGGTGCGGGCTCAGGCGACGCAACCGCAACCCGACTGGGCGCAAATTCCGTTTATTCTCCCCGCTCAGGGCCCTTCGCGACGGCGTATTGATCTCTGGTTCCGTCATCGTCATATCGCCAATCCCCAGATTTATGCGACGGTGTCCGGCCATGAGGCGATTGTGTCAATGGTCGCGCTGGGCTGTGGTATTGCCCTGCTGCCGGATGTGGTGCTGGAGAATAGCCCGGAACCGATACGCAATCGTATTCTGGAACTGGAAGATGTGGAGATGGTGGCGCCGTTTGAGTTGGGCGTTTGCGTACAAAAAAAGCGGCTCAGTGAGCCGCTTATTGATGCTTTCTGGAAATTGCTTTAACCGGCCAGGAAGAAACGGAAAGCCGGGTTATGCGTTTCATCGTGGAAATCATAACCGAGTGCCGCCAGATGCTCTTCAAACTTCGGTTCACTGTCGCTCAGTTCAAACGCCGCCAGCACGCGGCCATAGTCCGTGCCGTGGCTGCGATAGTGGAACAGCGAGATATTCCAGTGGGTACCCAATGTTTGCAGGAAACGAAGCAGCGCACCGGGCGCCTCCGGGAATTCAAAGCTGAACAGCTTTTCACGTAATGGCTTTGACGGACGCCCGCCCACCATATAACGCACATGCAGCTTCGCCATCTCGTCATCGGAGAGATCCACCACCTTGTAACCCCCTTCTGACAACAGCGTCAGAATCTCCTCACGCTCGGATAATCCGCGCGTCAGTCGTACACCGACGAAAATACAGGCATCGTCTGCGTTGGCGTAACGGTAGTTGAATTCGGTGACCGAGCGGCCCCCCAGCAGCTGACAGAAACGCAGGAAACTGCCCTGTTGCTCTGGGATCGTCACCGCCAACAGCGCTTCACGTTGTTCTCCCAGTTCACAGCGCTCTGATACATAACGCAAACCGTGGAAGTTAACATTAGCACCGGACAGCACATGCGCCAGACGTTCACCCTGGATGTGGTGCTGCTGGATATACTTCTTCATACCCGCCAGTGCCAGTGCGCCCGAAGGCTCCGCCACCGCACGCACATCATCAAACAGGTCTTTCATCGCGGCACAGATCGCATCGCTGTCGACGGTAATGATGTCGTCAAGATACTCCTGGCAAAGACGGAAGGTTTCGCTGCCGATCCGCTTCACCGCCACCCCTTCGGCAAACAGCCCGACGCGGGGAAGATCGACCGGATACCCGGCATCCAGCGCGGCTTTCAGACAGGCTGAATCCGCCGCTTCCACCGCAATCACTTTGATCTGCGGCATCAGCTGTTTGATCAACACCGCAACACCTGCCGCCAGTCCACCGCCGCCCACCGGCACGAACACACGATCCAGATGCGCATCCTGTTGCAGCAGTTCCATCGCCAGCGTGCCCTGCCCGGCGATCACCATCGGATGGTCGAACGGCGGCACGAAGGTATAACCCTGCTGCTCAGACAGTTCGATGGCTTTGGCTTTGGCCTCATCAAAGTTGGCCCCAAACAGATAAACCTCACCGCCAAACGCCCGCACAGCATCCACTTTGATATCAGCCGTTGCCACTGGCATCACAATCAGAGACTTAATCCCCAGCTTGCTGGATGACAGTGCCACACCCTGCGCGTGGTTACCGGCAGATGCTGTAATCACACCACAGGCTTTCTGCTCTGCGTTCAACCCGGCGATCATCGCATAGGCGCCGCGCAGCTTGAAACTGTGAACCGGCTGGCGATCTTCGCGTTTCACCAGAATCGTATTACCGAGACGCGCGGAGATCTTTTCCATCTTCTGCAACGGGGTCACCTGTGCAGCTTCGTACACCGGCGCACGCAGCACGGCCCGCAGATACTCTGCGCCCGTGGGCTGGTCGGATAGCGGTTGAGATTCAGCCATGTTGGTTAGCCTCCCAGCTTACTCTTGTCACGGACGGCACCTTTATCGGCGCTGGTTGCCAGAGTGGCATAAGCGCGCAGTGCGAAGGAAACCTGACGCTCACGACCGTGTGGCGTATAGGCCTGATCGCCACGTGCATCCTCTTCCAGACGACGGGCAGCCAGTTCATTCTCTGGCACCGCCAGTTGGATGCCGCGATTCGGGATATCAATGTCGATGATATCGCCATCTTTGACCAGCGCGATGGTCCCGCCGCTGGCCGCTTCCGGTGAGGCATGACCGATTGAGAGACCGGACGTACCGCCAGAGAAACGCCCATCGGTGATCAACGCACAGGCTTTACCGAGACCCATGGATTTCAGATAGGTGGTTGGGTAAAGCATTTCCTGCATACCCGGCCCCCCTTTTGGCCCTTCGTAGCGGATCACCACAACGTCACCGGCAACCACTTTGCCGCCGAGAATGGCAGAAACGGCATCATCCTGACTTTCATACACTTTTGCCGGACCGCTGAACACCAGGCTGCCTTCATCCACACCAGCCGTTTTCACAATACAGCCGTTTTCAGCGATATTGCCATACAGCACGGCCAGACCGCCGTCCTGACTGAAGGCGAACTCGCGTGAACGAATACAGCCTTCCTGGCGATCGTCATCTAACGTATCCCAGCGAGTGTCCTGCGAGAACGCCTGCGTGGTACGAATACCTGCCGGGCCAGCGCGGAACATCTTTTTCACGGCTTCATCTTTGGTCAGCATGATGTCGTACTGATCCAGCGTTTCACGCAGACTCAGTCCGAGGATATTACGTACGCTGTTGTCCAGCAGTCCGGCACGGTCCAGCTCACCAAGAATGCCCAGTACGCCACCGGCACGGTGTACGTCTTCCATATGGTATTTCTGGGTGCTTGGTGCCACTTTGCACAGGTGTGGAACCAGGCGGGACAGACGGTCGATGTCAGAGATATCGAAATCGATTTCGCCTTCCTGTGCGGCAGCCAGCAGGTGCAGAACGGTGTTGGTTGAGCCGCCCATAGCAATATCCAGCGTGATGGCGTTTTCGAACGCCGCTTTGCTGGCAATACTGCGTGGCAGTGCGGTTTCATCATCCTGCTCGTAGTAACGCTTGGTCAGCGCAACAATACGACGGCCCGCATTCAGGAACAGCTCTTTACGGTCAGCGTGCGTTGCCAGCAGCGAGCCGTTACCCGGTTGTGACAGACCCAGCGCTTCGGTCAGGCAGTTCATCGAGTTGGCGGTGAACATACCGGAACAGGAGCCGCAGGTCGGACAGGCAGAACGTTCAATCTGGTCGCTCTCCGCATCGCTGACGTTCGGGTTAGCGCCCTGAATCATCGCATCGACGAGATCGAGTTTAATAATTTTGTCGGACAGTTTGGTCTTACCGGCTTCCATTGGACCGCCTGAGACGAAGATCACCGGAATGTTCAGGCGCAGTGACGCCATCAACATTCCCGGGGTGATTTTGTCACAGTTGGAAATACAGACCATGGCGTCAGCGCAGTGCGCATTGACCATGTACTCCACGGAGTCCGCAATCAACTCACGTGACGGCAGAGAATAGAGCATCCCGCCGTGGCCCATGGCGATACCATCATCGACCGCAATGGTATTGAACTCTTTCGCCACGCCGCCAGAAGCTTCGATCTCTTCAGCAACCAGTTTCCCCAAATCGCGCAGATGAACGTGACCCGGCACGAACTGCGTGAAGGAGTTAACCACCGCAATGATCGGCTTACCGAAATCATCATCGGTCATTCCTGTGGCGCGCCACAGGGCACGGGCACCGGCCATATTACGGCCGTGGGTGGTGGTGGCGGAACGATACTTAGGCATGCTCTTTACTCCAAAAATCAGATAGTGCGCGGGCATCAAATGATGCCCGCGAAAAGTATTTTTTGTTATGGGTTAACCGGATCCAACCAGCCCCATTTGTCTTCCGTTTCGCCAGTGAACAGACCAAAGAATGCAGACTGAATACGCTCGGTCACCGGGCCACGCTTGCCTTCGCCAACCTGAATACCGTCGACGCTGCGTACCGGGGTGATTTCCGCTGCTGTGCCTGACATGAACACTTCGTCAGCCAGATACAGAGATTCACGAGACAGTACCTGCTCACGAACTTCAATACCCATATCCTGCGCCAGTTTGATGATGGCGTCACGAGTAATCCCTGGCAGAGCGGAAGAGGTGAACGGCGGCGTGAACAGGATGCCGTCTTTGACTTCAAACAGGTTCTCACCTGCACCTTCAGAGATGTAGCCCTGAGTATCCAGCGCGATGCCTTCCTGGTAACCGTGGCGGCGTGCTTCGCTACCGACCAGCAGAGAAGAAAGGTAGTTACCACCGGCTTTCGCTGCGGTTGGCAGCGTGTTTGGCGCTACACGGTTCCATGAAGACACCATGGCATCAATACCCTGCTCCAGCGCTTCAGCACCCAGGTAGGCGCCCCATGGGAAGGCTGCGATGATCACATCCGTTTCGTAGCCGTCCGGCGGGTTAACACCCAGACCGACGTCACCCACGAAGACTAATGGACGAATATAGGCGCTTTTCAGGTTGTTCTTGCGCAGTGTGGCGCGGCAGGCTTCCATCAACTCATCAACACTCAGGCTGACCGGGAAACGGTAGATTTTTGCAGAATCGCGCAGGCGCTGCATATGTTCACGATGGCGGAAGACTACTGGTCCTTTATGCGAGTCATAGCAACGTACGCCTTCAAACACTGAAGTGCCGTAGTGCAGTGCATGGGACATCACGCTGACCTTTGCGTCTTCCCATTTTACCATCTCGCCGTTGAACCAGATAAAGTCTGCTTTCTTCGTCATTCTTGTTTCCTTGCGCGCTTATGCGCGGATTTGTTGTGTTGTTTGTTGTTGGATCTGAACGCATGCAACGTCCATCAATTTACTTAACTGCGTTGACAGTAAATCGACAGAGCGCTGGCTGGCAACGGTCATCTCAATATTAATATTGTCAGTATTGACCAGCGACGCCATGTTCATTGAGCACACCTGGAAGCCACGGTGACGAACGACGCGCAAAATGCGTTCCAGTATTTCCGGGCGAAAGCGTGCTTCTATAGACAATTGATGCTGTTTCATGAAGTCTTCTCCATCATATTTTCGTTGCTGGCGCCCGGTGGTACCAGAGGCCAAACGTTCTCATGCTCATCAATCGCGACGTGGAGCATGTATGGCCCTTCACTGTGCAGCAAAGCGTCTAATGCGGCGTCGACCTGATCTTTACGGGTAATGCGCTGGCCAGGAATGCCAAATGCACTGGCCAGGATGAGAAAATCGGGGTTATCTGAAAGATTCGTTTCGCTGTAACGCTCTTCGAAGAACAACTGCTGCCACTGGCGTACCATCCCCAGGCGCTGGTTATCCATCAAAACGATTTTTACCGGCAGCTGTTTACGCTTAACGGTGCCCAGTTCCTGGACATTCATCATAAAGGAGCCATCGCCCGAGACGCAGATGACCGTGTCATCCGGACGGGCAACCTGCGCACCCACGGCTGCGGGCAGGCCGAAGCCCATCGTCCCCAGACCGCTGGAGGTGATGAAATTCTCCGGGCGGTTAAAACTCATATGCTGGGCCGCCCACATCTGGTGCTGGCCCACATCGGTAGTCACTACCGCACTTTGCGGTTTACGATCTGATAACTGTTTTAAAAACAGCGGAGCAAAAATCGCCTCGCCGGGATGATCATAGCGCCAGCCATGATCGGCTTTCAGCGTTTTCACTTCATCACGCCAGGTGCTGATGGATACTGGCTGATACAAATCAGGCAACAGCTTATTAAGATCACCCTGTAAGCCAACATGTGCACGGCGCAGTTTATGCAGCTCGGCCGGGTCAATATCCAGATGGATCACGCTGGCATGCGGCGCGAAGGTGTCGAGTTTTCCGGTGACGCGGTCATCAAAGCGCGCTCCGACGGCGATCAGCAGGTCACACTGCTGCACAGCCAGGTTGGCCGCTTTGGTACCATGCATGCCCAGCATACCCAGGTAGCATTCGTCATCAGCATCCGGTGTGCCCAGACCTTTCAACGTTGCGACAGTGGGAATTCCCGTCTCTTTCGCAAAAGCACGTAACGCATGTACGGCATCAGCCATACCCACGCCGCCGCCCACATACAGAATCGGCTTCTTCGCCAGGGCCAGCAGGTTACGCGCCTGCTGTAATTCCGCGTGAGGATGCGCCATTTCCTGTTCAACGGGCAGCAGATGGGCGGCCAGATCGCCGCTGGCTAACTGGATATCCTTAGGAATATCAACCAGTACTGGGCCAGGTCGACCTGATTTCGCAATGGCAAAAGCTTCGGCCATCACAACCGGTAGTTCATCAAGGGATTCAACGAGGAAGCTGTGTTTGGTGCAGGCCAGCGACAAGCCGAGAACATCAATTTCCTGGAAAGCATCCGTCCCCATCACGGCAGAAGAGACCTGCCCGGTAATGGCGACGATAGGAACAGAGTCCAGCATGGCATCTGCCAGCCCGGTGATCAGATTGGTGGCACCCGGCCCGGAAGTGGCGATACAGACGCCGACTTTACCGGTTGCACGAGCAAAGCCGATAGCGGCCATCGCTGCACCCTGCTCGTGGCGGCACAGTAGGTGTTCGACACCGCCGTCATAGAGCGCGTCATAGACCGGCATGATTGCACCACCCGGGTAGCCGAAAACTGTTTCGACTCCCTGTGCACGCAAAGCTTGAACCACCCACTGAGCACCATTCATAGTTATTCCCCCGCCTCTCGCTGGGAACAACAGCATTTTATGCTACTGTTCATATTCTGTTCCTCTGTCGTTGATACCTTGCCAAAAAAAAACCCCCGGACCTTTCGGTGCGGGGGTTCTTTCGAAATCAGGCTTGATTTTTAAGCCTTTCTTTCTCCGAGCGTAGCCCCGCACGGCGTGATAATAATCACGACGACGTTAATGACGACTAGGCTAATGACTCGTAGAAGGGCTTTCATTTGAATTCTTTTAGTTCGCTTGTTCGAAGTAATGCCTACAGAGTTATCACAGTTATCAGCATTAATTCAACTTTTTTCATCACTTTATTTTATGACGGCCGACGCAAATCCAGAAAAAACTATTGTTATTCAGTTAATAAGGAAAAATTGAATTTTTTTCATCACTCACGGCGCGTGACTGCTTTATTTCCACATAGTGAGAATGTGCGTGGCAGATCGCACGAAGATGTCTTCCGCTGTCGACCTGATGAAATTCATTACAGCGCAGCATACAAATCCCTGTTGTCATCCTCGTCAGAGGGAAATCGACAGTGCACTGTAGTGAATACAAGGAGTATCTATGTCGCTATCTGTTGCCAATACCCGTGCCGCATTGGGCATTCAGGCGCCGCTGGTGTCTGTTGAAGTTCACCTGAGTAATGGCCTGCCCGCTTTGTCACTGGTCGGTCTGCCCGAAACGACAGTTAAAGAAGCCCGGGACCGGGTGCGCAGCGCCATCATCAACAGCGGTTTCACCTTTCCGGCAAAACGCATTACCGTCAACCTTGCCCCCGCCGATCTCCCGAAAGAAGGCGGCAGGTATGACTTGCCTATCGCTATAGCCATCCTGGCAGCTTCAGAGCAGATTCCTGCGGCGAAACTTGCCGGGTATGAATTCCTCGGTGAGTTAGCCCTCAACGGCGCGCTACGTGGCGTACAGGGCTCAATTCCTGCAGCCGTTGCGGCACTCAATGCAGCAAGGCAACTCATCCTCTCAGCGGATAACCAAAATGATGTTGGCCTTATCCAGCACGGGAAAAGTTTAATCGCCAGCCATCTTCTTGAGGTCTGTGCTTTCCTGCATGGCAAAACGCAGCTTGCAGAAGCCCAGAGCAACGACCTGGTCTGCCTGCCGCACGTTACAGGGGATTTAAACGAGATTATCGGCCAGCAGCAGGCAAAGCGCGCACTGGAGGTAACAGCAGCCGGTGGGCACAACCTGCTCTTAATTGGCCCACCCGGCACGGGGAAGACGATGCTCGCCTCACGGTTGAACGGTCTGATGCCGCCTCTAAGCGATCGTGAGGCCCTGGAGAGTGCCAGCGTAGCCAGTCTGCTAGGCAGTGGCGATCTGCACCGTCAGTGGCGCCAGAGGCCATTCCGTTCCCCTCATCACAGTTCATCTCTGTATGCTCTTGTCGGCGGTGGTTCACTGCCTAAGCCAGGTGAGATTTCCCTTGCCCACAACGGCATACTGTTTCTTGATGAGCTTCCGGAGTTTGAACGCCGCGCATTGGATGCACTGCGTGAACCGCTTGAATCAGGGGAGATCAGTATTTCGCGGGCACGTGCCAAAATCACCTATCCGGCACGCTTTCAGCTGATCGCCGCAATGAACCCCAGCCCAACCGGGCATTATAGCGGCCCACATAATCGAAGTTCACCCCAGCAGACATTACGTTATCTCAGCCGTCTGTCTGGCCCTTTTCTCGATCGTTTTGATCTCTCTCTTGAAGTGCCGTTACTACCACCAGGGATGTTGAGTACACAACAGGGCAATGGGGAGTCCAGTCAGCAGGTGCGTGAACGTGTGCTGGCTGCACGGGAACGCCAGATCAATCGCTGCGGCAAAGTGAATGCGGTAATGAACAACAACGATATCAAGGCATGCTGTACACTTACGCCTGAGGATGCTCAATGGCTGGAGCAAGTGCTGAACCAACTGGGGCTGTCAGTGCGGGCATGGCAACGTTTGCTGAAAGTGGCGCGTACGATTGCCGATCTTGCAGGGGAGAACGAGGTTAGCAGGGAGCATTTAACGGAAGCCGTTAGTTACCGAGGAATCGATCGCCTGCTGATTCATCTGCATAACAGCCTGCAGTAGGGAAATGAAAAAGGGGCCGAAGCCCCTTTTTCTTAATCGTCACTATCCGTGTAGTCTTCAACGCCTTCCATCTGCGGTTTACCGCCGGACAGGGTATGGAAACGTTTAGGACGTTTAATTCGGGTCATATATTTTGACCAGACTTTTTCTGCCTCGGTTTGCGGCTCACGCACGCCCCGGCACACCTCAATGAACAGACGCTCTTCTTCCGTACCTGGCTCACGTTTTGCCAGGTCCAGTTCGTTGAAAGCGTAACCATAACGCTCAAGAAGTTGGGCTTCTTTGATGGTGAAATCACCGTGACGGGAGAATCCGCGAGGGTAATGTTTGTTATCAAAAAAACGATTCGTTGTTGCGAAGCTTTCCGCCATTTTACACGCTCCTAACTCATTTATGGCCGTGCTATTTATGGCGCGGAGTATTAGATAGGCTTGACAGAGTGTAAAACAAAACATTTAAATCATAACGACAAATGTTTTTTAGGAGATGGATGTGGATACGGAATTACTGAAAACCTTTCTTGAAGTGAGCAGAACTCGCCACTTTGGACGTGCCGCAGAAGCACTCTATCTCACGCAATCTGCTGTAAGTTTTCGCATCAGACAGCTTGAAAATCAGCTGGGAGTGAACCTTTTTACCCGCCATCGTAATAACATCAGGCTGACGTCTGCAGGGGAGCGTTTGCTGCCCTATGCAGAGAGCCTGATGAGCACATGGCTGATGGCTAAGAAAGAGGTAGCGCACACTCAGCAACATCACGAGCTGTCGATCGGGGCCAGTGCTTCTCTGTGGGAGGCTTATCTGACACCCTGGCTGCAAACGCTGTATGAGAACCGTGAGAGCTTACATCTGGAAGCGCGTGTTGCGCAGCGTCATTTGCTGGTTAAACAGCTACATGAGAGACAACTTGACCTGCTTATTACGACCGAAGCCCCCAAAATGGATGAGTTGACCAGTCAGCAAATTGGCCATATTTCACTGACTCTTTTCCGGTCGAAAAAATCCGAGAAAAAGGAGAAATATGATTACATTAAGTTGGAATGGGGTGCTGATTTTCATCAACATGAAAGTTATCTTGCCGGCGCTGATGATGTTCCGGTACTGACAACAACCTCAGCACATTTGGCCAGGCAACTGCTGCATACCACTGGCGCTTGTGCATTTTTACCGGATGTATGGGGGAAAGAGTACAGCGATCTGCTAGTCATCCCTGATACCGCTGTCGCATCCAGACCGCTGTATGCGGTATGGCTACAAAACAGCGATCAGCAGGCATATATCCGACAACTCATTAAATCCCCGGTCAATATAAGAGCATAAAGCGTATAAATAACCATCGAATCGGACCAGCTTGCTGGTCCTTTTTTATGCTTTTAAGATGATTGCAGGGGTAACATGGCAGGAATTTTAGACAAAAAAAATCCTTTGCCGAAGCAAAGGATTATTTTTATTTGGCAGGGGCGGAGAGATTCGAACTCGCGACACCCGGTTTTGGAGACCGGTGCTCTACCAACTGAGCTACGCCCCTAAATTATGCTTAACATTATGCCTGCTAACTTTAGCAGGCATAATTTTTAATAATTGGCGGAACGGACGGGGCTCGAACCCGCGACCCCCTGCGTGACAGGCAGGTATTCTAACCAACTGAACTACCGCTCCACCGGTTCTTACACTCACATCAGAAAACGTCTGATACAAGTTTGTTCCTGTTATTTTCCTTGTCAGGGGAAAAGGAACTAATTTGATGCCTGGCAGTTCCCTACTCTCGCATGGGGAGACCCCACACTACCATCGGCGCTACGGCGTTTCACTTCTGAGTTCGGCATGGGGTCAGGTGGGACCACCGCGCTAAAGCCGCCAGGCAAATTCTGTTTCGTCCCCGCCGTTACTCTCGTAACCACGTGAACCAATCCGTTTCGAACAGGCTGAAAATCTCTTTCGCGTCTCTCATCACGCTCACCAGAACGCTTCTGGCGTTGTAAGGTTAAGCCTCACGGGTCATTAGTACCGGTTAGCTCAACGCATCGCTGCGCTTACACACCCGGCCTATCAACGTCGTAGTCTTCAACGTCCCTTCAGGGGGCTCAGGGCCCCAGGGAGAATTCATCTCGAGGCAAGTTTCGCGCTTAGATGCTTTCAGCGCTTATCTTTTCCGCACTTAGCTACCGGGCAATGCCATTGGCATGACAACCCGAACACCAGTGGTGCGTTCACTCCGGTCCTCTCGTACTAGGAGCAACCCCTCTCAATTC
>NZ_JBBGZS010000014.1:0-706071 GCF_037479175.1 Erwinia sp. MYb375 | reverse complement strand
GATTAAACCTGCAGAGCTGATTCTGCTGTCACTGACACTGGCATACTGCCTGGCAACGTATATATGGTTCTAGCCCTCAAGGGATGAGGCATGAACAGAGCAATACTCATGTTTTGCTAAAGTCTTTTATTGCCCTGCCGATGACATTGAGGTCGGGGGGTTGCTGGAGAGACAGAAATGTCGACGACGGCGCCCGGGTAAACCTGATGGCATAATACTTGAGTATCTGCAAAACTTAGCCGACAGATGAAGTCGGCTTTTTTGTGTCCGAAAAATGGGAAAGTGCAGGGAGTCAGGTTTTATTAACGGTATAGCTTTTCACTTTGCCATTTATCAGTCGGATGGTCAGGGTTCGGCCTTCGGTGGTACTCATGGCTTTTGCCTGGCTCCAGGTCCACATCAGAATGCTTTGCCCCTCCGGGAAGGGCGTCTCTGAGGAAGGCTCGCCAAACAGCGAAATAAGATCCTGTCTGGTCGTTTTGTCATACTTGATTTGTGCCAGCTTGCTGTCATCAAAGTTCTGTCCCACCGAAGCGGTACACCCCACCAGCATCAGACATAACATTATCGTTTTAAACATCATTTCCCGGTATCACTGTCATTTTTACTCATTCTTGCACAGTTCCTCACCGCTGCATAAATTAACCACGCACGTCAGGTGGCCGTCATGACAGGGTTGGTACAGGGTAAAGCGCCGTGCCGCTGGAAGTTTTTTGATATTACTCAACTTTTCCACTGATCATTGTGCTAACATCCTGCGGCACGGACGTTGAGCAAACGCTTTTCTCATCCGACACCTCACACCAGGCGGCCATCGTATAATGGTATTACCTCAGCTTCCCAAGCTGATGACACGGGTTCGATTCCCGTTGGCCGCTCCAGTTTTACCGCTGCATCAGATTTTCCTCCTTAAGCAAAATTTCAGTTAAAACTTCCCTGCAGGCTGCCGATAACATTCATCAGATAAAATCATCAGTGAGCATGATAATGCTAAGCCTTAAAGCCAATACGTCGGCCCTTGTTGTACAACAGCAATCGATGAAAAGCGCCTCTGCGCTTGATGAATCTATCCGTCGTCTCTCGTCCGGGCTGCGCATCAACAGTGCGAGTGATGACTCTGCCGGGCAGGCTATTGCTAATCGTTTAACCAGTCAGCAGAAAGGGCTGGAACAGGCGCAGCGCAACGCCGCTGATGGCTTATCGTTGGCAGAAACAGCCGAAAGCGCACTGAATGAAATCAACAGTCGTTTACAGCGTATCCGCGAACTCGCCGTGCAGGGACTCAGTGAAACTTACTCACAGACCGACAGTGATGCGATTCAGGCGGAGATCAATCTCAACCTGAAAGAGATCGATCGACTCAATACCACCTCCCGCTTTAACGGCATCAGCCTGCTGAACGGCAGTGCGGGTAAAGTAGGTATACAGGTGGGTGCGAACGATAATAATAAAATCGACCTCGATTTATCACAGGGTTTCAGTGTTGAACAGCTGGGTTTAAAGGACCTGATTATCCGCGGCATCAGCGGTTCAATTACGCCAGCGAATACCATTATCGGCATCGCCAATAATATCTCGCTGAACAACGGCAGCGTCTCGGTGAACTACTCGACGCCAGTGACGCTGACATCGCCGCAGCTGGTGAGAAGCAACATCACGAACCAGCTTTATATACAGGGCACCGCCAGCGACGGCACGCCAACGTTTTACCCGGCGTCTTATAGTGCAACGTGGTATACCGCTACCGGAAGCGGTACGGTTTCTGTTGGCACCTCCAGTAACGTTCCGCTGTATAGCGGCGTCAGCGCTATCGCCGCTCGACCCCTCCCTTCCGTTAACTATCTGGACGACAACGGAACTGCATTGAGCAACAGCCCGCCGCCGACCCTGACAGAAAACAACGGTCAGTATTATATCGAACAGAACGATATCTATTACGCTGCTGATATTCACTTCGCCACCAGCGGTGCTGTGACCGCGCAGATAACCAACGCCAGCGGCCAGCCGGATACTGACTTCACGCCACTGCCGACCCAGGTTTCAACAACTCCGGCAATCGACACCAGCACCGCGACACTCACCTTTACGGATGCAAATGGCAATGCCGTGGCAAACAGTGATGCACGCCTGGTGAAATACGGCAGCCAGTACATGATGGAAGTCGGTGACGGCAGCGGCAACTATCAGTATTACAACGCCAGTGTCAATGCCACGAGTGATGGAACGCTCACTTCGCTGAGCGTGACGGCCAGCAGCATCGCCAGCCAGAACAGCTTTACCGCGGTATCGACCGTCAATGGAACGTCCGTGGTGACGCTTGACCCGGCAAATGTCGAAACCCGCTACACCGAAAACGGCGGCCAGAGCTTTAGTGATGTGCTGCGTCTCGATGCGGAGGGTAATTATTATATGGATGTACACGGCGGAACCGTCAACAAGACGGCAACGCTGGTCACGCTGAATGACGGCAATAATACCCACCTGTTGAAAACGCTGGAAGGAGTGGGTGATGTACAGATCTTCTTCACCACGACGATGGCTGCCGTCACGGATGCTTCCACAAACAACACCCAGATGAGCATTGCGGAAACGGGTTCTGAAATCCGGCTGCGTAATCCGGATGACCCGTTAGCGACCCTCGACAGAGCCATCAGCCGTATCGATAGCCAGCGTTCATTACTCGGGGCCGCTGCCAACCGTCTGACATCGGTGCAGAACGTGCAGAGTGCCACGTCCACCCATTTTGCTGAATCACGTTCACGTATTGAAGATGCCGACTATGCCGTCGAGGTGTCCGCAATGGCCCGGGCACAAATTCTGCAACAGTCCAGCGCCTCGTTACTGTCGAAGGTGATGACGACCACGCCACAAATGGTGCTGTCGTTGCTGGAAGGATAATTCAGAGAGTCACTGCCGCTAACGTCCTGCCAACACCGGAGCAACCCGCGCAATACCAATGTTTTACTTATGCATAATTTAGCAGGTGATAGACCTTTTTGTTTGTAGCCGTCATTTTTCCTTTATGTAACGCTATCAATCCTAAAAGAAAATAATAACGATTACCTGCCTTCAGGAAAACGGGGTTATCCCCCCTTTCGGACTATACATAAGGAAAAACCATGATTACGGTGACACGCAAGAACCGCTCATTCCATAAAACCCGCCCTTCTGCTGCACTGCTGCTGGCACTGACCAGCATCACCCCTTTCGCCGTTCATGCTGATCAACTGGCGGATATCCAAAAAGCCGGCGTGGTGAAAGTCGCCACCTTTGACGCCAATCCGCCGTTTGGTTCAGTGGATGCCAAAACCCACGAAATCGTCGGTTATGACGTCGACTTCGCGAAAGCTCTGGCAAAAACCCTGGGCGTGAAGCTGCAACTGGTACCGACCAACCCGGCAAACCGCATCCCCCTGTTGCAGTCAGGTAAAGCGGACCTGATTGTGGCCGATATCACTATCACGCCTGAGCGTGCAAAAGTGATCGATTTCTCAGTGCCTTACTTTGTCACCGGACAGCAGTTCCTGGTGCCCGTCAGTTCACCGGATAAACTGGATGGCTACGCGACGGCACGCATTGGTGCCGTAAAAGGCACCACCGGCGAACAGGAACTGCATAACCGTTTCCCGCAGTCACGCGTGCTGTCGTATGACGATATCCCACTGGCGCTGTCTGCCCTGCGTAATGGCAACGTGCAGGCAATTACTCAGGACAGCACCATTCTCGCTGGCCTGCTGGACGGTGCACCGGATAAAGCCAAATACAAAGTGCTGCCTGAGTTACTGAGCAAGGAAGAGATTGGCGTGGGGGTGAAAAAAGGCGAAGCCAGCCTGCTGAAAGTGGTGAATGACGAACTGTTGAACCTGGAAAAAAACGGTCAGGCGGTGAGCATCTACGACACCTGGTTTGGCCCGCAAACAAAATCACCACAACCCCGGTTATTCAAAATCGAAGCAAAATAATCAGCCAGGTATCACACATGCAGCAAGAAAATGTATCAACCGCAGCGGCGTCTGCGGTTTTTTCACATTCATCGCCGGGACAAAGTACCGCCGTCGAATTCCGCCAGGTCAGTAAGTCGTTTGGTCACCATCAGGTGATCACCACGGTCGATCTCAGCGTGACCAGCGGTGAAGTCGTTGCCGTTTGTGGCCCGTCAGGTTCCGGTAAGTCGACGTTGATCCGCCTGATTAACCAGCTGGAAACCGTGAGCGATGGCGAGATCCTGATTGACGGTAAACCCACGCGGGGACTGAAAGGCGCAGCACTTCAGCAACTGAGAACACATATTGGTTTTGTGTTTCAGCAGTTCAACCTCTACGCCCATCTGACCGCACAGGACAATGTCAGCCTGGCGCTGATCAAAGTACACGGCTGGAAGAAAACGGAGGCGCGGGCAAAGGCGCTGGCCTTACTGACGCGCGTCGGCCTGGCCGATAAAGCACAGCATTATCCTGAGCAGCTCTCCGGCGGCCAGCAGCAGCGCGTGGCGATTGCCCGGGCGCTGGCGACTGACCCGAACATCATCCTGTTTGATGAACCGACCTCGGCGCTTGACCCGGAGATGATCGGAGAGGTGCTGCTGGTGATGCGTGAACTGGCACGCAGCGGCATCACGATGATTGTGGTGACCCATGAAATGAGCTTTGCCCGCGAAATCGCTGACCGGGTGATTTTTATGGACGGCGGTGAAATTCTGGAGCAGGCCGCCCCGGAAGATTTCTTTACACACCCCACCCATCCGCGCGCCCGGCGTTTTCTGCAGAAAGTGCTGTTCCCGCTGCATCCTGAATCACAGGTGGGCCTGTGAACTGGCAGCCCGACTGGGCAGGCGTGCTGACCGGGCAGCCTCTGCAATGGATTATCTCCGGTTTTTTCACCACCTTTTACGTCAGCCTGATTGCCAGCCTGTTCAGTACACTGTTGGTGGTACTGCTGCTGGCGATGCGTCTGAGCCCATCGCGGATCGCCCAGGGGGCAGTGGCGGCATTTGTTTCCCTGTTTCGTAATACGCCGCTGCTGGTCCAGCTGCTGTTCTGGTATTTCGCCGCCTGGGGCGCATTGCCGCAGAGCTGGCGTTTTTACATCGGGGATATTCATCCCTGGGCAACGTTCCCTGGCGATATCAACTGGCTGACGCCGGAGTTTCTCTGCGTGGTCTGGGGGCTGGGGCTGTTCACGGCGGCATTTTTAGTGGAAGAGGTTCAGGCGGGGCTGAACGCCGTGCCAAAAGGCCAGCGCGAGGCCGCGATTTCACAGGGTTTCAGCCGCTGGACGCTGCTGTGGGACATTCTGTTGCCCCAGGTGCTGACCCATGCCTGGCAACCTGTCGCCGGGCAATATCTGAACCTGATGAAACTCTCCTCGCTGGCAACCGGTATTGGCTTTTCCGAACTGACCTATCAGGTCAGCCGTATTGAAAGCTACAACGCGCACGCCTTTGAAGGCTTTGCGGTAGGCACCGCACTGTATCTGTTACTTGGCCTGATGTTGGGTGGGCTGTTAACCGTGATCGGCCCTAAGCGCCCGCCGCGCCATCAGCCAAAACGGGCGAAACCCACCCTGTCGGAGCGTTCAAAAGATGGAATTTGATTACTCAGTACTGCACGATAATGCTGGCTATATGCTGTGGGGAAGAGTGGCGGACGGTGAACCGGGCGGCGTATTACTGACGTTGATTATGGCCGTCTCTGCCGGTTTTCTGGCGCTGGTGCTGGGTGTGCTGATGGCCATGCTGGCCTGGCGTTACGGCGGCTGGACGCGCAGAGTGCTGTTTCTCTGGGCCTCCTTTATCCGTGGCATCCCACTGATTTTTGTTATTTTCTGGCTCTACTTTCTGCTGCCGGTGGTGTTTGGCGGTTCAATCCCCGGCCCGCTGACGGTGATTATTGCGCTGGCATGGTTTACCTCAGCGGCAGTCATGCACTCAACGCTGGCCGGGCTGGAATCTCTGCCCGCCGGGCAGACAGAAGCAGGAATGGCGTCAGGCTTCAGTAAAATAAAAATCCTCACCGTCATTCTTCTGCCGCAGGCGTGGCCAAACTTGCTGCCCTCATACCTGGGGTTACTGATTTCGCTGCTGAAGGACACATCGCTGGCGTTTATTGTTAACGTCCCTGAACTCACAACGGTTGCCGGACAGGTTAACAACCGGGTGCAGATCTATCCTGCAGAGATCTTTCTGTTTGTTGGCATCATCTATTACCTGCTGTGCAGTGCGCTGGCGTATCTGGCAGGAAAGGGATTAACACGGCGGCGTCTGGCTCGCTGATAAGCGCCTGCAAAACGGGACGCCGAAGTGTGACGGCCGGTTGTCTGACGGCACTGCGCAGGTCAACTGCCCTGTGCCGGTGACAGCCGTTTGCTGAACATCGTGTTCATCGCCAGTAAGAGAAGCCCCGCACCGATGACCATCAGGAAAACATACCCCAGCCAGTGGAACAGCCAGATACCGGCCACACCGCCGATAAGAAATGCCATCACCGTATAGAAATGCAGACGCAGACGTTCCATATAGAGAGGGGCATTCTGAGGCGACTCTTTACGCCGCAGAACATCAAACAGCATCGCCAGCTCGATACCGATATCCGTTGCGGTTCCTGACACATGCGTTGTTCTGACACGCGCGTTGGAAATGCGTGTCACCACCGCATTCTGTAGCCCCATCAGGAAACTCAGGCTGAGGACCAGCAACGCGCCCGGAGAGGCCAGCGTCAATCCGATCTCTGCGGCACCCAGCGCCATCAGCGCCAGGCCTTCAATAAAGATATTTACCGCATAGATGGTACGGATACCTCGCCTGCGGCCCGCATTAATGATCAGCGTTGAGCACACCGATCCCGCGATAAACAGGAATACGATGGCCAGAAAGAAGACGCCCGCACTCAGGTTGATTTTTGCCAGGTGATCGGACAATGAAGAGATGTTCCCTGTCATATTGGCGGCAAAAAAGCCCACACTTTCAAAAGCGGCGGTGTTCAGCGCCCCGGCGACGGCGGCCAGGGTGCAGGCAAGGCGGCTGTCCGTATTGAACGTCCTTGCTGCATCAGTGGTAATTAACATTTAGCGAACTCAGGTCAAATGCGGGTTGATGAATGATCCCCTTGTTTGTCGTGACAAACAAGGGTCCAGATAACGTCTGCATCAATGTCTGGCGGGAACCGTGCCTGAAAGAAAAAACGGTGGCAAAATACCACCGGACTCCCCTCAAATGGGAGGCGTGGGGGCATTTAAAAACTATTGCAGGCGATCGACGATGGGTTTCACCACTTTTACGCCATTTTGCCCGTAAAATTGATACAACGAGTCGGAAGCGGCCTGGGTAAGGACCATAATTTCAATGCGACGATTGCGCGCAGACAAGGGATCGTCAGGGACCAGCAGCATGCGATCGGCCATCGCGTTAACCTGAATCACCCGCTGTGTTTCAAGGCCGCCTTTTTCTAATACATTTCGGGCTGCCAGTGCACGGTCCCCGGACAGATTCCAGTTGTTATATCCCGCGCTCTCAGGATAGGTCGCTGAATCCGTGTGTCCATTGATGATCACCTGGTTATCAATACGATTGAATACCGGTGCCAGTTCACTCAACAAGCGAGTAAAGAAAGGCGTTATCTTTGCACTACCACGCGGGAACATCACCCGGTCTTCATCATCCTGTAGCAAAATGCGCAGCCCCTGCGGTACTTTTTCCAGCGAAAGATTTCCCTGTGCGTTTAATTCCGCGGTGATGCGTGTAATGGCCTCGCTAAGTTCATTTAACTCCTGATCCGAACGCGACAAGACGGTTTCCAGCGCCTCAGGCTGAGGGGAGGTCTGCGGGTCAAATTCTCTCTCTGCGTCAGCCATAGCAGGTACAGAAGAGATGAGTGGCAGAGGGCCTCCGCCAGAAGCGGGATCGTTGACAGGACTGAAGGCCCCGCCATCAAAAATAGAAACACCGTTCAGACGGGCAACAATTTCCCTTCGCTCCTCTTTCGATACGGAACTGACGATCCACAGCACCATAAACAGCGCCATCATTGCCAGCGTAAAGTCGGCAAAGGCCACTTTCCATGCTCCGGTATGGACACCGTGATGAGCCTTTTTTCCCCCGCGTTTGATGATGGTAGTGTGAGCGCCCTTCTTCATTCTGGATTTTCACTCATGGCATTAACCCAGCCATCAAGCGTGGCAAAAGTCGGTTTCGATTCGAGCGACAGCATTTTACGCCCCGCATCGACGGCCAGCAGGGTCGGTTTGCCTGCAACATGGTTGACCAGTACGGTACGGATACAGAAAAAAATCGTCATGCGCTTACGCATGCATTGCTCCATCGCGTTAGCCAGCGGGTCCATCAGGCAGAAACAAAAAAACACGCCCAGGAAGGTCCCGACCAGCGCAGCCGCCACCTTCAGGCCAATCAGTGCAATAGAGCCATCAATCGACTGCATGGTGATAATAATCCCCAGTACCGCCGCGCAGATGCCGAATCCCGGCATCGCTTCTGCCGTACGTTGTAACGATCGTGAAGGGACCAACAGCTCTTCTTCGACGGCTTCAATTTCCGCTTCAAGCAGCCCTTCCATTTCGTGCTCGTTAATTTTTCCCATCGCCATCAGGCGGAAGTTATCGGAGATAAAAGTAATAAATCCTTTATCTTTCAAAATCAGGGGATATTTTTGAAACAACGCACTGTTCTCCGGCACATCGAGATGTTCATCAAGAGCCTTCAACCCACCATCCTGTACCAGCTCCAGTAATTCATACATCAGCATTAACAGCTGGCGCTGAAAATCGGCATTTTGCTCGTCTTTACTGACCGCCGCTTTCATCTGTGACCACATCGATTTTAATACATGTTTTGGGTTGGCAATGACCATAGCGCCCGCCCCTGCGCCGAGAATGATGATCAACTCACCTGGCTGCCAGAATGATGCAATATGGCCACCAGACATCATATATCCACCAATCACACAGCCCAGCACGACGATTAATCCAATAAGTTTCTGCATTTCTTTTCCATTTAAAAAAAGACTTTAATCTTTTCGCTAATCTTTTTATTCAGCTGACACACCCGCGCTTCAGTGATATCCAAAACTAAAGCGATCTCTTTCAGGCTGATTCCCTGTTGGTAATACAGATTGATAATGGTACGTTCACGCTCATCCAAACTGTGTAACGCCAGTGCCAGCGTACGCTGAATATCAACTTCTTCTTCAAGCTCACGTCCGGCAAAAGCCGTATTTTGCGCCCCCCCCTCAACGGACAAGATCTCATCCAGACTTTCGATGGCACAGGCTGATTCCAGTAGCTGATATTCCTGCCATTCTTCTTGGCTCAACGCCAGCTGATGACATGCCTCTTCATCCGTCGGCTCACGCCCCAGGCTCCGCGTCACTTCACGCAGGGCATGATTGATTTTGTGCGTCTTTTGACGAAGAGTACGCGGGCGCCAGTCATGCTGACGGAATTGATCCAATACCGCGCCACGTACGCGCTGCATCGCATAACCCGCGAAGTGATCATCAGGTTTACCATAGCGCCGCAGCGACTCCAGCAACCCCATCAGGGCGACCTGTTCAATATCATCGCGGTCCATCATGCCGTTAGCCTGCCAAGCAAGTTGACGGACAATTTTTTTCACCAGAGGAAGCCACTGCTGCATAAAATGGCTTTCTTCGACGGGTGACAACGCCGTAATATCAATAAAAGTACTCATAGCAAAAAATCACTGGAAGACCATTTTAGAAATGGTCACATCGTCAAAAGGAATAGTGACACCGATATTGTGGAATGCAGACTGATAGCGCTTCATCATCAGGCTACGCAACGCCTGCACCGACATGCCACGCACCTCGTTGTAATCCATTGATGTGAGCATATCGACAGCAATTCCTTTAATCTTAGGAAGCAGATTTTCCGCCCTCTGAGCCTGAAGCTCATCCGTCGTCGTCAGGGCCAAATCCAGCAGAAGATAGCGCTCTTTCAATGAATTGCTTCTCAGGGTGATCACCAGGTTTTTAATTTCAACAAACTGCAGAACTTTCTCTTCCTCTGGAGAAGAGGAAAAAAAAGAAACAGGCACACTGCCATCATTTTTTTTATTCAAATATTGCGAACCAGCTAGTACAAGGAATGCGGTGACTAATGCCGTCACCAGCACCAGAATAAAATTCAGTAATGTCGTCTTCATATATGTCATTAAACCATCGTCAGTATTGTGCCGTCGGTACCACGAGGTATCGTGGTGACCTCCTCATTATTATTATCGATAGCCGTTTCAGGGTTATCGCGGTGCCGATGTTGCTGCCGACTGTCACCATTCTGGGTCGACACCTGTACGTTCACCTGAACATTATTCTGTTCACTCAGGCTGGTACGCATGTCATTGCTGATCTGCTGCAATAGACGAGTGACTTCAGGTTGTGCAGCCTGAATTTGTACCTGAAGTTTTCCCGACTCGAAATGTATCGAGATATCGAGTTTCCCTAAATTAGGGGGATCGAGCCGAATAGTGGCCTTTTGCACGCGCCGATCAATCTGCATTTCCAGACGTTCTGCCAGCGCTTTTTGCAATACGTCGGCCTTCTGCTCAGACGCGGCTGGCAGCGTAATGACCGGTAATGTTTTCGCCTCCGCATCGCCTTTCAGTAATGCATTGAGTAGCGCCGGGGCGGGATGCTGCAGGGTATTGTTTGTGATCAGTAATTCACGATCCGCCTGCAATACTTGTTGCACCGATTGACTGGCCCGCAAAGCATCGGCAGGCATTTGCAACTTTTTGGGAACATTTTGCAGCATGGCCAACACGTCACCTGGCTCACTGCTGAGTGGCACGACTGCAGCAGACGGTGTTTGTTCTTTTACTTGCCACGGTATTGCTGTCGTAAGATGGCCTGCGGCCAGAAAACTGTTTCTCAGCAGTCCGGCACTCTCTGTTTCAGCCAGCACACGGTTTCTCAGCGGTCCGGCACTCTCTGTTTCGGCCAGCACACTGTTTCTCAGCAGTCCGGCACTCTCTGTTTCGGCCAGAAAACTGTTTCTCAGCAGTCCAGCGCTTTCTGTTTCGGCCAGACCGCACGGAGAGTCAGCGCTCATAGCCTGTACAGCGGCCTGAGTGGATACAGGCACGACCTCTTCTGCCGGGGGCAGGGTGATCGGTGCAGCCAATAGCAGTGCAAGCAACTGCTGCGGGTCACTTTCCGCTGAAGTCACGTCGACGCTGTCCTGGGCAGGGGGTTCAGACACATCCCCTTCTGTCAGATAAGGCATAGCGATGGGCAACAACAGCTTATCGGCCTGCGTGGCACCGGGCTGAGGGAATGCAGCAGCGGGCTGTGCTCTGATGCCGGGTAACAGGGTATCGGCCTTTCCTGATATTGCCGGTACAGTAAACATCGTCGGCATCATTCATTCTCCTCATCACTTACTGAAAATAGTGCATACGCCTGCAGCCCTTGTCGGTTCTGCTGGTACTGCTGAAGCTTCATCTGCAATACGTCATGCTGTTCGCGACATATTTTTGCCACCCGTTGATGGCAGCGGTATAGCGTGGCCAGATCGGGGCACAACGTCTCCTGCAATCCCTGCTCACGTATCGCTTCCAGCAGCTGGCTAATCTGAGCGTCAATACGGCGGATTTCATTCCAGTTTTCGTCGTTTGCCGCCTGCTCCAGCGCCCGGCTCAGTTGAACAATGCGCCCCTTCATCACGCCCCCATTCCTTCCCAGCCTTCCTGAATATTGCGCAGGATCCCTTCCACTTCGCCTATCTGTTCAACAGACAAATGATGACTGGCGTCATACAAGCGATATACGCAGTAGTCATAAAGCCCTGCCAGCCGCAGCGCCAGTTCTCCTCCGCGCTCATAATCAAGGGCGCTGGTTAATGCATTGAGAATATCGATGCACTTATTGATGCTTTCTGCTTTTCGTTCAAAACGCCGTGCCTGAATATGGCCTTTGGCACGCGTCAGTTCATCAAGCAGGCCGTTTAATAACATCACCACCAGCTGATGCGGTGTCGCGGCAGCCGTGCGGATCGCCAGATCCGCATCATGATATTGAGTAAAGTCGTTAGAGTTTCCGTACATAATTGCTTGTCTGTTCCTAGAAGAACTGCCCCATCGTCTGGTTCATTTGCGCGATAATCGTTTTCATATTGGTAAACTCTTTCACGTAGCGATTGAACGCCGTTTCATAGCGAGTCTGAATCTGCGACTCCTTACGAGTTAGCTGCTCGCTTTTCCTATCCAGGCCTTCCTGACGCTGCTTCAAGGTCCCTTTCGACCCACTGAGAAGGGTATCAAGCGCCTCTTTTTCGACCCGTTTAAGCAGGCCGCTGGAACCATCAAACAGGGCATTGAAGGCACCTGGTTTTTCCTTCATCGTCTCTTCAAACAATTTTCCGTCCAGTTTCAACTGGCCATTTTTATCAGAGGTGATACCAAACTCGCTCAGCTTCGCGCCGTTAAACTCACTACGCAGCAGCTCATTAAGTTTCGTTTCCAGTGCGCTAATGCCGGAGTCTCCGGCAAGTGCACCCCGTGTTATTGAGCCATCGCTGTTACCACTTTTGGTCAGCTCGTTCAGCTTGGTACGCAGCGAGTTCCAGGCATCAACAAACTTATCTGCCTGTTCACGGGTACCGGTGGTGTCGTTGTCAATGTTAATGATCAGCGGTTCTCCCTCGATGGTCGTACGGATCACCGTCAGATCCACGCCGGGAATGATGTCTTTAAAGTCATTCGTGCTGCTGGTGAAGGTCATCGCGCCTTCACCCATCGTGATCACGGCATCCTTCGCGGTCGAAATTTGCGTGGCCTTTGTGGTCAGCTGGTTATGCAACGCCGCATCATCAGCGGAGAGCGTGACGGCATTATCCGCACCGGTTTTATCACTGCTTATCATCAGGATATTCTGGCCGTTTTGCTTCACCAGCGAGGCCGTTGCACCAGAATTACCGCTTTCTGCGTTAATTTTGTCGCGAAGTCCCGACAGACTACTGATGGTGGACATATCAATATCCACGTCTTTATCACCAATACTGATTTTCAGATTGCCGCTGGCGTTGGCAATATCGGCATCACTTAAACTTTCAAACGCTTTCTGATCGGCACCGGCCGTCTGTTGGACGTTGATGTTGTACAGCCCTTTTTTAGCACTGCTGCTGGCATTAAGTGTGACGTAACCTTCCTGGCTGGCCGTGGCACTGTTTTTCACCATGCCGCCGCTGCTACCACTAACGGAAAAGCCTTTCAAAGCTGACTGAAAATCTGTCAGCGCCGTTTTTAACGTCGTCAGTGCTTTTTGCTCTGCGGAAACCCGATTTTGCTGATTTTTCAGCTGGGACTGCTGCGCACTAATGCTGGCCATCGCCAGCTGTTGAGAGACGGTTTGTGGATCAAAACTATCTAACCAACTCATTATGACCTCCCGTTCGCCTGCGTTTTGCATGGCGGAAGTAGACTATTTCACTTTCTCAAAGCAATACTCATGCCAACTTTTAAATTTATTATTTATCATTAAGTTAGAATGAGACGAGAACCCGGCTTTCCGCCTGATGCGGAAATATCCGTTTCCGCTTGCGGAAACAAAAACACCGCTACGTGAGCGGTGTTTTTTCAGTTCAAGGAAGAGGGATTAACCCAACATGCCCAGCACCATCTGGCTCATGCCATTAGCCTGCTTAAGCATGGCCTGGCTTGACTGCGTCAGCATCTGATTGCGCGTCATATTGGTCGCTTCGGAAGCGAAGTCAGCATCACGAATAATGCCCAGGTTAAGGTTGGTGTTATCCTGCATGTTGGCCAGGTTAGCGCCAGTGTGGCCCAGACGGTTGATGTTGGCACCCAGAGAGGAGCGCATAGACCCCACGTCTTTGATTGCCGTGTTCAGGCTGTCAATCGCTGCGTTACCACCCGTTGCTGAAGTCAGATCAGACGAAAGCAGGGTTTTCAGTGAGCCGGTCGTTTTTCCCATCTCCGTTGAGAAATCGACTTTCAGTGTTTCATCGGTGCTGGCACCGATCTGGAACTGCATGAGGCTCATCAGTTTGCCTGAGACTGAACCGCTGACAGAGGACAGCAGTTTCTCTGTACCGTAAGAGGTGTTGCTCATGATGTTTTCCAGCTCAGCATTCAGCTCTTTGTACTCAGCGCCAATGGCCGTACGGTCATCCTCTCCGTTAGTATCATCTGCAGCCTGAGTCGCCAGATCCTTCATGCGATACAGGATGTTGTTCACTTCATCAAAAGCCCCTTCTGCGGTCTGCAGCATGGAAGTTGCTTTAGCAATGTTCTGCTTAGCCACGCCCATACCGTTAGACTGTGCTTGCAGACGAGTTGCGATTTGCAGGCCAGCTGCATCATCAGCTGCAGAGTTAATACGAAGACCCGTACCCAGACGCTGCATCGCAGTATTCAGGCTACTTGTTGACTTGTTCATCGCATTGGTAGAACTCATTCCTGCTGCGCTAGTGAAGATAGATAATGCCATGTTTATTTGCTCCTTGAGGAATCACCGCGATTCCGTTTCCAGTACCAGAGATAAGCGACAGGAACAGGGAGAAAGTTAAGCGCACCGAGAAAAAAGTTGAAAAAAAGTGAAATAATCGCCTGAACATCGCCTTTTACAGTGGCACTGTCTTAGCCCTCCTCAAGCGATTACCCCACGGCCAATACGTTACGCACCCGCGCGCCCCGAACATTTGCCTGGCCTGCCAGCGCCTGCGACATGCCGCTAAAGTCCGCATGACGCAGTCGGGCTGACAGATCTTCTGATACCTGCAGTGCCGAAGTCTCGCCATGTTTAAAGGTGGCCATGCTGTCAATGCGCTGCTGAACCAGGTTACGGGTCGCCTGCAGATGACGTCGCTGTCGGGTCACCGTCTCCAGCGATTGCTCAAGGCTGCCAAGCAATGCCCCTGCACTTGCCGGCGTGCGTACCAGTTGTTGCAACGTCTCTTCCAGACCGCTTTCTCTTTGTGGCTTAAGAGGATAAAACTGCCCCTGCGGATAGCGCTCACCGCCCCCCTGCACGCTGAGATGCTGACCGACCTCTGCCCAGCGATCCTCACCCACCTGGAAATTCAACTGTCTGCCGTTGAGCTGACCGTGAATGCCCCACTTTCCCAGAGCCTGGTTAAGGCGCAGCAGGTTTTGCTGCGGCGAGGTGCCATCCAGTTCTGCCGCACTGATCGAGCGCTGGCGACCTGCCAGCGAAAAGGTCAGCAATTCTGGCTGTGCGTTATACAGTAATGCCGCCCCATCCTGCAGGCTGAAGTTAACCGACGGTTTATTTTGCAGGCTAAGTTGCAGCTGTCTGTCCACTGTTCCTGCGGAAAGCTGCTCACGTTTTGCCAGCAATTTTTGCAGGATTTCCGCCTGGCTGGCAATCTCACTCGCCACGGCACGACGTGTAATGAGATGGTTCAGCTGCAGAACCTTTTTCTCAGTTTCCAGCAGGAATTCATCCGCCTGCTGAACCGCGGTCAGTTGCTGATTAAGCTGTACGTTATAGCGCAGTGGTTCTGAGGAAATTAACGGACGATCAGGAAAAGCAGCTGCCGCTTTCCGGGCCGAATGTACGCCGGATGGCGCACTGACCGCGTTAAGCGGGGCAGCAGAGACCTGCGTCTTACTGACGGCCGTATTGGCCGTTGCCGGGGTTCCTGCCCCGGCACGATGAGTGATCGGTATCATGTGATTATCTTAAATCAGTGAGAACAGCGAAAGCTGCTGGATTCGGGTATAGCTTTTCTGCGCACCCACTGTTGCATTGTAAAGACGGGCCAGATCAATACTCGCCTCAGCCATATTCAACGTTGTCAGGCTGTTGATCACCGTGTCATTCACCACGCCATTATCGCCGTGAATATCGTTTAGCAGGGTCAGGTTGTTCTGACGAGCGCCCAGTTCGGTATATAACGCGCCAACCTTCACATGCGCGCTATCAATAGCATTAAAGGCCTCCTGCATCTCCGCAAAGTAGTCCGGCGGATTCTGGCTGCCATCCTGCATTTTTTGGGTCACTGCATACACTGTATTCAGCATTTCAAGATTTTCGCCAAACGCCGGAATCAGTGCCGTTGTCATCTGGACGTCCATCCCACTGGATACTTGCGTGCTGGCTGTATCGTTGTTGCCCCTGTAAGACCAGCTCTGGCTTTCCTTGTCAAAGACCAACGGCTGCTGGTCTGTTTTCGTGCCAGAAAAGAGGTAGTGGCCATCCTGATCGCGGGCGTTGGTCAGCGTCACAATTGACTCAAGCATTGACGCCATCTCTTTACCGTAACCACTGATTTCTTCGGCAGACAACGTGCCGCCCATCGCCTCTTCCAGCTTATCTTTCAGCGCTAACAGCTGCTGTTCACAGCCTTTGATGCTGCTTTCCTGAGTCGCTAAGTTTCCTGAAAGGCGCTGGATATTGGTCTCATACTGGCCGATAGCTGACTGCTCACGACGTATCTGTGCCAGCTGCACGCTGGCAATAGGATCGTCAGAGGGCTTGAGAAGCCGGGTTTGCAGGCTAATTTTATTCTGCACGGTACCCAGTTGTGCATTGTTGCGGTTAAAATTGAGTAATAGATTGTTGGTAAAACTCTGACTGCTAATACGCATCGTCACTCCTGTCAAAATCAGAACAGGGCCAGCAGATCGTTAAAGATCTGATCGCCTGTAGAGATAACTTTCATATTGGACTGATAGGCCTTGGTATAGACAATGAGATTAATGGCCTCTTCGTCTTCAGACACGCTGCTGTAGTTACTGCGATCGTTCTCAGCCTGCGTGAGTAGCGTAGAAGCCGCTTCCAGTGCCGCCTGATTATCCCGGCTGTGCGCTGCAACGGTACCGACCATCGTAGCGCTGGCATTCGACAATGAGGTGTTTCCCATGCCCGGGATATCCATCGTCAGGTTGGCAATTTTGATTAACGCTTGCAGATTGTCGTTATTCCCACTGGCATCCGGAATACTGGAAAATGCCAGTTCATCCCAGGTCAAATCGGTAATGCCAAGCATGCCATTCGGATTAGTCAGATCGAAGCTGAACAGCGGTTTCCCCGGGTTTCCCTGACTGTCAAAGCCCGCAGCAAGCTGGCTGTTAAAGGCGTTGGCCAGCGATTTCGCCATACCCTGTACCGATTCTTCCATGCCGTTCAGCGTCTCAGTTTCATACTGATACAGTCCGCCAAGCGCACCGCCACAGTCCATATCGACCGAAAACGAGGTCGTCGAAAAGGACAGTGAAAGGCGACGGTTGCCGCCGCTCTCATCGAATACCAGCTTGCCCGCTGTGCTGCCGCTGACTAACGGCTGCCCGCTATTCAGCGCTACCGTGTAGCTGCCCTCCGGGGTTTCATTGATACGGACATCAATAAAGCCACTAAGCTGCTTCACCAGCTCATCCCGCTGGTCGCGTAAAACACTGGTATCGCCGCCCTGCGCCTCAGATTCGATGATTTTTTTGTTGTAATCAGCAATATTGGTACTCAATACATTAATGCTACCGATACTGTTCTGCTGCTGGGTGCGAATATCGCTATGCTGTTTATTAAAAAACTCCTGGAGCTTATTAAAACGGGTGGCCAGCATCTTTGCATTCGACAGGACGTTCTGGCGCATGGCCTGATTTTCCGGCCTTTCCGTAGCTCCACTCAATGCGCCGAACAGATTATCCAGCCCCTCTCCCAGTCCCGAGGTTTCTGAGCCAACGAGCGTTTCCAGCTGTCCAAGATAGTTTTGAGCGGTAGCATAAAAGTTCCCCTCACTGTTGGTCCGCCAAACCTGACCAATAAGAAACTGATCGGCCATACGGCGGATGCTGGTGACGGCCACACCGCTACCGCTGTCAAAACGAACCTGCCCCATCGGGCCTATCGCCATCTGTTCAACGCGCTGACGCGTATAACCTGGTGTGGCAAGGTTCGCCGTGTTCAGAGCCGTGACATTAAGCTGCGTTTGTGCCGCACGGATTCCGCTGTAGCCGATGTTGAAAAGAGAGTTCATCCTTTACCTCGTGGTCGTTTCTGATGAAAGTTGCTGAATAAGCAGTGCTGCAATCCCCGTTGAACGCTGGCTGGCAAGCTGCTGAGCCAGCGCATCGTCATAAAAATCCCGCAGGGTTCGCGCTTCCCGGCTACTGAACAGCCCGTTATCTCCCGCGAGCGTATCGACACTTTTGCGCATTTCTTGCAGCATCTGTCGTAAAAACATGGCTTCAAACTGTTCCGCAGCGTCATCGAGTGTTGTGGGATTTAACCGACCGCTAAAGTCTCCTGCGCCCGCCGATAGTGGCGCACCAATTGCATTGATCATCAGATCACCACCAGTTCAGCATCCAGTGCCCCGGCTTCATGCAGTGCCTGCAAAATGGCGATAGTGTCATCGGGAGAAGCGCCCAGACTATTAATGGTATTAACAATACTGCGCAGGCTGGTGCCGGCCGGAACAACGACCATCTGTCCCTTGCCGCGATCGACACCAATATCACTTTGCGGCGTGACTGCCGTCTGCCCGTTACTGAGCGGTCCGGGCTGACTGACATTTTTCGTTTCACTGATCGTTACGGTAAGTGAGCCATGTGACACCGCAGCGGCCCGGACCACAATCCCTTCCCCCATGACAACCGTTCCGGTTCGGGCATTGAATACCACGCGAGCAGGTTGCTTACCGGCTTCGATCTGGACATCTTCCAGCATCGACATAAATGCCACTCGCGCCCCCGCCTCTTTCGGCGCATTCACCGAAACGTTGGTGGCGCTTTTCGCCTGCGCGGTCCCGCTACCAAAGCGCTGATTCAATGCGATAGCAATATTGTTGGCGGTTTTAAAACTCGGTCGTTTGAGGTTGAGATACACCTCATTGTTGTCGACAAAATCGCTGGGGATTTCACGCTCAACAGTGGCACCGTTGGGAACCGTGCCGACAGTCGGCGTGTTGATCGTAATACTGGAGCCACTGTCACCGCTGGCTTTCACTCCCCCCACGACCACATTACCCTGTGCCAGGGCATAGACTTCACCATCGGCGCCGCGCAACTGCGTCAGCAGCAGCGTACCGCCGCGCAGGCTTTTCGCATCCCCCATTGACGACACGGTGACATTAATGGTTTGTCCGCGTGCGTACATCGGTGGCAGTGTGGCACTCAGTGCCACAGCGGCGACGTTTTTCACTTTAGGGTCGATTTTCGCCGGCATTTGCACACCAAACTGGCGCAGCATATTAGTGACCGACTGATTAGTGAATTTGACCTGATTGCGATCGCCGGAACCATCAAGGCCCACGACCAGGCTGTAGCCCACCAGCTGATTACCACGAATACCCTGAACATCAACCAACTGGTTTAACGGCTGCGCATGCAGTGGGTGTATGGCGCTGAAGATCCCGGTAATGAAGAGCGGGATAACGTAACGTAACATCATAAAAACCTTAAATCGGGAATAACGGATGGTTGAAGAAACGCGTCAGCCACCCTGCGGAGTTAGCATCACTTAACGCACCGCGGCCCGCATACGAGATGCGTGCGTTAGCAATACGTTGTGATGAGATCGTATTATCGCGGCCAATATCTTCTGAACGTGCCAGGCCCGAGACGCGCATATATTCGTCTCCCTGGTTCAGGGTCAGCCACTTCTCACCGCGAATGACCAGTACCCCGTTGGAAAGTACCTGATGGACCGCCACAGTAATCGATCCGCGCAGCATGTTTTGTTGCGCAGACGTCGCGTTGCCGTTGAAATCACGACTGCCGGATACGGAACCGCTCAACTTATCCAGCGTTTTTCCGGCTACAGAAGGCACACCCAATTCAACCTCGTTCTTTTTGCCGAAATTGGTCTTTGCCTGCTTGCTGGACTGGGTGGACTCATCCAGCAATACCGTCAGAATATCGCCAACACGATAGGCGCGACGATCCTGTGTCAGGGACCAGTTATAATTAGTTTGATACAACCCACCCCCACGAATGGCGGCATTCGGCGTGCTGACATCGGACGGCGGCGCGAACTCGGCATCGTCTTTATGTACCGCATACGGCAAACTTTCGCAGCCGCTCAACAGCAACAGGGCGGCCAGCAACAGAAACGTTTTTTTCATTTTCTCACCAGTCAACACAGATGACGTTTGGGTAATAACAGGCGGAAGACATCTTTCCGCCCTGAGTAATTGGCATTTACACCTGCTGATTAAGGAACTTCAGCATGTCATCCGCGGCCGAGACCATTTTTGCGTTCATCTCATAGGCGCGCTGCACGGTGATCATATCGACCATCTCTTCCACCACCTGCACGTTAGAACCTTCAAGTGCTCCCTGTTCCAGCTCACCGAAGGCCTCTTCTCCCGGCACCCCTTCAAAAGCTTCACCACTGGCCGTGGTTTCGCGATAGAGATTGCCCCCCGTGGCCTCCAGACCGGCCGGGTTGATAAAGTTCACCAGGGTTATTTGCCCGAGTTCGGCGGGTTCACTTTCCCCTCCCACCTGGGCGGTAACCGTGCCATCTTTCGCAATGCCAATACTTTTGGTGCCCTGCGGCAATTCAATCCCCGGCACCAGCGGCAATCCCTGTGCGTTAGTTAACACGCCGTCGGCGTTAATCCTCAGGTTCCCGGCGCGGGTGTAGGCAATATCACCGCTGGCCGTTTCGATTTGGAAAAAGCCCTGCCCGGTGATCGCGACATCCAGCTCTTTCGAGGTCACCTGTACCGATCCCGTGGTAAACGATTTTTCCGTGCCGAGGATTTTTACCCCGCTACCGAACTGGATGCCGCCAGGCGTCGTATTGTTCTGATCCAGCGCCACACCTGGCGCACGCTGGTTTTGATAGAACAGATCCTCAAAGACCACGCGGTCACGCTTAAATCCGGTGGTATTCACGTTGGCCAGGTTATTGGAAATTGCGGCCATTTTGGCATCCTGTGCCGCCAGCCCGGTTTTACTGATCCATAATGCGGGATTCATTTTTGCTGTTCCTTCATCGGTTAGCTGCCACGGATCAGGCGGTTACCCGCCTGTGCCAGAGTGTCAGCCGCTTTCATCATTTTTATCTGGGCTTCAAACTGACGACTGAGGGAAACAGTCGCCACCATTTCATTAATGGCTGAGACGTTACTGGTTTCCAGATGCTCACTGGCGATCTGAACGCTCTCATTGCGCGGCTCCGTCCGGCGAGTACTGACCAGAAAACCATCATTGTTCTTGCGCAGACGATTAGCCGACACATCGACCAGTTTGATCCGGTCAACATCCATCGCGGCCTCCAGATCGCCGTTTTCAGGAATAACGGTAATCGTGCCGTCATCACCGATAGCGACCTCGGAAAAGGGTGCCAGCTGAATGGGCCCCGTTTCGCCCAGTACGGGCTTACCGTTGACCGTCAGATTGCCGCTCTCGTCCATCTCGATATGACCATTACGGGTATAAATTTCTCGCTGCCCGTCACGCAGGGCGATCAGTCCATCCCCTTTGATACCAATATCCAGTTCACGCCCGGTTTCCTGCAGTGCCGCATTAGCCATATTGATGCCGCCATTCTGGCTGTTAACCTGATAGCGGCTGTTATAGCCATAGCCCGCCACTGGCTGGCTGTTCGCCCGCTCCAGATCGGCACGAAAGCCCTCGGTATTGGCATTCGCAAGATTATTGGCATGGATCATCTGCTGGTTCAGACTGCGATTTGCGCCGCTCACGGCGGTAAAAATGAGACGATCCATAATTACAAGGCTTGGAACAGTGCGTTCATCATCTGATCGTTGGTCGAGATGACTTTCGTATTCGCCTGATAGTTACGCTGTGCCGACATCAACCCCACCAGCTCCGACGTCAGATCAACGTTTGATGACTCCAGTGCCGCAGATTTAATCGTGCCGTACATCCCCGACTTCGGCGCACCCAGCAACGGCGCACCGGAACTGTTGGTTTGCTGCCATGAGGTACCGTCGGTCGCTTGCAGACCATCCGGGTTAGTAAAGTTAGCCAGTACCATCTGCCCCTGTAACAGGCGCTGGCCGTTGCTGAAGGTGGCATACACCATGCCGTCGTCATCAATTTGCTGGCCGGTCTTTTCACCGGACTGATAGCCATCAGGGCTATTTTTGTTTACCGAGAAATCAGAACCGTACTGGCTGCTGCCGCTGTAGCTGAGGTTAATATTCAGCGCCTCCGCGCCGGGGATCGTCGCAGTAATATTGACCGGCCCCGTGGGTGCGGTCAGCAAACCACTGGTGTCAAACTCCAGCGGAGAGGAAGTGGCGTTAGCCTTGTCGCCATCGACCACATAGTGTGCAGTCCACTTGTTATCATCAGTTTTAACAAAGTACTGCGTCAGCGTGTGTTCACGCCCCAGCGAGTCATACACCTGTGTGGTATAGCTGTTGTTAAAGGTATCGTTATTGTCAGGATCGAAAGCGGGCGTCGCGGGTTTCGCCTCAGCGCGCGCATCCAGGTTAGCAATAAAATCGAGCGTCGAGGTGCTTTTTGCCGGCAGGCCACCCGCATTAATTTTCAGATCGCCAATGGTTCCGACCTGTAATTGCCCTTCAGCGTTGACGGGATATCCCTGTAATTTGCTGCCAAGATTGTTGACCAGGTAACCATTATTATCCGTGCCAAAGTAGCCCGCGCGGGTATAACTGTTGGTGCCGTTAGTATCACGTACCACAAAGAAACCATTACCGTTGATCGCCAGGTCGAGGTTACGCCCGGTACCTGAGATCCCGCCCCCCGTAGAAATACTCTGTGACATACTGCTAACGCCCACACCCAGCGGTGCACTCCCGGCGTACAGTGCGGCAAATTCAGCACGCATCGATTTGTAGCCGGTCGTTCCGCTATTGGCGATGTTATTACTGATGGCATTCATCTGCTGGGTAATGGCATTTAACCCGGAGGTTGCGATGTTAAAACTCATATAAAATCCTTATGCTTCTTCAGCCGGGGATTTCCCGCCAAACTGACTGATATTGAAAAACGCGATTTCACCCAGACCGGGGATCTTGAGCAGTGGCGAGCCATCCGGCCCAATTCGTACGCTGTTAACACAGCCAGAGATTTCAATCGGCACCGTGTTTTCCCCTTCTTCCGTCACCACTGACAGGGTGTATTTTCCTTTCTTAAGCCCCAGCACTTCAGGATCAAGGGTGAAGTCCACCAGGCCTTTTTCCTGTTTGCCCAGATCCAGCGTGGTTTCATTGCCGGCGGCATCTTTGATATGCACCGTGACATTGCTGGACGGGTGTGCCAGTGTCAGACGCCCATCTATCGGCTGCCCGTCCACTTCAATCGTGTCAGCACGCACCATGATCTGTTGCCCGACCAGGTTACCGATGGCCAGCATCTGAATGTTGTCTACCAGCGTGGCAGCGTTCTGCATCATGCCGGTCATATCCTGCATCGACTGCACCTGGGTCATCTGCGCCAGTTGACCAACATATTCCGTACCGTCGGTGGGATTGAGGGGATCCTGATTCTGGATCTGCGCCACCAGCAGCTTCATAAACATATTGTTCAGATCAGTCCCACCGTTAGGCGTCGGTGCACCCGATATATTCATGTCATCGCTGCCGTAATCTCTCGCTACATGACTTACGCTCATCAGGCTTCTCCCAGTCTCAGCAGGCTTTGCTGCATGCTTTTCACGCTGTTTAACACTTCAACGTTGGTTTCGAAATTGCGTGATGCCGACATCATGTCCGCCATCTCTTCTACGGTGTTGATATCCGGGTAAAACACATGCCCCTGAGCATTAGCCACTGGATTGTGGGGTTCATAACGACGAATGGCTGACCCCGTTTCCACCACGTCCAGTACCTGTACACGCGCTCCCGCCAGCGCAGCGTTATCCATCAGCTGGTTACGCTGATAGATCGCGGCAAATACCGGACGGCGCGCCTTATAGGTCGCGTCAGCGCTGGCCGCCGGTGATTCAGCGTTTGCCAGGTTACTGGCGATGGTATTAAGGCGCACCGTTTGCGCCGTCATCGCCGATCCTGAAACGCGATAAATGTCGTTAAATGACATGGTTATTTCCCCTCAATGGCCTGCTTAAGCCCGGTTAGTTTCGAATTCAAAAATTGCAGGCTGGTTTGGTAATCCAGCTGGTTTTTCGCGAATTCTGCCTGCTCTACATCCAGGGCAACGGTGTTGCCATCCGTAGATGGCTGATAAGGCACGCGATATTTCACTGAAAGTGACCCATTCAGTAAGCTTTTGCTCTGAAAACGTTGCATCTCAGCGGCAAAATCAATATCTTTAGCCTGAAAGTTGGGGGTATCAACATTGGCCAGGTTCGCCGACAACAGTTCAGCTCGGGAAAGTCGAAGCTGTAGTGCGGCAGGATGAATGCCTAATGATTTGTCAAAACTTATTCCCACGTTAAAACCTCAGTTGATCAATGAATCACACGCATATAGCAATATACGTGCCAACTTTTAATTAATTGATTTAACAGGTTTTTATGAAAAACGTAATGACAAAAAGGAAAGCGCCCTTCCTCTTTCTGACGCTGTGGGGCCTGACTTTTTTTTCCGCAGCCTCGCCTGAAGGCCACACTGCGCGTAAACAGATTTATCAGCAGGCGGTTGCCAGCGCTGACGCCGATATCAAACGCGTCGCCGGGCTAAAAAAATGGGAAGGCTATCAGAGCAAAATCAACGTTTTCATCCCCACCGAAGCCAGCCGTTTAAGCCGCTGTCCACGCCCACTGAGTGTGGCGATGCCGGTGAGCGATCGCCCCGATCTCACCCGGTTACGTTACGATATTCGTTGTGAAGGTCCCGATGGCTGGGAAATCAATGTGACGGTCAAGCCTGATATCTATCTGCCCGTTTTAGTCGCCAGGCATTCGCTTGAACGCGGAAAATTGCTGGCAGCCAGCGATGTCGAGATAAAAAAGAAAAACATCACCGGACTCCGCGACGGCATCATCGTGAACCCGGATGATGCCGTCGGATTCACGGTGAAAAAGCGCATTCGCGATAGGCAGCCCATTTCCCCTTCTATGCTGGATCAACCCCTACTGGTAGAACGGGGCCAGCAGGTAGTAATGCTGGCGGAACAGGATGGTGTGCAGGCTAAAATGATCGGCAAGGCGTTAAAAAAAGGACGTAAAGGTGATGTGATTAAAGTCAAAAATCTCACCAGTGAACGTACCGTCAGCGCCATTGTCGAGGGGCAGGGCCTCGTTCATATGCTGCTGGCTCCCGGGCAGTAAAGCCATGGGTCCATGTCAGAACAATGCGATCAGGCGAACTTGAGCGGAAATATTTTGGCCCTGATTTAAGTTTTTTCCTGCCTGAGTCGCTCTATACAGGTAGACGATGTTTAAAACAGAACTCAGAGGGTAAACCCGTGATGAAAATTACCTCACATTCTTTAGTAGCAGGCATGACCGTGCGACCCCAGCTCAAAAACGTGGGCGCAGAGAGTGCAAAAACGTCTGCTGTACCGTCTTCTGAACCCACAGGCCCTATCAGCCAGGCCCAGCAGACACTGCGTGAAATGCCGGACGTGGATACCCAGCGAGTGGCGGACCTGAAAGCCGCTATCCGCAACGGCGAGTTGGATCTTGATGCGGACTCACTTTCGCGCTCGATGATGGACTATTACCGCCGATGAGCAGCCAGACAGAACGTGTTAAGGCCCTGCTACAGGATTTGAAACAGGACACGGAACATTATCAGCGACTGGAGCAACTGCTGGAACAGCAGCGCGAAGCCATGTTCGCCTGCAACGCCGGGCGCACGACAGAAATCGACAACGAGCTGATGTCACTGTATCCGCTGTTGCAAAATAGCGCGCGTCGCCGGGCTGATACGCTGACCGGCTTCACATTGTCACCTGACGGACGCGGTCTGGTGGCTCTGTTTTCACGTCTCCCTGCTGTCGTTTGCCAACAGGCCACCGCCTGGTGGGAGCAACTTGAACAACAGGCGCTTCTCTGCAAGCAGCTGAATCAGCGCAACGGCCTGCTGCTAAACAGTCAGCAGGAAGTGTTGGGCACGCTGCTTTATCACGAGCCCCAGGACTTCATCTATTCCCGCTAAACGCCTGATGGGATAGGTTCTCAACCTGAGTAACACTGATGACCCACTGCCCTACTATCGGTTTCTACATGGAAACCGCTTTTCATTATGACGTGTATAAAAACATCATCTTCGCCCTGCAAAAACAGGGGCATTCTTGTACTCTGGTGATTGCGGATGTCTGCGAGAGGGCGTTTGTGCTGGACATGGCGGCACAGATAAAAACGTTACGCCATGACAATCTGGGCGTCATGCTGTTGTCGAAAATGCGGGCACAGCGGACAGTGCTGGAAACCATGGTCAGCCCCTATTACACCCCGCTGTTGAACGGAACCGCCCGCTGGCACGTCCGGGCGATGTATGGTCTGGCGAAAGATCGCTGGGGCCACGCCTGGTGGAATGCGTTTTACGACCTGATCCTTTGCTACGGCAACCATTCGCAGGAAAAACTGAATATTGCGGGCAGCGCGGTGACCGTGGGTAACCCACGCTTCGATGACTGGCACAACCGCGGTTACAATCGCCAGTTGGTCAATGCACTGACGCGGAATCAATCCAAACCGATCGTCCTTTATGCGCCGACGTTTGGCGATCTCAGTTCAATCCCTCATTGGGCCGAACGGCTTAACATCTTGCAGCAGAGCTGTACATTACTGGTCAAACTGCATCATGGCACCCGGATCAACCCCTCTGAAACCGCTTCGCTGCAAATGATGGAAAAATACTTTCGCAAAAATATTGTTAACAGTCTCTCCTCTTTTGCTTTGCTCGATGCGGCCGATCGGGTGCTGACCGATAACAGCGGTTTTATTTTCGATGCCATCCATGCGGGAAAACCTACCGTGCTACTGGAATGGGCAGGTTTAGAGGACGTGCTGCAGGGTAACGAAACCTTGAGCGACACCAGCAGTGCAGAACAGACAGCACGCCAGTACATTGACACCGCCAGCTCGCTGACAGAACTGCAAACCCTGCTGAGCGCCGATCCCCCCTCTTCCCACCCCGGAATAGAGGCGTTCCGTACACATTATTGCGATCGGTATCAGGATGGCCAGGCGGGGTGCCGCGCGGCGACCGCGATCACTCAGCTGATGGCCCCCCCTGCAAACACACCGAAGAATTTTTACCTGGAGACTCTGCGCGAGAAGCTGTTTACACCCTCACCTGGCTGCGGGTCACTTCAATAATTGACGTCGTCGATATCGACGGCGTCCTTGGAAGGTAACAGACGTCACACACTGTCTGAAGATGATCGAAACGACCCAGCCAGTCATCCCCCATCACCAGTACGCGGGCAGAAAACTGCCGGATATACTCGGCTTTCATCTCCAGTGATTCTTCCAGAAAGACTTCATCCACCCCTTTTATCTGGCTCACAATGGTCATCCGCTGCTGCTGAGGATACACGGGATGGCGCTGCTTTTTGCTGAAATTAAGCCGATCGGAGGATATCCCCACCACCAGACGATCCCCCATGTCACTGGCCCGGCGCAGAATATTCAGATGCCCGATATGAAAAATATCGAAGGTGCCAAAAGTAATCACTGTCTTCATTCGCGCTTATCTCAGCAGGCTGATCCCGGCCAACAGCGGATTATCGCTAGCGGCACCCTCAGGGACACGTTGCCATGCGGCAAACAGCGCAGCAATCGTCTCATCATCCAGCATCATTTCACTGTGGATAAAAATGGCGCACAGCATTTTCACACTGAAAAAGTGCTGACACAGACGGTAGAACTGCTGCTCCCAAGCACTCTCATTCTCACCAGGAAAAACATCATGGTAAAACGCATACAGCAACGCATTGAGGAATACACTGCGGTGTAACTGCATGAATTCCGCCAGCTGCGACGCCTGCTCCAGTTCTTGCAGAGTGTCCTGCAAATAGTCGGAAGTCATCACGTTAATGTCGTTCAGCTTCAGTATCAGCGTCATGCCGGTCAGTGGATCCAGGCTGGCATCCAGCTCGCAGCGGCTCAATGCCTTTAGCGCGGCAAGCTTTGACGTATCAATCACCGGAAGTTGCTCAAAAGCCTGCGCCATCATCCCCTGCTGCATCAGCCCGATCAGTTCATCACCGAGGGCTTCAATTTGCTGAGGTTCGGACAGTTGGCTGCTTTTACTGATCAGAACACCCAGCGTGTAGAGTACCTGCTCAGGAGACGCATCGCCGGAGATAGCCAGGTTAATCGCCGCCTGATTTAGCGCCTGCAGGCGCGGATCGAGGGGTCTGGCGTTCGGTTTTTCTGAGCGGCCACTGTGCAGGATAAACGCATCTTCACGGCACAGGATTTCACGTGCCGCACGGTCACAATCCAGTAAGGCGCTGTGGCGGATTTGATCCTGCCAGCGAAGTATCACCGTCGACGGCTGACGCTGGCAACATGGGCAGTGACAAGGGTCGGCGTTCTGCTCCAGTCGCAGAACGAATTCAGGAGTGTAACTTTCAATCGTATTCACAATCGCTCCGGGGCGGGGTTAATGTTTGTTTAAGGTGGCTAACTTACGGAAGAAATGATGGGCCAGCGGGTCACCCGCCTCATCGCTGTCCTGATAGATGTAACTGGGGTAAAGGGCAAACCAGCGCCCGCTCAGACACAGTTCGTGCCACGGCAAATTTTGCTGGCCGTACAGATCATCAGGTGCCGCACGCTGCTCACGCTGTGCCGTTTTCAGCATGGAAATAAAATCGGCATAGCGATCCTGATGCACGGCATAAGCCACTGGCCGGGTGACCCGGGTCGCCCTGAGTGCCGCGGGCAAGGATTTCAGCGGCTGCCCGTTTTTCAGCTCGCATCCCAGCAACAGCACATCCCATTGGATTTCACGACAGGCAGACAGCAGCTGGTTGAGGTTTTGTACCGTCTTTTCCTGCCGTACAAAGCAGGTACGATCGTCAAGTATCAGATAGTTCCGCCAGCCCGCCGCCTGCGCTTTTTCAACCGCCTGTAAATGGCTGGATGCCAGTGGTTCTCCCGGCTGCGGACAGATAATCTCCAGCTGTGTCCGCTGGACACCCTGCGCATACAGACTGCGGATATAACCCGCCAGCTGTGTTTCATCCCTGGAACAGGCGTTAACCATCACACGGTCGAAAAAGGTCCAGTCAATGTGTGTATTGACCGGCGCGTGCTGTAATCGCTGATAGAACTTACGCAGATGCGCATCAGTGACATAATCACCCAGATGCTTTGTGTCGCGCTCTGCGCTGCCCATAACAAAATCTTTATCGAAGGTATTGGCGTTATGTGAGATGCAGAGAATGCTGCGCTCGGGTGCCAGTTGCAGGACAGGCGTCGTGAAGCCATTCAGAAAATGGCTCTCTTCTGCCAGCGTGGCATCATCATCATAGCGATGATGTTTAAGATATGAGCGGTGAAAGGCAAATGTGCCATTCAGTGCATGTTGGGGTCCCCATGCATGGCTCAGATAGATGCGGTCAATATGGCTGTACCAGATGGGGATCCTGTCGCAGCCCGCAAATTGCGCCTTATGATGCTGCATTTCCGCAATGGTATAGCTGATTTTATCTGCCGGATAATAGTCATCATCATCCATACAGATAATGTACTCTCCCTTTGCTAACGCGTTGAGACGGTTACGCTTCGCCCCAATCGTCAGGCGCTCTGGCAAAGAGTAGTAGCGGATCAGGTGCGGACAGGCAGCATACTTTTTCATGCTCTCAATCAGGTCAGCATTGCTACAGGCCGAGTCATCCAGAATCACCAACTCCCGCCGATCGGCGGGATAGTCCTGGTACTGGAACATATACAGTAGATAGGGCAAAAAAGTCCTGCGGTTCCATGTGGGTGTCACTACGCTGACAAAAGGAAGAGGAGACCTCTTCTCTGAAGGCAATTGAGTCACATTACGCTTATTTTTCATCTTGTTGTCGCTACCTGGTGATTCCCTGCTTGCGCATCCAACTCTGTATCGCCTGAGCATCGGTTATTTTTTGCTGGTCGCGCTCTAACACCTGCCTGAGCGCGACTCTTTGCTGTTCCATCACGGTGTTGATCGCCATCTCACGCCGGGCCTGCTCTATCAGCTCACGCTGGATCGCCATATGCTCAATAACGGCCAGCGCTTTCTCCTGCTCCTGCCAGCCGATGACACGCTGAATGGTGGCTTTGAATCGCGCCTGGTTATTCATCTGAGCAGCACCGGCAGCCATCCCACTGCTGCTGTCGCTGAGTGCACTCAAGGCTTCAATGTTGTTGCTATAACGCTGGCAGACCTGCTTTTGCTGCATAAGCTTGCCAGTGGTTTTTTCCACATCGCGTTGACGCATCTGATACAGCATTTCCAATATACGAAGGCTTTCCGGCTCGCGGCTCATGAGATCATATCCTTATGATTTTTTTTATATTTTCGACGTCAGGCCTTTGCCAGCGTCTCGAGGTCACTAAAACTGCTTTCCAGAGAGCGACATTCGTCCACCTGCTGACGTAAAAAATTTTCTACCGCAGGGAAGAGACGAACCGCGCGATCCGCCCCGGCATCCACGCCTGCAACGTAGCCCCCGAGGGGAAGCAGAGGCTTAATGGCCACATAGTCGGCATACAGCTGTTTAAGCCCACGGGCCGCCTGCTGGTGCGATTTCTCTGTCACTTGATTCATACAGCGGCTGATACTCTGCCCGATATCAATCGCCGGGTAGTGGCCGGCTTCAGCCAGATGGCGGGACAAAACAATGTGTCCGTCCAGCACCGCCCTGGCACAGTCAACAATGGGATCCTGCTGGTCATCACCTTCAGCCAGCACGGTATAGATAGCGGTCATCGTTCCCTCCCCTTCAGCGTTTCCTGCTGTTTCCACCAGCCTGGGAATAATGCCAAACGCCGAGGGAGGATAGCCTTTGGTCGCCGGAGGCTCCCCCAGTGACAGCGCAATTTCACGCTGCGCCATCGCATAACGTGTTAGTGAATCCACTAACAACAGAACGTCTTTGCCACGATCGCGGTAGTGAGTCGCGATGGCATGACAAAGTTCAGTGGCTTTGATTCTCATCAGCGGTGATTCATCCGCTGGCGCTGCCACCACCACCGATTTTGCCATTCCTGCGGCCTGCAACGCCTGTTCAATAAACTCTTTCACTTCGCGGCCGCGTTCTCCGATCAGCCCGACCACCACCACATCAGCACGGGTACAGCGGGTGATCATACCCAGCAGTACGCTCTTCCCCACGCCCGATCCGGCCATCAACCCGACACGCTGCCCTTTACCGATGGTCAGCAAACCGTTGATGGCCTTCACGCCAACGTCCAGCGGACTGTCCACAGGCTTACGGGTCAGCGGATGGATCTGTGGGATCTGCTGCTGTAATACCGTGTCTCCCTCGAGTTTTCCGCGCCCGTCAATCGGTTCACCCACACCGTTAATCACCCGGCCCAGCCAGCCGTCGCCAATCAGTATTTCGCTTTGTTTCTCCGCCGGGAATACGCGGGCGCCAGCCATCAGACCCTGTGGTTGTTTGAACGGCATCAGATAAGTCACATCCCGATCGAAGCCAACCGCCTGAGCGTCAATCAGTTCGCCGGCGCGGCTCTCTATTTGGCAGCGCTGCCCTATCGCCAGCTGGCATCCCAGAGACTCCAGCAGCAGACCGTTAGCACGAACCAGCCTTCCGGCGACGCGGGCAAGGCTGATGTTTTCGATCGATTTCAGGGCCTTATCAAAAGACGATGGAATACTCATGGCTGGTCTGACTCATCCTGCGACTGAGACAGACTCTGAGACAGAACGTCCATACACTGCTCAAGCCGATGGGCGCAGCCGACATCCATTTCCGCCGACTCGGTGATAATTTTGCACTCTCCTGCCGCCATATCCGGATCAGCCGTGAGCCCCCACTCTTTGACTTTGCTGGCTTCACTCTCGCTAATGCGGGCAAACTCTTCCGGGTTGAGCAACACACGCAGCCGCTTCGGTGCTTCCGGCAGACTGCCCAATGCTTCTTCGACAAGTGCCAGCAGCTGTCCTGGCTGAAGCGCCAGCTCACAGCGGATCACCTGACGCGTGACTTTCTCCACCAGCTGTAGCAGTTCATTACGCCGACGCTCTTCGTGTTCATCCAGTGCACTCTGCATCTGTGCAACCAGATTCTCCAGCGGCCGCGCCGCCAGCATGAATTCGGTATGGGCAATGCGTTTACCGTCTTCCCGCCCCAGGCGCATCCCCTCTTCGCTCCCTCTGGCCAGCCCATCCTGATAGCCTTGTTCTTTCCCCTGCGCCATCCCCTGTTCAAAGCCATCACTGACGCCCTGCTGGAAACCCGCCATCAGCTGTTGCTGATACACGCCCGTATCCTCTGGCTGCGCCTGATTTTTACCCTGTGACCACGCCTTGCGCAGTGGCGGAAACGGGTGACGACGTACGCTGTTATTGTTTGAGTTATCGTTTTTTCCGCTCATTCACCTACTCCACGGTCTGTTCGCTGAACAGCTGCACCTGGATCTCATCGTCTTCAGCCAGTTCACGTACGCGAGTCATAATCTCTTTGCGTACCTGTTCGATACGGCTGACAGGCAGCGATCCCAGGCGTGAGATCGTACTTTGCAGCAACTGGACCTGACGTTTTGGCATGACTGAGTAGATCGCCTGACTCAGCACGGCTTCGGTTCCCTTCAGTGCAATAGCCCACTGTTCCATCGGGATCTCTTCCAACAGACGCTGTATCGTGGCTTCATTCTGGCGGCTAAGAATATAGAATTCGTACATTTCTGTTTTCAGCTCGTCCACCACGTTTTCGTCACGCGCATGTAACTGGTCCAGCAGCATCTGCTGACTACCGGGAATGCGATTAACGATATTCGCTGCCTGTTTAATCCCCTGCACTTTGGAACCATGCTCGGACAGAACGGCCACACCACGCTCAATCAGACGGTCCAGTTCATCCACCACATCGCGATTGATGTCATCCAGCCTGGCGATACGATAGAGAATTTCATCCTGCCGCGTCGCATCCAGATGAGTGAGCACGGTGGCGGCCACATCGGGCGGTAAAAAGGCGAGAAATACCGCCTGCAATTGCAAATGCTCCTGGTCGATCAATGCGGCCAGCTGCGGAGTATCCACCCACTGCAGACGGGCCATGCGATAACGGATCTCGTCGCCGTAGATGCCGTTAATCACGCTGCGTGCAATCTCGCCGCCCAGTGCCCGTTCAAGTATGTTGCGCAGATAGCTGCGTGACGCGCCGTTGATACCACTCAACTCGCGATAGTCCAGGAAGAAGCTGTTCATTGCATCCCGCGCCTGAGACAGCTTGATGCCGTGCAGGCGCGCCATGGTTTCGCTCAATCGCAGCACCTCCTCGCGGGAGAATTTACTCATTACTGTCGCGGCAGCCTCTTCCCCAATGCTCAGTAATACAATGGCTGCCTGCTCAAGTCGGGGAGGCTGACTGTCAGTGTTGCTGCTTTTGCTGCTATTATTTTCTACTGCTGCTGCTGCTTCGCTCATTGCTGCTAATCCACTGTTTAATCACTTCAGCCACGCGATCGGTTTCGTTTTGGGCCAGAGTTTGTAAGTAGGCGATCTTGGTTTCCAGACCGGAACTTTGAGTAGGAAGGTGTTCATCGCCCTGGAACGAACCGACAGGCAGAGATGATGCGTGCCCATCGACCTCATCACCCTCATCACTTCCACTCTCGGACAGGCCGAGAGCGGAGATGTCTTTAGCCGCAGAGGTTTCTGCCCGACGTCCCACGCGGCGCATCATCGGCAACAATCCAAACAAGGTAATCACCGCAATCAATAGCGCGATCCCACCGCGTTTAATCCAGTCGATCACCGTCTGACGCTCCCACCAGGGAACCTCTGTCTCAACATAGGGCTGAATATCATTGAAGCTGAGCAGGCTCAGGGTCAGGGCATCACCGCGTCCGGCATCAATACCTGCCGCCTGGATCAGCATATTTTCAACCTGCTGCTGGTGTTCTTTCGTCCACGCTTTGACGGTTGGAGCGTTCTGATTAAGTACCACCGCCACTGACAGTTTCTCCAGTTGGAAGCCCGGATAACGAATATGGCGGACATCGCGATCATAGTTATACTGGCGCTGTGACTGGTTTCGCATGGCCTGCGGAGAGGCATTATTATTCCCAGGCGTATTCACTGGCTGATTCGCCGGGCGGTTGCTCAGGGAACCTGGAATACCGAGTGCCAGTTGCTCGGAGGTATTTTCCCGCATCAGGCTTTCACTGGCCGTACGAGGATCACCGATGAACCGTTCCTGTGTTTCTTCAATCTGGCTGAAGTTAAGGCGTGGTACGACGCTGATACGGAAGTTTTCACTGCCGATCACCGGTAACAACACATTCGCCAGATTTCGTTCGGTGTCGCGGCGCAAACGCTGAATCGCTTCGCTTCCTGATTTACCCTCCTGCCGGTGATTCTGCTCATCCAGCCCCAGGGACAGCAGCGTGCCGTGCTGATCAACAAGCCGTACCTGCTGAGTTTTCATTCCCGGCATGCTGCCAGCGACCAGGTTCACAATGGCGGCCACCTGGTCATCAGTCAGATCCCTGCCGTAGCGTAGCCGCAGAACGACTGAGGCACTGCTGTCCGGCTTATTACTCAGGACAAAAGAGCTGGTTTCGCTGATGCCCAGATGTACACGAGCAAACTCCACGGCATCCAGCGCCATAATGCTCTGGGCCAGCTCACCTTCAAGGCTGCGTTTTAAACGGACATTCTGGATAAACTGGCTACTACCCAGCATCTCTTCTTTATCCATCAGCTCGTAGCCGGCAGGTGTCTGAGCACGAATACCTTTCGCTGCCAGCGCCATGCGGGCCTTCGGCAGATCGCTTTCACGCACCATCAGGCTGCCGCTCTGCGGCTCAACACGATAGGGGATCTGCTCGCCGCCCAGAACCTCAACCACCTGCTCGATGGGAATGTTCTGTTGAGCACCGAAAAGCAGGGTGTAATGGCTATTGTTCTGCCACAGCAGGGCAACAATGATCGCCGTTGCCGCCAATGCCCCCACGACGGGTCGCCACACTTTTTTGATTTTTTCTACCGGCAAACCTGCCAGCAGCGATTTCATTTTCTCGCCCACGCTGCACCCTAAATTGAGATATTGATGACTTCATCGAAGGCAGTGTTGAGCTTATTACGCACCTGCATCATGGCGTAAAACGCGACGCTGGCCTTCTGGCTCTCCAGCATCGCGCCCATCAGGTCATCACTGGTTCCCATGTCTACCGCGCGCTGTTTTTCTGTTGCCACATGCTGCAGGTTGTCGACATGCCTGATGGTCTGTTCAAGCACAGAATTAAAGGAAGGAATGGATAACGAAGCCGTTTGCGACAGTTCCATTGCAGAGGTTACCTTGCTGCCCGTCGCCTGTGCGCGCATCTGTTCCATTTCCGCGACCATCTGCGCATGTCCGGCAGAAAACGCATTGGCGGTTATTTTTTCGATCATTTAATAGTCTTCCTGGTTAAAGAATTAAGGCATAACACTGGGGTCAAATCCCTGCTGACGCATAGAAGCCAATCGATAACGCAGCGCGCGTGGCGTGATGCCGAGAAAAGCCGCCGTCTTCGACTTGTTGCCCTTGTGACATCTCAGCAAATCGAAGATGTATTGATATTCCGCCAGACGCCCATGTTGCTTAATGGGGCGGTCACCCGCCAGCTCTGGCGGTAACACATCGTGAAGGGAGGGGATTTGGGAATCCGATGTCGGCATTCCGAGGCCAAAACACTCAGCATTGAGTACACCGTCGCTGCACATAATCAGTCCGCGCTGTATCGCATTTTCCAGTTCACGCACATTGCCGGGCCAGGCATAGTGTTGCAGCCAGCTGCGCGCTTCGGCAGTTAATGTCGGGCGGGACACCGAGTATCCCTGATATTTTTTTATAAAGAGTTCGGTCAGAGGAATAATATCCTGCTGACGATTTCTTAGAGGGAGAATATGCACGGGCACCACGGAAAGTCGATAATAAAGGTCTTGTCTGAAACGCCCTTCAGCAATTTCAACCTCAAGATTTTTATTGGTAGACGCAATCAAGCGGATATCCAGCTGAATACTCTGATGACTCCCCAGTCGCTCAACTTCCTGTTCCTGTAATACACGTAACAGTTTCACCTGCAGCGCCATTGGCATATCACCAATTTCATCCAACAGTAATGTCCCGCCGTTTGCCTGCTCAAACTTCCCTGGCTGACTGGTCACCGCGCCGGTAAACGCACCCTTCTCATAACCGAACAGTATTGCTTCTAACATACTTTCCGGTATCGCTGCACAGTTCACACCAACATAGGGAGCGGGCCTGTCGAAAGCATGATGATGAATATATTTCGCCACACACTCCTTTCCCGTACCCGTTTCACCGGTAATAAGAACAGGAACATTATGCTTTGCAACGCGTCGGGCAAGAGAAAGCAGTTTAACACTTGATTCCGCATGAGCAACAAATCCTAAACCTTCCATTTCACAACCTCCCGCTGAATTCCCCACAACAAGAATCACCTATTCACCACAGTGAAAAGGCTAATTGGCCTCTTGTAATTACAATTGAAAAAAAACGGAGTGGAATATACAGAACCTGAGAGTTAGAAAAAATCACACAGAAAACCCTCACCACAACCAAATTTTTCAGCGAGTATACGTATAATGCCAATCAAGGTCACATTAATTGACATTAAAAAAATATTATCCTTTAAATTCAATAACTAACAATTAACCCAGCTCATAAAAAGTAAATAATAAGTAAAAACAAAAAAGATAATTGAAGTATTAATAATGATTTTTTCATTGCCATATGAATTTGTTATTGCTCTAATCTCCACCTGAAAAATCAAGCAGTGATAAAACATCCTGATATAGGGTAAAGGCGACTGGAAAAACCAAAAGTTAAATGCACTTACCCCTGACAGAAAAATCTCCCCCCTGGAAAAATTAGCCATGGAAGTGAGATCATAATCCATCGGAATAAAACCAATGAGACAGACCTGTAGCCAGGTAAAAATTCATCACGCTGGCAATCATCCAGAACTGATGAAATTAGAAGTCAATAAGCTTGGCCGGCCATATCATAAAATACCAAAAATATTTAACGATATGCATGACAGTTTAGATGCGAAAATTAACACCTATTTCCTTAAAAAATACCGTGTTAACGTCACACTAAAAACCATGAGTTTTGAAATGGACGCCTGGCAAAAACAGACAAAGGTTCTTTCCAGCGATATTGGGAACCTTGCGTTTGACATCGAGAGAAAGCTGTTACTCAGTATTCTTCATGATTATTACGGACTCAACAAAGAGCGTCAGGATAGTATTGCCTTACAGGATTCCCCCGTAACAAAAACAGAGGAGAGGCTAAAAAACAAACTCGCTCAGGAACTGGTCACATTGATTACCGGCGAGGGTTTATTTGGCAATGCATTGAACATTAAAACTGATCCGGCATCACTGATTACACAATGGTCCTACCGCATCAATTTTACTCTGGAAGGCTATGAGGGTGAGTTTTCTCTGCTACTGGATAATGCGCATGTCGATAGTTTACTGGTGAATTTGCGTCAACAAGCAGCGCGCTGCCCACTGACCCACCCTGAGACGCCGGCAGCGAATTTACAAACCTCCTTTATGACGCTACCCGTTCGCTTAACTGGAAAACTGGTCAGTATTCCCCTCACGGTGGCTGAACTACTCCAGCTTAAAAGCGGTGACATCCTGCCGATGACACTTGGCGATCGTACTCCGCTGTTTATTGGTAAGCAGTTGCTGTTCAACGCGGTCATTGCAGAAGATCACGGAAAATTATTTTTTTCAGAATTTAACGAGTTAAACAACGAGAAATCTTATGACTGAAGTAAATGGACAGACGGAGAGTAAGCTCGATTTTGATTTTTCTCTGGATGATGTCGCATCGGAAGGCACTCAGGCGGGTGAAAATACAGGCCAGGACGCGATAATGCGCGAAAAACAGCGCCATTTGTCCCTGTTCAGCCGCATCCCGGTCACGCTGACGCTGGAAGTTGCTTCCGTAGAGATCTCACTGGCTGAGTTGATCAACGTTAACAACGATTCGGTGCTGGAACTGGACAAAATGGCAGGTGACCCGTTGGATGTAAAAGTTAACGGTATTCTGCTAGGCAAGGCCGAAGTGGTCGTGATTAACGATAAATACGGACTGCGAATTATCGAATTCAACAATAAAGAACTGAGCGAACTGGCACGATGAACCGCCTATTCTGGAGCCGGTCTGGGCGGGTCATGCTGACATGCGGTCTGCTGCTGACCCCGCTGCTGGCAATAGCCGAAAACAACGGGCTGGCGCTGTTCAGCGCCACCACCCTGCCCGATGGCAGCCAGGATTACAGCGTAAAAGTTGAAATCCTGATCCTGATGACGCTGCTCGGTCTGCTGCCCATCATGCTGCTGATGATGACCTGTTTTACCCGTTTTATCATCGTGCTGGCACTGCTTCGACAGGCGATCGGGTTACAGCAGAGTCCGCCTAACAAAATCCTGACCGGGATTGCTCTGGTGCTGACCATTCTGGTGATGCGCCCGGTATGGACTCAGATTTACCAGGATGCGGTGCTGCCTTATCAGGCCGATCAGATCACGCTGAAGCAGGCGCTGGCTACAGGTGAAGTACCGCTGAAAAAATTTATGCTATCGCAGACCAGCTCAACATCGCTGGCACAAATCATGACGATTGCAAATGCCAGCGGTGAACCTGAAACGCAAGATCTGACGATTGTGGCACCGGCATTTGTCCTGAGTGAATTGAAAACCGCGTTTAAGATCGGCTTTATGATCTACATCCCTTTCCTGGTGATTGACCTGATTGTCGCCAGTATTTTGATGGCAATGGGGATGATGATGCTGTCACCGCTGATCGTTTCACTGCCGTTCAAACTGATCCTTTTCGTTCTCTGCGACGGCTGGTCGCTGGTCGTCGGTACATTGACGCAAAGCGTACAAGGGCTGTCACCATGATGACGATTGATGTCGCCGGTGACATCATTGCCCAGGGGCTGAAACTGGTGTTGATGATTTCGGTGGTGGCGATCCTGCCCAGCCTGATGACCGGCCTGATAGTGAGCATATTTCAGGCCACCACGCAGATTAATGAGCAGACGTTGAGCTTTCTTCCTCGCCTGGTGATGACCATGCTGGTGCTGGTGTTCGCCGGTAAATGGATGCTGACGCAGCTGATCGATTATACCCTGTTGATTTTTGAACAGGCCTCGACCCTGGTAGGCTGATCATGGGCATCCCGATTCACCAACTGATTGACCCGCTGCTGGCGCTGTGGCTGCCGTTTGTGCGTATTGCCGCCTTTTTCCATTTCTGCCCCATTTTTGAACATCGGGCGTTTCCACGCAAAGCCAAGGCCGGGCTGGCGCTGCTGTTAAGCATCGTGATGACCCCGATGCTGGACAATAACGTGGTGTTGAGTGAGCTGATGACGGTGCAGACCCTGTTGTTGACCGGCGAGCAGCTCCTCTGGGGATTACTCTTCGGCCAGATGCTGAACTGGGTATTTGCCGCGCTGCAAGCCGCAGGGGCGATACTGTCGATGAATATGGGACTGGGCATGGCAGTGATGAACGATCCGGGTAACGGCAGCTCAACCATGGTGATCTCACAAATTGTTTTCGTGTTTGCCGTCCTGCTGTTTTTCATTATGGACGGCCACCTGCTGCTGATCACCATCCTGTATAAGGGATTCGCCTACTGGCCGATTGGCCAGGCGATTAACGCGTTAACCCTGCGTACCTTCACCACCGGTGCTGGCTGGCTGCTGGCCAGTGCGCTGCTGTTGGCGTTACCGACGGTGTTTATCATGCTGCTGGTGCAGGGGGTTTTCGGTCTGTTAAACCGCATCTCACCCACGCTGAACCTGTTTGCGCTCGGTTTTCCTATCAGCATGCTGTTTGGTTTGTTCTGCCTGGTGCTACTCAGTAACAGTATTCCGCAGCATTATCTGGCACTCACTAATCAGGTTTTAGCCCAGTTTGACCAGCTAAGGAACCACTGATGTCTGCCAATAGCGGTGATAAAACTGAAAAACCGTCCTCCACGAAGCTGAATAAATCACGCAAAAAAGGGGATATTCCACGCTCAAAAGACGTGACGATGGCCGCAGGGCTTGTGGCTAGCTTGTTCACGGTCAGCGCCTTCTTTCCGTTTTATCGTGACCAGGTTCAGGCGTCATTCACGGCGGTAAGCCAGATGGGCCCACGCATTCATGATGACGGTGCCCTGCACCAGTTCATGCTGACTCAGGTGCTGATTATTTTAAAGGTTCTTGCAACACTGGTGCCGATCTCTCTGGCGGCCTGCCTTGCTACGCTGGTTCCAGGCGGCTGGGTTTTTGTCCCCAACCGCATTAAACCGGACTTTAAAAAACTCAATCCGATCTCTGGCCTGAAGCGGCTGGTCAGCAAACAGCACCTCATCGATGTGCTAAAGATGATCCTTAAATGTGCCGTGTTACTGGCGCTGCTGTGGTCCAGCATTCAGCACGAACTGCCCGTGATCATGACATTACAGACACACTTTTTGCATGAGGCTATCTACACCGGATTAGCTCACTACGCCGGGGTCATGAAGGTCTTTATTATCACTATTGCCATTTTTGCCTTTATTGATGTGCCACTGAGTCAATTTTTCTTCACTAAAAAAATGCGCATGACTAAAAAAGAAGTGCGTGATGAGCATAAAAACCAGGACGGTAACCCTCAGATAAAAGGACGTATTCGCCAGCTGCAACACCAAATGGCCATGGGACAAATTAATCGGCAAGTGCCACAAGCGGATGTGGTGATCGTTAACCCAACGCACTATGCCGTTGCCCTGAAATACGCGCCCGATAAGGCTGCCGCCCCGTATATTGTGGCGAAAGGACTGGATGACGTCGCATTGCATATCCGCAGCGTAGCCAGCAAACACCAGATTGAAATCGTGGAGTTTCCTCCTCTCGCTCGCTCTGTTTATTACAGTACACGTGTTAACCAGCAGATCCCCACGTCACTTTACCGGGCTATCGCTCAGGTGCTGACATACGTTATGCAGCTAAAATCCTGGCGTACCGGGCAAGGTGAAAAACCGCATCTCGATCTGCATATTCCTCTTCCTGAAAATGAGTTAAAAAATCATGGCAACGTTTAATGTAAACTCGCTAAAAGCCCTGCTGCGCAACAGTCAAATCAGTGTGCCGTTGCTGCTGCTCAGTGTGCTGGCAATGGTTATTTTACCGTTGCCGCCGATCGTGCTGGATGTGTTGTTCACCTTCAATATCGTGCTATCCATCACGGTATTGCTGGCCAGCGTCAACAGTACACGGCCGCTGGACTTCGCAGTTTTCCCGACGATTTTACTGGTGACCACACTGATGCGCCTGACACTGAACGTCGCCTCGACGCGCGTGGTGTTACTGAACGGCCATGAGGGCGTGGGTGCCGCCGGTAAGGTGATTGAATCCTTCGGTAACGTGGTCATCGGCGGCAACTTTGTCGTCGGCTTCGTGGTGTTTGTGATCCTGATGATCATCAACTTCGTGGTGGTCACCAAGGGAGCCGAACGTATTTCCGAAGTCTCGGCACGCTTCACCCTGGACGCCCTGCCCGGCAAACAGATGGCGATCGATGCGGATATGAATGCCGGGTTGATTACTCAGGAACAGGCGCGCGCACGCCGCAAAGACGTTGCCAGTGAGGCCGATTTCTATGGCGCCATGGATGGTGCTTCCAAGTTTGTACGCGGCGATGCGATTGCCGGGATCATGATCCTGCTGATCAACGTGGTCGGCGGTATTCTGATCGGTATCTTCAAATATAATCTGGATGCAGGGCAGGCCTTCGATCAGTACGTCCTCCTCACCATCGGTGATGGTCTGGTGGCACAGATCCCTTCCCTGCTGCTGGCCACGGCAGCCGCCATTATCGTCACCCGCGTCAGCGACGATGACAGTGCGGGTATTTCCGATGACATTCAGCGTCAGCTGCTGGCGAAACCCGGTACCCTTTATACCGCTGCCTTTGTCATGTTTATTCTGGCCGTGGTTCCAGGGATGCCGCATCTGGTCTTCCTGGCCTTCACCGCGTTGCTGCTGTTTACGGCCTGGCGTCAAAGCCGACAGGTCGAGAAACCCGCCAAAAATGAGCAAGATATGGCGGCATTGAGCAACGCACTGGAAGACAGCGACAGTATTAACATCTGCTGGCAAAGCATTCCCATGATTGAACCTCTGGGGCTAAACCTCGGTTATAAACTGGTCACGCTGGTCGATAAAGCGAAAGGCAATTTACTGACCCAGCGCGTACGTGGGGTACGTCAGGTTGTCTCTGAAACCAGCGGGGTACTCCTGCCGGAAATCTCTATCCGCGAAGATTTTCGCCTGAAGCCTGCGCAGTATGCCATTAAGGTGAATGGCGTACGCACGGCGGTCGGTGAAGTACATCCCGATCGTCTGATGGCCATCCCCGGCGCTGAACAGTACGGTGAAATAGATGGGGTTCTGGATACCGATCCGGCTTACGGAATGGCTGTTACCTGGATCACCCCGGATATGAAACCCCAGGCACTGAACCTGGGCTATCAAGTGGTTGACTGTGCCAGTGTCATCGCCACGCATATTAACCGGGTGACACGTGAACGTTTACCCGAACTGTTTAACTATGACGATATCACTCAGCTGAACCTGCGCCTGGCTGGCGTGGCCCCTAAACTGGCAGACGATCTGAACAATGCGTTGAATTTCAGTCAGCAGTTGAAGGTGTATCGACTGTTACTACAGGATCAGGTGTCGCTGAAGGACATCGCCACTATTGCCACAACGCTGGTTGAGAGTGCTGCGGTCACCAAGGATGCCATTCTGCTGGCCTCCGACGTGCGCTTTGCGCTGCGCCGGGCAATGGTGGCGGCTATCGCGCCAGACAGTAAACCGCTCTCCGCCTATACGCTGGATAACCAGCTGGAAAACCTGCTGCTGGGTTCACTGAACCAGGCACAACAGGCCGGAAAAGTGAGTCTGGACAGCTTCCCGGTGGACCCCAATATTCTCACCCAGCTGCAATCGACACTGCCAGTGGTGCTGGAGCAGTTGAAAGCACAGAATCTGACGTCAGTGCTGTTGGTGACGCCACAGCTGCGCCCACTCATCGCCCGCTACAGCCGCCTGTTTGCTGCCGGGCTGCATGTGCTTTCCTATAACGAAGTGCCTGATGAAGTGGATTTACGTATTGTCGGCACGGTGAGCTGAGGAAGAAAAGAGGCTGTATGGGCTTTTCCCATCATGCTGTGTTCGTTGTATCAGGCACTCAGCCGTCCACGACCCGAAGACCTGAATCGGGTATAGTGCACCTCTTTTCTGGCTGAGTGCCGCAGTGGCTAATGGTATGACCCTCAATCGCTTTTGTTATTTTATTCTGATTCTGGCTGCTGCGGGCAGTGCGTTCTCTCTACATCCCTTTATAACGTGGGCCCTGCTCGCCAGCGCGCTGACGCTGATGGTTTATGGCATGGACAAAATGGCGGCCCGCAAAGCCTGGCGCAGAGTCCCTGAGTCCACCTTGCTGATATTGGGTGTTGTCGGTGGCTGGCCTGGCGCCATTCTCGGCCAACAACTCTTTCGCCATAAAACGCAAAAACAGCCGTTTAAAACGTACTTCTTCCTCAGTGTGATAGTGAATATTATGGCGGTATTGATGATGCACTGGTCAGTGAGTTTGATAAGTTTTTAAAAGAATTCCCAACAAATGATCTCGCCGTAACGGCAATAAATATCATCACTGAAAAACGGCATGGTGACTGCGCTGATTATCCTCCTACCTTAGTCGATTTCCTCTCCTGGCTATCTGCCTACCTGAAGCAAAGACGTAAAGAATATGACGCTAAATAATATGCAATGGCTTTAGTACGGTGCATGACGCGGTGCACGGAAAAGATCACACATTACAGGCTTCAGGTTTTATGGCCTGAGATAAATAAAGCAGTTATTCGATCGTATTGATTCGCTTACTTCATCAAATTTTAGGGGAAACGCTTTCCATCAGTGCCTCAAAACTTCATCACTACGGCCTTAAGTCCAGGGAGGGTTTTTATTGTCCGTCGTTCCCATCAAGTTCCTACCTTCATCCAGTTCTGCGACGAACGTGACCTGTTTTTATTGCCACCTTAAATTGATCCGGTCAGAACCCCTAATTGCCCGGCTAATGCGCCAATTTTAATGACAATAGAACCTCCCGTGGCGTTTATCTCCAGGTATGGAAAACTTGCTACTTGAACTTTAATCTTCACCATGGTCCTCTCAAATTGAAGGCTTTTAGGTTGTTGGCAGTCACCCTATCACTCAGGTTTTCGTATCACGATAAGGACGCTACTGCTGAAAGCATGGGGGCTTAAGGGGACGTATGCTGAGGCCTAAATATCACTGGTAACCGCCCTCCTTCACGCAGACGGTATAATACTTGAGCAAGTGCTGGTGGAGCTCATATCGCGTAGAGGGAGGGGAAGTACGCCATATAGGCAAATCACGCGACGTCTGCCATAACATAGTCAGAACACACCACTTCTGCCTATAGATAAGATATAGGTAATTTATGCGGGCCTTATATGTGAGTGACCAACTGGTCTTGAGGCAATAACATGAGATTTGCAGATGATAAGTTACTTATGCCGTCACGATACAAAAACACGGCGCTGTGGCCCGGGCAGATATTTTCGATTACATTGAAGAGTTCTACAACCGTACCCGACGTCACAGCCATCTCGGTGGCGTCAGTCCGGAGGCCTTCGAAAAGGCCTCGCCGTGAGGACAGAAACTGTCTACGGGCTCGGGGTCACTCCACACCTCAAATGCAAAAGCCTCAGTAAATACCGACAAGAAGCGAGAGTACCGCTAATCATTTTCCAGTCTATCGGCACATCTTCTTCGACTTACTGATTGAACCATCATTACAAACGAACTTTTCGCCGGAACAGTGAGAAATCCCGCCCTTCTTTCCAGAACAAGGCTTGTTTGCTGCGGTTGCTGTGAGTGCAAAGAGTGACAGGATTGTCACTAAAACAATTTTTTTCATGTATCGCCCCTTCGAATGTCCCAATATTATGATGCTTTTAGTGTCTACTGCGTCCCATAGACGCCTGCAAATTTATATCAGAACAATCCGCTTTTGATCAACGCTACCTAAAAAAAAGCCTGCAATTCTCAGGCTATATCAAACATTCCGTAGTTATTTTGTTCCGCAGTGAACCAGGTGGAAGATATTCAACAAACCAGATATTGACTCAAAACAACCCTTTGTTGGTTAAGTACTGATTCAGATTCAAAGATAAAACACTTTAAAATAAATTAACATTAATCACTGAGACAACCAAACCAAGGAACCCATACCTTAACTACGAATGTAGGAGAATCCTCTAATCTGGCTGGCCATTTTCAGGCAGGAAATTCAGTACATATACCCGGATTTGTCGACCCTTAATACGGGGTGACTTGCTCTGGTAGCCCCTGTCGCTGGGTGGGTGTCGTCAGCATTCCCGCCTTATCGCAAATCGGGATCGTTTTCAAAAATTGCGAATCATGCATGCATCTTATTCGGGAAAATATTCCTGATGGGTATGCTGTTTTAAGCTTTGCTGGTGATCGACCCTGGCCGCGTAATGACCTGCCGTAAAGGACGGGTTTGATTGGAAAACAACGTAAAAATAGAGAATTTGATCTGATTGGCTGATTTATAAGAAATTTAACGATCTGGGGGGATAATTCTGGGGGGGGGGAGGAATTGGTACGCCCTACAGGATTCGAACCTGTGACCTACGGCTTAGAAGGCCGGTGCTCTATCCAACTGAGCTAAGGGCGCATTGTGATTGCGTCGAATTATACGGTGGGATCCTGCTGAGTCAACGTTTTTACCGCCTGGTGCTCCCTAATGCTGAAGTTATGAACAGTATCTAAGCTTTATCTCATTACGGGCAGGCAATCAGGGTAAGCGGTATGCGTTTTGTCTGTCGCCACAGAGGCAGAAGCAATAAGGCGCCCATAAAAAAACCCACCTGACGGTGGGCTTATCTTCTGAGTGACTGAACAGAGCGCCTTAGTTGGTCGCTTTGTTTTTCAACTCTTCTGCACCCTGCTTGGTTTTATCCCAGCCTTTTTCGGTGCCTTCTTTAGTTTTGTTCCAGGCCTTCTGGCTGCCTTCAGAAACCTTGCTGCTGGTTGAGTTGCTCTCACCTTCTGCGGCATGTTTGGCCTTCAGCTTCATCTCGGCCCCCTCATTCTGGGACTTATGCAGCTTCTCTTTGGCGGTATCAGCACCTTTATGCGCTTCAGCAACGGTGTTATCGGTGGTCGTTGCGGCGAAAACCGGAGAAGCCAGCAGCAAAGCAGACAGTGCAATAATAGTCTTTTTCATTATTCCCTCTTTCTCTTTTTAGATGATTTGCCGTGTTACAAAGTCATCCTGGCACAGTCAGTACCAGAAAGATTTAGGAATAAACCGGGAATGACCCGGTAAGTGTGGTTGTGGCTTAGTGGAACACCTCAGTCGCTGGATGAATGCACCTCAACGATTGAATCTCTGCCTGACAGCGGGGCGCGCTTCTGACAAAATAGGCGCAATCCCCGATTTAACTCAAAACAGATGGATCCCCTCTCTGATGGCAGCAAAAATTATTGACGGTAAAACGATTGCGCAGCAGGTGCGACAAGAGGTTGCAGAACGTGTTCAGCAACGTCTCGCAGCAGGTAAACGTGCGCCTGGTCTGGCCGTGGTTTTGGTGGGCGAAAACCCGGCTTCGCAGATTTATGTTGGCAGCAAGCGTCGTGCCTGCGAAGAGGTCGGTTTCCTCTCACGTTCTTACGACCTTCCCGCCACCACCAGCGAAGCGGAACTGCTCGACCTGATTACCAAACTGAATAACGACGCAGAAATCGACGGCATTCTGGTGCAGCTTCCGTTGCCTGCGGGCATCGACAACGTGAAAGTCCTGGAGCACATCGCGCCATAAAAAGACGTCGATGGCTTCCACCCGTATAACGTGGGCCGCCTGTGTCAGCGCGCACCGAAACTACGCCCGTGCACGCCGCGCGGTATTGTTACGCTGCTTGAGCGCTATAACATTGATACCTTCGGCCTGAATGCCGTTGTCGTCGGTGCTTCCAACATTGTTGGCCGTCCGATGAGTATGGAACTGCTGCTGGCCGGTTGCACCACCACCGTGACCCACCGTTTCACCAAAAATCTGCGTCACCATATCGAACACGCCGATTTACTGGTGGTGGCCGTCGGTAAACCTGGCTTTATCCCCGGTGAGTGGATCAAGCCAGGTGCGATCGTGATTGATGTCGGTATTAACCGTCTGGAAAGCGGCAAAGTGGTGGGTGACGTGGAGTTTGATGTGGCATCTGAGCGTGCCTCTTACATTACGCCCGTGCCGGGCGGCGTGGGGCCGATGACGGTTGCCACCCTGATCCAGAACACCCTGCAGGCCTGCGAAAACAACGACAATGGAGCAACAGCATAATGGCAAACTTCTCTCTGGGCGATCATCCCCATGTCGACCTGTGCGACCTGATGAAACTGGAAGGCTGGGTAGAAAGCGGCGCAATGGCGAAAATCATGATCTCTGGCGGTCATGTGACGGTAAATGGCGTCAAGGAAACCCGTAAGCGCTGCAAAATTGTGGCGGGTCAGAAGGTTGAGTTTGACGGTGAAAGCGTCACCGTGACGGCCTGATTTTCCGGCTGTGAAATAAAAAGGCGACCCGCGGGTCGCGGTTTTTTTTTGTGCATCCGCAACGGGCCTGCGGCCCGTCGGCAGATTACTTACGGCGCCAGCTGGTGCCGCCTGCGGCATCTTCCAGCACGATACCCATATCATTGAGTTTGTCGCGTGCCACATCGGCCTGCGCCCAGTTCTTTGCCGCACGAGCATCAATACGCATCTGGATCAGCGCTTCAATCTGCGCCACTTCTTCATCGTTGATGTTCACACCGCTTTGCAGGAACTGCTCCGGATCCTGCTCCAGCAGGCCCAGCACGCCAGCCAGCGTACGCAAGCGCGCAGCCAGGCCGTTCGCCGCCGCTTTATCCGTATCTTTCAGGCGGTTGACTTCACGCGCCAGGTCAAACAGCGCCGAGTAGGCTTCCGGCGTATTGAAGTCATCATCCATCGCGGCGCGGAAGCGGGCTTCAAACTCTTCCCCACCCGCTACTTCAGCGCTGGCATCGGTGTTACGGATAGCAATATAGAGGCGCTCAAGCGCGGAACGCGCCTGATTCAGGTTATCTTCGCCATAGTTCAGCTGGCTACGATAGTGACCGGACATCAGGAAGTAACGCACAGTTTCCGCATCGTAATGCTCCAGCACATCACGCACGGTAAAGAAGTTGTTCAGCGATTTGGACATCTTCTCGCGATCAATCATCACCATGCCGGAGTGCATCCAGACGTTCACATACGGGCCATCGTGGGCACAGGTGGACTGGGCAATTTCGTTTTCGTGATGCGGGAACATCAGGTCAGAACCGCCGCCGTGGATGTCAAAGTGCTCACCCAGCTGTTTGCAGTTCATCGCCGAGCACTCAATGTGCCAGCCCGGGCGCCCCATTCCCCATGGAGATTCCCAGCCGGGTTCATCCGCTTTCGACATCTTCCACAGCACGAAGTCCATCGGGTTGCGTTTAACGTCAACCGCCACTTCCACACGCGCACCGGCCTGGAGCTGTTCCAGATCCTGGCGTGATAACGAACCGTAATTAGGATCGCTGTCGACGGAGAACATCACGTCGCCGTTGCTGGCAACATAAGCATGTTCACGGGCGATCAGTTTGCTGACCAGCTCGATAATCTCAGGAATATGGCGTGTTGCACGCGGTTCCAGATCCGGCGGCAGGATATTCAGCGCGGCGAAATCCTTGTGCATCTCGGCAATCATACGATTGGTCAGTTGCTCAATGGTCTCACCGTTTTCATTCGCACGTTTGATGATTTTGTCATCAATATCGGTGATGTTACGCACATAGTTCAGCTCATAGCCGCTGTAACGCAGGTAACGCGCGACCACATCAAATGCCGCGAAGGTTCTGCCGTGTCCGATATGACAGAGGTCGTAAACGGTAATGCCACACACGTACATACCGATTTTACCGGCATGGATAGGTTTAAATTCCTCTTTTTGACGACTCAGGGTATTGAAAATCTTTAGCATTGAGACATTCCGTTTTAGCGTGTGCGGGATTAGCGAAAAAATGATGAATTGATCATTCTGACGTATTTTTACCCTCAGCGCTACGCAAAGCAAGGTTATCCACACTTCCTTTATGCAGCAGGGCTGACGAGCCATCACATTTTGTGATATAAGAGCCGTCTGTCGCACGGAACAGACGTGAGTCTCAGTTTCCGGCGCCCAATGTTAAATACTCCAACCCTGACAGGATGAGAATATGGTCACTTTCCAGACTAATCATGGCGATATCGTCATCAAGACTTTCGATGATAAAGCACCGGCTACCGTTAAAAACTTCCTTGAATATTGCCGCGAAGGTTTTTACGACAACACCATCTTCCACCGTGTGATCAACGGTTTTATGATCCAGGGCGGTGGTTTTGAACCGGGCATGAAGCAGAAAGACACCAAAGACGAGATCCGCAACGAAGCCAGCAATGGCCTGAAGAACACCAAAGGCACCCTGGCAATGGCTCGTACCCAGGCGCCACACTCTGCTACCGCCCAGTTCTTCATCAACGTGGCTGACAACGACTTCCTGAACTTCCGTGATGAAAGCCTGCAGGGCTTCGGTTACTGCGTGTTCGCCGAAGTAGTTGAAGGTATGGACGTTGTTGAGAAAATCAAAGGCGTGTCTACCGGCCGCAGCGGCATGCACCAGGACGTACCAAAAGACGACGTGATCATCCAGAAAGTCACCGTCAGCGAATAATGTCGCACACGCTGTTTATCGCAGATCTCCATCTGTGTACTGAAGAACCGGCAATCACTGCCGGTTTTCTGCATTTTTTACGCCGTGAAGCACAGCATGCTGACGCGCTGTATATTCTCGGTGACCTGTTTGAAGCCTGGATCGGCGACGATGACCCTAATCCGCTGCATGCGGAGGTCGCGACGGCTCTGCGCCAGTTGGCTATCCCCTGCTACTTTATTCACGGCAATCGTGACTTCCTGGTGGGCAAGCGCTTTGCAACAGCCTGCGGCATGACGCTGCTGCCGGAAGAGCAGGTGCTGGATCTGTATGGCAGGCAGGTGCTGATCATGCACGGTGACACGCTGTGTACTGATGACGAAGGCTATCTGCGCTTTCGCGCCAAAGTACAGCAACGTTGGTTACAAACCCTGTTCCTCGCCCTTCCCCTGTTTGTGCGCCAGCGCATTGCGCTGAAAATGCGCGCCGGAAGCCGCCAGGCTAATAGCAGTAAATCCCAGTCGATCATGGATGTGAATCAGCAGGCCGTTGTGAACGTGATGGCCCGCCATCAGGTGCAGTGGCTGATCCACGGTCATACTCATCGCCCTGCGGTGCATCCTCTGCTGATCAACGGCAAAGCGGCTGAACGTCTGGTTCTGGGGGCCTGGCATGAAGAAGGCTCGATGATCAAAGTCAGTAGCGATGAAATAAGCCTGATTTCCTTCCCGTTCTGATTCAAAAACCTGGCGAAACCCGGCGCTATTTCGCGCCACGCAACCGTTTTCCTTGCCGCTCAGTCGTGATATTCTCTGTGCCCTTCCCACCTGGTAAGCCCACAGCGCCATTCAGGTGAAGTATCACAATCACAGGAGTCAGACCCGCATGTCATCCAACGCCGCACCGGCCCGCATTGCTATTGTTATGGGTTCCAAAAGTGACTGGGCAACCATGCAATTTACCGCGGAAGTTCTCACCAGCCTTGACGTTCCGTTTCACTGCGAAGTGGTATCTGCACACCGCACGCCGGACAAACTGTTCAGCTTTGCCGAACAGGCAGCGGATAATGGCTATCAGGTGATTATCGCAGGTGCAGGCGGCGCGGCGCACTTGCCGGGTATGCTGGCAGCAAAAACGCTGGTTCCGGTACTGGGCGTGCCCGTGCAGAGTGCCGCACTGAGCGGTGTCGACAGCCTGTATTCTATTGTGCAGATGCCACGCGGCATTCCTGTGGGCACGCTGGCGATTGGCAAAGCCGGTGCCGCCAATGCCGCCCTGCTGGCCGCACAGATCCTCGCACTGCACGATGCCGAACTGGCCGCTCGCCTGAATCACTGGCGTCAGACCCAGACCGATGAAGTGCTGAATAACCCGGACCCACGGGTGGATGCATGAAGCCGGTCTGTGTATTAGGTAACGGTCAGCTGGGACGGATGCTGCGCCAGGCGGGTGAGCCGCTGGGTATTGCCGTCTATCCGGTGGGCCTGGATGCGGAACCCGACTCCCTGCCCATTGCGCAGAGCGTGATCACTGCCGAAATCGAGCGCTGGCCTGAAACGGCATTAACCCGTGAACTGGCCAGCCATAACGCCTTTGTGAACCGCGATATCTTCCCGCTGCTGGCCGACCGTCTGACCCAGAAGCAACTGCTGGACCGACTGGGTCTGGCAACCGCGCCGTGGCAGTTGCTCTCCAGTGCAGATGAGTGGGCGCAGGTGTTCACCACACTCGGTTCCCTTGCCATCGTTAAGCGCCGCACCGGCGGCTATGACGGGCGCGGCCAGTGGCGCCTGCATGCAGATGAAACCGCATCACTGCCTGCTGATTGCTACGGCGAGTGTATTGTTGAGCAGGGAATTAACTTCTCTGGCGAAATGTCGCTGGTCGGCGCACGTGGCCACGATGGCCGCACGGTGTTCTACCCGCTGACGCACAACCTGCATCAGGACGGTATTCTGCGCACCAGCGTAGTATTGCCGGATGTGGATGCGCAGCATCAGCAGCAGGCCGAGCGTATGCTCTCCGCCATCATGAACGAGCTGAACTACGTTGGTGTGATGGCGATGGAGTGTTTCGTGGTACCGGAAGGTTTGCTGATCAACGAGCTGGCGCCACGCGTACACAACAGCGGTCACTGGACGCAGAACGGCGCATCCATCAGCCAGTTTGAGCTGCATCTGCGGGCTATTCTCGACCTTCCACTGCCAACGCCTGTCGTCAGCACACCCTCGGTGATGGTCAACCTGATTGGCACTGACGTCAATCTGGCGTGGCTGGAGCAGCCGCTGGTGCACCTGCACTGGTATGAGAAGGAAGTGCGTGCCGGGCGTAAAGTGGGCCACCTGAATCTGTCCGACGTCAGCCCACAGGCCCTCAGCCATGCGCTGAACGCGCTGGTGCCGCTGCTGCCGGAAGAATACGCCAGCGGGATTGCCTGGGCGGTTGAGAAGCTGAGTTAATCCCTTTGCCTTACGGGCTGACTGAAACAGAAGGTCAGCCCCTACAGCCACCTGCCCCATTAATAAATGCTAAATTCTGAAAATGGCGAGTGCCTGACTGTACTAAAGTACAGCTACATCCTCGGCGCTTATGGTCTATGCTCCCTGCTATAAAAAATAGTACACATCTAGTCCCTTTTCAGTCTTTAGCCGCATACTTTGTCCACACCAGGGAACCCGTTTATAGGGTTTCCTTTACTTTTTGATATAGCTTTCACCTTCAATGAAAATCTCACTCTTCGTAATACCCCCAGATTAGCCGGATAACAACAACCATGGTAATATCTTCAAAGTAAATTAAGGATAAGTAATTTTACAGGGAGAGTATAATATGCGCGCTGAATTTTTTAACAATTCAACTATTAATTCCATTATAAAACGTCACTTTGAAAAAGAGCTGTCGACTTTTAGTGACATAAAATATGTTTACGCGATCATGAGTAAAAGTAATCCTGTCGATGTTGCTATCATTTCTAACCGACAAGAATGGTTCCGCATCTATAAACAAAACAACTTTCAGTTTATTGATCCGGTTGTCATTACGGCATTAAACCGCATTACTCCTTTTTCGTGGGATGAGAACTTCTTGCTCAGTCAGGGAATAAAATCACTCAGTTTTTTTGACATGGCACGTAATCATGACATTATCAATGGTTATACTTTTGTACTCCACGACCAATACAATAATCTGGTTATGCTCTCCATTTTTTCAGAGAATGAATGTAACAATAACATCGAAGACATTATCCTGAAAAACAAAAACAAGCTTCACATGCTTTTGATAACAACCCATGAAAAAACAATGTATCTGTACCAGAAACGGCAGATTGACAGCGATTTCGAAAAAATGAACAATAGAAATATATTTTCTCATCGTGAAAATGAAATCATATATTGGGTCAGTGTGGGGAAGTCCTATCAGGAGATAGCGATTATTACCGGAGTAAAACTGACAACAGTGAAATATCATATCGCCAACGCTGTGAAAAAATTAGGCGTGAACAACGCGAAGCATGCCATCCGTCTTGGCGTAGAGATGAAACTTATCCGCCCTGTATTCCCTGACAAAAACGATAATAGTTAAGCTCAAAAGTAAAGAGGCCGGCTTTCACCGGCCTCCTTTCACTATCCTGCGTAATACCCTCTGAACAGCGCTTTCCCTTTCAGTAAGCGCACGCCTAACCAGCCGCCGCACAATGAGAGCAGCAGCGCGCCGGTCAGCGGCAGTACCAGCCACAGCACGAAATCAGGCTGCCACGGGAAGTCGAACACTTTGCGTTGCAACCCCCACAGCGCCGCTTCGGCACCAATAGCCGCTGCAACACCGGACACCACACCAAGTAGCGCAAACTCGCACCACAACGTACCGCGCAGCAGTTTTTTACTGGCACCCAGCGTACGGTAGACCACCAGCTCCTGACGTCGCTGACGCATGCCCACCTGGATTTGCGCCAGTAACAGCAGCACGCCGCAGGCGGTCACCAGGATCACCATAATCTCCAGCGCCTGGCTGACCTGCGCCAGCACCTGACCTATCTGCTTCAGAATGCTGCCAATATCCAGCAGGCTGAGAGTCGGGAACTGACGATTAAGCTGTGCCAGCGTGGCATTGTCATTATCCATACGGAAGCTGGTCAGCCACGTTTGCGGCTGCCCATCAAGCGCGCCCGGAGGGAAGATAAAGAAGAAATTCGGCTTCAGGCTTTCCCAGTCGACTTTACGCATACTACTGATTTTTGCACTGAACTCCTGGGTATCACCGGTAAAGGTCAGCGTATCTCCCAGCTTCACGCCCAGACGATTTGCCAGCTCCTGCTCAATGGAGACCTCCCCATTTTTTGGCGGCCAGCTCCCCGCCGTCATCGGGTTGTGATCCGGCAGATCCTTCAGCCAGGTCAGGTTCAGCTCGCGGTTCAGGGATTCATCCTGCGCCGGATCGGCAGGCTGCTGGTTGATGCCGGTCAGACGAACACGTGCCACCGGATAGAAGGTTTCCGCCTTCACCTGATGCTGTTGCAGGAAGGCCTGCACCTGTGGCACCTGCGGCTCGGTAATATTTAACAGGAAGTAATTCGGGCTGCCCGGCGGCAGTTGCTGCTGCCAGCGATCCAGCAGATCGCCACGCATCACCAGCAGAAATGCCAGAAACAAAAACGACAGCGAAAACGCCGCCAGCTGGCTGAGTGTGGTCCAGGGCTGACGCAGCAGTCGGTTCACCGCCAGACGAAAGGCAAGATTACGCAACGTCAGACGGCGCAGCAGCAGCAGGCCGCCCCAGCCAATGGCACCCAACAGCAGCGACAACAGCACAATCCCTGCCACCAGCGCCCACAGCAGTTTGCTGCCCCCCACCAGCAGAGCCAGCAGGCCAATCACCACCACCGCCATCGCAGGCAGATACAGCTTCAGCGGCCAGATATTCGCCACGGCATCGCGGCGCAGGACGCGCAGCGGTTGGGTCGCCAGCAGTAAGCGGTAAGGGCGTAACCCGACCAGCAGCGAGATGACAAACAGCGATCCCACCGCCCACAGCCACGGCCAGGCACTGGCAGCCGGAAGCTCACCGGGCAACACCGGGCGCAGCATCCGCAGCAGCAGTGCTTCAAAGCCCAGCCCAATGGCACTGCCCACCACCGCCGCCAGCAGCAGCACTGCCAGCCACTGGCCGATAATCAATTTACGCAGTGCGGTGCGGTTAGCCCCGAGCGTTTTCAGTACCGCCACCAGATCGTAGCGGCTGCGACAGTAATGGCTCATCGCCACGGCCACGGCGGCAATCGCCAGCATCAGCGTCAGCAGGGCTGACAGCAGCAGGAATTGCTGGGCGCGCTGCATGGATTTCCCCAGCGCATCCTCACTGTTTTCCACACTGATCCAGCGCTGGTCGGGTGTAAGCCGCTCTTCGATATAGCGGTCATAACGCGCCAGTTGCGCCGGAGTGCCGGAGAATTTATAGCGCCAGGTGATGCGGCTTCCGGGCTGGATAGCCCCGGTTTTCTCCACATCGGCCAGGTTCATCAGCAGACGCGGTGCGGTCTGGAACGGGTTAAAGCCCGCGTCCGGCTCCTGGATCACCTCCCCCCCGATACGCAGGGTGGTATCCCCCACGTCCAGTGGGTCCCCGGCTTTACGCTCCAGCAATGCCAGCAGGCGCGGTGCAGCCAGCACGGTACCCGCTGCGGGTTTCAGCCCGACGGGTGCGGTCGTCAGTTGGCCGAACATCGGATAGAGGTCGTCCACCGCCTTCACCGATGCCAGCTGCGGGGTCTCTCCGGCAAACGTCATGGTCATAAAGCTGAGCTGACGCCCTACCTGCAATCCGTCTGCACGCGCCTGCGCCAGCCATTCATCAGGCACGGCTTTGCTGCTGCGCAGCGTGCGGTCACCCGCCATAAAGTCACGGCTCTGCTGGCTTAAGCCTTTTTCCATACGGTCACTGAGTGAGCCCAATGCCAGCACGCAGGCCACTGCCAGCGTTAACGCCAGCCAGACAATCAGCAGCGAGGGCGATTTCCACTCACGCCAGAACCAGCGCCAAATCATGCTTCCTCCCACAGCTTGCCATCACGCAGCCGCAGCCGACGATCGCAGCGCGCGGCCAGTTGTTCATCGTGAGTGACGAGGATCAGCGTGGTGGCATAATCACGGTTCATCGTAAACAGCAGGTCGGCAATACGATCGCCCGTTTTGCGATCAAGGTTACCGGTTGGTTCATCGGCAAACAGCAGCGCCGGGCGGCCATTAAAGGCGCGGGCCAGCGCCACGCGCTGCTGCTCACCACCAGAAAGCTGAGCGGGAAGATGGGTAAGACGCTCGCCCAGCCCAAGTTGCGCCAGCAGTGCGGCTGCCTGCTCACGGCTCTGACGATCGCTTTCACCACGCAGCAGTGCCGGAAGCTGGACATTCTCCTGAGCATTCAGGGTCGGTACCAGCATAAACGACTGGAAAACAAAGCCGACATTCTTCGCCCGTAATTCAGCCCGCTGCTCCTCGTTCATCGTGTGCAGCGGCTGGCCGAGCATCATCACCTCTCCTTCACTGCCGTCATCCAGCCCGGCCAGAATCCCGAGCAGCGTCGACTTGCCCGATCCCGATTCGCCGATCAGGGCGAGTGTCTCAGCCGGTTTGACAACCAGCTCAACTCCGGTAAGGATGGAAAGCTGATGCTCACCCTGACCGACGGACTTACTAAGACGATGAACTTCAAGAATGTTTTCCGCTGGCATTACCCTTTCCTGTTCTTATTGGCTTTTATGACGCTGCGCGCAACGGCGGCAGATACGCTGCTGGTACTCGGCGACAGTCTGAGCGCCGGTTACCGCATGTCTGCCAGTGCCGCATGGCCTGCGTTACTCAATGATAAATGGAAAAAATCCCCCACCATTATTAACGGTAGCATAAGCGGTGACACCGCGACGCAGGGGCTGGCTCGTCTTCCTGCACTGCTGAAACAACATCAGCCGCGCTGGGTACTGATTGAACTGGGTGGCAATGATGCATTACGCGGTTTTGCCCCACAGCAGGTGGAGCAGGACCTGGATCAGGCGATTAAACTGGCGCTGGCCGCCAAAGCGCAGCCGATTCTGATGCAGATACGTATACCGCCAAACTACGGCAAGCGTTATAGCGAATCCTTCGCAGCCATTTACCCCAGGCTGGCTCAGGAACACGCCATTCCGCTGCTGCCGTTCTTTATGGAACAGGTTTATCTGAAACCGGAATGGATGCAGGACGATGGCATTCATCCTAACCCTGCGGCACAGCCATTTATCGCCGATCTGATGGCCAAAAATCTGGCTCCCCTAGTTAAGCATGAGTGACCCGGCTCTGAGTGCCGTGACAGGTAAAGTTATGCAAAAAAGTATTGTTATTACGGGCAGTTCCAGCGGCATTGGCCTGGTGGCCGCCAACGATCTGTTGCGCCGTGGCTACCATGTTATCGCGGCCTGCCGTAAACCGCAGGATGTGGAACGCATGAACGAACTGGGTTTTAGCGGTGTCTTGCTGGACCTGGATGACGCCACCAGCGTCGAGCATGCTGCCGGGGAGATCCTGGCGCTGTGTGATGGCCGCCTGGCAGGCCTGTTCAATAATGGGGGCTTCGGCGTTTATGGTCCTTTGCAGTCGGTATCGCGTCAGCAGCTAGAACAGCAGTTTGCCACCAATCTGTTCGGTACCCACCAGCTCACTATACTGCTGCTGCCTGCGCTGATCGCCGCTAACGGGCGCATTGTGAATACCAGCTCGGTGATGGGGCTGATCTCAACACCCGGGCGTGGTGCCTATGCCGCCAGTAAATACGCGCTGGAGGCCTGGTCCGATGCCCTGCGGATGGAGCTGCACAGCAGCGGCGTGCGCGTCAGCCTGATTGAACCGGGACCGATTCATACCCGCTTTACCGATAACGTCCGGCAGGCGCAGCAGGATAAACCGGTGAAAAATCCCGGGATCGCCGCCCGCTTTACGTTGCCGCCGGAGGCGATTCTGCCGAAGCTGCGGCATGCGCTGGAGAGCCGCCACCCGCGTTTGCGCTATCCTGTGACGATGGTGACCCATGCCATTACCCTGTTGCGCCGTTTGCTGCCAGGCTGGATGATGGATCGGTTTTTACGCCAGAATTAGGCGCCGGGCCTTGAAGCACCGCCTCTCGCCCCAATACAGTAAGAAACTTACGTTAAAAGAGACGAATTCATGTCACCACAAGCCGCAATTGTCGAAATTAATGAAACCAACCTGCAACAGACGCTGGAACAGTCGATGCAGATCCCGGTGCTGTTTTACTTCTGGTCTGAACGCAGCCAGCACTGTCAGCATCTGACGCCGTTGCTGGATCGTCTGGCGCAGGAGTACGCCGGGCAGTTTGTTCTGGCAAGGCTGGACTGTGACGCGGAACCGGCGGTTGCGCAGCAGTTTGGACTGCGTTCCATCCCGACGGTCTACCTGTTCCAGAATGGTCAGCCGGTCGACGGTTTCCAGGGTCCGCAGCCGGAAGAAGCCGTGCGTGCCCTTTTAGAGAAAGTGCTGCCGAAAGAAGAAGAGCTGAAAGCCCAGCAGGCGATGCAGCTGATGGATGAAGGCAAACTGATTGAAGCCCTGCCGCTGCTGAAAGAGGCGTGGGCACTGAGCAACCAGCGCAGCGACATCGGTTTCCTGCTGGCCGAAGTGCTGATCGGGCTGAACCGCAGCGAAGAGGCCGAAGCGGTGCTGAAAGTGGTGCCTTTGCAGGATCAGGATACACGCTACCAGGGCCTGGTGGCACAGATCGAGCTGCTGAAGCAGGCGGCAGACACACCCGAAATCCAGCAACTGCAACAGCAGATCGACGCGGATCCGGACAATGCCGAACTGGCTACCCAGCTGGCATTACAATACCACCAGGTCGGGCGCAACGAAGAAGCGCTGGAACTGCTGTTCTCTCATCTGAAGAAAGATCTCGCCGCGGCCAACGGTCAGGCGCGTAAAATTTTGCAGGACATTCTCGCCGCGCTGGGTACCGGCGATGCGCTGGCGGCGAAATACCGTCGTCAGCTCTACTCTCTGCTCTACTAAAACACAGCAGGCCGGTGGCACACCCATCGGCCTGCTGTATATCAATAACATCACGGCTACCCCTCCCCTGTTCGTACTCTGTAGCACTCCCCACCATCATTAGTCTTAATCCAGTCTGAACGAAAATTTATCTCTGTTAAAACGGATACCTGGACCTGATTGTTGAGTCTCACAATTTACCTGCCATACGCTGATCTTGATTCACCTAACCCGCGAAGAGTAGCCAGCGCCTCTGCCTCAACAGACTAAACAAAGACTAATTAAATCAAATACTCACAATTAAGACTTATTGCTGATTAAAAATACCGTCAAAATATTGACTAAAGTCAATTCACAGAGACAACAACAAGACTAGCATTACTCACATAGCAAAGTCACAACGAGTGACATACCATAGAACAAAAAGCCACAATGAAGTCAAAAGGATAATGACAGTTAAATCTGCGTGGTCAGTATCAGAACTCTGGTATCGCAACGTTATTAACCCTTCATATCTACTGGAAAAAATCATGAAACGCACGATGATCGCGCTTACTGTCCTGGCCGTTCTCTCCTCTTTTAATACATCTGCTGAAGATCAGTCCCACGCCTTTAATGATGCAGTGTCTGGTCTGCATCAGTTGCAGGATCAAGAAAAAGACAATCGGGCACATTACAACGAAACGGACAGCAGGGATGGAACAGGTCGCTTTAACGCCGATGGATCTTTCAATGACTCTTTAGCAATACAAGGTGACAAGATCCGTGCCGACCGTCGGGCTACGCAGAGAGAAGTCAACGGAACAACGTATCGCAATCAGGTACAACAACAGCAGCAGAACATCATCAATCGTATTGGCGTAAAAACCCCTGTGCAGTCAGTCCCTTCCGTCATCATGAATAAGCCTGCAGTGACATCGAAAATTACGTTCGCTACCGGCAAAGGTAACGCCGGTGGTCAGGGCGGCCATGCTTCACACGGCGGTTCTGGCAATCGCGGTGGCGATAATGCCCACAGCGCTGCGTTCGGTGGTCACGGTTATGGCCACGACAACTCACGTTCTGAAGGTTTTGGTGGTCATTCTCACTTCCACTAAACGATCGGAAACGCTGCCAATGGGCCAGGTAACCACCTGATCTTTTCACAACGCTATCGGAGAGTGACTCAAATGACACCGGAGCACCTGGCGCTTATAGCAGAAGCGCGTTCAATCCTGTTAAAAGCGCTCTCCCAGAGCGAGCTGTGCCGTAAAGAACACCTGTCAGCCTGCCTGCAACTTTCACAGGCAGCGAGCCATGCACTCTCGCTTACGATAAAACTGGAGCGAGGGTCTGCTGCAGAACAGATTAATTATGCAGAATTGCTTGAACGACAGATGGTCTCTGTGCGGGCCTGTCAGGCAACGTTAACGAAATTATCCCTGGGGGTAACACAATGACCCGATTTTCACAGGCCATTGAAGAGAAGGTAAACATTGAGAAACATCACCGAATGATGGATCACATCTCATCAGAGTTCGGGGATGAAATGTTAAGGACGATTCTGTTACTGAATGCCCGTCTGATGACGTTGAGTATGGATGATATGAAGTCAGTGGTCGTCAGCGTTGTTGCCCGGGATGATGCAAAGCTCACGATGAAACGTGACAGCACAGGAATTGACCTTAAAATCGGGTTTTAACGAACGTTAGTCTATAGAAAAGTCTTTGCACTGCGTTGCCCTGTTCTTCGCTCTCAGGCCGCTGACTTTCACACTCGAAGATATGATATTATGACTTCCCCCCGGGAAACAGGAAGTTAATAATATGTCACATATTTTCTTTGAGTTTGATCTTGAGCCTGGCGTGAAGTCAGTGGCCGATTTGAACTATGTCCTTCGTGATAGTGACAAAAAAACAGCATTTGTGATGAGTGCTGAGGTGGCAAAGTTTGTCAAAGATGCGCTGATCATTAACGACACCATTATCAGCTTTAAAAACTGCTGCTTCGCTTTCGAAAAAGGCGCAGAGTTCGTCGAATTTGATCGCAAAGGCCAGTCGGTGCGTTTCTCTGAACCTGTCCCCGCCTGGTTTATTAAACCCGCCCTGTTTGCCCGCTCCGACTGGCTGGATAATCATGCGCTGGCCGATCTGCCTGCTCCTGAGTTCATCAAAGCCTTCAATGAGAAGTTCCCGGATTTGCAGGAGCGCAGAAAGCACGCGGATTACCTTTTTGACCTTCAACTGCACAAGATAACCTCGCCTCATCAGGAAGCCACCAGGATGGTGGGAAACACCCGCGGTAAATCAACCAAACCCAAAGTCACCGATCTGGGGTCATTCCAGCTGTTTCAGCAGTTCTTTGACAGGCTTAAGTCTGCGGTAATGGCAGATGAGTTCCCCACCCTCAACGTATTGACGGCATCAGAGAATGTGAATAACGTGCCAGGCAGCTATCGCCAGGCGCTGCGTACCGCGATGAAAGCAGTCACTAACGAGTTGCCCGTCAATAATAAGCGCCAGGCCGCAGGCAATCCGGCCCTGTTCTGCGCCCCCATTCGCGACAAAATTGCGGAGATTGAAGCGATTGGGCTTGAGCCCTATTACCTGGCATTGTCAAAAGCGATCGCGCAGGCCGAAGGCAGCTACATTGCTGATTTCTCTTTCGATTTCTCCAGACAAAAGCGTTAAGCGCTAACATTACCAACAACAGCGGGATGGCGCGGCCATGGGTGTTACAATATCATCAGATAAGGTGCAACCCGGTAGCGCAGTGCTCTGGTGTACTGATTCGCGTGTCGAAGGGGCGTTCGGGCTAAAGTGTCGCCCAGTAAAGTGATGAATAATAACAATCTGGAGGTTATTTTATGTTGGCTGTGATTCCCGTCATTATCATTCTGGCCCTGATCCTCGTCTGGTCAGGTATCAAAATCGTCCCACAAGGTTTTCAATGGACCGTTGAACGCTTCGGTCGCTATACCAACACACTCCAGCCGGGTCTGAATCTGGTGATCCCGTTTATGGATCGCGTTGGCCGTAAAATCAATATGATGGAGCAGGTGCTGGATATCCCCTCGCAGGAGATCATCTCTAAAGATAACGCCAGCGTTACCATTGATGCGGTGTGCTTTATTCAGGTGGTTGATCCGGCGCGTGCCGCCTATGAGGTCAGCAATCTTGAACTGGCGATCATCAACCTGACGATGACCAATATGCGTACCGTACTGGGATCGATGGAGCTGGATGAAATGCTGTCGCAACGCGATAACATCAATACTCGCCTGCTGCATATTGTTGATGAAGCGACCAACCCGTGGGGCATCAAAATTACCCGTATTGAGATCCGCGATGTTCGCCCTCCGGCTGAACTGATCGCCTCGATGAACGCACAGATGAAAGCCGAACGAACCAAACGCGCCGATATTCTGGAAGCGGAAGGGGTTCGTCAGGCCGCGATCCTGCGTGCTGAAGGGGAAAAACAGTCGCAAATCCTCAAAGCGGAAGGTGAACGTCAATCTGCATTCCTTGCTGCAGAAGCGCGAGAACGTAGTGCAGAAGCCGAAGCCCAGGCAACAAAAATGGTGTCTGAAGCGATTGCCGCCGGGGATATTCAGGCGATTAACTACTTTGTTGCGCAGAAATATACCGATGCTCTGCAAAACATCGGCTCCTCCAGCAACAGTAAAGTGGTGATGATGCCGCTGGAAGCCAGCAGCCTGATGGGATCCATTGCCGGGATCAGCGAACTGCTGGGCGAAAGCAAAGCGGAGCGTAACCGCCGATGATCGATGAACTGCTCGCCAACCCGTGGTGGCTGTGGCTGACCTTCGGCGGCCTGCTGCTGGCGGCGGAGATGCTGGGTGCCAGTGGTTATCTGCTGTGGAGCGGCATTGCTGCCGTGCTGGTCAGCCTGCTGGTGTGGCTGGTGCCGATGCCGTGGGAGTGGCAGGGGCTGAGTTTTGCCGTACTGACCATTCTCGCTGCATTGTGGTGGTATCGCTGGCTTAAGCACCGCGACCGCCGAAATCCTCCTTCGACGTTGAATCAGCGGGGTCAGCAGATGATCGGCCGCCAGCTGACGCTGGATGCCGGGCTGGTCAATGGCTTCGGGCATGTGCGTATTGGTGATGGTAACTGGCGCGTCCAGGCAGAGGAAGATTTGCCCGCCGGCACCCAGATCACCGTGGTAGCGGTCGAAGGGATCACGCTACGCGTTGTCCGTCGCGACGTTTAACCCTGCTTGGCGCTGTGGCAGCATCCGGCCAGGTGATTAATGATCGGGCACTCGGCGCTGTCATCGCCCGGGCAACTGGCGGCGAGATCGAGCAACTTCTGGCGCATTAGCTGGAGTTCACTGATATGAACTTCGATCTCCCGCACTTTGCTGAGCGTCCTCGCCTTCACATCGGCGCTGTGGCGTTCAGGATCGTTAAACAGGCTGACCATCTCGCGGCACTCATCCAGATTAAACCCGACCTGGCGGGCCTGGCGCAGCAGCGTCAGCTCCTCCAGGTGTCTGGCACTGTAGCTGCGATAGCCATTTTCCGTACGCAGCGGCGGCGTCACCAGCCCTTTCTCTTCATAAAAACGGATCGCTTTGCTGGTTAATCCGGTTTTCTTTGCCACGTCGCTGATATTCATTATTCCTCCGGGCGGCTTAAGCAGGATCCATAACTAATCCAATTTTCTGCCCCAGTCAAACAACAGGTCTTCGTCCCCTCTACTTTGGTACAGGTTGCTGCCGTTTACTTTGACATCCTGCATGCCAATCACAGACAGTCGACAAAATAAACACGTGAAGAGGACGGCACGATGCAGGAGAGTTTAATGCTGGCAGGGCAAGCTGTTTTGTTGGGAACCGGCGCAACACTGGTGATGGATCTCTGGGCATTATTGCAAAAGCAGTTATTCAAAATCCCCTCTCTGGACTATCGGCTGGTCGGGCGCTGGCTGGGGCATATGCGTCATGGGACGTTTAGCCACTACACCATTTTGCAAGCCACTCCGGTCAGGGGGGAAGTGGCCGTCGGCTGGGGAGCTCACTATTTGACGGGGATAATGTTCTCTGCGCTGCTGATTGCCCTCGTCGGCCCACAATGGCTGTCGGCGCCAACGTTCCTGCCCGCGTTGCTGATGGGGATAGTCAGCGTAGTCGCACCGTATTGCCTGATGCAGCCTGCGTTTGGCTTCGGCTTTGCGGCGGCCAACACCCCTGCCCCCTGGACCGTACGCTGGCGCAGCCTGGTCGCCCATACCTCCTTTGGCATTGGCATCTGGCTGACAGCATTACTAATGAGTCAGAGTTAACAATCCCCCTGGTGGGTGACCAGGAGGATTGAGGTCAGATAAGGGGGGTAAATTTCGCGGATGTCAGTGATTCGACGGGAGGTGAGGAAGCCACAGGAACGGCAACCTCCGCACTGGCAGGCGAAGAAGGTGCCTCATCGTTTGCTGCGGGTTGATCGCTGTCACTCGCCTGGGCCGCCACTAGTCCCGCCGTCAGATCGTTGAGCGATCCTCCTGCCAGACCCACTTCCTTCAGCAATGAGTCCAGAATGGGCGCATGGGCACGATAAGAGAGTGCAGCAGACAGCGCCTGTTCCGCCAGATTTCCCCCGGCCATCGTGGCAGTCCCCGAGGAAGCCCCACCTGAGGTGCGATTTAAACAATCCACCTGGATGATTTTAATGCCTTCTATGGCTTTCATCGGCTCCACGGATTTTTCAATAACCGCTGGCAGCGCCTGTAGGAGAGCAAGTTTAAATTTCAGGCTGGTCTGGTCGCTGGAGAGCATATTAACGGCATCATTCAGCGCACGCTGGGCTTCCGCTTCCGCCAGGCCTTTTCTGCGCGTTGCTTCTGCCAGCTGAATAATGGCCGCCGCCTGCAATTCTGCGGCTTCCTTCTCTGCCCGGGCACTCAGGGTTAACTGTACCGCTTTGGTTTCAGCGTCCTGAGTGGCCTCGATCAGGGCAACCTGTTTGGCACGATCGGCCTCCGCGGTTTCACGGGTGGTCACCACGTTTTGTTCGGCTTTTACGGCTTCTGACAGCGCAAGGTTAGCCTGCGCCTGGGCCTGAGATTGCTGTTCAGATTTTGCCGCAATCGCAATGGCTTTATCCTGCTGTGCAATTTCAGTGACACGGGTTTGTTCAATCTCTTTGACCTGAACGTCGCGGCTGGCTTCCACTTCGCGGGTTTTCAGCACCTGCTTACTTTCAATTTCCGCTTCCTGGATCTGACGTTCGGACATGATCCGGCTCTGCTCTGCTTCGCGGCGGCGTTCGGCCTCATAGGTCGCAATTTTCGAGGACTGTTCAGCGCTACGTGTCTTGATCTGCTGTTCCTGATCTAAAGACATGAAAGATTCCTGCTGTTCAATTTCCAGCTTGCGCGCCAGGGCATCACGGTTTTTTTCACGCACGGCAACTTCAACATCCTGCTCAACTTCGTTGCGTTCGCGGCGTCTGCGCTCCGTTTCCTGCGTCAGCTTGGTCAGCCCCTCGGCGTCAAAGGCGTTATTAGGATCGAAAAACTCCTTCGAGGTCTGGTTAAAATTGGTCAGAGAAACGCTTTCCAGCTCAAGACCATTTTTGCTCAGATCTTCCGCCACCGTGTTTTGTACCCCCTGGACAAATTTTTCACGGGTATCCTGCAAATCCTGCATCGTCATCTGTGACGCGGTCGAACGCAGCGCATCAACAAATTTATCTTCCACCAGGATGCGCAGATCCTCGGGGGATAACGTCCGTTGCCCCAGCGTCTGAGCTGCGGTTGAAATACCTTCCACCGTCGGTTTTACCCGCACAAAAAAAGCGACAACCACATCAACACGCATGCGATCTTTGGTGATCAGGCTGTCCACTTTAGAACGGCTCACCTCCAGTTTTAGCGTATTCATGTTAATCAGAATAATTTCATGAAATACCGGCAGAACAATGGAACCGCCGCTAAGAACCACTTTTAGTCCTCCCAGGCCGGTTCTGACAAAGGATTGTTCCGCAGAGGCTTTTTTATACAGCCGGGAGAATATAATCCCCACAATAATAAGGACGACAAAAACGGCTAATGCAATTTCACCCCAGAAATACCAACTATCAATGTTTGTCACTTCTTCCATTACAATCCCTTAGTTAAAAATAGACGTGTGAGGCCGTGTTACCGATGTTCAGACCAGGGATGAGACATCCCTTCGAATAAAGATGAGGTGAGACGCGCCGTAATGATAATGGTCTCGCCAGGGGAGAAAATGTCATCCTCGCTGTCTGGCTGTACGCGTAAATAATGCGTTTGCTGAAACTTATCGACCAGCCGACACTGGGCAGGATGCCCCATGCTGGCCGTTCCTCCCACCACGGTCGCCATACAGCCAATAAAACTCTCTTCAGACAGTGCGCTGCTTTCGTATTGTGGTAAAAAACGCGCAAGGACGGCGCTTATTTTTCGCACGAAAAGCACAGAGATTACGCCCGCTGGTAATGCCACCAGCCCGCCCGCAAGAGGTTTGCCCAGCGCGTACAGCAGTCCCCACTGTAAAACCATTCCGCTGATAGAAAAGCAGGACAGCAAGAGAATAAACAGAATAAGTAAAGGGACTTTGCCAATATTTAGCCAGTCCAGTCCCTGAGAAAATAGAGAATCACCGGCATAGATATGTGGAGATAGCCAAGTGTCAGCATGTGAGAAAACACTCATGCCAAATATCATGGCAAGAATTTCCACCAGACCAAATAACAGGATCAGCGCGAAGGTGATAAGGAAAAGGGCATTTTCAGGTAGAAATATAAAATTCATTGCAGACGCCTCCCTGTCTGATAATACCCGGCTAAAGGTGACGCTGCGCCTGAGTAATAAGCTGAAACAGTTTACGTGCTCGGGAAAGGCAGATCCAGATGTAAATCCGGTTATTTATGCCCTCAGGCCTGGGGATAAATATCGTTACACTGGCTTGACCTTACCCTTGCGGGAAGGTTTAACCTGAGCTTCGGTGACATATTCACTCAGGAGAAAATCATGACACACACGACTTTACTGGCGCTGGACGGACTGACCTGTGGCCACTGTGTTAAACGGGTTAAAGAAGCGCTGGAGCAGCGTGACGACGTGGAGCAGGCGGACGTCACGGTGACGGAAGCGCGCATTACCGGTGACGCCAGCGCCGATGCGCTGATTGCCGCCGTCGAACAGGCGGGTTATCACGCCAGCCTGCCAGAAGGGGCTTCTCACCCAAAGCCTGATACGCTGACAGAATCAGAACCTCAGCCGGAAGCGCTGACAGCGTCCCTGCCAGAGCTTCCGGCGACGACGCCCGCTTCCGATTCCGACAGCTACCAGCTGTTGATTGACGGCATGAGCTGCGCCAGCTGCGTTAGCCGCGTACAGAGTGCGCTGCAAAATGTCGCTGGCGTCAGCCAGGCGCGGGTTAACCTTGCCGAACGCAGCGCGCTGGTGCTGGGTTCGGCTTCCCCCTCCGCGCTCATCGACGCCGTGAGCCGCGCAGGATACGGTGCGGAAATCATTGAAGATGACGTGAAACGTCGGGAAAAACAGCAGCAAACCGCGCAGTCTGCGGTAAAACGTTTTCGCTGGCAGGCGATCCTGGCGCTGGCGCTGGGTATCCCGCTGATGGGATGGGGAATGATCGGCGACAATATGATGCTGACCGCCGACAACCGCAGCGGATGGCTGGTCGTGGGCGTACTGACCCTGCTGGTCATGATCGTCGCCGGGGGGCATTTTTACCGCAGCGCATGGCGCAGCCTGCTGAATCGTAGCGCCACTATGGATACGCTGGTCGCACTGGGTACTGCCGCCGCCTGGCTTTACTCCATCACCGTGAATCTGTGGCCCGATCTGTTCCCGATGGCGGCACGCCATCTTTATTACGAAGCCAGTGCGATGATTATCGGCCTGATTAATCTTGGCCATATGCTGGAGCAGCGCGCCCGTCAGCGCTCGTCAAAAGCGCTGGAAAAATTGCTGGATCTGACCCCGCCCACGGCGCGTGTTGTCACGGAAAACGGTGAGCAGATCCTGCCGCTGAGTGACGTGCAGTTGGGGATGACGCTGCGCGTCACCACCGGCGATCGGGTACCGGTCGACGGCACGATCCTGCGCGGTGAAGCCTGGCTGGATGAAGCCATGCTGACCGGCGAAGCCATCCCTCAGCAGAAGTCATCGGGTGATGCGCTGCATGCCGGGACGGTATTGCAGGACGGCAGTGTGCTGTTCAGCGCCACCGCCATCGGTAAAAATACCACCCTGTCGCGCATTATTCAGTTAGTCCGCCAGGCGCAAAGCAGTAAGCCGGAAATCGGCCAACTGGCGGATAAAATTTCAGCGGTGTTTGTCCCGCTGGTGGTGGCAATAGCCCTGTTCAGCGCTGCCGTCTGGTATCTGGTCGGCCCGGCACCGCAGATCGTCTACACCCTGGTGATTGCCACTACCGTACTGATCATTGCCTGCCCTTGTGCACTGGGGCTGGCTACGCCGATGTCGATTATTGCTGGCGTTGGTCGTGCCGCCGAGTTTGGTGTCCTGGTGCGTGATGCCGATGCCCTGCAACGCGCCAGCACCCTGAGCACCTTAGTCTTTGATAAAACAGGCACCCTGACCGAAGGTGCACCGCGTGTCGTTGAAGTCCTGCTGTTTAACGGGGCTGACCGGCAAACCGTGCTGCGCCAGGCTGCGGCCCTTGAGCTGGGTTCCAGCCATCCGCTGGCACGCGCCATCATTGAGTACGCCGCTCTGGCGACGCTGCCCGAGATTGAGCAATTTCGTACAATACCGGGGCTGGGGGTCAGCGGCATACTCGCTGGCACTCCGCTGCTGCTGGGTAATCCACCGCTGATGGCGCAGCAACAAATTGCGACCGGGGCGATCACTCAGCAGGTGGAACAGCAGGCTGCAAGCGGCGCTACCCCAGTACTGCTGGCAGCCGGAGGGGAAATTGTCGCCCTGTTTGCCATCCGTGATCCTCTGCGTAAAGAGAGCATCAGTGCGCTGCAACGGTTGCATAAACGCGGTTATCAGCTGGTGATGCTGACAGGCGATAACGCCATTACGGCCAATGCCATTGCGCGTGAAGCTGGTATCGATCGTGTGATTGCCGGGGTGTTGCCGGAAGGCAAAGCCGATGCGATCCGCGCCCTGCAACAACAGGGCCAGCAGGTGGCGATGATTGGTGATGGCATCAATGATGCTCCGGCCCTTGCGCAGGCTGATGTGGGGATCGCAATGGGGGGCGGCAGCGATGTGGCCATCGAGACAGCGGCGATTACATTGATGCGTCAGGATCTGAATGCGGTGGCCGATGCCCTGGCGATTTCCCAGGCGACACTACGCAATATGAAACAAAATCTGCTCGGAGCATTTATTTATAACGCCTGTGGCATCCCGATTGCAGCCGGGGTGCTGTATCCCCTGACGGGGACCCTGCTCAGTCCTGTGGTGGCGGGCGCGGCGATGGCACTTTCATCGATTACCGTGGTGAGTAATGCTAATCGTCTGATCCGCTACCGGCCGCCGCAATCGTAAGTCGGCTAATGAGTGCTGCGTTTTGCCCTGTCCGTCAGCGACTTATCACGCTAGCATAGTGTGATTGACAGCATGAGGCAGAAAACGATGGCAAATCTTTTGCACAGATTTCAGATGTTGTGGCGCAGGCTGTGGTCGGTAAGTTACCGCTACCCGGCCCTCGATATCACGTTGGGTCAGCGACATCTGCATCTGGTGGGCAGCATTCATATGGGTACCCGCAATATGATGCCCCTGCCAGCGGTGCTGTATGAACGGCTACAACAGGCCGATGCTCTGATTGTTGAGGCAGATATCACCGGCGGGGCATCCCCCTTCAGTGAAAGTGAGAATTGTCCGCCACTGGCTGAACGGCTCTCCGCGGAGCAGTGGTCACAACTGCAACGCCGCTGTGAAGAGTTAAGCATTGATCCGGAGCGTGTCGATACGCTGCCCGCCTGGCAGGTTGCACTGATGCTTCAGGCGCAGCAGGCACAACGTCTTGGACTACGCGCCGACTGCGGTATCGACTACCAGCTGTTGCAGGCGGCGCGTGAACGGCAAAAAAAAGTGATTGAGCTGGAAGGGCCGGAAACCCAGCTGGCACTGCTGAAATCGCTGCCGGACAACGGCCTGCCGTTGCTCGAAGATACGCTACAACACTGGCAAACCAATGCACGCCTGCTGCAAACCATGGTGAGCTGGTGGCTGGAAGCCCCGCCGGGCAGCATCGGAAAGCTGGCATTGCCCAGCACGTTCAGCAGTAGTCTGAATGACCTGTTAATGCATCAGCGTAATCAACAGTGGAGCCAGTTTTTACGCCAGCTGCCACCCGGGCGCTATGTGGTTGCGGTGGGTGCCCTGCACCTTTACGGCGAGGGAAATCTGCCGGGCCTGCTGATTCAGCGATAAAAAAAAGGCCGATATCTCTATCGGCCCGTCAATAAGGACATATTTATGATTTTTGTTATCGTCTCAGCGGTTACGCTGACGCGGGCAGGATTGTCGCTCAAAGCGTAATATTTCGCCAGCATTTTTGTTCATCAATTGTTCAATCATTCATGGAAAATACGACAGAGGGTTAGGGGTATGACACCTGCTGTAAAACTGCTGGAAAAACAAAACGTCGCCTTTACGCTGCATCCTTATGAGCATGACAGCAGCGAAACCCACTTCGGAGACGAAGCGGTGCGCAAGCTAAACCTGGATGCGGATCAGGTGTATAAAACCCTGCTGGTCGCGCTGAATGGCGATAATAAAACGCTGGCTGTGGCAGTGACACCGGTTGCCGGGCAGCTCGATTTGAAGAAAGTCGCCAAAGCGCTGGGGGCGAAAAAGGTCGAGATGGCTGACCCGCTGTTTGCCCAGCGCAGCACCGGTTATCTGCTGGGCGGCATCAGTCCATTAGGGCAAAAGAAGCGGCTGCCAACGGTGATTGACCACCTTGCGCAGCCGTTTGCTACCATCTTCGTCTCCGGCGGCAAGCGCGGGCTGGATATTGAACTGAAGCCGCAGGATCTGGCGCAGCTGCTTAATGCCAGCTTTGCCGATATCGCTAAACGCGGCGATTAACGCTTCTTTACGCGGAGCGCTGGGCCAGCAACTGATCGATCATCCAGCGCCCTGCCGGGCCGGGTGGCGTGCGGCGTGACCAGATCACATCAACCTGAATACTCTGCGGCCAGCCGTCCACCGGCAGTTCGCGCAGTGTCTGGTGGCCAAACTGCTGGGTCAGCCAGCGCGGCAGAATACTCCAGCCGAATCCCTGCTCAGCCATTTCCAGCAGTAACAGATAAGACTGCGCCAGCCACACTTTTCCGGTCGGTGCAGGCGTGCGCTCCACCCACGTATTCAGCCGCAGCTGACGCAGCGCTTTCAGCTCCTCTTCAGTCACCTTGTCCTGCTGCGCCAGCAGGTGATCCTTATGGAGGAAAATCGCCATTTGTGCCTCCACTTGCAGGCGCTTCACGCAGATATCAGACGGATAATGATCCTGTACCCGCACCACGCCAATATGGGCTCGCTGGCTGTGTAACAGGTCAATCACGTCGGCATCTTCGGCGATCATGCATTCGAATTCAATATCCGGATAGCGACGATCAAAGCGTTGTAGCAGTGACTCATGATAATCAGCCTGCCAAAAATCGGAGATCGCCAGCCGCAGACAAGGTTCGATCTCACCGGAAAGCCGAATAGCCAGCTCGTCCAATTTTGCTGATGCATTGAGGATCTCTTTGACCTGCGCCAGCGCACGCTGCCCGTTTTCAGTCAATACCGGGTTACGTAGCTCACGGCTGAACAGTGTAAAGCCCAGATCGTTTTCAAGATTCGCTATCGCCGTACTGATGGTTGACTGGCTTTTGCGCAGCGCACGCGCCGCCGCCGAGAAGGACCCGCTTTCCACGGTTTGCACAAAAGCTTCCAGTGATTCCGGTGAGTAACGCAAAGATGTATCGCTTTTATCGATGGATAGTCATTTTATCTTAGCAAATAAAACGTGGAAAATAGCGTCCATAGAAAATTAAGGAGGATGTATGTCTGGTCGTACGCTAAAAGAACGTTTTTTCCATGCCGCAGGTTTCGAAGTGCTGGCGATTGCACTGGTGTCACCTTTAGCCGCGTGGATTATGGACAAACCCCTGTTTCAGATGGGTGCGCTGGCCATCATGCTGTCGACGGTAGCCATGATATGGAACATGATTTATAACGCCGGATTTGACCGTCTGTGGCCGCGCGAAAAAGTGACTCGCGGTATCGGACTGCGTATTCTGCATGCGCTGGGCTTTGAAGGCGGCTTTATTCTGATCGGTCTGCCGCTGGCAGCGTGGATGCTGGGCATCAGTCTGTGGCAGGCACTGATGATTGAAATCGCCTTCTTCCTGTTCTTCCTGCCGTACACCATGGCGTATAACTGGGTGTATGACAAAGTCCGTGAACGCATAGTGAATTCACGCCAGCCACAGCCAGTGAACAAACATGGTTAACGGCACTGTGCAGGCGTTGTTGCTGGGGTCGACCGGAAAAGTTGCTGGGGTCGACCAGAAAAATAGTCGACCCCATGGGTAACACCGTTATTGCTTCGCCGTATCCAGTTTCGCCGGACGCCACTGCTTAGGGTCTGCCGGTTTCTCGCTATCTGCTGCTTTCTCCGGTGCCTTCTCTTCTGATTTCGCTTCTGCTTTCTGATAGACAATTTCCCCGGCTGGCTGATACTTCGCCACATCGAGCGGAGAGTGACTCTGGATGTACTGTTTCAGCACTTCGGCATCCACAAAACCGGTATTCACATAGCCAGGCAGCTTATCCACCAGCGGATAGCCATCACCGCCCGTCGCATTAAAACTCAGGGTTGCCATGCGATAGGTTTTATCCGCTTCCAGCGGTTTACCGTTGATGAGGATATGACTAACGCCAGTGCCATCTGCCGTCAGGCTGACGCGCGCGAACTGTGCATAGGCGCCTGAATCAACCTGTTTATTGGCTACCACTGCGAGATACTTCTCGACTTCACTGCCTTTCATATCGACATACACCAGCGTATTACCAAAAGGCTGCACTTTCAGGACATCTTTATAAGTGATGGCACCGCTCTCAATAGAATCACGTACACCGCCGCCGCTCATGATCGCAAAGTCAGCTTTGGTGCGTTCGATCTGCCCTTCAAGAATCAGACGCGCCATGCTGGTCTGCACAAAACGCACTTTGCTGCGATCGCCCTCCAGTCGTCCGTTAACACTGCCGATTTTCACGCCCAGTTGCGCCTCACCTTTTTTCTGGAACGGGGTGAGCAGTTTTTGCATGGCCGGGTTTTTCGCGATCTCGGGAGTGTAATTGACCCAGGTGGTGCTGCCGTCAGCATTCTTCACTTTATGCTTCAGGTTAATCGGCACCAGCTCATAGTGGTCCAGCGTCAGCTTGCCGTTCAGGAAGGTGAAGTCCGCACGGCCGATGTATTTCCCCCACTCGTGAGCCTGGACAATCCAGGTACCGTTCTGGCGATCGGGCGTACAGGGTGTTCCGGGCACATAGTCAGCCTGCTTCACATTCTCTTTCGCCATGCACACCGGATCCTGCGAGTGCCCTCCCACGATCATATCGAGGTAACCGGCTGGCAGTTCACGCGCCATTTCCACATCACCCGGCGCATTCGATCCGTGATGACCGTTGTCGTAATGGCCCATATGTGTGGCCGCAATAATCACATCAGGCTTCTCTTTGGCCCGCAGCTGTTCAACCACCGCTTTTGCTTCGGTTGCCGGTTTATGGAACAGGATGTCGGTAAAGTTTTCCGGATTGCCGATTTTCGCCGTATCGTCGGTGGTGAGGCCAATAACGGCAATTTTCAGCCCCATCCGGTTAAACAGAGCGTAAGGCTGGAACAGTCGCTTTCCGGTGCTTTTCTGATAAATATTGGCGGAGAGCAGCGGGAATTTAGCCCATTTCTGCTGCTGACGCAGCACGGAGAGCGGATTATCGAACTCATGGTTTCCAATCGCCATGGCGTCATAGCCAATCAGATTCATCCCGCGGAAATCGGGTTCCGCGTCCTGCAAATCAGACTCCGGCACGCCAGTATTAATGTCGCCGCCGGAGAGGATCAGGACAGCACCGCCGTGCGCCTGCACGTCATAACGGATCTGGTCCATCATGGTTTTTTGCGCCGCCAGCCCATATTCGCCCTGTTCGTTATTCCAGAAACGCCCGTGATGATCGTTGGTGTGAAGCACCGTGAACTTATAAGTCCGGTCTTTCACCCACGCCTGAGCTATCAATGGGGTGCTTAATAACGCCACCGTCAGCACGCTGGCGAGACTTCTTTTCAATAATGGCACTGTGACCCTCCTTGTTGAACAACTCTGACAACAGAAAAATGAATGGCTGATACCCAAAATGGTTGACGGGTATGATTATGCCGCAGGCTTAACGCTAAAAGATATTTACTGTACCTTATGTTATTAGCAAGCTAAGGGCTTTCTGCACCCTATAAAAACACATGACAATGACAGGTTAACTTAATGGCAAGCGATCACACCCTTTCATCCTCAAAAACGCCGGTCCGGCGTACCGCATTTGGCATACTTGGCGCGATCAGCGTGGCCCATTTGCTTAATGATATGATTCAGTCATTGATTCTGGCGATTTATCCTCTGTTACGCGAAGACTTTTCGCTCAGTTTTGTGCAGATCGGTATGATCACCCTGACCTATCAAATGACAGCCTCGCTGCTACAGCCACTGATTGGCCACTTTACCGATAAACACCCGCAACCCTGGTCGTTGCCTGTGGGTATGGGATTCACCCTTTGTGGGCTGGTGCTGCTGTCGATGGCCAGTACTTTCCCGATGATCCTGGTGGCAGCAGCGCTGGTTGGCACTGGCTCCTCGGTGTTCCATCCAGAATCTTCGCGCGTGGCAAGAATGGCCTCCGGTGGACGCCATGGGCTTGCACAGTCACTGTTTCAGGTAGGCGGTAACTTTGGCAGTTCTCTTGGGCCGCTGCTGGCTGCATTGATTATCGCCCCTTATGGTCGCGGTAATGTCGCCTGGTTCTCGCTGGCCGCCCTGCTGGGGATTGTCGTACTGTTGCAAATTAGCCGCTGGTATCAGAACCAGAACCGCGTTGCCAAAAGTCAGACTGCCCCGGCAGTGAGCCTGCTGCCGCGTCGTCAGGTGGCCTTTGCCATCACGATTTTGCTGGTGCTGGTTTTCTCAAAATATTTCTATCTCACCAGCCTGAGCAGCTACTACACCTTCTATCTGATGCATAAATTCGGGCTTTCCGTGCAGAATGCCCAGCTACATCTGTTTATCTTCCTGTTTGCCGTCGCGGCGGGCACGGTCATTGGCGGCCCAATTGGCGATAAAATCGGTCGAAAAAGAGTGATTTGGGTGTCTATTCTTGGCGTTGCCCCCTTCACGTTGATGTTACCTTATGCCAACTTGTGGTGGACCGGTGCGCTGTCAGTCGTGATTGGCTTTGTACTGGCTTCGGCGTTTTCTGCCATTCTGGTCTACGCCCAGGAATTGATGCCGGGCCGTATCGGTATGGTTTCCGGGCTATTTTTTGGTTTTTCCTTTGGCATGGGTGGGCTGGGTGCCGCCGTATTGGGTGTGGTCGCCGATCATCAGGGCATTGAACTGGTCTATCAAATCTGCGCTTATCTGCCACTTCTTGGAATTCTGACGGCTTTCCTGCCTGATAACCGACATAAATAGTCCCATCCCGGTGCGAATCAATGCAATTGGCACCGGGTCACCTGCTTGTAACGTCTGACCTGCACACTGATAACTGTCTAAAATCGCACTCTGTGCGAACTTTCTCTCAATGATTCAGATTTTTTGCCGTTATAACCAATAATGACAAGCGTCATCCTGTAATATGCCATACACTGAAAACTTACAACTGGACACATTTACACTCTGGATAATTTAAGTTGCTGAAAAACGGCAAGCCTGCGGGTCTCCTGGAGCATAGTCAGTCCTGTGAGCCGGCACTGCCAACGTCGTTACAACTTGAAGTCTCTTGAGTATGCACACAAAAGGAGACAGGCATGCACCACACCACCCCGCTTATCACCACCATTGTAGGAGGCTTAGTTCTGGCCTTCCTCTTCGGTATGCTGGCTAACCGCCTGCGCATCTCTCCTCTTGTCGGTTATCTGTTAGCTGGCGTGCTCGCCGGGCCCTTTACCCCAGGTTTTGTTGCTGATACCAATCTGGCACCGGAACTGGCCGAACTGGGTGTGATCCTGCTGATGTTCGGTGTGGGTCTGCACTTCTCCCTGAAAGATCTGATGGCTGTAAAGTCCATCGCCATCCCGGGTGCCGTTGCACAAATCGCCGCTGCCACACTCTTAGGCATGGGGCTGTCGTGGGCACTGGGGTGGCCAATGATGACGGGTCTGGTATTCGGACTCTGCCTTTCAACCGCCAGTACCGTGGTGCTGCTGCGTGCGTTGGAAGAGCGACAGTTAATTGACAGTCAGCGCGGGCAGATTGCTATCGGCTGGCTGATCGTGGAAGACCTGATGATGGTGCTGGCACTGGTGCTGCTGCCTGCGATTGCCGGGCTGTTTGAAGAAGGTAAAGCCAGCGTCACGATGGTGCTGTTCGACCTGCTGATTACCATCGGCAAGGTGGCGGCGTTTATGGTGCTGATGATGGTGGTGGGGAAACGCGTGGTGCCGTGGATCCTTGCGCGCAGTGCTGCGACCGGTTCACGCGAACTGTTCACTCTTTCCGTGCTGGCGCTGGCGCTGGGTATTGCCTTCGGTGCCGTCGAGTTCTTTGATGTCTCCTTTGCGCTTGGGGCTTTCTTTGCCGGTATGGTGCTGAACGAGTCGGAACTGAGCCACCGGGCCGCGCACGACACGTTGCCCCTGCGTGACGCTTTCGCTGTGCTGTTCTTCGTGTCCGTCGGCATGCTGTTTGACCCGATGATCCTGATCCAGCAGCCGCTGGCGGTGCTGGGTGCACTGGCGATTATCGTCTTAGGCAAGTCATTAGTGGCGCTGTTCCTGGTGATGCTGTTCGGTCACTCCAAGCGCACCGCGCTGACCATCTCCGTCAGCCTGGCGCAGATCGGTGAATTCGCCTTTATTCTTGCCGGTCTGGGTATCTCCCTCAACCTGCTGCCGGACAGCGGGCGCAATCTGGTGCTGGCAGGGGCAATCCTGTCGATTATGCTGAATCCGATTCTGTTTGTGCTGCTGGAACGCTACCTGAAAAAAACCGAGACCATCGAAGAACAGACGATGGAAGAAGCCATCGAAGAAGAGAAGCAGATCCCGGTGGATCTGTGTAATCACGCGGTCATTGTTGGCTTTGGTCGCGTGGGCAGCCTGCTGGGCAGCCGCCTGATGGAAGCCGGTATTCCGATTGTGGTGGTGGAGAACAGCCGCCCACGCGTCGAGGCATTGCGCGAGCAGGGAATCAAAGCGGTACTGGGCAATGCCGCGCGCGGCGATATTATGGAACTGGCCCGTCTGGACTGTGCACGCTGGCTGTTGCTGACCATTCCTAACGGCTATGAAGCCGGAGAGATTGTCATTGCTGCTCGCGAGACGCGCCCGAATATTGAGATTATCGCCCGGGCGCATTATGACGACGAGGTGGATTATATTATGGAGCGTGGCGCGGACCGTGTGGTGATGGGCGAGCGGGAAATTGCCAACAGTATGCTGAATTTGCTGCTGTTGAGCCCGGTGGAAACCCCGGCTGAGTGCCCGATTTAAACGCTAAGGGCCGACCGAGAAATCAGGTCGGCCCCTGACGATAATACGGTGACGCGTATTCCCCTTCCCTTATCGTTCCCAGTATGACTCTTCCAGACTGTCTTCCCGCTCCGGCAACCCACGGGTTAAACGCGGTGCATGCTGATTCAGTACCTGATAACTCACCCGATTAGCGTACTTACACACCTGTGCCAGCGAGGAGTAGGTAAGATAACTCCGTCCATGCTTGCTGGAGTTCGGTACGTTCGAACGATGGAAATTGTTGGCGGTAATATCGTGCAGCAGCGCCGCCAGTGCGCCATCCCCTGCCCCATTGGTATTCATGATCTTTTCCGGCCCGCCCATATAAGGTGCGATATGGGAAAAAATACGCAGCGGCTGGGTGCAGTCCTGATGGCGCATGGCGCGGCTGAACTCATACTGGTTAAACTCCGGGATCGCCCCCGGCAACAGCGGATGCTGCGTGGTACGCTTACCAGACTCCTCAGTAAAGGCCGCCATATACAGGCCGTTTGGTCCGGCAGTACACAGGACCAGATCCACCCAGTCGAGGGCAATATTCGCCGCCTGCAACGGATCGCGCTCACCGGTCAGCTCGAAAGCTTCATCTTCATTCATGGCCACCACAGAGACATGGTCACGCAGGAAATCACGCCAGAACTGCGGATTATCGGCAATCACATACTTGGTTCCCAGCGTCAGCACCACCGGGACGTTATGTTTCTTCGCCCAGTGGATTGCCTGCATGGTCGCTTCCGGCATCGGTTCACCCGGCTTGCAGCGCACCAGATAAGAAGTCAGCACCAGCGCAGATGCCCCGGCAATTACCTCTTCGGGAATGCTTTGTGGGCGTAGCTGGTTCATCATTCCCGGGCTGATGGCGAAGGTACGTTCACCGTTATCGCCGATCAGTGTGAAACAGCGGCCGATCGCCCCGTCCACGCCCTGCAAATAGTTCAAATCGGTTCGGCTGGAGGTATTACACAGGTAGCGGTAAGCGTAACCGCCAATCTGCACGTTATTACACATCACGCCCAGCAGTACTGAGCGGTCATCCGCCAGTACCGAATAGTTGTGCAGCGTATTGCCAATCGTGCCACCGGCAAACTGATGGGTAATCAGGTTATTATCAACCAGCTCGGCATACAGCGCCTCGGCGACATCATCCTCAATCACCAGCGAATGCCCGAGGCTCAGGCCATAACGTGCCACGAAGCCATCATCCACTTTGGCTTCAATATCAACGAGGATCTGATCAATACCGACAATCCAGCTGTTAGCTGCATCGTTTTCCGGCAGAACCGGCTGTAGTAAGGGATCACGCGCACTGACGGGGAAATAGTGTTTGGATTTACGTTTACCGGGGAATTTCATCATTGCAGGCTACAGAAGGGGTTCAGAGCGCAATCATAGCACAATTGCGCTCTGTGACGATCACCGAGGGAACATGGCCTGCCGCTGTTTTAGCGGTACTGGTTGACCAACTCCAGCATCATGGTGATATGAGCTTCATCATCATTTAACGCCGGAATGTATTCAAAACGCGTCCCCCCCGCATGGAGGAAGATCTCACGGTTCTCACCGTTAATCTCCTCCAGCGTCTCCAGGCAGTCAGATGAAAAGCCCGGGCTCATAATCTGCACATGCTTCACGCCTTTGGCAGGCAGGGATTTCATGGTTTCATCGGTGTATGGCATCAGCCACGGCTCACGTCCAAAACGTGACTGGAACGTCAGCATCGCTTCGCTGCTGCCCAACCCCAGTGACGCCGTAAGCGCGTTAAAGGTGTCATAGCAGCGCTGGGGATAATCATCACCTTCATTGGCGAAGCGTTGCGGGATGCCGTGGAACGAGGTCACCAGCAGATCGGGCTTGCCGTGCTGTGCAAAAGAGCGTTCAACCGAGGCCTTCAACGCAGCAATATAGGCCGGGTGCTCGGCATAATCACGGATAAACTGCACGGACGGCAGGCTGCGGTAACCCGCGAAGACGTCGGTAATGCCATCCCACACCGCAGCGACGGTCGAGCAGGAGAACTGCGGATAGAGCGGCAGGACAATCAGGCGATTAACACCCTGTTGCATCAGGCTGTCGAGAGCACTTTTCAGGCTCGGATTGCCATAGCTCATCCCCAGCTCCACAGGCATATCCAGCCGTGCGGCCAGCGCGGCTTTCTGACGCTGGCTATACACCATCAGCGGAGAACCTTCGTCCATCCAGACGGAAGCATACAGTTTTGCCACACGCGGAGAGCGCAGCGGCAGAATGCCGATATTCAGGATCGGCCACCACAACCAGCGCGGGGTATCGACCACGCGTTTATCGCTAAGAAACTGTTTAAGATAACGTTTTACGGCAGGTGTGGTTGGGGCATCTGGTGTACCTAAGTTAACCAGTAACACGCCGGGCTTGTCTTGCCTCATTGTTATTCCTTTTTACGGCATCGTCGGAGATGAAAACGAGACTTATTCTAGCGGAAAAAAGCGGGGGATAAACCAATTGCTGTGATTGAGCCAGGAGACCCTGGCTCAAAGAGCATTAACCGAGGATCTTCGCCAGCTCGGCGCTGACTTCAGACACGTTACGGGTGCCGTCGATCTTGTGGTACGCAGTATTACCTGCGGCAGCTTCTTTGCTGTAGTAAGCAATCAGCGGTGCGGTCAGCTCATGGTATTCCACCAGACGTTTACGTACGGTGGCTTCCTGATCATCTTTACGGATGGTCAGTTCTTCACCGGTCACATCATCTTTACCTTCCACTTTCGGTGGATTGTAGGTGACGTGGTAAACACGGCCTGATGGTGCATGCACGCGACGACCGACGATGCGATCAACGATCAGTTCATCTGGCACCGCGAATTCCAGCACGTTATCCACTTTGATGCCCGCTTCCTTCATGGCATCAGCCTGAGGAATGGTGCGTGGAAAGCCATCCAGCAAGAAACCATTACGGCAGTCTTCCTGAGCGATACGCTCTTTGACCAGCGCGATAACCAGTTCGTCAGTCACCAGTTTACCGTCATCCATAATCTGTTTGGCTTTCTGACCCAACTCCGAACCGGCTTTAACAGCGGCACGTAACATGTCACCCGTGGAGATCTGCGGAATACCGTATTTCTCCATAATGAACTGAGCCTGAGTCCCTTTACCTGCACCCGGAGCTCCGAGCAGAATAATACGCATTGCGTAAATCCCCTTGCGAATCGCTTAATTGATCACTTTATCTGAGGGCAAGAACATACCATTTTGGCCCGCTGTCCACAAGGAAGGGCGCGGTTATCCTGCATCCGCGTAACGTTGTAGCGATACCTGACGGCGGGCATACAGCGTTTGAGAAATCACCGCAACGATGATAATGGCGCCACCAATAACTGCCTGAATTGTTGGGATTTCGTCCATAAATAGAAACATCCATAATGGCGCCAGCGCGGTCTCAAGCAATAAAAAAAGCCCGGCATTGGCCGGAGAGACAAAACGCGTGGATAACGTGATTAACCCCATCGCCAGCGGCATAATTATCGCCCCTTCGGCGATCACCCAACCATATTGCGCAGCCGACAACACTTTCAGACTATCGACCATGTTTGAGTCCGGCCACAGCACAATCAACACCGATGCCAGCACCGCACCCAATGACGGTAAACCCGCAGTACCTCCCCTCACGCGTGAGGTAAAGATAAACGCCAGTGCCATAGAGACTGCTGTACCCAGCGCATAAACATTGGCAATGCCATTATGGCCCAGACCACGGCCTGACATCACAATCACCACGCCAACAATGCCCGCAAGCGAGGCCAGCATCACGCTGCGATCGATAGCCACTTTAAAGAACAGCCGGGTAATCAGTGCCGAAATAAACGGCGTGGAAGAGATAATCACCAGTACCGTCGCCACATTGCCCCGGTTCAGCGCATTGACGAAGCAGGCGGAAGCAATGCAAAAAAACAGCGCAGACAGAATATTGTCTTTGGTCAGCCACGGCGTGCCAAGAGTGGAGCGGCTCTGGCGCCAAAAGGCCCACATCAGCACGCAGACACCCCACATGCAAAGGCCGCGCAGGGCCACAATCAGCCAGGAATTTTCAATGCCCATCATGCGGATAAACACTGAATCCGTACTGAGAATCACACCGCCCATGATGCCAATCATATTGCCATTCACGGCAAAGGTACTTTTCATTTCACCTCCCACAGGGTGCTCAGTTTGTGTTCTACCTGTTCCGTCATATCGATAGGCTCACTGCCGTCACCCCGTACCCAGCATGACAAACGCAGGGTTTTGGCATGTGGGAAATAGCTGGCCCCAGCCGCTTTCACCTGCTGCTGCAGACTCTCGCTGAGCGCAGGAACAGGGAAACAGCTAAAGGGCAAATCCGGTGCACTGATTGAGGTGAAATCCATACCCGCGACATCGTTCAGCTCTACAGGCCCGACCTGCGCCACGTTATACGGCTGCCAGTGGGTGCTACGGATGTTTTGCAGTGCTTCTTCCAGTGGTTTTGCCGACGAGGTGGACTCTTCAAACAAACGCAGTTCACTGCGCATCAGGGTACTGAAGTCCTCAGGACGCAGGGCGATAACCGCAAGGCCGATGGTTAACGAGGCATGTTTATGGAGAGGGGCGACAAAAATGGAACTATCTGCAATCAGCTCGCCATGGCGGTTGGTGGCAAAACTGTGCGAGGCATCCACTACGCCTTTACCTTTACTGTCTTTCAGACTGTTGAGTTCACCGGTATACGGGTTGACGTGAGTAATGATACGCACGCTGCCAGGCTCGGTAAAATGTGAGGCCGGAGGGCTAAACAGCTCAGTAATGGGCAGATAATGCGCGTGTTTTGCCAGGCACAGTGTCGTTTCCTGCTTATGAAACAGATGCGACAAGATCACCAGTCCAACGCGTACCGACTGAACAAAAAACAGATCGTATTCTTGCAGCTGATATATGCGGGTTAACTCTTCCCGGAGTTCATCTTTCAGCATAGAAACTCGCTTATAAAACCGATCGCCATGGATCTGCTGTAACTGAGGGGAAAGTGAGGATGCGTCCATTAATTTATCAACTCTTGCTGGAAAAGCAGTGGCATAACGTTGTCACGGAAGATCGACCCGACAGCGATTTCACAAGGAGGCATGCGGTAATTCACCCAGGCAATCTCTTCGATTTCGCTGCCCGCACGCGGTTGCCCATCAATTTCAACGTGGTAAACATGATTCTCGATGGCCATCGCTTCAAATTCAGCCTGCCCGTGAAACAGGCCAAAAGGCCGGAAGCCTTTAATCTTCACACCCAGCTCTTCCTGAAGCTCACGCTTCAGGCAACTCAGATGGTCTTCTCCCGCATGTGGCTTACCGCCGGGGGAGATAAAAATCTCGGTGCCGCGTTTACGGGTCAGTAACAGCGAACGCTGATAAATAATAATGGCCGCGCATTTAACGATTATTTTCATCTCAGACTCCGGGTGACGTAACCCGCAGGCTACGCCACCTCTGACGTTCAGATTCAGGCAGCAGCGCTGGTTTTCAGCACCGGCGTCATCAGGGTTTCACCTGACAGGAAACGGACGATGTTGTGTGCCAGTGGCGCTTTGTCATGCAGATAAGCGAGGATCACATCATCATTCGGCGTCGAGAAGCTGTCGGCGAAAATACTGATCCCTTCCAGTGATTTGGTCGAAATACCCAGCTGCAGCAGGCGGTATTTCACGTCATCCGCTGACTGAGCAAACTCATAAATCGGCGACTGGTAGTTGATGTCGTACTGCGCCATCATCTCCATCAGGAAGGTTTTCGCGACCTGACGCTGCTCCGGGAATTCCATCTGATAATGGGTGATGCCATCATTAATGGTGTTAATGTCGTTGCGGTGGCAGAAATCGACCAGATGGGCATGGATTGCCAGTTTCTCTCCCAGCAGCACCAGGTTTTTACGATATTTCAGAATGTCACTTTCCAGATGTTCAATCGCAATTGAACGGAAAGCACCGCTGATATCGGCAATGGTATGGGCGACGACTAAGTCGCCAAACCGGCTTTTCAATTCATCAACACGGTGCGACAAAATGCCACGATGCAGTGAACATCCGCTGTTTCCTGACCAGAGGTGTACAGGGATACCCTGTAACATCAGATAACACGCTGCCAGGGTGCTATCACGACCGCCGGTAAACATGACGAGCTGTGTTTTTACAGAATGCTGATTTGTCATTTTCCTTTCCTTCGCATAGATGATGAATGTAATCGTGGGCTGACAAGGGGAAAATACGGCTGTGTAACAAGAGAAACCAGACGGGGGTGTTTGCTGGTGGCTGACAGGACAGCACCCCGACCAGGAAGCCAGAGTAGGGAAATTATGCTGGACTTGAAAATGATATAAACAGACACTCCTTGTTAGTTTTTCTAACAAGGTATGATTATGTCTGGCCTTCCTTCACTGCGTGCCCTGCGCTACTTTCATCAGGCAGCACAGCATCAAAGCTTCAGCCTGGCGGCGCAATCGCTAAACGTGACGCACAGCGCTGTCAGCCATCAAATCAAGCAGTTAGAAGAGTGGCTCGGCAAACCGTTATTTTTACGGGTGAACGGACGGGTGCAGTTGACCCCGGATGGCGAACGGCTAAAAGTGTGCTGCATACAGACCTTTCGCGAGATCGAATTGACCTGTGAGAAAATTCGCGCACGCAATTTGCACAGCCTGACCATCTCCTGTGCCCCCAGCTTTCTGGCACAGTGGCTGATCCCGCGTATCAGTCGTTTCTCAGAACGGCACAGCGATATTGCCCTCACCTTTCAGACCCATGTTGATATTGAGCGGGTACGCAGCGAGCATACCGATGTGCTTATTGTCAGCCACGAGCAGCCGTTGCAGGAGGATATTACCGCCACGCTGATTACCGTCGACTATATTGGCCCGGTATGCGCTCCGAAGTTCAGTCATCGTTTCACCTACGAGACAGATTTTTCCACCCTGCCACTGCTACATGCCGATACCAAACTGCACGCCTGGGCGGAGTGGGCAAAGAAAACCGGGGCAAGAGGCGATTTTTGGGCGGGCCGTCATTTCGACAATCTGACACTGGCGATTCAGGCGGCACGTAACGGAATGGGAATTATTATGACCCCGCAGATTCTGGTAAAAAAAGAGATCCGTGACGGGTCATTGATTGCTCCGCTGGGATTTGCAGAGGTGGATCGTGCAACATGGATGATGGCCAAAACAGCCCGTAAAGAAGAAGCAGAGATTGAGTTGTTTCGGCGGTGGTTGTTAGAAGAGGCGTCGATCGCAGGATAAAACGGGTCAGGCATGCGTGACCCCTATCGAGATCCTCAACAACGCCCGGCCGGGTCGGGCATGCCCGACCCCTACAGATTATTGCAACATAACACAGGACGAGGCATGCCTCGCCCTGTACAGCATCACGGTATATCGTAGGGGTGAGGCATGCCTCGCCCGATACAGCATCGCGGTATATCGTAGGGGCGAGGCACGCCTCGCCCGTTTTTTTGCGAGCCGTGCTGACGATATTTACTCCGAAAATACGCAATATATCCGGTACTGATATGCTCCCAAAAAAGGAGGATGTCATGCAACAAAGGAAATCTCTGCGCCTTAAACACTACGATTATCGCCAGCCCGGATACTACTATCTGACACTGTGCTGTCAGCAAAGAAGGCCACTGTTCGGCCACTGCTTAGAGTACCGCAGCTATCTTAATCCATACGGTATCATCGCCCGGGACTATCTTTACGCATTACCGCACCATTTTCCCGGTTGCCAGATCGACAGCAGTATCATTATGCCCGACCATCTGCACTGTATCTTAGTGATACCGGAGAGGTATCAGTTTTCGGTGGCGACACTCGTGGGCAGCTATAAATCGGCAGTGACGAATAGAGTACGTCGAATACATGTGGGGTTAACAGTATGGCAGCGAGGATATTGGGATCGGGTGATTCGCGACGAGGGTGAGTTGTATAACGTGCGGGAGTATATGTTGAATAACCCATTACGTTGGTGTTTACGGGAATAAAACAGGGTCGGGCATGCCCGACCCCTACAGATTATTGCAACATAACGCAGGGGCGAGGCATGCCTCGCCCGTGGCTCGTTATCCCAGCAGCAGCTGATTCATACGGCGGATAAACTGGTTAGGATCCTCCAGCGATCCCTTCTCTGCCAGCAGTGCCTGCTCCAGCAGCAGCTCAATCCACTCGGCAAAGCGAGCTTCGTCCTGAGTATCGGCAGCACGTTTCACCAGCGCATGGTCTGGATTCAGCTCAAACAGATATTTCACCTCAGGCACGTCCTGACCCGCAGCAGCAAACAGTTTTGCCATCTGAGTGGTCATTTCGTTAGCTTCAGTGGTGACGATGGCCGGAGTATCGGTCAGACGGTGTGTCAGACGCACCTCCTTGACGCGCTCACCCAGCAGCGTTTTCACACGTTCTACGAACGGCTCCAGCGCTTTTTCCGCCTCTTTCTGCTCTTCGGTTTCTTCATCAGCCAGTTTGCTTAACGCGTCATCCGCTTTGCTCACTGACTGGAAGGTTTTCCCGTCAAACTCAGTCAGGTAGCTCATCATCCATTCGTCGATACGATCGGAGAGCAACAGAACCTCGATACCTTTCTTACGGAACAGCTCCAGATGCGGGCTGCTTTTCGCGGCGGCATAGCTGTCGGCAGTGATGTAGTAAATCTTCTCCTGCCCTTCCACCATGCGGCTGACATAGTCTTCCAGCGACACGGTTTGCGCCGGGCCTTCGCTGCTGGTGCTGGCAAAGCGCAGCAGTTTCGCGATGGTTTCAGCATTGCTGCTGTCTTCTGCCGGGCCTTCTTTCAGGACCAGACCAAACTGCTGCCAGAATGACTGGTATTTTTCCTCGTCATCTTTCGCCACTTTTTCCAGCATTTGCAGTGAACGCTTGGTCAGCGCACCGCGCAGGCTCTGAGTAATGCGGCTGTCCTGCAGGATCTCGCGCGAGACGTTCAGCGGCAAATCGTTAGAGTCAATCAGCCCTTTGACGAAGCGCAGATAGTTCGGCATAAACTGTTCGGCATCGTCCATGATGAACACGCGCTGCACGTACAGTTTCAGGCCGTGTTTGTGGTCACGGTTCCACATATCCCACGGCGCCTGGGCCGGGATATAGAGCAGGCTGGTGTACTCCTGCTTCCCTTCTACCCGGTTGTGGCTCCACGTCAGCGGATCGGTGAAGTCATGGGCGACATGTTTGTAGAACTCTTTGTATTCGTCAGCACTGATCTCAGACTTGTTACGCGTCCACAGCGCCTGCGCCTTGTTGATTTTTTCCCACGTGGTGGTGTTGACTTCTTCATTGTGGGTTTCGATCTCAACCGGCAGTGCAATGTGGTCTGAGTATTTGCTGATGATGCCGCGCACACGCCAGGCATCGAGGAACTCATCTTCGCCTTCGCGCAGATGCAGAGTGATTTCGGTGCCGCGATCGGCTTTTTCAATGTCGGCGATGGTGTATTCACCTTCACCGGCTGATTCCCAGAACACGCCTTCTGACGCGGCAGCGCCTGCGGCGCGGGTCCGTACGGAGACTTTATAGGCGACAATAAACGCAGAATATAAGCCGACGCCAAACTGACCGATCAGCTGGCTGTCTTTCGCCTGGTCAGAACCCAGCGATTCAAGGAAAGATTTGGTGCCAGATTTCGCAATGGTCCCGAGGTTTTCAATGACTTCATCACGACGCATACCGATACCGTTATCACTCAGCGTCAGCGTACGATTTTCTTTGTCGACAGAAACGCGCACACGCAGTTCGCCATCACCTTCATAGAGATCCGGAGTGGATAACGCGCGGAAACGCAGCTTGTCAGCAGCATCTGAAGCGTTAGAGATTAACTCACGCAGGAAAATTTCTTTGTTTGAATAGAGTGAGTGGATCATCAGGTGCAGAAGCTGTTTTACCTCTGACTGGAAGCCACGTGTCTCTTGTCCTTTCATGGTCATTGCTACCCTCAACTAAAAACAGATGATGAACGTTGAGGTATTAAATGGGGGTGACATAAAGGATTTCAAGACGGCACGAAGGACTCGTGCCGTTGATTGCTCAGAATTTAAACTTTTGACGCCCTGCCAGCGAATGCGAGAGCGTAGTACCGTCAACCATCTCCAGCTCACCGCCCACCGGAACACCGTGAGCAATACGGCTGGCTTCCACCCCGTACTGTTCACACAGGCTGGCAATGTAGTTAGCGGTCGCCTCCCCTTCCACCGTTGGGTTGGTGGCGAGGATAACTTCAACAATCGTCTCTTTTTCCAGACGCTGTTCCAGGCGGTCGAGGCCAATATCATTAGGCCCGATGCCATCCAGCGGTGACAGGTGCCCCATCAGCACAAAGTAACGCCCGGCAAACTGCCCGGTCTGTTCAATGGCATGGATATCCGCCGGGCTTTCCACCACGCAGATCAATCCATTCTGCTGCCGCCGTGGGTTGGCGCAGATGGTGCAGATCTCCTGCTCGGTGAAGGTGCGGCAATCAGAACAGTGGCCGATTTCCGACATCGCCCGCGTCAGCGCCTGTGCCAGACGCATGCCACCGCTGCGGTCACGCTGTAACAGCTGGAATGCCATGCGCTGCGCCGACTTCGGCCCAACGCCTGGCAGGCAACGCAGCGACTCCATTAAGGCTTCAAGGAGCGGGCTGGTTTGCATCAGAATGGCATCTTGAAGCCAGGTGGCAACTGCATACCGCTTGATACCGCAGCCATTTTCTCTTTCTGGGTTTCAGCAACGCGGCGTGCCGCATCGTTGAAGGCCGCAGCCACCAGGTCTTCCAGCATGTCTTTGTCATCTTCCAGCAGGCTTGGGTCTACTTCCACGCGACGGCAATTGTGAGCCCCGTTGATGGTGACTTTCACCAGGCCTGCGCCTGATTCACCGGTCACTTCCATGGCAGCAATCTCTTCCTGCACCTGGGCCATTTTGTCCTGCATTTGCTGGGCCTGCTTCATCAGGTTGCCCAATCCGGCTTTACCAAACATAAGTTCTCTCTCTTCAGCTCAGGCCGCATCAACGTAACTGCGATGCGGCGGGTTAAACAGGTCGGATACTTTCTTCATCCACATCGGCATCGAAAAACCGACGCAGCGTCTGAATATGAGTATCGGTGATAATCGACTGACGCGCCTGCGCCAGCTTCTCTTCATAGATTTTTTGCCGCCATTCCAACGGCGTCAGCACCGCAGGATTATCATCTTCCACCACGGTTAATTCAATGGGGTGCCCGGCAACAGCATTCAAGGCATCATTTAGCGCTTTTTGCGCAGAAGGGGAATTCAGGTGACGCTGGCTGGAGCGCAAATGCAGGCAAATACCGCTATCGGTCTGCTCTTTCCAGGCGTTCAACGCAAGCTGTTGGACCAGTTTTGGTATCATCAGCATCGAAATTTCGGCCGCCCAGGGATCGCGTTCTAACGATTCCGCCACCAGCTTCACCATCAGCTCAGGGTTTTTCTCATGTTCCAGTGCCGTACGTAGCGCTTTGGGCGTTGCAACCACTTCGGCCTTCACTTCCGTTGGGTTTTGCGCTTTCCAGCGATAGGCCTCTTCTTTTACAGGAACCACTTCTGCCGCTGCCTGTTGCAGACGTTGCTGCCCGCGTTCGGTAACCGCAGCAAGACGCTCCAGTGCCGAACTCGCCGGCCGCGCACCCTGCGCTGCCGGCTCAGTCTTTTTTGGCTTACTCGCCCCCTGATGACGCAGCAGTTGCGTTCGCGCCTGGAGGAGCTGGCTGGTAGCGTCAGATAATCCCTGGAGGGGTGGCGCGTCCTGAGTCGGTGACGACGATGGCGCGTGGGGTACTGGCTCTGGTGTGGGTTCTGCCGGCGTCTGCAGTGTCATGGTTGGGCGCGCGACCGGATCGGCGATCACGGCTTTAGGGTGAAAAGCCAGTGCACGCAGCAACGTCATTTCCACACCCATACGGCGATCCGGTGCCAGCGGCAACTCTTTGCGGCCTACTAACAGCGTCTGGTAATAAAGCTGAACATCTGCGGGCGGTAGTACCCGTGCCAGTTCACGCAGCCGCTGTTCAATGGCAGCCATATCGTCGCCCAGTGCCGAAGGCAGCAGTTGAATCATTGCCACACGATGCAGCAGCGTGAGCATTTCAACCAGCAGCGCTTCCCACTCCACACCCCGCGCAACGGCCTGGTTGAGCAACGCCATGACCTCTGCACCCTCGGCATGGACCAGTGCTTCTATCAACGCCAGTGGCTGTTCATCATCTAGCGTGCCCAGCATGTCATTGACAGTGGAGGTAGTCACCTGCCCCTGGCCCATCGCAATCGCCTGGTCGGTCAGGCTCAGTGCATCACGCATACTGCCGTCAGCAGCGCGTGCCAGCAGCTGTAATGCACGGGTTTCAGCACTGATATGCTCAGCGTGCAGCACGTGCTCAAGCTGACCACGGATCTGCTCCTGATCCATCGCTTTCAGATGGAATTGCAAACAGCGCGATAAAATCGTTACCGGCAGTTTTTGCGGGTCGGTGGTCGCCAGCAAAAATTTTACATGTTCTGGTGGCTCTTCCAGCGTTTTTAACAGCGCGTTAAAGCTGTGACGCGAGAGCATGTGGACTTCATCGATCAGGTAAACTTTAAAGCGGCCACGTGCCGGGGCGTACTGCACGTTATCCAGCAGGTCACGCGTATCTTCCACTTTAGTTCGGGAAGCAGCGTCGATTTCAATCAAGTCGACAAAACGGCCCTGCTCAATTTCACGGCAGTTATCACACTTCCCACAAGGGGTAGCGGTAATACCGGTTTCACAGTTCAGTCCCTTTGCCAGTAGACGGGCGATGGTGGTTTTTCCGACGCCACGGGTGCCAGAAAAAAGATAAGCGTGATGGATGCGGCCAAGGGACAAACCATTAGCCAGCGCGGTCAGAACATGTTGCTGACCGACAACTTCAGTAAACGCTTGCGGACGCCATTTGCGGGCCAGTACCTGATAGCTCATTAAGACTTCATCATTTTTTTAAAAATTACTTACCCAAACCGTGAGAAACCGCAGTTTAGCCTGTTGACGAGTATCGGCAAGATCAACCGTGTTCACGGTCAATAAGCGGATTAAGGGAATGTACTATAACAGAAGGTCTACCTGTCGCCATGCTGTTACACGCTTATTTTGCCATGCAGACTTGCTCTTTTTCGACGAGAACAGGTGGAAAAAACCAATCAATTCATAAAATATCCAAAAATCGTTTTACCGCTACACGTAACACGAAATGCTAACTTCCTCCCCCGAAGTATGTGGCAAATTGTCCATGTTTTCCACAAAAGCACAGGATGTGCTTTCCCCCTGGATTAAAGGAATAACAGTGCAACAACGTTCCCCACACCTCTGATACGCAATCATCCGGTTTCCCATTTTCCGGAGAGTTGGCGCTGCCTTTTTTTCAAAGAATTGCCGCGCCACAAGGATCTCCACTTATTAACGGACTAATTTATGAAACATACAACAGCTAAACAGCTTACGGATCTTCCCCTTAAAAAGCACAGTCTGCGCTCCTCCATTTCTACACTGGCCTTGCTCTCACTGCCGATATTGAACGCCATCCCTCTTACCTCAGCTACGGCTGCAGAGATTCATCTTGGTGCAGCTGGAGCAACAGGTGCCAAAGGAGAACAAGGGATTGCAGGTTTGCCGGGCAGTGGGCGCAATACCGTTGCACCAGGCACGAACGAAACCCAGAGCTTCAGCGAGATGACAGGACGTCACACTATTACGCTAGGGGGTAAAGGTGGCAATGGCGGTGATGGCGCCGATGCCGGCCTTAGCGGAAGTGCGGGCAATGGATATCACGGGAGCCGCGGAGGCAATGGCACGGATGGCAAAAACGGTGAGGATTTTAACGCTGTTCCAGGCAGTAGTGGAAGCTCAGGCGGCAATGCCAACCCGGCGAAAGATGGAAGCAGCGGTACCCGTGGTGGCCAGGGGGGTGACGGCACTTCAGGACAAGCTGGTGGTTCAGGAACACTGACTGTTGAGGGCGGGGATGCCTCGTTTGACTCCATCACTCTGGGTGGTAACGGCAGTGATGGCGGTGCTGCAGGTAATGCCTCAGCAGGAACCGCAGGAGGGAATGGCGGTAATGGAGGCACCGGCGGTGATGGTGGCAACGGTGGTAACGGCGGCGATGGTTCCAATACAGAACACTTTAATGGTGGCGATGGTGGTGATGGTGGCCGTGCTGGTACAGGCGGCGCGGGCGGTATCGGTGCTGATGGGGCATCTGGTTCACAAGGTGGCAACGGTGGTCAGGCTGCCGCAGGCGGTAACGGCAAACTCACGCTAAATAACGGTAATTTTTCTGCCGATAAGATCACATTAGGGGGAACAGGTGGCCATGCTGGTGCCGCCAGTAACGGTTCTTCTGGTGGTCAGGGTGGCAACGGTGGCCAGGGTGGTGTAAGTGGCAGTTCTGGGACCCACGGCCAGCAGGGTGAAGAAGGTCAAGTCCCGGGGGCTGATCATACACACCCGGGTGGATCTGGTGGTACAGGTGGCACCGGAGGTAGCGGTGGTAAGGGTGGCAATGGTGGTCAGGGCGGCGCCGGTGCAATGGGAAGTGCCGGGGGCAACGGTGCAAAAGGGGGGGATGCCAGCCTGACAATAAACCATACCAACTTCACAGTAGGTGCCAACCTGCAGGTTGGTGGTGCAGGTAATCATGGTTCCCGTGGTGGAGATGGCGGAGGAACGGGCGTAAATGGCACCACATTGTCAGGTAACGGCGGTATTGGCGGCATTGGAGGAAATGGCGGCAAAGGTAGCCTTGGCGGTGATGGCGGAAACGCGACCTTCAACGTCAACACCAGCAATCTTAGCATTAACTCGATGACGCTGGGGGCTGACGGAGCCAGTGGTGGTGCAGGCGGAAATGGCGCTTCAGAGGCTATCGGTGGCCAGGGAGGTGCAGGCGGTCACGGGGGCAGCGGCACCTTGAATGTTGAGGATAGTCATATCGCCAATAGCAGCTTCCTCCAGCTGGGGGGGAACGGCAGCCAGGCAGGAACTAGCGGCACCGCTTCTGGCGGCGCGGGTCCAGGTCTCGGTGGCAAGGGTGGCAATGGGGGCACCGGGTCTGCTCTGTTTAAAAACAGTCGTGGCCAGATTGCCACTGACATCGTGCTCGGCGGCAAAGATGGCGGACAGGACACTGAGTCAGGTCTGGCGGGAAGTGGGCAGCTCACCATCGAAAGCGGTAACTACACAGCAGACAGCTTAACCATCGGCCAGGCAGGCACCCGTTACGGCAGTGAAAACCAGTATTTGCAAACTGGCGGCATCTTCACAACTGACAATACCGGGTTGCACTCGGGTGCACTACGCGTTAATGGTGGAATGTTTGCCAGTACGCACCTTGACGCCTCACAAGGGAAGATGGATGTCATGGGCAAGGGTACCGTGATTATCGGAACTCGCGAACTGAACGCTGAACGCTGGCAGCAAGGCGCCGGTTGGATGGCCCGGCAACAGTCTGCCCCGTTTGCCGGCACGCTGGCTATCGCGGCAGGTGAAACCGTCGATTTGTCCAGCCCGGATCTTCACTGGAGTATTGGCAGCGACAGCCATCTGAATCGATTCGATGATGCATCACTGACGATCGTTTCCGCGAAACCCTATGTGGATCAGGGTTCATCCGCCCTGCTGATCGGAGACGGGAGCGTGTCCTCGGCTGCGAAGATGCTGGTCATCGCAGATGACAATCTCAAAACGGGGGAACGTTTCATCGCCAGCGAAGGAGGCAATGCGACGGAGGGTTTCTGGCAACAGCAGAATATTACCAGCAGTAGCCGTTTGTTTAATATGGGCAGCAGTGTGGAGGGCAATAGCCATCATCTGACCGCTGAACGGGCCAGTCAGCCGCTCCTGCCACAGGACACACAGGACCTGATGGCCAATATGGCTAAAACACAGGGTGTCAATACTCACTCTGACGATGCAGGCCAGCGCTTTATTTCCCAGGCAATGGATATTCGTTACATCAGCGAAGAAGTTCTCGCCAGTAAAATCGTGCAGTCAGCATTACATCTCGCCTCTGTGGTGGGTGTACAGCACAGCACCTTTATGGCGCTGTCAGCGGCTCGTCATGCCGTTGAGCATCATCTCTCTGGTATTGCCTCAATGCCCGGGGCACAGGCTGCGACAGGCGTTAATCTATGGGCAACGCTACTGTCTGATAACAGCAGTTCTCGTGGGTTTTCTTCAGGGCGTTGGCAGGCTCGCTCTTCTGCGAATCTCGGTGGACTGGCATTAGGGAGCGATTACCGCTTTGATGCCGGCGATTTCGGCATGATGACGACCGGTCTGGCGCTGAATACGGGCGGGGGCAAAAGTACCAGTCATGGAAACGTGAGCCCAACGCGTAATGACTTCAACTTTTGGGGAAGCTCGCTGTACAGCAGCTGGCAGCAAGGCGCGCTGAATGTGATGGCAGATGTCAGCTACACCGGCAGCCGCAACAGAATGAAACAACAAAGCCCGGCGGAGATTGAAGGTGGGTCACTGCGGGCCAGAATGAACAGCTGGGCGCTGAGCAGTGGAATCAAGGCCAGTTACCAGTGGAACAACAAACTGGCCGATGTGACACCCCATGCGGGAATACATTATACGCGACTGCAAAGCGAGGGCTTTGCGACGCATAACGAGCTGGGAAGAATGTTTGAAACGGGGCGTGACTCACAGAAAATCTGGTCATTCCCACTGGGCGTTTCACTGTCCAAAACGTTCACAACCCAAGCAGGCTACCAGGTTAAGCCTTTACTGGACCTGACGTGGACCGGCAACAGCGGTGACGTCAGAGCGAACAGCCGTAGCTGGCTTCCTGGTGAGGAAGCCAGCTACTCAATGACCGATTCAAGCATCACTGATCATTCGGTGTTCACTGGTAACATTGGGGTTGAGCTGTCGCACGACCAACTGTCTTACAGCCTTAACTACCAGTTGAATGAGTCATCGCACATCACCGATAACACCATTTATGCCGGGATCAGGTTCGCGTTCTAATGACTATCAGGGGCAGCTTTTCTGCCCTTTTTTTTACTCTTCGTCTTCCAATCAAAATCGATAACCCACCCCAGCATTAAAGCCGTTGCTGGACGTTTTCTGCACCTGTCCGGCCTGGTAGCCAACATCCACTACCACATTATCCATCAGGTTGAACTGCATCCCTGTTCCCCAGGCAAAACGCGCATCAAAGATTCTATAGCGCCCGGTACTGTCCCCGCCAGGGTTGTGGTAGTCAATCTGGTTGCTGCTGCTTTCCCAGCCTGCCCCGCCCAGCAAGTAAAAACTGGCCCAGCTCGTCGCCCGCCACGCAGGCCCGACCATCAGGCTGTAGTAACGCACGCGGTGGTGCTTCACCTCACGGGCATCGCTTCCCCCGACACTCTGGCTCCCCCTGCTGCTCATGCCGCTGAAAGAGACCATCGCGCTCAGAGGTAATTCCGGGATTTCATAGCGATACTTCGCGTTGACCCCTTTCATGGCTTTGAAATGTGAGATGTGGCTTTCAGTGTAACCCAGCGTGAAAGTATGCCGCCCGCTAAAGCTTTCCGGCGGAGAGTCCTGCTGTAACGGCTTTTGTGTGGTGCTGGCAGCAACGTCTTCAGCCCCGGCAAGCAGGGGAAAAAGCAGCAATGCAGTCATGGTTTTTTTCATTTCACTCTTCCCTGACGCCTGTGAAATCTTAGCCTGATGTTGGCTGTCGTATTTTAGAGCAGAGAATCAACCGTTCGCCGCGAATCGTGCCGAAGAGCGGGCGAGCGCATTTTTAGTATTGATAAAGGGGGCGGGAAGCGAAAAGCGGGAAACAGAAGAGAGTCGTAACAAGGCCGGGGTTAACCCGGCCTGATCAAGCTTAGTGACCGGGGAAGTTCACCAGGCTGTAGCTTTCAATACCCTGCGCTTTCAGGCGAGATTCGCCGGTCAAATCAAACAGGTTAATGATAAATGCGGCGTCTTTTACGCTGCCACCTGCACGACGAATCAGCTTCACCGTTGCTTCAATGGTGCCACCCGTTGCCAGCAGATCATCGATCACCAGCACAATATCACCCGGCTGAATCGCATCACAATGCAGTTCCAGCGTGTCTGTGCCGTATTCCAGCTCATAGGTTTCAGCAAAGGTTTTACGTGGCAGTTTGCCCGGCTTACGGACTGGCACAAAACCTACGCCCAGCCCAAGCGCAACCGGTGCACCGAACAAAAACCCTCGAGCCTCAGTGCCCACAACTTTGGTGATGCCAGCGTCACGATAGCGTTCAACCAACAGTTCAATGCTCAATGCAAACGCTTTCGGATCTTCCAGCAGGCTGGTCACGTCACGAAAGAGAATACCCGGCTTTGGATAATCCGGGATGCTTTTGATACTGTTTTTAATCAATTCAAGCTGCTGCGCAGTCGCGGTCATAATGTTATGCCTGGTAAATACAAATCTGACTCGCGCAGCTTCATTTCACGCTGCGGCAGGGTTGCCGGGTGAAATTCAGACGTTGAGGGGAAGCCGCGCACGAAAACGACCAAATCTATGCAAACCGCCGGACAATTGCAACCGTGTTAAGCAAAATCACAACTTTTCTTGCCCTTCGTCAACCACGGGTAAACGAATCATAAAGACCAGCAACACGCAGAGGATCACCAACAGTAACAGGCGTACCCAAAGGATCTTGACCATCCACAGCGAAAAAGCAAAGGTGATCAGAATAAACAGGATAGCCCTGCCCTTAGCACCTGGAGGCATCGCCCGGTGCTGCTGCCAGTGGCGCAAATATCGACCAAATACCGAGCGGTGCAGCAGCCAGTAATGAAAACGCGGTGAAGAACGGGCAAAACACCAGGCGGCCAGCAGCAAAAATGGCGTGGTTGGCAGCAACGGCAACACTACTCCCAACGTCGCTAACACCACAGCAAGCCAGCCTAAAACAATAAGAATATAACGTTGCATGGCACACCCGGAAAAATGTCTCAGAATCAGGGTATCATACAGAGCATTACCGCCACGGAGAATTAAGATGAAAAGCGCAGGTTTACTGCAACAACTCGATATGCAACTCGAACAACTTGCGCGCGCCGTGGAACCTCATGCCAATAATCGCACTGCACAGGCGCGCTTCGATATTAAATTATTTCACTGTCACACCACCCGACTGGGCGATTATTTACTGGAAGTGCGCCAGACGATGGAACAGCTGAAACAAAGCGTACGTGATAATCGCATGGAGAGCGTGGCCTGGATGGCTGAACGGGTGGTGATGCAAATGAGCGCTCTGCAACGTGAGCTGGCAACGCAGAAAATGCGTCGCAGCGAGTCTCGCCCGGTTCCGGTCAAAGAGAATTTGTATGAGAAACTGGCAGAGCACCAGGATTTTGAACGTCGCTTACGTGCCATGATTATCGACCGTGAGAGTCTGCTTGCCGTGCAGGAAACGCTGACGCAACAGCAACAGTTGCAACGTGAAATCGCGGCCCTCGAGGGACGGTTACAGCGATGTTTGCAAGCCCTCAAGCGAATTGAACGCGGCATTGAAAATCGTGAACGTAGCAGCTAGCCTCGTCCTCATTCCTTGCCGGTGCCGGGACGATAACAATCACATTTCCCTGTAAATGGAGAGCGAAAATGGGTCTGATTTTCTGGATAATCATCGGTCTTCTGGTGGGCTTTATTGCGCGCTATTTTTTTCCTGGCCGCCCGGGCGGGCTAGTACCCACATTGGTACTTGCCACTGTGGGTGCGTTGATTGGTGGCTATATTAGTACCTATATGAATAACGGCACGCTTGCCACCTTCGACCCACACACGATGCTGACTGCACTGGTGGGTGCACTGGTAATGACGGGCATCGTCAAAATTTTACGTATCTGACCGCTGATTGTCTGCATTCAGAAATAAGGAGAAAGTATGTCACTGGAAACCGCGCCGGAAGAAATCAAACTCGCCGTTGATTTGATTATGCTGCTGGAAGAAAATCACGTTGCACCAGAGACGGTCCTGGCTGCGCTGGCGATTGTACAGCGGGACTTTGAGCAGAAAGTCGCCAGCCAGTCATAATCGGTGGTTAAACTGGCTTACGTAGCGTCGGACAGAGCGCCAGCATATCAATGAGGGTTGCCACTAATTGCGGCGCATCACCGGCTAAATCAAAACTGCTCGGCATGAATAACCAGTTTTCCATGATGCCACTGATGTAGCCACGCATCACAACAGCAGCACGCCGGGTATCCAGATTTTCGGGGAGTTGTTTTGCATCAATGCACTGCGCTAAAACCTCTTCTATCTTTTCATAACATTCCAGATAGAGATTTTGTTGCATCAGTTGTAGGGTAGTCATTTCTCCAACAAACTCACATTTGTGGTAAATAATTTCCATAAGTGCACGTCTTCTTGGGTCACTGGCTGCTGCGTCAAGGACATACAACAACATTGCGCGCATTACAGATAGTGGATCCGAAGGATATTTTGATTGATACTCAAGCTCCAGGTCCGCCATTCCGGATTCGGATTGCGCCCAGATTTCATTCAGCAAATCAGTTTTATTTTTGAAATGCCAGTAAATAGCACCCCGCGTCACGCCAGCACTTGAGGCAATATCCGCCAGTGACGTTTTGGATACGCCATGTTCAGAGAAGCGCTTAATTGCGGCATCAATGATGTGATTGCGCGTTTCCTGCGCCTGTTGTTTGGTATTTCGTGCCATGAGGGTGTGATTTACAAAGGGTTAGACTTACATACATTTCCGAATGTATGTACCATATCACGACCATAATTTAAACGCAGCAATGGGTTTATGGGTTTGTAATCCATTGAACAATCGATATCGGACACTCGAGGTTTATTTATGAACAAAAACAGAGGGTTAACGCCTCTGGCGGCCGTTCTGATGCTCTCAGGCAGCTTAGTGCTAACGGGTTGTGACAACAAAGATTCTCAGCAAGCCGGACAGCAGCAGCAGGCACCTGAAGTGGGTATCACAACGTTGAAAAGCGCCCCGCTTAAAATTACTACCGACCTGCCAGGTCGAACCTCATCTTTCCGTATTGCAGAAGTTCGCCCACAGGTATCTGGCATTATTCTGAAACGCAACTTTGTTGAGGGTAGCGATATCAAGGCTGGCGAGTCTTTATATCAAATTGACCCCGCCACATATCAAGCTGCTTACAGCAGTGCAAAAGGTGATCTGGCACAGGCACAAGCCAATGCACAAATTGCCGCATTAACGGTAAAACGCTACAAGCCTCTGTTGGGCACCAAGTACATCAGCCAGCAGGACTACGACCAGGCAATGGCAACGCAAAGCCAGACCGCCGCTGCCGTTCAGGCTGCTCAAGCGACAGTAGAAACAGCGCGCATCAACCTCGCCTATACTCGGGTGACCTCGCCTATCAGCGGTCGCATCGGTAAATCATCGGTGACGGAAGGCGCGTTAGTCGCCAGTGCGCAAACCACTGCGCTGGCAACCGTACAACAACTTGACCCTATCTATGTTGATGTGACCCAATCCAGCGAAGATTTCATGCGCCTGCGTGATGAACTGAATACCGGCAAACTTCAGCAGACTAACGGTAAAGCTGAAGTCAAACTACTGATGCAAAATGGTAGCGAATACGCGCAGAGTGGAACATTAGAATTCTCTGATGTGACTGTGGATGAAACCACAGGTTCCATCACATTACGTGCCGTGTTCCCTAACCCTGATCACAGTCTGCTGCCAGGTATGTTCGTACGTGCCCGTCTGGATGAAGGCACCAACCCGAATGCGCTGTTGGTTCCTCAACAGGGTGTGACCCGTACGCCAACCGGTCAGGCAACTGCCATGGTGGTGGGCGCGGACAACAAGGTTGAAGTGCGTAATCTGACTGCCGACCAGGCATTTGGTGATAAGTGGCTGGTGTCTGCCGGTCTGAAAGATGGCGATCGTGTGATTGTGACCGGTCTGCAACGCGTGAAACCTGGTGCAACGGTAACGCCTCAGGAAGTCAGCGATGACAGCGCCAAAGCAGGTTCCGAGTCTCAGGCGAAGTCTGAACAACCGAAGTCTTAACAGGAGCCACTGAGACATGGCTAAGTTTTTTATCGATCGCCCCATCTTTGCCTGGGTAATCGCCATCATTATTATGTTGGCGGGCGCGCTGTCGATTCTTAAACTACCGATCGAGCAATATCCAAACGTTGCTCCAACGGCAATTGAGATCACAGCAACCTACCCTGGCGCTGATGCGAAAACACTGCAAGACTCCGTCACGCAGGTTATCGAACAAAACATGAACGGCATCGACGGCCTGATGTATATGGGCTCCAGCAGTGACTCCTCCGGGACGCTGCAGCTGACGCTGACCTTCGAATCAGGGACTAATGCTGACATCGCCCAGGTACAGGTGCAGAACAAACTGCAACTGGCGATGCCGCTACTGCCGCAGGAAGTACAACAACAGGGGATTAAGGTTCAGAAATCCTCCAGCAGCTTCCTGATGGTCGCCGGTTTCATCAATGACAACGGCACCATGACCCAGAACGATCTCTCCGACTATGTCGGGTCGAATATTAAAGACCCTATCAGTCGAGTGTCAGGCGTGGGTGATACACAGCTGTTCGGTGCTCAGTACGCTATGCGCATCTGGATGGATCCTCACAAGCTCAATAACTACTCGCTCACGCCCGTTGATGTCATTAGTGCCATCAACACCCAGAACGCCCAGGTGGCAGCGGGTCAGCTAGGCGGCTCACCTCCGGTGAAAGGCCAGCAGCTTAACGCCTCCATCATTGCGCAGACTCGTCTGACCTCAGCGGAAGAGTTCGGAAAGATTTTACTGAAGGTCAACAGTGACGGTTCACGCGTACGTCTGAGTGATGTTGCGCACATTGAGCTGGGTGGTGAAAACTACGAGATTATTGCCCGTTATAATGGACAACCGGCTTCCGGTCTGGGGATCAAGCTGGCAACGGGTGCTAACGCACTGGATACCGCCGCCGCCGTTAAGGCAGAACTCACCAAGCTGGAGCCTTTCTTCCCTGCCGGGATGAAGGTGGTTTATCCGTATGACACCACGCCATTCGTTAAGATTTCGATTAACGAAGTGGTGAAGACGCTGGTCGAAGCTATCGTGCTGGTGTTCCTGGTCATGTATCTGTTCCTGCAAAACTTCCGCGCAACGCTGATCCCAACGATTGCCGTGCCAGTTGTACTGCTGGGAACGTTTGCCATTATCAGCGCCTTCGGGTACTCGATAAACACGTTAACGATGTTCGGGATGGTGCTGGCCATCGGCCTGCTGGTGGATGACGCCATTGTGGTGGTGGAAAACGTCGAGCGCGTCATGGCCGAAGAGGGCCTGCCACCGAAAGAAGCCACACGTAAGTCAATGGATCAGATCCAGGGGGCGTTGGTTGGTATTGCCCTTGTACTGTCGGCGGTATTTATCCCGATGGCATTCTTCGGCGGCTCTACCGGCGTTATCTACCGTCAGTTCTCAATTACCATTGTTTCTGCGATGGTGTTGTCGGTAGTGGTGGCGTTGATCCTGACCCCGGCACTGTGTGCAACAATGCTGAAACCGATTGCGAAAGGCGATCACGGTAAGACGACTGGATTCTTCGGCTGGTTTAACCGCCTGTTCGACAAGAGTACCAATCATTATACCGAAAGTGTTGGCCACATCGTTCGCAGTACCGGTCGTTATCTGGTGATTTACCTACTGATTTTCGTGGGCATGGCCTTCCTGTTCCTGCGTCTGCCGACCTCCTTCCTACCGGAAGAAGATCAGGGTGTGTTCCTGACGATGGCCCAGCTCCCTGCTGGTGCGACTCAGGAGCGTACTCAGAAAGTGCTGGACCAGGTGACGGATTACTACCTGAATAAAGAAAAAGCTACGGTTAACTCTGTGTTTACCGTTAACGGCTTTGGCTTTGCAGGTCGTGGTCAGAACACCGGCCTCGCCTTTGTCAGTCTGAAGCCGTGGGATGAACGTCCAGGTGCCGACAATAAGGTTCCTGCCATTGCCGGGCGGGCAATGGGCGCACTTTCCGTCATTAAAGATGCGATGGTGATTCCTTTCAACCTGCCAGCCATTGTTGAACTGGGTCAGGCAACAGGCTTCGACTTCCAGCTGATCGATCAGGGCGGTTTAGGCCATGAAAAACTGACTGCCGCACGTAACCAGCTGCTGGGTATGATTGCCCAACATCCAGATGTACTGGTGGGTGTGCGTCCTAACGGACTGGAAGACACTCCGCAGTACAAACTGACTATCGACCAGGAGAAAGCACAGGCGCTGGGAGTATCGCTGTCTGATATCAACACCACACTGGCAGCCGCCTGGGGTGGCTCCTATGTCAATGACTTCATTGACCGTGGTCGCGTTAAGAAAGTCTACGTGATGGGTGAAGCACCTTACCGTATGTTGCCTGGTGATATCGGCAACTGGTATGTGCGTTCTACCAGCGGCGAAATGGTGTCATTTAATGCCTTTGCGTCAGCCAACTGGGTTTATGGTTCGCCACGTCTGGAGCGTTATAACGGCCTTCCATCTATGGAGCTGTTAGGGCAACCAGCACCGGGTAAAAGCTCCGGTGAAGCCATGGACCTGATGCAGGATCTGGCCTCTAAGCTGCCAACCGGTATCGGCTATGACTGGACGGGCATGTCTTACCAGGAGCGTTTATCTGGTAACCAGGCTCCGGCGCTGTACGCCATCTCACTGATTGTGGTGTTCCTGTGTCTGGCAGCGCTGTATGAGAGCTGGTCAATCCCGTTCTCTGTCATGCTGGTGGTGCCATTGGGTGTGATCGGTGCGCTGATCTTCACCACCCTGCGCGGGTTAAGTAATGACGTTTACTTTGTTGTGGGGCTGCTAACAACCATAGGGTTGTCGGCGAAGAACGCCATCCTGATAGTCGAGTTTGCTAAAGACCTGATGGAAAAAGAAGGCAAAGGACTGGTTGAGGCCACGCTGGAAGCGGTGCGTATGCGTTTACGTCCGATTCTGATGACCTCTCTGGCCTTTATCCTGGGGGTTCTCCCGCTGGCTATCAGTAGCGGTGCAGGCTCCGGTGCTCAGAACGCCGTTGGTACGGGCGTAATGGGTGGTATGGTTACTGCAACCGTTCTGGCGATCTTCTTCGTTCCTGTGTTCTTCGTGGTGGTCCGCCGCCGCTTTAGTAAGAACAAAGAGGAGCTGGAACACAGCCATCCGGTTGATTCACAGCATCACTGATCAACGCTGAGTTGATGTGAATAAGAGGCTGCCTTCGGGTGGCCTCTTTTTTTGCGATTTTCCTGCCCTTTCTGCGGTTGCAATTTAAAAAGCGGCAGCGCATACTATTGTTATAGTATAACATTACATTAGGGGTAGAAAATGAAACAGGGTATTCATCCTGCTTACCGCCAGGTGGTATTCCATGACACCACGGCTGATGCTTACTTTGTGGTGGGTTCCACCATCAAAACTGACCGTACAATCGAACACGAAGGCAAAGAGATGCCATACGTCCTGCTGGACGTCTCTTCTGCTTCACATGTTTATTACACCGGTAAACAGAAAGATTTTGCTAAAGAAGGCAGTGCAGCACGCTTCAGCCAGCGTTTTGGCGGTTTTCTTGGCGCGATGAAAAAATAAGGAGCCATCATGCAGGTATTAAGTTCTCTGGCTTCGGCCAAAAAGCGTCACAAAGATTGCAAAATTGTTCGCCGTCACGGGCGTGTATTTGTCATTTGTAAGAGTAACCCCCGCTTCAAAGCCGTACAGGGTCGGGGCGGAAAGAAACGCTGATTGCTATAGCCATGTCGTCATGCCAAAAGGGATAGCTTGCGCTATCCCTTTTTTTATCTTTTTGACAACAGTATGAGCTAACCTAACGTGGCCGGGCGAACCCGGCACACGGTTTACTTCATGCTGCTGACCATCGCATTCACATTGTGTTTGAACGCTGCGACATAACTATCAGCAGGACCGCCCTGTACAGTCAACGCCTCAGGATAAAGCTCTCCGCCCGATTTGGCTCCTCCTGAGGATGCAATTTGCTTCACCAGGCGCGGGTCGGTTTGGTTTTCAATAAAGTACACGTGGATTTTTTCGTGCTTCAACTGGGTAATCAACCCGGCAACATCAGAGGCGCTGGCTTCTGACTCCGTGGAGAAACCCACTGGCGACAGGAATTTCACGCCATAACGCTGGCCGAAATAACCAAACGCATCATGGCTGGTCAGTACCTTACGTTTCTCCTGAGGGATTGTACTGAATGCCTTCTGTGCCCAACTATCCAGCTGCTTCAGTTGTTCAATATACGCGCTCCCGTGTTGACGGAAGTAATCCGCATCCTCCGGATCAGCGGTAATCAGCGCATTCATCACATTGGTGGCATAAGTCACACCATTCTGCATACTGTTCCATGCATGCGGATCGGTAATAGCCTGTCCATCCTCTTCCATTTTACGGGTATTGATACCACTGGATGCCACCACCGTCTGGCCTTTATAGCCAGATGCCGCGATCAGGCGGTCCATCCACCCTTCCATCCCCAGACCACTGACAAAAACCACATCGGCATGGGCAAGCGCCTGGCTGTCTTTCGGCGTTGGTTCAAAGCTGTGAGGATCACCATTTGGCCCTACCAGGCTTTTGACGACGACATGTTCACCGCCAACATTTTTCACAATGTCAGCCAGTACGGTAAAGCTGGCTACCGCCTCGACTGTTTTTGCCATCGCCAGTGGGGTGGCCATTAATGCTGATAATGCCAGCGCTACAGGTAACTTCTTCATACTTACTCCTTCACCATAGACAATGTTTTGCGTGAGGAAAAAATTCCGCCGCAAGGTCCGATTAAAATAGAAATAAAGAATAAAATTGCCGCACTGAGCACCACAGCAGGCCCGGCGGGTAATGAGAGATAAAATGAGGCGTAAAGACCCCCAAAGCTGGCGATGGTCGCCAGTATCATTGCAGCTGCCAGCGTGCCGGAAAGGTGCCGACTCCAGAAACGGGCGCTGGCAGCGGGCAGCATCATCAATCCGACACTCATCAGCGTGCCGAGTACCTGAAAACCTGCCACCAGATTGACCACGACCAATACAAGGAAAATTCCGTGAACCAGTGGTGAGGCCCAACGGTTCTGGGCGCGCAAAAAAGTGGGATCAAATGCGTCAATAACCAGCGGCCGATAGATCAGGGAAAAAATGAGCAGAGAAACGCCGCTGATGGTACTGACCAGCACGATAGAGGGAACATCCACCGCCAGCAGCGAGCCAAACAGCACGTGCAGCAGATCCACGCTGGAACCGCGTAATGACACCAGCGTAACGCCCAGCGCCAGTGATCCCAGATAGAAACCGGCAAAACTGGCATCTTCGCGCAAAGGGGTATAACGACTTACTGCACCAGACAAAAGCGCCACCGTCAGTCCGGCAATGGCACCACCAATGCCCATCGCCACCAGTGAGAGACCGGAAAGCAAATAGCCAATCGCCGCACCGGGTAGAACCGCATGGGACAACGCATCCCCGACCAGGCTCATGCGGCGTAGTAAAAGAAAGACGCCCAGCGGAGTGGCACTGAGCGACAACGCCACACAGGCAACCAGCGCACGACGCATAAAACCAAATTCAATAAAAGGGTGTAGCAGCATCATGCGCTGGCTCCTCCGCTGCGTCCGAAGTTCAGCCCGGTCACCCCGCAGTCGTGGCATGACCACTCGCTGTGCTGTTCTTTCAGACGTAATACCTGAGGAAAATGCTGTGCCACCGTCGCCATATCATGCAGAACGACGATGAGTGTGCAGCCCGCGCGGTGACGTTCTGCCAACAGTGCCAGGAGTAGCGCAATGGTGTCGCTATCAACGCCGCTAAAGGGTTCGTCAAGTAACAGCAATTCAGCATCCTGCACCAGCAGTCGGGCAAACAGTACGCGCTGGAGTTGCCCCCCTGATAGCGTTCCAGGTGCCGCTTCCGCAAAGGGAAGCATATTGACACGATCCAGCGCCGACAGAGCCTGTTGACGCTGTTGACGGGAGATCCCTCTGAACCAGCCGCAGTGCCGCCAGAATCCCATCACCACCAAATCAAACACGGTAAGCGGAAAACTTTTTTCAATGTCAGAATGCTGTGGCAGCCAGGCTATGGAGGGGCGTGGCGTGGTAAAACTGATCGAGCCACTAACAGCAGGCAGCATCCCACATAAGGTTTTCAGTAGTGTCGACTTGCCACAGCCGTTTGCGCCGACCAGCGCCGTCATGCTGCCACGCGCAAATTCACCGCCCAGCACCGGGCTCACTGCACGGTGCTGATAGCCAACAACGAGTTGATTGAGTACGATCATCAGATAATGGCCCACCAGGTTAGCAGAACCAGCAGACTCACCAGCAGCGCGGTGAGGACCATGCGCAGCCACGCCGGGCAACTCAGCAGCGTGCCAATACGTAAAAACAAGGGGGAGGAATTCATGGAGACGACACTTTAATGTTATAACATAACAACAAAATAGCGCGAATCGGGAACTAACGGCAAAGCAAAAATGTATCTAAGTATTTCACTTTTCGATAAGTAATATGCCCCTATATATATTAAAAAAACTCAACAAGTCTTTACGTCCGTGACATCTATAGCATTTAGCGACAAAATAATTAACTGAAAAATCATCACTATAGACTACACTTCCATTATACAGTGGTCTGCTTTACCATCAGAAGCAATTATCCTGATTAGTAAACATTAACTCTGTGGGGAAAAAATGCGCAAAACTCTACTGTTAAAATATCGTCAAGACGAGCTTAATCCACTAGAATTAATGCAAGAGATACAACAGATAATTCCCAAAATAGAAGATGACCTTGTGGGATCTCTTGAATGGTATTCATCAAATGCGCGATATGTTCCCGACAGTATCAGAATTATTTCCCTGGAACATTTGGAGCAATCGCGTTATAAACTTAACTATAGTTTTCACTGGAACGTGTTCAATGCCTGCCTGGATATTGATGCGTTTGAAACAACCAACCAGTCGGTCAATTTTAGCTGGAACGCAGATGCACTGGTGTTTGATTTCATTGATAACGAGCGCAGTGGAATGTCAGATGAATTGTAATAATGAGTCAAACGCCTAACGTTTATTTTAATTTTAGTTATATTTTGTATAGATAAATTTAGTTGAGTTGTATTTATCACTTCCTGGCACACCATGTTTAAAAGTGTAGTTAAATAGCATGTTTCGCAAGCTTAGGAGGGGAAAAAGATGGACGAATACTCGCCGAGAAGGCATGATATTGCCCAGCTTAAATTCTTGAGTGAAAGCCTGTATGATGAAAGCCTTGCAACGTTAGGCGACAGCCATCATGGCTGGGTTAATGATCCTACCTCTGCAGCTAATCTACAGCTTAACGATCTGATTGAGCATATTGCGGCATTCACGATGAATTACAAAATTAAGCACATTGAGGATAGTGACCTGATTACTCAGGTTGATGAATACCTTGATGACACTTTCATGTTGTTCAGCAATTATGGCATTAATGCTCAGGACTTACAGCGCTGGCAGAAATCAGCAAAGAGACTGTTCAACATTTTTGCAGAAGAGTGTGTAACGAGTCGGACGCAGACCAGCCATTCCTTTTAGCAACCCATTACTTTTTCTACGGTTTAATAATGACAGACAAACTTTTAACGAAAACTGATTATCTTATGCGCCTCAGGCGTTGTCGTTCTATCGACACGCTTGAACGCGTGATTGAAAAGAACAAGTACGAATTATCTGATGACGAATTAGCCATATTTTATTCTGCTGCCGATCACCGTTTGGCAGAACTCACAATGAATAAGCTTTATGACAAGATACCGGTAGCGGTCTGGAAGTTTGTTCGTTAATGAAGGTGTGGTTGGTTTGAGTCAGGCGAGAAAAGCTGGTAAGAGCAGAATTGGGTGGGGGCCCTGCCAGCTACATCCCGGCACACGCGTCATCTGTTACGGCTGCTTCCTTCCGGATCTGACCGAGTTCACAAATTAGCATTGCGGGAGAACCAACCGGGCCCCCATTGAGTGCCCTGGGTAACCAGAGCGCAGGCATTATCAATGATGCCCCTGCCAATTGCAAGCGACCCCGGGATGACCGTTGGTTTCTTGCACGATCTGCAGTTTATTTCCCCGGTACCGAACACCATGACCTTCGAAGACGATAGCTTTCAACAACGCATCTACAATATTGTCGCCGCCATTCCTTTTGGCTATGTGACCACATACGGCGAAATCGCTCAGCTAGCCGGTTCTCCTCGTGCCGCACGTCAAGTTGGAGGCGTACTGAAACGCCTGCCCGCTGGTAGTAAACTTCCCTGGTATCGCGTGATTAACCGTAAAGGAGAAATCTCGCTGGTGGGGGACGATCTCGGTCGACAGCGCAGAGCATTAATGGACGAAGGGATTCAAGTCTCCCTGGAAGGAAAGGTCGATCTCAAACGTTATCGTTGGCAACCGTGATAACGCCCCTTTCGGGGCGTTCAGACGTTACAGTGAGGTGGGGGCCGGTACAGCAGAAGAAGGGGAAACCTGAGTTGGCGATGTGGATGGCATCGTCGTGGCGGCTCCGTTCTGCGTTGGTACAGCAATGGAAGGCACAGGCACCAATGTCAGATCCTGATGTGTTCCACCGGTGGTCACTACCTGCTTCACCGTATCGGTAATAAACAGCATTTTACCGTCGACCGTCACGGCGGCACTCAGCAGAATGCGTGCATTAGGTTGAATGTCAGCCGGATTAAACGGCAAGGTAAACTTGAAAGGCGCCTGTTTACCCTCGGTACGCACGGCACGCTGCGACAGCACTTTCGATGGAGTGTCCGCCAGCGAAGCATCGGACAGTGTCACGGTGAGTACCGCATCCGGCGGCAGAGCCACCCTTTGGCGGATCCATACCGTACCGCTCACATTAGGCTGTTTCATCGTCGTCTGCTGGCCCGCCACCTGGGAGCCGAGCGTCGGCGTCGGTACATCTTTGCCTTTATCTGCACAGCCTGAAATTGCTACAGCCAGCGCCGCACCACTTAATACATGCCAGAATTTCATTGATAGCTTCTCCTTTCGATCAATGCTTACGGCAGTCACTTCGCCGCATAAAGACAGTTTTGACTGTCTGCGTAGCTTTAATTCTGGCACAAGTTGCTGATTTTTTCCTGGAAGCACCGCAAGTCTGGCTTTATCGGCTTCTCACACAGATCGCATAAACAGTCGTTGACGCTAACTGGTCGGATCTCGCAAACTGGTGGCGATAAAACTATTGAGGAACCGAATATGGGCCAGGCGCTACAAAATTTGTTAAATCTTCTGGACCTGGAGACGCTGGAAGAAGGTCTGTTCCGTGGGCAGAGCGAAGATCTGGGTTTGCGCCAGGTGTTTGGTGGGCAGGTTGTCGGCCAGGCGTTGTATGCGGCCAAACAAACCGTCCCACAGGATCGCATCATCCACTCCTTCCATAGCTATTTCCTGCGCCCGGGCGATAGCCAGAAAGCGATCATTTATGATGTTGAAAACCTGCGCGATGGCCAAAGCTTCAGCGCCCGCCGGGTAAAAGCCGTACAGAACGGCAAGCCCATCTTTTATATGACGGCCTCATTCCAGGGGCCAGAAAGCGGCTTTGAACATCAGAAAACGATGCCTGAGGTTCCCGGACCGGACAACCTGCCCTCTGAAACAGACATTGCTCACCAACTGGCGCAGTACATTCCCGAGAAGGCACGTGATAAATTTTTATCCGAAAAACCCTTTGAGATCCGCCCAGTGGAGTTCCATAACCCGCTCAAAGGGCATGTCAGTGAACCCGCCCGCTATACCTGGCTGCGCGCCAACGGCACCATGCCGGAAGATAAACGCATTCATCAGTATCTGCTGGGCTATGCGTCTGACTTCAACTTCCTGCCTGTCTCATTACAGCCTCACGGAAAAGGTTTTCTGGAGCCAGGTATGCAAGTCGCCACCATTGACCACTCGATGTGGTTCCATCGTCCCTTTGACCTCAACGAATGGCTACTGTATAGCGTAGAGAGCACTTCCGCCTCCAGTGCCCGTGGTTTTGTGCGCGGTGAGTTCTGGAACCTACAGGGTGTGCTGGTAGCATCGACGGTGCAGGAAGGCGTGATCCGCCAGCGTTCGTAGTCAAAGACATAAAAAAAGCGGGCCATAATGGCCCGCTTCGTCTTTTATTATTTTTAGCGCACTACTTTTCTTCAGGCTTCAGCCCGGCAATGGCTTACTGGTTGTAAGCATTCTCGCCGTGGCTGTTGACGTCCAGACCTTCACGTTCCTGATCTTCTGGAACACGCAGACCCACAATCATATCTGCCACTTTGAAACCGATGAAGGCAACAACCGCAGTCCAGACTATGGTCAGGCCTACGCTGAACAGCTGTACCCAGACCTGATGGCCCATGGTGACGCCTTCTGCATAACCCACGCCGCCCAGTGAAGAGGAGGCAAATACGCCGGTCAGGATACAGCCTACGATACCGCAGACACCGTGAACACCGAACACATCACATGGGTCATCAACACGCAGCCATTTCTTCAGGATGGTCACACCCCAGAGACCGGCTAATCCGCCTACCAGGCCAATAATCAGTGCACCGCCCACACCCACATAGCCGCAGGCTGGGGTGATAGCCACCAGGCCTGCAATCACGCCAGAGCTGACACCCAGCAGAGATGGCTTCCCGCGCAGCGCCCACTCACCGAAGGTCCAGCTCAGCATCGCACCTGCCGTAGCAATCACTGTGTTGAGGAAGGCCAGACCCGCGATTTCGTTAGCTGCGCTGGCAGAACCGGCGTTGAAGCCGAACCAGCCAAAGTACAGGATAGCCGTACCGGTGAACACCATTGGCAGATTATGGGGTTTGAAGGCTTCTTTACCGAAACCAGCACGTTTACCCACCAGATAAGCACCCACCAGACCTGCTACCGCGGCGTTAATGTGAACGACAGTCCCGCCCGCAAAGTCCAGCGCGCCGTCAGCCGCCAGGAAGCCGCCAGCCCATACCATGTGTGCAATCGGCAGGTAAGCGAAGGTCAGCCAGATCACAGCAAAGATCAGCAACGCAGAGAAACGAATACGTTCTGCGATAGAACCAACAATCAGCCCCACGGTGATACAGGCGAAAGAAGCCTGGAACGCGACGTGGATATACTGATAGTAGGAGCCCATCACCGCTGTCGGCGTAATACCCTTAAGCATTGCCCAGTCAAAACTACCGAAGAAAGCATTACCTTCGCTGAACGCCAGTGAGTAGCCGTAAACCATCCACAATACACAGACCATCGCGAAGGTCATGGCAACCTGAGTCAGCATCGACAACACGTTCTTGGCGCGAATCAGGCCGCCGTAAAACAGTGCAATACCAGGGATTGTCATAAACAGCACCAGCGCGGTGCAGATCATCATAAAGGCGTTATCAGCTTTGTCGGCGACTGCAGGCGCAGCGGCCATTGCCAGCGACGGTAAAAGAGCAACACCGGCGAGGCCAAACTTAGCGAGTTTTTTCATTTTGTCCCATCCCATCACAATTCTGAGCCCCGAATTACAGTGCTGCTTCGTCAGTTTCGCCGGTGCGAATACGGATGACACGTTGCAGTTCTGCAACGAAGATCTTCCCGTCACCAATTTTGCCTGTGTAGGCCGCTTTACTAATCACATCAACCACTTCATCAAGCTGGTCGTCTGCAATAGCGATATCAATTTTTACTTTTGGCAGGAAGTTCACGCTGTATTCAGCACCGCGATACAGTTCTGCATGCCCTTTCTGGCGGCCGAAACCTTTGACTTCAGTGACGGTCAGACCCTGAATGCCGATTGACGACAGTGCTTCACGCACGTCTTCCAGTTTGAACGGTTTGATTACCACGGTAACCAGCTTCATACGATCCCCTCCAGGTAAAAAAATAGGTTGTTTCAGCGACACGAAATGATTAAAGCAAAGGCTGTGCCAGAGTTTAAAAATCTGAATTTTTCAGACGATTAGTCAGAGCTGGTCTGAGTCGTAGCTGAGACGCAGATCACAGAGAAATGAAAGGCACAGAGAGGAGTATAGAAAAAAACGCACCAGAAAGGTGCGTCATGCGTTAGAGCGGTGCATTTGTGGGATTATTGGGTGTTTATTCGCCTGAATTTGGTGCAGCGCAGCGGCAGAGATTTAGCTGCTCTCTGCCACTGCCAGTTCCTCACCCGCAAGTTGGAGTTGGTACATCTGCCAGTAGCGTCCTTGCGCAGACAGCAGTTGCTGATGGCTGCCACGCTCCACTGCTTGCCCACGGTGCAATACCAGAATAGTGTCGGCGTCGGTGATGGTTGACAGTCGGTGAGCAATCACCACCAGCGTGGTACGCTGACGTACGGCCTGAAGCGCTTTCTGGATGGCCTGTTCCGTGCCGGAATCGATGTTAGCGGTCGCTTCATCCAGGATCAGGATCTGAGGTGTTGCCACGAGCACCCGCGCCATTGCCAGTAGTTGTTTTTGTCCGACAGAAAGATTATTGCCCTGCTCCCCTAAACGCGTATGGATCCCTTCCGGCAGCTCACGCGCCAGTGCCGCCAGCTGTACCGTTTCCAGCGCCTGCCAGACGGCCTCTTCGCTAATATCGCGCCCCAGCGTGACATTGGCAAAGAACGTGTCGGCCAGCACCACCGGATCCTGTTGCACCATCGCCACACTCCCCCGTAGCGCGGCATGGCTGAGCGAGGCGAGCGGACGTCCGTCCAGTGTGATTTCACCCTGGCTGAGCGGGTAATACCCCATTAGCAGGTTAGCGAGCGTACTTTTTCCACTGCCGGTGTGCCCGACCAGCGCGACAAAATGGCGCGAGGGCACAGACAGGTTAATATCCGTTAACACCGGGCGGCCAGTGCGATAAGCAAAGGTCACATCACGAATATCGATGCTGCCGCTGGCGAGTGGCGTGTTGTCATCGCCATATGGCTGACGTGGCGCATCCATCAGTTCAAAGATACGCTCACCCGCCCCCACCGCCTGTTGCAGCATCGATTGCTGGGTCGTCAGTTCAATTAGCGGTTCATTCAGGCGCCCGAGATAGTTGATAAAGGCATATAACACGCCGACCTCAATCGACCCTACAGAAGAAAAACCGAACAGCATCATCAATCCGCACAGGATCATGGCAGAAAACAGGCTGAGCAGCGGCCGCAGGAGAAAACCATCCAGCCTTAGCGTCTGCATACGCGCCATATAATGAGAGCGACTGGCCTCCCCCATGCGTTCACCGAAGCGTGCCTGCTGGCGAAACTGCTGGATCACACTCATGCCGTTGATGACTTCATTGAAGCCGTTATTGATTTCTGCCAGATAACTGCGCACCCGGCGCACAATCGGCGTGCTATAACGCTGGTAAATCAGCATCACGATCAAGACCGCCGGGAAAATGGTGATGGCAACTAGCGCCATACGCCAGTCAAGACTGAACATCGCCACCAGCATCGCCCCCACCAGCGCCGCACTGCGCAATACAGTGGCAACAACGGTCACGTAGAGATCACGTACCACCTCGGTATCATTGGTAACACGCGAAATAATCTGCCCAACCGGCTGGGTATCAAATGCACCCAAAGGCTGGCGCAGTGCGGCGTCCATCACATCAGTGCGCAGGCGCTGTACCACGCCAACAGCGGCCTGATTAAATAACAGTGCCTGACAATAATGCAGCGCCGCCGCCAGCAGTTGCAACAGCAGAAAACTGACCACCAGGCCGGCGGCCAGCCCCACAGGCATCCGGTGTTTTGCCACCATGTTGTCGATAAAGTAGCTGACCAGCACAGGTCCCAGCACTTCGGCGGCAGCGGCCACCCACAACATCAGCACAGCCAGGCTCAGAGATTTACGCCATGGCGCACCGTAGGAGAGCAGCCGTTTAATGGTTGGCCACAATTGAGTGACATTAGCCATGCGCGGCTCCCTGCTCTGTTTCATCGTCGTCAAGTGCCGCTTCCAGCTGTTGATAACGGTACATATCGCGATACCATCCGGCGTCGGCGGCCAGTTGCTCATGATCGCCACGCTGCACAACCTGCCCGTGCTGCAGAACCAGAATTTCACTGGCCTCGGTCAGGGCAGAGAGACGATGGGCGCTGATAATAATCGTACGTCCTTCGCCCCAACTGCGCAGGTTATGCAGAATTTGGTGTTCGGTGCGGCCATCTACCGCTGAAAGAGCATCATCCAGCACCAAAATCTCGGCATTCAGCAGCAATGCCCGGGCAATGGAGATACGTTGTTTCTGCCCACCCGACAGCATCACGCCACGCTCGCCCACTTCTGTTTGATAACCTTCGGGCAGCCGTAAAATGTCGTCATGTACAAAGGCCAGCTGTGCCGCATGCTCAATCTCACTTTGCGTTGCACCAGGACACCCCAGCGCAATATTGTTAGCCACGCTGTCGGAGAACAGGAACGGCGTCTGACTGACTACCGCCAGTCGGCTACGCCAGCCATCGAGCTGCAACTGCGTCAGAGGGATATCGTGGTAACGAATATCGCCCTGATCAATATCGAAGTGACGCTGGATCAGACTGAGTAAAGTGCTTTTACCCGATCCCGTTGGGCCACAAAGTCCCAGCATTTTCCCCGGTTTAACCTGAACCTTCAGATTACGCAACGCAGGTTGCTGCGCCCCGGGGTAACAAAACTCCCGCACCGAAATCTGCAACAGGCCGCGCCCCTCTGGCAACGGCTTGTCTCCATCGACCACGGCAGGCGCTTCTGCTAACAGCGCCTGTATTCGGGTCCAGGCGGCGCTGCCACGCTCGACAATATTAAACATCCACGCCAGCGCCAGCATGGGCCAGATCATCAGCCCCAGATACATGACAAAGCTGGTGAGCTGCCCGAGGGTCATCGTGCCGTGCCAGACCATCCAACTGCCGCCACCAATCGCCAGCAGATTCGACATGCCGATAGCGATGTAGATCGTCGGATCGAAGCGTGCATCCACCCGCGCCACGCGCAGGTTCTTCTCTCCGGTGTCTTTAGCAATCGCCGCAAACTGGCCTGACTGATGATCTTCCAGCCCGAAGGCTTTAATCATACGGATGCTGCTCAGGCTTTCCTGCGTCTGGTCGTTTAGCGAGGAGAAAGCAGCCTGCGCCAGTTTAAAGCGATGATGCAACTGGTCGCCGTAACGTTTGATCACCAACGCCATAATCGGCATCGGTAACAGGGCAAGCAGGGTTAAGGTACCGCTAATCTGGGTACTCATCACAATCAGTACGGCCATGCCCATCACCAGTGAATCCACCAGCGTCAGTACGCCTTCGCCTGCCGCGAATACCACGCGGTCAACGTCGTTAGTAGCACGGGCAATCAAGTCACCGGTACGGTGGCGTAAATAGAATCCGGGGTGCTGACGACTGAGCTGGCGGTAAAAATCTTCGCGCAGTTCTACCGCCAACTGATAGGAGGCACCGAACAACAGCACGCGCCAGACATAACGCAATAAATAGACGATGATTGCCGTAGCCAGCATCACGCCAACCCACATCATCAGTTGGCCGTTGCTCATCCCATCGCGACTGACGCCGTCGACGATCTTTCCCACCACATGTGGTGGCAGGAGTTGCAGCAAGGCAATCACGATTAACAGCAAAACCGCACCGAGATAGCGGCGCCATTCGCGCAAAAAATACCAGCTTAGTTGGCTAAAAAGTCGCAAAAAAATGTCCTGATTATCGGCTGGTTAAAGGGCAACCGGCAAAGCGGTGGTGTATTTTATCTCTTCCATCGCAAAACTCGAAGTGACATCGATCAGACCTGGAACGCCGTTCACCAGCCGTTTGTAAAAACTATCGTAGCTTTTCATATCCGCAACCTGCACGCGCAGCAGATAGTCATACTCTCCTGCCATACGGTAGAAACCCATGACTTCCGGCATCGCCTGTACCACATCAACAAATTGCTGAAACCACAGGCTGCTGTGCTGCTGAGTTTTGATCAGAACAAAAGCGGTCAGCCCCAGCCCAAGCTTTTCACCATCAAGCAAAGCAACCCGGCCGCGAATATAGCCTTCATCCTCCAGTCTTTTCAAGCGCTTCCAGCAGGGAGTGGTTGTCAGGCTAACGGCATCAGCCAGTGCCTGCAGAGAGAGCGTACAATCCTGCTGGAGCAGGTTTAACAGCAAACGATCTTTTTTATCCAGCGCAATTGGTAGCAAAACCTTCTCCGACAAGCTAAAAATACAGCACTATTATAGCAACCTTTTCCCCAGTCGTTTGGTTAATCTGTTTACTCAAGACTACCACCTCAGGGATGAACAGGATGAATACAAACATTTGCCGTAATCTATTGATCATAGGTTTATTCAGCGCCGTAGCCCTCACCTGGGGCACCACATGGATGGCAATGAAAATTACCGTTGCCACCGTTCCCCCTGTCTTTGCCACCGGTTTGCGTTTCCTCTGCGCCGCCCCGCTGCTCCTGCTGCTGGCGCGTTATAAAAAAGCGCCGCTCCTGTTTCCGGCTGGCCAACGCGGTTTTCAGCTGTGCGTCATGCTGTTCTATTTCGCCATTCCGTTTACGCTGATGATCTATGGCGAACGCTATACCTCTTCCAGCCTGGCGGCGATTATCTTTGCCACCATGCCCGCCGCCGTTCTGGCGGCTTCCCTGCTGTTTCTGCGCGAAAGAACCTCACGACAGCAGCTACTGGGGCTGGCCATCAGTCTTGGCGCATTAAGCACGATCCTGTGGCATGAAACCCGCGATAGTGGCGAAAGTCAGATCCAGGGAATTCTGGCCCTGGTCGCTGCCGTGCTGATTCACGCTGTGATGTACGTCCAGTGTAAAAAGCGCTGTGCCGGAATTTCAGTACTGAGCTACAACGCACTGCCCTGCCTCGGTGCGGGATTAATACTGACGCTGGCGGGGCTGACGGAAGCTCCCGATGTCACCACCTTTGCTCCGCAGGCGCTGCTGGCTATCGCTTATTTGGGTGTCGTCGCTGGCGTGGGGGGTATACTGGCCTACTTTGCTTTGCAGCAGGTCGCCCGGCCGTTTCAGGCATCACTGGTTTTTCTGGTGTTCCCGCTGATCGCCATCACGCTGGAAAGTGAAATCAATGGCAGTAGTATCAGCCGCGAATCGTTACTGCTGCTGTTGCCATTTTTGCTGGGGATTTTACTGACACTGTATCGTGGCACACGTAGCCGCCAGATTTCAGCAGTGGCAACCCCCCTCTTGCGCCGCTAAAGACGAAAAAGCCGGACATCCTTGTCCGGCACACTGACCAATAAGCTGATTATTCGGGGGAATAAACCAGGTGCGGTGTGGTAAGCCAGTGGTTGAGGTAATGAGACACGCCCTGTGTCGCACAATCGCCAATAACCGGTAAATGAGGCAGTTGTGATTTCAGTTCATGCATCGCATTGCGCATAACGAAACCGTGACCCACGCGCCCCAGCATCTCCAGATCGTTCATTGCATCACCAAACGCCATGCACTCCGCCATCGACACGCCGAGCCTCGCGGTCAGATGTGCCAGCGCCGCCCCTTTGTTACAGTCCAGTGGCAGTACTTCGAGACAATCCTGCGCGGAAAAACAGAGGTGAGCGCTGTTTCCCAGAGCCTCCCGCAGCTGAACTTTTAGCGCGCACAGTTCCTGATAATCAGCGATAAAACAGACTTTAGTCACCTGGTGTTCGGGAAGAGTACGCAGATCGATGACCTGATAACGGAAATCAGAAAGCTGATGGGCTTGTAAAATCTCCGGGAGCTCGTCGTGAGTAAACCAGCCGCTGTCGTTAAAAACGTGAAGGCTGGCACACGTATCCCAGTGGCTATGGATCACCCGCCTTGCCACCGCCGGTGGCAGATCGCTGGCATAAAGCAACTCACCGAAGGGATCATGAATACGTGTGCCGTTACCACTGATAAGAAAAGCCGGCAGATCGTAATTCCGCATGAGCGGCTGCATCTCCATAAAGTGACGGCCGGTAGCAAAGGTGAGCTGTACCGGGTGCGCCTGGAGCGCGCGCAGACTGCGCAGGGTTTGTTGCCCCAACTGATGGTCAGGCATCAGCAACGTACCATCCATATCAAATGCAGCAAGACGCACCATTTTCTCTCCGGTTGATGGGTTTTTCATCTGCACTGAGTATCCTCTGGCATTTGCGGAACTAATAGTGAATACTTTTTTTAAACTGTTCCGGGTTTAAGGTGAGATGAGACAACTCAATCGTTTGAACCAGTACCAGCGTCTGTGGCAACACAGCACCGGGCAACCTCAGTCCACCAGTGTCGCTGATATCGCTCAGTGCTGTTTTTGCAGTGAGCGGCATATACGTACCCTGCTGCGCCAGTGGCAGGCATGCGGCTGGCTGACATGGCAGGCCTCATCCGGGCGTGGAAAACGTGGCCTTCTGACCTTTCTGCAATCTCCCGCCACGCTGCGCAGTGAGCTGATGTTGCAGCAGCTCGACAACGGCCATCCACAGCACGCACTGCAACTTGTGCCTCTGGCCCCGGAGCAACTTAGCCAACTACTCCAGCCCTTTATGGGCGGACAATGGCAGAACAACCAGCCAACGTTACGTATTCCCTATTACCGCTCGCTTGATCCCCTTCGCCCGCTCATGCAGCCCGGGCGCGCTGAACAACATCTGGCCCAGCAGGTCTTTGCCGGATTAAGCCGCCTGTCAGGCGATGACGCCGTGCCGGATCTGGCCCACCACTGGCAAGTGAGCGAGGATGGCCTGAGTTGGTTCTTCTTTTTGCGTCCGCAGTTGCGCTGGCATCACGGCGAAGCGGTCACCACCGGGCAACTGCAACAAAGGCTTCTCATGATCCTGGCCAGCCCGGTCGGTCAACGCTTGTTGTCCAGCGTCAAAACGGTTATTCAGGCCCATGCATTGTGCCTGCGCATTGATCTGCATACTCAGGACAACTGGCTGGCACATCGACTGGCGAGCGTCCCCTGCCTGTTGCCGCATCCGGATAACCCGGATATGGGTGCCGGCCCATGGCGGTTGATGGTCAATTCACCCGCCTTGCTGCGTCTGGAAAGTCACGGCTGGTATCACGCCACACATCCGCTTATGCAGGCGATTGAATACTGGATTGCACCACAGCTTTTCGACCCCGGACTGGGTACCAGCTGCCGCCATCCAGTTCAGATCGCGATTGGTGCGCAGCAGGATTTAAACGCCCTTCAACCGGTTAGTCAGCGTATCAGTCTCGGATTCTGTTATCTGGCGATAGGTCAACGCGCGGGGCTCTCGCCCGCTCAGGCCCGGCATATTATGTCGCTGGTACATCAGTCCGGCATTATTGAACAGCTGCCATTAGAAGAAGGGCTCATCACGCCAAGCCGTGAGATGCTGCCGGGCTGGAACATACCTGACTGGCAACCCGATCCCAATATCATCCTGCCTGCACAACTCAGCCTGCACTACCACTTGCCGGTGGAGCTGCACGCTATGGCGGCAAAGCTTCAGCAATTGCTGGCGACTCAGGGATGTCAGCTTACGCTGCATTTTCATCCACAAAAAAACTGGCAGGATTATCCGTTACTTGCAGAGGCTGACCTGATTATGGGCGACAGGTTAATTGGCGAAGCGCCGATGTTTACGCTGGAGAGCTGGCTGCGGCTCGACCCGATGTGGACGATATTATCCGGCGCCGCAGGCTGGAAAATGCTGATGAAACGGTTAGATGCCCTGCAGCGTTACCCGGATCTGGAGCAACGCCACCAGCGGTTAAAAGCGTTGTACCAGCAACTGATGTTAGATGCGGTGATCACCCCGCTGTTTAACTATCGTTATCAGGTCAGTGCACCGCCGGATGTTGAAGGCATACGATTAAACGCCTGGGGCTGGTTTGATTTCTCCCGTGCGTGGATACCGCCGCCCGTCCACATCGTCTGAAGAGGGGATACCTTTCTGTGTGACAAGGTATTACCATAGCTGGCAGAAACTAACCGGGAAAGATTAAGTATGAAACGTGCAGTGGTGGTATTCAGCGGTGGACAGGATTCAACAACCTGTCTGATTCAGGCCTTACAGCAGTACGACGAAGTACACTGCGTGACTTTTGATTACGGCCAACGCCACCGAGCGGAAATCGACGTTGCCCGGACACTGTCACTGTCGCTAGGCGCCCGTGCACACAAAGTGCTGGATGTGACTATGCTCAACGAGCTGGCTGTCAGTAGCCTGACACGCGATAACATCCCGGTACCGGCTTACGACCCGACAGCCAGTGGCCTGCCAAGCACCTTTGTACCGGGCCGTAATATCCTGTTTTTAACCTTCGCAGCAATCTATGCTTACCAGATTGAAGCAGAAGCGGTAATCACTGGCGTCTGTGAGACAGATTTCTCCGGCTATCCCGACTGCCGTGACGAATTTGTTAAAGCACTGAACCATGCGGTTAACCTCGGTATGGCGCGGGATATCCGTTTCGAAACGCCGCTGATGTGGCTGAATAAAGCGGAAACCTGGGCACTGGCAGATTACTGGCAGCAGCTCCCTCTAATTCGTCACCAGACACTGACCTGTTATAACGGCATTCAGGGTGATGGTTGTGGTGAATGTGCCGCCTGCCATCTGCGTGCCAACGGCCTGCATTAATACCAGCAAAACACGACTGCCGTTATGCAGGCAATGAAAACCAAGACCGGACTGGTTTGATTTCTCCCCGGAGCGACGTATCTCTCGCTCCTACTGATTTATGCTTTCCAGCTGCAACCGAAGTTCGCCCTCCAGCGGCAGGGCTTTCTTCGAGTGCAGATCGATGCAGACAAAGGTCAGCAACGCATCGGCGATGGCACTGCCATCGGATTGCAGGGAAACCCGCTGATCAATGACGCCACTTTTCCCCCCCAGCGCCATCAGTTGGCTGTCGATAACCAGTACATCCCCCATGACCGCCGGACGGCGATAATTGATATTGATATTCACCACCACAAACGCCATGCCGAGCTTATTCATCCAGTGAAACGCCTCGCTCTCTTCCAGCCAGGCCCAGCGGGCTTCTTCAAGGAACTCAAGGTAACGGGCATTGTTAACATGCTGATAAACATCCAGATGGTAGCCGCGTACTTTAATGGTGGTCTGCATCGTGCTGCGTCCTCTGTGATAAAAAAGGCCACACCAACTGGTATGACCTCATCAATATTAGCAGTCAGACGGATCGACTTGCAGTAAGACTTGCCGACCCTGGATGCAGATCACAATTTAAGATTCGCAAGATTCCGTTCCACCAATGTATTACCCATGCCAGGCACTTCCTTTAATTGCTCGAGATCGGTGAAGGGGCCATATTTCTCACGATAACTGACAATAGACTCCGCCTTTTTTATCCCAACGCCGTTCATCACCGCCATTAATTCCTGGGCGCTGGCGCTATTGATACTGACCTGCGCTGCATTTTCAGCCGGCACTTTCGCAGGCGCCGTTTTAGTGGCAGGTGCAGCAGTGGGAGCGGCACTGACACTGATGGGCAACGTCAGTCCGATAGCCAGAGCGAGCGAGAGAGCCTGTAAGGTACGATTAATCATGCTGTTTTCCTCCATGTGTTTGACAGCAACCCTACCCTAACGCCCCACCGCCCCCCCGGCAAACGGCAGATTTCAGAAATGGAAAAGGCCGCATAAGCGGCCTTTAGTGTTGCAAGCAGTTGCAGTAAAACTGCGAGGCTTACTGTGCTTGTGCGGCAGCACCGTATTTGATTTTGGCGTCCTTACGCAGGTTGCTCAACATGGCTGCGAAAGCCAGCTGTGCATTGTTCTGCGTAATACCCTGAACCAGAGCCTGCTTCTGTGCTTCAGGCATGGTGCCCTGCTGCACTTTATCGAGGGCCATCACGACGACGTTGCCCTGCGCATCTTCACTGACACCGAATGCAGGCTTGCCTTCTGATGGCAGAGGCAGTGTAAAGGCTGCCTGAGACAGCGCATCCTGACCGGTACGTGACAGCGTCTGCTGTGCACCAAAGGCCAGACCCGCCGCTTTCAAAGTATCATCACCTTTGCCGGCTTTCAGCTCAGCCAGCAGTTTATCAGCCTGTGCTTTCGCTTCCTGCTGGGCTTTCTGCTGCTTCAGGGTATCGGTAATCTGTGCAGTCACTTCATTCAGTGCTTTCACGGCTTCCGGCTTGTGTTCGCTGATGCGCAGTACAAAGGCACGGTCACCATCGACAGTGATGATGTCCGAGTTGCTTCCCGGCGTACCGTTTCCCCCCACCAGATTACCGCTGAAGATCGCATCCTGTACGGCTTTAAAGTTCAGCTCGGCAGGCAGGCTGTCATGACCAAACCAGCCTGTTTCGACGGCTTTAACACCTGAAACCTGCTCAGCACTGGCCAAAGACTCGTTATCGTTACTCGCTGCATCGCTCACTTTCTGTTGCAGTTTGTAGTAAGCGTCGACCGCTTTTTCCTGCTTCACTTTTGCGGCAATATCATCATGCACTTCTGCCAGCGCTTTAATTTTTTCAGGCTGAATGTCATCCAGACGAGCCACGATAAAGCCAACCGATGAAGAGATCACACCTGATAACTGACCTTTCTCTTTCAGGCCTGCATTCGTCAGCTCATCCGGCGTAGTGGCCGGTTCAAGCCAGCCCATATCACCACCGTTGCGGGCAGAAATAGGATCAGATGATTTCTCTTTCGCCAGTGCCGCAAAATCACCGCCCTTCTTCAGTGCATCCAGTACTGACTGCGCTTCGGCTTCAGTCTTGGTCTGGATGATGCTGTAGCGATTGCGCTGCGGCTGGGTGTAATCCTGCTGATGTTGATCGTACCAGCTCTGAATGTCGCTCTCGCTCACCGGCTGCTGCATGCTCGCCGCATCCAGTTTGATGTAGCTGACGCGGAACTGCTCAGGCGTCATAAAGCTATTTTTATTCTGCTGGTAGTAGTTGTTGATCTCTTCCGGGGTCACGGTTTGCTTTGCTACCAGCGCGTTGACGTTAATCGTCACTTCACGCACCAGGCGCTGCTGAGACACCAGTGCAGCCAGCGAATCGGTTTCATTACCCAACACGAAATCGGTTCCGGTAACGGACTGAATAAGCTGCTGAGTGGTCAGTTGCTTACGCAGTGCTTCAGCGTACTGATCGGCAGAGAAGCCCATGTTATTGATGATGCCCATATACTTGGCATTATCGAATTTACCCTCAGTCTGAAACGCAGGCTGAGTGAAGATGGCCTGCTTGATTTGCTCGTCACTGATGGCCAGGCCGATATCTTTGGCATACTGGTCCAGTAACAGTTCATCAATCAGCTGTGAGAGCGCCTGCTGCCGGATCTGCTGCATGTAACCTTCGTTACCTGCCAGAGCCGAGAACTGTTCGCCCAGCATCTGTTGCTGACGCGCACGTTCGCTGCTGAAAGCACGTTCAAGCTGTGCACGACTGATTTCCTGGCCGTTGACTTTGGCTGCGTAATCACCGGAACCGCCTGTCAGATACCCGCCTACGCCGGTAAGGACAAAGGACAGGATGATCAGGCCCAGTATAATTTTGAGCACGACATGGTTCGACGCCGCGCGTAAATTGTCCATCATGGTGTGACAACACTCCGCTGTAGTGTGAATGTAAAACCTTGCGCTGCCGTCCCGCGTTCCCGAGGACGCACTTAGCCATTTTAGACAATCGCAGCACGCGTTTGTCATTGAAACATAAAAAAAGGCACATCAAGTCGCTGATGTGCCCCGTATGTTACATGAGAACGCGTTGGCGATCCTCAATACGCCGAAGAAATCTGCTCCTGCGGCGGCTTAATGCACTTAATTTACAGAGTCTTTCAACGCTTTACCGGCACGGAAGCCAGGTACTTTACCCGCTGCAATCGTAATTTCTTTACCGGTTTGTGGGTTACGGCCGGTACGCTCGGCGCGTTCACGCACGGAGAAAGTACCGAAGCCGACCAGCGCCACTTCATCGCCAGCCTGCAGAGATTCAGTGACTGAACCAATAAAAGCATCTAATACACGTCCCGCTGCAGCTTTAGAAATATCGGCGTTTGCAGCAATTTTGTCGATCAACTGTGACTTATTCACTCACTCATCCCCTCTTTTATTTTTACACCGTGAACAGGCTTTCTGCCGGACACGTACGTGCGTGATTTGTTATGGCTGTTTAGCCCGAGCTTGTTGAGCCTCAGCAACCCGCAACCTTTGCCGTCACTGGCTTAACAGCATCCTAACTTAGCGGCACAAAAAAAAGCTGGCAAGCACCAATTCACTTACCAGCCTTAGTTTTACAGTGAGTTTGCCTTAAATCACTATTTTGCCGTAACAACCTGCATGCCATACGGGGCATTTTGCAGGGCCAGGGCTAATACTTCTTCAATGCGTTTCACCGGATGGATATCCAGGTCGGCAATCACGTTATCCGGAATTTCTTCCAGATCACGCTTGTTCTCGTCCGGAATTAAGACCGTTTTAATGCCACCACGGTGTGCCGCCAGCAATTTTTCTTTCAAACCACCAATCGGCAGGACCTGGCCACGCAGCGTAATTTCGCCCGTCATCGCCACGTCTGCACGCACCGGGTTACCGGTCAGACACGAAACCAGCGCGGTGCACATCGCAATACCTGCGCTTGGGCCATCTTTCGGCGTTGCCCCTTCAGGCACGTGAACATGGATATCACGCTTCTCATAGAAATCAGCATTGATACCCAGCTTCTCAGCACGGGCACGCACCACAGTCAGTGCGGCCTGGATAGACTCCTGCATCACTTCGCCCAGTGAACCGGTGTAGGTCAGTTTGCCTTTACCCGGTACGCAAGCGGTTTCAATGGTCAGCAGATCGCCACCCACTTCCGTCCATGCCAGACCGGTTACCTGGCCTACGCGGTTTTCGCTATCGGCACGGCCATAATCGAAGCGCTGCACGCCGAGATAATCTTTGAGGTTATCGCCGTTAATTTCGATGTGTTTAATGGATTTGTCCATCAACAGCGTTTTGACGGCTTTACGGCACAGCTTGGATAATTCGCGCTCAAGGCTACGCACGCCCGCTTCACGGGTGTAATAGCGAATGATGCCAACAATGGCGCTATCGTCCACGTTCAGTTCATTTTTCTTCAGTGCGTTACGCTCAATCTGCTTCGACAGCAAGTGCTGTTTGGCAATGTTCAGTTTTTCATCTTCGGTGTAACCCGACAGGCGAATCACTTCCATACGGTCCAGCAAGGGTGCTGGAATGTTCATTGAGTTAGACGTTGCGACAAACATCACATCGGAGAGATCGTAATCCACTTCCAGATAGTGATCGTTGAAGGCAATGTTCTGTTCTGGATCAAGGACTTCCAACAGAGCAGATGCCGGATCGCCGCGCATATCCGAAGACATTTTGTCAATTTCATCCAGCAGGAAAAGGGGGTTTTTAACGCCAACTTTTGCCATTTTCTGGATCAGTTTGCCCGGCATGGAACCGATATAGGTACGACGATGACCACGGATTTCCGCTTCATCACGTACCCCACCCAATGCCATACGCACGTATTTACGGCCGGTGGCTTTGGCGATGGACTGCCCCAGCGAGGTTTTACCCACGCCAGGAGGGCCTACCAGGCACAGGATTGGGCCTTTGATTTTGCTGACGCGGCTCTGTACTGCCAAATACTCCAGGATACGGTCTTTAACGCGCTCAAGGCCGAAGTGGTCCATATCCAGCGTTTCTTGCGCCTTCAACAGATCTTTCTTCACCTTGCTACGTGCATTCCATGGCACCTGAACCATCCAGTCGATATAACCACGTACAACAGTGGCTTCGGCTGACATCGGTGACATCATTTTCAGCTTTTGCAGTTCAGCTTCTGTTTTGTCACGCGCTTCTTTCGGCATTTTTGCCGCATCGATTTTGCGTTTCAGCGCTTCGTTTTCATCAGGCGCATCATCCATTTCGCCCAGTTCTTTTTGAATGGCCTTCATCTGCTCATTCAGATAGTACTCGCGCTGGCTTTTTTCCATCTGTTTTTTGACACGATTACGGATGCGTTTCTCAACCTGTAACAGGTCAATCTCCGACTCCATCATCGCCATCAGGTATTCCAGACGCTCGTTGATATCTGACATTTCCAGAACAGACTGCTTATCAGCCAGTTTCAGCGGCATATGGGCAGCAACGGTATCGGCCAGACGGGCAGCATCATCGATATTGTTCAGTGAGGTCAGGACTTCTGGGGGGATCTTTTTGTTCAGCTTGATATAGCCTTCAAACTGATTGATCGCCGTACGCACCAGCACTTCCTGCTCGCGTTCTTCAATTTCAGGCGACTCCAGGTACTCTGCCTGGGCAGTAAAGTGGTCGCCGTTATCGGATAAGGTGGTGATATGTGCACGCTGTAAACCTTCCACCAGCACTTTAACGGTGCCATCAGGGAGTTTCAGCATTTGCAAAATAGAGGCAACAGTCCCGACTGAGAAGAGATCGTTGATGCCAGGTTCATCCGTTGAAGCTTCTTTCTGAGCGACCAGCATGATCTTTTTGTCATGATCCATGGCGGCTTCAAGGCAGCGAATTGATTTTTCACGACCAACAAACAACGGAATGACCATGTGCGGATAAACCACTACGTCACGCAACGGTAACACAGGGATTTCAATGCGTTCAGAACGCTCAGGATTCATAGAGCTCTCTCTTAGTTTAATTTCCGCCAGGGTAAGGGGAACCACATCATCCAGAAAAAGTGCAGTTTGACCCACAGGTATCTGAGTATATGGGGATGAACGGAATAGATTCAATGTTGGGGTAACGAGAAAAGTAAAAGGGGGAACATTTTCCCCCTTTTCGATAACTGACTGGAATGATTTGGTTATTTATTCGCCAGATGCCTGCTGTGCTTCTGGCTTGCCATAAATCAGCATCGGTTCGCTCTCGCCACCAATCACAGATTCGTCGATCACCACTTTCTCGACGTCATCCATCGACGGCAGGTCATACATGGTGTTCAGCAGTGCGCCTTCAACGATAGAACGCAGCCCGCGGGCACCCGTCTTACGAGACATCGCCTTTTTGGCAATCGCCGTTAATGCTTCGTCACGGAACTCCAGCTCGACGCCTTCCAGATTGAACAGCGCCTGATACTGCTTGGTCAGCGCATTTTTTGGCTCACGCAGGATCTGAATTAACGCATCTTCGCTCAGCTCCGTCAGCGTTGCCACCACCGGCAGACGGCCGATGAACTCCGGGATCAGACCAAACTTAATCAGATCTTCCGGCTCCACCTGTGCCAGCAGCTCGCCTTCTGTCGCTTTCTCTGACTTGCCCTTCACCGATGCGCCAAAGCCGATACCGGTGCCGGTATCCACGCGCTGTGACACCACTTTGTCCAGGCCGGCAAACGCACCGCCGCAGATAAACAGAATTTTCGAGGTATCCACCTGCAAAAACTCCTGCTGAGGATGCTTGCGCCCACCCTGTGGGGGAACTGCCGCCACCGTGCCTTCGATCAGCTTCAGCAGCGCCTGCTGCACGCCTTCACCGGAGACATCTCGGGTGATAGACGGGTTGTCCGATTTGCGTGAAATCTTGTCGATCTCATCAATGTAGACAATGCCGCGCTGCGCTTTCTGCACGTCGTAGTCACACTTCTGCAGCAGCTTCTGAATGATGTTTTCCACATCCTCGCCCACGTAACCGGCTTCGGTCAGCGTGGTTGCGTCGGCCATGGTGAACGGGACGTCCAGCAGGCGGGCCAGCGTTTCGGCCAGCAACGTTTTACCGCTACCGGTCGGGCCAATCAGCAGAATATTACTTTTCCCCAGCTCAATGCCGTTGCTGGTGTCGCCGTTGCGCAGGCGCTTGTAGTGGTTGTACACCGCCACCGCCAGCACCTTCTTCGCCCGCTCCTGGCCGATAACGTAGTCATCGAGGTGGTGGCGGATTTCGTGCGGCGTGGGCAGCGAGTTGCGCTCACGGTGTGGCACAACTTCTTTGATCTCTTCGCGAATGATGTCGTTACATAAGTCGACGCATTCATCGCAGATGTAGACTGACGGACCGGCAATCAGTTTACGCACTTCATGCTGGCTTTTGCCGCAAAAAGAGCAGTACAGCAGTTTCCCTGAACCGTCTTTGCGTTTATCTGTCATCAGTTAACCTCATGCCTTACTTAATTTACACGTACCAATCCTTAATATAGCCCATTTCCCGCTGTAATTGGGAGTAAAAGTCCGATGTGCATCATGTTCACAAGACATAGTCGTGGCCACACACGCTCCGGACAAAAAACACCCAGCCACTTTATTTTCAAGGGGAAATGTTATTTAACATACTGTTTTAAATAATAAAGATCGCCTATTATTCCTGTTGATTTAGCTGGTAATTGGATTATGCTAAACTCTGGTCACTTATGATTATCCGATGGAGTGTAAAGCATGCCTCAAGAGCCAACTAAAGAAGAAAACGGGCAGGAAGAGAAGAATTCATCGCTGGCAGTCAATAAACTGCTGCAGTCACGCTCTATTATCATTTCAGGTGAGATTAATCAGGCGCTTGCTGAGAAAGTGACCGCACAGTTGCTGATCCTGCAAGAAATGGGCGATGAACCAATCAAGCTGTTCATTAACAGCCAGGGTGGCCATGTTGAAGCCGGTGACACCATCCACGACATGATCAAATTTGTGAAGCCTAAAGTACTGGTCATTGGTACTGGCTGGGTTGCCAGCGCCGGTATCACCATTTTCCTTGCGGCTGACAAAGATGACCGTTACTCACTGCCAAACACTCGCTTTATGATCCATCAGCCACTGGGCGGCGTGCGCGGTAAAGTCTCTGACATTGAGATCGAAGCGAAAGAGCTGTTGCGCGCACGTGCACGTATTAACCAGCTGATCAGCAAAGCAACGGGCCAGCCACTGGAAAAAGTAGAGAAAGACACTGACAGTAACTACTGGATGAGTCCTGAACAAGCCGTTGATTACGGAATCACTACCCACGTCATCAGCCAGTGGGACGAGCTGAAAGCATAACCGTTGCACAGTATAAGAAAAGGCCCGCAAATGCGGGCCTTTTTTCAGGACTCCACCCGGCTATTCGCCAGATGCCTGCTGAGTTTCTGGCTTGCCGTAGATGAGCTTCGGTTCGCTGTCACCGTCGATGACCGGTGCATCCACCACGACTTTCTCCACGTCATCCATCGACGGCAGATCATACATGGTGTTCAGCAGTGCGCCTTCCACGATAGAACGTAGTCCACGTGCACCTGTTTTGCGTGACATCGCTTTTTTAGCAATCGCCGTTAACGCATCTTCACGGAACTCCAGCTCCACGCCTTCCAGATTAAACAGCGCCTGATACTGCTTGGTCAGCGCATTTTTCGGCTCACGCAGGATCTGAATTAACGCATCTTCACTCAGCTCCGTCAGCGTTGCCACCACCGGCAGACGGCCGATGAACTCCGGGATCAGACCAAACTTAATCAGATCTTCCGGCTCCACCTGTGCCAGCAGCTCGCCTTCTGTCGCTTTCTCTGACTTGCCCTTCACCGATGCGCCAAAACCGATACCGGTGCCGGTATCCACGCGCTGTGACACCACTTTATCCAGGCCGGCAAACGCACCGCCGCAGATAAACAGAATTTTCGAGGTATCCACCTGCAAAAACTCCTGCTGAGGATGCTTGCGCCCACCCTGCGGGGGTACTGCCGCCACCGTGCCTTCGATCAGCTTCAGCAGCGCCTGCTGTACGCCTTCACCGGACACGTCGCGGGTAATTGACGGGTTGTCCGATTTGCGTGAAATCTTGTCGATCTCATCAATGTAGACAATCCCGCGCTGCGCTTTCTGCACGTCGTAGTCACACTTCTGCAGCAGCTTCTGAATGATGTTTTCCACATCCTCGCCCACGTAACCGGCTTCAGTCAGCGTGGTGGCGTCAGCCATGGTGAACGGGACGTCCAGCAGGCGGGCCAGCGTTTCAGCCAGCAACGTTTTACCGCTACCGGTCGGGCCAATCAGCAGAATGTTACTTTTCCCCAGCTCAATGCCGTTGCTGGTGTCGCCGTTGCGCAGACGCTTATAGTGGTTGTACACCGCCACCGCCAGCACCTTCTTCGCCCGCTCCTGACCGATAACGTAGTCATCGAGGTGGTGGCGGATTTCGTGCGGCGTGGGCAGCGAGCTACGCTCACGGTGTGGCGCAACTTCTTTGATCTCTTCGCGAATGATGTCATTGCACAAGTCAACGCATTCATCGCAGACATACACAGACGGGCCGGCGATCAGCTTACGCACTTCATGCTGGCTTTTGCCGCAAAAAGAGCAGTACAGCAGTTTCCCTGAACCGTCTTTGCGTTTATCAGTCATTTACTTCCCCCTCATTGTCACACTCACCTTCCCACCAGGGGTTAGTTACGCAGGCCGCCACCATAGCAACCTGCGGAGGCAACGGCAGCATGTCACAACATGTTTAATCAGTTACGCTGGGACAGCACAGAATCCACTAAGCCGTACTCTACGGATTCACTGGCCGACAAGAAACGGTCGCGGTTGGTATCGCGCTCAATGGTTTCAATCGTCTGCCCGGTATGTTTTGCCATCAGTTCATTCATCATCTGCTTGGTCTTGATAATTTCACGGGCATGAATGTCAATGTCTGACGCCTGCCCCTGGAAACCGCCCAGCGGCTGGTGAATCATCACACGTGAATTCGGCAGGCAGTAACGCTTGCCCTTCGCTCCCGCAGTCAGCAGGAAAGCGCCCATCGAACAGGCCTGGCCCATACAGATGGTGCTAACGTCAGGTTTAATAAACTGCATGGTGTCGTAAATTGACATCCCTGCGGTGATGACGCCACCAGGAGAGTTAATGTACAGGTGGATATCCTTTTCTGGATTCTCCGCTTCCAGAAACAGCATCTGCGCAACGATCAGGTTGGCCATGTGGTCTTCGACCTGGCCGGTCAGAAAAATAATGCGCTCTTTCAGCAGGCGCGAGTAGATGTCGTAAGAACGCTCTCCACGAGAGGTTTGTTCGACCACCATTGGCACCAGAGCCATATGAGGTGCAGTTAGTTCACGTTCGCCGCTGTATGACATTATCGTCTCCTGGATAAATTTCATTTGGCAACACTCTGTAGCGATTCTACTTGAGAGCGATCAGGAACACTATGATTCCAGGCCTTACACCCGATGCCGTCCGGACAGTTATCGGGCCTGATGACTTCGTTGTACCAATTTGGGGATGATCCCCCGCTGTTTCAAGCATAACAACGTTTTTATCAACTGCTAACCAGGAAAAGTAGCTTAGTCGATAATTTGCAGATTAAATGCGCAAATAGCCCATAAAAGCAGTGGGATTTTACCCCAAAAACCAAAAAACCCCGCTGCCAGAAGGCAGGGGGCTTAACGTCAACTAACAGAGTTCAGAATCAGGCCGTAGCAGTCTGGTTCATCAGTTCCTGGAAGTTAGTGGCTTTTTCAGTCACTTTCGCTTTTTCCAGCACGGCTTCAACAGCCTGCTCTTCCAGCGCAACGTTACGCATGTTGTTCATCAGCTCGTTATTTTTGCTGTAGAACTCGATCACTTCTGTTGGATCTTCGTATGCAGAAGCCATCTCTTCGATCAGCGCTTTAACACGGTCTTCGTCAGCTTTCAGCTCGTGAGTACGAATCACTTCGCCCAACAGCAGACCGACAACTACGCGGCGTTTAGCCTGCTCTTCGAACAGTTCACGAGGCAGCTCCAGAGCTTGCTTCTCGTTACCACCAAAGCGCTGTGCAGCCTGACGCTTAAGCACGTCAATTTCACCGTCGATCAGAGCAGCAGGAACATCGATGTCGTTGGCTTTCACCAGACCGTCGATTGCCTGAGATTTCACGCGGTTACGCACGGCACCTTTCAGCTCACGCTGCATGTTCTTGCGCACTTCTGCACGCAGACCCGCGACAGAACCATCTTCAACGCCGAAACGCTTGATGAACTCTTCAGTAAACTCTGGCAGCTCGCGCTCTTCAACTTTCTTCAGTACGATTTCAAACTTCGCTGCTTTACCTTTCAGGTTCTCAGCGTGGTAATCGTCCGGGAAGTTAACGTCGATAGTAAAGGTTTCGCCCGCTTTGTGGCCAACAACACCTTCTTCAAAACCAGGGATCATACGACCCTGGCCCATTGCCAGTACGAAGTCTGACGCTTTGCCGCCTTCGAACTCTTCACCATCTACAGAACCCGAGAAGTCGATGGTTGCACGATCTTCAGCAGTCGCTGCAGCATCGGTTTCTTTCCAGGTGGCCTGCTGCTTGCGCAGGGTGTCCAGCATGGTATCAACGTCAGCATCCGTCACTTCAACAACCGGTTTTTCAACTTCGATTGCTTCCAGACCCTTCAGCTCAACTTCCGGGTACACTTCAAATTCAGCTGAGAATGTGAAGTCTTCACCGGTTTTGTATTCGCCTGGTACGTACTGCGGTGCGCCAGCCGGATTAATTTTTTCTTTGATGATCGCATCGACAAAGCCGCGCTGCATCAGATCGCCCAGGACGTCCTGGCGAACAGAAGCACCGTAACGCTGTTCAACGACAGTCATCGGTACTTTTCCTTTGCGGAAACCGTCGATGCGCACTTTCTTAGCTACGCTGACCAGCTCACTTTTCACCGCGTTTTCGATCACATCTTTATCAACGGTAATCGTTACGCGACGGCCCAGGCCCTGAGTTGTTTCTACTGAAACTTGCATCTTATTACCTCAAAAAATCACGTGCTCGGTCAACTTCAGACAAACACCACTGGATGACCAGGGTGTATCTAAGAACCGGGACGGCTTCTGATGTCAGAACCACATTCCCTGTTTCACAGAAGCATCCCGAAGACATTCCGGAAAAAAATAGACGCAGCATTATAGCGGCAACGTCTTAATGAGTCGAGGCTACACTCTCGCCCGAACCCCGCTACTTTTTACATTTTTGCTGCCAAATCGCAAGAATTTGCTGACTGCCACATTTTTCGGGCTCTATAAACGAAAAAACGGCCAACAGGCCGTTTTCAGTTTTATGCGTTGAGTCAAGCCAGCGTACCGGCACCACGGCAGTTGGGTGAGGACGGAACGGTATCTTGTAAACCCTCCCACTCTTTCAAGGTATAACTGTGAAGTGCCAGTGCGTGCACACTGCCGGCCAGCTCATCCGCCAGCACACCGTAAATAGCCCGGTGGCGGGTCAGGAAACGCTGATCGTTAAAGCTGTCACTGACAATCACCACTTTGAAGTGACTCTCAGCGCCCGCAGGCACATTGTGGCGATAGCTTTCATCATGCACCTCAAGATGCACAGGAGAAAACGCCGTTCGTAACTTTTCTTCTATTTGTTCACGGATCATACCTGGACTCCTTTGATGCAGAGAACTGCGCCCCATCCCTTTAAATCGTAGTCGGTTTTTGTGTAAAACCGACGCACTTTAACGTTTTTTTCCTGATGGCCTTTACTTTTCAACCGCCGCTATGCAACCCATCGTCTCTCACGAGGTCGAATGCCTGAGTCTCATTAAGTCTGAAAATTCCGCAACGCGATGAATTTACGCTCGATCGGGGCTTCCCCTGCCGACAGGCAATGATATGATGACCGCAGTTTTGTCAGCAATACTACTCACGTAATCGAGAAAATAAGCATGTTAAAAAAATTATTTTTCCCTCTGCTGGCCGTGTTAATTCTGGCTGGCTGCGCAGGGAGCAGCAATACGCTCGACATTTCACCAAAAATTCAGTTGCCACAGCGTGATCCAAGCCTGATGGGCATCACTATCAGCATCACGGGTGCCGATCAGCGTAGCGATCAGGCGCTGGCGAAAGTTAACCGCGATGGCCAGCTGATTACGTTGACCCCGTCTCGCGATCTGCGTTTCCTGTTACAGGAAACTCTGGAGAAGCAGATGACCGCACGCGGTTATATGGTCGGCCCAAGCGGCGCTGTTGATCTGCAAATCGTGGTGAATGGCCTGTACGCTGACGTTACCCAGGGTAATGTGCGTTACAGCATCACCACTAAAGCGGATATTTCTATCATCGCTACGGCTAAAAATGGCAGTAAGCAGGTGAAAAACTACCGCCAGACCAGCAGTGTTGAAGGCGCGTTCGCCGCGAATAATCAGAAAATCACGAATGTCGTCAACAGCACCCTCGGTGACGTGATTGCCGATATGGCGCAGGACACCAGCGTTAACGACTTTATCAAGCAAAACGCGCGTTAATCCCTCTGGCCCGGCAGGACGCCGGGCCTGATTTAAGGTTCGTATGCCTAACAACTATCTGCACATCTTTACCCGACGCAACTCTGCCCTTCTTTTATTACTCGGTTTCGCTTCTGGTCTGCCGCTGGCGCTCACGTCTGGTACGCTCCAGGCGTGGATGGCCGTTGAGAATATCGATATTAAAACCATCGGATTCTTTTCCCTCGTTGGACAGGCTTATGTCTTTAAATTCCTCTGGTCACCGCTGATGGACCGTTACACGCCGCCATTTCTTGGGCGCAGACGTGGCTGGTTGTTAGTGACTCAGCTGTTACTGATCGTCGGGATCGCACTGATGGGCTTTATGCAGCCTTCACGCGATCTGACTCTACTGGCAGCGCTGGCGGTGTTGGTCGCGTTTTGCTCGGCCTCTCAGGATATTGTGTTTGATGCCTGGAAGACGGATGTGCTGTCCGCCACTGAGCGCGGTAGCGGTGCGGCAATTAGCGTGCTGGGGTATCGGCTGGCGATGCTGGTCTCCGGCGGACTGGCACTGTGGCTGGCAGATCGTTTTCTCGGCTGGCAGGCGATCTGGTGGCTGATGGCCGCAATGATGCTGCCTGGTGTGATAGCAACCTTACTGGCTAAAGAGCCAGATGCTACCGTTGATCGCCCACAGACACTGGAAGAAGCCGTTATTGCTCCACTGCGCGATTTCTTCAACCGCAATAATGCCTGGCTGATTCTGTCACTGATTGTCCTTTATAAGCTGGGCGATGCTTTCGCTGCCAGCCTGACGACTATTTTTCTGATCCGTGGCGTCGGGTTTGATGCAGGTGATGTTGGGTTGGTCAACAAAACACTCGGCCTGGTCGCCACCATCATCGGTGCACTGGCAGGCGGTGTGCTGATGCAACGTCTTAACCTGTTTCGCGCCCTGATGCTGTTCGGTATTTTACAAGCTGTGTCCAATCTGGGTTACTGGATCCTGTCAGTGACTGACAAGCACCTTTACAGCATGGCAGCTGCAGTGACCGTGGAAAATCTGTGTGGTGGTATGGGGACTGCGGCCTTTGTGGCGCTATTAATGACACTGTGCAACCGCTCCTTTTCGGCGACTCAATTTGCCCTGCTCTCCGCGCTCTCAGCGGTGGGGCGTGTCTATGTGGGACCTGTGGCGGGATGGTTTGTTGAGTCCTGGGGCTGGCCGACGTTTTATGCCTTCTCTGTGGTGGCAGCACTGCCCGGACTGCTATTACTGCTCGGGTGCCGTTCGACGCTGGAATATGCACAAGCTCACCCTGACTTTCTGCCGCGAACCGCCTATCGCTCCGGCTATCGCTGGGCAGTACGCGGACTGATTGCTGGCTGTGCACTGCTGGCTTTCTGGCTGCTGGTGCTGGCGATGGACGCGCTGGACTGGTTCTCCTATCCCGAGTTGAGTACCCGTCTGTTTGAAGCAGGTATTGTGCTGGTACTGGGCGGGATTGTGACGGGAACACTGCTGGACTTCCTGGCGCTGCGGAAATCCCATGCAAACATCGTAAATCAGCGATAATGTCTTTGCTTTCGAGAAATGTTAAGAAAATTATTTAACCAACAATGGCTTAACAAATCGAGTGGCTTTTGCCGCACAGGGAGTGCGGCCCGAAGGTAACACATCAGAAAAGGTGATGGCTTGACGAGAAATATTATTTTTATCCTTTATTAAGTCGTTTAAAAAAAAACCTGACGAATCTGGCCCCTCATTTTCAGGTATTAAAACCCGGTGCGTAATTAAATTTAGTTAATCAATATCACACAATTGATAATGATATGTTAAATAAATGGTGCATTAAATGCCTGGTTATAGCAGATACAATTTTTGTACGGTTTTTTCTATTGGATTTTGTTATATTGATGCCAACCCTTTGCCAGCATTCATATTTTGTCACTCACGGCAACATATGTGACAGTCTTTGCAAAAGGTGTCAACACCCCACTGACACAACCTGTTGCAGGTTTACAGTACTGAAACCTTCCCGTAAAATGCCGCCACACTTAAACGACAATAGAGCCCTTGTCATTGAGGTCGTTAAATGAGACTCACGAAATACAATAAAAGTTTGGGGATTTTGTCATTAATCGCAAGCATGATTTTGTTAAGTGGTTGTGATAGTGCGTTATTAAATCCCAAAGGACAGATTGCAATGGAGCAACGTTCGCTGATTTTGACGGCCTTCGGCCTGATGATGATCGTCGTGATCCCCGCAGTCTTGATGGCCGTGGTGTTTGCCTGGAAATATCGGGCATCTAACACCAATGCAAAATACAGCCCAAACTGGTCCCACTCCAACAAAGTGGAAGCCGTAGTATGGACTGTGCCGATCTTGATCATTGTCTTCCTTGGCATTCTGACGTGGAAATCAACCCACGCACTGGAACCAAGTAAGCCACTGGCATCTGACGCGAAACCTGTCGTGATCGAAGTTGTCTCTCTTGACTGGAAATGGATGTTCATTTACCCGGAACAGGGTATTGCCACCGTTAATCAGATTGCTTTCCCGGCTAACCGCCCTGTGAGCTTCAAGATTACCTCGAACACCGTCATGAACTCCTTCTTCATCCCTACCCTCGGTAGCCAGATTTACGCTATGGCGGGCATGCAGACAAGATTGAACTTGATTGCTAATGAAGCCGGCACCTTTGACGGTATTTCCTCGAACTTCAGTGGTCGTGGTTTCTCTGGTATGAAGTTTAAAGCGATTGCTACTCCTGACGAAGCGTCTTTCGAGCAGTGGGTTGCTAAAGCAAAACAGTCACCAGACACCCTCATGACAATGGATGATTTTAATAAGCTGGCTGCGCCTAGCGAAAATCACCCGGTTGAATTCTTCTCAAGTGTGAAACCTGGACTGTTTAAAGACATTATCGGTCAGTTCAAGATGAACCACGGTGGAAGCATGGACATGTCCCACGGCGAAGGCCATGAAGGCATGGATATGAGCAATGCCGCTCACGCGGGAGCCGAGGAATAATACGATGCTTGGAAAATTAACACTGGATGCAGTGCCGTATCATGAACCGATTATCATGGTTACGGTTGCCGCCATTATTCTTGGCGGTCTGGCGCTGGTCGCCGCACTGACTTACTTCGGTAAGTGGAAATATCTTTGGACCGAGTGGCTGACCTCAGTTGACCACAAAAAACTCGGTATCATGTACATCATTCTGGCATTTGTCATGTTGCTACGTGGCTTTGCCGATGCGGTAATGATGCGTACCCAGCAGGTGCTTGCCTCCGCGGGTGAAGCCGGCATTTTGCCACCGCACCACTACGATCAGATTTTCACCGCCCACGGCGTGATCATGATCTTCTTCGTAGCGATGCCGTTTGTTGTTGGTCTGATGAACATTGCTGTTCCATTGCAGATCGGCGCACGCGATGTGGCCTTCCCGTTCCTTAACAACCTGAGCTTCTGGTTCACTATGGTTGGTGTGGTTCTGGTTAACCTGTCACTGGGTGTCGGCGAATTCGCACAGACCGGCTGGCTGGCATACCCACCACTTTCGGGGGCGGAATACAGTCCGGGGGTCGGTGTTGACTACTGGATATGGAGTCTACAGCTTTCCGGTATCGGTACGACCCTGACAGGTATCAACTTCTTCGTGACCATCATGAAGATGCGTGCACCTGGCATGACCATGTTTAAAATGCCGGTGTTCACCTGGGCTTCCCTGTGCACCAACGTGCTGATCATCGCCGCGTTCCCGGTTCTGACCGTGACCCTGGCTCTGCTGACCCTTGACCGTTATCTTGGTTTCCATTTCTTTACCAATGATATGGGCGGCAACATGATGATGTACGTCAACCTGATTTGGGTTTGGGGTCATCCGGAAGTTTACATCCTTGTTCTGCCGGTCTTCGGTGTGTTCTCGGAAGTTGTTGCTACCTTCTCGAAAAAACGTCTGTTTGGCTATACTTCACTGGTTTGGGCTACGGTGGTTATTACCATCCTGTCCTTTATCGTGTGGCTGCACCACTTCTTCACCATGGGTGCAGGTGCCAACGTTAACGCCTTCTTCGGTATTATGACGATGATCATCGCCATTCCGACCGGTGTTAAAATCTTCAACTGGCTGTTCACGATGTACCAGGGCCGCATTGAAATGCACTCCTGTATGCTGTGGACCATTGGCTTCCTGGTCACCTTCTCTGTTGGTGGTATGACCGGGGTACTGCTGGCCGTGCCAGGTGCAGACTTCGTGCTGCACAACAGTCTGTTCCTGATTGCCCACTTCCATAACGTGATTATCGGTGGTGTGGTGTTCGGTTGCTTTGCTGGTGTGACTTACTGGTTCCCGAAAGCATTCGGCTTCAAACTGAATGAAACCTGGGGTATCCGCGCGTTCTGGTTCTGGATTATTGGCTTCTTCGTTGCCTTTATGCCGCTGTACGTGCTGGGCTTCATGGGCATGACCCGTCGTATTAGCCAGGACATCGATCCTCAGTTCCACTCAATGCTGGTTATTGCCGCATGTGGTGCTGGTCTGATTGCTTGTGGTGTTATTTGCCAGATCACTCAGTTCTATGTTTCGGTCCGTGACCGTGAGCAACTGCGTGATGTGACAGGTGACCCGTGGGGCGGACGTACTCTGGAGTGGGCAACCTCTTCACCACCACCGTTCTATAACTTTGCTGTTGTTCCTGAAATTCACGAGCGCGATGCGTTCTGGGAAATGAAGGAAAAAGGCGAAGCCTATAAGCAGCCGACTCACTATGAAGAAATTCATATGCCGAAAAACAGCGGTGCTGGTGTCGTCATTGGTTTCTTCTGTGCGGTCTTTGGTTTTGCAGCAATCTGGCACATCTGGTGGCTGGTAGGCCTGTCATTCCTGGGCATGATCGTGTCCTGGATCGTCAAGAGCTTTGACGAAGACGTGGATTACTACGTTCCTGTTGCTGAAGTTCAGAAAATCGAAAATCAGCACTTTGACGAAATTAGCAAAGCAGGTCTGAAAAATGTCGACTGAAACTGTGACTAAACACCACGACGCCCATGCGGAGCATGGGCATCATCACCACGATACAGGCGCCAACAAAGTCTTCGGCTTCTGGATCTACCTGATGAGTGACTGCATCATCTTCGCAACGCTGTTTGCGACGTATGGTGTGATGGTTAATAACACTGCGGGCGGTCCGGCAGGCAAAGACATCTTTGAACTGCCCTTCGTCCTGGTGGAAACCGCCCTGCTTCTGTTGAGCTCCATTACCTATGGTATGGCTGTTATCAACATGAACAACAAGCAGAAAGGTGCAGTTATCGGCTGGCTGGCGATGACCTTCCTGTTTGGTCTGGGCTTCATCGGTATGGAAATCTATGAATTCCATCACCTGATTAAAGAAGGCTTCGGTCCGGACCGTAGTGGCTTCCTCTCTGCGTTCTTTACGCTGGTAGGCACCCACGGTCTGCACGTGACTTCAGGCCTGATCTGGATGCTGGTGTTGATGTATCAGATTGCTAAGCGTGGTCTGACTGATAGCAACCGCACCCGTATTATGTGCCTGAGCCTGTTCTGGCACTTCCTGGATGTGGTGTGGATCTGCGTATTCACCATTGTTTACCTGATGGGGGTTATGTAATGAGCCATTCAGCAACTGAACATGGCGCTTCTCATGGTAGCGTGAAGTCTTATATGATCGGTTTTATCCTGTCGATCATTCTGACAGGTATCCCATTCTGGATGGTCATGGACGGCGGCGCTTCTAAAGCGACCATCCTCGCCGTTGTTCTGGTGTGTGCGGTAGTCCAGGTGCTGGTGCATCTGGTCTATTTCCTCCACCTGGACAGCAAGTCTGAGGGCGGCTGGAACCTGATTGCTATCGTGTTTGCAGCACTTATCATCCTGATTGTTGTTGTTGGCTCGCTATGGATTATGTGGAACCTCAACTACAACATGATGAGCCACTAACAGAGCTACTGTGATGATTAAGCAATACCTGCAAGTAACAAAACCAGGAATTATTTTCGGAAATTTAATTTCTGTCATCGGGGGGTTTCTGCTGGCTTCTAAAGGCAGCATTGACTATTCCCTGTTTCTCTTCACCTTAGTCGGCGTCTCGCTGGTGGTTGCATCAGGTTGTGTTTATAACAACTTTATCGACCGTGATATCGACAAAAAAATGGAGAGAACCAAGAATCGGGTGCTGGTTAAAGGCCTTATCTCTCCGAAATTAAGCCTGGTTTATGCAACCGTTTTGGGTATTGCTGGCTTCGCAATGCTGTATTTCGGAGCAAATCCGCTGGCCATGTGGCTGGCGGTGATGGGTTTTGTGGTTTATGTCGGCGTTTACAGCCTGTACATGAAGCGCAACTCCGTATACGGCACTCTGATTGGCAGTCTTTCCGGAGCTGCGCCTCCAGTGATTGGCTACTGTGCCGTCACCAACCAGTTTGATGCTGGTGCATTGATCCTGCTGGCTATCTTTAGCCTGTGGCAGATGCCGCATTCTTATGCGATTGCTATCTTCCGCTTTAAAGATTACCAGGCGGCCAATATCCCGGTTCTGCCGGTGGTGAAAGGTATCTCTGTGGCGAAGAACCATATCACGCTGTATATCATCGCGTTTATGGTTGCCACACTGATGCTGACCCTGGTGGGCTATGCCGGGTATAAATACCTGGTTGTTGCTGCTGCTGTCAGCGTCTGGTGGCTGGGTATGGCACTGTCAGGTTACAAAACTCAGAACGATCGTGTCTGGGCGCGTAAGTTGTTTGTGTTCTCGATTGTTGCCATCACCGCGTTAAGCGTGATGATGTCTGTCGACTTCATGACCCCGGCATCCAAAGACCTGCTGACGTACATCAGGTAACATTAAGCACATCACTACTAAGGGCGCGATTTCGCGCCCTTTCTTTTTGTTACCACTGAATAAAAAGTAATGTTTTACCCGCCCTCCCCTCACACATAAACTATGTGCATACGACAGACTGAGGTAGTAATGAACGATAATAAAATGACTCCGGTCGAGCTGCGCGCGACCTGGGGTTTGGGGACGGTTTTTTCCTTGCGGATGCTGGGAATGTTTATGGTATTACCCGTTCTTACCACTTATGGCATGGCATTACAGGGAGCCAGTGAGGCATTAATTGGATTCGCCATTGGCATCTACGGTTTAGCGCAGGCCGTATTTCAAATTCCTTTTGGACTTCTTTCTGACCGCATCGGCCGTAAACCGCTGATTGTAGGTGGGTTATTGATTTTTGTTTTGGGTAGCGTGATCGCGGCCATGACTACGTCAATCTGGGGGGTTATCCTCGGGCGTGCCTTACAGGGCTCCGGCGCTATAGCTGCTGCGGTAATGGCTCTGCTGTCGGACCTGACGCGTGAACAGAACCGCACCAAAGCGATGGCATTTATCGGTATCAGCTTCGGCGTCACTTTTGCCATTGCGATGGTACTCGGCCCGGTGATTACTCACGCTTTCGGCCTGCACGCATTGTTCTGGATGATTGCATTGCTGGCTAGCGCTGGAATCATTATCACCCTTCTGGTGGTGCCATCGACGTCAAACCACATGCTTAATCGTGAGTCCGGCATCGTCAAGGGCAGCATCCGTGATGTATTGACCAACAGCCGCCTGGTGAAGCTGAATATCGGTATTCTCTGCCTGCATGTTCTGCTGATGTCGAGCTTCGTTGCCCTACCCGGGCAATTTGAGCAAGCAGGGCTTCCTCCTGCCGAGCACTGGAAAGTGTATCTGGTCACCATGCTGATCGCCTTTGCCAGTGTGCTACCGTTCATTATCTATGCTGAAGTCAAACGCCGCATGAAGCGCGTCTTTGTCGGCTGCGTGGTATTGATGCTGATAGCAGAGGTAGTGCTGTGGGGAGCCGGTCATCATTTCTGGACGTTAGTGATTGGCGTACAGCTGTTCTTTATCGGCTTTAACCTGATGGAAGCGATTCTGCCCTCTCTGGTAAGCAAAGAGTCCCCTCCTGGTTACAGAGGAACAGCGATGGGGCTTTACTCCACCAGCCAGTTCCTCGGTGTGGCGATTGGTGGCAGCATGGGCGGCTGGGTTTATGGTCACATTGACGCACAAAGCGTGTTCCTGATTGGCGCATTGATAGCTGTCGTCTGGTTGCTGGTCAGCCTGAGTATGCAGGAGCCGCCTTACGTCAGCAGCCTGCGCATTACGCTGGAAGGGAGTTATGAAGACAAAGAGGTTCTGGAACAACGTTTGAAAGCTCAGCCGGGCGTGGCAGCGGTATTTATCGTGCCGGAAGAGCGCAGTGCCTACGTGAAAATTGACAGTAAAGTGACGAACCGCGCCGAAATCGAAAAGCTGATTGCCACAGCGGCATAATGCTCAAACGGGCGGACCGAAAGAGAAGGCCCGCCCCTTATATCGACAATGATCAGGTAAAAAAGACCCGTGTGGTCGACCCTTTTTTCCGGTCGACCTCTCTGGATTATCGTTTTTCCCGATCGGTCAGATCACTAGTCGCGGAAGTTTTTGAACTGGAACGGCTGCCCCAAATCTGCTTTACGCACTAATGCCATCGCGCCCTGCAAATCGTCACGAGATTTACCGGTTACGCGCAATTCATCACCCTGAATCTGCGTTTGTACTTTGATTTTGCTGTCTTTAATCTGCTTAACCAGTTTTTTAGCGATGTCGCTTTCGATGCCTTTTTTCATTTTGGCTTCGACGCTCCAGCTCTTACCGCTGTGTACAATCTGCTCAGGAACGTCCAGTGCAGCCCCTTCAATCCCGCGCTTCAACAGCTTTTCACGCAGAATATCCACCAGCTGCTTCACCTGGAAGTCAGACTCACTTAATACTTTGATGGATTCGTTCTTCTCAATCAGCTCAAAGCTGGCTTCTACACCACGAAAATCGAAGCGGGTAGCGATTTCACGGTTAGCAGTATCTACTGCGTTACGCACTTCCTGCATATCAATTTCAGAAACGATATCGAAAGATGGCATGATCTATTCTCCTGATACTAAAGTGACAGGCATAATACCTGCTTGCAGCAGGTAAATAAAACCGCTGGCGCTGAAAGCTATAATAATGAGCAGGACGGTTAACTCAACCCGCACGCGGGGAGGAACAATGAAAATTACCGTACTTGGATGCGGAGCTTTAGGGCAGATCTGGCTGGCTGCACTTGAACAACAGGGACATGACGTTCAGGGCTGGTTGCGGGTTCCGCAGCCTTATTGCTCTGTTAATGTGGTCGGCCTCAATGGCGAGACAGCGAATAAAACATTCATTGCTAACGATCCCACCTTTCTGGCTGACAGCGAATTGCTGATCGTCACGCTAAAGGCCTGGCAGGTTTCAGAATCGGTAAAGAATATGCAGTCTGTCCTGCCCGCGAACTGTCCGGTGCTGCTGTTGCATAATGGAATGGGTACGCTGGACGAGTTGAAAGGCCTGCCTCAACCGCTTTTACGAGGTGTCACCACCCATGCCGCCAGACGCGATGGTACCGTCATCGTGCATGTTGCTTCCGGCATTACCCATATTGGTCCGGTCACGCCTGCGGGATCTGACATGAGCGAACTGGCAGAAGTGCTACACCGCGCATTGCCTGACGTGGCCTGGCACAATAACGTTGCCTCCGCCGCGTGGCAGAAACTGGCGGTTAACTGTGTGATCAACCCACTGACTGTGTTCTACGACTGCACGAATGGTGAACTGGCTGAACATCGCCCGGAGATCGAAGCCTTAAGCAATGAGGTCGCCGCCGTCATGGAACGCGAAGGCCAGCACACCTCACGCGAATGGTTGATCGACTATGTACTGGAAGTAATTCGCAGTACGGCGGATAACACATCGTCAATGTTGCAGGATATTCGCGCACAACGCCGTACCGAAATTGATTACATCAATGGCTATGTTATCCGTCGCGCGCGCGCGCAGGGGATCACCACCCCGGAAAACAGTCGTCTTTACGAATTTATTAAGCGAAAGGAACAAGATTATGACCGCGAATCCATCGGTTCTGGTTTGCCTGGCACCTGGGAGTGAAGAAACCGAAGCCGTCACCACCATCGATTTACTGGTGCGTGCCGGGATCAAGGTGGTCACAGCCAGCGTCGCTGACGATGGCAATTGCGAAATAGTCTGTTCGCGCGGCGTCAGACTGCTGGCCGACGCACCGCTGGTGGAAGTGGCCGATGATGATTATGCCGCCATTGTGCTGCCCGGTGGCCTGAAAGGCGCGGAATGCTTCCGCGATAGCCCACTGCTGGTGGAAACCGTGCGTCATTTTAATCAGGCGGGAAGAATTGTGGCCGCGATCTGCGCCGCCGCAGGTACCGTTCTGATACCGCACGATCTGTTTCCCGTCGGCAATATGACGGGGTATCCGGGTCTGAAAGAGACCATTCCGGAAGAGAAATGGATGGATCGTCGCGTGGTGTGGGACAGGCGCGTTAATCTGCTGACCAGCCAGGGGCCAGGCACCGCGATTGATTTTGCACTGAAGCTGATCGATTTAGTGGCAGGAAAAGAGAAAGCGCGGGAAGTGGCAGAGCAGATGGTGCTGGCTGCCGGGATTTACGATTACCGCGATTAATATTTTGTAAGTGTGCGACCGGACACACCAGACGTCGGCGGCGCAGCCAGTTCGTGTCCGGCCAGCGCACAGCCACCGCACCGTACATGAGTACGTGAGGATGGCGAGCACTGCCCGGACACGAAATGGCAAGTAAGCCAGGATGGAACAGACTTAAGGACGATACACTTTAACGTTAGTGAAGCCCTGCTCATGCAGGTAGAGTGCCTGCAAGCGGCTCATCACACCACGTTCACAGTACAGCAGCCAGGTTTTACTCTGATCGAGGTCGCCAAACTGCGTCCCCAGTTTATAGAACGGCAACGGTTTCACTTCCACGCCATCCAGCGCCAGCGGTCGTGCATCCTGCTCGTCGTTAGAGCGGATATCCAGAATCACATCGTTGTCAGAGAAAGAAGCCACGGTTTCCACTTCAACCACTTCTTCTTCTGTCTTCTCCGCGATCTGGCGAATATCGACGTTGGTCGCTTCATCCACCATGCGATCCAAAATACTGAAGTCAAAATTCTGCTCTTCAGCTTCGATCTTCGCTTTAACGGCTTTCACTGTCGGGCTTTTAGAGATCACACCGCAATATTCCGGCATCGTCCGGGCGAAATCTTCCGTTCCGATCTCACGAGCAATCTTGATGATATGCTCTTTGTCATGCGAGATCAGCGGACGCAGGATCAGCGTATCGCTGGCGTTATCGATCAGACGCAGATTGGTCAGCGTCTGACTGGATACCTGACCTAAGGCCTCCCCCGTCACCAGTGCCTGAACGCCGTAGCGCTCTGCAACTTTCGATGCCGCACGAACCATCATACGTTTCAGCACCACGCCCATCTGACCATCATCGACTTTTTCGAGGATCTCGCCTACCACCGGCTCGAAGTTAATCGCGACAAAACGCACGCGGTGCGAGCTGCCGTAACGCTTCCACAGGTAGTGTGCCACCTGGCGAACACCAATTTCATGTGCAGCGCCACCGAGGTTAAAGAAGCAGTAATGCACGCGACAACCGCGACGCATCAGCATATAGCTGGAGACACCGGAGTCAAACCCGCCGGAAATCAGCGATAATACATCTTCTTGCGTTCCAATAGGATAACCACCGATCCCTTCATAACGCGCGGTCACCAGAATCAGGCGGTCGTCTTCGATTTACAGATTTACTGTGACTTCAGGCCGGTTGAGCTGCACCTGAGCCGTCGCAACATGCTGATTCAGACCACCGCCGACGTAGCGTTCCACATCTTGCGAGCTGAACTCATGCTTTCCACGGCGTTTCACACGCACGCTAAACGTCTTGCCTTCGATGCGCTCGCGGTTCATTTCCAGAACCTGCTCAAAAATATGATGCACATCGGTGTAAGATCGATCTTCCACTGCCAGAACATGATGAATGCCGGGGATGCGCGTCAGTTCAGCGACGATTGCCGCTCGCTGGTTTTCATCTTTGGCACGGACTTCAATGTTGTCCCAGTGGCGAACCACGGCGAGGGTTTCATCGTAATGTTTGAGAACGTTGCGGATGTTACCGGTGAGGATTTTGATAAAGCGCAGACGTACAGACTGACTTTTGATTGTAATTTCAGGGAATAACTTAATGATAAACTTCATGGCGGCATGTATTCGTCAGGTAATTAAGTGCTGAAAAGGAAGGCACTTAACTGATAAAATCAGAGTCTTGCAAATTGGCTTACGCCCTTTGCATCCAGGCGCAGTAGTATATCATCTTTGTACAGTGGCTGCTTCTTCATCTGCGGCCCTGATTACCCTTCCCGGCAACACGAAAAATGCAGGGATATTTTGCTAATCATTTAGAGTCAGCTACCATGAGCGCTCACTGATGAAAATGATAAGTCAGGACCCAAAATGCCGAAAAAAGCCGAACAGCCCGTCAGTTTCGAAACCTCACTGCAACAGCTTGAGCAGATCGTCACCCGCCTCGAAAGCGGTAACCTGCCGCTGGAAGATGCGCTGAATGAATTTGAGCGTGGCGTACAGTTGGCCCGCACCGGGCAGCAAACGCTGCAACAGGCTGAACAGCGCGTACAGATTTTACTGAGCGATGATAAGAACGCCGACCTGACGCCTTTCACGCCGGAAAATGACTGATGGATTTCAACGTGTTACTCACCGCGCATTACCAGCGGGTGAATGCCGCACTGCAACAATTTATTGCACAACTTCCCTTTCAGAGTAGTCCTCTGGTGAATGCCATGGAATATGGTGCATTATTAGGGGGTAAGCGGCTACGCCCTTTCCTGGTGTATGCCACGGGTGAAATGCTGCATGCTGACGATGCTGCGCTCGATGCGCCAGCCGCTGCCGTTGAATGTATTCACGCGTATTCCCTGATTCACGACGATCTGCCAGCAATGGATGATGACAGCCTGCGTCGTGGCCAGCCCACCTGCCATATTAAGTTTGGCGAAGATTCTGCCATTCTTGCAGGGGATGCGTTACAGACTCTGGCCTTTTCTATCCTTGCCGATACACCGATGCCTGGTGTGACGGCTGAAGCGCGCATTGCTATGCTGTCTGAACTGGCTCAGGCCAGTGGTGTGGCAGGCATGTGCGGGGGCCAGGCGCTGGATCTCGCCGCCGAAGGCAAACAGGTCAATTTACAGGAGCTGGAGCAGATTCATCGCCATAAGACGGGCGCGCTGATTCGCTCGGCCGTGCGCCTGGGTGCACTGACTGCTGGCGAACCCGGGCGTGCAGCACTGCCCGCGCTTGATCGTTATGCTAATGCGATCGGCCTCGCCTTCCAGGTGCAGGATGATATTCTCGATGTTATTGGCGATACCGCCGTACTCGGCAAACGGCAGGGAGCCGATCAGCAATTAGGTAAGAGCACCTACCCGGCACTGATGGGGCTTGACAGTGCGCGGGCAAAAGCATGGGACCTCTATCAGGAGTCCCTCAGCGCATTAGAAACACTTGCCGCACAGTCTTACAACACGGCCCCACTGCGGGCGTTGGCAGGCTTTATAATTGAACGCGATAAATAACTTCAAATGAGTCACTGATGAGTTTTGAACCTGCAAAATACCCGACGCTTGCTCTGGCAAGCACGGTGCAAGAATTACGTTTGCTACCGAAAGAGAGCCTGCCAAAACTCTGTGACGAGCTGCGCCAGTATCTGCTCGACAGCGTCAGCCGCTCCAGCGGTCATTTTGCGTCTGGTCTTGGCGTGGTGGAACTCACCGTGGCACTGCACTATGTCTATAACACGCCGTTCGATCATCTGGTGTGGGATGTGGGCCATCAGGCCTACCCGCATAAGATCCTGACCGGGCGCCGCGACCGTATCGGTACTATTCGTCAGAAAAATGGCCTGCACCCGTTCCCATGGCGCGATGAAAGTGAGTTCGACGTTCTCAATGTGGGTCACTCATCCACCTCGATCAGTGCCGGGCTGGGAATGGCCGTTGCAGCAGGTAAAGAAGGCAAAGATCGCCGTACCGCCTGTGTAATCGGCGACGGTGCCATCACCGCAGGTATGGCTTTCGAAGCCATGAACCATGCGGGCGATATCAAAGCTGATTTGCTGGTGGTACTGAACGACAACGAAATGTCGATCTCAGAAAACGTCGGCGCGTTAAACAATCGCCTGGCGCAGATCCTCTCCGGGAAAACCTATTCACGCCTGCGTGAAGGGGGCAAAAAGGTGCTGGGCGGTCTGCCGCCCATCAAAGAGCTGGTCAAGCGCACGGAAGAACACCTGAAAGGGATGGTGGTGCCAGGCACGTTATTTGAGGAGCTGGGCTTCAATTATATTGGCCCGGTCGATGGTCACGACGTGCTGGCGCTGGTGCATACTCTGCGTAATATGCGTGCCCTGAAAGGCCCGCAGTTCCTGCATGTGATGACCAAAAAAGGCAAAGGCTACGCCCCGGCAGAGAAAGATCCCATCAGCTGGCATGCCGTACCAAAATTCGACCCGGCCAGTGGCCTGCTGCCAAAAAGTGCCGAAGGCCTGCCAAGTTATTCGAAAATTTTTGGCCAGTGGCTGAGTGAAACCGCCGCTGAAGACAGCAAACTGATGGCGGTAACGCCTGCCATGCGTGAAGGTTCCGGTATGGTCAGCTTCTCGCGTGAGTATCCAAAGCAGTATTTTGATGTGGCGATTGCCGAACAGCACGCGGTGACCTTTGCCGCCGGGCTGGCGATTGGTGGTTACAAGCCCGTGGTGGCGATCTATTCCACCTTCCTGCAGCGTGCCTACGATCAGCTGATTCATGATGTCGCCATCCAGAAGCTGCCCGTGCTGTTTGCTATCGACCGTGGTGGCATTGTCGGTGCCGATGGTCAGACCCACCAGGGGGCATTTGATATCGCCTTCCTGCGCTGCATTCCCAATATGGTCATCATGACCCCAAGCGACGAGAACGAATGTCGCCAGATGCTTTACACCGGCTATCACCACAGCGGTGGTCCAAGCGCAGTGCGTTACCCGCGTGGTAACGGCACGGGGGCTACCATTGAACCCCTGACGGCTCTGCCACTGGGCAAAGGTCGTAAGCTGCGTCAGGGTAGCTCACTGGCTATCCTCAACTTCGGTACGTTACTGCCTGAAGCAGCGGCGGCGGCGGAAGCCCTGGATGCCACGCTGGTGGATATGCGCTTTGTTAAACCGCTGGATGACGCGTTAATCCTCGAACTGGCAGCCAGCCATGACGCGCTGATTACCCTTGAAGAAGGCGCGATCAAAGGCGGTGCCGGTAGCGGCGTCAACGAACTGCTGATGGCAAAACGTACGCTGGTGCCGGTGCTGAATATTGGCCTGCCGGATGAATTTATTCCGCAGGGTACTCAGGACGAGGTCCGCACGGATTACCAGTTGGACGCTGCCGGGATCCGTCAGCAAATCGACGCCTGGCTGGCACAGTAAGTCGCTCCCAGTGAGACAAAATGCTCCTTTTGCCGGGAGCTTTTTTTTTGCCTGCTATGATTACCACAGGACAAATAGCAGGAGCCAATATGAAAACCCTACAGTTAGCCAATACGGATTTGACCGTTTCCCGCCTTTGCCTGGGCTGCATGACCTATGGTGAACCCGATCGGGGCAAGCACGCCTGGACACTACCCGAAGAGAGCAGCCGCCCGCTGATTAAGCAGGCCCTGGATGCGGGAATCAACTTTTTCGACACCGCCAACAGCTACTCTGACGGCAGCAGCGAAGAGATCGTCGGCCGTGCGCTGCGAGATTTTGCCCGCCGTGACGAAGTGGTGGTGGCCACAAAGGTCTATTTCCCAATGAGCAACCTGTCAGGTGGTCTGTCGCGCGCCAATATACTGCAATCCATCGATGACAGCCTGCAACGACTGGGCATGGAGTACGTCGACCTGCTGCAAATCCATCGCTGGGATTACGACACGCCGCTGGAAGAGACGCTGGAAGCCCTGCACGACGTGGTGAAGGCCGGTAAAGCGCGTTACATCGGGGCCTCGTCCATGCATGCCAGCCAGTTTGCTACGGCGCTGAGTACGGCCGATCGCCACGGCTGGACTCGCTTTGTCAGCATGCAGGATCAGTACAACCTGATCCAGCGTGAGGAAGAGCGGGAAATGCATCCCCTGTGCCTGAAAGAAAACATTGCTGTCCTGCCGTGGAGCCCACTGGCTCGTGGCCGCCTGACGCGCCCGTGGGGCGAGACCACCGCCCGCTCCGTCTCCGATGAATACGGTCAGACGCTGTACAGCCAGAGCGAGGAAAATGACGGAGAGATCGCCCAGCGCGTGGAGAACATTGCCAAAGATAAAGGGGTGAGTCGTGCGCAAGTTGCTCTGGCCTGGTTGCTGAGCAAACCGGCGGTCACTGCACCAATTATTGGCGCATCGCGCAGCGAACAACTGGAGGATCTGGTGAAAGCGGTAGAGGTGGAGTTAAGTCAGGAAGAGATTATTGAACTGGAAAGTGTTTATAAGCCGCACCCGGTGGTGGGATTCGAATAACGGATAACGGCGTTCAACCCGTATCTCGTAGGGGTGGGGGGGGGGGGCCCCCCCCCCCCCGGGAGCATGCCCGACCCGATACATTCACATCAGCCAGTAGTGCGCGGCGGCAAACAAAATTCCGGCGGAGATAACTCCGGCGATAATATCGTCGACCATTATCCCCATGCCGCCGTGGACGTTGCGGTCAAACCAGCGGATAGGCCAGGGTTTCCAGATATCCAGCACTCGAAACACCAGGAAGCCCGCCAGTACCCACTGCCAGCTGTTCACCGGGATCGCCATCAGCGTGATCCACATCCCGATAAACTCATCCCAGACGATGCTGCCGTGGTCATGTACGCCCATATCCTTCGCCGTACGATGGCAAAGGTAGACACCAATGCTGATACCCAGCAACAGCACCAGAGAATAGAGATCCTGCGGCAGTAAATCGAGCAGATACCAGAAGGGAATGGCCGCCAGCGAACCCGCAGTTCCCGGCATCCACGGGCTCAGGCCGCTACCAAAACCGGTCGCCAGCAGATGCCACGGATTACTCATCTTCAGGCGACTTTTCGCCACATCTTTAGCGCGAGCCAAAATGGTCAAATCCTTTCAGGTTCATCTCTACCGGCTTATCACCCTGCAACAACGTTAATCCTTCCGATTGCGGAGCAATCTGTCCGATGCAGGTAAACGGCACGCCAAGATAGCCCAGCGCCACATCCAGCGCGCCGCGGTTAATCTCAGGAACGGTAAAGCACAGCTCGTAATCTTCCCCGCCGCTCAGCGCCCAACGCAGCGCCTGCTGAGGTTCAAAATGCTGTTTCAGCACGGTCGACAGTGGCAGCGCATCAAGATTCAGACGCGCACCACAGTCGCTGGCTTTGAGAATATGGCCCAGATCGGAGATCAACCCATCGGAGAGATCGATCGCGGAACTCGCCAGATCGCGCAGGGCCTGTCCCTGAAGGATGCGTGGCATCGGCCGCAGATGGCGTTTGATCAACACTTCATGAGCGGCCGGATCGTTGATCTTGACATGATGCTGCAACAGCTCAAGACCCGCAGCGCTGTCGCCCAGCGTACCGGTCACATAGATCCAGTCACCGACGCGTGCACCACTGCGTTTCAATGCCCTGCCCTGCGGCACCAGACCGTGAATGCCCAGCGTCATACTGAGGGGACCGCGCGTGGTATCACCGCCAATCAATTGCATATCGTAGTAATCGAGCAGTTCAAACAGGCTGTCGCTAAAGTCTTTCAGCCAGTCTTCATTAATGTCTGGTAGCGTCAAAGCCAGCGTCAGCCATGCAGGATCGGCGCCCATGGCAGCCAGGTCACTCAGGTTGACTGCAAGCGCTTTGTATCCGAGGTCGGCGGGATGAATATCACGCAGAAAATGCACACCTTCTACCAGTGTGTCAGTGCTAATAGCCAGCGTCTGTTTTTCCGGTACGCTGAGTAATGCGCAGTCGTCACCGATGCCTTTTTCAACATCACGACGGGAACTGGTCACACGGTCAAAATAACGCGCGATCAGTTCAAATTCGCCACAGGCCATAATGCATTCCGGGAGTAAAAAAACAGGCCGTGATTAGCGGCCTTAGAGAATTATTTGCGGTTTGGGCGGATGAACGGGCCAGCTTTATCCAGCACGCCGTTGACAAACTTATGGCTGTCTTCAGCGCCGAACACTTTAGCCAGTTCAATCCCTTCATTAATCGCAACTTTGTAGGGAACGTCTGAACGCTTGCTGAGCTCAAACAGAGAGATACGCAGGATAGCCTTCTCAACCTGTCCCAGCTCTTCCAGCTGACGTGACAGGTAAGGTTGCATCAGGCCGTCGAGGTATGCACTGTTAGTTGCAACGCCGCCGACCAGCTCACGGAAGTAAGTAATATCGACGTCTTTAACGTCCTGTTCCGCCAGAAACTGGTATTCGACATCAGCGATGTCGTTTTTGGAGATTTGCCAAGAGTAAAGTGCCTGAACAGCACATTCACGGGCGCGGCGACGAGCAGCAGGTTTCACGAAATTCCCCTTAAAATCAGGCTTTGATGGCTTTCAATACGTTAATCATTTCCAGAGCGGTCAGGGCTGCTTCAGCACCTTTATTACCCGCTTTGGTACCGGCGCGTTCAATGGCCTGCTCGATGTTTTAGGTGGTCAGTACGCCAAAAGCAACCGGGATATCGCTGTTCATGGCAACGCTGGCCAGGCCAGAGCTGGCCTCACCTGCCACATATTCGAAATGGGCTGTACCACCACGGATCACGGTGCCAAGTGCAACAATAGCATCATGTTTGCCAGCGTTAGCTAGCGCACGTGCGGTCATTGGCAGCTCATAGGCACCTGGAACCCAGACAACGGTGATGTTTTCATCTTTGACCTGACCAATACGCTTCAGGGCATCGATTGCACCGCTCAGCAGGCTGTCGTTGATAAAGTTGTTGAAACGCGCAATAACCAGAGCAACGCGCGCATCAGGGGTAGCAACAGCAGCTTCAATAACGTTCATAATCTTCCTTTCAGGGTTCTGTTTGGCCCCGCAGGGGGGCGGATTCTATCACACTCTTTACCGGTCTGCTTGTTTTTGCGCAAACCGCTATAACGGGGTCAGCGTCAGACGTAAGTCCGGCCCAACCTGACGAACATCACTAAAGGCAAAGGCAGGCGCATCGGTAAGATGCTCAAGGCCCGGCAACTGACACAGGCCACGCCCGTTATCACCCAGAAGTTTGGGGGCGAGATACACAATCAGCTCATCCACCACGCCAGCCTGCAATAATGCACCTGCAAACTGCGCTCCGGCTTCCACCCAAACGCTGTTAATTTGTTTTCTTCCCAGCAGCATCATCATTGCCACCAGATCAAGCCGCCCGTTATGACGGGGCACCCTCAATTGAGTGACATTGTCAGGCCACGTCTGCTCATCACAGGCAGTACGCGCCAGCCAGGTTTCACCGGATTGTGCAATAAGTTGATGCTGCGGTGTGACGCGATTCTGGCTGTCGACAATAATTCTTACTGGCTGACGCAACAGGTCAGCGGGATAATCGGCCTGCGTTGCGCTATCCAGCTCGTGATATCGCACCGTCAGCGACGGGTTATCGGCCAGCACCGTTGCGCTGGTACTGAGAATGGCAGAACTTTGTGCACGCAGACGCTGAACATCGCGTCGTGCCTGTGGCGACGTGATCCACTGGCTTTCACCACTGGCCATTGCGGTGCGGCCATCCAGCGATGCGCCCAGCTTCAGCTGTACCCAGGGGAATCCGGTACGCATACGCTTCAGGAAACCGCGATTAAGCGCTTCCGCTTCCTGCATCATCAGGCCGTGGCTGACGTCAATACCTGCCTGCTGTAAGCGGTACAGACCGCGGCCCGCCACTTCCGGGTTCGGATCCTGCATTGCCGCCACGACCCGCGTCACACCGGCGCCGATCAACGCATCGCAGCAGGGCGGCGTGCGCCCGTGATGGCTGCACGGTTCCAGCGTGACATACGCGGTCGCCCCCTGCGCTTTATCACCCGCCATACGTAGCGCATGCACTTCCGCATGGGGTTCACCGGCACGAAGATGATAGCCTTCACCCACAATCTCGCCGTCGCGCACAATGACGCAGCCAACATTCGGGTTGGGGGTCGTCGTAAAACGACCACGGCTCGCAAGGGATAGCGCACGCGACATAAACACTTCATCACGCATCGCGTCAGTCCTGTAAACGGGCGATTTCTTCGCCAAATTCGCGGATATCTTCAAAGCTGCGGTAGACCGAAGCAAAGCGGATGTAGGCCACTTTATCCAGTTTTTTCAGCTCATCCATCACCAGACTACCGATCAGTTTACTGGCCACTTCACGCTCGCCCGTGGCACGTAACTGGCTTTTGATATGGCTGAGGGCCGTTTCCACCGCATCTGAATTCACCGGGCGTTTCTCCAGTGCTTTCATCAGACCGCTACGCAGTTTGTCTTCATTAAAAGGTTCACGCACGTCATTGCTTTTCACTACGCGCGGCATCACCAGTTCCGCGACCTCAAACGTGGTAAAACGTTCATGGCACATCAGACACTGACGGCGACGGCGTACCGAGGTGCCCTCCCCGACCAGGCGGGAGTCGATCACTTTCGTATCCACGGCAGAACAGAATGGGCAATACATGACGCGTCCTGATTATCCTTAATAGTGTCAGCTAGTGTACCGCGAACCCGGCGATGTGCCAAAGGTGCGTCGGAAAAACTGTCCTGATTTTATAGGGCTTATGCAACAAAATGCCGTATTTCTTTGCAGGCGATCAAGACCCATTTGCTCTAAGATAAAGTCATTCGCGTTAATCAAAAGGAAATGAACAATGACAAGCGCTTATCTCAAATTGTCACTGGGCTCACTGTTACTGCTGGCGGGCTGTGCCAGTACGACTCCCCAACCGAAACTCAATCAGTTGCATAACGAAGTCGGGAAACTGACTCAGGAAATGCGTCAACTCACGAATCAGGCCGCGGCCCTGGAACAACAGGGGAATCTTAACAGCGGGTCGGCACAGGGTGCATGGTTACTGCCAGCGGCGAATACCGGGGTGATACTGAAAAGCCAGGCGGGAGAACTGAAGCTGTCATTGAGTCACGTTCAGGCGGAAGCCAACGGCACGCGCGCCATTCTACATATACGCGCCACAGGCGATGCACCGCTACCCGCGTTTACCGCTCAGGTCGAATGGGGTGAGCTGGATAGCGCGACCAGCAAGCCACTGACGGTAAACAGTCAGGTGCAACGCATTGAGGTCACCCGTGCGCTGCTGGCGAAAAGTGAAGCTACGGTACCATTACGCTTAAGCAATCTGCCGCCGGAACAATTGGGATATGTGCGGATACATGATGTGGTGCTCAGCACTGAGCCGCCAGCAGCCAGCACGCCATAAAAAAAGGGCCACGCAATGCGTGGCCCTTCCAATCGGCTCCAGGAGTGGAGACCTGTTTCGGTCCGCCCGTGATTAAGGCAGAATCGAAGGCTGATCTGCGCCCTCTTTTTCCACTTTCTGCTGCAGCATATGCTCGCGTTTCATGCCCAGCTTCAGCGCCAGCGCAGAAGAGACATAAATCGACGAGATGGTACCGATAGTGATACCGATCAGCATGGTCAACGAGAAGCCTTTCAGCAACGCGCCACCGAACACAAACAGAATCGCGACCATCGCCAGGGTGGTTACCGAGGTGATAATGGTACGGCTCAGCGTCTGCGTCAGTGAGACGTTGGTGATATCGTAAGACGAACCGCGACGGATCTTGCGGAAGTTCTCACGAATACGGTCCGAGACCACGATTTTATCGTTCAGCGAGTAACCGATAACCGACATCAGCGAGGCGATGATCGTCAGGTCAATTTCAACCTGGAACAGCGCCAAAATGCCGGCGGTAATGATCACGTCATGGGCCAGTGCCAACACAGTACCCAGTGCCAGACGCCACTCAAAACGGAAACCAATGTAGATCAGGATGGCAATCAGCGCAGATAACAGCGCCATACCGCCAGCCTGAGCCAGGTCGCTACCCACGCTTGGGCCGACAAACTCAATACGTTTTACCGTTGCCTGCTGCTGGGTTGCCTCGTTGATCGTTGCCAGCACTTTCGCGCCAAGCTCCTGACCGGCATTCCCTTCACGCGGTGACATACGGACGATAACGTCACGGCTGCTGCCAAAGTTCTGTACCTGCGGCTCATCAAAACCTGATTTTTCCAGGCTGGTGCGCAGCATATCCAGTTCTACGGGTTGCTCGAGGTTAATTTCAATCACCGTACCACCGGTGAAATCAAGACCCCAGTTAAACCCACGCACGCCCATAATGGCAACGGATGCAATCAGCAGCAGTACCGAGATGGCAAACGCCAGCGTGTCCCAGCGCATAAAGTCATAGACTTTACGGCCGTGGTTCAATTGTTCAACACTATGTTCCTGTGACACAACGCACTCCTCAGATAGACAGCTTGTTGATGCGTTTGCCGCCGTACAACAGATTGGCAATGGCGCGAGTACCAATAATTGCGGTAAACATCGAGGTCGCAATACCGATTCCCGTGGTGATCGCAAAGCCTTTGATTGAGCCAGTACCGACTGCGTACAGGATCAACACTTTAATCAGCGTCGTGACGTTAGCATCAACGATACTGGAGAACGCGCCTTTATAGCCTTCATGGATCGCCTGCTGAACGGAACGTCCGTTGCGCAGCTCTTCCTTGATACGTTCGTTAATCAGTACGTTTGCATCCACCGCAACCGCCAGCGTCAGCACAATACCGGCAATCCCCGGCATGGTCAGCGTGGCACCAGGCAGCAGTGACATGATACCCACAATCAGCACCAGGTTAGCCAGCAGCGCACTGGTCGCAATCAGACCAAATTTCTTGTACCACACCACCATAAAGATGATGGAGGCGATAAGGCCCCACAGGCAGGCTTCCAGACCCTGAGTGATGTTCTGCTGACCCATTGTCGGGCCAATAGTACGCTCTTCAACAATCTGGATCGGTGCAATCAGCGCCCCGGCACGCAGCAGCAGAGACAACTGGCGTGCTTCGTTCGGGTTGTTGATGCCGGTGATACGGAAGCTGTTACCCAGACGAGACTGGATATTCGCCACGTTAATCACTTCTTCCTGCTTCTCAAGGATTGAGCGACCATTGGCGTCTTTCTTCCCGCTGTCTTTGTACTCAACAAACAGGGTTGCCATCGCTTTACCGACGCTGTCCTTGGTGAAGTTGGACATGATGTTACCGCCAGCGCTGTCCAGGGAGATATTAACCTGAGGCTGGTTGTATTCATCGGTGCTTGAGGTGGAGTCGGTGATGTGGTCGCCAGTGAGGATCACGCGCTTGTACAGCACAACAGGCTGGCCATCACGGGTGTCTTTCACTTCAGAGTCGCCCGGAACGCGGCCGTTCGCAGCGGCAGTGGCATCCACAGAGGTATTTACCAGACGGAATTCAAGCGTTGCGGTGGCGCCGAGGATCTCTTTCGCGCGTGCAGTATCCTGAATACCTGGCAATTCCACGACGATACGGTCAGAACCCTGACGCTGTACCAGTGGCTCTGCAACACCCAGCTGATTCACACGGTTACGCAGGATATTGATGTTCTGCTGTACCGCGTATTCACGGGCTTCACGCAGTCGCTCATCAGACATTACTGCCGACAGGGCATTGCTGCCACTGCTGTTGATGACCATATCGCGGTGACGGCCTGCCAGATAGCTGACGGCTTGATCACGTGCGGCGGCATCACGGAAACGAATTTCCAGACCGTAATTATTGATTTTGCGAACGTTAACGTAAGGGATGCTTTTATCACGAAGGTCACTGCGCAGGTTATCGATGTTCTGCTCCTGGAGTTTACCCAGAGCAGTATCCATATCGACTTCCATCAGGAAGTGAACGCCACCGCGCAGATCGAGACCGAGTTTCATCGGTTCCGCATTGAGCATGGCTAACCACGACGGTGTTGCAGGAGCGAGGTTAAGCGCTACGACGTAATTATCGCCCAGCGTTTTAGTAATCGCTTCGCGCGCGCGCATCTGCACGTCCGTGTTGGCGAAACGCGCCATAATAGCGCCATTTTCCAGCGCAAGTGATTTGCTCTGGATATTATCTTGTTTTAATGCGGTCTGGATCTGAACCAGCGTTTGCTCACTGGCGGCGCTACCGCGCGCACCAGTGATCTGAACGGCCGGATCCTCACCATACAGGTTAGGAAGTGCATACAGCAGACCGACGAGTAACACGACGATCAGCATGATGTACTTCCACAAAGGATAACGGTTTAACACGGCAGTTCCCTTAGGGAAATCGAAAATTAAAGCGCTTTCATTGTACCTTTCGGCAGAACGGCAGCGACGAAGTCACGTTTGACCACAACTTCAGTGGTTTCGTTCAGTGCGATAGCAACATAGCCGGTTTCAGCAACTTTAGTCACACGGCCCACCAGGCCACCGGTGGTCAGCACTTCATCACCTTTAGAAATTGAGTCCATCAGTTTCTTGTGCTCTTTCGCACGTTTCTGCTGAGGGCGCAGGATCATAAAGTAGAAAATCAGACCAAACACAACCAACATAATCACCAGAGAGTAAGGACTTCCCTGAGATGGTGCTGCGGCTGCTACGGCATCAGAAGTGAAAAAGCTCATTAAATTTCCCTCATTGTTTAATTATCAGACGGTAAAGGCGGAACCGCCAATCCTGTCCGTTGGTAGAATTCGGTCACGAAGAGCGCTAATTTACCCTCTTCGATTGCCTGGCGTAAACCAGCCATCAGGCGCTGATAGTAACGCAGATTGTGGATGGTGTTCAGACGCGCACCCAAAATTTCGTTACAGCGATCAAGATGATACAGGTAAGCACGGCTGTAGTTGCGGCACGTGTAGCAGTCGCATTCAGCATCGAGCGGAGACGTGTCATCTTTATACTTCGCATTGCGGATTTTTACCACGCCGTCGGTCACGAACAGATGTCCGTTACGCGCGTTGCGGGTGGGCATCACACAGTCAAACATATCAATACCACGGCGCACGCCTTCCACCAGATCCTGCGGCTTACCGACGCCCATCAGGTAGCGCGGTTTATCCTCAGGTAACTGCGGGCAAACATGCTCCAGAATACGATGCATATCTTCTTTAGGCTCACCGACCGCCAGGCCGCCCACAGCGTACCCATCAAAGCCAATATCTACCAGTCCTTTAACGGAGACATCACGTAAATCTTCGTAAACCCCGCCCTGGATAATACCGAACAATGCGTTCTTATTTCCCAGAGAATCAAAGCGATCGCGGCTACGTTGTGCCCAGCGTAGAGACATCTCCATTGAACGCTTAGCGTAATCCCAGTCAGCCGGATACGGTGTACATTCATCAAAGATCATCACGATATCAGAGCCGAGATCGTACTGAATCTCCATCGATTTTTCGGGATCAAGGAAGATCGCATCACCGTTGATTGGGTTACGGAAATGGACGCCCTTCTCGGTGATCTTACGGATGTCACCCAGGCTGAACACCTGGAAACCGCCGGAGTCAGTCAGGATCGGGCCTTTCCACTGCATAAAGTCATGCAGATCGCCGTGCAATTTCATGATCTCCTGGCCCGGACGCAACCATAAATGGAAGGTATTGCCGAGGATGATCTGTGCACCGGTATCGATCACTTCTTCCGGGGTCATGCCTTTTACCGTGCCGTAGGTTCCCACTGGCATAAATGCCGGGGTTTCTACCACGCCGCGCTCAAAAACCAGACGGCCACGGCGTGCGCGACCATCAGTAGTGTCTAATTCAAACTTCACATTGCCTCCATCAGAGAAACAGTCTGATGTAATAGTTAAAAGAGGGTCAGGCATGCCTGCCCCCTGCGGGAAAGTTACTGGCCCGGGATCTCGGCGTACGCCTCAGGATTACGGGTAATAAACATCGCATCACCATAACTGAAGAAACGATATTTTTCAGCCACGGCCTGCTGGTAAGCCTGCATCGTGTGTTGATATCCGGCAAACGCCGACACCAGCATAATCAGCGTCGATTCTGGCAGGTGGAAATTGGTCACCAGCACATCAATGACTTGGTAGTGATATCCAGGATAGATAAAGATTTTCGTGTCGCCGAAGAATGGGGCAATCAGCGCATCCTGCGCGGCCTGCGCGGCGCTTTCCAGCGAACGCACCGAGGTGGTACCGACCGCGACCACCCGGTTGCCGCGTGCTTTACAGGCGAGCACCGCATCCACCACATCCTGCGGCACTTCGGCATATTCCGCGTGCATAATATGATCTTCGATGGTGTCAACGCGCACCGGCTGGAAGGTCCCTGCGCCAACATGCAGGGTGACAAACGCTGTCTCAATGCCTTTCTCACGCAGCGCAGCCAGCAAAGGCTCATCAAAATGCAGGCCCGCTGTTGGGGCAGCTACCGCCCCTGGTTTCTGGCTGTACACCGTCTGATAAAGTTCGCGATCGGCATCTTCATCCGGGCGATCAATATACGGCGGCAGCGGCATATGGCCGATGACGTTCAGAATATCCAGAACCGGGCGCTCATCATGAAACTCAATTTCAAACAACGCATCATGACGTGCCACCATTGTGGCCTGCACGTTTTCATCATCACCCAGCAGCAATTCAGTGCCTGGCTTAGGAGCTTTCGAAGAACGCACATGTGCCAGCACGCGTTTATCGTCGAGCATGCGCTCAATCAGCACCTCGATTTTTCCACCGCTGGCCTTACGGCCAAAGATACGTGCCGGGATCACCCGGGTATTATTAAACACCAGCAGATCGCCGGGATTGAGCTTATCCAGCAAATCGGTGAATACCCCATGCGTCAGTTCGCCATCCGGGCCATTCAGCGATAACAGGCGGCACCCGCTGCGCTGGGCTTGCGGATAGTGGGCAATCAAAGATTCGGGCAACTCAAAAGTAAAATCGGCAACGCGCATGGTCATTCACAGTCTGGGAAATCAGGGCGCACATTCTAGCTGAAAACTGCTCATAGCTAAACAATCTGCTTAATATCGCCAAAAACTACGCTAGAATCGCGCCATGAACTATCTTGCTCACCTCCACCTGGCCACTCTTGCCAACAGCTCACTGCTGGGCAATATGATGGCCGACTATGTGCGCGGCAACCCGCATCAGCAATGGCCTGAAGCTATCGCTGACGGTATTGCACTTCACCGCCGGATTGATGCACTGACCGATTCCTTACCGGAAGTGCGCAGCGCCCGCCAGCTTTTTCGCATCAATACCCGCCGGGTGGCACCGATTACGCTTGACGTCATCTGGGATCATTTTCTGTCATCTCACTGGGATAAGCTGGTGCCGGAAATTTCTTTGCCAGCTTTTTTGTCACAGGTGAAAAGTGTGATCGAACCGCAACTTGGGACAACCCCGGAGCGATTCCAGAATCTTAATCACTACTTATGGACCGGACGCTGGATGGAGCGTTATGCCGATGCTCCTTTTCTGCAAGAGGTGCTGCGCGGAATGGCAAGCCGCCGCCCGAGACTGGCGGCACTGGAGGACAGTTATCAAGACTTCATTGATAATTATCAACAGCTTGAAGTGTTATTCTGGCAGCTTTACCCGCGTATGATGGCGCAAGCTGTTCAGCGAAAGTTGTGAAACATCTTGCCCAGTTTTACACCTTGCCCTTTTTTTAAAAAAGGTTATTGTATGAAACTGCTTGATAATTAGTACGATTTTGATAGGTATAGCCTATCTGAATAATCGGTACAGCACGCTGGTCCCTGACGGGGCACGCCCCGTATACTGCCCGCGTATTGTCACTTTATTTCAACTTACTTTTACAGGAGTGAACATGGTCCTGGTAACTCGTCCAGCCCCTGATTTTACCGCCGCAGCCGTACTGGGCAACGGTGAGATCGTAGAAAACTTCAACTTTAAAAAACACACCGCTGGTAAAGCCACCGTTGTGTTCTTTTGGCCAATGGACTTCACCTTCGTATGCCCTTCTGAGCTGATCGCTTTCGACAAGCGCTATGCAGAATTCCAGAAACGCGGCGTGGAAGTGGTTGGTGTTTCCTTCGATTCAGAGTTCGTGCACAACGCATGGCGTAAAACTCCGGTTGATAAAGGCGGCATCGGCGAAGTTCAGTACGCAATGGTTGCTGATATCAAACGTGAAATTCAGAAAGCCTACGGCATCGAGCACCCGGATGCGGGCGTGGCTCTGCGTGGTTCTTTCCTGATCGACAAAGCCGGTGTGGTTCGCCACCAGGTGGTTAACGATCTGCCACTGGGCCGTAACGTTGATGAAATGCTGCGCATGGTTGACGCGCTGCAATTCCACGAAGAGCACGGCGAAGTGTGCCCGGCTCAGTGGGAAAAAGGAAAAGAAGGTATGGGCGCATCTCCAGAAGGTGTTGCTAAGTACCTGACTGAAAACGCCTCTAAGCTGTAATTGCTTCTGCGTTTTCCAGGAAAGCTCGCTTCGGCGGGCTTTTTTTTCACCTCAATTTTCCGCTTCCCCATCTTTCGTCACACCTTTAGACGAAATTTTGTCATGATGCCCACTGACCTTTCCCCCATCGCAAGGATGATCCCGATGAAAAAGAGTGCTCTGCGTTTTTCCCTCGCCACCCTGTTCAGTTCACTGAGCCTGATGGCCCAGGCCGCGCCTCATTATGTGCTGGAAAAAGTAGTAGAAGTCAGTCGTCACGGCGTTCGCCCTCCAACGGCAGATAACCGTAAAGAGATGGAGGCCGGCAGTGGGCGCCCCTGGGTAAGCTGGTTAACCGCCGACGGCCAGCTGACCGGTCACGGCTACAGCGCGGCATGGCTTAAAGGTCAGTACGAAGGGAATCAGTATCGCCAGCTTGGTCTGCTCGGCGCAGGCTGCCCGATAGAGAAAGATATTTTTGTCTGGGCCAGCCCGTTACAGCGCACCCGTGCCACTGCTGAAGCCCTGACTGACGGGGCATTCCCCGGCTGTGGCATCACTATTCATCACTCCCTGGAAAAAAACGATCCGCTGTTTCAAAACCAGGGTCCGGGATATGCCACCCTCGACCAGGAGCAACAGCGTCAGGGGGCACTGACCGCCCTGGGCGGCACGCCAGCCGATGCACAAAAACGGCTGCAACCAGAGATCTCCCTGCTGAAAAAGGCCGTCTGCCAGCCAGATAAGCCCTGCCCAATCTTTGATAAAATGTGGGAAATAAAATTCGCCTCCGATGGCCGTATTATGATCACCGGTCTGGATACCCTGGCGGCTATGGCAGAAACCCTTCGTCTGGAGTGGAGCGATAATAAACCGCTGAGTCAGGTGGCGTTTGGTCACGCCGACAGTGCCGCACAGATCGGCAAGCTCATGGCATTACTGGCACCGAAATACGATGCCACCAACGATCAACCCTATGTCGCCCGGCGTGGCGGTTCCTTATTGATGGAGCAGATTGCCAAAGCATTGCAACAGGGCGTGACGCCGCAACAGGATGCACCGCCGGAGGCTCGCTGGCTGCTGTACGTCGCTCATGACGTCAATATCGCCTATCTGCGTACGTTGCTGGATTTCAGCTGGCAACAGGGTGACTATCCTCGTGGCACTGTCCAGCCAGCAGGAAGCCTGGTATTTGAACGCTGGAAAGAGACACAAAGCGGGAAACGTTTTATCCGCATTCTGTTCCAGGGGCAGAGTCTTGATCAGATTCGTCAACTGACGCCCATCGACAGCCACCACCCGCTACTGATCACCGAGTTAAAATTTGCCGGCTGTGAGAAAACCGAAGCAGGTACTCTGTGCCCTTACGACAGCGTACTGCAACGCCTTAACCAGAATATCGACCGGTCACTGATTCGCCCGGTAAGCTATCAGGATCACTCCGCATCCCTCTGAGAAACGCCATGACTTTCCGCAGTATTGCGGTAAAATTCAGCGGCACACACAGAGGGAGTGCCGATGGCGTCTGAAAACAAAAGTTGGGTTACTGCGGCCGATGTTGCACGCCTTGCCGGTGTATCACGTTCTGCCGTCTCGCGTACCTTCACCCCTGGCGCTTCCGTTTCTGATCCGACGCGCCAGAAGGTGATGGCCGCCGCCAGTGAGCTGGGCTACCAGGTGAATATCATTGCGCGCACCATGATCACCGGTAACAGTAATTTTGTCGGTATCATCACTGCCGGTTTCGATAATCCTTTTCGCAGTAAACTGCTGGCACCGCTGGTGCATCATCTGGCATTACAGGGGTTTATTCCCCTGCTGATGAATGCCGACGATCCCCAACAGTTAGAACCCTCACTTCGACAGCTGCTCAGCTACCATGTGACGGGGGTAATCATCACCTCCGGCGCGCCTCCGCTGTCGCTGGCCAAAGAGTATCTGGCAAAAAAGATCCCCGTAATGCTGATCAATCGTCACGCCGACCTGCCTGGTGCCGATCGCATATGCAGTGATAATGCGCAGGGTGCAAAGCTGATAGCCGCTGTATTCAGCGAACAGGATCTGCAACGACTGGCCTTTATCGGGGAAGAGGCGGAAAACTTCAGCACCTGGCAGCGCTGGCAGGCCTTTCGTGAACAGGCACCGCAGACCATTGCCCTTTTCTGCCCGCGAGGCGGTTATCAGGCTGGCTGGGACGCCGCAGCAAAACTGCTTGCTGATCATCCCGATTTGCAGGGGATCTTTTGTGCCACCGATATGCTGGCGATGGGCACACTGGATTACTTACGTCAGCATCCTGCTTTCTCTGCGATTAAAGTTGCTGGATTTGATGACATCCCACAGGCCGCATTCGCGGCGTATCAACTCACGACGATCCAGCAAGATACCGACAAACTGGCGCAACTTGCCGTTCATTCTCTACTGGAAAGACTGAAAAACTTCGCCCAGCCTTCGCAGCAAAAATCTGTTCCTGTCACACTTATCCGCCGTTACTCCGCCTGATTTGAACAATTTGTTTTATGTTATAACGATCACGGAATCATTTTTTCATTCTGGTCATTATTCTGTCACAACGTTGTAACACGCCTTTTTACACTTGTAATTGCACACGTGTGCACAGAGGATGATTATGTTAACGATACAAACAGCATTGCTACGCCTGGTGTTTATCCTGGCCATGGTGCCAGTATTCAGCAGTCAGATAGCGCAGGCGGAAGCGTTTCACCTGGAGAAGGTCGTGGAGATTAGTCGCCACGGGGTCCGTCCGCCCACGCCGGATAACACCAAAGCGATGGAGGCGGGGACAGATCGCTCCTGGCCACAGTGGCTGACCGCCGATGGCGAACTGACCGGGCACGGTTATGCCGCTGCGGTATTGAAAGGCGGGTATGAGGCAAACGGCTGGCGTCAGGCCGGGTTGCTGACGTCGGGATGCCCTGACAGCAAGACACTGTATGTCTGGGCAAGCCCGCTACAGCGCACAAAAGCGACGGCGAAAGCATTAACCGATGGCGCATTCCCGGGGTGTGATGTGACGGTGCACAGCGTCAGCGGTGACAGCGATCCCTTGTTCCAGAGCGATAAGATGGGGCTGGCTCCGCTGGACGAAGCACAGGCCCGGGCAGGGATTGAACAGGCAATGGGCGGTAGCGTACAGCAGGCAGAGCAGCGTGCCGCCCCGGAGATCGCCCGTTTGAAAGCAGCCGTCTGTCAGGCGGATCATCCCTGCCCTGTCTTCGATCACCCATGGAGTATCAAGCGTAGCAAGGACGGCCGTTTTGAGGTAGAGGGACTCGCGACGCTGGCGAATATGGCAGAAACGTTCCGCCTGGCATGGAGCGAAAATCAGCCGTCATCCAGCGTCGCCTTTGGCCATGTGCACTCGGCGGCCGATGTGGCGAAACTGATGCCGCTGCTGACCACCAAATACGATTACATCAACGACGTGCCCTACATTGCGCAGCGTGGCGGATCGATACTGATGGATCAGATCGCCAAAGCGCTGGCTCCTCAGCAGGTGCAGGGCGGCCCACCGGACGTGCGCTGGTTACTGTATGTGGCACACGACACTAACATTTCCTGGCTGCGCACCATGCTCAATTTTAGCTGGCAGCAGGCAGACTATCCGCGCGGCAACATCCCCCCGGCGGGCAGTCTGGTGTTTGAACGCTGGCGTGAGGTGCACAGCGGCAAACGCTTTATTCGCGTCTATTTCCAGGCACAGAGTCTCGATCAGATCCGCAAGCTCACCCCGCTGAATGCCAGCCGGCCACCGCTGATCACTGAGCTGACGTTCAACGGCTGTAAAATAACCCCCGTCGGTACGCTGTGCCCTTATCAGCCAATGCTGAAACGGATCAGGCAGCATATCGATCCTGAGCTGCAAACGCCGGTGAGCTATGCGCAGTAAAGTATCAACAGCCTGCGAGGTGATGATGCTGATGACATAAGGATGTGTTGAAGGCACCCGGTGCCATTTCCCCCGACATTCCGGGAGAAGAGGCACTCCGGGTGCCAGACTACTGATAAGGCTGCACCCGATAGGCACAGCGACGTGCATGGCTGAGAATATGCTCCACCCGAACCACCTCCGCCTGTAGCACCTCACTAAAGATCGCCTGCTCGGCACGGCAAAATCCCTGGCAGGTCGCCGCGGCCGCACATATCGGGCAGTGGTTTTCAATCAGCAGCAGGCTGCCATCTTCCAGCGTCTCGTATTCCGCCATATAACCCTCAGCAGAACGTATTTCTGCCAGCCGCGCCACGCGTGCCGTCAACCCGGCGAGGGCCGATAGCTCTCGCTGGTATAACTCCCGGGTTTTCTGTTCGCGTTTAGCAATCAGCATCTCAATCGCCTGTTCGCCAAAGGATTCACGCACCACGTCCAGCAACTGCACGGTCAGTTCAGGGTGCGTATCAGGAAATCGTTTCTCGCCTTCAGGCGTGAGTTGCCAGAACTGTGAAGGGCGCCCAACGCCGCGCGATCGGGAAAAAGCGCTCACCAGCCCATCCGCCGCCAGCTTTGTGAACTGCTGACGTGCTGCTTCGGCCGTCATTCCCAGCACCTTTCCCGCCTCTGAAGCCTGCTGCGGTCCGCGGGTTTTCAGCAGATGAAGCAGCCGCTGTGATGTCGATAAGTGCTCTTCAGGCCCCGAAGGCAAGTGATTTATTGACAAAATTTTTCTGACCCCGCTAATATTCCAAGTGTTTTCTTGTTTTATTAATTTACCTCAGGGATGCGCGGCCGACAACCCCAGGGTGACTCACAATCGTGGTTTCAAGGAGCCATTATGTCATCACATGAAGGAAACTGGGGAGATCTTCTCTCCGGTAAGAATGCCGCCCGCTCCATCGCACTTTCTGGTGGGGTTGCACTGCACGCTATCAATATTTATATCGCCACTACCGTGCTGCCTTCGGTCGTTAAAGAAATTGGTGGACTGAATCTCTACGCCTGGAACACCACACTGTTTGTGGTCGCTTCCATCCTCGGTTCGGCACTCACCAGCCGAACGTTGAGTCGCGCCGGGTCGCGCGGGACCTACGCTATCGCTATCCTGCTGTTCCTTGCGGGTTCCCTGCTGTGTGCCCTGGCCCCGAATATGCTGGCGATGTTACTGGGCCGCACCATTCAGGGCCTGGGCGGTGGTTTCCTGTTTGCGCTCGGCTACAGCATGATTTACGAAGTGTTTGAACGGGCGCTGTGGCCGCGCGCCTTTGCGCTGATCTCCGGCATGTGGGGCGTTGCGACGCTGGTCGGCCCGGCGATTGGCGGGATCTTTGCAGATATCGATGCCTGGAGGCTGGCTTTTGCTTTTCTGCTGCCGGTGACAATGCTCTACGCATGGGTGGTGTGGCGAGCTTTACCCGCAGATAACCGTAAGCGCAAACCTGCCGCACGCCTGCCTTTGCTCCAACTGCTGCTGCTCACCGCTGCTGTACTGGCAATCAGTATTGGCAGCACTGAATCACAGCTGAGTTACAACCTGATGGGCGTGGCACTGGCGGTGCTGATGGTGGCGCTGTTAATCCGCCAGGAGTTTGTTAGCGACACCTGCCTGCTGCCCCGTCACGCGCTACGCCTGCGCTCTCCCCTGCTAAGCCTTTATCTGACCATCGGCCTGCTGGTTGTCGGCATGACCAGCGAAACTTTCGTACCCTATTTCCTGCAGAATCTGCACGGGCAGACGCCACTGATGTCCGGCTATCTGGCCGCACTGATGGCGGCAGGCTGGACGCTGGCTGAAATCTGGAGCTCCGGCTGGCGGGAAAAAAGAGTATCGATGGCCATCGTGGCCGGGCCGCTGCTGGTGCTGGCCGGGATGGCGGTGCTGGCTTTCTCCGTTCCGGTACAAAGCGGTTCTACGCGTACGCTGGTGGTGATGATTTCACTGGGGCTGCTGCTGGTTGGCTTTGGTATTGGACTGGGCTGGCCGCATCTGTTGACGCGCGTTCTGGATGTCACCCCTGAAGAAGATCAGGATGCAGCGGCCACCTCGATCTCCACGGTGCAACTGTTTGCTACCGCGCTGGGTGCGGCGCTGGCCGGGATGCTGGCCAATCTGGGAGGGTTGAATTCGCCTGGCGGCGTGGAAGGTGCCAGCAGTGCGGCACGGATGCTGTTCAGCGTGCTGGCGATTGCGCCTCTGCTGGCGTTCTTCAGTGCCAGACGGGCAGCAGCGTCTAAATAGAAGGGGGGTAATGCTGGCCAGTTGACCTGGCCAGCATTCATGCCACGGTTAGCGATTCTTCCGTTTCACCCATTGCCAGCTCAGCAGTAGCAACAGGATCCAAGCCATACCGACGTAAAGTGAAATACGGGTATCCGGGAAATAACCAATTAGTCCAATCACGAACATCAGGAACAGAATCCCCACAACGGCAGTGGCCGTGCCACCCGGCAGCGAGAACTTCAGCGCTTTCTGTTGCTCAGGCGTCAATGTACGACGAAAGCCGATCTGCGAGAAGAGGATCATAATCCACACCCAGACGGTAGCGAACGTCGCCAGTGAGGCGATCACCAGGAACACTTTCTCTGGCATCAGGTAGTTGAGGTATACCGCCACCAGCATCGCCATCATCATCGCCAGCACCGTGACCCACGGCACGCCTCTGCGTGATACGGAAGCAAACACTTTCGGTGCATGTCCCTGCTCTGCCATGCCGTGCAGCATACGCCCCACGCCAAATACATCGCTGTTAATCGCCGACAGCGAGGCGGTAATCACCACAAAATTAAGAATTGTTGCGGCGGCGGCTATGCCCAAATTCTGGAAAGTCAGTACAAATGGGCTACCGTTCGTCCCCACCTGGTTCCAGGGGTAAATGGACATAATCACAAACAGTGTACCGACATAGAACACCAGAATACGCAGCGGTACCGTGTTAATCGCCAGGGGAATCGACACCTGCGGATCTTTCGCTTCACCGGCGGTGATACCGATAATTTCAATACCGCCAAAGGCAAACATCACTACCTGCAATGACAGCACCACACCTATCCAGCCATTGGGGACAAAGCCGCCGTGAGTCCACAGATTACTGATCCCCGTCGCCTGGCCACCGTTGCCGATGCCCCAGAAAATAATGCCAAAGCCAGCGAGGATCATCACGATAATGGTGGCCACTTTAAACAGTGACAGCCAGAACTCGACTTCACCAAACACCTTCACCGTGGCGAGATTCAGCGCGCCGATAATCAGCACCACGCTCAATACCCATATCCAGTGCTGAACGTGCGGGAACCACACCCCCATATAAATGCCGAAAGCGGTGACATCGGCAATGGCAACAATCAGGATTTCAAAACAGTAGGTCCAGCCAGTGATATAGCCAGCGAGCGGGCCGAGGTAATCACGTGCATAGCGGGAGAAAGAGCTGGCCTGTGGATTATTAACGGACATTTCGCCCAGGGCGCGCATAATAATATAGGCAGCGAGCCCGCCCACCATATAGGCAATCAAAACGCCAGGGCCGGCCATTCTGATGGCATCAGCCGAGCCATAAAACAGCCCGGTGCCAATGGCAGAACCCAGAGCCATAAACCGGATATGGCGGGTACTCAGTCCCTTTTTGAGTGTTGTACTTGTCATATTTACACCTGTCGGCCCCTTACCGGCAAGGAGGTAAGGGGGAGTTCTACAACGCTATTGCTGATGCGCAGTAACCGACTGGCGGCCTGTAACGCGATCGTACACGGCTACCAATACCAGCATCACCAGTGAAGGTGGCAACCATGCCAAACCTTGATCTGCCAGTGGCAGATTCTGGGTTACTGCTGGCAGGAGTGCCTTTAAGCTCGTACTTTTGATTGCATCAACAATGCCGAAAACCAGGCTAACCAGCATCGTTGGCGCAATAATCCTCGAGCTTTTTTTCCACCATTTTAAAGTGAAGCTCAACAGTACCAGTACGATACAAGGTGGGTAAATCGCAGTTAACACTGGAATTGAAATTTGAATCAGATGACTGAGACCCAGGTTAGACACCACCATCGAGAACAGGCCAAGAATAAACACCAGCTGACGGTAGCTAAGAGGCAGGTAGTGCTCAAAGAATTCCGCGCAGGCACAGGTCAGGCCGACAGCGGTCACCATGCAGGCCACAAAAATCAGTGCCGCCAGGAAGAAGCTGCCCATACCGCCAAAGGTATGCTGTACGTAGGCATGCAGAATGGCCGCGCCGTTAGCGTTCTGGTCAACAATGGATGCACTGTCGGAACCCAGTTTAAACAGCGCCAGGTACACCAACGTCAGACCCACACCCGCAATCAACCCGGCTATCACGGTGTAACGCGTGAGTAACTTCGCTTCGGTGATGCCACGTGAGCGTGCTGCATTGACGATAACAATACCGAACACCAGCGCACCGAGGGTATCCATGGTCAGATAACCGTTCACAAAACCGCTGGAGAACGCCGCACGCTGATAATCAGCCGTTGCCGGTGTAAGTCCGCCCGCAGGCCACAGCAGCGCGGCCAGGCCCAGGACGGCCAGGGCGAAAATTTTCAGTGGTGCCAGTACGTGGCCCACGGTATCCAGCAGTTTGCCAGGATAGAGGGAAATGCCAATCACCAGGGCGAAGTAGACGACGCTGTAGATCATCAGCGGCAACGCACCATCACCGGTGAGTGGAGCAATCCCCACTTCAAACGAAACGGTCGCCGTACGCGGTGTGGCAAACAACGGGCCAACGGCCAGATAACAGACGGTGGCCAGCACGATGCCAGCGGCTTTGCCGATCGGTGAGCTGAGGGCATCAATGCCACCGCCCACGCGCGCCAGCGCAATCACCGTAATCACCGGCAGACCCACCGCCGTGATCAGAAAACCGATAGCAGCCATCCAGACATGTTCGCCGGACTGGATCCCCACCATAGGGGGGAAAATGATGTTTCCCGCACCGACGAACAGGGCAAATGTCATAAAGCCCAGCGCCAGGATATCTTTCGAAGTTAAACGATGTGTCATAAGAAATTGTGTTGCCCGTGATGGTGTGAAAAGTCGTGATGTCAGGCTTAAAGTGAAAACCTGTCCCCCTGCTCGCTCTAAAAACGCCGCCGAATCAAACCAATACAGTGGAATGCACTTTGTAATACCGGGTTGACAGCGAATGTGAGCTGATTATTTTCTGTATACAGGGGGATGACGAAAAAACGGGGGTAAGTAGAACGTTTATAGCGAAGAAAGGCAATACGGGATCGGAAAAGCAGGACGATATAGTGCAAAAGACTGCATAACCAGTGCATATATTTAGATCTGATGAAAAATGCCTTACATGATTTGTATCTTTTTCGTGCGACACAACGTTAATTTCTGCAATAAACCCCCTTCATATGCACAAAAGGCGCGGAAACCCGCGCCCTGTACACAAAATGATGCAGTCATTACCAGATGCGGCTGGCGACATCCACCACCAAGCGCAGCTTAGCCCACTGTTGCTCTTCCGTCAGGCTGTTGCCCTCTTCCGTTGAAGCAAAGCCGCACTGAGGGCTCAGGCAAATTTGATCCAGGCTGACAAACTGTGACGCCTCGCGAATGCGTTTTTCCACCGTTTCAGCGGCTTCCAGTTCACCTGTTTTCGTGGTAATCAGGCCCAGAACTACCTGCTGTTTGCCCGGTTTAATAAAGCGTAATGGCTCAAATCCACCTGAGCGCTCGTTATCGTATTCCAGGAAAAAAGCATCAATGTTGACGCCGCCAAACAAGATTTCGGCTACCGGCTCATAGCCACCTTCAGAGATCCAGGTGGAACGGAAGTTGCCACGACAAACATGCAGACCAATGACCAGGTCATCCGGCTTCCCTTCGATGGCTTTATTCAGTACACGGGCATAGGTGCGGGCCAGCGCTTCCGGGTTATCGCCACGTTCGCGGATCTGCTGTTTTTGATCGTCAGAACACAGATAAGCCCAGACAGTATCATCCAGTTGCAGATAACGGCAGCCAGCATCATAAAAGGCTTTAATCGCGTCACGATACGTCTGTGCCAGGTCATCAAAATAGATATCCAGGTCCGGGTAAACGTCAGCATCAATCACTTTACGTCCACCACGGAAGTGCAGCACGCTTGGGCTTGGAATGGTCATCTTAGCCACGGCATCGCCGCTGATGCTTTGCAGGAAACGGAAATCTTCCAGCATCGGATGATGGCTAAAGCCCAGCTTGCCGGTCACTTTCACGCCCCGTGCTTTTGTCTGCACACCGTTAAACTGAATGCCCTGCTCGGCTTCATAGCGCTCCACACCATCCAGACCATCGAAGAAGTCGAAATGCCACCAGGCGCGGCGGAATTCGCCATCAGTCACCACCTGCAAACCGTTTTCACGCTGATGGGCCACCACCTTACGGATCGCCTCATCTTCCACCGCGCGCAGTGCAGCAGCGTCTATCTCACCTGCCTCGAACTGCTTACGAGCCTGTTTAATCTCAGCCGGGCGCAGGTAGCTGCCAACCACTTCGGCACGATAGGGGGTAAATGTTGTCATGATGAAAACTCCTGGCCTGCACGCGGCGCATAATTTAGTGACGTAATAATTACATCAGGTTATATTTAGACGTCTGGATGTCTACATGTCTGTTGAACCAAGAGTCTCATGAGAAACCTTCAGCGGCAAACGAAGAAATTTCACGGCAGATGAATAATTTTCATGATGGCTGAGTGAGGGTCAGGCATGCCTGACCCCTACAAGATGGGAGCAATACTTTGTAGGGGCGAGGCACACCTCGCCCGAAGGCACAGTGACAGGGTCAGGCGTGCCTGACCCCTACGAGATGAGGAGCAATATATTGTAGGGGCGAGGCATGCCTCGCCCGAAGGCACTGTTACTCGGCCAGCATTGCACGGGCGCGCTGCATCTGCTGCTCAGACAGGGGCAGATACCCCGCCTGGCTGACCAGCGCCTGGCCCTGTGGAGATAGCGCTAAACGCAAAAAAGCAGCCGTCAGCGGCTCCAGTGGTTTATCGGGCGCTTTATTGACATAGATATAAAGAGGACGGGCATAAGGATAGCGGCCGCTGCGAATATTCTCGGCGCTTGGCGCGATCCAGTCATTGCCATCACGCGCCACCGGCACGGTTTTGACGCCGCTGATATGAAACCCGGCACTGGCGTAACCAATGCCATTCAACGTTCCCGCAACGGCCTGTACCACAGCGGCAGAGCCGGGATATTCCCCAACATCATTACGGAAGTCACCGTTACACAGCGCCTGCTGTTTGAAGAATCCCCAGGTCCCGGAGGCCGAGTTACGGCCAAAGCGCTGTAATCCGCGCGTCGCCCAGCCGGGCTGAGTTAACTGTAAATCCCCCCAGGTTTTGGGCTCGGATAATCCGCCACAGCGACGCGTCGCCGAGAAAATGGCATCCAGTTGCTGTGCATTCAGCCCGGTTAACGGGTTGTCCTGATTGACCACCACCACCAGCGCATCCATCGCCACCGGTACAGCCAGCGGCTGATAACCGTAGCTGTCTTCAAATAACTGGCGTTCTACCGCCTGCATCGGGCGGCTCATCGCACCAAGCTGAGCAGCCCCCGCGGCAAGCGCGGTCGGCGCAGTCGACGAACCGGCTGCCTGGATCTGCACATTCACACCGGGATACTGACGATTAAAACTCTCACCCCACAGCGCCATCAGGTTACCCAGCGTATCCGAGCCAACGCTGGTGAGATTCCCCGCCAACATGCCCTGCTTCGCCGGCACCTGCGAACTGACCAGCAGCAGCGCCAGCGCGATTAACATTTTCATTGCATGGGTTCCGTGAGACTTAATGCAACGCATTCTCGACCAGTTCGGCACTGACAATCAACCTTGGTGGCAATTGAAAGCTGAAACAGGTTTCAGCACCGGGCGTGCTGCTGATATCCAGGCGCGTATTGTGGTGGCTGAGCGCATGCTTCACGATAGCCAGCCCTAATCCGCTACCGCCCGTCTGTCGGGAACGCGCTTTATCAACGCGATAGAAACGCTCGGTCAGACGAGGCAGGTGTTCCGGTGCAATCCCGGGTCCATTATCTTTAACCTTAAACTGTGCACCCTGCGGGCTGCGCAGCCAACTGATATCAATACGTGTGCCATCCGGCGTATGGTTAACCGCGTTATACACCAGATTGGAGATCGCACTGCGCAGCTGCTCGTCGTTGCCAAACACGCGCAAATGCGGGTCGGTATGGAAATAAATATCATGGCGCCCGTTACTGAGCGTTTCCGCTTCACGCTGCAACACCCGAAGCATTATCGGCACATCCACGGTTTCCTGCAAATCGATCGCCGGGGCAGCTTCAATGCGTGACAAGGTCAGCAGCTGTTTCACCAAGCTGTCCATGCGTTTAGTCTGTTCCTGCATGGTGTGCAGCGCCTTATCGCGCAGACTGCCCTCCAGCACGGAATCGTTCATCATCTCCAGATACCCCTGCAATACCGTGAGCGGCGTACGCAGTTCATGGCTGACATTGGCAAAGAAGTTACGCCGGGCCCCTTCCAGCTGATGCATCTGGGTGACATCACGCGCCACCAGCAACCATAGCCCTTCACTGTAAGGCATCACACGAAATTCAAGATGGCGATGGCTGTTCAGCACCAGCGTAAGCGGGCGAGAAAAATCACGCTGACGCAGATAGCGGGTAAACTCCGGGTAACGCAGGAGATTGAGGATATTCTGCCCGTTATCTTCCGGCCAGCGCAGCCCCAGCATCTGTTGTGCCAGGCCGTTGCACCAAAAAATCGTCCCCTCTTCGGTGGTCAGTACCACCGCATCAGGCAGAGATTCTGCACCGCTACGAAAACGTTTGATCAGATGACCGAGTTCACGGCGGCGGCGGCGGTTACGCGCCTGCATTTGATACAGGCCATAAAACAGCGGTTCCCAGCTGCCACGGCCGCTGGGAGGTGTCATGCTGCGGTCAACCCACAGCCAGTGAGAGAGTCGAAGTAAATTGTTGAAATGAAAGCCCAGCACACAGAGTACTGAGATTAACAGCAGCCAGGGGAGCCAACCCACCAGCAGCCCGAGGAGTAACGCGGGCAAACCGGCAAGCAGCAGCTCAAACAATAATCTCTTCCAGGAGAGGCGTTCCAACACGGTTCAGACTCCAGCGCGAACAATCAATAGCGTGCAGAGAAACGATAACCTGTTCCGCGAACCGTCTGCACCATACGATCGTGCCCGGTCAGTTCCAGCGCCTTACGTAAGCGACGAATGTGCACATCAACGGTACGATCTTCGACGTAAACGTTAGTTCCCCAGACATGGTTTAGCAACTGCTCACGGCTGTAAACACGCTCAGGATGCGTCATAAAGAAGTGCAGCAATTTATATTCGGTCGGCCCCATTTCCAGCGGCTGCGTGTCAGACATCACGCGATGCGATGACGGATCGAGACTCAGCCCCTGCATTTCAATCACCTCTTCCACCGCCATCGGTGAAATACGGCGCATCACCGCTTTAATACGGGCCACCAGCTCTTTGGGTGAGAAGGGTTTCGTAATGTAATCGTCGGCACCCACTTCCAGGCCACGGACGCGATCTTCTTCTTCGCCACGCGCGGTCAGCATCATAACCGGAATATCCCGGGTCATGGCTTCACGCTTCAGATGCTTAATAAACTGAATGCCGGAACCACCCGGGAGCATCCAGTCCAGCAGGATTAAATCCGGCCACGGCTCAATGAGCATACTTACTGCGCTGTCATAGTCCTCGGCTTCGATCGGTTGATAGTCATTTTGTTCCAGAACGAAACACAACATCTCACGGATTGGGGCTTCATCTTCAACCACCAGAATGCGCTTGGCCATTATTGCTCCTGCTACAGTGACAGGTTGTCACGGGGATATGCGGCGCCATTATGCGTCAGTTTTATGACACTTTTATGAAAAAAGCACCCCCTAAAAGCATTGATGGAATTAAATAAAATCCCCACCTCATCAATATGTTTATCTGCTCTGAATAATTCGGGATGCAGGACAGGTATAATACTCCCCACGCTTTCTGCCATGAAAGGACCCCCATGCGCATCATTCATACTGCCGACTGGCATCTTGGCCAGTTTTTCTACACCAAAAGCCGGGCAGCCGAACACCAGGCATTTCTTGACTGGCTGCTGGTGAAAGCAGAAGCACAGCAGGCGGATGCGATTATTGTGGCGGGCGATATCTTTGATACCGGCTCTCCGCCGAGCTACGCACGTGAGCTGTATAACCGCTTCGTGGTCAATCTGCAGCAGACCGGCTGTCAACTGGTGGTACTGGGCGGCAATCACGATTCAGTCGCCATGCTGAATGAATCCCGCGAGCTGCTGGCCTGCCTGAACACCCGGGTGATCGCCGCCGCCTGCGACGATGTTCGTCAACAGGTTCTGGTTCTGAATCGCCGCGATGGCCAGCCCGGTGCACTGCTGTGCGCCATTCCTTTTTTGCGCCCGCGCGATATTCTGCGCAGCCAGAGCGGGCAGTCAGGGCGCGAAAAGCAGCAAAGCCTGCTGGAAGCCATAACTGAACACTATCAGCAGTGCTGGCAGGAAGCGCTGAAACAGCGTGATGCACTGGGCCTGCCGCTACCCATTATTGCCACCGGCCATTTGACAACAATGGGTGTGACCAAAAGCGATGCGGTGCGTGATATCTATATCGGCACGCTGGATGCCTTCCCCGCCGATTGTTTTCCCCCTGCGGACTATATCGCCCTGGGGCATATCCATCGCGCTCAGCGCATTGCCGATAGCGATCATATTCGCTACAGCGGCTCGCCGATCCCGCTCAGTTTTGATGAGCTGGGTAAAGCCAAAAGCGTGTTTCGGGTCGACTTCAGCAACGGCAAACTCAGCGCGGTCGAAGCCTTACCGATCCCGTTATTCCAGCCAATGCAAATGATCAAAGGCTCTCTGGAACAGATTGAGCAGCAGTTGGCGGCTCTCACGGCCGATCCACAGGGTGGCACTATCTGGCTGGACATTGAAATCGTCACCGATGCTTACCTCAGTGAGTTACAGCGCCGTATCCAGGATCTGACCGAATCCCTGCCCGTAGAAGTGGTGCTGCTGCGTCGCAGCCGTGAACAGCGCGAACAGGTCATCGCCCGACAGAACAATGAAACGCTGAATGAATTGAGTGTTGAAGAGGTGTTTTCCCGCCGTCTGGCGCTGGAGGCCGAGGAACCTGAACGGCTGGAACGCGCCAGAGTGCTGTTTGCTCAAACGCTGGAAGCCGTTCGCCATGAGGAGCAGCCATCATGAAAATTCTGACGCTGCGCTTTAAAAACCTCAACTCGCTGAAGGGTGAGTGGAAAATCGACTTCACCGCAGAACCTTTTGCCAGCAACGGCCTGTTCGCCATTACCGGCCCGACGGGCGCAGGTAAAACCACCCTGCTGGATGCCATCTGCCTCGCGTTGTATCACGAAACACCGCGCCTGAAAGGCATCACTCAGTCGCAAAATGACCTGATGACCCGTGATACCGCCGAGTGCCTGGCAGAAGTCGAATTTGAGGTGAAAGGCATTGCCTGGCGCGCCTTCTGGAGCCAGAGCCGCGCACGCGGTGCTGCCGATGGCAACCTGCAGGCACCGCGGGTTGAGCTGGCACGCTGTAGCGATAATCACATCGTGGCCGACAAGGTCAAAGATAAGCTGGAGAGGGTAGCCAGTCTGACCGGGTTGGACTTCGAACGCTTCACCAAATCGATGATGCTGTCACAAGGGCAGTTTGCCGCGTTCCTCAATGCCGATGCCAATAAACGTGCCGAGCTGCTGGAAGAGCTGACCGGCACCGAAATATACGGTCGACTGTCGGCGGCGGTGTTTGATCGCCATAAGCAGGCGAAGGTGACGCTGGATACCCTGCGCGCCCAGTCCAGCGGTATGAGTTTGCTCACCGACGAGCAGCAAGCCCTCCTTAACAACCAGCTGGAACAAAGTGTGGCGCAGGAGCAGGCACTTACTTCGCAACAACAGATCCAACTGAAAAAAAGTCAGGAACTGCAACAGATTGAACGCCTGCAGCGGGAGCAGCAACAGCTGACCGTCAGCGCGCAGCAGCTGGATCAAGAACGTGAGCAGTCACAGCAGGCGCTGGTTCTGGCCACGCAGCAGCAAGAGCAGATCGTGCAGGCGCAGGCGCAACACCAGACGCTGCGTTTGCAACAGGAAACCCTGATCGCCGAACAGGTCCTGCCGCTTGATTTGCAGCTGGCCTCATTGCGCGAACAGCAACAGCAGCTGGAGCGTGAGCGAAGTGAACACCAACTTGCGCTCACCACGCGCCAGCAGGAAAGCGCTAAAAACCAGCAGACTCAACAGGAGAAACAGGCGCTACAGCAGCAGTTGAGCACCTGGCGTGAGGCACATTCGTCGTATGCGCACTATGGTGAGCATCTGCCGCTGTGGCGTGAACGTTTTAGCCAGCAGCAGGAGAGTGAGCAGTCACTGACCGCACAACGCTTGCGATTCCAGGCCCAGCAGCAGCAGATGCAGGAATATGAGCAGTCCAGCCAGCAGCTCCAGCAGCAGCAGGCCCCGTTACAGCAGCAGCTGGCCGCCGCGCAGACCCACCTCGATCAGGCGCAGCAACAGCTGGCTCCGCTGCAACAGCAGCACCCGGAGGAGACGCTGCGCGCCACCCTGGAACAGTTTGCACGCCAGCGTCCACAGCGGCTATTACTGGCCACCCTGCTCCCACAGTGGCAACAGTTGAAGATACGCTTCACGCGCTTACAGCAGGAGCGCCAGACGCTAACGCAACAGATCCAGCAAAACAGTGAGCAGTTACTTACCCTGCGGGCCAGCTGGAAAGAGAAATATCAGCATCAGCAGGACCTGGAAAAGCGCTGTGAGCTGGAGCGACGTATTGCCGATCTGGAACAGCACCGGGCACAGTTGGAACCGGGCCAGCCCTGCCCGCTGTGCGGTTCGGAAACCCATCCGGCCGTGCAGCAGTATCAGGCGTTGCAGCTGTCAGAAAATCAGCAGCGGCTGGACGCATTAAAGCGAGATGTTGAACAGCTGAAAGATCAGGGCAGTGCCTGCGCGGCACAGCTTAAACAGGCGCAACAGCAGGATGAGCGCCTGTTGCAGGAAGAGGCTGAGCTGAACCAGCAGATGCAGCAAGTGGAGCAACAATGGCAGTCCGCCACCACAGCCCTGGCACTGTCACTCAGCCCGCAGCAGCATCAGCAGACCAGCGAATGGCTGGCACAGCAGGATGAGCAGGAAGCGACACAGCTGCAGCAGTTACAGCAGCTGGAGCAAGCGTTGCGCCACTGCCAGCAGCAAAAAGAGGCGCTGTATCAGCATCAGCAGGCCTGGCAGGCCCTGCAACAGCAAATTCAGCTTCAGCAGCAGCAGTTAACCGCCGCTACGCAGACACTGAGCGAACAGCAGCAACAGCTCACTCAGGATGAACAGCGCGCACAGCAGCTGCGCATCAAGCTGGCAGAAGGGGTTGCACCGCTGGGTCTGACACTGCCGCAGGATGGTGATTATCAGCGCTGGCTGCAGCTGCGCGAAACGCAGTGGCAACAGTGGCGCAGCAACAGTGAGGCGCTGGCAGCACTGGCCCCTGAACTGGCGACACTCTCCAGCCGCCAACAGGCGCTGGAAGAAGAGTTACAACAACAACAGGCACGCCTGGCGCAGCTCGACCAGCGCTTGCAACAACAGCAGGAAACGCTGAAACAGTGTCAGCAGCAGCGCCAGACATTGTTTGGCGATCGCGATGTTACGACTGCACAGCAGCAGCTGCGGGCAGAGACGGAACAGCATGTGCAGGCCGTTCGCCAGGCACAGACTGCGTGGCAACAGCAGCAGGACAGGATAAATACCCTGACCGGACAGCATAAATCACTAAATGAGCAGTTGATTAATCTACAATCGCAATTAGATGAAATGGTGAACCAATCAGGCCATGTTGATGACCTGCCTGCACAACGGATGCTACTGGAAAGCCAGCTGAGTCAGTTCAATCAGCAACTGCGCGAGCTGGCCAGCCAGCAGGGTCAGCTACGTCAGCAGCTGCGAGATGACAGCGAACGGCGCACCCAACAGCAGGCATTGCTGGTTGAGATCGCCGCTAACGAACAGCAGCTGGAAGACTGGAGCTACCTCAATCAGCTTATCGGTTCCAAAGAAGGGGATAAATTCCGCCGCTTTGCTCAGGGGCTGACGTTAGATCATCTGGTGTGGCTGGCCAACAATCAGCTTAACCGTCTGCACGGCCGTTATCTGTTGCAGCGCAAATCGCAGGAAGCGTTAGAGCTTCAGGTTGTTGATACCTGGCAGGCTGACGCACAGCGTGATACCCGCACGCTGTCCGGCGGCGAAAGCTTCCTTGTCAGTCTGGCGCTGGCGCTGGCCCTTTCCGATCTGGTCAGCCATAAAACCCGTATTGAGTCGCTGTTCCTCGATGAAGGCTTTGGCACGCTGGATGCGGAGACACTCGACAGTGCGCTTGATGCGCTGGATGCACTCAATGCCAGTGGCAAAACGATTGGGGTGATCAGCCACGTTGAGGCAATGAAGGAACGTATTCCGGTGCAGATAAAGGTGAAGAAAATTAACGGGCTGGGTTACAGCAGACTGGAAACACCGGGGCAATAGCAGCAAACAGGGGCGACCCTCTGCGATCGCCCCTGTTTGCATCAGCGTTATAACGCCGTTTTCACTTTAGCGCGCGGCCCTGGCAGGATACTGCCGTTGCGGCCATCAGCAGAGAGCATCGTGCTCCCGGCAATAATCGCTATATCATGACTTTTGTCGTTGATATTATTTGAGATTTGCTTCACCGCTGCCGTTATCAACATGCCCACCAGGCCATTGTTACTGTTGTCCTGAGCATCGGACGCAAAGCCTTTACCCGCCCAGATCTGTTTACCGGTACGCAGGTCAACCAGACGTGCTACTGCGCTGACCTGAGTCGCGCTGTCCACCACCCTGTATTGGGTGCCGTAGCTGATCACTTCAACATACAGCGCCGCATCAGCATGGAAAATCTCGTGCAGTTTAGCGGTGCTGACACCCTGAGCATCATCGGCACTGGCCAGGCCGTTCTGCTCAAAGGTTTTATCTACCACCGCCACCGGGAACACATAATAACCGGACTCGGCCAGCGGCGCGGTCAGCACCGATACCAGACTGTGGGCAGCCTGAATATCCGGGCTGCTGTTCTTCGCAGGCAACACCACAATCGAGGTGGGTTTGCTGGCACGAAAAGCCGTGTAGTCATAAGGCGTCTGTTTAGCGCAACCGCTCAACACCAGCGCCACAGCCGCGGCAATAAAGATCCGTAATTTCATTATTTCTTATCCTTATTGCGCATCAGAAAATCCATATAAGCGGCTGATTCCGGGAACTGTGATTTTTCGGCATTGAACTGCTGAAAAGCCAGGTCCGGACGGCTGGTTTCCACATATAGCAATCCTATCTGGGCATGCAGGCCAGGAGGTACGGGTTTATTTTTTGCTTTCGCCTGCTCAACCACCGCGTTCAGCGATTCAATCTGTTGTTCAGGTGATTTATCACGTTTGTAATAGCTATAAAGTGAGGATTGATAATCCCCCCAGTAATAAACCGTTTCTTTTTTTTGGGCACAGGCCGTCATTAGCAGCGCGGCGGTAGCCACGCAGACAACGTTAATTATCTTCACTGTTAATTCCTTGTTGTTTTATTTAACCGGACGCCATGCGCCAGATTCGATTCCATTCACCAGATGATTAACTGCTTCGCGTACCGCTAAATCCATCACCTTACCATTCAGCGTGGAGTCATAGCTGGCGGTACCACCAAAGCCAATCACTTCGCGATTAGACAGAGTGTATTCACCGGCGCCCTGAACGGAATACACCACTTCTGAGGTGGTGACATCCACCACATTCAGGTTCACTTTGGCATAGGCTACCTGAGACTTGCCGCGGCCAAGAATGCCCCACAGCTGCTGGTCGCCCACTTCTTTACGACCAAACTCGGTAATATCGCCGGTGATAACATAGTTGGCACCTTTAATGGACTGCTGGCTGCCTTTGTACTGCGCTTCGGCTTTCAGTTCATCAAGGTTAGCGCGGTCCAGCACATTAAAACGGCCAGTCTGCTGCAAATGGGTAATCAGGATGGTTTTCGACTGGTTACCTAACCGATCGACGCCGTCAGAGAATACGCCATTCATATACGCGGAGCGGTTATCAAACTTACCGACAGCAATCGGACTTTTTATGCCCTGATAGTGTGGCTGAGTCGCTGCTGCAACCTGAGGAGCTTCAATAGAACGTGAGGATTCCGTCGCGCAACCGGTGAGTACCGATGCGCTTAATAAGGATAAAACAACAAGGCATTTGGATTTCATTTCATATCCCTGAATGAATTCATAACTCAAATAAAAACCCTGATCCGGAATGAATATCCAGAATATAATCAGCACGGGTTATTATAAAATAAAGGCAGGACGCCTTTGGCACGGAAGACTACCACAGAGAAATTATAAAAATAAACTGAAATGTTTAATTATTTTAATTTATCACGGTCACAAATCACATGGGGGATGTGAATCATAGTCATTTAAGTAAAATAAGCCACTTCTCCTTGATGCAAAGACAAGGGTTATCCGAGCCTTCAGTGATACCTTACTCGCGACCTCATACGGTGGCTTATCCTGCCAACTCATCCTGTCGCCACTGACGCGGGCTGATGCCAAACCAGCGACGAAAGGCACGGGAGAACGCACTGACCTCAGAATATCCCAACAACAGGGCCATTTCGGAAATCGGCAGCTGACGCTGCTGCAAATAGTGTTTCGCCATTTCGCAGCGTACGTTATCCACCAGCGTGGTAAAACTCAGCCCTTCCTCGCGCAGGCGTCGCTGTAATGACCAGCTCGACAGCCCCATTTTTTCCGCCACATCATCCAGTACAGGTTCACCTTGCAGGATCACCCGTTGAACCTGCGCCCGCGCCTGATCGACGATATTCTGCTGCGGCGTACTGCTATTCAGACGCTGGATAGCATCCTGCATCACGCTCAGTAATAAGGGATCACTGTCCGGCATCGCACGGAGCAAATCGCGTTTCGGGATCAGTAAGGAGTTAAAAGGTTGATCGAAATAGACAGGGGCATCGAACACTTTACAGTGCTCATGCCATTGTGAAGGACGTGGGTGTTCGAAATGCACCTCACGCGGCGCCCAGTTTTTTCCAGCGACATGGCGGATCAGGTTAAGGAACATGCCCAGCGTCAGTTCTGCATCCTGACGACGGCAGAGGATAGCGCCGTGGCGTACCTGATAGTCCAGCCGCCAGCAGTCCCCCTTATCCACCAGCCGCGTCAGCGTATCGTGCTGGTGCCAGGGAAACGCGTTCGCCACATTGTGCAGTGCCTGTTCCAGCGTGGCGCTGCACAGACCGATATAGCCAATCAGACCTAATGACTGCGGTTTAAACTGCCTGCCGTAATGTAAACCGAAGTTATCACAACCTGAATACCGTGCCGCTTCTTCCATCACCCGGCAATAATTGATTAAGCCCAGACTGAGCGTGGGTTGTGCCAGCAGCTCCGGGTCGATACCGCTGACGCCAAAAATACGATCAACGTCACCGCCGCTGTGGCAGATAAACTCGCTCAGTCCACTGGCAGCAGCAGCCAGGACCCCACGATTGCAGGCGCTGGCACTGTGCAGAACATGGCTGGTTTCTGAACGGGCCAATGGGTTTGATAACATGATGACTGCCTCCTGCTGCGGTGTGGGCTCTTTACTCCTCTTTACACAGCAAATTGCGTACCAACCGCAACATCGGACAAAATCAGCGTGTTAGCCTACAGACCCGTGCGAATAAGCACTGTGGCGGCGCAGCGTTGCCCGTCCACGGTGCAGTAACGTGATAATTATGCGCCAACAGGCAGATCGCGCGTCTCCAGGTAACGGTGGCACAAACGCACAGAATGATCCGCCCACTGTGGGCCGAGACTTTGCGCCATCTCCGTTTCCGCATGCGATCCCGCCCAGGCCAGCAGTTGGATCCGGCGCTGGATCAGTAGCGCGGGTATCCTTTCCATCTCAGCATCGGTGATATGTGCGACCTGCTCGTAGCCCCGGATCCAGTGATCAACCCATTCTGCAGCACGCGGATGATGCTCAACAAAACTGATCGCCGCCGCCAGATCGTGCAGATACCAGCCGAAACCGCAGTCATCAAAATCGATCACCCGGGTTTCCCCTTTATACAGCAGCAGATTCGTCAGTCGCAGATCGGCGTGGATCAGCCCGTAGTTGCGGGGTTCCTTGCCGAACTCAGCCAGCGTCGATCCCACTCGCGCGATCGTCTCCTCCACAATGCCGTGATCCTGGACGTGCAAATTCGGCGCATCGCGCCAGTCGCCCCAATGGCTTTGCGGGCTGACCATGGTGTGATGATCCCAGGTGATACGTTGGAAATTCGCAGGACGCTGCCAACTGCGGCTATGCTGATGCAGGCGAGCGGTAATATTACCCAACTGCTGAAAGGCACGTGGATCAACATCAGTCCCCGGCATCTCCCCCTCGATCCAGTGGAACAGCACGGCATGACGTACCGAACCCTCCTCCAGCATCAAGGTTTGTACGCGTTGCCCTTCGCGATCGACGACCGCCTGCGGCACATCGATACCGGTTTCACGCAGGGCATCCAGCCACTGCAACTCACTTTCAATATCGGCACGCTGGTGGTAATCCGCCCGGTGCAGCCGCAAGGCATACCGTTTGCCAGCGGCTTCAAGTAGAAAGGTCGCGTTTTCTGAACGGCACAGCAGGCTAAGTTTGCCCTGTAACGCCGCCGGATAGCGCAACAAGGTCATTTCGGCGAGGCGCAGCAATGCTGCATTGTTCAGGGTGTCATATTGTTTTGCGGTCATAGTCTGGCTCCGGAGTCAGTTTCAGGCAGTGCTTCTTTGCCTGACAGCATCCTATCGCTTGCCCTCTTCCGGCTTGACCGCAGACGACCCTGTTTTGACTACAGCGTACACCTGGCACTTTTTTTGCGAGTGAGTTGACCTGAGAGCACAAAAATCATCATGCCCGCGTCAAGTTTCCCCCAACGGGCAACGGCATTATCGAGTCACGCTCTCCAGCCACCTTTACGCCACAGACATCTGCAGCGTAGGTGATGAAGAGGAAACACACTCACGGGGATAACAACATGACAACGAAATTAAAGCCCACGCTGGGCACCATTCATTTGTGGGGTATTGCAGTCGGTTTGGTCATTTCAGGGGAATATTTTGGCTGGAGCTATGGCTGGGGCGTGGCGGGAACACTCGGCTTTTTGCTGACAACGCTAATGATCGCCACCATGTATACCTGTTTTATCTTCAGCTTTACCGAGCTGACCACCGCGATTCCACATGCGGGTGGCCCGTTTGCCTACAGCCGTCGTGCATTTGGTGAGACCGGTGGCCTGATTGCCGGTATGGCCACGCTGATTGAATTCGTCTTTGCTCCGCCGGCAATTGCGATGGCCATTGGTGCCTATCTCAACGTTCAGTACCCGGAACTCAACCCGAAGTACGCGGCGGTGGGTGCCTATATTGTCTTTATGACGTTGAATATTCTGGGGGTGAAACTCGCGGCGATGTTTGAGTTAGTGGTCACCGTACTGGCGGTGTTCGAACTGCTGGTGTTTATGGGCGTGGTCGCACCGGGCTTCAGTATTGCCAACTTTGCCGCTAACGGCTGGGCAGGCGGTGAACACTTCGGCATGCCGGCACTGTCTGGTATTTTTGCCGCGATCCCGTTTGCTATCTGGTTCTTCCTCGCCATTGAAGGCGCAGCGATGGCAGCAGAAGAAGCGAAAGATCCGAAACGTACGATCCCGCGAGCCTATATTGCCGGGATCCTGACGCTGGTGGTGCTGGCCCTCGGGGTGATGTTGATGGCCGGGGGTGCCGGAGACTGGCGCGTACTGTCTAACATTAACGATCCGCTACCGCAGGCAATGAAAATGATCGTGGGTGAGCACTCCAACTGGATGCACATGCTGGTGTGGATCGGTCTGTTCGGTCTGATTGCCAGTTTCCACGGTATTATCCTCGGCTACTCACGCCAGTTCTTTGCTCTGTCTCGCGCTGGCTATCTGCCTGCGGGCCTGGCGAAACTGTCACGTTTCCAGACCCCTCACCGTGCCATTATTGCGGGTGGCGTGATCGGTATCGCCGCTATTTTTAGCGACAGCTGGATCAACCTGCAGGGCATGTCACTGACCGCAGCGATGATCACCATGGCGGTATTTGGTGCCATCGTGATGTACATCATGAGTATGCTGAGCCTGTTCCGTCTGCGCCGCACTGCCCCGGAGCTGGATCGCACCTTCCGCGCACCAGGTTACCCGATCGTTCCCGCGATTGCGCTGGTACTGGCTTTGGTGTGTCTAATTGCGATGCTGTGGTTTAACGCCCTTATCGGTGTGCTGTTTGTGGCGCTGATGCTGGCAGGTTACCTGTGGTTCCTGATGACCAAAAGCCAGCGTGACAACGCACCACATGATGCGATGCTGCATGGCGAATAAGGTCAGATTGCATTAACTCGCCGTTGGGGCCGATCATTTTCCGATCGGCCCTTGTTTTACGCATTACAACGGCCACAACCAGGCCGCACCGCGCACGCCGCTGGAATCACCGTGAACTGCCTGACGTATGGGCGTTTCAAACTCTCCGCCAAACACCCAGTTTTTCACCAGCAGCGGCACCGTCTGATACAACCGCTCGACGTTACTCATTCCCCCACCCAGCACAATCATGTCCGGATCAAGAATATTCACCACGTGGGCCAGCGACTTCGCCAGACGCAGTTCATAGCGGCTCATCGCCAATTCGGCCACCGGGTCCTGTTGTGCCACCCGCTGCATAATCTCCGCGCCTTTTAATGACACGCCGCTCAGGCGCTGGTAATCCGTGGCAAACCCGGTCCCGGAGATAAAGGTTTCAATGCAGCCTGCCTTACCGCAGTAGCAGGGAACCTCTTCCCGGTAGCGCAGCTCATCTTCATCCATCCACGGCAGCGGGTTATGGCCCCACTCCCCCGCATTGCCGTTGCCACCACTGTGTGCCTGGCCATTCAGCGCGACTCCCGCACCGCACCCGGTGCCAATAATCACCGCGAACACCGTTTGTTTGCCTGCGGCCGCACCGTCCACGGCTTCAGACACCGCCAGGCAGTTGGCATCATTGGCGATACGAACCTCACGGCCCAGTCGCTGCTGTAAATCTTTATCCAGCGGCTGACCGTTGAGCCAGGTGGAGTTAGCATTTTTTACTCGCCGGGTATAAGGCGATAGCGTACCGGGGATCCCCAGCCCCACTGTGCCCTGCTGGCCCGTCACTTCTTCTGCGCGGCGTACTAACCCGATAATGTTTTCCAGGGTTTTTTCATAGTCGTCACGCGGCGTGGGGACGCGATAGCGGAACAGTTCCTCCCCCTGGTCGGATAAGGCAATCACTTCTGTTTTCGTGCCACCTAAATCGATACCGATACGCACTTGTTATTCCTCATGATTTGACGGTGAGATTATTACCTTAGAAGGAGCGGTGCGGAAAGGCAATGAAACCCCGCCGCCGATTCGCTATCATGCGCGCTGACTTTGAACTCGCGCGCCTTTTGCGCGTCCGGAGAGGGAATGCAGCATGCTGTGGTTTAAAAATTTGATGGTTTATCGTCTTAATCGCGACATTCCGCTGGTAGCAGACGAGATGGAAAAACAGCTCGATGCCTTCTCTTTCACCCCCTGCGGTAGCCAGGATATGGCCAAGACCGGTTGGGTTTCTCCCATTGGTCCACGTAGCGACGACCTGACGCACGTCACCAACGGTCAGATTCTGATTTGTGCGCGCAAAGAAGAGAAAATGCTGCCATCGCCGGTGATCAAGCAAGCACTGGAAGCGAAAATCAGTAAACTGGAAGCTGAGCAATCGCGCAAGCTGAAAAAAACAGAAAAAGACTCTCTGAAAGATGAAGTGCTGCACAGCCTGTTGCCACGCGCCTTCAGCCGTTACAGCCAGACCTATGTGTGGATAGACACCGTTAACAACCTGATTATGGTCGACTGCGCCAGCGCGAAAAAAGCGGAAGATACGCTCGCCCTGCTGCGTAAAAGCCTCGGCTCACTGCCGGTGGTGCCGCTGACGCTGGAAAGCCCGATTGAACTGACGATGACAGAATGGGTGCGTTCCGGTGAACTGCCGGCAGGATTTGCGCTGATGGATGAGGCTGAACTGAAAGCGATTCTGGAAGATGGCGGCGTGATCCGCTGCAAGAAACAGGATCTGGTGTGCGACGAGATCGCCAACCATATCGAAGCCGGAAAACTGGTGACGAAACTGGCTCTCGACTGGCAGGAACGCATTCAGATGATCTTGTCTGATGATGGTTCGATCAAGCGCCTCAAATTCTCAGACATCCTGCGCGAACAGAACGACGATATTGATCGGGAAGATGTGACAGGACGTTTTGATGCTGACTTTATTCTGATGACGGGCGAGCTGGCTGCGTTAATCAGCAATACTGTGGAAGCGTTAGGTGGCGAAGCAGAGCGTTAATGCTGTTGCGGGCGACGCATGCGTCGCCCCTACACGTAGGGGTCGGGCATGCCCGACCCTGCTTAAATCAATCTTTCAGATAACGGCACAGATACGCAGAAGGCTCAGCCACCTGCAAATGGAACTCACTGTGGCCCGGCACGTTAAAGATCTGGCCTGGCTGATAGAGTTTCCACTCAACTTCCCCTGGAAGTAACACTTTCAGGGAACCACTGACCACGGTCATCTCTTCTGCCTGAGCCGTACCAAAAGTGTACTCGCCTTCAGCCATCACACCCACACTGGCACGACCTGTGCTGGCGCTCTCATAACCAATCGACTTCACTTTACCGTCGAAATACTCACTAACATTGAGCATATAATTTCCTTAAAATCAGAGACAAAGGTAAGTTTGCAGTGTAGAGCGATAATTAACAGGCTGTCACGCACTATTGCGTACCACGCACTGCAATCGTGACTTATACCAACAGTTCTGCCGCCAAACGGGCAATCAGCATGTTAGACAACAGTACCGGAATACCGAGAAGTGCCTGTAAAAAATCGCGATGACGCGGGTGATAGCCCATGCAGTCCAGCACCACCACATCGGCACCTTGCTCCTGTAATGATAATGCGGCCTCAATAAGCGGCTCATCATTGGCATGATACGGGCTGGCAACGGCAAAACAGGGGGGATGCTTCAGGTTTTTCCATTTATTCTTCTGAGCATGAATTTGCCCGGCAACCGATACCACGATCCCGACCTGATGCCCGCCAACAATGGCCTTCACCAGCGGAGGGACCAGACGGTCAGGCTCCAGCAGCACCGCGGTACTGGCGTAAAGGGGGCCGCAGTCACCCGAACACAACAGCAGGATAGTGTCGTACCCGCACTCTTCTAACATCAGAATGCGCTGCTGCAATTCCGTTGTGATTTTCTCAGCCGACACGCAGACCTGGCTACCGTCATTCAGCCGGATAACCTGCATTTTGCCCCCTTTGTCGGGCGCATATTGCCGCTCAATTTGCGCATGCGTCAGGTCATCAAGCAGCCCGACATGAACGATTTGCTCTTCAGGAAGATGCTCCAGCAGCAGCGGCAGAATGTCGGTGCGTGGAGACTGCCCACAAGAGAGAGTAACCAGAGATGGCTTCATAGTGCATAGTTCCACTGACAACAGGCTATCATCCTGCTTAATCTTTGGCGGCTGCTTAACCTCTCCCCCTGGGGCGAGGGCGCAATGGCCTTTGGTATTCTCTACTGAATAATAGCAGTAACCCCCCGACGCCCTTTGATTATCCTTGAACCTGATCTCATCAATGTGCGACCCCACACAGAAACAGGGGTTAGATCACATTGAACAACGTCAGTTTCAGGCAAAAAAGAGAGATCCCCTGAGGTATCAGGGGACCCCTTCTGGGGATGATCATCCTGCCTCTGACGGGCTGTTTCAGATAATCATGTCACTACGTGGTACTGCAGGTGCCCTGGTGGAGGCGTACTTCATATCCGAAAGGAGATGAGGTAATTACTGCAGGGCAGAGGTCATATTGCCTCCCTGCCCTGCGCGGTCACCGTATTTCCCCGCCAGCTCACGCGTCACAATCTGTAATGCGTCCAGTGCGGAGGAAGAATAAGGTGACGCATGATGCTCAGACGGAAACGACAGGCAAAGTGCGACCGTTTCCCCCCGATGTTTATTGGTAATCGTGGTGGATACCGCACTGATCCCCTGTAAGGTTTCATTGCGTGCCAGCGCCCATCCTTGTTGACGAATACTGGCCAGTTCAGTGAGCAATTCATCCAGCGTCTGCGGAGAATTCGGGGAGTTCACCTGCCAGCTTCCGGCATAGAGTTTTCGGACATAATCATCGCTATAACGGGAGAGGATCGCCCGACCAACCGACGTTTCTGCCGCTGGCAGACGGCTCCCTGGCGGAGTAACAACCTGAATGAACATTCGGCCCTGAAACATGCGCATCACCATAATCTCACGCCCTTCCAGCACGGAGATATAGCCCGTACAGCTGGATTCCGCAGCCAGCCTCGCCATCATTGATGACGCGCCATCCACCAGCGGCGTGGAGAGATAGTTACTGGCCAGCGTCAGCAGCATATGGCCGACATGAAAGCAGCGGGTATCGGGATCGCGCTCCAGCAATCCCTGGTTTTCCATGGTAGAGAGCAGCCGCGAAACGGTGCTTTTCGGCAGCCCCAGCGCCTGGGCAATATCGGTAAACGTCAGGCCTGGCTGGCCCTGGCTCACTCCACTTCGATTAAAAAGTTTCAGTACCGCCGTCGCATTCTCTAAGGTGGTCATACCTTTTGTTCCACTATCAGGAACTTCTGTTCCTGTTTTCCCGTTTTGATAAACCTACGGCGGGGCGGAATCAGGGTCAAGCATTAATTTGGGTGCAGGAGGAAGGTCACCGATGTGATCATTTTGTCAGGACAGAAGGCGATACTTAAATATGCCAGAGAGGGTGAAATTGCGGGTATTTATGGCGATATATAGCCGAGCCATAGCCAATTATACTGTGACGAGGAGAGATTAAAAGTAAGATTATTCGTAAGAAGTTGCGACAATCTTGCGGGGGAATAACGGGTGTCGGCATCCTTGCCTGTACACACTATTCTTTATTCTTTCGACTGGTCTTCATAGCGTTTTTTAGCATCCAGCGCTTCCTGCTCGGTTTTATGCTCGCTGATCAAAGAATCAGGTTTCGGATGGTCGGCACGGAGTTCATACCAGATCACCGATTTGCCGGGCGCGCCTTTCTCGACCGGTATGATGTTCGCTTCTCGTGGATATGGTGGTCTGCCTGGCATAGTGCCCCCTTTTGATGTCAGTAAACGTGCGCGGCCAGTATGATGACCTTACCTGAGTATAGACAATCGAAACGGTTTATCTGCGGGACAAGGGAGAAAGCAGGCAAGAGGGGTGCAGGCAACGCTGCACCAACAGAGAATTTAGCTGGCGCGGGCGAGAGAAAGCACGCTGAGGATCTGGCTGACGACGCCGTCAGGGGACTGCATAGCGTTAATAATATGGTGTGAAGTCTGGCGATATAACGCATCACGCGCCGCCAGCACTTCAACCATCTCTTCCGCAATCGGCCGCCCGGTCAATGTCGGACGCTGTTCGGCTTCAGGATAGGCTTCAAGACGGTCTGCCAGCACAGCGGCATCGGCATTCAGGTAGATGACCTGGCCATGTTCACGCATAAACTGGCGATTTTCTTCGGATAAAACCATGCCGCCACCCGTGGCGATCACCGTTGAAGGTGCAGTGACGGTTTTCAACGATGCGGTTTCACGCAGACGGAAGCCCGGCCATCCTTCACCAGCCACAATATCCGCAACGGTTTGCCCGCTAAACTGCTGCAATGCATGGTCGGTGTCACAGAAGGCGTACCCTAATGCCAGCGCCAGGGCATGACCAACGGTTGTTTTTCCGCAGCCGCGTGCGCCGACCAGATAGATGGGTAATGACATAACAGGCACTTCCTTTAGCAAACAGCCGACGCCGTTAATTGCACGCAGCAGGCCAACCAATGATTAACGTTGCAGCGCATAATACCCGACATTTTCCCAGCGGGCCAGTAGTAACGTTTTATTTACAGCGCAGCATGCACGATAACCCATCAAGATATTGTTTAATAAAAACTTATAGGTGTAATTATTTATTTACACATAGTAAATGCACGCCTTTATTGCCGCAACATTTCCTTACGCCAGCATGATTTACTTTCCCTACGGTCTTGCCACTATAAACGCTGTCGCCCGTTTCCGGAGAATCATTATGCAGAACGAAGAACAGCAGTTAATTGACAGCCTGTTTACCCGATTGAAACAGGCGGAGTCACAGTCCGGCCCCCGTGACAGTGCGGCAGAGAAACTGATCCAACAGCAGGTGCAGCAACAACCCGGAGCGCCTTACTACATGGCGCAAGCCCTTCTGATTCAGGAGGCGGCAATGAAGCAGCTAAACGCACGCGTTACTCAGCTGGAAAGCGAGCTGACGCAGGCCCGGCAACAACCGCAGCAGAGCAGCGGAGGCTTCCTCTCCGGGCTGTTTGGCGGGGGGAACCGTGCGCAACCCCTACAGCAGCCCCCCGCGGCCACACAGCCCTGGAATAATGCGCCAGCCCAGCCACAGCAACCGGCTTATGCCGCAGCGCCTGCTGCAGGTCGTGGTTTCCTCGGCGGTGCATTACAGACCGCTGTTGGCGTCGCCGGGGGCGTCGTCATGGCCGAGATGCTGACCAGTATGTTCCACCACCAGCAGCCGGAAGAGATCGTCAATATTATTAACGAACCGGCGCTACCAGACCCTGATCTCAGCAATAATCTCGACACGTTTAATAACGGCAGCGACAACACCTCATTCCTGGCGCAGGACAACGGTCTGCAACAGGATTATGCCAATGACGATTTCAGTAATGACGGTTTTGATGACAACGATTTTGATGATGACAGTTTTGTCTGAATAATGATCATGCCTCTCCTGCAAAGCGGGAGAGGCTGTCTGTCATTTACGCTGTTGTTGTAACCATTTATCCAGTTCGTTGGCAAACTGCTGACGGTCACGCTGGTTCAACGTGGGCGGTCCACCCGTCTGCACCCCACTGGCGCGCATCGTGTCCATAAAGTCACGCATCGTCAGACGCTCACGGATAGTCGCGTCACTGTAGCGTTCACCGCGTGGATTCAGCGCTATCGCGCCTTTCTCCATGACTTCCGCTGCCAGCGGGATATCCGCCGTGATCACCAAATCCCCCGCTTCAGCCCGCTGCACAATTTCATTATCTGCCACGTCAAACCCTGCCGGAACACGCAGGGTCCGCAGAAAACGCGACGGCGGCACGCTCAGTGACTGATTAGCGACCAGCGTTACCATCATCTGCTCGCGCTCTGCTGCACGGTACAGTACTTCTTTAATCACTTTCGGGCACGCATCGGCATCCACCCAGATTGGCATCGCCATTTCCTTTTACTGAGAGTCGAGAACAATCACGATCTTCAACATTGTTTCCCACAATGGCAACCTAAAATTCAGGCATCCTTTGAGGTTTAAGCCTGACCCAAGCTGAGTTAAGGTGGAGGAATGGCATCAGCCAGATTCTGACAGACTGAATAAACAGGGAGATCGTCATGGATAAGAAAGTAGGCTTTATTGGCTGCGGTAATATGTCTAAAGCCATTATTGCGGGCCTGGTCGCCGCGGGTCAGGTCAAACCTGAAAACATTCTGGTTTTCGACCGTAAACCCGCCACCAACCAGGCGATGCAACAGCAGTACGGCATCACCCCGGCAGAGAGTGCCGAAGAGGTCGCCCGCCAGTCCGATATCCTGTTTGGCGCAGTGAAACCCAATGTGATCCTGTCTGTATTGAAGGATATCGCTGGCAGCCTGCACAAAGAGACAGTGATCGTCTCCATCGCTGCAGGCGTCACTTTGGACTCGCTGGCCACCGTGCTGGGGCATGATCGTAAAATTATACGTGTGATGCCAAATACCCCGGCGCTGGTCAATGAAGGCATGACCTCGGTAACGCCTAACGTGCTGGTGACCGCCGAAGAAGCCGATGAAGTGGTGCAAATTTTCAACGGCTTCGGTAAAGCCGCGCTGGTGCCAGAATATCTGATTCATGCGGTGGTCGGCGTCAGTGGCTCAGCGCCAGCCTACGTGTTTATGTTTATTGAAGCGATGGCGGATGCCGCCGTGCTGGGGGGAATGCCGCGCGCGCAGGCTTATCAATTTGCCGCGCAAGCGGTGAAAGGCGCGGCGCAGATGGTACTGGAAACCGGTAAACATCCTGGCGAGCTGAAGGATATGGTGTGCTCACCGGGCGGTACCACCATCGAAGCCGTCAAAGTGCTGGAGCAGAAAGGGTTCCGTTCTGCGGTGATCGAAGCGATGCAGCAGTGTATGGCGAAATCTGAGCAGATGAGCAAACAGTAATCCCCCCGGTGCCGCGCATCCGGCGGCACCGTTCCGTTTTTTACCCCATCATGCTCGGCACAATAATCAGCAGAAAAATCACCACGATCAGCGTGTGCTTCAGCGCGTAATAGAGCGTGCGATTGCATTTTTTCAGGTGCTGCCCTGCATCCCGGGCGCGGTTAACGTATTTAAAGATACGGTTGATGCCGCCAACACGATCTCCCTCATCATTGGGTGAACTGGCGGCGGACATGATTTTTGCCCCAACCCAACGATTCACGGCCTGCGCCCAGGGCCATTTCATCGGGCGTTCCACATCACAGAAGAGAATAATGCGTGTTTCCTCACTCGTATTTTGCGCCCAGTGCACGTAGGTTTCATCGAAGAACACCGCTTCACCATCGCGCCAGCTGTGCCGTATTCCATCCACCTCAATAAAACAACGTTCATCATTTGGCGTTATCAGCCCAAGGTGATAGCGCACCGATCCCGCGTAAGGATCGCGATGTTTACCCAAATGGCTCCCCGCGGGAAGCTCGGCAAACATGGCCGCTTTAACAGCGGGGATCTCACTCAGTAATGCACTCGTAAGCGGGCAAAGCTGTTGCGCCGAAGGATGCGCATCGCCGTACCATTTCAGATAGAAGCGTTTCCAGCCGCGCTTAAAGAAGGTATTGAATCCGGCGTCATTAGGCGACTGCGCGGCTTTGATATGCTCCTGTAAACGTACCGCCTCCTCCCGAATAACCTGCCAGTTATCGGTCAGCTTTTTTAATTCGGGAAAAACGTCGTGATCAAAATAAGGCTGTTTACGCGGCAGCAGGCACAGACCGGTCATAAACATATTGATGGGCGCCATAAAGGTTGAGTGGTCGAATAACTGTCGTGAGAATTTCAGCTTTATCCGTCCACGCGAGTGGGCATAGATCACGCTAATAATAAAAATACCGATAATGATGAAAGCCACCATACAACACATCCTGTAGTTGTTAGTGAATAACGCGCAACGACCCGGCAGACCGGTGAGGCGTTGGAGAGGGAATAGAGTTTAGGAAAAGAAAATGGCACTGACATTAACAATCAGTGCCACTGATGACCTGAGGCGATAAAAATGGCTCAGGAGGCCCATCCACGGGACGGTAGCCCACGATGTATTAGCTTTTTTTCAGGCAATTGCTCATAAAGGTTTTGCGCTCGTCGCCTTTCAGGTTTTTTTCACCTGCCCCGGCATTACAGGTTTTCATCTTCATTTGCTGCGGCGTCATGCCATCCATCTTGCTGTCTTTCTTCAGACAGTTGCTCATAAAGGTTTTGCGCTCATCCCCTTTCAGGGCCTTATCCCCTGCCTGCTGATTACAGACGGTCATTTTTTGCTGCTGTGCGGTTTTCTCTGCGGCGCCAGCATAACCGGCCGCCGTCAGTGAGAACAGGGCAGCCGCTATCAGTAACTGAACTTTCATTCGCATACCATCCCATTATTGTTATAAGCACAATGATCAGTGTGGCACGGCTTTTGTTTTCAGCGAGCGGGTAAACAGGAATATTTTCAAAAAGTGATATGAAAGCGCCCATCACCACATACATGTGAGTTCGATGTGCGTTTAATTGAATCGTGGAACTACTGTCGGGGATGGTGTAACAGGCGATGAATATAACTTTCCAACAAAGAAGCGTCTTTCTTATAATCTGAAGCCATTGCGGTTGATGCCGTCTGCATCGCCTCAGAAATATGGGTATTTATTTGCTGAAGCTGTTCGCCATCCAGCTTACGCAGCAGTGCCGTCACGACGATTTCCAGCGCTTCGACCTGAGCCACCAGTTCTTTCGACTCTTCTTCTTTTTCCGCCAGCCTTACCAGTAATTCAGCAATGAGGTTTTTCATGCGACTGTCTCAGCGAGTTAAAGCAAGACGTTATCATCCACATCAAAAAAAGAAAACTGATATTCGCTTTATATTTTCGTGACTTATGCCCCAAAACAGAGCAATTAAAGCGATGTTTTTTTCGAAACGTTTCGCTGACGCTCTTCCTGTTTAAACGCTGGCACTCACTTTCGGGGACCGGTCGGCCCCCGAACTGTCAGGTTTTAGCGCCCCTGTTCCATAAAGCCACCGCGAGGCCCACCGCCACCGTGTCCTCCACCGCCGCCATGTCCTCCTCCCCAGCCACCGCCCGGAGGTGGGAACAGGCATCCGCTTAATGCTGCAACCAGCGCAATGATACTTACCGCTTTAATGACACGAATCATGTGAATCCCTCGTACAACAGTGAATAACAACTGGCGCTGATAGTAAGCGTCGCGTATGCCCCTCACAATGCAGAATTCTCTGGTTCCGGGGCCTTTTTACCCGGCGTAACGACGCTTAACGTTTTCCTGTTGGTTTCCCGCTACAACCCTGCGCGCAGCGAGCTATTTACAGATTTTCTTTACCCGTAAATGTTGCGACCAGCATCGCATTCCACACTCTTTTTCCTTTACTTCATTCCGTTTCCGCATCAATGTGAGCGCATAACATTTATAAGGAATCTGGCATGACCGACTCTGCACAACTCACCCTGCAACAGCGACTTTCTCAGCGTCACTGGGAAAACCCGGCGGTCACGCAACTCAACCGTCTGCCCGCTCATCCGCCTTTTTCCAGCTGGCGCGACAGCGATGCTGCACGGGACGATCGTGCCAGTCAGAGTATTCAGTCACTGAACGGAGAGTGGCGCTTTAGCTATTTCACTCGCCCGGAAGCGGTACCTGATGAGTGGGTGGTTGCCGATCTGCCCCTGGCTGATCGCTTAACCGTTCCGGCGAACTGGCAGCTGGCGGGGTATGACGCCCCAATCTATACCAACGTGCAGTACCCCATTCCGGTTGATCCTCCGCGTGTTCCTGCCGATAACCCCACGGGATGTTACTCGCTCACATTCGAATGTCAGCCTGAGTGGCTGGCGACGGGACAGACGCGAATCATTTTTGACGGCGTGAACTCTGCCTTTTATCTGTGGTGCAACGGCGAGTTTATCGGTTACTCGCAGGATAGCCGTCTGCCGGCAGAGTTTGACCTCAGTACCAGCCTGCATGAGGGTGAAAACCGCATTGCGGTGTTGGTGCTGCGCTGGTGTGACGGCAGCTATCTGGAAGATCAGGATATGTGGCGCATGAGCGGGATTTTCCGTGATGTCTGCCTGCTGCATAAACCGACCGTACAGCTGTGTGATGTCCAAATTGAGACCGTTCTCAGCCCGGAATATCGTTCTGCACAATTAAACATCCTGGCGCTCACCTCACTGATGGACGCCAGCGATTATCAGCTCCAGGTAACGCTGTGGCGTGAAGGTCAGGAAATCGCGCATCATCATCAGCCATTTGGCACGCCAGTTATCGACGAGCGCGGTCGTTATCTCGACCGCACCCGACTGACATTGCATGTTGACCGGCCCTTGCTGTGGAGTGCCGAAACACCTTATCTTTATCGCGTTGTCGTTTCCCTACTGGATGCCAGCGGTACGCTGATTGAAGCAGAAGCGTATGACGTCGGCTTCCGCAAGATCGAAGTGAGTGGCGGCCTGCTGAAACTCAACGGCAAAGCGCTACTGATCCGCGGGACTAACCGCCATGAACATCACCCGGACTTCGGCCAGGTGGTCGATGAAGCCACCATGATCACTGATATCCTGCTGATGAAGCAGCATAACTTTAATGCGGTGCGCTGCTCACATTATCCAAACCATCCATTGTGGTATCGCCTGTGCGACCGTTTTGGTCTGTATGTAGTGGATGAGGCGAATATCGAAACCCATGGAATGCAACCGATGAACCGACTGTCGGATGATCCATCATGGTTTAACGCCTTCAGCGAACGCGTCATCCGCATGGTGCAGCGCGATCGTAACCACGCCTGCATTATCATCTGGTCACTGGGCAACGAATCCGGCCATGGCAGCACCCATGATGCACTCTATCGCTGGATCAAGAGCCAGGATCCGAGCCGTCCGGTGCAGTACGAAGGCGGAGGGGCCGATACCGCCGCGACCGATATTATCTGTCCGATGTATGCCCGCGTCGATCAGGATCAACCCTTCGATGCTGTGCCAAAATGGTCAATTAAAAAATGGATCGGCCTGCCGGAAGAAAACAGACCGCTGATCCTGTGTGAATATGCGCACGCCATGGGCAACAGTTTTGGCGGTTTTGATCGCTACTGGCAGGCTTTCCGCCAGTTCCCTCGCCTGCAGGGCGGTTTTGTCTGGGACTGGGTCGACCAGAGCCTGACGCGCCTGGACGAAAACGGTGAGCGATTCCAGGCTTATGGCGGTGACTTTGGCGACACACCCAACGATCGTCAGTTCTGTATGAATGGGCTGGTGTTTGCGGACCGCACGCCTCATCCGGCACTGTTTGAAGCCCAGCGCGCCCAGCAGTTCTTCCAGTTTGAACTGACCAGCACTGCGCCATTAACCGTACGTATCGCCAGCGAATACCTGTTCCGCCACAGCGACAATGAACATTTGCACTGGCGTATTGAGCATCAGGGAAAATCAGTAGCAGAGGGACAACATACGCTGGATATCGCCCCGGAAGGCAGCATTGAATTAACGCTGGGCGCTCTGCCCTCGCTGACAGGGGAGCTGTGGCTGCGGGTTGAGGTGATTCAACCTCTCGCCACCGACTGGTCACCTGCGGGTCAGCGTGTAGCATGGGATGGCTGGCGTCTGCCTGCGGCCCTGGCTCTCCCTGAACCGCAAACCGCGGGGGAAATGCCACAACTGAGCCAGGAGCTGCAGTGGATTGAGGTTCGTCGTGGGGAACAATGCTGGCAATTCTGCCGCCAAAGCGGTGAACTGGTACAGTGGCTGAACGGCAGTGAACCCCAGTTACTCTCTCCGCTACGCGACCTCTTTGCCCGCGCCCCCATTGATAATGATATCGGCATCAGCGAAGTGACACGTATCGATCCGCACGCATGGGTAGAACGCTGGAAGCGAGCAGGCCATTATCAGCTGGAAAGTCAGTTGCTGCGTTTGCAAGCCGATGCGCTGAGTGATGGCGTGCAGATCAGAACAGAGCACGCCTGGTTGTCTGCCGGAGAGTTACGTTTCCTCAGCCGTAAATGCTATCGGATTGATCAGCAGGGCGTAATGCATATTGAAGTTGAAGTGGACATTGCCGCCGGACAGCCGGAACCTGCACGTATTGGCCTGCGCTGCCAGCTGGCAGAAGTGGCAGGCAGTGCAAGCTGGTTGGGCCTTGGCCCACACGAAAACTATCCTGACCGTCAACTGGCCGCCGAGTTTTCCCGCTGGCAGTTACCGCTTGACCAATTGAGCACGCCGTATGTCTTCCCGGGTGAAAATGGCCTGCGCGGTGGCACTCAGCAGTTGACCTACGGTCACTGGCGGCTCAACGGTGAGTTCCACTTCTCACTCAGCCGTCACAGCCTGGAACAGCTGCGGGAGACTTCACACCGTCACCTGCTCCGTGACGAACCTGGGTGCTGGCTGATTGTTGATGGCTATCATATGGGCGTTGGTGGTGATGATTCCTGGAGCCCGAGCGTCAGCCCGGACTTCCTGTTGTCTGAACGCCAGTATCGTTACCAGATGAGTATGTCGCTCGCCCGCTAGACCTTCCCATCCCGGCGCAGCACTGCAGTGCGCCGGGACTGACGATAAACCCAAATCAGTTGCACGCTGTTCACCAGGACCACCGCCGCCGTCGCGGCAAATACCCAGCGAAAACCGCCGACAGCTGAGATAGCCGACCCCATCAGTGGCCCGATGACGTTACCGAGGTACATAAAGGACTGGTTATAGCCAAAAATACGCCCGGTCACCTGGTCACTGGAATAGCGCAGCAGCAGCGTCTGCACCGCTGGCATCATCGCACCATCGGCGAAGCCGAGCAGGAAACGGAATATCCCTAGCTCCACGGCACTGTCTGCCCACGACATCCCCACAAACAGCACCACGGAAAAAATCAGCGCTGCAAACAAAATACGTTCGGCACCTATTCGGTCACCGAGCTTGCCCAGCGTTGGCGCTGAGAGCAGCGCGGACACACCGGGGATAGCAGCAACCATTCCGCTGACAAAAGCAATATTCTGTACGTTCGGCTCCAGTTCACGCACAAACAGCGTCAAAATGGGGCTAATCGAACCATTACATAACTGGATCACCAGCGTGGTAACAAACAGGCTGATCACTAATCCCGGGCGACTGAGGGTATGAAATACCATGCTGCCACTGAGCTTGTCCTCTTTCTTCACCCGTGGCGGGCCGCCCTCTTTAATCAGAAACAAGGTGATGAGGAAACTGATCAGCAGCAGCCCGGAGGTGATCAGGAAGACCGCCTGTAGCCCAACCCAGTCAGCCAGCAGCCCCCCCATCAACGGCCCCATAATAACACCGCAGATCTGCGCGGTACTGACCATACTCAGCGCCCAGCCACTGCGTTCACGCGGTACCTGTGCAGCGACCAGCGCCATTGCATTGGGGATATAACCGGAAGTCAGCCCCATCAGCGCCCGCAGGGCCAGAAGCTGCCACACGTTGGTGACGAAAGCCTGCGACAGGATCACCACCCCCATTCCCAGAGAAGCACGCAGCAGCATCAGCTTGCGGCCTTTACGGTCAGCAAGACTGCCCCACATGGGCGAGACAATGGCGGAAACGAGGAAGGTGATGCTGAAGATCAGACCTGACCATAATGTCAGTGCGCTGGGATCCGTAACGCCCAGTTGCTCAACGTACAGCGGGAGAAACGGGATAATCTGGCTGATGGCCAGCCCGGTAAATAAACAACCGAACCAGACCGAGATGAGGTTAACTTTCCAGGATTCCATCGTGCTGTGCGTATAACCTGTCGCGGAGAACTGAGAGGCGAGTGTAACAACACTCACTTGAGCCGTCAGGTTATTCTCGGTATGCGTCTGATAAAAAGTGTGAGCAAAATGGACGGCCGACATTCAAACGCAAAAAACCCGCCATAAGGCGGGTTTTTTGATTTCGTTTCGTATGATTCAGGTTTAACGCTGTATCGTACTAACGAACATTCACTATCTTACAGAGCAGTTACGTTAGCAGCTGCTGGGCCTTTCTGGCCATTTTCGATAGTGAAAGATACTTTCTGACCTTCTTCCAGCGTCTTGAAGCCGCCGTTCTGGATTGCAGAGAAATGTACGAATACATCTTTGCTGCCGTCAGTTGGGGAAATGAAGCCGAAACCTTTCTCAGCGTTGAACCATTTTACTAAACCAGTCATTGACATGGGTCTTTCCTTCAAAATTGTAGTAAGCCACAGTGGGCACAGGGTTTGTCAACAGGGGTTACTATGAGGCACTCAGAAGGAAGTCAGGAAGAAGCTTAGGCTAACGCTTGAACTGAAGACTGCTTTACTAAAATTGCTCGCATACGTGGGTCTGTATCAAAACCGACACGAGCATTTACTCATAACCCAGGCCTGAGTACAAGTGCTGCAATAATAAAAACGAGATAAAAAACACAATTAATTGATTTTAAACAAAAAATATTTTTAACTTTTTGTTTACCTCAACAGAACTCGTACCTCTCATGCTGATTTCCATCCGGGCTTTTTACCACGCAGAGTCAATTCTTCCTGTTGTAATTCAGTTACGCTTCGCATCACAGTGGGTATGATGCATCATGGCCTACTCCCCCCTATTTAATTGCATGCAAGGATCCCAGCAATGTTAGAACTGATGAAAGCCATTAGCCTTGGCCTGGTGGTACTGCTGCCTCTGGCAAACCCACTCACTACGGTGGCGCTGTTCCTGGGACTGGCAGGTGACATGAATTATCAGGAACGCAACCGCCAGGCCGCGCAGGCCTCACTCTATGTATTTCTCATTATGGCCATCGCCTATTACGCAGGAAATGTAGTGATGGATACCTTTGGGATTTCCATCCCAGGTTTGCGTATTGCGGGTGGCCTGATTGTGGCGTTTCTGGGTTTCCGCATGTTATTCCCGCAGCAGCACATCGAGCACTCGGTGGAAGCTGAGCATAAAAAGGACGAGTTGAGCGAACATAAAGCGGTGAATATTGCGTTTGTCCCGCTGGCGATGCCCAGCACTGCGGGTCCTGGAACCATTGCCATGATCATCAGTAGCGCCTCAACAATCCATAATGGCAGCACATTTTCCCCCTGGGTGATAACTGCGGCGCCACCGCTGGTCTTTGCTGCCGTCAGCCTTATTCTCTGGGGATGTCTGCGCAGTTCTGGTGCGATCATGCGTCTTGTCGGTAAAGGCGGTATTGAAGCTATTTCTCGTCTGATGGGCTTTTTGCTGGTGTGTATGGGGGTGCAGTTTATGATTAATGGCATCCTGGAAGTCATCAGCACTTACCACAGCTTGCCGATTTCGTGATAACAACCGTAAAAAAAAACCGTTTGTGACTGGCGATCCCGCACGCGCCATCTAGAGTAATTAATAATCTTACCTGTTTATTTTCCAGGCAACTGGCGGACTGTTGTTCTGACAGTCTGGTTCAATGCCGATGACGTTATTATCTCACCCTTCAGTGGCCATGTGGCCACAGATGGCGCGTTTGTGGAGGTTAGCCATGAGTCAGCCACTACCCGGCGCCGGACGCGCCATCACCGATTATTTTAATAGTCCGTCATTTCATGCACCGAAAGAGAGTGAATTGCTGGAAGCGATCATGCAGGAGTTGATGCAATCAGGCAGGACGCCCAGTAATAAAGCCATTATTGCGAATGTGATTGAGCGTCTGGAACGGGAAGTCGACGAATCCGTACTGGAAGGATATCGCAACCTGCTGGCACAGATTTTGGAAGGCACGGGATAGCATTATTCATGCATGGCATCGCAGGCAAAAAAAATCCCGCACAGGGCGGGAGAAGACGAGCATTGCATATTTTCAGAGTGACGAGGAGATCACTTTTCAGCTGCCTTACCCTACCCCACTGAAGTTGCAGCAAGATGACAGCCCGCAGTCTCGACCCGTAATTCATTATTCCCTATACGAATGTTTACACGCCAGGCGATTGCCATTCGTCATGGCCTCGTTAAGATAAGCGCCGTACGCAGGCGGAGACGGGCAATGCGCAACTGGCACAACACACTGATAAACCAATTTAAGAAGGTCAGCTTTTATCTGCTGCTTCCCCTGTTATCACTGATTTTATTTATTCGTCTGATAGATGGTATTCGTGCCCCGGATCTTCCCGCTGATATTGCCGGACAAATGTTGCATACCATTGACGGTCAGAACCTGACGCTGGCGGAGCTCAGTGAGAAAACCCCGTTACTGGTCTGGTTCTGGGACCGCTGGTGTGGAACCTGTCATGACACCCTCCCACTACTGATGAATCTGAATGACAAACGGACCCGTGTACTGACTATTGCCAATCGCTCAGGTGGCGACATCAATATTGTACGTTACCTGAATGGACAACATCTGACGCTACCGGTCGTCAATGATCGCAACGGTGAGCTGGCCGCGAGCTGGGGAGTGACGACAACGCCAACATTGTTGATCGTGGCAAAAGGGGAAGTGGTGGGGACGACCAGCGGCTGGACCAGCTCAGTCGGCATTGGTTTACGACTCTGGTGGGTAAGAAAGTGGCACTACTGACGGAGGGCGACCGTATCATCAGGCCGCCCGCACTGGACGGGATAGCGATTTCAACCACAGTTACCCGCAGTAAACCTTGCTGATCGCGCCCTGCTTATCACCCAGGAAATTGATTCGATTAAGATTAAAGTCCATTGTCACTGCAGAGTTGTAGGGGATGGCACGCACCGCGTGTTCAAAACGGAGAGATTCAATGGCCGACAGCGGTTTACCCACATACTGCTGATACTGTGATGCACCACACTGGTCCATCGCCGGATCGACCGGCGTTGCTGCCACCGTTTTTTCACTGGCCGACTGACAACCCGACAACGCCATTAGTGCGGCAATCACGGTTATTTTCCCATAATGTTTCACGGTTATTTCTCCTTTCAAAGCATAGATAAAACGACAATGCCTTTGAAAGGTTAACAGATTATACCGTTATTGCGCAGCCAGATTTGCCCATGAGACATTGTGCTTTGCCCGTATCAGGCGCACACCCTGTTTATAAAGAAATTCATCATTGGCTATAATTTTAGGACTAATCCTTACAGAGGAGCGTCCTGTGGAACTCGTTATCTTTGTCGCCTTTGCAGTCTTCATGACTCTGGTTGCAGTCAGAGTCCGTTAACCCTCTGCCCGCGCTTCTGCCTCACTCAGGAGCGCGTAAAATTATCCTGCCCCGCTGCCTTAATATCGGTAATGATAGGAAACTATTTAGATATTTTGATGTAAATCGCCATAACTGGCGTCTCTCGACAGCCTATGTCGTGCTTGCTAACATCGCACTCCTTGAGACGCTAACGAGCCTTACGACCATGACACCATCGACCGACCGGGTCAGCCACACCCTGCTTTGTGCAGGCGTATTTATGGTCTGGTATGCCATTACGGTGATGGTCAGCAGTTTTCCTCATTTCGAGATGCTGAAAAGTCGCGGCCTGCTGATGCCGATCCTCTGCCTGCTGGAGTTCGCCGCCCTCGTGCCGCTTTATCGCTGGTATCAGCAGCATCATAAGGATATTCCTCTGGGCAAGCTGAAACTGCGCCAGATGCTGTTATTTACGGGTCTGTTGCTGGCGGTGATTGCCAGCCAGTCACTCTATCTGCGCCAGGAGGGCTGGATCGGCGAGCAGCTCAGCCATAGCGATCTGACCCTGGTATGGTTTGCCTTTGCGGTGGTGATACTGGCTCCGGTATTTGAAGAGATCCTGTTTCGCGGTTTTATCCTGCAGGCATTCCTGCTGTGGGCGCCGCGCCAGCGCATCGCCTGTGCTCTGCTGGCCTCGATTATTTTCTCCGCGATGCACACCCAGTACGCCCATCTGCAAACCGTGATTGCCCTGATGGTGCTTTCGCTACTGCTGTGCGCCGCACGCATGGTATCCGGTGGTCTGAAACTGCCGATTTTTCTGCATATGCTTAACAATCTGCTGAGTATCGCTCCGTTGCTGTGGCAAATGTTCAGCCAGCCATGATGCCTGGTACACATTAGTTCTATAACCGTTTCCTTCAACTTATAACTTTCAGGCATAACGATAGCGAATAATCTACTATTGTTCTTATCCCCTGTTCCCTTACACTCGCGAAAAACGTCACTTCAGGAAACGTCATGAAAATTGCAGTCCCTTCTGTTATCGCCCTGGCACTGGCAGCATCGTTTGCTGCGTCGGCTGCGACCCCTGCTGACACACTGGTGATCGCCCAGTCTATTGATGATGCAAAAAGCTTCGATCCGGCCGACGGCTTTGAACTGACCTCCGTACAGGCTTTCACCAACCTTTATCAGCGCCTGGTGCAGTCTGACCCGCAAAACCCGATTGACCTGAAACCAACGCTGGCCAGCAGTTGGACACCGGGCAGCGATAACCGCAGCATGACCTTTACTTTGCGCGAAGGGGCAAAATTTGCCTCCGGCAACCCGCTGCGCCCTGAAGATGTGATCTTCTCACTGTCACGCGTTGTTAAACTGAACCTTGATCCGTCCTTTATTCTGACTCAGCTTGGCTGGACCAAAGAGAACGTTGACGCCCAGTTCAAGAAAATCGACGATACCCATGTGCAGATCAGCTGGAGCGCAGACGTCAGCCCGACCTACGTTCTGAGCCTGCTGGCAGCGCCAGTCTCCTCTATCGTTGACGAAAAAACCGTGATGGCGCACGAACAGAAAGGCGATTTCGGCAACAAATGGCTGGCACTGAATTCCGCAGGCAGTGGCCCGTATCAGATCCGTAAATATATTCCGCATGAAGTGGTGTTATTCAGCGCGAACCCGACCTCTCCGGCCGGCGCACCGAAGCTGAAGAATGTGTTAATCAAAAACGTACCGGAGCCCGCGGCACGCCGCCTGCTGTTGGAACAGGGGGATGCCGATATCGCGCGTAACCTGGGTGCCGATCAAATGGCCTCTCTGAAAGATAAGCCGGGTGTGAAAACCCTCGCGGTGCCGATGGCTTCCCTGTATTACATTCAGTTCAATATTGATGCCAACCCGGCGCTGAAAAACCCGGCATTGTGGGAAGCATCGCGTTACCTGTTCGACTATAAAGGCATTGCCAACGACCTGCTGAAAGGCCAGTTCCAGGTACATCAGTCTTTCCTGCCGGAAGGTTTCCTCGGTGCGTTGAACGAAAACCCGTACAGCTACGACCCGGAAAAAGCCAAAGCCATTCTGAAGAAAGCAGGCCTGAGCAACGTCAGCTTTAAGCTGGCCGTCAGCAACCAGCCACCGTACCTGGATATTGCCCAGGCCTTGCAGGCCAGCTTCGCTAAAGGTGGCGTGAAAGTTGAAGTCCAGCCTGGCATCAGTTCTGAAGTGGCTACCCGCGTGAAATCACACCAGTACGAATCCACGCTGAACGCCTGGGGTGCCGACTATTTCGATCCGAACACCAATGCCGCCGCCTTTGCCTACAACCCGGAAGACGGTAGCAAAACGCTGGCATGGCGCTCTAACTGGCACATCCCGGAACTGAGCAAGCAGACGCTGGCGGCCACGGCAGAAACCGACAAAGCGAAGCGCGTTGAACTGTATGAAAAAATGCAGCGCGAAGTGCAGAAAAACTCACCGTATGTCATCGGTATGCAGGCCCGTAATCTGGTGGCATTGCGCGATAATCTGAAAGGCTACGTGCAGGGGATTAATCCGGATATGGTTTACTACAGCCAGGTCACCAAGTAATGGCAGCAGCCGAAAACAATGCCGGGCCTTCTGCCCGGCTTTTCTGGCGTCGCAGCGGTGGGGCACTCGGTGCCCTGCTTTCGCTGGTGGTGACATTGCTCGGACTGCTGGTTTTCACTTTTGCGTTGTCCCATCTTTCCCCGGTTGATCCGGTGCTGCAAATTGCCGGCGATCACGCCAGCGAATCGACCTATGCCCAGGTGCGTGCCAGTCTCGGGCTGGACCAGCCAGTACCAGTGCAATTCTGGCACTATCTGGAACATTTAGTCCGTGGCGATCTCGGTATTTCCAGCATCACCAATCAGCCGGTGGCCAGCGATCTGCTGCGTACCTTCCCTGCCACGATTGAGCTGGCCACCTGCGCGATGATCTTTGGCGCGGTGTTTGGCATCCTGCTGGCCCTGCTGGCCGCATGGAAACCCGGCAGCGTGCTGGATAACGTAGCCCGTATGATCTCCCTGCTCGGTTATTCGGTGCCGGTATTCTGGCTCGGCCTGCTGGGTCTGTTGCTGTTTTACGCCGTGCTGCACTGGTCTGCCGGGCCAGGCCGTCTGGATGATATCTGGATTTATACCCTTGAACCGAAAACCGGGCTGGTGCTGATTGACAGCTGGCTCTCCGGGGATATGGAGATGTTCCGCAACGCCATTGCCCACCTGTGGCTGCCCGTGGTGGTGCTTGGCCTGCTATCGATGGCAACCATTACCCGTCTGCTGCGCGCAGCGTTGCTGGAAGAAAGCAGTAAAGAGTATGTCACTCTGGCCCGCGCTAAAGGCGCCAGCCGTGGACGCATTCTGCTGCTGCATATTTTTCCTAACGTACGTGGCACGCTGATCACAGTGCTGGCGCTCTCTTACGCTACCCTGCTGGAAGGCTCCGTGCTGACGGAAACCGTCTTCGCCTGGCCTGGCGTCGGGCGCTACATGACCACGGCGCTGTTCGCCTCCGATACCCCGGCGATCCTCGGCTCCACCCTGCTGATTGGCAGCTGCTTTATTGCCATCAATGCACTGGCCGATGCGTTAACCTATCTGACCGACCCGAGAACACGATGACGCAATCTCTCTCTGATGCTGAAAGCGTTAAACCGCGCACGCGGCGACCACGTCGTCATATCACATTGACCCTCGGGCTGAGCCTGGTGGGTCTGCTGATTTTTGCTGCGCTGTTTGCCCCGCTGCTGGCCCCGTTTGATCCTAACGCCCAGGAAATGGGCATACGTCTGATGCCGCCGTCCGCCAGCCACTGGCTGGGCACGGACGGTTTTGGCCGCGATCTGCTTTCCCGGGTGATTTATGGTGCCCGTCCTACGCTGCTGCTGGTCTCGCTGATCCTGGTGCTGACCATCCCCGTTGGCATGCTTATTGGTATCAGCGCCGGTTATCTTGGCGGCTGGAGTGAGCGTGTACTGATGCGCATCACTGATATTTTTCTGTCACTGCCCAATCTGGTCATTGCACTGGCACTGGTCGCCATGATGGGGCCTGGGTTGATGAACGGCGCGCTGGCGCTGGCACTCACCAGTTGGCCGCCATTTGCGCGCCAGGCGCGAGCTGAAACGCTGGCACTGCGCCGCAGCGACTACCTTGCCGCCGCGCGCATGCAGGGAATTAATGGTCTGCGTCTGATGTTTGGTCATATTTTACCGCTCTGCCTGCCCACCGCCGTGGTACGTGCAGCCCTCAGCCTCGGCGGGATTATTCTCTCGGCGGCGGGCCTGGGTTTCCTTGGGATGGGCATTCAGCCCCCGACCGCAGAATGGGGTTCGATGGTCGCCGAAGGCAGTAAAGTGATTTTTGACCAGTGGTGGGTCGCCGCCGTTCCCGGTGGTGCGATTCTGTTTGCCAGCCTGGCATTTAACCTGACAGGCGATGGCCTGCGTGACCGACTGGATACCCGAAATGGCAACTGATTCTTCTGCACCCATCGTGGCAGACGGTTTGACGATCCGCAGCGCTGACGGTACGGCGCTGGTGAAAAATATCAGCTTTACGCTCGGCCGTGAACGCGTGGCGCTGGTCGGGGAATCCGGTTCCGGCAAATCCCTGACCGCGCGTGCACTGATGGGGCTGCTGGCTCCCTCTCTCCAGGTACAGGCGAATACCCTGAGCATCGCCGGAGAAAACGCCCTGACGCTGAACGAACGGCGCTGGAGCCAGTTGCGCGGTAGCCAGCTTGGCATGGTGATGCAGGACCCGAAATATGCCCTGAATCCGCTGCGCACCATCGGCTGGCAGGTGGCAGAACCGCTTAAGCTACACGGCCGTTTCAGCCGGGCTGAAATCAAAGAGAAAGTCTGCGACATGCTGGATGCCGTGGGCCTGCCGCAGCCCGCAGAACAGATGAAGCGTTACCCACACCAGCTCTCGGGGGGGATGGGTCAGCGTGTGATGCTGGCAATGGCACTGATCGCAGAACCGCGTTTTCTGATTGCTGATGAACCCACTTCCGCGCTCGATCACGCCATGCGCGACCAGGTACTCAGGCTGATCCGCAATCTGGTCGAACAACGTGACATGGGACTGCTGCTGATCAGCCACGATCTGCAACAGGTTTCCGAACATTGTGAGCGTGTGATGGTGATGTATCAGGGCGAAGTGCTCGACCAGCTGGCGGCAGCTGAATTACCGCATGCCACGCATCCTTACACCCGTACGCTGTGGTCCTGTCGTCCGAATAGATCGACCCGGGGTCAACCCCTTCCTGTGCTGGATCGCGCGGCGCTGACACAGGGGCAACAGCATGATTGAGTTATCCCAACTGAGCGTGGCTCACAAACAGGGCTACGACCTGCGTACCGTGGTGCATGACGTCACGCTGTCAGTCAATCCGGGCGAATGCTTTGGCCTCGTGGGTCCCTCCGGCTGTGGCAAATCCTCACTGCTTTGGGTCATGGCCGGTCTGAACCCGCACTGGCAGGGTGAGATGCTGCTTGCAGGCCATCAGGCGCTGCCGGGTAAGCCGTTTACCGGGCAACTCCGGCGCGACGTGCAGATGGTGTTTCAAGACCCTTACGCCTCCCTGCACCCGCGTCATCGCCTGCGCCGCACCCTGGCAGAGCCGCTGAAACTGATTAAAGCGGATAATATTAATGACCGTATCGATCAGGGTTTCCGTCACGTTGGGCTGGATCCGGCACTGGCCGATCGCTACCCGCATCAGCTTTCGGGCGGCCAGCGTCAGCGCGTTGCGATTGTGCGTGCCTTGCTGCTTGAGCCGAAAATTCTGCTGCTGGATGAGCCCACCTCAGCGTTGGATATGTCGGTGCAGGCGGAGATCCTCAACCTGCTGAATCAGCTTAAACAGCAGGACAATCTGACGATGGTGCTGGTCAGTCACGATCCTGACGTGATCGACCACATGTGTGACCGTGCCGTACAGATGGATCAGGGCCGCATCGTCGGTTAAAGCAGGTTGTGTTTTTAACAGCTAACCATAGTCAGATCTGGCATTTCTGATCCACACATATACGCCTATAGTCCTGATATCTCTCCCGATTCAGGACTCCATCATGCGCAAGATCCTTCCTTTGTTCGTCGCCAGTACGCTGGCATTGACCTATGGCACTCAGGCTGCCACCCCGGCCGATACGCTGGTGGTGGCCATCTCGCTCGACGGGATTATCAGCTTTGATCCCGCGGAAAGTTTTGAAACCGTCAGTAACAGCAGTCTGCGCAACGTCTACCAAACGCTGGTCTCCCCGGAGATCCGCCATGAACGTAATCTGGTCCCGGAACTCGCCAGCAAATGGGAAGCAGGTAGCACCGAACATAGTCTGCTGTTTACGCTCACCGCCGGGAAACAATTTGCCAGCGGTAATCCGGTCACCAGCGACGATGTGATTTACTCGCTAACGCGTGCGGTGAAACTCAACAAAACGCCGGTCTTTATTCTGGGTGAGTTTGGCTGGACCCCGGAAAATATTGATGCGCAGTTTACCAGGAAGAGCGATACGCAGTTTGAGCTCCGTTGGCAGTCAGCCATTGGCCGCGACCTTGCACTGCGCCTGCTGACCTCTGCCGTCGCTTCAACGGTCGACAGCAAACTGGTGAAACAACACGTCAGCCAGCAGGATTACGGTAATAACTGGCTGAGGACACATTCGGCAGGCAGTGGCCCTTATGCCATCAGCAAGTACGTGCCGCAGCAGGCGCTGGTGCTCGAACAGAATCCCAACGCACAGCCAGCCCCGCATCTGAAACGCGTGCTGCTGAAGAGCGTCGCCGATGCTGGTTCACGCAGACTGTTGCTGGAAAAGGGCGATGCCGATGTGGCGTACGATCTGGGCGCAGATCAGTTTGCCACGCTGAAAAAACAAACCAATGTGCGCGTTGCCAGCTATCCCTCTGCACTGATTTACTACCTCGGTTTCAATACCCAGGATAAACAACAACCCGCGCTGGGTAACCCGGCACTGTGGCAGGCCGCACGCTGGCTGGTCGATTACAATAGCCTGTCCACGCAGCTGTTAAAGGGGCAGTATCAAACGCATCAGGCCTTTCTCCCTGCCGGCTTTGACGGCGCGCTGACTGATCAACCCTTCCACTACGATGTGGCAAAAGCTAAAGCGATTCTGGCGAAGGGTGGGATCAAGCCCGGCACCCGCTTCTCTCTGACCATTATCAATCAGCCACCGTACAGTGACGTGGCGCAGGCGTTGCAGGCCAGCTTTGCCAAAGCGGATATCCAGATTGATATCCAGCCCGTGGCAGAGTCTGAACTCTGGGGAAAAATGCGCGGACGTAACTTCCAGTCCATCTTTATCTACTGGGGTGCGGATTACGTTGATGCTAACAGCAACGCCAGCACCTTCGCCTACAACGTCGAAGGCGGGCCGAAAACACTGGCCTGGCGCGTCGGCTGGTCTATTCCTGAGCTGAGTGCCAAAACACGTGCTGCCGCCGCAGAGAGCGACGTGAAAAAACGCACGGCGCTTTATCAGGAACTGCAAACCGACATCCAGCAAAACTCGCCGTATGTGGTGTCATTACAGGGGCAGAAACAGGTGGGGCTGGGCAACAATATCCAGGGCGACTATCAGGGGGTGGGCAACAGCCTGCTCTATTTCGATCGGGTCAGTAAAAAGTAGTGCATTTCAGCTACGGGCCCTGCCCGTAGCTGAACGTCTGTTTATCTGAAAACGTGTCTCAGGAAATCGCGGAGTCAGACGCGTGCTTATGTTTTTCAGCTTCAAAATGCGTCTTAAACTGCTCATAGATCGAGATCATATTGGCCGCATCGCCCTGCAACGGGCTCAATTTCCCGGCGCGAACCAGTTCAATCACCAATTGTAAGGCAGCCTGCTTCGGGCTGTTGGACGGGTGTGCAATTTCATTCGACATATCAAATTCCGCTAAACCAGTGAAAAAAGGCACTTTAGCAAGTTTGAACGTCTTGCGTCATCCTTTTTGCCGATCGATACAAACCACCAAACCTATGCAATGAAAATATTCTTGTACAAGTTTAACGAGACAGGTACAGTAGCCCTGTAACGAATCATGCATTTGCATGGCCTCAGGAAGTGTTGCTGGGTTTCCCACTTCCCGAGGCTCATTTTTTTCCGCTTCTTTCTGCCGCTCCCCGCCTCGCTTGTCTTAATGTGCCAAAACCTCAATGAATTTGATTTAGGACAGGATGAACTCGTGTTTATAGGTTAAATTTTAATCACACGATTTGGATCAGGAGGGGATATGAAACGACAAGTTGTTGCCTCATCTGCAATTCACTCTGTCGGTTACGACGCTGACAAACGGATACTGGAAGTGGAATTACTCGGTCATGGGACGTCGACTTATCGCAATGTCCCGCTGACGACCTGGCATTTTTTTATGGCGGCTCCCTCTAAAGGCGCCTTCTTCTATAAACATATCAAGCATCAGTTTTTACAGCATTAATCGCTGTGTCTTCGCGCGGGAACGCAATTGTTTCCGCCATTACTTCAGATCCAGATAAAATAAGAGTATTCTCATAGAGAAGCGCCCCCATTAACACCGATATTGCCTCCGGTTTATGACAAGTTACGATCGTAGTGCGAAAAGGTCATGGTGACCTGCGCTTATTGGCGACGGCTTAAAACAGGCTAATGGAGGGCACGCTATGTCGCAATTTAGCGACAAAATAAAATTCACTGAACACTTCCCGCTATTTCTCTTGTTTGCGGGTTTGAGCCTTTTGACGCCTTTTTCCATGGCAGAGAAAACCGTTATTTCTTTATCGCAGGAGCAGGATGGCGGTGATGCGGGCCGGGCCTGTATCTATGTTCATCAGGGTAAAGCGGAGTTCCGCATCGTCAAACCGGGTGAGTCCTGCGCCCCGGAAATTACCATCAATAATCAACGTAGTTAAAACTACCGGGATTTTTGCGGGTAAAAACATCAGACTTGACCAGAGATATGTTACCTTTAAGACAGTGAATACCTGCAGATGCCATGCAGTGTAGCCCTCTGGCAAAGGAATCCGTTGTTTGAAAACCCTGAATATTAAACTGTTAACGCTCATCGCTACTTATCTGGTCATTCTGTTGCACACGGCGGCGATACCGTTCAGCACGTTTCATAGCGCCTGGTCAGTCGCGGTGATGTACGATGCGCTGGGGCGAATTTCATTTCCCTTATTTTTGCTGATCGCCGGTTATATCTCACTGAATAAAAATGAATCGTTGTTAAGCACGCTGAAAACTCGCGTGTTGAATTTGCTGTTACCCCTGATTGCCTGGACAGGCATTTATTTTATTTACGACCGCTTGATCAACGACAGCACCACCCCCTTCAGCTTGCTGAATCTGCTCAGCACCCCAGCCTACGAGCATTTGTGGTTTATCTATACCCTAATCCTGCTGTTCCTGGTGACGCCACTGCTGAATACGTTTATTCAAAACGGGAGCCAGAAGAGAATTAGCTACATTATTGCCGTCTGGTTTGCGCTGGCCTCCGTGTATATGTTATTTGATAACTTCAAAGAGACCGTACTGGAAAACCAGGTAGCACCCACGCCCAGCAATATCGACATGGTGGTTTATCTCTCCGGGTTTTATATTATTGGCGGGGTGGTTCGTCGTTATAAGCTGGCGCCCAAAGTCACCATTGCGGCGGTTATATTTATACTCAGCGCAGTATTAACGGCAGTGATGGGGTATTCGCTGTCGAAAAGCATTGGTCAGCCTAATGAAATTTTCTTGTTTTATTCAGCACCCACGATTGTCACGCTCGCATTGGCCTGCTTCTTTATGCTGCTGCATGCTCCTTTGCAGTTTTCACGGCGCGTCAATCTGATCATCCGCAATCTGGCCAGGCTCAGCGTAGGGGTTTACTTTGTGCATATGCTGGTACTGGAAACGCTAATGCGGTTGTGTCCCATCAGCTTTGATAACTATTCTTCGATACTGACGATCCCAGCCGTAGCGCTGGCCAGCTATCTGCTGTCTGTACTGCTCATCTCGTTGATAGACCGCGTTCCAGGGCTGAAACGTCTTATCTGATGCAATGACCGTTCAGGAGTTGCCTGAACGGCCGTTGTCGTCCGGTAGCAAACGTACCGTTTACAAGGCGAGTATCAGAACCTCGCCTCCGCAAATTTGTGCGGTTGATTGATGGCCCTGCGGGCAATCCAGTAGAGTAAAATACGTTCGTCATCCTGATCCTGATCGGCCATCGCCAGCAGCTTTAAGCCCAGCGTGGATTTATTAACCGGCTGCCCCGTAATACTCAGGTCAACCACGGCTTTACCGATGATAGTACACACTTCTTCTTCACTCGAAATCGGTACTGCTTCTTCAGTGCTCATCTTGTCCTCCTCTTGGGTTAAAGATTAAGCATAGCAAAGCTGCACCAATAACAAGCCAGAGTCAGATCAATCTCATTTAACGTCCACGTCTGGCCCAGGGTAACTGCGCCAGCGAATGGCCACGATAGACCCATGCCGGGGGCAAATTCGCCAGTACTCGTGTGCGATTCCAGGCGAAATACCCGGAGAGCAACGGCTCGCAAAGCGAGGTGTACTGGAACTGGATAAAGACGCCATTGGAACTCAGCTGTGAGGCCGCCTGCTGCAAAATACGATGACGTACCTCATGCGGCAGCGACAACAGCGGCAGGCCGGAAAAAATTGCATCAAATTCCCCACATAACGTCTCCGCTGATTCGCCACTCACCTGCAAACGCGCATCATCAAGTGCCGCCAGCCGTGGATGAAAACGTGGGTTCGTTTCAAACGTCAGCAGGCTGGCATCCGGGCGCATCCGGGTCAACAGATGACGGGTTAACACACCATCCCCTGCCCCCAGCTCTGCAATTCGCAGGCAGTGCTGCCAGTCCACGGCATCAGACATGGTTTTGCATAGTGCCTTAGACGAAGGGGCAATCGTGCCCGTTTTACGGGGGTCTGCAATAAACTCCTGGAGATACCCGGTTTTATTTTTGATATATGACAGTGCAGATAGCAACATAAACCCTCGCTTCAATACGGCAATCTTCAGTAGGCCATAACTGGCGTAACAAGTTCTTAAAAGCTGGGCTATTTGGCAAAAACCAGGATTAATCGCAAACTGCGCGGGCATCCAGGGAAGGGATAATGGCGCTAAGAGGATATTCTGAAAATAAGTGCGGTTTTCCAGTCACACGCGGCCACGTTTCACCGCCAGTATTAATCGTACTCAGCGCGAGAAAGTTCTCATCGCATTTTCGCCGCTGGGCTAATACCCACTATGACAGTATTGTGACGAAAAAACAGAACAGTTATGACTGGATCTTTTTTCCTGCCACTGCGACTGGAGTCTCGCTGAAACCGCTGTGAGATGCCCATATCACAACACAATAAATCTCATTATCCTTCTCTGGCAGCACCTGCTGTCTCCAGACCTTAGGATAATAAAATGAAATATGTTAAATCAGTTTTTCTGCTGGTATTACTGGCAGGCAGCGCCAACACCTGGGCCGTTACTGGGGCAGGTGAGGCAGCAGGTAGTAGCGCATCATCCATGTCAGATGGCACTTCAGATGCCGTCGGCGTGGGCGCAGTCGCTGCCCTGTTAGGCGTGGCTCTCGCGACTTCCGGCGGCGGTGATGGCTCCAATACCGGAACAACGACCACCACAACCTCTACCGTTTCACGTTAATTATTCTTTCACACAGCATGTAGAAAGCCGGTCTCATAAGGCTTTCAATGGCCCTGCGAACTCGCCGGGCCATTTCTGCAAATCACCCCACGTCCGGTAATGCATGTAACACCAGCTCAACCTGACGACACTCGGCACTGTTCAGCCCTAATAGCGGGCGTGGCAATACGGGCTGGCAAATCCCCAGAATATCTGCGGCGGCATACATCACACGCAGGCTACTCAGCGTCTGGAACAATTGCCACAACGGCGCCAGCTGCTGGTTGAGTTCTGCGACGCGCTCCCCCTCTCCCCCCTGCGCGGCACGGGTTAACGCCAGAGCCTGTTGCGGTAATAACCCTCCCAGCACGCTAAACCACACATCGCCCCCGGCCAGCAATGCCCCTGCAGCATGCCAGTCACCGCTGTAGCCGACGGCAAACGTTGTGGGAAACAACGCTCGCAGCTCCGCGACATCGTTCTCACGCATATCGGCCTGTCCGGGCTGCTTCAGTGCCTGTATCTGCGGCAATGTTGCCAGCCGCTGAAGCAAACCCTGCGTGAAGGTAAAGTGCGTCGTGCCAGGATTGTTATAGATACAAATGGGCAACTGACTGGACTGCGCCACAGCAGAATAGTGCTGGAAAACTTCCTCTTCACGCAGTGGCGTATAGGAAACCGGCGCCAGTAAAATCCCCTGAGCGCCGGCGCGTTCAGCATCCTCAGCCAACAGGCAGGCCTCATCGGTGCGCAGCGCCCCCGCGCTGCTAATCACCGGGATATCCGGGCCAAGACAGGCCACTGCGGCCTCAATGGATCGCTGCTTCTGTTCACGACTGAGATAAGCATACAACCCGGTACTCCCGAGCAACCCCACGGAATCGACCCCCGCCCGTTTCAGTCTGAGTAACAGTTTTTCCAGAGCAGGAATATCAACCACGCCAGACGAGTTTACAGGCGTGATGGGGAAAGCAGACAGTCCTTGGAACAGCATGATAAAAGCTCCTGAGGTTGCAGAGATGATGCGATAACAGCATGTAATAAAAACCCAAACAGCTCAGCACAAGCGGATTACACGCCCCTTAACTTGTCGCCTATACTCAATATCAGTCCCTGTTCGGTCAAAGGAGTGAGTGATGTTAATCGGCTTCGTATTACTCGTCAGTGCCTGTGGATATGATGCTTGTGACGCACTTCCGGTTTCCGAGCATATCTATCCCACCCGATACGCCTGTGAAGAGATGGCCGAGCGCATCCTGAAGCGCCGCCCCAATGTGGTGCTGCTGTGTGGGGAGGTTTATCGTTAGCTGTCTTCTGTTGATGCAGCTTCATCCACATAACGCGTCACCGCCAGCAGGCGGTTGACGTGGGTCAACAGTAAATCCACATCGGTTTGTAGAAAACCGTCGCCGCTGCGTGACGCGGTGAGTACCGCATTCTGGATATTTTCTGAGATCGAGGACGATCCCTCTTTGCCTGCGGTCAACAGCAGCGCGGCAATCAGCAGGGATTGCGCTTCAACCTGAGCTGTCAGCTCTTTCGTATCCACATCCATTTTGGCGAGCTTCATTAAAATATCGATGACCAGTTGCTTCATGTCGCTATTATCCTCATCAGATTATCCGTATGAAACTACCACTCTCCCCAATCCTGGTAAACAGGACAGACCGCAAGATAAGGCAAATGATTGCGATTTCCAGATAATCTCTCAGTGTGTGTTTTCGCCTTCATCTGATAGCGGAAAACCCACTCTGCTGCCAGGCTTCCCTGACACCCATTGAGGAGAAACTATGTTCCGCTTTATTTGCTCTTTGTTTTCCAGCCCGGAGTCCCTGTTGCAGGTGATGAGCCAACGTGATATTGCTGAGTCGATCGAAGAGGGTGAACGCATTCTGATTGATGAAGATGGCAGCGCGATGGTCAATTTTTCCAGTGCGGAAGTGCATGAAGACTTTGCCCGGCACGTTAATGCACTAAAGAGGGCCTGAGATGGGAACGGCAATCTTTATGGTGTTAATGGTCTGTGGTTACTGGTATACCAGCCGCGATCTCTCCACACGTTTCAAAATCAAACGTTCATTTGGCTGGGATGTCTACTTCCTGGTGGCGCTGTATGGCTGCATTTTTGTCCTGCAGGGCGTTCTGGCTACCGGACTGATCTGGTTACTGCTGCTGGCCGCCTCGGCAACCTTTAACGCCATTCCGTCACTGGCAGATGGCCAGCATCATCAGTGGCAAATCGAATTTATGACCTGGAGCTTTTTGGGCATTCAGGCCCCCGTGGTCATCATGCTCACCTTTGCCGTGGCCTTTTGCATTTACCGTTCAAGCTGGTCAGGTAGCGCCCGACTGGATAGCTCTGGCCGCAAAAGACTGTACAAGAAGCTCTCCCGCGCCAATGGCGTTGAGGGGTTGCTGTTTCAGTGCATGGAGGAAGGAGAGCTGGCCTGGATTACGCTGAAATCGCGGCGTATCTATATCGGCATGATCCACGCCGCCTCTTATGACAATGTCGCGACGGCCAATGTTGTGTTAATCCCGATGCTGAGTGGTTATCGCGATGGCAAAAACCTGAATTTATGCATTGAGCATAATTACAGCCGCTGGTATGCCGAACATGGCATTACGCTTGATTCAGAACCGAAATCGGCCATGGCCTTTCGCAAAGTGATCATGCTGGAGCAGATAGAAAGTCTGTCATTGTTTGATGAGGCCAGCGCCAGTGCGCTGGCACGCTAAATCAGAATAAAAGAGACATCAGCCAGAACCCGGCGAAGGTCATCAGCAACGATCCGATCACATGCACCAGAATCGAGGTCATCGCCCAAAGATAATTTCCTGCCTGCAGTAGCGTCACCACCTCCAGCGAGAAGGTGGAAAATGTCGTCATCCCACCGCACAGCCCAGTGGTGATCAGCAGCTTCCAGGCCGGATCAATCCCCGGGTGGCGCACAAACCAGGCCACCGTTGCACCGATAATAAAACCGCCCACCAGATTCACCAGCAGCGTGCCCGGTGGCAGGTTGGGGAACAGGCTATTCAGACGTACAGCCAGCAACCAGCGGATCACACAACCCGCGCAGCCGCCAATCATGACAGCCAGTAATGGTTTCAACATAAAATCCTCAAAAATGGAGAGGAAGGTGCCAACAGGCAAATGATACACGGCCTGATACACCGACCTCTGGTTAAACAGAGTCAGGGTTATCAGGCGTCATCAGCCCCTTACAGGCAGGGCGGTTGGGAAAGGTGGAACACCATCACCTTGTGGCGTTTAAGATAATCAGCGCCCACGGGTTTTGCAAGTGGCCTGTTAAACGGTATCATTGCTGAAAAATCAACAGATTGTTGATAGATAAACATTATGTTGATAACCTACCTCAATCTGTTCTCTTACCCTCGTTGAGTCATTATGACAACCCATTCCCCGGATATTGCCCGCGAACGCGCCCTGATCCTGCAAACCCTGCACGCCGCAATCACAGCCCTGGGCAGCGTGGTTGGGCGTAATACAGAAATCGTTCTGCATGACCTGGAACACCCGGAAAAATCGGTGCTGGCCATCACTCACGGTCATATCACCGGCCGCGTGCCAGGCAGCCCGGTACTGGCTGTTCCCTTAGAGGATCAGGGGCTGCGCGCGCTGCTCAACGATAACGCACAGGTGAGCAATACGACGCCGACAGTGATCCCTGACTATCCCACCCGGGGTAAAAACGGCCAGGCCCTGCGCAGCGCGACCGCACTTTATCGTGACAGCAATGGTCAGCCGTTTGCCGCCCTCTGCATCAATACTGATAACAGCGAGCTGCTGGCGGCGAAACGCTGCCTTGATAACCTGCTCAACGCAGATGCGCCGCCTCCTCAAACAGAAGAGAGCGTGGATATGGGGCAGCTCATGGCGGATATCATTGCCGACTCGCTGAGTGAACTGAATGGCAACCTGCGCATGTCGCGTAAGCAGGCCAAACTGGCGGCGGTTCGAAAAATGCAGGATCGCGGCATGTTTATCGTCAAGGGCGGGATTGAGAAAGCCGCAGCGGCGCTCGGCGTGACCCGCTACACCATTTACAACTATCTGGATGAAATCCGCGACGAACAGTCAGGAAGCACCTTATGAGCCTGCATATCACCACCCCGCTTCTCTCTTCACGCCCGTTAAGCCTGCTGACAGGCCGCGAAGTGATGCTGAAAATGGAGGCATTACAGCCGCCCGGTTCCTTTAAAATCCGTGGCATTGGCCTCGCCTGCGAAACCTGGCAGCGCCGGGGGGCACAGCGTTTTGTCTCTTCGTCAGGGGGCAATGCCGGTTTGGCCGTGGCCTGGGCCGGGCGCCATCTCGGTGTGCCCGTCACCGTTGTGGTGCCGGAAACCACCCCGTTGCGGGCACAGGAGCTGTTGCGGCAGGAGCACGCTGAGGTGATCGTACATGGTAGCTCCTGGCAGGAAGCGAATCAGTATGCACAGTCACTGACGGGCAAACAGGATGCGTTTCTGCATCCGTTCGACGATCCGCTGCTGTGGCAGGGGCACGCAACGATGATTGATGAAGTGGCGCAGAGCGGGATGAAACCTGACGCTGTGCTGCTGTCGGTGGGCGGTGGCGGCCTGCTGGCAGGCGTGGTGGCCGGGCTACAGCGTAATGGCTGGCAGGACGTTCCGGTGCTGGCCGTTGAAACAACAGGCGCCGCATCTTTCCATGCGGCGCAGGCCGCCGGGCACAGCGTCGAACTGGCGGAGATCCGCAGTATTGCCTCTTCGCTGGGCGCAAAGCGGGTGTGCGACCAGGCGCTACGCTGTGCCGGTGAACATCCGATACACAGCCTGCTGGTGTCTGATCTTGCCGCCGTCACCGCCTGCGAACGCTTTCTTGACGATCACCGGGTGCTGGTAGAACCGGCCTGCGGGGCCAGCCTTGCGGTGGTTTATGACCAGCATCCGCAGATCGCCGCTTATCAAAACCTGCTGGTCATTGTCTGCGGTGGTGCCACCAGCAGCCTTGAACACCTGCAAAAGATGGCCGCCGCACTGCGCGGCTGACCCTCAGTCCAGTTCGTACTGAACGGATAACTGTCCTTTCTTCTCTTTGGCACTGGTGATGCGCACCAGGCCAACCTGCGCGGTCGACAATACGTGCGTACCGCCGCAGGCGTAAGCAGGCAGCGTTCCCCAGGTGACTTTACGCATCCCTTCCTGCTCACTCAGCACGCGAGGCAAATCTGCCGCTACCAGTGCCTGGATTATGCGCGCCAGTTCTGCCACGTCCACGGCTTTTACAGGCTCTTCTCCCGGCGTAAAAACAATGCGCCCGGCACCGGGGCGATGATCACCTTTGGTGGCATACCAGCCAAACTGCTCGCCGACAACACCGATCAAATGCCCGGCCGAGTGCATGCGGGTATGGTGCGCGCGCACCTGCCCGTCAACCCTGATCGCCACAGGCCCGAGCGGCACGCTGGCTGCCAACAGATGGATCACCTGCCCCTCTTCCTGGCTGGCTTTCACCACCTCAATCCCCCCCAGCGTTCCCTGGTCAGAGGGCTGCCCACCGCCCTGCGGATGAAACAGCGTTGAGGAGAGGATCACCCGGTACTGACCATTGTCATCCGGCTGGCAGCTGATCACTTCGCTGGTCATTTCGAGGCTGTCGTTGTGGTAATACGCTCTGTCCGTCATCAATCAGGTTCTCAACAGTGAGGAGATTATCGCCCAGCAGGTTAGCATTCCACTCCAACAAACTAAACAAAATGTTGAAATTTAATCTCTGAAATCTTGATTAATCAACAAAATAGATAAATAGCGTCTATGACGCTCTGTTCCGCTTAAAAGGGGAAATTTGTCAGCGAATTCAGCAGTTTTTTATCTCGCGATTTTAGTCCATGCTGGATGCCACTCCCTTCACAGAGACAATCCGATGACCAAAAATCTGAATAAAGACACCCAGGTCTGCATGTCACTGGCGGCACGGCCCGGCAATTTTGGCACCCGTTTCCATAACTATCTCTATGACGCCCTCGATCTCGATTACCTCTACAAAGCGTTTACCACCAAAGACTTAAGCGCGGCGATTGGCGGCGTACGGGCGCTGGGTATCCGTGGCTGTGCCATTTCAATGCCGTTTAAAGAAGCCTGCATTCCCCTGCTGGATGAGCTGGATGCCTCCGCGAAGGCCATCAATTCAGTCAATACCATCGTCAATACCGAGGGTTACCTGAAAGCCTATAACACCGATTACATTGCCATCTATAACCTGTTAAAACAGTATCAGGTCCCCACAGGACTGACCTTCGCCTTGCGTGGCAGTGGTGGCATGGCAAAAGCGGTGGCCTGCGCCTTAAAAGACAGCGGTTTCCATCAGGGTTATATTATTGCGCGTAACGAAACCCGTGGGCGCGAACTGGCGGCTCTGTACGGTTTTGAATGGCGTGCTGACCTGGAAGGACTACACCCTGGGCTGCTGATCAATGCCACGCCTACCGGAATGGCGGGTGGTGCAGATGCCGATGCATTGTCATTTGATCGCGCGACTATTGATGCCGCCAGCGTGATTTTTGACGTGGTGGCGTTGCCGGAACTGACACCGCTGGTGCAGTACGCGCGCAGCCAGGAGAAGACCGTCATTACCGGTTCTGAAGTGTTTGCCATTCAGGCAGTGGAACAGTTTGCGCTGTATACCGGCGTTCGGCCCGATGATGCGCTGTTCCGCAAAGCGGCGGCGCATGCGCGACAGAGATAGATGACGTGTGGGCTGCCCTGCCGGGCGGCCCGTTCAGCGTTTATCCATCACCATTTTGACCGCCAACCCGGCCAGTACCGTTCCCATCAGCCAGCGCTGGGCTTTCTGCCAGCCGGGGCGGCTGGCAAGGAAGGCGGCAATAGTGCCAGCGGCAAAAACAATCAGGCTGTTCACCAGCATACTGGTGGCGATCTGCGTGAAGCCCAGCGTCAGGGATTGCGCCAGGACATTGCCCTGTTCCGGGTGGATAAACTGCGGCAACAGGGTGAGATAGATCACCGCCGTTTTGGGATTCAGCAGATTGGTCAGCAACCCCATAGTAAACAGCTTACGCGGGCTGTCCGGTGGCAGATCGCGCAGCTGAAACGGGGATTTCCCCCCGAACAGTGCCTGCCATGCCATCCACAGTAAATAGGCCGCACCGGCTAAGCGCAGTGCGTCATAAGCCATCGGCACCGCCATCACTAACGCCGTAATCCCCAGCGCAGCGCAGACCATGTAAAACATAAAGCCCAGCGCCACGCCGCACAAAGAGATATACCCGGCCCTGCGCCCCTGACAAAGGGAACGCGAGATCAGGTAAATCATATTGGGACCGGGGGTTAACACCATCCCAAGGGCGATGGCGGCAAAGGGTAAAAGCTGGGAAAGCGTAACCATTTCAACCGCCTCTTTTTATCCGTTAAACACGCACCGTATCGTCGCCATACGCCACCCACTTATAGGTGGTCAGTGCTTCCAGGCCCATCGGGCCGCGGGCATGCAGCTTCTGGGTACTGACCGCCACTTCAGCGCCAAGACCAAACTGGCCGCCATCGGTAAAGCGGGTGCTGGCGTTGACGTAGACGGCCGATGAATCCACTTCGTTAACGAAGCGGTCAGCATTCTGAATGGTGCGCGTCAGAATCGCATCAGAGTGCTGCGTGCCGTACTCACGGATATGGGCTATGCCCTCATCCAGTGAATCCACCAGCTTGACGTTCAGATCCAGTGCCAGCCACTCATCGCGATACTGCGCTTCAGTGACCGCACTGACGCTGGCCGGGCCATTGCTTAACAGCGGCAGCGAGCGTGGATCGGCATGCAGGCTGATCCCTTCCTGCGCCATCCGGGCGCTCAGGGCAGGCAGGAACGTGTCGGCAATCGCCGCATCAATCAGCAGGGTTTCCACCGAGTTACAGGCGCTTGGCCGCTGCTTTTTGGCGTTAACGATCACCTTCAGTGCCGCATCCTGTTCAATGCTGCGATCAACATAGATATGGCACACGCCGATACCGCCGGTGATCACCGGAATGGTGGACTGCTCACGGCACAGCTTATGCAACCCGGCACCCCCGCGCGGGATCAGCATATCCACGTAGCGATCGAGCTTCAGCAGTTGATTCACCAGCTCACGGTCCGGGCTTTCAATTGCCTGCACCGCACCCGCTGGCAAACCGTGCTGTTCCAGAGCATCCTGAATCACCCGCACGGTGGCACCGTTGGTGCGATACGTCTCTTTGCCACCGCGCAGGATCACCGCATTACCGGTTTTCAGGCACAGGCTGGCAACGTCCACGGTCACGTTCGGACGCGCTTCATAAATCACGCCGACCACACCCAGCGGCACGCGGCGGCGCTCAATACGCAGCCCGCTGTCCAGCTTACCGCCGTCGATCACCACACCCACCGGATCGGCCAGACGGCACACCTGGCGTACATCATCGGCAATCCCTTTCAGGCGCGTCTGATCCAGCATCAGGCGGTCCAGCAGTGCGGCACTCATGCCGTTCTGACGTGCATCCGCCAGGTCGAGTTCATTGGCGGCCAGAATGGATGCGCTCTGCGCTTCCAGATGGTCAGCAATCGTCATCAGCACCTGATTTTTCTGTGCGGTCGACAGCACCGACAGCTGATACGAAGCGGCCTTGGCGGCCTTACCCATTTGTTCAAGCATGCGTATTCCTTAAGAAACAATCATATCGTCGCGGTGTATCGCCACCGGACCATATTCATAACCTAAAATTTCGCTGATCTGCTGGGAGTGATGCCCGGCAATCATCCGCATGGCGTCACTGTTATAGCGTGATACGCCGTGGGCAACATCACGCCCCTGTAAGCTGCGAATACGGATCACTTCACCACGGGAAAAGTTGCCGCTAATTTCACGGATACCTTTTGGCAACAAGGAGCTACCGCGTTCCAGAATCGCTGACAGCGCCCCATCATCCACCACCAGCTCACCGGCCGGAGGCGCACCGAAGATCCAGCGTTTGCGGTTCTCCAGCGGGGTTTCAAAAGCGTGGAAGCGGGTGCCAACCGGGTTGGAGGCAATCACATCCCCAATCACGCCAGGAAGGTTACCGGCCGCAATAATGGTATCAATACCGGCGCGACAGGCCACATCCGCCGCCTGGAGTTTGGTCGCCATACCGCCCGTTCCCAGGCCTGAAACACTGTCACCCGCCAGCGCACGCAGCGCATCGTCAATACCGTGAACATCGCGGATCAGTTCGGCTTCCGGATTATTACGCGGATCGGCAGTAAATAATCCCTGCTGATCGGTGAGCAGCAGCAGTTTATCGGCGCCAGCAAGGATGGCCGCCAGCGCAGAGAGATTGTCGTTATCACCCACTTTGATTTCAGCGGTGGCGACCGCGTCATTTTCGTTGATAACGGGAACGATATGGTTATCGAGCAGCGCACGCATGGTGTCACGGGCGTTAAGGAAACGCTCGCGATCTTCAAGGTCTGCGCGGGTCAGCAGCATCTGGCCGATATGAATACCGTAGATCGAGAACAGCTGTTCCCACAGCTGGATCAGACGGCTCTGCCCCACCGCAGCCAGCAGCTGCTTTGAGGCGATGGTCGGGGGCAGTTCCGGATAGCCAAGGTGCTCACGCCCTGCCGCCATCGCGCCAGAGGTCACAATCACAATCCGATGGCCTGCGGCATGTTGCTGTGCGCACTGACGCACCAGCTCCACAATATGGGCCCGATTCAGCCGACGCGATCCGCCGGTCAGTACGCTGGTCCCCAGTTTCACCACCAGGGTCTGGCTGCTGCTCATTATTTCCTGCCATTTCGTAAAAAAGAGTACAAAGAAACGTTTTAGCAGGTGTGGTGCCCGAAGCCAACAGCCAGCGCGGGAAAAGGACGAAAAAGCCCTGACCACTTGCTAGTCCAAAAGTTCGCAATTAACAAGAAGTGTTGAAAACTGTAATAAAACTTTAATGGAGAAAGGGTAAAAAGTCCGTGCTTCGAACAGAGCCTTCGGGCCGTTTATTACTTTTACTCTTTCGGGATTGATAGCAAAATGATGAAGAAAAGCGCACTGGCAATCTTAACTGCAGCTCTGGCTCTGTCCACCGCTGCACAAGCCGCAGAAGTCTATAACAAAGACGGCAATAAACTGGATTTCTACGGCAAAGTTAAAGCAATGCGTTACATGAGCGATGCCGACACTAACGCCAGCAACAATGCTGACAAATCTTATGTCCGTATCGGCTTCAAAGGTCAGACGCAGATTAACGACCAGCTGACCGGTTACGGCCAGTGGGAATACAACTTCAGCGCCAGCAACTCAGAAGGCGGTGCTGATGCGCAAGCCGGTAACAAAACCCGTCTGGGCTTCGCCGGTCTGAAACTGAACGATTTTGGATCTATCGACTACGGCCGTAACTACGGTGTGATCTACGACGTGGAAGCCTGGACCGATATGATGCCTGAGTTCGGCGGCACCGGTTACACCCGCGCTGACACCTACATGCTGACCCGTGGTAACAGCATGCTGACCTACCGTAACAACGATTTCTTCGGTCTGGTCGATGGTCTGAAGTTTGCCTTGCAGTACCAGGGTAAAAACGACGCTTCATCAACACGTGCGGGTAACGTGAGTAACGGCGACGGTTACGGCGCGTCCCTTTCTTATAAAATCATTGATGGTCTGAGTGTCAATGGTGCATTTTCTTCTTCTAACCGCCTGATTGCCAATGATACTACGCCAGGCCTTGGCCAGAAAAATGCGGCATTCGGTTCAGGTGACAAAGCGGAAGCCTGGGCAACCGGTCTGAAATATGACAACAACGGTGTGTACCTGGCAACGACCTACGCTGAAACGCGTAACATGAACCCGATCAACAGCGGTGCAACCTTCACTCAGGCTAACGGCACAACAACCGCCGTGTCAGGTTATGTGAATAAACTGTCGAATTTTGAAGTTGTTGCACAGTACCAGTTCGACTGGGGCCTGCGTCCATCACTGGCCTATGTGCAGACAAAAGGCAAAGATATGGAAAATGGCGTTGGCGATGCTGATCTGTACAAATTTGTTGATATCGGTGCGACGTACTACTTCAACAAAAACATGTCTACCTTTGTCGATTACAAAGTTAACCTGTTGAACGACGACAACAAACTGCACCTGAACACCGACGATATCGTTGCTGTGGGTGTGATGTACCAGTTCTAATCCCTTTGGCGCTGTGACACGCCACTGCCACAGCGATAAATGATTTACCCCTCGTTATGTGTCTAAAACAAAGGCTGGAGCAATCCAGCCTTTTCTTATTTGGGGTCAGGAATAAACAGGCAGGACTACGCGGTCAGTTTAACCGGCTGGTCAGCAAAACCGGCTGCCGGGACCAGGCCCAGCTCGATCTCTGCTAACTGCGCCTTTAAACGCTCATGGAAGTTACGTAACGTCTCTTCAAGACGGGCATTATTATCCTTACCCTTTACCGTGCTCGGCTTCCAGTTGCCTTCTTTATCAAACAGACCAAAGTGATACTCATAGGTGAAATGGTCAGTCTGGGCTTCCAGCTCCATCCACCAGCCCCAGAACTCACGCAGTTCCGGTTCAGGTTTCACATTGACGCAAACGGCCAGGCAATCAAAGAAGAAGCGGTCGCCTTCGCACTTGCCTTCACGGATGTAAGGACCCAAAGAGTGAAAGCGCTTGATCAGCCGACTCTTAGGATGTCCACTCGGTAACGTCATCGTTAAAACCTCCATAATTGAGTCTATAGTTGTAGCAAACTATTGAATATTAGCAACTCATACGTCTAAGCGCTGCGCCAGCCAGTCACAAATGTCACGCAGGCCTTTATCAAAATTCGCCATCGCCGGGGAGGTGTTAATCTTTAACAAACGCCCGGCGCTGGAGGAGTTGGTGATCAGCCGTGATTCTTCTTCCGGGCTAAACGGGTCGTGAGCCCAGTAACCGGACAGCATCGGCGTCGGGCAACGGCGGCCCAGCAGTCCCTGAATTTTCAGTGAGAAACGGCTCAGTTCAGTGCGTAATGCACTGTCGGATGTCCCTGACATGCCCAGGCGACTGGCCAGCATATCCATATACATCTCAGGTACGCGATCCTGTAAGTTGGTATCGCTGAGCAGGCTGTGTACCACTGGCCCGAGACAGGCTACGCCGCGCAGGCGCTGGCTTTCCAGATAAGCCAGTCTGACCGCGACGTTAGCCCCAAAACGGAAACCAAAGGCGGCGACGCGCGTGTGATCAACCCAGGCCACATTTTCCAACTGACGCAGCACCTGCTGGTGCAGGAAGCTGGAATCCTGGGTCAGTTTCCATTTAGAGGAAAATCCCACGGATGGCATATCCAGCGTCAGCATCGCAATGCCACGCGGGGCGAGATAATCATGGAAAAGACGGTAATGGTCGCTTTGCAGCGCATCCAGGCTGCCACACAGCAGCACGGTCGGATAAGGGGCTTTCACGTCCGGCGGCATATGCAGGAAACCGGTCACCGGGCTGCCACCAGCAATAGCGAATTCCAGCGCTTTCAGTTCGCCAGGCAGACGGTGGGTGGCTTCTTCATAAGCGCGGCTGGCCAGCACCTGCGCCTGCTCTGCCAGTTCATCCTCTTTCAGATGTGGATAACCCGCCACGCTGTAAAGGTGTGCCGCATGCAGCCAGTACTGGCCCGCCTGCGCGTCATCGTCACATTCGGTGGCCTTCTGCTGCCAAAGCGCCGCCTGCTTTGACCACTCATAGATCCAGTTGCCACCGCGATAGCCGATGACCGTATCCAGCAGCTGGTCATCGGTATGCTCAACGGTGCTGACGGCGATACGTGCCAGCACTTCACTCACTTCCTGCGGCGTCAGTCCACGCCAGGTCCACAGCAGGCGGTTAATCATGCGATACCAGCCGGCATGGGTTTCACCATCCAGCGCAGACTGAATGCTCAACGGGCGATGATGATGCAGACGTCGCACCAGCGATGAGGTTTCCGGGTGTTTAAAACGCGGTTTGAAGAGTTCTTCGCTGAGGTTTTTCGGCGACATAACAGGGCGTTCCTCTGGCGTACGGGTAGGATTTGAGTCTACCGTAGCAGGGAGTTTCACGCGAAGGGTAAAAACAGACGCGCCCGACAGAATCGGGCGCGTTTTGATCTAACACACTAAATGTTTCTGATAACAGAGTGAATCAATCAGCTTTTTACCAGCGGGGGAAGGTAGGCAATGCCCATGTCCCACGGCTGTTCAATCCAGGTATTTTGCGGGATGTCGATAACATAATCATCCACCAGCGGGCGTCCGGCTGGTTTAGCGAAAATCGTCACGAAATGCGCTTTCGGGTACATCTCACGGATAGCCTGTGCGGTGCCGCCGGTGTCCACCAGGTCATCGATCACGATGAAACCTTCGCCATCCCCTTCTGCACGCTTCAGCACGGTCATTTCGCGCTGGTTATCGTGGTCATAGCTGGAGATGCAAACCGTGTCGACGTGGCGGATACACAGCTCACGCGCCAGTAAGGCGGCAGGTACCAGACCACCACGGCTGACGGCAATAATGCCTTTCCACTGTTCAGCGGGCAGAAGGCGCTCGGCCAGTTTACGGGCATGGATTTGCAGCATGTCCCAGGTGACGATGTATTTTTCACTCATTAAAAGAATCCCGGCCAATGAAATTGGCTTAAAAATTGTGCAAGGGGAGCGGTTGCGCGAAATTATAGTGATCTGAGGCACTAAAAACCAGCCCGCTGCACCTTGTATCCCCCTTTTTTCCTGGGGCATCGTGAGCATGTGTCAGAAATCGGTGATATTCTTTTGCCATCGCGTCAGATTCGCTGACGGGAATTTTCCAACCGATATCAGCGCATGCTTCCTGCCTGCACGGCAGAAAGGGAGTGCTGACACAGGAGAGTTATCGTGTCTGAATTGTCTCAACTATCCCCACAACCACTGTGGGATATTTTTGCCAAAATTTGCTCCATTCCCCATCCTTCTTATCATGAAGAACAACTGGCTGCCCATGTGATCGCCTGGGCGACGGAGCAGGGTTTCTGGAATGAGCGCGACCAGGTGGGTAACATCCTGATCCGTAAACCTGCCACGCCGGGTTATGAAAATCGTAAACCCGTGGCGCTTCAGGCGCACCTGGATATGGTGCCGCAGAAAAACAACGACACGGTGCATGACTTTACCCAAGACCCGATTCAGCCCTGGATCGATGGCGAGTGGGTAAAAGCACGCGGCACCACGCTGGGTGCCGATAACGGTATTGGTATGGCTTCAGCTCTGGCCGTGCTGGCTGATAACAGCCTGGAACATGGCCCGCTGGAAGTCCTGCTGACCATGACCGAAGAGACCGGCATGGTCGGTGCCTTCGGATTGAAAGCAGGCTGGTTGCAGGCCGATATTTTGATCAACACCGATTCCGAAGAGGAAGGTGAGATCTATATGGGTTGTGCTGGCGGTATCGACTTTACCAGCACCCTGCCGCTGACCCGTGAAGCGGTTCCGGCCGGTTACCAAACGGTAAAACTGACGCTGAAAGGCCTGAAAGGCGGTCACTCCGGTTGTGATATTCACGTTGGTCTGGGGAATGCCAACAAACTGCTGGCGCGCTTCCTGTTCTCCCATGCGGCGGATCTTGACCTGCGTCTGGTGGATTTCAGCGGCGGTACGCTGCGGAATGCGATCCCACGTGAAGCCTTCGCCACGCTGGCCGTTCCTGTTGCCAGCCTCGATAAGCTGAAATCGCTGGCAGCCGGCTATCTGCTGACGCTGCAAAATGAGCTGAGCCTGAAAGAGAAAAACATTGCCGTGGTGGTCGAGGATCTGGCCCATGCGGAGCAGGCTCTGAGCACCACCAGCCGTGATGCGTTTATCGCTCTGCTGAACAGCACACCGAATGGCGTGATCCGTCAGTCAGATGTAATGAAAGGCGTGGTGGAAACCTCACTGAACGTCGGTGTGGTGACGTTTGAAGGCAATGAAGCGAAGATCAACTCGCTGATCCGTTCACTGATCGACAGCGGCAAAGAGTACGTGGTGGAAATGCTCACTGCGCTCGGCCAACTGGCCGGGGCGAAAACCCTCGCCAAAGGCAGCTATCCTGGCTGGCAGCCGGACGCCACCTCTCCGGTGATGGCGCTGGTGCGTGAAACCTATGAAAAACTGTTCGATAAAACCCCGAACATCCAGGTTATCCACGCCGGTCTGGAGTGCGGTCTGTTTAAAGAACCGTACCCACAGATGGACATGGTATCGATTGGCCCGACCATCACCGGACCCCACTCCCCGGATGAGCAGGTGCATATTGGAAGCGTTGGCCTGTACTGGCAGCTGCTGACGGCGCTGTTGAAGGCGATCCCGGTTAAGTAATGCTGCGCATAGGATACGGGCGAGGCAGGCCGCGCCCTTACTACAGCATGCCCCGCGCCCTGTCACAATCGCGACACTCGCAGGGGTCAGGTATGCCTGACCCGCCCTTACAATCCCAATAACAATTGCCTTTCCAGCTGCGGGTCCAGCAGCGTCACATGCAATCCCACCAGCCTCACGCCGCGCCCTGCACGCCGTTCATCCCAGCTTTTTCGCGCAATCTCAATCAGATCGGCCTTATTCAGTACCTGCCACACATGCTCCTGCGTGGTCTGCTGGAAATCATTAAACTTCAGCTTTACACCCTGACGGGCAATCTGGCGATCCGGTTTAATCTTATCCAGCCGCCGTGCCAGCTCGTCGTACAGCAGGTCGATAATCTCCAGGCAGGCTTCCCAGCTATGAATATCCTCCGACAGCGTCCGCTCCACGCCGAGGGATTTCCGCTCACGGGTGGTGATCACTTCCCGGTCATCAATGCCATTACTGCGCTCCCACAGCACGCGGCCAAACTTACCAAACCGCCTCAGCAAGGTGACCAGATCGGTTTTTTGCACATCAGCACAGGTGTTCAGCCCCATCTCTTCTAACTTACGCGCCGTGACTTTTCCAACGCCGGGAATTTTCGCCAGCGGCAGGGCCAGCAGGAAGTCAGGCATCTGCTGCGGCGTAATGACAAACTGGCCGTTAGGTTTATTCATATCGGAGGCGATTTTTGCCAGAAACTTAATCGGCGCTATCCCGGCTGATGCGGTGAGATTCAGTTCCTGCTGGATAGTGTCGCGGATCTCACGCGCGATCAGCGTGGCCGATCCCTGGCAATGCTGGCTGTCAGTCACATCCAGGTAAGCTTCATCAAGCGACAGGGGTTCAATCAGGGCGGTATAGCGGGAAAAAATGTCACGAATATGGGCGCTGGCTTCTTTATAGGCGTCATAGCGGCCCCGGATCACCGTCAGGTGCGGGCAGAGCTTAAGCGCCATCGCCGTTGACATCGCACTGTGCACGCCAAATTTCCGTGCAGGATAATTCGCCGTGCTGATGACGCCGCGCTGTTTTTCACTGCCGCCAATCGCGATGGGGATATCACGCAGGCTGGGGTTATCGCGCATTTCCACTGCGGCAAAAAAGCAGTCCATATCCACGTGAATGATTTTACGCATAGCCCCCTCCGATAATACTGTATAAGTATACAGTCAAATAACCAGAGTTCAATATGCAACGGGTCGCACATAAATTAAGGTTTTTATTCTTCGCTATCTTGATAAAAAAATAGACAATGCTAAGGTGACGCAGCGATAGCGGAATTGTCCGATATTGTCAGTACAGACGCCTTCCGGCGTTGCTTTCAACCCCTACATTTCAAGGGAACCAGAATGGGCAAAATCGCACTGCTGTTTGCGATGATTTTTCTGCCAGCCGTTGTCTTCGCCAGCGTACCGGATTCGGTTACCCCACTGGCCCCGGTAAGCAAAGAGTTAAAGAAACAACTAATTGGTACCCCCGTGTACCTGCAAATCTTCAAAGAAGAACGCACGCTGGAACTGTACGGCAAAATCGGCAACGAATTCCGCCTGCTTAACAGCTATCGCATCTGTAATTTTTCGGGTGGATTGGGGCCAAAGCGCGTACAGGGTGACTTCAAAAGCCCGGAAGGTTTTTACAGCGTGGGACTTTCCCAGTTAAAACCAGACAGCCGCTTTTATCGTGCGATCAACGTCGGATTCCCGAACGAATACGATCGCCAGCAGGGTTATCAGGGGAAATATCTGATGATCCACGGCAACTGCGTGTCAATTGGCTGCTATGCCATGACCGATGCCTATATGGATGAAATTTATCACTATGTGGAAGCCGCGCTGCGCAATGGCCAGCCACGTGTTGAAGTCAGCATTTATCCGTTCCGCATGACCGACAGCAACATGCAGCGCCATCGCTACTCCACTTACATCAATTTCTGGAAGCAGTTGCAGCCGGGTTATGCGCAGTTCGTGCAGACCAAACAGCCTCCGGCGGTCAACGTCAGCGAAGGCAAGTACGTACTGAGCCGCCCGATGGCAGGCAACTCAGCCGCAGAGGAATCAGCGCTCGCGCTCACCCAGGCAAAATAACGCCCATTCACCTGGCTCAATCTTGTGCCAGGTTTCATTCGCCGTCAGCGGCTGAGTGGCCACCACTGTGACCACGTCATTCGGCGTGGTCTGCTTCTGAAAATCAATTTCCACATCCTGATCCAGCAACTTGGCTTTGCCGAATGGCGCACGTCGGGTGATCCAGAACAGATTGGTCGAACAAAACGCCATCAGGTAGCGGCCGTCTGACAGCAGCATGTTAAACACCCCTTTCTCACGCATCTCTGCCGCCAGTTCCGCAATATAGCGGAAGACGGCTGGCCAGTTGCCCGGCGTACGCGGATAGCGAGTGGTCAGCTTATGCAACAACCAGCAGAAGGCAATCTCACTGTCGGTTTCACCCACTGGGCGATAAGGGCCGGTATCCAGGTTTTTATAGCCTTTAAGCTGCCCGTTGTGCGCGTAAGTCCAGTTGCGCCCCCACAGTTCGCGGGTAAACGGGTGCGTATTTTCCAGCGACACTTCACCCCGGTTAGCCTGGCGAATATGCGCCACCACCGAACAGGACTTAATCGGATATTCCTGCACCAGTCGGGCAATCGGCGATTGAAAACTGGGTTGCGGATCTTTAAATGTGCGGCAGCCTTTCCCTTCATAAAAGGTAATGCCCCAGCCATCTTTATGCGGACCCGTTCCGCCACCGCGCTGCACCAGCCCGGTAAAACTAAAACAGATGTCCGTCGGGACGTTCGCGCTCATCCCAAGTAGTTCGCACACAGGATTACCTCGTGAAAATAGATTCTATCCCCAATGGATTTCACATTGCAGGAAGGCGGCAAACGAGTGAATCCCCGGGAACTTACACGAATAAGTGACCGGGGTTCACGAGAGCAGCCAACGCACCTGCGGCGTGAAAGAAGAAGGGATTATTTGACCATCTCTTTTTCGATGAGCAGCATCAGGATATGAATCACTTTGATGTGAATTTCCTGAATGCGGTCAGCATAGCCGAAGTGCGGCACACGAATTTCTACGTCAGCCACGCCATCCATTTTGCCGCCGTCTTTACCGGTCAGGGTGATTACTTTCATCCCTTTGGCGCGCGCAGCTTCAACCGCTTTAATAATATTACCGGAGTTACCCGATGTGGAGATCCCTAACAGCACATCCCCTGCTTTCCCCACCGCTTCAATGTAGCGTGAGAAAACAAAATCATAGCCAAAGTCATTACTGACGCAGGACAGGTGGCTGACATCAGAAATCGCGATCGCCGGATAGCCTGGACGGTTTTCACGGTAGCGCCCCGTCAGCTCCTCAGCAAAATGCATCGCATCGCAGTGGGAACCGCCATTACCACAGGAGAGAACCTTCCCACCCGCTTTAAATGAATCAGCCAGCAGCACGGCCGCACGCTGGATCGCCTCGATGTTTGCATCTTCACTAAGAAATTTATTCAGCGTCTCTGCCGCTTCGTTCAGCTCGGCGCGAATGATGTCCTGATACATAGGGATGTCCTTTTAGGAAAGAGTTACTGTAGGAGTTTATCAAGTTGCCAGAGAGCCGGGAAGCGATCTCCCCGCCCCCCGGAGGGATTAACGCTTCGTGCCACCGCTTTGTGAGCCAGGTTGTAATTATTATGTAAACAGATTGCACCTGGCGCCGTGGTAATCTAAACATATAACCAACAGGTCGGACCTCTTACTACTTACGGAGCACATGTTATGATGGTTCTCAGTATTGTGGCGACGATCGTGCTGATTGGCGCCCTGTTTTATCACCGTATTAATCTGCTGGCTGCCAGTGCAGTCTTGCTGCTCTGGACCGCTGTGCTCGGATTGGCAGGGCTGTGGACACTTTGGCTGCTGGTTCCGCTGGTGCTTATTCTGCTGCCATTTACTCTCCTGCCCATGCGCCAGGCGCTGTTCAGCAAACCCACGCTGAACACTTTCCAGAAAGTGATGCCGCCGATGTCACGCACCGAAAAAGAAGCCATTGATGCCGGTACCACCTGGTGGGAAGGCGATCTGTTCCGTGGCACACCGGACTGGAAAAAACTTCATGCCTATCCGCAACCGCGACTGACGCCGGAAGAGCAGGCATTTATTGACGGTCCGGTAGAGGAAGCCTGCCGCATGGCAAATGACTTCCAGATCACCCATGAAATGGCCGATCTGCCGCCTGAGCTCTGGGCGTATCTCAAACAGCACCGCTTCTTCGCCATGATTATCAAGAAAGAGTACGGCGGCCTTGAATTTTCGGCCTACGCTCAGGCGCGCGTACTGCAAAAACTGTCAGGGGTCTCCGGTATTCTGGCGATCACTGTGGGTGTGCCTAACTCCCTTGGCCCGGGCGAACTGCTCCAGCATTACGGGACTGAAGCGCAGAAAGATCACTACCTGCCTCGTCTGGCACGCGGCCAGGAGATCCCCTGCTTTGCCCTGACCAGCCCGGAAGCGGGTTCCGATGCCGGTGCCATCCCGGATGTTGGTGTGGTATGCATGGGTGAATGGGAAGGTCAGCAGGTGCTGGGTATGCGCCTCACCTGGAACAAACGCTATATCACCCTTGCTCCTATTGCCACGGTGCTCGGCCTGGCGTTTAAGCTTTCTGACCCCGACCATTTGCTGGGCGAAACGGAAGAGTTAGGGATCACCTGTGCGCTGATCCCGACGCAGACACCGGGCGTGGAAATTGGTCAACGGCATTTCCCGCTCAACGTACCGTTCCAGAACGGCCCGACACGCGGCCAGGATATCTTTGTGCCGATTGATTTTATTATCGGTGGCCCGGAAATGGCCGGACAGGGCTGGCGAATGCTGGTTGAGTGTCTGTCCGTGGGCCGTGGCATTACTCTGCCGTCCAACTCCACCGGCAGCCTGAAAAGCATTGCTCTGGCGATCGGGGCCTATGCGCATATTCGTCGTCAGTTCCGCCTGCCGATTGGCAAGATGGAGGGGATTGAAGAACCGCTGGCACGCATCGCCGGGAACACCTATGTGATGGATGCCGCCGCCACGCTGATCACCAGTGGCATTATGCTTGGTGAAAAACCGGCGGTGCTGTCCGCCATCGTGAAATACCACTGTACTCATCGCGGTCAGCGGGCAATTGTTGACGCCATGGATATTGCGGGCGGTAAAGGCATTATGCTCGGCAGCAGCAACTTCCTTGCCCGCGCTTATCAGGGGGCGCCGATTGCCATTACGGTGGAAGGCGCCAACATTCTGACCCGCAGTATGATTATCTTCGGCCAGGGTGCTATTCGTTGCCACCCTTACGTGCTGGAAGAGATGGCGGCAGCGCAGAATAATGATGTGACAGCCTTTGATAAGGCGCTGTTCAGCCATATCGGCCACGTGGGCAGCAATACGCTGCGCAGCCTGTGGCTGGGGCTCACGGGAGGCCGCACCAGCGCCTCGCCGACTCGCGATGCCACCCGCCGTTACTATCAGCATCTGAACCGCGTCAGTGCCAACCTTGCACTGCTGTCGGATGTCTCAATGTCCGTGCTGGGCGGCAGCCTGAAACGCCGCGAGCGCATTTCGGCGCGCCTTGGCGATATCCTGAGCCAGCTCTATCTGGCCTCGGCAGCGCTGAAACGTTATGAGGATGAAGGACGTAACGAAGCAGACTTACCGCTGTTGCACTGGGGCGTTCAGGATGCGCTGAATCAGGCAGACACGGCTATCGACGACCTGCTGCGCAACTTCCCGAACCGCCTGGTGGCGGGCCTGGTGCGCGCCGTGGTGTTCCCGACCGGCCGTCACAGCCGGGCGCCGTCCGACCGCCTGGATCATCAACTGGCGCTTATTTTGCAGGTACCCTCTGCCACCCGCAGCCGCCTGGGGCGCGGTCAGTATCTCGCACCGAGTGAACACAACCCGGCAGGCCAGCTGGAAGAAGCGCTGCACGATGTGATGGCCGCAGAAGCGATTCATGACCGCCTGTGTAAACAGCAGAAAAAACATCTGTCGTTTACCCGTCTGGATGCACTGGCAGCACAAGGGCTGGAGGCGGGATGGGTCACCCAGGAAGAAGCCGATATTCTGATCCGTGCTGAAGTCAGTCGTCTGCGCTCAATTAACGTGGATGAATTTGACGCCGATGCGCTGGCAACTCAACCCGTCAAATCCCCAGCGGCCGAGCCACGTAAGATTGAAGCCGCATAATATCAACAGGGTGGCCAGAAATGGGTCACCCTTTTTTATTTCATCAATCATACCGATGTTAAATATTAGCGTACTATTGATCCGTTCCCTCTTTTTATTCCCCCTGCTCCTGCTCTTAATTTTAAACTAATAAAACTCGCTTATATTTTCCCGTAAAGCACATCGCTTTCCTCTGGGGGAATAATAATGACTGAAACGCAGCGCAACTTAAGTAAAATTCCGGCGATAACCGCCATCTTTTGGTTAATCAAAATTGCGGCAACGACACTGGGTGAAACCGGTGGTGACGCGGTGACCATGTCAATGGATCTGGGTTATCTGACGGGCACACTGATCTTTGCAGTGATATTTATTGCAGCAGTGATTGTTCAGATTAAATCACCGCGTTTTAACCCCTATATTTACTGGTTTACCGTGATTGCCACCACCACGGTGGGTACAACGCTGGCCGACTTTGCCGACCGCTCTTTAGGCATAGGTTACCTGGGCGGCTCCATTATCCTCAGTCTGCTGTTATTCACTTCCTTATTATGCTGGCGTGCAGTGTGCGGCACGGTGTCGGTATATTCCGTGAATAATCGCCAGTCAGAGATCTTTTACTGGGTCACGATTATGTTTTCCCAAACGCTGGGGACGGCGCTGGGCGACTGGACCGCTGATTCGGCAGGAATGGGTTATCTTGGTGGGATAGTCATTTTTGTTGTGGCACTGGTGGCTTTACTGGGATGTTATCTGTTTACCCGTTGGTCACGCACGGCGATTTTCTGGGCTGCCTTTATCCTGACGCGTCCACTCGGGGCAGTGGTCGGAGACTTCCTGGATAAACCACTGGCACACGGCGGACTGGCGCTGAGCCGTTACGGGGCCTCATTCACGCTGATGCTGTTTATAGCCGTCTGCATTCTGCTGCTGCCACAACGCTCTGCACAACGCGAAACGGCGTAACAAGAGCGCGGCGATCTGAAAGGCAAAGGGCCAGTCGTAAAATACGATTGGCCCTTTGCTATTGCCAGCCGTATCCTCAACCGTTCTGGCGGATACGTGCAATCAGTGCTTCCACATCCGGCACATGATCAGCCAGCAGGATCAGGCTGCGCCCCAGGATTATCGCCTGGCGCACGCATTCGATGCGCATCGCTTCATCTTCGATCTTCTTGATATCTGCGACCTGCGACATCCCCACGGTACGGCGGATAAGTTCAGTGCCGCAATAGCCGATGGTATCGCTCCACACCTTACGCAGGAATTCGCGGGAGTAGCCCGGCACGGCCAGCGCACGATCGCGGCTCTTCTCTGCCGCCAACGCCAGGAAACCCTCGGTGAAACTCAGCCATACTTCACGCACATCGTTAAGACGATTTTCCCGCGCGGCGGCCGCTTCACGCGGTGGCAGCAGGCCCGGTGCTGCGCAGTAGCTGATCAACAGATTGCCCAGTGCGCTGCCGATATCAAAGCCCATCGGGCCGTAGAAACCGAACTCCGCATCAATCACTTTCAGACGACCTTCTTTCACAAAGATCGAACCGCTGTGAACATCCCCATGCAGCAAGGCTTCTGCGTGGCAGTAGAAGCGATGCTTCAGGCCGCCAACGGCGAGCCTTAAGGCCTGATCATCCCGCAGGGATTCAGCCAGCGGCTCCAGCGCACGCGGATAAGCATTTCGCTCATGAACTTCGTAGGGTTCGTTGAAGAACAGCTCTTCAGTGATATCGCACAGCTCCGGGTTAGTAAAACGGATCACGTCCGCTTTTTTCTGGTACGGATGCTGGAAAAAATCAGAGGTATGGAACAGGGTTTGCGCGAGGTACTCACCCAGTTGCCCTGCCGCCTGAGGATATTCAACGCCGTTCACCAGCTCGGTACGCCAGATCGCATGGTCAGAGAGATCTTCCATCACCATCACCGCCAGTTCCGGATCGTAGTGCAGGATGTTGACCGTATGCTGCGGGCAGAATTTTCCGTGCTCAATCAGCACTTCCGCTTCCAGACGCGCACGGTCCAGGGTGAGAGGCCAGGATTCGCCCACGCAGCGCACATAAGGCAGCGCCTGCTTGACGATGACCCGGCTGACGCCGGCCGTATCAAAAATCTTGAACACCAGGTTGAGATTACCATCGCCGACTTCCTGCGAATCAACCAGCGTCTCGGGGTTCGCCACGCCGCCAAACTGGCGAGCATATTCCACGGCATCCGCTGCGGTGAACGTACGGTATTGCGACATTGATCTGCCCCTCAAAAATAACCCATGTTTCGTTGTAATAAGCCGTTCAGACGTCTATACATCCGTTGGCCATGTTGGCACAATATGATGCATTAAAGCAACCAGGATTTAACTCATGCAAACACTCAGTACCACCAGCTTACAGGTTCGTGATAATCAGCTCTGGATCCTCGACCAGCAGGCCCTGCCGCAGCAGAAAATCTGGTGCCCGACGCCGGACGTTGCCGGGCTGGTGGGTCATATTAAAGCCCTGCGTGTGCGCGGTGCTCCGCTGATCGGGCTGTCTGCCAGCCTGTTGCTGGCCCTGCTGGCCGAAAACGGCATGGCAAAACCGCAGCTTGCTGAGGCGCTGGAGGTGTTGTGTGCTTCGCGCCCGACGGCGGTAAATCTGATGAATAACCTTGATCGCATGAAGCTGGCACTGGCGCAGGATGATTTCGTTAGCGCGCTGGGCACAGAAGCACTGCGCCTGATCGATGAAGATAAAGCGCTGTGTGACAGCATTGCTGTTGCCGGTAGCGCATTGATTACGCCCGGCAGCCGTTTGCTGACCCACTGCAATACCGGCGGGCTGGCCACCGCAGGCGTTGGCACGGCGTTAGGAGTGATTGCACGCGGCTGGCAGGAAGGCACGGTCGCCAGCGTCTGGGTGGATGAAACCCGCCCCCTGTTGCAGGGTGGCCGACTGACCGCCTGGGAGCTGGGTGAGCTGGGTGTCCCTTACCGCCTGATTTGTGACTCGATGGCCGCCAGTCTGATGGCTCAGGGACAGGTTGATGCTATCTGGGTCGGCGCTGACCGCATTGCTGCCAACGGTGACGTGGCCAACAAGATTGGCACTTACAGCCTCGCGGTACTGGCGAAGTATCACAACATTCCGTTCTACGTTGCGGCACCGCATACCACGCTGGACCGTGAATGCCCGAACGGAGAGGCCATCCCGATTGAGCAGCGTGCTGCCCGCGAAGTGACGGGTGTGGCCGGAAGCTTTGGTGATGTGCAGTGGGCGCCAGACGATGCGCAGGTGTATAACCCGGCGTTTGATGTGACGCCTGCCTCATTGATTAGTGGCTGGGTGCTGGATACCGGGGTCGTCACCCCTGTGCAGGTAGAAGCGGGTGAGTTTCAGCCACGGCTTTAAGAACGATGAATTCCCTAAATTATTCGAGTTGCAGCAAGGCGGCAAAGCTGTGAGTCCCTGGCAGCATAGGTAGCTATGTGACCAGGGTGAGCAGCTGCAGTCAACGCAGCTGCAGCTTGAAGAATGACGGGGATTACGGTAAACGCGGATATGCATCGGCGATGGTGTCACCGGTAAACTTCGCGACCCAGCCTTCCTGGTTATCGAAAATACGGATAGCAGTGAAGTTGGGTGACGATCCCATATCAAACCAGTGCGGCGTTCCGGCGGGTACCGAAATCAGATCATTCTTCTCACACAGGATCTGGTAGATGTGCCCGTCAAGGTGCAGACAGAACAACCCCGCCCCTTCCACAAAGAAACGCACTTCATCTTCACCGTGGGTGTGCTCAGAAAGAAACTTGGTGCGCAGCACCTCTTTCTGCGGGTTATCTGCACGCATGCTGATGACATCCCAGCTCTGATAGCCCTTTTCTGCCACCAGACGATCAATGGCATGCTGATAGGCGTTGATCACCGTTGCGGCATCCGGGTTTTCACCCAGATCACGGTCCGCTTCCCAGCGCTCAAAGCGCACCTCTTTACTGTGCAACTTGTCGGCAATCTCTGCCGCATCGGTGCTGTGCCAGACCGGTGTGGTCGCTTCGGTATCGGTAAAAATAGTCAGTGCACTCATGAGTTCAACAGCTCCTGGTTAATCTGATCAAAACCTGCAACCTGACGATGGCGGCTCTCAGTGTCCGCGTCGCCGCGTATTAACTGCACGGTATTCCAGCCTGCATCCTGTGCGGCGTCCAGCTCCTGATGAATATCGGATAAGAACAGCAAATCCTCTGCGGGCAACCCAATCTGGCTGGCAATGTTGCGATAAGAATCGACTTCACGTTTGGCACCCACATGGGTATCAAAGTATCCGCTAAACAGGCCAGTGATATCACCGGCGTCGCTGTAGCCAAATAACAATTTCTGCGCAGCTACGGAGCCAGATGAATAAACATACAGCGCCACGCCCTGCTGCTGCCACTGTTTTAATGCAGGCAGCACATCGGCATACAGATGCCCGGTGAAACTGCCATTCTCATAACCCGCACGCCAGATCATGCCCTGTAAGGCTTTCAGCGCAGTGGATTTACGATCCTGATCCATATAACCGAATAGCACCTGCACCAGTTCATCCGGTGTCGCCTGCGGTTTACCGGCCTCCACACGCAGATCGTCAAGCGCCTGGGCCACCGCCGGTTGCTGCTGATGTTCAGTAATAAAAGCGGGAAGATGCTGACGCGCATAAGGAAACAGGATGTTATGCACAAAGCGAATATCGCTGGTGGTGCCTTCAATATCAGTGATAATGGCGCGGATCATGATTTCTCCAGAACGCGACGTTGTAATTCACACTGGAATAAAAACTCCAGCCCTTCAAGATGACGGCGCGCGTCATTGACGTCTTTGCCCCAACAGGTCAGCCCGTGGCCGCGCAGCAGAAAACCATAACGCAGTGGGGTATGGGTCGCAAACTGTTCAATACGCTGGGCCAGCGCGTCAATATCCTGGTCGTTATCAAACAGGGCAATCGGCACCGCATCAAGATGCGAGTGTTGTCCGGCCAGCGTCTTCTGCATCTCATAGCCCTGCAACGTCAGCGCCGCACTTTTCTCCACACGCGACAGCACGGTGGAATTCACCGTGTGGGTATGCAGCACCGCCCCCGCATCAGGAAACAGGCGGTAGATCAGCGTATGCAGACCCGTTTCCGCCGATGGCTTACGCCCGGAGGGGACAAGATTGGTAGCAATATCGACCTGGATAAAGTCGTCACGCGTCAGGCTGCCTTTGTCTTTGCCGGACTCACTCAGCAGGCAGAACTGTGCATCCTGGCGTACCGACATATTACCCCCCGTAGCCGGAGCCCAGCCGCGAGCGCCAATCCAGTGACAGGCAGCAACTAATTGATCTAACTGAGAGCTTTGTGTCATCTCTTTCCTTAGTGTGAAAGATGATAAAGGTAGATATAGACGTCTAAGCGTCTTGATTGCCAAATAGTAACATCGTGTTATATTGGCAGCAATACAGGACTCCAACATCACATTTCTGCGTTGCAAAAGGGTTATTACTGATGAGCCAGACGCCGTTCACCCCAGAGAGCAAACTGCCTGCGCTGGGCACCACCATTTTCACTCAGATGAGCGCGCTCGCGCAGCAGTACAACGCTATCAATCTGTCCCAGGGTTTTCCCGACTTTGACGGCCCGCAATATCTGCAACAGCGTCTGGCACATCATGTCAGCCAGGGCGCAAATCAGTATGCCCCGATGACAGGAGTCGCCCCGTTACGTGAAGCGATTGCGAAGAAAACCGCCGGGTTGTACGGCTACGCGCCGGATGTGAACACCGAAATTACTGTGACCGCTGGCGCTACCGAAGCCCTTTATGCAGCAATTACCGCGCTGGTCCGTCCGGGCGATGAAGTGATCTGCTTTGACCCGAGCTACGACAGCTATGCGCCCGCCGTTACGCTGGCTGGCGGCGTGATGAAACGCATCGCCTTGCAGCCACCTGGCTTCCGCCCTGACTGGCAGGCGTTTGCCGCACTGCTGTCGCCAAAAACGCGGCTGGTGATCCTCAATACCCCACATAATCCGTCAGCCACCGTGTGGCAGCAGAGCGACTTCGCCCAGCTGTGGCAAGCCATTCGCCAGCAGGAAATCTACGTTCTCAGCGACGAAGTGTATGAACACATTTGTTTCGATGCGAACGGTCACGCCAGCGTGCTGGCACATCCTGAGCTGCGTGCCCGTGCTATTGCGGTGTCTTCATTTGGTAAAACCTTCCATATGACCGGCTGGAAAGTGGGTTACTGCGTGGCCCCGGCGGCAATCAGTGCTGAAGTGCGCAAGGTACACCAATACCTGACCTTCTCCGTCAATACGCCTGCGCAGCTGGCTATCGCGGATATGCTGGAAGTTGAACCGCAACACTATCGCGAACTGCCAGACTTCTACCGTGCGCGCCGTGACCGCTTTGTGAAAGCCCTGTCGGGCAGCCGTTTCGAACTGCTGCCGTGCGAAGGCACCTATTTCCTGCTGGCCGATTACAGCGCCATCTCCGATCTGGATGATGTGGCATTCTGCCAGTGGCTGACTAAAGAAGTGGGCGTGGCCGCCATACCGCTGTCGGTATTCTGCGCTGATGCCTTCCCCCATAAACTGATCCGCCTGTGCTTCGCCAAACAGGAAGCCACGCTGGACGCTGCCGCGGAGCGCCTGTGTCAACTTTAAACATTACCGTCCTTCAGCAGCCGCTGGTATGGATGGATGGCCCGGCTAACCTGACCTTTTTTGACGGTCTGCTCGCCGATATCCAGCATCGTGACCTGATTATCCTGCCGGAAATGTTCACCACCGGATTTGCCATGGAGGCGGCGGCAAGCTCACTGCCCGAAAACGAGGTGATTGCCTGGCTGCAGGCGAAAGCCGCCGCGGCCCATGCGATGGTGGCTGGCAGCGCCGCGATTCAGGTGGAGAAAGGCGCGGTGAACCGCTTCTTCCTCGTGGAACCTGATGGCAAGGTGCATTTCTATGACAAGCGCCATCTGTTCCGTATGGCCGGGGAACATGAACACTATCTGGCGGGCGATCGCCGTGAGGTGATCGAGTGGCGTGGCTGGCGTATTCTGCCGCAGGTCTGTTACGACCTGCGCTTCCCGGTGTTTTCCCGCAATCAGAACGATTACGACCTGGCGCTGTATGTCGCCAACTGGCCAGCGCCGCGTGCGCTGCACTGGCAGACGCTGTTACAGGCGCGCGCCATTGAGAACCAGGCGTATATCGCCGGATGTAACCGCGTGGGTACCGATGGCAACGGCCACGCGTACAGCGGTGACAGCCGGATCATCAGCCCGCAGGGAGAAATCTTAGCCCAGGGTGAACCGCATCAACCTGCCCGTCTGGATGCCACGCTGTCGCTGGAGAACCTGCGCGAGTACCGCGAGAAATTCCCGGCATGGCGTGATGCGGACAGTTTTCGTTTGTGATTGTCACGGGTCGATGAAAACAGAGTGGGCGACCCTTTTTCCAGTCGCCCCGATTTATGAACCGCGATAGGTGGACCACGACCACGGGGTGATCAAAAAGGGTAAATGGTAGTGGCCGGTGGTGGCAATCACGAAATCAATCTGCGCGTTGACGTACAGGGTTTCACGCCCGTCGGCAGCAAAATAGTCGCCGATTTCGGCCGTCAGACGATAGTGGCCCGGTGCCAGCGGCTGCGGCGTCAGATCGCCAATACGGCCGTCAGCATTGGTGACACCAGAAGCCCGGAGCTGCCAGCCTGTCGGGCTGTTTTGTTCAAGAGCAATCGTCACACCTGCCGCCGGTTTCCCCAGGGCAGTATCAAGAATATGCGTAGTTACAGTGCTCAACGGAACGTCTCCTCTAAGCGTAATAACGTGATGTCGCGTAGCTGTTGCAGGGCTTCGTGCTGTTCCTGCTGCGCATCGTTTTGCAGGCGGCGTTGCAGCTCCGTAAGGATCTGCTCACCGCTGCGGCCTTTGGCGCGGATCAGAAAAACCTGGCTAAAGCGCTGTTCATAAGCCGCATTACCTGCCTGTAATGCCTGCGCCAGCGGAAGGTCCGCAGCATTGACCTGCCCCTGTTCACCGCGGGACAGTGCAGCCTCTTTGCCTGACCCGCCTGCACGCTCGCCAATACGCGGATGAGCAGTGAGTGCCTGAGCTAGCGCTACGCCATCCCAGGTCTGCGACAGTGACTCAGCCTGCGCCAGTAGCGCCGCCAGCGAAGCATAAGGCCGGGCATCCACCACTGCCGCAGCCCACTCAGGTAGCGCGACACAGTGTTCAATACTGTGCTGCGCGTCGGCAGCACTCACCTGGTTGAACTGCGTCAGGTTCATAGTCATCACTCCACCAAGCCGGGGCGGGGATGCCCGCCCCCTACGAAAGCCTGCCCCCTTACGAAGACCAGACCGTATGTCCGCCCCCTACGAAAGCCTGCCCCCTTACGAAGACCAGGCCGTATGTCCGCCCCCTACGAAAGCATGCCCCCTTACGAAGGCCAGGCCGTATGTCCGCCCCCTACGAAAGCCTGCCCCTTACGAAGGCCAGGCCGTATGTCCGACCCCTACGACAACCTCTACGTAGGCCTGCACCGCCAGCGCCACGTCTTCCGTCATCACGGATTCCGCCGGATGGTGGCTGATACCCCGATCGCAACGCACAAACAGCATCCCTACTGGCCAGCGTTCGGCAATGGCAATCGCATCATGCCCGGCACCGCTCGGCAGCGACAGACTGCGCCCCTGGACAGTGGTCACCGCACGGCTCAGCGCCGCCTGCAAACCGTCATCACAGCGTGTGGCCGGGATCTGATAATACTCTTCAGCGCTAAAGCTCAGTCCGCGACGCAGCGCAATGGCTTCGCCCTGAACCAGCAGTTCAGAGAGCAATTCGGCCAACGGCCGATCTTCCGGTCCACGCACGTCCAGCGTCAGGGTCACCTCTCCCGGGATCACATTGACCGCACCCGGATGGCACTGCAGTGTCCCGACGGTCGCCACCAGCTGCGGGTTATGTTCCGGGGTGCGTTGCTCAATAAACACCATCCATTCGGCGGCGGCGGCCAGTGCATCTTTCCGGTGGCTCATCGGCACCGTGCCGGCATGTCCGGCTTCGCCGGTAAAGCGACAGTTCAGGCGGCGGGCACCATTAATGGCCGTGACCACCCCCAGCGCCAGCTGCTCCTGCTCCAGGCAAGGCCCCTGTTCGATATGCAGCTCCAGGTAGGCAACGAAATCTTCGACGTCACGCGCAGCCTGCCACAGCAGATCCGGGTTAAAGCCGATATCCCTCATCGCCTGCCCCACGGTAATGCTGTTGCCGTCCGGGTGCGTCAGCCAGCTGTCGGGCCAGGTGCCGGTCAGACCGCGGCTGCCGAGCAGCGTGATGCCGAAGCGTGTCCCTTCTTCGTCGGCAAAACCGATGATCTCAATCGCCAGCGGCAGGCGCTCGCCACGATCGTGCAGATACTGCACGGTTTCAATCGCCGCCAGCACGCCGAGCATACCGTCGTAGCGCCCGGCATTACGCACGGTATCCAGATGTGAACCCAACAACAGCGCTTTCGCATCCTGCCGCTCGCCTTCATAACGCCCGCAGATATTACCCACGCTGTCCTGCCACACCTGCATTCCGGCGGCTTTCATCCACTTGCCCACCATGGCATTGGCACGCAAATGCTCCGGCGAGAGGTAAACGCGGGTCAGGTATTCCGGGGTTTCACTGATTTCTGCCAGCGCATCACAGCGTGCCATCACGCGCGCAGCGGCGGCGGCGGCGGCAGTGGCATTCATCAGGCTCTCACTCATCCGCGGCTCCCGTTGTAGTGATCCCAGGCCGCCTGCATCGCTGCACCCTGAGTACTGCGGAAACCGAGGTAGTTCAGCACCGATTCCAGTGCGCTCAGGGTCTGCATCACGCAGTCTTTGCGCGCGTTGTACCCCATGGTGCCGATGCGCCAGACCTTGCCGATCAGTGGGCCAAATGAGGTGCCGATCTCGATGCCGAAATCTTCCAGCATCAGCTTACGGACCTGATCGCCGTTGACACCCTGCGGTATCATCACGCCGAGCACGTTATTCATTTTGTGTTCGAGGTTACCGAAGGTGTCCAGCCCCATTCCCTGGATGCCCTTAAGCAGCGCATCGCCGTGCAGCTTGTGGCGGGCAATACCGTTGTCCAGCCCCTCTTCGAGGATCAGACGCGCACATTCACGGGCGCCAAACAGCGCCGAGGTGGCTTCCGTATGGTGATTCAGTCGCTCAGGGCCCCAGTAATCCATGATCATGCCGAGATCGAAATAGTTGGAGTAGATCATCTCGTCATCGCCGTCCTGATGCGCATCGGTGCGGATCCCGGCTTCCACGCATTTGCGTTGGCGGATCACGGCTTCCATTGCCGGACTCAGCGTGATCGGCGAGGTGCCGGACGGGCCACCGAGGCATTTCTGCATCCCGGCGGAGACAGCATCTAATCCCCAGGCATCGGTTTCCAGCACATTTCCGGCGAACGAAGCGGTAGCATCGGTATAGAACAGCACGCCATATTTGCGGCAGATGGCACCCAGTTCTTCCAGCGGTTGCAGCATCGTGGTGGAGGTATCGCCCTGCACTGTCAGCAGCAGGCGCGGCTTCACTTTTTTAATAGCATCTTCGATCTGGTCCGGGGTGAACACTTCCCCCCACGGCACGTCAATGGTGTGGACTTCAGCGCGGCAGCGGCGGGCAATTTCACACAGCAGGTGGCCGAAACGACCAAATACCAGCACCAGCACTTTATCGCCAGGGCGGATCGCCGACAGCAGGATGGCTTCGATCCCGGCGCGTGAGGTGCCGTCGATCAGCATCGTCCAGCGATTTTCAGTGCGAAACACGCCGCGATAAAGCGCCATCACTTCGTTCATGTATTGCGTCATCGCCGGATCGTACTGGCCCAGCAGCTGGCTGGACATAGCACGCAGCACGCGCGGATCGGCATTGATCGGTCCCGGCCCCATCAGCAGGCGCTGCGGCGGGTTAATTTGGGTAAATGTAGAGAGATCCATCATCGATTCCTATATTGAAATAACCCCTTAGGCGTTACTGGTGCAGGCAGTTTGAACACGGACAGCGCGCAAGAACCGGAGCGTACACGTAGTACGTGAGGATTCTGAGCACTGCCCAGGTTCAAAATGACAAACAAAGTCGCCTAAAGCCCACGCACCGAGGAGATAAACTGTTTTAATTCATTCGTTTGCGGGTCAGAGAAGACTGTTTTACTGTCGCCCTGCTCCCATACCCGCCCCTGGTGCATAAACACCACGCGGTCACCGACTTCACGGGCAAAATTCATTTCGTGCGTCACGAGGATCAGCGTCATGCCCTCTTTGGCCAGCTGCTCAAGCACTTTCAACACTTCACCCACCAGCTCCGGGTCCAGCGCGGAGGTGATTTCATCACACAACAGCACCTTGGGTGACATCGCCAGGGCACGGGCGATCGCCACGCGCTGCTGCTGGCCACCGGACAGATTGGCAGGATAGTAATCCATTCGGTCGCCCAGACCGACTTTTTCCAGCATCCGGGCCGCCAGCTCGCGGCACTCGGCGTCGTTTTTTTTCAGTACCGGCGCGGTGCCAGCATCACATTTTCCAGCGCTGTCATGTGCGGGAACAGGTTGAAGTTCTGAAATACCATGCCGACGGAGCGGCTGATATCGCGGGCCTGGGTATCCCGATCGGTGATGGTCATCCCGCCCAGCTTGATACTGCCTTCCTGGTAACCTTCCAGCCCGTTGATGCAGCGCAGCAGGGTACTTTTACCCGAGCCACTGCGACCAATGATGGAGATCACTTCACCCATTTCGATGTCGAGATCCACGCCTTTCAGTACGTGGTTGTCGCCATAATATTTCTGCACCTGATTAATGGTGATGAGCGGCATTGAATTTCTTCTCCAGATACTGGCTGTAGCGTGACAGCGGGTAACACATCAGGAAGTAGCCGAGGGCGACTAATCCGAACACTTTGAAAGGTTGATAGGTGACGTTATTCAGAATGGTACCCGCCTTGGTCAGCTCGATAAAACCGATAATCGAGGCCAGCGCCGTTCCTTTCACCACCTGTACGGCAAAGCCCACCGTGGGGGCAATGCCAATGCGCAGCGCCTGCGGCAGCACCACGCGGTAAAGCGTCTGGCCAACACTCAGACCGAGGCAGCGGCAGGCTTCCCACTGGCCTTTTGGCAGGGCTTTGATGCTGCCGTGCCAGATATCAACTAAAAAGGCACTGGTGTAAAACGTCAGGGCCAGCGAGGCCGCCGTCCACGGCGACACATCTATGCCGAACAGCGCCACGCCGAAGAAGGCAAGGAACAGCTGCATCAGCAACGGCGTACCCTGGAACAGTTCGATATAGCAGCGGATAATGCGGTTCGGCCATTTACGCCCGCTGAGGCGCACCATCACCAGCGGCATCGCCACCAGCGTGCCACCGAAAAAGGCGGTCAGGGAGAGCACAATCGTCCAGCGCGCCGCCAGCAGCAGATTGCGCAGGATGTCCCAGTCGGTAAAGGTTGTCATCATGGCTGCTCTCCAAACCACTTACGGCCCGCGGCCAGTAATAACTGACGCATGGCAATCGACAGCGCCAGATACATCAGCGTGGTCACCAGGTAGACTTCAAAACTCAAAAAGGTGCGCGACTGGATCAGGTTGGCGGCAAAGGTCAGCTCTTCATAGGAGACCTGCGACACCACCGATGAACCGAGCATCACGATAATGCACTGGCTGACCAGCGCCGGATAAATGCGCTTCATCGACGGTGGCAACACTACCCGAATAAAGGTCTGCGTGCGCGTCAGGCCCAGCACCCGCCCTGCTTCCCACTGCCCTTTTGGCGTCACCTGTATTCCGGCGCGGATAATTTCCGTGCTGTAAGCGCCCAGGTTAATCAGCATCGCCAGCAGCGCCGCTTCCCCTGCCGTGAGTTTCAACCCCAGATTGGGCAAGCCAAAGACGATAAAAAACAGCTGGACCACAAACGGCGTATTGCGGATCAGCTCGACATATACACCCCAGATACGGCTCAACGTCGACGGTTTACCGCTGCGCAGCGCCGCGCCGAAGATACCCAGTGCCACCCCGCCCACCGTTGCCATCACCGTTAGCTGGATCGTCACCCACAGGCCGGAGAGAAGCTCCGGCCAGAAGGGCCACAGTGCAGGAAAATTCAGTTGCCCCATCATCAGTCAGCCCCAACTAGCCCAGATCGGCTGGCAGCGGTGCTTTCAGCCACTGCTCTGAGAGACCGTTCAGGGTTTTGTCCTGAATCGCCTGCTCAATCAGCGCATCGACTTTGGCCTTCAGTGCCGGTTCATTCTTCTTCATGCCGATAAAGCACGGTGAATCCTTCAGCATAAATTTCGCCACGGGCGCTTTATCCGCGTTCTGGCGAGCAATGGCTGCTACCACCAGGTTGCCGGTGGCCACATATTCCACCTGACCCGACAGATAAGCCGACAGCGTGGTGTTGTTATCTTCATAACGTTTCACCTGTGCCTCTTTCGGCGCGATGCTGGTCAGCACCATATCTTCCACTGCCCCACGGGTGACGCCGATCGATTTGCCGCTCAGTGCTGCCGCATCTTTCAGCGTGCCGTCTTTCGGGCCAAACACACCGAGGAAGAACGGCGCGTAGGCACGGCTGAAGTCGATCACTTTCTCACGTTCCGGGTTTTTCCCCAGGCTGGAGATCACCAGATCCACTTTATCGGTTTGCAGATAAGGGACGCGGTTGGCGCTGGTCACGGGCACCAGCTGCAACTTAAGTTTCATCTGTTTCGCCAGGTACTTCGCCATATCGATGTCATAGCCCTGCGGCTGTAAATCGGTACCGACGGAACCAAACGGCGGGAAGTCCTGAGGGACCGCGATGCGGATAACGCCGCGTTTTTCAATGTCCTGTAACTGATCGGCATGCGCCGTGATGGCCTGAGAAAACAGCACGGCACCTGCCAGTAATGCGAATAACCCTTTTTTCATCTTCACTTCCCCGGTTAATACATCATGAAACGAAAGATTCTTAAAGAATTTAATTGCAACTAATGTGCCAGCGCGTTATCTGCTTCACATTTTTTACTTGACGGTAAAAGCGCAGAAAACAAAAAGTGTGTTAAATCCAAACATTAAGCGTTATTACAGCCCAGAAAACTGATTTTCAGCACAGAAAAACCGGGCAAAAGAGGGAAACACTGGCGGGAAAAAGGGTCCGAAAAAGGGCGCCCTGCGGCGCCCCAAAACCATGCAATGCACCAGAATAGCGCCCCATTAGCGCTGTTCCAGTTCATCCAGCTGGGTGTAGAGGTCAGCAATCTGATGAATACGCTGACGACCGTCACTGAGTAATTCGTGCAGTAATGCGTTGGCCAGCAGGTTGATCAGGCTGTTAGCCGCTGCATAGCTGTCGAAGGCAGAGACACTGTCCAGCGGCGCGCACAGCTGCCAGCGCGCCAGGGCAATCACCGCCTGCGCCTGGGGTTCACACAGTGCCAGCACAGGAATGCCGTTGTGCTGTAGCTGCTGTAACAACGGGCGGATAATGCGTGGGCGGCGCCGGAACGCCATCACCACCACCATATCCTCCGGGGTCAGATCCACCAGCTCTTCAGAAAGCGTCTGCCCCGGCTGTGGCAGCATCTGCACCTGTGCTCTGGCCTGCAATAACTGCTGGCGCAGGTGCAGTGCCACCGGGTATGCATTACGCATCCCAATGATAAAAATACGTTTACTGTTTGCCAGTGCCTGAACGACCTCGCCAAAGTGCGCCGCATCAATCCCGTTCACCCACTGGGTGAGGTTGGCCATCTCCTGCTTATAGTGACGGGCCAGCAGCGTATTCCCCTGCACCGCATCACGGTGGTCAGTGAGCGGCATCCCACTCTGGCGCAGGGTGCGCAGTTCGTCGCGCATATCTTTATATTTTTCATAGCCCAGGCGCTTAAACAAACGGCTTACCGTGGCCTTGGACACCCCGCTGAGACGTGCCAGATCGGCACTGTTGTAGCTGATCAGGTCATCGAAATGATCGAAGGCAAAATCAGCGATACGTTGTTCCTGCGGCGAAAGCTGCGCGTAGTGACTGCGCAGGCGTTCATCAAGCTGCATCATGTGATTAACCCTGTAACGTTTGTTTCATCCTCAGAATGATATACAAATAACGTGCCTGTCTGTAGCGCGCACCGTTGCGGGCTGAAAATCAGCCGGTTTTGAATCAAAAACCGGAGCCATACGACAGATATTCAATTGTTAACATTCTGCCGCTCGACAAACTGGAACGGCTATTGCTTTAGTCAACCTATCAGTTATCTGAACGACGGGAATGGAATGAATCAAAGTAATATGGCCCCGCTGGGCATGGCGGTGACGCCGCACCATCTGGCCAGTGAAAGCGCACTGGGTATTTTACGTGAAGGGGGGAATGCCATTGAGGCGATGGTGGCTGCTGCTGCGACGGTTGCCGTTGCCTATCCTCATATGAATGGTCTGGGAGGCGATGGTTTCTGGCTGATTGTGCCACCAAAGGGCGACCCGGTGGCGATCGATGCCAGCGGTGCGGCAGGCTCGCTGGCGACGATCGACTTCTATCAGGGCAGCAGCAGCATTCCCCATCGCGGCCCGAAATCGGCCCTGACGGTGGCGGGTACGGTCAGCGGCTGGTCAGAAGCGCTGGACATCTCGCGTGAACTGGGCGGCCAGCAACTGCCGTTGCCGCGCCTGTTGGCGGATGCGATCCGCTATGCCGCCGATGGCATTCCGGTCACCGCCTCCCAGGCGGCCGCCACCGCCAGTAAACAAGCCGAACTGGTGAATCAACCGGGATTTGCCGCCACCTTCTTACCCGATGGCGAAGTGCCGTCGTGTGGCAGCCGTTTTACCCAGCCCGATCTGGCAAACACCCTCATTCATCTGGCCGAAGCCGGGCTGGACAGCTTCTATCGCGGCCCGTTTGCACGCCAGCTCGCCAGTGAGATGTCACGCCTGGGAATGCCAGTCACGCTGGAAGATCTGAACCGTCAGCAGGCGAAACGCCGGACGCCGCTGCGTATCCGCCACCAGTACGGTGATGTCTTTAATATGACACCGCCCACGCAGGGCCTGGTATCACTGGCGATCCTGGGGATCACCGACCATCTGAATATGGCCGATGCCGATGAGGCACAAACCATTCACCGCATTGTGGAAGCCACCAAGCTGGCCTTTGGCCTGCGCGACCGTTACATCACCGACCCGCAACATATGCGTGAACAGATGCAAACGCTGCTCGACAGCGATCGTCTGCAACAGATGGCGGCGCAGATCGACGTCAATCAGGCGGCGCCGTGGGGAACGGGTAAAGGGCCGGGCGACACCGTGTGGATGGGCGTGATGGACAGCAGCGGGCTGGCCGTCTCCTTTATTCAGAGCATTTATCACGAATTTGGTAGCGGTGTGGTGATCCCCGGCACCGGCATTACCTGGCAAAATCGCGGCGCGGCTTTCAGCCTCGATCCCGATCACCTGCTGGCGCTGATGCCGGGTAAACAGCCATTCCACACGCTGAACCCAGCGGCAGCACGGTTGAACGATGGCAGGACGATGGTATACGGATCGATGGGCGGCGATGGCCAGCCACAGACTCAGGCGGCCATTTTTACCCGCCATGTGGTACAGGGCATGGGATTGCAGCAGGCGGTGAGTGCGCCACGCTGGCTGCTGGGGCGCACCTGGGGCCAGGCCTCCGATTCACTCAAGCTGGAAGGCCGCTTCCCGCCAGAAACCATTGCCACGCTGCGGGCGCTGGGCCATGAAGTTGAGCTGTTGCCTGATTTCAGCGAAGCCGTGGGCCATGCGGGCGCGATTGTGCGTCACAACAACGGGATGCTCGAAGGGGCATTCGATCCGCGTAGCAACGGCAGCGCGGCCGGGTTTTGAAAAAGAGGGAAACTGAGATGAGTATCAAGCAAACGGCGCCCGACTGGGCAGCCTATGTCACACAGATGGAGCAGGTGCTGGCACTGGAACTCGACGACGCACGCCGCGCCGAGCTGCTGACCCAGTTCAACCGCATTGCCAGCATGGCCGCGCCGCTGATGGCCTTCCCGCTGGACGATCGCCTGGAAGTGGCTGGAGTGTATAAAGCATGAATCTGGCCGCACTGTCGATTGCCGAACTGACCCAATTGCTGGCTAAAGGTGAGTTGAGTGCACGCGAGATCGCCCTGCATACGCTGTCGGCGATCTCGCAGCATAACCCTGAGCTGAATGCCTGGACCCAAATCACGCAGGAGCGCATGTTGCAGGAGGCGGACCGGGTTGATCGCCTGAAACAGGGCAACCTGCCGCTCCCCCCACTGGCAGCGGTGCCTTACGCAGTCAAAAATCTGTTTGATGTGGCCGGACACGCGACGCTGGCCGGGGCCAGTTTATTCAGCGATCGTCCGGTGGCACGTCAGGATGCCTGGGCCGTGCAGAAGCTGGCCGCCGCCGGCGGACTGCTGTCCGGGATGCTGAACATGGATGCGTATGCCTACGGTTTCACCACCGAAAACAGCCATTATGGTGCCACGCGTAATCCACACGATCTGGCGCGGATTGCCGGGGGATCGTCGGGGGGGTCGGCTGCCGCCGTGGCCGCCGGGCTGGTCCATTTCTCCCTCGGTTCGGATACCAACGGCTCGATCCGCGTTCCGGCCTCACTGTGCGGCATTTTTGGTCTTAAGCCGACCTACGGTCGCCTGTCGCGCAGCGGCAGTCATCCGTTTGTCGCCAGCCTTGACCATATTGGTCCATTTGCCCGCCGCGTCAGCGATCTCACCCACGTCTACGATGTGTTACAGGGGAGCGATCCTGCCGATAGCTTCCAGGCGGAGAAGGCTATGCAGGCAGTCAGCCCCCTGCTGGAATGCGGCAGTGAAGGGTTACGCTTTGGCGTGCTGGGCGGTTACTTTCAGCAATGGTGCGATGACGACGCCCGCGCTGCGGTGGCGGTGGCTGCCAGCGCACTGAATGCCAGCGAAGAGGTCGTGCTGCCGGAGGCCGAACTGGCGCGTACGTCGGCGTTTATTATCAGCGCATCTGAGGGCGGGAATCATTATCTGCCCGCGCTACGCCGTGCACCTGATCGCTTTGAACCGTTGTCGCGTGAGCGCCTGCTGGCCGGGGCGATGATCCCCGCCGCCTGGTACATTCAGGCCCAGCGCTTCCGCCGCTACTTCCAGCAGCAGGTGCTGCCGCTGTTCGATCATGTGGATGTGTTGATTGCACCGGCTACCCCCACCAGCGCCACATTGATTGGCCAGGAGACCATGCACATTAACGGCAATGACCTGCCGATCCGCGCCAGCATGGGCATGTTAACCCAGCCCATTTCGTTCCTCGGCCTGCCGGTGACCACGGTGCCATTACGCACCCGCAGCGGATTACCTATCGGTCTGCAACTGATTGCCGCCCCGTTTAATGAAGCCGCCTGCCTGCGTGCCGCCAGCGCGCTGGAGCAGATGGGCATTACGCACGCGGCCCCTGCGGATAGGGAGCATTGATCATGAAAAGTGAACATATTGACCGCCCGGCGATCCTCGCCGAAGTTACCGCCGCGTTTTATCGTTACGAAGAGGCGTTGATCAGTAATGACATTGCGGTGCTTGATGAACTTTTCTGGCATGACGAACGCACAGTGCGCCTGGGTGCGGGAGAGAACTTGTACGGTATTGATGCGATTCGCGAATTTCGGGCTGCACGTCCTTCAGCCGGGTTATTCCGTCAGTTACAGAATACGGTGATCACCAGCTACGGTGATGATTTTGCGGTGTGCAGCACAGAGTTCACCCGCGAGGGCAGCGACAAAATCGGTCGTCAGCAGCAGACCTGGGTCAGGCTACCCTGCGGCTGGCGCATCGTGGCGGCACAAGTCAGTTTGATGAGCTGACAGGTACGCAGAGACCTGATGGTCTCTGCGATAATACAGGACGGGCTCAGGGCAGCGAGGCAAGCCTCGCTGTCAGCATTACGCTTTCGGTGCCGGGTGGGTTTTCACCCAATGGTCAGCGATTTGCTGGCGGGTACAGATCCACACCCCTTCATGCTGCTGGATATGGTCAAGGAAGCGCTGTAAGGCGCGGAAGCGGCCGGGGCGACCGAGCAGACGGCAGTGCATACCAATCGACAGCATTTTCGGTGCGCTGTCCCCTTCTTCGTACAACACATCAAAGCTGTCTTTCAGGTAGGTGTAAAACTGCTCCGCGGTGTTAAACCCCTGCGGCGTGGCAAAACGCATATCGTTAGTTTCAAGCGTATAAGGGATGATCAGATGCGGTTTCACCGTGCCATCCTGACAGGTGACCTGCGTCCAGAACGGCAGATCGTCGCCATAATAGTCGCTGTCATAGGTCAGGCCGCCCTGCTCCACGACCAGACGCCGGGTGTTGGGGCTGTCGCGACCGGTATACCAGCCCGTTGGCGTCTTGCCAAACAGGTCGGTCAGGGTATCCAGCGCCAGCTGCATATGCTGGCGTTCTGTTTTTGCATCCATGCCCTGATAGTGGATCCAGCGCCAGCCATGACTGACGACATCGTAATCAGCGGCTTTGATCGCCTCGACGATCTCCGGGTGCCGTGCCAGCGCCATGGCCACGCCAAAGACCGTCAGCGGCAGGCCACGTTTTTGAAATTCGTTATGGATGCGCCAGAATCCGGCGCGTGAGCCATATTCATACAGTGAGTCCATCGACATATGGCGCTCAGGATAGCTGGCCGCCCCAATGATATCGGAGAGGAACTGCTCGGAGCCTGTATCACCATGCAGAACATTATTTTCGGCGCCCTCTTCGTAGTTGAGGACAAACTGCACCGCGATCTTCGCGTTACCCGGCCAGGCCGCATGGGGCGGCTTGCCCGCATAGCCGCGCAGGTCACGGGGATAGTTTTTGTTGAAGCTGTACTCTTTTTTTTCCGGTGTGTTGCTCATCGTCTCAGTCCTTAACGTCGCAAAAAGAAATGGGACCCGACTGTTCAGTTTAGGCGCTCAAACTGGCCCGACAGGTTTTTTCGTATCGGGTAGTCAAGATCGCCGTGCTTACTGGTGTTCAGACCTAATGCTACCAGCGACTCCACCATTTTCACGGCAGCCGTCACGCCATCGATCACCGGTACGCCCAGTTCACGTGTCAGCGATTGCGCCAGATCGGCCATACCACCGCAGCCGAGCACGATGGCACCGCAGCCATCTTCGCGGATGGATTGTATACAACGCTGGCGCACTTTCTCCTGCGCCAGCCCGCTGCCATCTTCCAGTGCCAGCACCGGCAGGTCGATGGCGTGCAGGGCTGCACAGTGATGCTCAAAGCCATATTGCTGAAGCAGATGGCGGGCAATAATCAGGGTACGCGGCAGCGTGGTGACGATGGAAAATCGTGTGGCCACCAGGGTCGCCATATGCATCGCGGCTTCGGCAATCCCGACTACCGGTCCCTGCGCCATCTCGCGTGCGGCCAGTAATCCCGGGTCGCCGAAACAGGCAATCACATGGCCACAGACGCCCTGCTCACGGCCGATTTTGATCTGCTCCAGCACGCCAATGGCGGCGATGGCCTCATCAAAATGCCCTTCAATCGACGGCACGCCCTGCGTCGGGCACACCGCCAGGATCTCGGTATTCCCTGCCGCCACCGCGCGTGCCGCTGCACCGATGGTTTCCGTCATTGCCAGGCTGGTGTTGGGGTTGATCACCTGAATGACCTGTTTGCTACTCATCATCATGCTCCTTTTGACGCAAACAGCCGGGAAAAGTCCGGCAGCGTTTCGCCGCTGCGTTCAAAGCGCAGACTGCCGACGATATGATCGAAATGTTGCCGTAGTGCGTCAGTCAACTGGGTCAGTGATTTTTCCCGCAACAGCACCACCAGCCGATCGTGATCGTCACAGCGGCAGCCCTGCTGCCAGGGCGCACCATATGCCGCAACCACCAGCGAGGAGCGCTGGGTCAGCCGCGTCACGATTTCGGTCAGCACCTGGTTGCCCGAAATCGCCTGTAACTGAATATGGAATGCCGCTGAGAGGCGGATCGCCGCTGCACCATCGTGATTTTCGTGGGCCTGCTGCTCCTGGAGATTGAGTTTCTCCAGGGCAGCAAGATGAGGGGCCTGGCAGTGCATTAATACCTCTGACAGGTTCGCGCACTCAATCAGGCTGCGAGTACGGAAGATATCCTGCGCCTCCTCAACGGTTGGCGTAGCGACCTGCGCACCACGTTTGGGCGTCAGCGTGATCATTTGCACTGCGGCGAGGCGTTGTAGCACTTTTCGAATGCCGGTACGGCTGACGCCGAACACCTCGGAGAGTGCCTCCTCCGGTAATTTACTCCCCGGTGGTAACTGATGTTCCACGATTGCCGTCATCAGCGCCTGATAGATAGGCTCATCCTTGTCACTCAGGTCGGAGGCCGTTTTCAGCCCGGTTTCACTCTTCATTCCCTACTCCGGTAAACATCATTTCCGTCAAGAATCGTACACATGAAAACTGACTTTTGTATACATGAAATTACATTCTGGCCTGGATCCTGCAATGTCTCCTGTAACCCGGTTTATTGATAACTGTATTCACAGGAGCAGGTTTCATGCCAAATAATCATGGTTCTTCCCCGGCAGCGGCGTCAGACGCCACCGCCAACTACAGCCCACGGCTGTGCAATGAGGATCTGGCGCCAACGCGTGACCAGAACTGGAGTTGGTACAATATCTTTTCTTTCTGGATGTCCGATGTACACAGCATGGGTGGCTATGTGGTAGCCGCGAGCTTCTTCACGCTGGGCCTCGCCAGCTGGCAGGTGCTGCTGTGTCTGCTGGTCGGCATCTGTATTGTGCAGGTCTGTGCCAACCTGGTGGCGAAACCCAGCCAGATGGCGGGCGTACCCTATGCGGTGATCTGTCGTCAGGCATTCGGCGTATTTGGTGCCAATATCCCGGCGGTGATCCGCGGGTTAATCGCCTTTGCCTGGTACGGCATTCAGACGTACCTTGCAGCGAATGCACTGATGCTGGTCTCGCTGAAGTTCTGGCCTGCGCTGTCGTCACTGACGCACGCCTCCTGGCTGGGACTATCGCAGCTCGGCTGGATCTGCTTCGGTATTATGTGGCTGTTGCAGGCGATGGTGTTCTGGCACGGAATGAGCGCAATTAAGCGTTTCATTGATGTGGCTGGCCCGGCGGTGTACGTGGTGATGGTGGCGCTGGCAGGATGGATTGTATACAAAACCGGGTTTGACGGTATCTCCTTCACCCTGGCAAGCAAGACGCTGACGGGCGGCGAGCAGGCATGGCAGATGCTGACGGCTACCGCGCTGGTGGTGTCGTACTTCTCTGGCCCGCTGCTGAACTTCGGTGATTTCTCTCGCTACGGTAAAAGTATGGGTGAAATCCGCCGGGGTAACCGCTGGGGCCTGCCGTTTAACTTTCTGCTGTTCTCGCTGGTCACCGTGGTGATTGTTTCGGGTACGCAGTCGCTGTTTGGCCGAATGATAACCGACCCGATTGAGACAGTGAGTATGGTCGGTAACGATCTGGCTGTGGCGATTGGTCTGCTGACGATGATTACCGCCACCATCGGCATCAACATCGTGGCCAACTTTGTTTCTCCGGCTTTCGATTTCTCCAACTGTTCGCCACAGAAGATCAGCTTCCGCACCGGCGGGATGATCGCAGCGGTCGGTTCCGTGCTGCTGACGCCGTGGAATCTGTTCCAGTCACCGGAGCTGATCCACTATACGCTGGATGTGCTGGGCGCGTTTATCGGGCCACTGTTCGGCATCCTGCTGGCCGATTTCTATCTGATCAAACGCAGCCAGATCTCCGTTGATGATCTGTTTGATGCCACGCCAAAAGGTAAATACTGGTATCGCGGTGGTTTTAACCCAAAAGCGATTGTGGCGCTGCTGCCATCGGTAGCCATTGGCCTGGTGATCAGCTTTATTCCTTCGCTGCATGCGGTGGCCAACTTTAGCTGGTTTATCGGGGTGGCGCTGGGCGCTGGCAGCTATCGCTGGATCGCCCGTGGCGATGTGGAGAATGCCGCGACACAAGGCTATAACGCGAAAGTCGCGATGCAGAAAGAGTGATATGACCAGGGGCCAGAGATTTTCTGGCCCCTGTGCTTTCTTGTTGTACCGTAAGCCTGCCCGCAGTTACGGATACAGGGTATAAAGAATGCGATCACGGCTTAATGAAAAAACAGCAAGTTCAGCCTTTGTCATTTTATCAGCGTTAATAAGTTTCTCTTTCTCTGCCAAGAAACGTTGATCGTCCGCAAAATACAGCGCGGTAAGATAATCACTATCCAGGATGTTTTTCTCTTCAGCGATCGCAATGACAGACTGGTAACACCCTTTTTCTTTCTTACCCACCCTTTCTTTCAACATACATTCCGGTAGTAAGAGCACCGGGCGCGGATTTTTTTTATTCAGCATTTCATATTGTGAGATGGCACTATCATATTTTCTGTCAGAGACTAGCAGGTTGGCATACATCCGTCTTACGTTAACATTATCAGGGTGTTTGGTAGAGAGCACTTCCAGTCTGTGCAGAACCTCAGCACGCTCCGCCACCGATGACATGACATATTGCTTCATGAGATCCGATGCTTCAGCAGTAGGTTTATCGGCATAAACGGGGGCTGCTTGTAATCCGGATATCAGTGTAACGATCAGTAGTACGGTGAAGAGAAATATCGGCTTTATCATCGCTCCTCCTTGAACGGTTTAATCTTCATCTTTTTTCTTATATCAGAGGGATGGAAAGTGATACATCGACTCCCGGTCATTATCTATAGATATTTTACGATATAAGGTGATTCACCGCGCGGCAGCACGATAACGATCGAAAGGATAAGCAGACAGGATGGGTGAGATATTCAGGAAGGGCATCATCGTCGTAAAACGAAAAAGGCCGATTCTTTCGAATCGGCCTTTCTCTAAATGCTTGGCGGAACGGACGGGGCTCGAACCCGCGACCCCCTGCGTGACAGGCAGGTATTCTAACCAACTGAACTACCGCTCCACCGATGTTCCCCGTCGGGAACGAGGCGCATATTACGGGGCGGCCTGCGCTGCGTCAACGCTTTTTCTGTGGAATTATCTCAACTGCTCTCTTTTTCACCGAAAGTGCGTTTTCGCCTGCTTTTTAATCACTTATACATCACTGGCATCGATCGGGCGCCATAAACAGCTGCCGCCTTTTTTCTGCACCAGATCAAGGCGCGACTCATGTGCGATCCGCTCTTGCTCGCTGGCACGCACCACGCGCAGACCCGAGGAGGGCCGGGTAATGCGGTGAATGGTTTCGCCATCATCCTGTTCTTCACGATCCCCTTCCATTGAGAAGGTCAGCGAGGTCTGCCCGCCGGTCATGATCAGGAAGACTTCGGCCAGTATTTCGGAGTCAAGCAGTGCGCCGTGCAGCGTACGTTTGCTGTTGTCTATCTCATAGCGTGAGCACAGCGCATCAAGGCTGTTACGCTTGCCGGGGAACATCTTACGCGCCATCGCCAGGCTGTCGGTGATCTGACAGAAAGTTTCGGTTTTGGCAATGCCACGCTGCAGTTTGGCAAACTCATAGTCCATAAAGCCGATATCGAACGACGCGTTATGGATCACCAGCTCTGCGCCATCAATATACGCCAGGAAGTCATCTGCCACCTGAGCGAAGGTGGGTTTATCCAGCAGGAATTCGTCTGCAATACCGTGTACGCCAAAGGCTTCCGGGTCCACCAGCCGATCGGGCTTGAGATACACATGGAAGTTATTGCCCGTCAGACGACGGTTAATCACCTCTACGGCACCAATTTCAATAATGCGATGCCCTTCATAATGGACACCGATCATGTTCATACCGGTGGTTTCGGTATCGAGAACGATCTGACGTGTGGTATTTACTGTGCTCATAGGACCCGTTTTATGGCAGACTTGGCGTTTTTCTACAGGGAGTCTACCAGAGATGCTTAAGCAGGTAGAAATTTTCACCGACGGTTCGTGCCTTGGCAACCCTGGCCCCGGGGGATATGGCGCGATTATGCGCTATGGCAAGCATGAGAAAACGTACAGCGCAGGTTTCCACCTGACCACCAACAACCGCATGGAAATGATGGCGGCGATTGTGGCACTGGAAGCGCTGACACAGCCTTGTGCGGTGGTGCTGAGTACCGACAGTCAGTATGTTCGTCAGGGAATTACCACCTGGATACATAACTGGAAAAAACGCGGCTGGAAAACCACCGATAAAAAGCCGGTTAAGAATGTCGACCTGTGGAAGCGCCTGGATGCGGCCCTCAGCCACCATGAGATCACCTGGAAGTGGGTTAAAGGTCATGCGGGCCACGTTGAGAATGAACGTTGCGATGAGCTGGCACGCGCGGCGGCCGGGAATCCCACGTCCGACGATGTCGGCTATATTTCCGAGCTTTAAGAGAGAGGGAGGGGCTGACCTTTTTCAGCCAGTCCCTCTACCCGATAAGATAGGCCTTAGGCGTTATCGTTTATTGCCATCATCCGACCACGTTATCTCAGCGGCCGCCCGCCGCATCAATATATGTTCCGGTAATATATGACGCCTCATCACTGAGCAACCAGGCAATCGCGCGCGCGATCTCTTCCGGCTGGCCACCGCGCTGCATCGGAATGCCGGGTGCCAGCCGATCGACCCGCTGCGGTTCCCCCCCGTCCGCATGCATGTCGGTGTAAATAAAACCCGGACGCACGCCGTTCACTCTGATACCCTGCGCCGCCACTTCCAGCGATAACCCTTTAGTCAGCGTATCCATCGCCCCTTTTGATGCAGCGTAATCAACATATTCACCCGGCGCCCCCGTTCTGGCGGCCGCCGAGGAAACATTGACAATCGCCCCGCCGCTCCCGCCGTGATGGTGGCCCATACGCTTAACCGCTTCCCGACAGCAAAGAAAACTGCCCGTGACATTGGTGGCAAAGACCCGGTTAATGCGCTCTGCCGTGAGCTGTTCCAGCGTGGCCTGCTGAAACAGAATACCGGCATTATTAACCAGCGCCGTCAGTTGCCCCGGCTGGCGGTCGATGTCAGCAAACATCGCCATCACCTGCGCTTCATCAGCAATATCCGCCTGAAGGGCAAAAGCACTGCCCCCCTGCTGCTCAATCAGATCCACGACTTCAAGCGCAGCATCGGTACGCCGGGCGTAGTTGACGGCGACCCGCCAGCCCATTTGTGCCAACAGAATGGCGGTAGCCCGGCCAATGCCGCGACTGCCGCCTGTCACTAATGCGATTTTCATGCTGTTTATCCCATAAAAAAGGGTTGACCGAAACGAAGGTCAACCCTTACAGATTATCCGCCGCTGATCACGATGCGGTTATTCGTATTCGCTCATCGGTACACAGGAACAGAACAGATTACGGTCACCGTAAACATCATCCAGACGTTTCACTGTTGGCCAGTATTTATTCGCGCTCCCGGCCGGGAATACCGCCAGTTCACGCGTATAAGGATGGCCCCACTCGCCGACAATTTCCATCTGGGTATGCGGTGCATTCACCAGTGGGTTATCTTCCAGCGGCCATTCACCCTCGACGACACGGTCAATTTCACTGCGGATCGCCAGCATGGCATCGATAAAGCGGTCCAGTTCGGTTTTGCTCTCTGACTCAGTCGGTTCCACCATCAGCGTACCGGCCACCGGGAATGACATGGTCGGCGCATGGAAACCGTAGTCGATCAGGCGTTTAGCGATATCCAACTCGCTGATGCCGGTCTGCTCTTTCAGCGGGCGGATATCCAGAATACATTCATGCGCCACGCGGCCGTCACGTCCGGCGTAGAGGATCGGGTAAGCCGATTGCAGACGGTGAGCAATGTAGTTGGCATTGAGGATCGCCACGGAACTCGCCTGCTTCAGCCCTTCCGCACCCATCATGCGGATATACATCCAGCTGATAGGCAGAATGGAGGCGCTGCCAAACGGCGCAGCAGAAACCGCGCCCTGTCCGGTCAGCATGCCTTCAATCTGTACCACACTGTGGCCCGGAACAAACGGTGCCAGGTGCGCCTTGACGCCAATCGGTCCCATACCTGGCCCGCCGCCGCCGTGCGGAATGCAGAAGGTTTTGTGCAGGTTCAGATGCGACACATCTGCGCCGATATAGCCCGGCGTGGTGATCCCCACCTGGGCATTCATATTGGCACCATCGAGATAGACCTGGCCACCAAACTGATGAACGATCTGACAGACCTCACGGATCGTCTCTTCATAAACACCGTGGGTCGACGGGTAGGTCACCATAATGCAGGAGAGCGCGTCGCCCGCCTGTTCGGCTTTCAAACGCAGATCGTGGAGATCGATATTGCCCTGCTTATCACAGGCTACCACGACCACTTCCATGCCCGCCATCTGTGCAGAAGCTGGGTTGGTACCGTGTGCTGAGCTTGGGATCAGACAGATATGACGCCCCGCTTCGTTGCGGCTTTCGTGGTAACGGCGGATCGCAAGCAGACCGGCGTACTCCCCCTGCGCCCCCGAATTCGGCTGCATACAGAGTGCATCGTAACCCGTCAGCTGAACCAGCCAGCGGGAAAGCTGACCGATCATTTGCAGGTAGCCGCCTGCCTGTTCGGCCGGGCAGAACGGGTGCAGTTCGGCAAATTCGGGCCAGGTGATGGGGATCATCTCCGCCGCCGCGTTCAACTTCATGGTGCAGGAGCCGAGCGGGATCATTGCCTGGTTCAGAGCCAGATCTTTACGCTCCAGGCTATGCATGTAACGCATCATCTCGGTTTCACTGTGATGACGGTTAAATACCGGATGGGTCAGGATCGCTTCCTGACGGATCATCGCCGCCGGGATCGCCTGAGCGTCGGTATCCAGTGCATCGATATCCAGCCCATGTTCATTACCCAGCAGCACAGAGAACAGTGAGGCCACATCTTCACGGGTGGTGGTTTCATCCAGCGTGATGCCCACGGCATTCAGAATGTCGCTGCGCAGGTTCATGCCAAAGCTCAGCGCCCGATCCAGCACCGCCGCTTTATCGCTGACTTCGACCGTCAGGGTATCGAACCAGGTTGCATGGCGCAGTTTCAGACCGCGCTGCTGCAAGCCCTGCGCGAGGATATCGGTCAGGCGGTGGATGCGACTGGCAATCCGCTTCAGGCCAACGGGACCGTGGAAAACCGCATACAGGCTGGCAATATTGGCCAGCAGTACCTGAGAGGTACAGATGTTGGAGTTGGCTTTCTCGCGGCGGATATGCTGTTCGCGGGTCTGCATCGCCATACGCAGTGCGGTATTACCGGCGGCATCACGGGATACGCCGATAATGCGTCCTGGCATCGAGCGTTTATGCTCGTCACGCGCAGCAAAGAAGGCAGCATGTGGGCCGCCGTAACCCATTGGCACGCCAAAACGCTGGGCAGAACCGAAGACAATATCTGCGCCCTGTTTACCCGGTGCCTGTAACAGCACCAGCGTCATCATGTCGGCCGCCACGCTCACGACCACTTTGCGGCTTTTCAGCTCGGTAATCAGGTCAGCATAATCATGCACTTCCCCGCCAGTCCCCACCTGCTGCAGCAGCACACCAAAGACATCGTCCAGCTCCAGCACTTTTTCCGCTTTGTCCACCAGCACGTCAAACCCGAAGGTTTCCGCACGGGTACGCACCACATCCAGCGTCTGAGGATGAATATCGTCCGCGACAAAGAAACGGTTGGCATGTTTCAGTTTGCTGACGCGCTTCGCCATCGCCATCGCTTCAGCTGCGGCGGTGGCTTCGTCAAGCAGGGAGGCGGAAGCAATATCCAGCCCGGTGAGATCCAGCGTCAGTTGCTGGAAGTTCAGCAGCGCTTCCAGTCGCCCCTGCGACACTTCCGGTTGATAAGGGGTGTAAGCGGTGTACCAGCCCGGATTTTCCAGCATATTGCGCAGGATCACCGGTGGCGTTAGCACGGGGCTATAACCCATGCCGATATAAGATTTATAGCGTTGGTTCTGCGCTGCAATCGCTTTCAACTCGGCCAGCGCCAGATGCTCCGTCAGCGCATCACCCACCGCGGGCGGGCTGGGAAGCTGGATGTCGGCGGGCACAATCGAGGTTATCAGATCGGTCAGTGAGGCCGCGCCAATAGCATGAAGCATGGCGTCCTGCTGTTCCTGCGAAGGTCCAATATGGCGCTCGATAAATGCACCGTGATGTTCAAGCTGGCTGAGTTTCTGGGTCATGATCGGTCAATCCTGCATCGGGCATAAAGAGACGGGACGGGCAACGGCCCAATCCCGAAATGACAAGTAAGATAGCGATGGGATCGCTTATTCAATCAGTCCCTGATAGGCGGCAGCATCTAACAACGTCTCAAACTCGGTATCATCAACCGCTTTGATGCGGAACAACCAGCCATCGGTGTAAGGGGAGCTGTTGACCAGTTCCGGCTCTGAATCCAGACCGCTGTTCACTTCCACGATTTCACCACTTAACGGTGCATAAATATCTGAGGCTGCCTTGACTGACTCTGCCACCGCACAGTCTTCGCCCTGGCTGTAGGTGTTGCCCACATCCGGCAGGTCAACAAACACCATGTCACCTAACAGTTCTTGCGCGTGTTCGGTAATCCCAACGGTATAAGTGCCATCGGCCTCTTTACGCACCCATTCATGGCTGTCACGGTATTTCAGTTCTGCTGGTACATTGCTCATCAACATGCTCTCCAAAAATCGTCTTATCTTTATACGCCGCAGAAGTTCTGCGGCGTGGAATCACTATTTTGTCACCGGTTTACCGGCACGAACAAAAACAGGTTTAGTGACGCGCACCGGCATTTCGCGGTTGCGGATTTGCACCACGGCATGTTCACCAATGCCCGCAGGAACACGCGCCAGGGCGATGCTGCAACCCAGCGTTGGGGAAAATGAGCCGCTGGTGATAGTCCCTTCACGCAGGTTGCCATCGGCATCGGTAAAATGCACTGGCAATGCGTTACGCAGCACACCTTTCTCCGTCATGATCAGACCCACCAACTGTTCCGTTCCCTTCTCGCGCTGAAGTTCCAGCGCTTCGCGGCCAATAAACTGGCGGTCGGTGGGTTCCCAGCTAATGGTCCAGCCCATATTGGCGGCCAGCGGAGAAACCCCTTCGTCCATTTCCTGGCCGTAGAGATTCATTCCGGCTTCAAGACGCAGGGTATCGCGCGCGCCCAGCCCAGCAGGTTTCACCCCCGCAGCCAGCAGTTGTTGCCAGAAACCGACCGCCTGCTCATTGGGCAGGGCAATTTCATAGCCAGACTCCCCGGTGTATCCGGTCGTGGCAATAAACAGTTAGCCGGACTGAACGCCGAAGAACGGCTTCATGGCGCTGACTGCCGCACGCTGTTCTTCATTGAATAAGGTTTGTGCTTTTTGCTGAGCATGAGGCCCCTGCACGGCAATCAGCGAGAGGTCATCACGCTCTGTCAGCAGGACACCGAAGGCCGCTGCATGCTCGCCGATCCACGCCAGATCTTTTTCACGTGTGGCGGAGTTAACCACCAGTCGGAAAAAGTCTTCGCTCATAAAGTAAACAATCAGATCGTCTATTACGCCAGCGGATGCATTGAGCATGGCGGTGTAGAGGGCTTTGCCGGGCTGAGTCAGCCGGGCGACATCGTTGGCCAGCAGATAGCGTAGAAACTCGCGGGTGCGCGCACCGCGCAGATCGACGATGGTCATATGGGAAACGTCAAACATCCCGGCATCAGTACGTACCGCGTGATGTTCATCCATCTGAGAGCCATAGTGGAGCGGCATCATCCAGCCATGAAAATCGACCATGCGGGCACCACTTGCATGGTGTTGTTCGAATAACGGGGTCTGCTGAGTCGGGGTTTGCTGAGTCATAGTTTTCCTGTGCCATCCGGTTGCTGACGAGTGTTTTTTACCGCCTGCTGCGGCCAACGCAATCGTTACCTTCGCTACGAACTTACCACTGAAGTTGTCAATTAACCATAAGATAAACGAGGTCGAATTCGCTCTGAGCCAAAAAGGAGCAGAACCCATTTTCTGGTTTTTTTCGCTGGAAAAATGCGTTATCACACACAAAGATGGCAATTAACGGGCAATAAGACAGTTCAAAGACATAGTGATGGCATTCTTAGCCTAAAAAAAGACTTCCGAATAATAGCGATGACATTAGTAAAAGTAATGCGAAGAGACAGGTGAAATTAGAATTTTTCAAACGATGTGCAAAAAAGGGGCAACCGCTGCACTCTGATTGCACAGCAGAAGAAATATAGAACGGCAGGCATAAAAAAAGGGGAGCCTCAGCTCCCCTGCTCTTTCATTCAGCTCAACGCAGCCACTCAGGGAGGTCGTGCAGGCCCATCGCCTGTTTCAACAGACGCGGCTTCACGCCGGGCAGGTTGTCTGCCAGCGCCAGACCCACATCACGCAGCAGTTTTTTCGCCGGGTTGTTGCCGTCAAACAACTCGCGGAAGCCCTGCATACTGGCCAGCATCACGGCGGCACTGTGCTTGCGAGTGCGCTCATAGCGACGCAGATAAAGGTGCTGTCCAATGTCTTTGCCCTGCTGTTGCAGGCGCTTAACCTCACCGATTAGCGCGGCGGCATCCATAAAGCCGAGGTTAACGCCCTGCCCGGCCAGCGGATGAATGGTATGTGCCGCATCGCCTACCAGTGCCAGACGATGTGCCGCAAAGTTACGCGCATAGCGCCCCATCAGCGGGAAGGTTTGACGTTCACTTGAAAGCGTACACAAGCCAAGCTTCATATCGAACGCCACCGATAGCTGCTGATTGAACACCGCTTCCGGCATCGCCTGTAAGCGCGAAGCCTCCTGCGGTGACAGCGACCAGACAATCGAACAGAGGTGCGGATCGCTCAGTGGTAAGAAGGCCAGAATACCGTCACCGTGAAACACCTGACGGGCTACCGACTCATGGGGCTGCGCCGTGCGGATATTGGCGACCAGCGCATGGTGCTGATAATCCCAGAAGGTCAGCGGAATATCGGCTTTGTTACGCAGCCAGGAGTTGGCACCGTCTGCGGCCACCAGCAGCCGGGCGGTCATCATGCTGCCATCCTGCAACGTGACAAAGGCTTCATTATCACCAAATGCTACCTGCTGAAGCTGCGCTGGGGCCACCAGCGTGATATCGCTGAGGCTTTCTGCCCGTTGCCACAGCGTCTGGTGAATGACCCGGTTTTCAATAATATGCCCGAGGTGCGCTAATCCCTGCTGCTCATCATCAAAAGCAATATGACCAAAACTGTCACGGTCCCACACTTCCATGCCGTGATAGGCACTGGCACCGGAACTGAGGATCGCATCCCAGACGCCAAGATGCTGCAACAGGCGTTCGCTGGCCGCATTAATCGCAGAAACGCGTAATGCAGGAGGGGCGGCATTGTCCAGCGCCTGCGGTATTTCACGCTCCAGTACCGCAACGCGCAATCCGCTGCCCTGTAGGCCACAGGCCACGGACAGCCCGACCATTCCGCCACCGGCGATGATCACATCATAGGTTTGCATGACTGCTTTCTCCTCAACGCTTAACCCAGCCCAACGTGCGCTCGGCCAGCAAATTACGTAATGGCGGCAGATGATCCATCGCCATCAGCCCCAGGTTGCGCCCTGCAACCAGCGGCGTATATCGGTTTGCAAACAGTCGGACCAGCCCGTCGGTGATGCCGATCGTGGCCTGCGCGTCCGGCTGGCGTCGTTGCTGATAGTGGTTCAGCGTGGCATACGCCCCGACCCCTTGCCCGGCACGCCATGCGGCCGCCAGCGTTTCCGCCAGCGACATGACATCACGGATACCGAGGTTAAACCCCTGACCGGCAATCGGATGCAGCGTTTGTGCCGCATTGCCGACCAGCGCCAGTCGATGGGAAATATGCTGAGCAGCGGTTTGCAGTTGCAGCGGATAACTGTCGCGCTGCCCCACCTGGGTGATGCGCCCCAGCCGCCAGCCAAAGGCTTTCTGTAATTCAGCGAGGAAGCGCGCATCGCTCCAGCTATCGACCGCCGCTTTCTGCGCCAGCGGATGGCACCAGACCAGTGAGCTGCGCCCCCCGGACATGGGCAGCAGTGCCAGCGGCCCATGTTCGGTAAAGCGCTCAAACGCCTGCCCCTGATGCGGTAATTGGGTCGAGACGTTAGCGATGACGGCCACCTGCTGGTAATCCGCACTTTGCCACTGTATACCACAGGCAGCAGCGACACGTGAGCGCGAACCATCGGCCGCCACCAGCAGATCGCCCGTCAACCGCTCACCGCTCTCCAGTAATACGCTGACGCTCTCCTGAGTGCGTTCCACCCCGGCGACTTTGTCCGGGCAGCGCAGGGTGATGCCGGATGCTTTTTTCAGGCGGGCGAACAGCCGCTGCCCAACTTCATGCAGCTCAACCACCTGCCCCAGCGCCGACACATCGTAATCAGCCGCCGCCAGCGAGACAAAACTGGCATGCCCGCGATCGCTGACATGCACATCGGTGATCGCGGTCGCAGCCGATGCCAGCACCGGCCAGAGGCCGATAGCGGCCAGTTGCTGACAGGTGCCTTCGGCCAGAGCAATCGCCCGTCCGTCAAAACCGGGATGGGCCCGGCTGGCAGGCTCCGTCCCCTCGACCAGCGTTACCGCCAGTTTTCCTTGCGTCAGGTGTGAGATCGCCAGTGCCAGCGTAGCGCCAGCCATCCCTCCCCCTGCGATAATTATGCTCATGAACGCTTCGCTGCCGCCATCAGTGCTTCAATCTCATCGGCATCTTTGACCACCGTGTCCGTCAGGTTTTCGTTACCTTCGGCGGTGATAATGATGTCATCTTCAATGCGAATACCAATACCACGGTACTCGGCGGGTACATCGGCATCTGGCGCAATGTATAAACCCGGTTCGATAGTCAGCACCATGCCCACTTCCAGAATACGGTCCCGGTCCACACCGTAGTCACCCACATCATGCACGTCCAGCCCCAGCCAGTGGCTCAGGCCGTGCATAAAGAACTGACGGTGGGCATTTTCAGCAATCAGCGTGTCGACATCGCCATGCAAAATGCCCAGTTTCACCAGGCCGCTGACCATGACGTTAACCGCCGCCGCCGTGACATCACGAATGCTGGTGCCGGGACGATACAGCTCCAGTGAGCGGTAAAGCGCCGCCAGTACAATGTCGTAGATGGCGCGCTGCGGTGCGGTAAATTTGCCCCCCACCGGGAAGGTTCGGGTGATATCGCCCGCATACCCCTGGAGTTCGCACCCGGCGTCGATCAGCACCAGCTGCCCGTCGCGCATCTGACTTTCGTTTTCTGTGTAGTGCAGAATACAGCCGTTATCGCCCGCGCCAACGATGGTGTTGTAAGACGGGAAGCGGGCACCGTGGCGGTTAAATTCGTGATGAATTTCCCCTTCCAGCTGGTATTCATACATCCCGGGGCGCGACGTTTGCATTGCACGCGTGTGGGCCAGTGCACTGATGCGCCCGGCTTCACGCAGCACCGCCTGCTCTTCAGGTGATTTAATCAGACGCAGCTCATGCACCCATGGGCGCCAGTCTGTCAGCGTCGCGGGCGCAGAGAGGTTCTGTCGTGAGCCACGGCGCAGTGTCTCCAGTGCTTTGAAAACAATGGTGTCAGCAAAGTCATACTGACCCTGAGCATGGTAAACCACATCCAGGCCGTTCAGCAGCAGATGCAGCTGATCGCCAATGTCATCCCACGGCAGAGCACGGTCAACCGCCAGGGTCGCAGGTGCAGCATCCTGACCCAGACGACGACCAAACCAGATTTCTGCCGTCAGATCCCGTACACGGTTGAACAGGACGCTGTGATTATGATTATCAGCGCTTTTAATCAGCAGCAGCGCGGCTTCCGGCTCGTTAAATCCGGTGAAGTACCAAAAATCACTGTTCTGTCGGTAGGGATACTCGCTGTCATTACTGCGCGTTGCTTCCGGTGCGGCAAAAATCACCGCTGCGCTGGCCGGAGCCATCTTCGCTAACAGCGCCTGACGGCGGCGCAAAAACTCTTGCTGGGTCATTTGACCTCCTGAATGCTGTTCCGTTACATCACCACTGGCGGCCGGGATGGCACAGCCCTAGTGCAGCGTTGGCTTTTTCATCACGACATTGGTCGGTATCGCGCGGGTAAAGGTATCGTGACACAGCAGTGCGGCGACGCGCACATACTCGATCACCTCTTCCAGCGACTGTTCAAGCTCTTCCTGATCTTCATCTTCATCATAACCGAGCTGCGCGATGGTACGCAGATCGTCGATGGCTTCACCGGTTTCCCCTTTGACCTGACCAATTTTTGGCTGTGCCACTCCCAGACCCAGCAGGAAATGGTTCACCCAGCCGGCCAGCGCATCAGCGCGGTCGAATACGGTGATGTCGTCATCTTCAGGCAGGTAAAGCTGGAACAGGAAGCCTTCATCTTCCAGTGAGTTGCCGATCGCTTCGTGCATCTCCTGCAAAGGCTGCGCCAGGGTTTGTGAGAACGCCATGCCTTCGTTTGTCAGGTCGTGCACCAGCGTTTGCCAGTTGCTGTCATGGCTGCCGCCACAGATCAATCCACTGATCAGGCCATGCATTTCTGCAGGGGTCATTCCTACACCCTGCTGCGTCAGTACTGAGGCCAGCGTGTTGTAGCCCGGCATTATGTTGGTTAGTGACATGAGTTTTGATCGTCGTTGGCTGGATAAGTTCGTGATATGCTACCACCAGGTGCCTCAACGATTCCAGAAAGGGGTTGTTTCTTATATTAGGGGTAGTTATAGTGGCGCCCCTCCCAAGCCCTTGAGCGGTAAGGGTGATTGCGGGCGCAGTAATCAGTCAGGATGGTGGCATGTCTGCACAACCGGTAGATATTCAAATTTTTGGCCGTTCATTAAGAGTAAATTGTCCGCCCGAACAGCAAGATGCGCTGAATCTGGCTGCCGAAGACCTCAATCAACGGTTGCAAGACTTAAAAGTTCGCACTAGAGTCACAAATACAGAGCAACTGGTATTCATTGCAGCACTGAACATTTGCCATGAACTCGCGCAGGAAAAAGTCAAAACCCGTGACTATGCGTCGAACATGGAACAACGAATTCGGATGCTACAACAGACCATTGAACAAGCATTGCTTGAGCAAGGTCGCATAACTGAACGTACCGGTGCGAAGTTCGAATAACACTTTAGCGTTACCTGTGATAGAGTGACGGTGAAGTAAAAAATTCTCTGAGATGTTTGCAAGCGGGCCCGTCCCCTGAGCCGATAATTAATACCAAACAGAGTGTGACGCTCTGTAACCTGTGCGCAAGCTCGGTCCGTCCGAGAAGCCTGATGGTTACGACGGCATACTCACCTTGAACCATGGGTTCAAGGGTTACAGCCTGCGGCGGCATCTCGGAGAACCTCCCTTTTTTTGTTCTCCCCCTCCCGATCGATTTCATTTTTCTCTAAGCTATCCGGCACGCTTCTGTACGATTTCATGGAGTCAGCCACGTGATGAACCCCACATTGATGCTTCGTCAGGATATCCGTAAGCACGTACGCAATTTGCGTCGTGAAATCAGCGGTGAACAGCAGCAACTTGCCGCTGTGCAGGCGGCAGACCATGCCCTGAATTTTGCCCCGATACAGCAGGCGAAGCATATCGCGCTGTTTCTTTCCGTCGATGGCGAGATCAATACCCGACCGTTAATCGCCAAACTGTGGCAGCGAAAGCAGCAGGTTTACCTGCCCGTGCTTCATCCTTTCTCGGCGGGTCAGTTACTGTTTCTGCGTTACGACGAGAATACCGAACTGAAAATAAACCGCCTGCGTATTCCTGAACCGTCGCTGGATATCCGCAATCTGCTGCCGTTAAGCGAGCTGGATGTGCTGCTCGTGCCACTGGTGGCGTTTGATGCCGGAGGACAACGTCTGGGGATGGGGGGCGGATTTTATGACAGGACGCTACAGAACTGGCAGCAGCACGGCTTTATGCCGATAGGGCTGGCGCATGATTGTCAGCAGGTAGATACCTTGCCGGTAGAGCAATGGGATATCCCCTTGCCTGCGTTGATAACCCCTTCAAAGATCTGGCAGTGGTGAGGGGGGATCGCCGTAGGGGCGAGGCATGCCTCGCCCTGGGTCAGGCATGCCTGACCCCTACGCGGATAATTAATAAAGCAGACGTGCGCGAACGGTACCAGGAATTGCCTTCATCAGCTGCAGTGCTCTGTCAGCCACATCTTGCGGTGCATCAACGTCGATGACCACGTAACCCATCTGCGGTGTCGTTTGCAGATACTGAGCGGAGATGTTGATGCCCTGGTCAGCAAAGATCAGGTTGATCGCCGTCAGTACACCCGGACGGTTCTCATGGATGTGCATCAGACGGCTGGCATTTGCACCGTGCATTGGCAGTGAGGCTTCCGGGAAGTTAACCGCTGACAGCGTAGAGCCATTGTCAGAGTACTTGGCCAGTTTACCCGCGACTTCAATACCGATGTTCTCCTGAGCTTCCTGGGTCGAGCCACCGATATGAGGTGTCAGGATCACGTTGTCGAACTCACACAACGGTGAATTGAACGGGTCGCTGTTAGTCGCAGGTTCTTCCGGGAAGACGTCAATCGCCGCGCCCGCCAGGTGCTTCGTGGCCAGCACGTGGCACAACGCAGGAATATCCACCACGGTTCCGCGCGAGGCGTTGATCAGCAGCGCACCGGGCTTCATCAGCGCCAACTCTTCCGGGCCCATCATATTCTGGGTGGACTGCGTTTCAGGCACGTGCAGGCTCACAACATCGCTCATATTCAGCAGGTCAGAGAGATGCTGTACCTGCGTGGCATTACCCAGCGGCAGTTTGCTCTCAATATCGTAGAAGAACACGTGCATACCCAGGCTCTCGGCGAGCACACCCAGCTGCATACCGATATGACCGTAACCAATGATGCCCAGCTTTTTGCCGCGTGCTTCATAGGAACCCACAGCCAGTTTATGCCACTCGCCACGGTGTGCTTTCGCATTGGCCGCCGGAACACCGCGCAGCATCAGCAACAGCTCACCGATCACCAGTTCAGCTACGGATCGGGTATTGGAGAAAGGTGCGTTAAACACCGGAATACCACGCTTCGCTGCCGCATTCAGATCAACCTGGTTTGTCCCGATGCAGAAACAGCCAACGGCAACCAGTTTTTCTGCCGCAGCAAAGATCTCTTCGGTGAGGTTGGTGCGCGAACGCAGCCCGATGAAGTGCGCATCACGGATGGATTCCTTCAGTGTTTCGCTATCCAATGCGCCCTTGTGAAATTCAATGTTGGTGTAGCCCGCAGAGCGCAGATTATCAACTGCACTCTGATGAACGCCTTCCACCAGCAGGAATTTAATCTTGTCTTTCTCCAGTGATACTTTTGCCATTTCCCGACCCTATTTAGCAGACTTCAGATGTGGCTTAATCCCCATCATTGCTCCCGTTGACCAACGTAATCGCTGTCAGCTGCAATGGGAAAACCGTGGGGATATAAGATAGCCTTCTGTCAAAATAACAAAATCTACGCTGGCGGCAATACAAACGATTGCCTGGCCTCCAGCATGGCGCCCCCGACTCACAGAACATTGCGGCAGAAAATCATGGTGCAACGTGAACCTTCAGGAGGATCGCGCCTCAGGCAGCCACTATGTGACATAAGTCACTAAATTTCGCCTGCAAAAGAAAAGATGTTTTTCGCATAAAAATAACCGGCACCACGCGGATGCCAGACAGATCATTTCTGAATAGTTTGCACGCCGCTGGCGGTACCGATCAACGCCACGTCCGCACCACGGGCACCAAACAATCCTACGGTGACGACGCCTGGCAGCGCATTAATGGCGGCTTCCAGACGAATCGGGTCAATGATCTTGAGATTATGGACATCGAGAATGATGTTTCCATTGTCGGTGACCACATTCTGGCGGTACTCCGGCTGACCACCGAGCTTCACCAGTTCGCGAGCAACGTACGAGCGCGCCATCGGGATAACCTCGACTGGCAAAGGGAACCGCCCCAGCACATCAACCTGCTTGGATGCATCCGCAATACAGATAAAACGATCGGCCACGGCAGCAATAATTTTCTCGCGTGTCAGCGCTGCGCCGCCGCCCTTGATCATCTGCATCTGCCCGTTAATCTCATCGGCACCATCAACATAGACCGCCAGCTGATCGATCTCGTTAAGATCGAAGACATGGATGCCGTAGCCTTTCAGTTTTGCCGTGGAAGCTTCTGAGCTGGAGACCGCCCCTTCAATTTGATGTTTAATCGACGCCAGTGCATCAATGAAATGGGCAGCAGTCGACCCGGTGCCAACGCCAACGATAGTGCCCGGAGTGACGTAATCCAGAGCTGCCCAGCCGACAGCTTTTTTCAGTTCGTCTTGTGTCATGGTATGTTTAAAACCTGTGAGCCACTGTGTGCGCGTAGTATAAAGCAAGGCTGGGCAAAATCACCGCCCTGCAAGGGGTTTGATTGACGAGATTGGAACACACCCCACAAAGTGGTTGATTCGTAAAGTGGCGTAAGCTATACCCCCAATCTATGGCATAGTGCACAACCACACCTGAAAGAGAGTAGAACGATTAATGACACGCCCGGATTATCGAACGCTTCAGGCGCTGGATGCAGTGATTCGCGAGCGCGGCTTTGAACGTGCCGCGCAAAAGCTCTGTATTACCCAGTCTGCGGTCTCACAGCGCATTAAGCAGCTTGAGAATATGTTTGGCCAGCCTTTGCTGGTGCGAACCGTACCGCCGCGCCCAACGGAACAGGGCCAGAAACTGCTGGCGTTATTGCACCAGGTAGAACTGCTGGAAGAAGAGTGGTTGGGTGACGATAATAGCGGCACCACGCCGTTACTGCTGTCGCTGGCGGTGAACGCCGACAGTCTCGCGACCTGGTTGCTGCCCGCGCTGAAAACCGTGCTGACTGATTCGCCAGTACGCCTGAATCTTCAGGTGGAAGATGAAACCCGCACCCAGGAGCGCCTGCGTCGTGGTGAAGTGGTCGGTGCCGTCAGTATCCAGCCGCAGCCGTTGCCCAGTTGTCTGGTCGATCAACTCGGTGCGCTCGATTATCTGTTTGTCGGCTCAAAAGAGTTTGCTGCCCGCTACTTCCCAAATGGCGTGACGCGCTCTGCGCTGCTGAAAGCACCCGCCGTTGCGTTTGACCATCTGGATGATATGCACCAGGCGTTTTTACAGCAGAATTTTGATCTGTCTCCGGGCAGCGTGCCCTGCCATATCGTCAACTCGTCAGAAGCTTTTGTGCAGCTGGCCCGTCAGGGAACCACCTGCTGTATGATCCCGCATTTGCAGATTGAGCGCGAACTGGCGGAAGGGGAATTGATTGATTTAACGCCGGGTCTGTTGCAGCGCCGGATGCTTTACTGGCACCGCTTTGCGCCGGAAAGCCGTCTGATGCGCAAGGTGACCGATGCCCTGCTGGCGCATGGTCATCGTGTGCTACGCCAGGATACAGAATAACCCGGCCAGGGGTCGACCAGAAAAAAGGCCAGCCCCTGGAACATTCTGCGTAGAGGTTGACCTTTTGTTTCCGTCAGCCTGCCTGAATTAAGGGTTACGCTGCAATTCAAATACCACGTCAACCTGGTCGTCGAAATGGATACTCTGCTGCTCATAGGTCTGGGCGGCAGAGGTCATTGGTGCAGCATCAGCGGCTTTGTACATCCGTGCCATCGGCATTGGCTGATAGTTAGCCACGTGATAACGAATGCTGTAAACCGGCCCTAACTTCGTACCGAAGCCCTGCGCCAGATCGCCCGCCTGCTTTGTTGCATCATCAATGGCAGCTTTGCGCGCTTTCGCTTTGTACTCTTCAGGGTTCGCCACACCCAGTTCAACCGACCGAATTTCGTTCAGGCCTGACTTCAGTGCGCCATCGAGCAGTTCATTCAACTTATCCAGCTGACGCAGCGTGACCTGAACCTGACGCACAGCACGGTACCCTTTCAGCACCGATTTACCGTCTTTCAGGTAGTCATATTCTGGTTGAGTACGCAGGTTGGCAGCGTTGATATCTTTCTTCTCAATGCTGTTTTTATTCAGAAAATAAAAATATTGCTCAACACGACTGTCTGCCTGTTTTTTCGCTTCACCGGCATCTTTAGCAGAAACACTCACTTCGATAGCCAGTGTCGCAATATCCGGCGCGGCATCAACGCTCGACTGCCCGGAGGTCACCACGTGCGGGCCATTGGGTAATTCATCAGCCTGCACTGCTAAGGGTAAAGTACCCAATCCAATCATTGCGGCCAGGGCCAGTTTCGTTAGCTTCACTGCTTCCTCCATGGGGTCTGTCATTATCTTTATCGATAGTGCCATCGGTCATTCGATAGCGAATTATTCCGTCAAAATACGGCGGTACAACATATTTTAGGGCACATCAGTGCATCACACTATGACATCGATTCTGATAGTGAGTTCCCGCTACGCTATCCCGAGCGCCTGTAGCGCCAGTTTCAGCGCAATCGCCCACATCACCAGCCCCACAAGCAGATTGATAATGCGCTGGGCACGCGTGGTATTCAGCAGCGGTGCCAGCCAGGCGGCTAACAGCGCGAGGCCGAAGAACCACAGCACAGAGGCGCTGGCGGAGCCTAAAGCAAACCAGCGGCGCGCTTCATCCGGTAGCTGCCCGCCCAGACTGCCCAGCACCACAAAGGTGTCCAGGTAGACGTGCGGATTGAGCCAGGTCACCGCCATCATGGTCGCGACAATGCGCCAGCGCCCCTGCTTTAAAACGGCGGCAGATGCCAGGTTGATATCGCCGCTGAACGCCGTTTTTAGCGAGCCCCAGCCATACCATAACAGGAAAGCCACCCCGCCCCACGTCACCAGATTGAGTAGCAGTTCGGATTGGTTAAGCAGCGCGCTGCCGCCAAATATTCCGCCGCAGATCAGCACAATATCACTCAGCGTACAGAGTGCAGCGGTCATCAGATGATACTGGCGGCGCACGCCCTGATTCATCACAAAGGCATTCTGCGGGCCAAGCGGAAGAATAAGCGCTGCGCCCATGGCAACCCCCTGAAAATAAACGGATAACATTAAAATCGCCTCACCAGTCAAGATTTTCGGCAAGTGTATAGCGGCAATATCATTAGGGGAAATTGAAAGATTTAATGGTTAATAAGGAAGGCTAATATTGAGAGAGTCGAAGTAAGATAAGGGCCGACCGGAAAATGGCCGGCCCTGACAGGATTATTCCGCTTTCGCCACTTCTGCTTCTGGCGCTTTGACCTGGTGCAGATGAACATCCATCTGCGGGTAAGGAATACCGATGTTGTTGGCATCCAGCGTACGTTTGAAGTTTCTCATCAGGTCCCAGTAGACATCCTGTAAGTCACCCGCTTTGCTCCAGCAGCGAATCACCACATTAACCGAAGAGGCAGCCAGCTCATTCAGGCCAATCTGCACGCCGCGCTCCTGTAGAACGCGAGGCTCGGCATCCACCACGCCGCGCAGCAGTGTCAGCACTTCATCGATATCAGCATCGTAGGCGACGCCAATAATAAATTCATTGCGGCGTTCTGGCTCGCGGGAGAAGTTAATGATATTCCCCGCAATGATTTTGCCGTTTGGCACCACAACAATTTTACCGTCAGCACTGCGTAATGTGGTCGAGAAGATCTGTACATTAAGCACCGTTCCCATCACACCGCCCAGATCAACAAACTCTCCCGCGCGGAACGGACGGAAGGTGACCAGCAGTACACCCGCGGCCAGGTTCGAGAGCGAACCTTGCAGAGCCAGTGCAAACGCAAAACCTGCTGCAGCCAGCGCAGCAATTACCGAGGCCGTCTGCACGCCTACGCGCCCCAGAGCAGCAATCAGCGTAAAGGCGATGATACCGTAGCGTACCAGCCCGGACAGGAAGTCAGCGACGGTAGGGTCAATTTTTCGTGTAACAAGCAGCTTATTCACCGTCCCGGAAATAAACCGGGCAGCAATCATACCGATGATGATGATAGCAATGGCCGCGACGATATTCACCGCGTAGCTCAGCAGCAAAGCCTGGTTACGTACCAGCCATCCACCCGCGCTACTAATACCCCCTACCACATTTAAATCATCCATTTCCCATTCCTTATAGTTGCCCAAAAGAGGCGCTCGAATTTCTGCTGTTAAATCAGCAGCCGATGGCGTTAATGGTAAACAAGAAAAGGGGGTTGTGCCAAATAAGCGGCGAAATTACATGAAAATTCAGGATTGAATGCATAAAAAAAGGCCCCTAAGGGCCTTTTTTAAACAGAGCGGGAACTTACAGTACGTCGACTGCGTTCAGCTCTTTGAATGCCTGCTCCAGACGCACGATCATGGAAGCCTGTGAAGAGCGCAGCCATACACGTGGGTCGTAGTATTTCTTGTTCGGCTTATCAGCGCCTTCCGGGTTACCCAGCTGCGCCTGCAGATAGCCTTCGTTCTTTTTGTAGTACTGCAGGATACCGTCCCATGTTGCCCACTGGGTATCGGTATCGATGTTCATTTTGATCACGCCGTAACCGATAGATTCTTCGATCTCAGCCGCTGATGAACCGGAACCACCGTGGAACACGAAGTCCAGTGAGTTCACTGGCAGGCCGTGTTTTTCGCTGACGTATTTCTGAGAATCACGCAGGATGGTCGGGGTCAGTTTCACGTTGCCTGGCTTGTACACGCCGTGCACGTTACCGAATGAAGCAGCGATAGTGAAACGCGGGCTGATAGCGTTCAGCTTGGTGTAAGCGTAATCAACGTCTTCTGGCTGAGTGTACAGAGCAGAAGCGTCCATATGGCTGTTGTCCACGCCGTCTTCTTCGCCACCGGTGCAACCCAGTTCAATTTCCAGGGTCATGTCGATTTTCGCCATGCGCGCCAGGTATTTGCTGGAGATCTCGATGTTCTCTTCCAGAGACTCTTCAGACAGGTCGATCATGTGAGAAGAGAACAGTGGCTTACCGGTTTTAGCGAAGTGCTCTTCACCCGCATCCAGCAGACCGTCGATCCACGGCAGCAGTTTCTTCGCGCAGTGGTCAGTATGCAGAATAACTGGCACGCCATAGTGTTCAGCCATCAGGTGAACGTGGTGTGCGCCAGAGATGGCACCAAAAATAGCCGCAGCCTGAGGCTTGTCAGATTTCAGGCCTTTACCGGCGATGAAACCAGCACCACCGTTGGAGAACTGAATGATAACCGGCGCTTTCACTTTCGCTGCGGTTTCCAGAACGGCGTTGATGGAGTCAGTGCCCACGCAGTTAACTGCTGGCAGAGCGAATTTGTTCTCTTTCGCTACCTGGAAGATCTTCTGCACGTCGTCACCGGTGACAACGCCTGGTTTTACGAAATCAAAAATTTTAGACATGTTAGCTTGTCCTGTTTCTTCGGTCGTATTAAAGGATTCAGTTCTCATGCGGGGTGCTGACACCCCGCGCTGAGGTTTAATTACTTCTGCTTTGCACGCTCTTCCAGCATGGCAACCGCAGGTAAGGTTTTGCCTTCCACAAACTCAAGGAATGCACCGCCACCGGTAGAGATATAAGAGATTTTATCTTCGATACCAAACAGGTCGATAGCAGCCAGCGTATCACCGCCGCCTGCAATGGAGAATGCGTCACTGTCTGCAATCGCGTTCGCGATGATTTCGGTGCCTTTACGGAAGTTCGGGAATTCGAACACGCCTACCGGGCCGTTCCACAGAATAGTTTTGGCTTCTTTCAACAACTTAGCCATTGCCAGTGCGGTTTCGTCACCGAAGTCCATGATCTCTTCGTTATCCTGAACTTCAGACACTTTCTTCACGGTAGAAGGTGCAGTTTCAGAGAATTCCGTGCCTACGCGAGAGTCAGTTGGCACCGGAATTTTATATTCGTCGCGCAGTTTCTTAGCGGCATCAACGAAATCAGGTTCGTACAGAGATTTACCCACGTTGTTGTCGATAGCCACGAAGGTGTTCGCGATACCCCCGCCCACAATCACGGTGTCCGCAATGTTCACCAGCGAGTTAAGCACATCGAATTTGGTAGACACTTTAGAACCACCAACCACAGCAACCATTGGGCGTGCAGGGGTTTTCAGGGCTTTGCCCAGCGCTTCCAGTTCACCTGACAGCAGCGGACCCGCACAGGCGATTGGGGCAAATTTGCCCACGCCATGGGTCGACGCCTGAGCACGGTGAGCAGTACCGAAAGCATCCATCACGAAGATGTCGCACAGGGCAGCATATTTTTTAGAGAGGGTTTCGTCGTCTTTTTTCTCGCCTTTGTTAAAGCGCACGTTTTCCAGAACAACCAGTTTACCCGAGGTCAGTTCAACGCCGTCCAGGTAATCTTTCGCCAGGGAAACGTTATCTGCACCCAACTTGTCTTTCAGGTAGTTCACTACCGGCAGCAGAGAAAATTCTTCGTTGTATTCACCTTCGGTCGGGCGACCCAGGTGCGAGGTGACCATCACTTTTGCGCCTTGCTTCAGTGCCGCCTCAATGGTCGGCAGAGAAGCACGAATACGTGCATCTGACGTCACTTTCCCTTCTTTTACTGGCACGTTCAGATCCGCACGGATCAGAACACGTTTACCAGCCAGATCCAGATCGGTCATCTTAATTACAGACATGGTGAACCCTCTCGTTGATTCTCAAAGTTTTACAGACGCTGTACGCGCCTTACCTGAAACCGCTGGCGGCCATCGCTAACGTTGTATCGATCATACGATTAGCGAAGCCCCATTCGTTATCGCACCAGACTAACGTCTTGATAAGGTGCTGACCACTGACCCGCGTTTGGGTGCCGTCGACAATAGCACTGTGCGGATCATGGTTAAAATCAATGGAGACTAACGGCAATTCCGTGTAGTCAACTATACCACTAAATGCCCCTTCTGACGCACTTTGCAGCAGGGTGTTAACCTCGCAGGCGCTGACGGGATCCCGCACACTGACGCTGAGGTCAATCGCCGTCACGTTGATGGTGGGAACACGCACCGCAATCGCTTCAAAACGATCGTTAAATTTTGGGAAGAAACGCGTAATCCCGGCAGCCAGGCGGGTGTCGACAGGAATAATCGACTGACTGGCCGCACGTGTACGGCGTAAATCCGGGTGATAAGCATCAATCACCTGCTGGTCATGCATGGCAGAATGGATGGTTGTCACCGTACCCGACTCGATACCCCACGCATCATCCAACAGCTTGATAATAGGGATGATGCAATTCGTGGTGCAGGAGGCGTTCGACACCAGCAAATGCTCAGGCAGCAGATCTTTTTCATTCACGCCAAAGACCACTGTGGCATCAAGATCGTTACCACCAGGGTGTGAGAACAAGACCTTTTTGGCCCCGGCCTGCAAATGGGCTTCGCCATCTGCACGACTGCCATAAACCCCGGTACAGTCCAGCACGATATCCACATTCAGATCGCGCCACGGCAGCGCCGAAATATCAGTATGGTGCAGCAAACGGATCGTGTCATCGCCAACGGAGAGCAGTTCACGCTCCTGACGCACATCCCAGGCGAAGCGCCCATGGCTGGTGTCATACTTTAACAGATGCGCCATTCCGGCGGCCTCTGCCAGCTCATTGATGGCAACCACGGTAATCTCAGCACGGCGGCCGGTTTCATACAGTGCACGCAACACGTTGCGCCCTATGCGACCAAATCCGTTAATGGCAATGCGAACCGTCATATCACTCCTGCTTCAGAATTCACGATGAAATCGGAGGATTAGCCTGAGCCAGCCACCGCGATTTGTACAGGATATTCTTGCATCATAACAAGGCTCAGTCTGAATGGTGATCCTTGTGTGACATAGTACTGAAACGCTTCAGCTAGAATAATAGAAGTGAGGAATAATAGGAATGATTCGGATCAATTGTGGAGCGTAACTTTCGATCTACGTCACAAATTTGGAATTTTTCTGGCGGGATAAAGAAGGGTCGGGCATGCCCGACCCCTACGGGGAACTGTGTAAGGATAAGGCATGCCCGACCCTTCAGGTAAACTGCGTAGGGGTCGGGCACGCCCGGCCCTCATAGCGGTGAGGCATGCCTCACCCGTTACGCTATTACAGCAGGCCTTTGGCTTTAGCGACAACGTTATCCACGGTGAAGCCAAACAGTTCGAACAGCTTCTCAGCGGGCGCTGACTCACCGAAGCTGGTCATACCGACGATAGCGCCGTTCAGACCCACGTATTTGAACCAGTAATCTGCGATACCGGCTTCAATCGCCACGCGTGCGCTGACTGCTTTCGGCAGCACAGCTTCACGGTAGGCAGCATCCTGCTTGTCGAAAGCATCGGTAGACGGCATAGACACAACGCGCACCTTGCGGCCTTCAGCCGTCAGTTTGTCATACGCGCCTACTGCCAGCTCAACTTCTGAACCGGTCGCAATCAGGATAACTTCAGGCGTACCTGCGCAGTCCTTCAGCACGTAAGCACCGCGTGCTACGTTTGCCAGCTGTTCCGCAGTACGGTCCTGCTGTGCCAGGTTCTGACGTGACAGGATCAGGGCAGTCGGGCCATCGTTACGCTCAATCGCATATTTCCATGCGATCGCTGATTCGACCTGATCACACGGACGCCACAGGCTCATGTTCGGCGTGACACGCAGGCTGGCGATCTGCTCAACCGGCTGGTGAGTCGGGCCGTCTTCGCCCAGACCGATAGAGTCATGGGTGTAGACCATCACCTGGCGGATCTTCATCAGTGCCGCCATACGCGCCGCATTTCGGGCATATTCAACGAACATCAGGAAGGTTGCCGTGTACGGCAGGAAACCACCGTGCAGGGTGATACCATTGGCAATCGCGGTCATACCGAATTCGCGCACGCCGTAATGGATGTAGTTGCCTGCAGCATCTTCGTTGATTGGCTTAGAACCAGACCACATTGTCAGGTTGCTTGGTGCCAGGTCAGCGGAGCCGCCCAGGTATTCCGGCAGCAGTTTACCAAAGGCTTCGATGGCATTCTGTGACGCTTTACGGCTGGCGATTTTAGACGGGTTAGCCTGCAGCTCTTCAACGAATTTCTGCGACTCGGTTGCCCAGTTCGCTGGCAGCTCGTTGTTCACACGGCGTTTGAACTCTTCCGCCAGTTCAGGGAAGGCTTTCGCATAGGCAGCAAACTTCTCATTCCATGCGGCTTCTTTCGCCTTGCCGGCTTCTTTAGCATCCCACTGCGCATAGATGTCTGAAGGAATTTCAAACGGCGCATGGTTCCAGCCCAGCTGCTTACGCGTCAGTGCAATTTCATCATCACCCAGCGGTGCACCGTGAGAATCATGCGTACCGGCTTTGTTCGGAGAACCGAAACCGATAACCGTTTTGCACATCAGCAGCGAAGGCTTATCGCTGACCGCTTTCGCTTCTTCAACCGCTTTCTTGATGGCTTCAGCATCGTGGCCATCGACGCCACGTACAACGTGCCAGCCGTAAGACTCGAAGCGTTTCGCCGTATCATCGGTGAACCAGCCTTCAATGTGGCCGTCAATGGAGATACCATTGTCGTCATAGAACGCCACCAGTTTGCCCAACTTCAGCGTTCCCGCCAGTGAACACACTTCGTGGGAGATACCTTCCATCATGCAGCCGTCGCCCAGGAACACGTAGGTGTTATGGTCGACCACATCGTGGCCTGGACGGTTGAACTGCGCTGAGAGCGTGCGTTCAGCAATCGCCATACCTACCGCGTTCGCGATACCCTGGCCCAGTGGGCCGGTGGTGGTTTCCACGCCAGCGGTATAGCCGTATTCAGGGTGACCTGGGGTTTTGGAGTGCAACTGACGGAAGTTAGCCAGTTCATCGATTGGCAGGTCATAACCGCTGAGATGCAACAGGCTGTAGATCAGCATAGAGCCGTGACCATTAGACAGCACAAAGCGGTCGCGGTCTGCCCACAGAGGGTTTGTAGGGTTATGATTCAGGAAGTCACGCCACAGGACTTCGGCGATATCGGCCATACCCATTGGGGCACCCGGGTGGCCGGATTTGGCTTTTTGCACCGCATCCATACTTAATGCGCGAATGGCGTTGGCAAGCTCTTTACGAGAAGACATTTTCTACTCCAGGTCGGATTTAACGCTTCGCCGTCCTTAACCTATTGTAATGAATGAGTTATCAGGCAAAGCCGAAGGAAAGTCGACCATCAATGTACATGAAATACGGGTAACATGTACATGGCGCAGGATGTAAAAAAAATCACAGAAGTTGCAGTTTGAGAGCATCGCGACTAGGCAATCGCCTTTACACGCGCTATAACACCTCTTCCGTCGGCTTTTTTTTTCCGACGTTTTTTTCCAACTTAATGATTTTACTACCTTGTTACCTAAATGGATGAACTGGAATGAAGAAACGTATTTCTTTCGCTGCACTGGCACTGGCAACGACCCTCTCTGGCTGTCAGAATTTTGACGCTAACACGCTGATGCAGTCCGGTGCGCAGGCCTACCAGGCTGCCACACTGAGCGATGCGCAGGTCAAAGAGTTAAGCGATAAATCCTGTCAGCAGATGGATAGCGAAGCGCAGATCGCCCCTGCCAGCAGCACCTATGCCAAACGCCTGAGCAAAATCTCAGCGGCTCTCGGCGATAACATCAACGGCACCCCGGCAAATTATAAAGTTTATCTGACTAAAGACGTCAACGCCTGGGCGATGGCTAATGGCTGTATCCGCGTTTACAGCGGCCTGATGGACATGATGACTGATAACGAAGTCGAAGGCGTGCTGGGCCACGAAATGGGCCACGTCGCGCTGGGCCACTCACGTAAAGCCATGCAGCTGGCCTATGCCACCACTGCCGCACGTACTGCCGCGGCTTCTGCGGGTGGCGTTGCCGCATCGCTGTCGCAGTCTCAGTTGGGTGCACTGGGCGAGAAACTGGTCAATGCACAGTTCTCCCAGAGCCAGGAGTCCCAGGCAGACGACTACTCGTTCGATTTGCTGAAAAAACGTAACGTTAACCCGCAGGGGCTGGTGACCAGTTTCGAGAAGTTAGCGAAGATGGAAGGGACTCACGAAAGCAGCATGTTTGATTCGCACCCGGCTTCTCAGGCGCGTGCAGACCACATCAAACAGCGTATTGCGGCCGGTAAATAATCGGCATGGGGCGACCGAAAAAAGGTCGCCCCGGCAGACCCAGGGGCTGACCTTCTGTTGCGGTCAGCCCTTCTCACAGGAAACTACCCTTTATTCGCTGCCTGTACGTGCAGCATATCCAGCGCCAGACTGGCAGCCGCCAGCGCCGTGATATCGGACTGATCGTAACCCGGTGCCACTTCCACCAGATCCATACCAACGATATTCATCCCCTGTAAACCGCGCACCAGCTTGCTGGCCTTATCGCTGGTCAGGCCGCCAATCACCGGCGTTCCGGTGCCTGGAGCATGGGCCGGGTCCAGGCAGTCGATATCGAACGTCAGATAGATGGGCAGATCGCCGACAATCGCTTTCACCTGCGCGAGAATATCATCCACACTGCGGTCGTTGACCTGAGCAGCATCCAGCACATTAAAGCCCAGAGACTTATCAAACTCGGTACGAATGCCGATCTGTACGGAATGCTCAGGCGAGATCAGCCCTTCTTTCGGCGCCGTATAGAACATGGTGCCGTGGTCAAACGTCGGGCCGTTAGAATAGGTGTCGGTGTGCGCATCAAAATGAACCAGCGCCATCTTACCGAATGTTTTGGCATGCGCGCGCAGCAGTGGCAGCGTGATGTAATGATCGCCGCCGAACGTCAGCATACGTTTGCCGTTAGCCAGCAACTTTTCCGCATGTGCCTGCAATTTGTCGCTCAGATCCTGAGAATCACCGAAAGCGTAAACCAGATCACCGCAGTCAATCACATTCAGGCGCTGACGCAGATCGAACTCCCATGGCCAGCGGCAACCTTCCCAGGCCAGATTGGTAGAAATCTGACGAATAGCGCCTGGACCAAGACGGCTTCCCGGACGACCGGAGGTGGCTGCATCAAACGGAATACCGGTAATCACCCACTCGGCATCACTGTCGTAAGGCTGAAAATTGACCGGAAAACGCATAAAACCGAAGGCGTTAGAAACCAGCGAGTTATCGTACTGGTTACCCAGGGTGTTATTCATAGCAACTCCTTTCTGACTGACAAACAAAAGATGAAAAAAATCCCCACCGCGTCGTTAGCCCGACCCGGAAGGGATTCGTTAATTCAGTATGACCATTTGGGGACCAGACTTACTCGTCTTCTAAATACGTGTAGCCATACAGGCCTGCTTCAAACTCTTCCAGGAACTGCGCACGCAGCTCTTCGTCCAGATCGCTTTGCTTGATCTGATTCCGGAAGTGCGTCAGCAACTCTGCCGGGTTCAACTGCACATATTCCAGCATATCGGCCACAGTATCGCCTTCGTCAGAAAGCTGTACTTCCACCGAACCGTCGGCGAAAGCAAAGACGTCGACCGCTTCGGTATCCCCGAACAGGTTGTGCATGTTACCGAGAATTTCCTGATAGGCACCGACCATAAAGAAGCCCAGCATCGGCGGATTATCAATATCGTATTCCGGCATTGGCATGGTGGTGGCAATGCCGTCACCGTCAATGTAGTGATCGATAGTACCGTCTGAGTCACAGGTAATGTCCAGCAGCACGGCGCGGCGTTCAGGCACCTGATTCAGCCCTTCCAGCGGCATCACCGGGAACAGCTGATCGATACCCCAGGCATCCGGCATCGACTGGAACAGCGAGAAGTTGACGTAAATCTTATCCGCCATACGCTCCTGCAGCTCATCGATAATCGGGCGGTGCGCGCGGTTACTTGGGTCAAGGTGCTGCTGAATATAGTGACAGATGCTGAGATACAGCTGCTCGGCCCAGGCACGCTGGGTCAGATCGTAAGTCCCCTGCGAATAGCCGGTATGGATATCGAACAAATCCATCTGGCTGTCATGCAGCCATTCACGCAATGAGCGGCGGTTACTCGGCTCATGCATCTCCTGCCAGGTGTCCCACATACTGACAATCGGGCGCGGGGAGTCTTCCAGCGGCGCCTGAGGCTCGCTGAATTCGTTACGTTCCACACCGATAATGTTGGAGACCAGCACCGTATGGTGCGCGGTCACTGCCCGGCCGGATTCCGTGATCACCGTCGGATGCGGCAAGCCGTGTTCTTCACAGGCATCACCAATAGCCCAGATCACATTGTTAGCGTATTCGTTCAGACCGTAGTTAACAGAGCAGTCGCTCTGCGAGCGCGTGCCTTCATAATCCACACCGAGGCCACCACCCACGTCAAAGCACTGGATATTAACGCCAAGCTTCGCCAGTTCGACGTAGAAGCGCGCTGACTCGCGCACACCTGTCGCAATATCACGAATGTTTGCCATCTGAGAGCCGAGATGGAAATGCAGCAGTTGCAGGCTTTCCATACGGCCTGCTTCGCGCATAATCTCAACCAGCTTCAGCACCTGAGTCGCGGACAAACCAAACTTAGATTTCTCTCCGCCGCTCGACTGCCATTTGCCGGAGCCCTGCGAAGCCAGACGCGCACGAATACCCAGGCGTGGTACCACGTTCAGGCGTTCCGCTTCTTCCAGTACCAGCTTCACTTCGGTCATTTTTTCCAGCACCAGATAGACCTTGTGGCCCATCTTCTCGCCAATCAGTGCGAGGCGGATATATTCACGGTCTTTATAGCCGTTACAGACGATCACCGAACGCGTCATCCCGGCATGGGCCAGCACGGCCATCAGCTCAGCTTTCGAGCCTGCTTCCAGCCCCAGGGGTTCACCGGAGTTGATCAGGGACTCAATGACGCGTTTATGCTGGTTAACCTTGATCGGATACACCAGGAAGTAATCACCGCGATAGCCGTAAGACTCACGCGCACGTTTAAACGCGGCGTTAATCGAGCGCAGGCGATGCTGTAAAATTTGTGGGAAACAGAACAAGGCGGGTAAGCGCTGACCTTCCGCCTCGCGCTCTTTCACCAGCTTGGCGAGATCGACGCGTGCTTCCGGCACATCGGGATCGGGACAAACACTGATATGGCCCAGTTCGTTCACGTCGTAGTAGTTATTACCCCACCAGGCGATATTGTAAGTCCGCAGCATTTTGCTGGCGTCCAAATCGCTCATGGCGACCTCCTGCATGGAACGGAGTACGCCCTGTTCGCCTGCTGACGAACCCTTAATTGTCTTCATGTCGTCAGACATTTCGATCCTCGAATTTCATTGATGCGAAACAGTAAACTACTATCGCAGGGAAAACCCGCGACAACAACCCATCGACTGGCGGGTTAGACAGCACAAAACGCTGAAATTCCGCACCGAACAACCTCTTAAGTATAACATTATGCAAAATCTTAATGTGCACAATGCGCCCTCTGTCATGAAAATTTGACACTTTGAACAATAGTTGAAACTTTCATTAAAGAAAAAACGCTGGCAATCCGATTAATGAGTAACCTAGAATAGCCGTCCAGATGTTAATCCGTCTAAACTGGTTAACTTCTATACCCTAAATCATTCGAGTTGTAGCAGGGCGACAAACAAGCGTCGCCAGCGAAGCCACAGCTTGAAGTATGACGCTTATCAGCGTCTTGTTTGTACTGCTCATGGCTTTGCCTGTGGGGGCGTCATGTCTGAGTTTCCAGACTGGTTTCCGGTCCTGGCGCATGCAGTCGATTTTCAACCCGTTAGAGTCAAGGTAAAGAATAAAATGGCTAAACACCTTTTTACATCCGAGTCCGTATCAGAAGGACATCCTGATAAAATCGCCGACCAGATTTCAGATGCTGTGCTCGATGCCATCCTCGAGCAAGATCCAAAAGCTCGCGTGGCCTGCGAAACCTATGTGAAAACCGGAATGGTTCTGGTTGGCGGTGAAATCACCACCAGCGCATGGGTCGATATTGAAGAGATCACTCGTCAGACCGTGCGTGATATCGGCTATGTCCATTCCGATATGGGCTTTGATGCCAACTCTTGTGCCGTACTGAGTGCGATTGGCAAACAGTCTCCCGACATTAACCAGGGCGTTGACCGTACCGACCCGCTGGAGCAGGGTGCTGGCGACCAGGGCCTGATGTTTGGCTACGCCACCAACGAAACTGACGTGCTGATGCCTGCGCCGATCACTTACGCGCACCGTCTGGTGCAGCGTCAGGCCGAAGTACGTAAAAGCGGCAGCCTGCCGTGGCTGCGTCCGGATGCGAAAAGCCAGATCACCTTCCAGTACGACAACGGTAAAATTGTCGGTATTGATGCGGTAGTTCTGTCGACTCAGCACTCCGAAGACATTTCGCAGAAAGATCTGCAGGAAGCGGTGATGGAAGAGATCCTCAAGCCGGTTCTGCCAACGGAGTGGATCAACGCCAACACCAAATACCATATCAACCCAACTGGCCGTTTTGTTATTGGTGGCCCAATGGGCGACTGCGGTCTGACCGGGCGTAAAATCATCGTTGATACCTACGGCGGCATGGCACGTCACGGCGGCGGTGCGTTCTCAGGTAAGGATCCGTCTAAAGTTGACCGCTCTGCGGCCTATGCGGCACGTTACGTGGCGAAAAACATCGTAGCCGCTGGCCTGGCCGATCGTTGCGAAATCCAGGTCTCCTACGCTATCGGCGTAGCAGAACCGACCTCTATCATGGTGGAAACCTTCGGCACAGAGAAAGTCTCTACCGAACAACTGACCCTGCTGGTGCGCGAGTTCTTCGACCTGCGTCCTTACGGCCTGATTCAGATGCTGGACCTGCTGCATCCGATCTACCGCGAAACGGCCGCATACGGTCACTTTGGTCGCGAGCATTTCCCTTGGGAAAAAACCGACAAAGCTGAACTGCTGCGTGATGCTGCCGGCCTGAAATAAACTCAAGCCTGATGCATCAGGGGCACCCTCGGGTGCCCTTTTTTATGCCTGAAAGGCCCTAAACACATTGCAGACAGTGATAACGATTACATCAAATAATTCTTTATTTTTCTTAGTGTTACAACAAACAAAATCTTCAACTAAATCCTAAAATGCGCTATTTTCAGCGTTGTCCGATAGCCGTTCATTGTAAAAACGGTTAAAGCTATAACGTGCTATGACTTACTGGTTACAAAGAGTTACAGCGGGATAAAAAGTGTTTTTCAGAAACTTCCAGTGTGTAAGCGATTACACCAATGTGATCTGAAGCACAGTCTGCTGTACCAGGGTTTCCTAACATCTATAACAACAACATGCGGTACTACTCAATGGAGGCGACCATGCCTGATAATAAAAAACGCAGCAGGACATCAAACAAGGCCATGACCCTGTTTGTCTGTTTCCTCGCAGCATTGGCAGGCCTGCTGTTCGGCCTGGATATCGGTGTAATTGCCGGCGCATTACCCTTCATCGCGAAAGACTTCAGCGTGACCCCTCACCAACAGGAGTGGATAGTCAGTTCAATGATGTTTGGCGCCGCAATCGGTGCCGTCGGCAGCGGCTGGATGTCATCCTACCTCGGGCGTAAAAAAAGCCTGATGATCGGGGCTGTGCTGTTCGTTATCGGTTCCCTGTGGTCAGCCTTCTCCCCTAACCCGGAAATGCTGATTGTTGCCCGCGTACTGCTGGGCCTGGCGGTAGGTGTCGCATCGTATACTGCTCCGCTTTATCTGTCCGAGATTGCACCGGAGAAGATCCGTGGCAGCATGATCTCGCTATACCAGCTGATGATTACCATCGGTATTCTCGGTGCTTATCTGTCGGATACTGCTTTCAGCTACTCCGGTGAGTGGCGCTGGATGCTCGGCGTGATCACTATCCCTGCCCTGCTGCTGCTGGTCGGTGTGTTCTTCCTGCCGAACAGCCCACGCTGGCTGGCGGCGAAAGGTGATTTCCGCAGCGCACAGCGGGTGCTGGATCGTCTGCGTGATACCAGCGAACAGGCTAAACGTGAACTGGATGAAATTCGTGAAAGTCTGAAGATCAAGCAGTCTGGCTGGTCGCTGTTCAAAGACAACAGCAACTTCCGCCGCGCGGTCTATCTGGGCGTGTTATTGCAGGTGATGCAGCAGTTCACCGGCATGAACGTCATCATGTACTACGCGCCAAAAATCTTCGAAATTGCTGGCTTCACCAATACCACCCAGCAGATGTGGGGAACGGTGATTGTCGGACTGATCAACGTGCTGGCCACCTTTATCGCTATTGGTCTGGTGGATCGCTGGGGCCGTAAGCCGACGCTAATCCTTGGCTTCATTGTGATGGCTGCCGGTATGGGCGTGCTGGGTACCATGCTGCACGTGGGGATTCACTCAGAAGGCGCGCAATACTTCGCTATTGCGATGCTGCTGATGTTTATCGTTGGTTTTGCGATGAGTGCCGGTCCGCTGATCTGGGTGCTGTGTTCAGAAATCCAGCCGCTGAAAGGGCGTGATTTCGGTATCACGGTGTCGACCGCGACCAACTGGATTGCCAACATGATTGTCGGAGCCACCTTCCTGACCATGCTGAACACCCTTGGTAACGCCAACACCTTCTGGGTGTACGGCGCGCTGAACCTGTTCTTTATTGTCCTGACACTGTGGCTGATCCCGGAAACGAAAAACGTTTCACTGGAGCACATCGAACGCAATCTGTTAGGCGGTAAAAAACTGCGCAATATCGGTCAGCGCGACTGAACAATCAGTGACACCAAAGACCCACGATAAAAACGGGCCAGCGATGATGCTGGCCCGGTTTCTTTTTATAGCGCCAGAAGATGCCAGCTACAGCTTGAATTGCCCGGTGGCGGACCGTATTCTTGCCTGCATGAAATCCCAGAGACTTCCCATCGCTTTGCAGCAGGCCGTGATGCGCCAGCTGCGTGAAAAATTGCAGCAGGCCAATGTGCGGCTGGAGCGCGACTATCCCGAACCGGCACTGGTTTATCAGCAGCGTGGAACCGCTGCCGGAACCGCCTGGCTACAGCACTGGGAAATCCGCCTGAATCCGGTCTTACTGCTGGAAAATCAGCAGGCGTTTATTGATGAAGTTGTCCCTCATGAGCTGGCGCACCTGCTGGTATGGAAACACTTCGGTCGCGTTGCCCCCCACGGTAAAGAGTGGAAATGGATGATGGAAAGCATCCTTGGTGTTCCCGCACGCCGTACCCATCAGTTCGAAGTGGAATCCGTCCGCAGCCGGGCCTTCCCCTATTTCTGCCGTTGCCAGCAACATCAGCTGACGGTTAGACGCCATAACCGGGTGTTACGCGGTGAAAGCGAATACCGCTGTCTGCACTGTGGTGACATCCTCAAGTCCGGTGACTTCCAGAACGCTTAAAATCCGCCTGATGTGACTGAAAATCAGGCAATTTAAGACGCTTATCTCTGCCACTTATTCGTAATATCCCGCATATCTGTTACTCTCCCTGCCCCTTTCATGGATTACAGATTTACTGGAATATGTCTCGCAAAATTTTAGCCTCTGTGGCCTTTGCTCTGCTGTTACCCGCCTTTTTTTCCCATGCCCTCAGCCTGGATAACTATCATCAGAACAGCTTCAACCAGGCGAAAGCTTATGCTGCGCAGATCAATGAGGCTGCGCCCGGCACTTTCTACTGCGGCTGTAAAATTCACTGGCAGGGGAAAAAAGGCGTGCCTGACCTCGCCTCATGCGGTTATCAGGTGCGTAAGAACGCCAACCGCGCCAGCCGTATTGAGTGGGAGCATGTGGTTCCGGCCTGGAGCTTTGGCCACCAGCGTCAGTGCTGGCAAAATGGCGGCCGTAAAAACTGTGCCAAAGATGAGGGCTACCGCCGCATGGAAACCGATCTGCACAACCTACAACCCTCTATCGGCGAAGTGAACGGCGATCGGGGTAACTTTATGTACAGTCAGTGGAACGGTGGGGAATCACAGTACGGTCAGTGCGCCATGAAGGTCGATTTTAAAAATAAGCTGGCTGAGCCGCCAGTGCGCGCCCGTGGCGCGATTGCCCGCACCTGGTTCTATATGCGTGACCAGTACCAGCTGCAAATGTCAAAACAGCAAACCCAGCTGATGACCGCATGGAATAAGCAGTACCCGGCCACTCAGTGGGAGTGCGAACGCGACCGCCGCATTGCGCGTGTGCAGGGGAATCATAACCCTTATGTACAGCAGGCTTGCCAGCGGTAAAATCACTGACCTACACTGCACAGCATCCGTGCATTCATTTTGACAGGATTTCCATGCGTATACCCCGCATTTACCACCCTGAATCATTAGAGACAGGAAGTGAAACCGCCCTCAGCGAAGAAGCGGCTAACCACGTTGGCCGCGTACTGCGTATGGTGCCAGGCCAGGCCCTGGAATTGTTCGATGGCACAAATCTGACTTTTGCCGCCGAGATTATTCAGGCAGATAAAAAAAATGTGCGTGTCAAAATCACCGCAACCCGCGCCGACAGCCGCGAGTCCCCCCTTCATCTGCATCTTGGGCAGGTGATGTCACGCGGTGAAAAGATGGAGTTTACGATACAGAAAGCCGTAGAACTGGGAGTAAATGTGATTACCCCCTTGTTTTCTGAACGCTGCGGCGTAAAGCTGGATGCAGATCGTCTGGCGAAAAAAATTCAGCAGTGGCAGAAAATCGCCATTGCCGCCTGCGAACAGTGTGGGCGAAACAGCGTACCGGAAGTCAGGCCAGCCATGGCACTTGACGCCTGGTGTGCAGAGCAGGATCACGGGTTAAGATTAAATCTCCATCCACGAGCTGAACACAGCATCAACACACTGCCGCTCCCGGTTGAGCGCGTGAGGTTGCTGATTGGCCCGGAAGGAGGACTCACGTCCGATGAAATCAGTATGACCGCACAGCATAATTTCACCGATATTTTGCTGGGGCCGCGCGTACTGCGTACCGAAACCACCGCCCTGACGGCGATTACCGCCCTGCAGGTGCGTTTTGGCGACCTGGGCTAAAACTAATAAACATACTTGAGCGTAATCGTCGCAGGCAGTTTGCAGGCTAGATAGCTCTGAGTGGAGAAGAAAGAATGATTAAGCTTGGCATCGTGATGGACCCGATCACTTCCATCAATATTAAAAAAGACACCAGCTTTGCCATGTTGCTGGAAGCACAGCGCCGTGGTTACGAAATTCACTACATGGAGATGAACGATCTCTATCTGCGTGGTGGCGAAGGCCGTGCCCGCACCCGCCTGCTGAGCGTAGAGCAGAACTATGACAAATGGTTCGAGTTCGGCAGCGAGCAGGATATTGCGTTGGCCGATCTTAACGTGGTGCTGATGCGCAAAGATCCTCCGTTCGATACCGAGTTTATTTACGCCACCTACATTCTTGAGCGTGCGGAAGAGAAAGGCACACTGATCGTTAACAAGCCGCAGAGCCTGCGTGACTGTAACGAAAAGCTGTTCACCGCCTGGTTTGCCGAACTGACCCCGGATACGCTGGTCACACGTAATGCCAGCCAGATCCGTGAATTCTGGCAGGAACACGGCGACATCATCCTTAAACCCCTGGATGGCATGGGCGGCGCGTCTATCTTCCGCGTCAAGAAAGAAGACCCGAACCTGTCAGTGATCATCGAAACCCTGACCAGCCACGGCGAGTTCTACTGCATGGCACAAAACTTTATTCCTGGCATCAAAGACGGGGATAAACGCGTGCTGGTGGTGGACGGTGAGCCGGTGCCTTACTGCCTGGCGCGTATTCCTAAATCCGGTGAAACCCGTGGCAACCTGGCCGCCGGTGGCCGTGGTGAAGCTCGCCCACTGACCGAAAGCGACTGGGAAATTGCCCGCCGCGTTGGCCCAATCCTGAAAGAGAAAGGGCTGATCTTTGTCGGCCTGGATATTATCGGTGACAAACTGACTGAAATTAATGTGACCAGCCCAACCTGCGTTCGTGAGATCGAAGCCGCATTCCCGATTTCTATCACCGGCATGCTGATGGATGCGATTGAAAAACGCCTGGCCTGATTGTTGCGGCAGGGCCGGACTGCCCTCCGCTCACCCATTAACGCCCGTGGCGAACCGCCCGGGCGTTAACCAGACTACAGAACACTTAAGTATGAATTTACAGCATCACTTTTTGATTGCCATGCCAACATTACAGGACCCGCTGTTCAAACGTTCAGTGGTCTATATCTGCGAACACAATGATGATGGTGCGATGGGGCTGATCGTGAATAAACCGATGGAAAATCTGACGGTTGACGGCATTCTCACCAAGCTAAAAATTTCACCAGAGCCACGTGAACCCGATGCAAGACTGGATAAACCGGTGTTTGCCGGGGGGCCGCTGGCAGAGGATCGCGGTTTTATTCTGCATTCTGCACAACGAACATTTGCCTCCAGCATTCGTGTGTCTGACAACACGGTGATCACTACATCCCGCGATGTACTGGAAACGTTAGGTACGCCGGATCAACCCGAACAGGTACTGGTTGCACTGGGCTATTGTGCGTGGGAAAAAGACCAGCTTGAAAGCGAACTGCTGGAAAATGCCTGGCTGACGACCTCCGCCAACAGCAATATCCTGTTCCATACCCCGATTGCCGAGCGCTGGCGCGAAGCAGCAAAAAGTATGGGTGTCGATATCCATAATATCGCCAGTGAAGCAGGACACGCCTGATGAGCAGTATGACCATGTTGTCCTTTGATTTTGGGACGAAAAGTATTGGCGTGGCGATTGGCCAGCAACTGACCGGCACAGCCCGCCCGTTAACAGCGCTGAAAGCCAATGATGGCGTACCGGACTGGAACAAAATTGAAGCGCTGCTGAAAGAGTGGCAGCCGGACCGCGTAGTGGTCGGGCTGCCGCTGAATATGGATGGCACCGAACAACCGCTGACCGTGCGGGCGCGCAAATTCGCCAATCGTCTGCATGGTCGCTTTGGCGTTCAGATTGAGCTGCACGATGAGCGTCTGAGCACTGTCGAAGCCCGTGCCGAACTGTTTGAGCGTGGGGGTTTTCGCGCCCTGAGCAAAGGCAGCGTCGATTCGCTTTCTGCGGTCATCATTCTGGAAAGCTGGTTCGAGAACCATTACACGTAAATGAGCCAGACGGGTCAGGCATATCAGCCCCCCTACGCAATCGCCCTCCCGCCGTAGGAGCGCGGCATGACCCGCCCGTTCCCGGCACAACATTAACTCAATACCCCCAATCTCTGCCGTTCCGCCAGGCTCTGCTCAAACGTCTGCATTCCCAGCTGGCTGCCCGTCTGCAACAGCGCCGGGAGCTGATGCGTTTTCCCCTCGCGGATCAGATTCGCCACCGCCGGGCTGTTAACCAGCACCTCGAACAACGCGACCCTGCCCGTTTTTGCCTGCACCAGACGCTGGGCAATCACCGCCTGTAAACTCCCTGCCAGCTGGCTACGCACCAGGTTCTTTTCATTGCCGGGAAACACATCCACCAGCCGCTCCACTGCCTGCGCTGCCCCGCGCGTATGCAGCGTTGCCAGCACCAGATGCCCGGTTTCCGCAGCAGTCAGTGCCAGTTGGATGGTTTCTGCATCACGCAGTTCGCCCAGCAGGATCACATCCGGGTCTTCACGCAGTGCCGCACGCAGTCCCGAGTCAAAACCGTTGAAGTGCAGGCCCTTCTCACGCTGCTGGATCAGCGACTGTGCGCTGCTATGCAGATATTCCACCGGGTCTTCCAGCGTCAGGATATGCCGCTGCTGATGCTGATTAATTTCGCCAATCAGCGCCGCCAGTGTAGTGGACTTGCCGCTGCCGGTGGCACCTGTAATCAGGATTAACCCCTCTTTGTGGTGCAGCAACGCTCGTGTCACCTCCGGCAGGTGCAACGCGTCCATTCCCGGGCAGTGACGGGCAATAAGACGCAACGCCAGCGACAGCCCGTGACGCTGGCGGAAAAGATTGCCCCTCAGGCGCACACCCCCTGCCATCGTCAGGGCAAAGTCCACCTGCCCCTGCTGTGCCAGTTCCTGCTGCTGGGACGCTGTCAGCCACTGCTGTGCCACGCTTTCCAGCCAGGCATTTTGCACCTCAGGCTCGCCGTCAATCGCTGTCAGACGGCCATCACAGCGCCAGAATGGAGAATGACCACTGCAAAGGTGCAGATCCCCGGCATTATGCTTTACACTAAGGGCCACAATTTCCTCAATATCCATATTTCATCCCTGACTATGACTTCGATTGAGCACAACTTACAGCAAGTCCACCAGCGGATCTCAGCGGCGGCAGCACAATGCGGGCGTGATCCACAAGAGATTGAGCTGCTTGCAGTGAGCAAAACCAAACCTGCGAGCGCGGTCGAAGAAGCGGTGGCGGCCGGGCAGCGTAGCTTTGGCGAAAACTATGTGCAGGAAGGCGTGGATAAAATCCAGCTACTGGCAAATTCTGCCCTGACCTGGCACTTTATCGGCCCGCTGCAATCTAACAAAAGCCGTCTGGTCGCGGAGCATTTTGACTGGTGCCATACCGTTGACCGTTTGCGCATTGCCAGCCGTCTCAACGAGCAGCGCCCTGACGATTTGCCTCCGCTTAACGTCCTGATTCAAATCAATATCAGCGATGAGCAGAGCAAATCCGGTATCAGGCTGGCTGACCTGCCCGCGCTGGCACAGCAGATTGCCGATCTGCCGCGCCTCACACTGCGCGGATTGATGGCAATCCCGGCACCCGAAGCCGACTACACGCGCCAGTTGGCGGTATGTCAGCAGATGGCTGAGGCGTTTCAACAGCTGCAACAAGATTATCCCGGCGTGGATACCCTCTCGCTGGGAATGAGTGACGATATGGACGCCGCAATCGCGGCAGGCAGTACCATGGTGCGTATCGGCACCGCAATTTTCGGCGCGCGCGACTACGGTCATGCCGCCGTTCATCACAACAACTGAGGAACCTCATGCTAGCGTTGATCTTTCTGGTCACAACGGTGATTGCGATTTACATCAAAGTGTTGTTACTGCGCGTCTGGATGCAGTGGGCACGGTGTGACTTCTACAACCCATTCTCACAGTTTGTGGTGAAAATCACCCAACCGATCGTTAAACCTGTACGCCGCATAATCCCGTCCATCGGGCCGCTTGATACGGCTTCACTGCTGCTGGCTTATATCGTCAGCGTGCTGCTGGGACCGGTGACGTTGCGCCTGTTCGTGCCGGATCCGATTTTCCTCTACCTGGGTCTGGTGATCCTGGTGAAGGCGGCGGGTGTGCTGGTCTTCTGGGTCATTATCGTGCGTTCACTGATGAGCTGGGTCAGCCAGGGGCGTAACCCGGTTGATTACGTGCTGATTCAGTTAACAGAGCCGCTGATGGCACCTGTGCGCCGTATTATTCCGGCGATGGGCGGTATCGACTTCTCGGCAATGGCGGTGATTCTGATTCTGTATATGCTGAATTTCCTGGGCTTAGAATACATCCCCGGCTGGGCCCAGTTTTAGCTGTCGTCTTTTACCCTACAGATGCGTTGGCTGCCCTTGTGAACCCCGGTCACTTACTACAGTAAGCTCCCGGGGATTCACTCAGTTGCCGCCTTCCTGTAGGGCAAAATTCTCGGTTAAAACGTTATAAATTAATAATATTCTTGGATCTACTATGCAAAAAGTTGTACTCGCCACCGGCAATCCCGGAAAGGTTCGTGAGCTGGCTGACCTGTTAGCCGCGTTTGGGCTGGATATCGTGGCGCAAACGGAACTGGGCGTGGAGTCTGCCGAAGAGACCGGGCTGACCTTTATTGAAAATGCCATTCTTAAGGCGCGCCATGCGGCGGCCATTACCGGGCTCCCGGCCATTGCCGATGACTCCGGGCTGGCTGTCGATGCTCTGGGTGGCGCTCCGGGGATTTACTCAGCGCGCTATGCCGGGCTTGATGCCAGCGACCAGCAGAATCTGGAAAAGCTGCTGACGGCACTGGAATCGGTGCCGGACGGGAAACGTCAGGCGCAGTTTCACTGCGTGCTGGTCTATCTGCGCCATGCTGAAGATCCGACACCGCTGGTGTTTCACGGCAGCTGGGCCGGGGAAATTACCCGCAGCGCGGCAGGCGTAGGGGGCTTCGGCTATGATCCGATCTTCTTCGTCCCTGCGCTGGGTAAAACCGCAGCAGAACTGAGCAAGGCAGAAAAACTCGCGGTGTCACATCGTGGGCAGGCCTTAGAGCTGTTGTTGAGCGCCATGAAACATGGTTAATCTGCCCCCGTTAAGCCTGTACATCCATATTCCCTGGTGTGTACAGAAGTGTCCGTACTGCGATTTCAATTCCCACGCGTTAAAAGGTGAGGTGCCGCACGAAGAGTACGTGCAGCATCTGCTGAACGATCTGGATATTGACCTGCCGCTGACTTCCGGGCGCGAAGTCAGCACCATTTTTATCGGTGGTGGTACGCCAAGCCTGTTAAGCAGCGAAGCGATGCAGATGCTGCTGGACGGCGTTCGTGCCCGCCTGCCGCTGTCACCCACGGCTGAGATCACCATGGAAGCCAATCCGGGGGCGGTCGAAGCAGAGCGTTTCAGCGGCTATCAGCGCGCCGGTATCAACCGTATCTCCATTGGCGTGCAGAGTTTCAGTGCGGCCAAACTGGCGCGTTTGGGGCGCATTCACGGGCCTGAGGAAGCGAAGCGGGCAGCGCAGCTGGCTGAGAACCTCGGGCTGCGCAGCTTTAACCTCGATCTGATGCACGGTCTGCCGGATCAGTCGCTGGAAGAGGCGCTGGACGATTTGCGCCAGGCGATTGCCCTCAATCCGCCGCACCTGTCCTGGTATCAGCTCACCATTGAGCCAAACACGCTGTTTGCCTCACGGCCGCCGCGACTGCCAGATGAAGATGACCTGTGGGATATTTTCGAGCAAGGTGATGCGTTGCTGACAGCGGCGGGTTATCAGCAGTATGAGACTTCAGCTTACGCCAAACCCGGCTACCGCTGTGAGCACAACCTCAATTACTGGCGCTTTGGTGATTACCTCGGTATTGGCTGCGGTGCTCACGGTAAACTGACTCAGCCAGACGGTACCATTATCCGCACCGCTAAAACCAAGCATCCGCGCGGTTTTATGACGGGAAAATATCTCGATAAGCGCCACAATGTAGCCGACGCCGAGAAGCCGTTCGAATTCTTTATGAACCGTTTTCGCCTGCTGGAAGCCGCACCGCGTGAGGAATATACGCGCTATACCGGATTGCCGGAAAGCACCATTCGCGCGCAGATCGACGAAGCCCTCGCCAAAGGGTATCTAACGGAAACGGCTGAAGAGTGGCAGATTACGGAGAAGGGAAAACTGTTCCTGAATTCGCTGCTGGAGCTGTTTTTAGCGGAGTAATGCGGTTCGGGTCAGGCATGCCTGACCCCTACGAAATAACGCGAATGCCTCGCCCGGACGAAATAACGCGAATGCCCCGCCCGGACGAAATAACGCGTATCCCCGTAGGGGCGAGGCATGCCTCGCCCGGCATAAACGCTTACTTCAACCCGGCAATCAACGCCTTGCGTTGGCCTTCAAGGCTGGTCACACGATTACAGACTTCATGACCGAAATTCTGGAAATCCTGCTCCTGATTGCTCCATTCGGCCTGAATCGCCTGCTGTAAACCACCAAGATTACCCATAATCGCCTGCAACGGGTTATCGCCGTTTCCTGCCTGCTTGCTGCCCATCTCGTTCAGACTGTCCTGCACCACCCCACCCATCGCGTTTTGTACCAGACGCTCGCCATCCTGACGCACCTGCTCAACCGCCTTATGATGGAAGGTTAAACCGTCGCTACGCTTCTCGATAATACGGTTCATCTGCTGCTTAAGCTGCCCGTCCAGCGTGGTCAGACGCTGACGCACATTACTGTTCTGCCCCAGTTTCTGAACAATGACGCGGTCCAGCGCAATGCGCCCTTTTTCCAGGCGCTGTTTAGCCCCGCTATCAATCCACGGCAGATCACGGCGCAGCGCAGTCTGATAATCGATAGCTTTCTGGCGTGTGGCATCATCAATATTCGCCACTTTGCCATTACGCTGTACATCACCCACAGGGGAAATGCTCAGATTCCCGCTTGCGCCAACGACCTCGACCTGATTCGGGCTGATAATGATATCGTCCTGAGGATTAACGCTGCATTGGTAATCCGCCTGTGCCTGGCCGGCGGCCAGTAGCAGCAATGCACCACTCAAAAGCGCTTTACGCATAAATCGTCTCCTTGATATGAAAAAGGGGCAACCACAAACATGGCCGCCCCCCTTATGTGGTCATCCCGGAGGGCCGATCGAAAAAAATGATCGGCCTCTACAGCGAGATTACCCCACTTTCGTAGGGTCTGACCTTCTGTTGCGGTCAGACCGTCAATCCCACCAAACGTCGAAAAGTTCGGTCACTTTCACATCGTTCAGCTTACGCGCTTCCAGCCAGTTTTTAACCAGCTCACGATGCTCATCGGTGCATTTACCGATTTTCTGCAGGCAGATGAGACCTTCCCATTGCAGATAACCGCTGCCATCGAAGGCAAGGCCGTTAGCGTCGATCACTTCGTTGATCAGCGCATCAACAGTGCTGTCGATAGTCTCTTCGCTGGTGCCTTCCGGGAAGGTAAAGCCCACGGAGAAGCCTAACTCCTGAAACTCATCAATGTGCATTTTCTTACGAAGACGACGACTGCGTTGTGTAGCCATTATTTAACCCTCTCAAACATCAGATCCCATACACCGTGGCCAAGACGCTGACCACGCTGCTCAAATTTCGTTAACGGCCGCGATTCCGGGCGCGGCACCCAGTTACCTTCTTGCGACTGGTTTTTATAACCGTCAATACTGCTCATCACTTCCAGCATATGCTCTGCATAGGCTTCCCAGTCGGTCGCCATATGAAACACGCCACCCAGCTTCAGCTTACGCAACACCAGTTCGGCAAACGGCACCTGAACGATGCGGCGTTTGTTGTGGCGCGCCTTGTGCCACGGGTCCGGGAAGAACAGCTGCACCATACCCAGAGAGTTATCCGGGATCATCAGATTCAGCACTTCAACCGCATCATGACACATTACCCGCAGATTGCTGACGCCCGCCTCTTCCGCCGTCGCCAGGCAGGCACCCACGCCCGGTGAATGCACTTCAATACCCAGGAAGTTCTGATGCGGATTGCTGGCAGCCATCGCCACCAGCGAAGCGCCCATACCGAAGCCAATCTCCAGCACCAGCGGCGCGTCACGGCCAAACAGAGCGGTTAAATCGACCGGTTCTGGCTGATACTCAACGCCCATTACCGGCCACAGTGTCTCCAGCGCCTGCTGCTGACCTTTGGTCAGACGGCCCTGGCGACGTACAAAGCTGCGGATCCGGCGCATAGCGCGGCCATTTTCGTCAAATTCCGGTGAGATAACATCGTTTTTCATGATTCTGCCTGCGGCTGTGCACTGTAGAAAGCGGGCATTATGCCTTCAGGAAGTGAAAACATAAAGGCCGCCTGTTGCAGGGACGCCTGCTTAACTGGTTTGCAGTATAGACCCAAAATAATTCGAGTCCCCTCAGGGGGCCTACTTTTGGTGCAGGAAGGCGGCAATGAAGTATGAAGGGTATCGCTGCCAAAAAATACGCTGACAGCATAGCGTCTTGCAGCAGTTCATCAAATGCAGTGATTATCCGGTTTACAGCCCTTAATCTCTGTGCTGGAATCCCTGCCTGGTTTTCAGATTGGCAGAACGGGGATTCACAACATGCAGGCAGCGCAGTTTTCACATCAGGTACTGGAGTGGTATCAGCGCTATGGGCGTAAAACCCTGCCGTGGCAGCTGGAAAAAACACCGTATAAGGTCTGGCTCTCTGAAGTGATGCTGCAACAGACGCAGGTCGCGACCGTTATCCCCTATTTCGAACGATTTATGGCACGTTTCCCTACCGTCAGCGACCTCGCAGCCGCCCCGCTTGATGAAGTGCTGCACCTGTGGACCGGCCTCGGTTATTACGCGCGCGCGCGTAATCTGCATAAAGCAGCGAAAACCGTGGTGGAAAAGCATGACGGTGTTTTTCCGCATACCATAGAAGAGGTTGAAGCCCTGCCCGGCATCGGGCGTTCCACTGCTGGCGCGGTTCTCTCCCTGGCGCTGGGCAAGCACTTCCCGATTCTGGATGGCAACGTCAAACGCGTGCTGGCCCGCTGCTATGCGGTAGGTGGGTGGCCGGGTAAGAAAGAGGTGGAAAAGCGCCTGTGGCAAATCAGTGAAGATGTCACCCCTGCGGAGGGCGTCAGCCAGTTTAACCAGGCGATGATGGACCTCGGCGCGATGGTGTGTACCCGCTCGAAACCTAAATGCGAAATTTGCCCGCTTAATCTCGGCTGTATTGCTTACGCAAATAATAGCTGGGCGCAGTACCCGGGGAAAAAACCGAAGCAGACCATTCCGGAACGCACCGGCTTCTTATTACTGATGCAGCAAGGGCAGGATGTCTGGCTGGAACAGCGTCCATCGGTGGGATTGTGGGGCGGGCTGTTCTGTTTTCCCCAGTACGGCACTGAGACAGAACTGCGCCAGGCACTGCGGCTGCGTGGGGTGGACGACAGCAAACTGCAGCAGATGATCGCCTTCCGCCACACCTTCAGCCATTTCCACCTGGATATTGTGCCAATGTGGCTTGAGCTGCCTTCTGCCCGTGCGGCAATGGATGATGTGCCGGGTCTCTGGTATAACTTAGCGCAGCCGCCCGCCGTGGGGCTGGCCGCGCCGGTAGAGCGCCTGCTACAGCAGTTACGCCAGCCACAACAGATGGCGTTGAATGCTCGCGTAACAGAAGAGGAAGAGTAATGAGCCGAACCATTTTTTGTACGTTCCTGCAACGTGATGCCGAAGGGCAGGATTTCCAGCTATACCCTGGGGATACAGGCAAACGCATTTATAACGAGATTTCAAAAGAAGCCTGGTCAAAATGGATGGCGAAACAGACCATGCTGATCAACGAAAAGAAACTCAGTATGATGAACCCTGATGACCGTAAGCTACTGGAACAAGAGATGATTAAATTCCTGTTCGAGGGCCACGAGGTTCATATCGAAGGTTATACCCCGCCGGAAGAATAAGTCGTTGGGCCTCACTGATGAGGCCCTCTCAAATTGTGGGCGATGCACGAGAAAATGAAGAAAAAACTGATAAGTTTGCTGATTATTGCGCCGTTGCTGGTTTCCTGCTCAGGCAAGAAGCAAAACGCCTCTCATGAAGAGTGGATTAAAGACACCAACGGTTTTGATATTTTGATGGGACAGTTTGCCCACAACATCGAAAATATCTGGGGAATGAATGAAGTCCTGATCGCCGGTCCAAAAGACTATGTGAAGTACAGCGATCAATACTACACCCGTAGCCACATTAACTTTGATGCCGGTAGCATCACTATCGAGACCATCGCAGGAACCGATCCGACGGCCAGTCTGCGTCAGGCGATTATCACCACCCTGCTGATCGGGGAAGATCCGGGTAATGTCGATCTCTATTCCGACGCCAAAGATATTCAGATCAGTAAAGAGCCGCTGCTGTATGGCCAGGTGCTGGATAATACCGGCCAGCCGATCCGCTGGCAGGGGCGCGCCGCCAGCTTTGCTGACTATCTGATCCAGAATAAGTTGCAACGGCGTAATTCCGGTCTGCATGTGATCTGGTCGGTCACCATTCCGATGGTGCCAAACCACCTCGACAAACGTGCACATAAATATCTGCCGATGGTACGCAAAGCCGCCGAACGCTATGGCGTCGATCAGTCGCTGATCCTGGCGATCATGCAGATTGAATCCAGCTTCAACCCTTATGCGGTCAGCCATGCGGATGCACTGGGCCTGATGCAGGTGGTGCAGCATACCGCCGGGGTGGATGTGTTCCGGATGAAAGGGAAATGGGGTAAACCAAGCCGCAGCTACCTGCTCGACCCGGAAAACAATATCGACGCGGGCACCGCCTATCTGTCTCTGTTACAGGGCAACTACCTGGCCGGTATCAATAACACCACCTCGCGCCGCTATGCGGTGATCACCGCCTATAACGGCGGTGCAGGAAGCGTACTGCGGGTGTTCTCCAGCGATAAAGACCGTGCCTTCAGCGCGATTAACAACCTGTCGCCTGCTGAGGTCTACCAGAAGCTGACCACCAGCCACCCGTCGGCAGAATCACGTCGTTACCTGTCTAAGGTTAACAACGCGCAGAAGGGCTACCACCGCTACTAATGAATGGGCCAGGGGCGACCAGCAATAAAGGCCGCCCCTGACTCATCTCAACATTTCTTCATTTGCGCGCTTAATGCCGCGACAATATAGCTGTTCAGCGAGAGCTGATGTTCAGCGGCGGCCTGTGCCAGTTGTTCCCCAAAAGACTCTGGATAGCGCAATGTGAAGGTTTTCACTTTCTCCTCATGCTCATAGGGATCGATGCCACTCTCATGGCAGTCCGCCAGATAATCTCGCAGGGAGATTTCACCTTCGCACTTTAAGCCTGTAATACTGTCAGCGACAAAATCACAGTAACCCGATAACCCAAGAAACTTACCGCGAAACGCGTCCAGTTCAGCAACAAAATTAACTGCGGCAGGCTGGCCGCCAATCACCATCACGTTAGGTATAGCCATCACTTTATTCATGGTTCAACTCCTGTCTCTTCCAGCCACTCCTTCACTGCCACTACCGCCCCTTTATCTGTCTCCGGTGACGGATGTGGGCGGTGAAAACGTGCCAGTGAGCCATTAAGCAGAAACCTGACACGGGATCCTTGTGCTTCAAGGACTTCACCTCCAAGAGCAATGATCAAGGTTTCTATCCGTTGCCACTTCAAATCCGTGGGTACCGGACGGGTGAAAATTTGCCGCAACGTATCCCGATGTCGTTTTCTTAATGCCGCTATTCTATTCCTCATTGCATCATCCTTGAAGTCATTTTTTGAAGTCAAAATACACTTCAATGACGTTGGCGCAATGTCAGATGCCTGGATTTGCGCAGCGCTACGCATAAAAAAGGCGCAGTAAGCTGCGCCTTGGGGACCTCGGGTGTGGTATTACCGACTGATATTCTTGAACTTACGTGTGGTTTCGGTGAGTGCCACTTCGGTTGGCAGGCGCTCCATTGAGCTGGCGCCATAGAAACCATCACACTGCGGGCAATTATCCATAATGTACTGCGCATCTTCCGGGCTGGAGATCGGCCCGCCATGACACAGCACGATCACGTCCTCGCGTACCGCTTTCGCGGCTTCGGCCCAGGCATTCACCAGCGGCACGCAGTCCTTCAACTGCAACGCCGTCGAGGCACCGATATTTCCCCCGGTGGTCAGCCCCATATGCGGCACAATAATATCCGCACCCGCGGCGGTCATCGCCACCGCATCGGCTGCGCTAAACACGTAAGGGGTGGTCAGCATCTCTTTCTGATGGGCCAGGGCGATCATCTCTACTTCCAGGCCATAGCCCATGCCGGTCTCTTCCAGGTTGGCACGGAAGTTACCGTCAATCAGCCCGACGGTCGGGAAGTTCTGTACACCGGAAAAGCCGAGGGCTTTCAGATCATCGAGGAATTTATCGAAATTACAGAAAGGATCGGTGCCATTTACGCCCGCCAGCACCGGGGTATGTTTCACCACTGGCAGCACCTCTTTGGCCATATCAACCACGATCTCATTGGCATTGCCGTAGGCCAGCAACCCGGCGAGTGAGCCGCGTCCGGCCATCCGGTAGCGCCCGGAGTTATAGATCACGATCAGATCGATCCCCCCGGCTTCTTCGCATTTTGCTGACAGCCCGGTGCCCGCACCGCCGCCGATAATCGGTTCACGGCGGGCAATCATCTCTCTGAATTTGGTCAGCAACTGCCGACGGGTAAAAGCAGGCATGGTTATCTTCCTTTCGACGCCAGTTGGCGAAATTGAGCAACGGCTTCAGCGGCGAACTGCCGATCGTTAATGTTCCAGGGCAGACGAATAATCTGGCGCTGTGCGGTCTGTATGCAGCTTGCCTCCAGCGTGGAGATAAACGCCTGGTTGGCCTCGGGCGACCAGAATGGCTGGCCTGGCGCATCCAGCGCAGAAAAGCCCCCTTCAGGGATCAGAAAACGCACTTCCCCTTCGCAGCGGTTCAGTTTTTCAGCTATCCAGCGTGCCATCTCAACATTCTCCTCCACGGTGGTACGCATCAGCGTCACCTGGGCATTGTGATGGTAGAACAGGCGTGAGGCGTATTTCTGCGGCACGCTGGCAGGATGACCAAAGTTCACCATATCCAGCGCCCCGCAGGAGAGCACGCAAGGCAGTTGAGTGTGGGCCAGCGCATCGAAGCGATCTTCACCGCAGGCCAGCACACCGTCAAACAGCAAATCACAGACTTCAGTGGTTGTCAGGTCAAGCATCCCGGCCAGCATATTGCTGTCTGCCAGCTTCTCCATCGCTTTACCCCCGCTGCCGGTGGCATGGAACACCAGGCAGTCATAATCGGCTTCCAGCGCGGCACAGGCGGCCTCTATGCACGGCGTGGTGACGCCAAACATCGTCAGGCCGATGGCAGGTTTATCATTTTCATCCGGAGGAAGTGGGAAGCGGACTGCGCCGGCAATCTGGTGGGCGGCATTCCCCAGCACGCGGCGCGAAATCCGGTTCAGCCCGGCGACATCGGTCACCGAATAGAGCATGGCAATATCGCTGGCGCCGACATAGCCCGACACATCGCCAGAGGCCATCGTGGAAACCATCAGTTTGGGTATGCCCACGGGCAGCGCCTGCATCGCTGGCGTGATCAGTGCCGTACCGCCTGAGCCACCCAGCCCAATGATCCCCGCAACATCATCGCGCTGGCTAAGGAAAATCTCAAAAGCTTGTGCCATGGCGTTAATCGCCTTACCGCGGTCGCCACAGAAGACAACATCGCGTCCCTGGGGGTGATAATCTGCCACCATGGCGGCCGGGATATCCCCTTCGAAAGCGCGGGTAAGTGGTTGAGTAGACAGGTCAACTGTCACCACTGGCACGCCGACCTGAGCAATCAAATCGTGCACATAAAACAGTTCCCTTCCTTTAGTATCCGCTGTAGCAACAACGTAGATAGATCCAGTATCATTTTTCATGAGCGTTACGATAACCTGTTATTTATATCAATAAAGAGTTGATATTCTTGATGTAAAAACGTAAATAGCTTTGAATCTTTGAAGAGGTTAAGTATGGAAAACTCACAGTAGCACCATCAAGATTGATAAATCAATTGAATGAAATATGAGTCCCGTCGAGTTTTGACTACGCTTATAACAGCGGGGAATGGCGCAGGCCGAACCCCGTTGTCAACGCTGGTGAACGTACTGTCTCGCTCACTGGCCCAATCAAGAAACAGGTTAAACCGGAAAATGAGGTTATTGTGGAGCAAAGGGATTCCGCTAGCGTTTTGGGGCTGACATCAACACGAGCCAGAACGCGCCGCTTACTAATTGATACCGCGATGAAGATGTTTGATAACGGGGCATTTCCATCGATTACCGAAGTTGCGCAGGAGGCACAGCTGTCCCGCGCCACTGCTTATCGCTACTTCCCGACGCAGAGTGCACTGGTCTCGGCCATTGTGTCTGAAACTCTCAGCCCCATCAAAAACTGGCAGCCCACTCAGCAAGATGCCAACGCACGCATTGATGAGCTGCTGAGTTTTGCCTTCCCGCGCATGCTGAAACACGAGGGAACGTTGCGAGCGGCGCTGCATCTGTCGCTGACGCAGTGGGCGCAGTCGCAGTCGGTGGATGCCGTGCCATTGAAAGAGAAGCTGGTGCGGGGAAATCGCAAAGCAATGCTGATGCAGGTGGTGGAACCGCTCAATAAAGAGCTGACGCCTGATTTGATGGATCGCGTGGTGCGTTCACTGTCGCTGGTTTACGGTTCGGAGATTTTTCTGGTGATGAAAGATATCTGGGGCTGTGATAACGACGAACTGCAGGATATTGGCAAATGGATCGCGAAAGCGATTGTGCGCCAGGCGCGGGAAGAAGCGCTCAATACCTGACCTGAGGTCGGGTACACACCTGGGCGAGGCATGCCTCGCCCCTACGACGCTGCCAGATAACACCGCGTTTCGTAGGGGTCGGGCACGCCCGACCCGGTTTTTTTACACCAAAACGTATCCCTGCAAACGCTTAACGCCGTGCTCGTCGGCTTCGGCATACACCCCCTGCAACTCCGGCGAGAAGCCCGGCAGCAGGTTAATGCCCTCCTCCAGCGCGAGGAAATACTGCTGCACGGCCCCGCCCCACTCTTCACCCGGCACCACACACAGCACGCCTGGTGGATACGGTAACGCGCCTTCAGCCGCAATACGCCCGGCTGCCTGTGAAATGGGCACCAGCTCCACATTGCCACGAATAAATTCGATATTGGCATCCTGCGGGTTCATCACCATTTTTGGCAGGCTCTGCTGGCGGAACATCGCCTTTTGCAGATCCTTCACATCATGGCTGACATACAGGTCGTGCATCTCCTGGCACAGTCGCTTCAAGGTGTAACCTTCGTAGCGCGCCGCATTTTTCCGGTAGATCGTCGGCAGCACATCGCGCAGTAACGCATCTTCTTTGATGTGCTGTTCGAACTGGGCCAGTTTCGCCACCAGCTTCGCCATCTTCTCCATGCTCTCTGCCGGTGTCAGCAGGAACAGAATGGAGTTCAGATCGCACTTCTCCGGCACCACGCCATTTTCACGCAGATAGTTCGCCAGAATCGTTGCCGGAATACCGAAAGAGGCATATTTCCCGCTGGCAGCATCAATGCCCGGCGTGGTCAGCAGCAGCTTGCACGGATCGACCAGATACTGATCTTTCTCATACCCGCCAAATCCATGCCACGACGCGCCCGGTGCAAAGCTGAAGTAGCGCGCATCGGAAGCGATCGTCGCCGTCGGCGCATCCTGCCAGGGTTTGCCGTCAACCTCATCGGGAATAAACGGCTTAATCATCTCGCAGCGCGCCAGAATCGCCTTACGTGCATCAATGCCCAGCACCACGCACTCATGCCACAGACGTCGTCCCGCTTCGCCCTGATGCATTTTGGCGTTGATATCCAGCGCAGCAAACAGCGGGTAGAACGGGCTGGTGGAGGCATGCAGCATAAACGCATTGTTCAGGCGTTTGTGGCTGCAAAAACGCTGCTGGCCACGGATATGGTTATCTTTCTTGTGGATCTGCGAAGTCTGCGAGAACCCGGCCTGCTGTTTATGCACGGACTGCGTCACAAAAATGCCGGGGTCGGACGGCTTCAGATCCAGCAACAGCGGCGAACAGGCTTCCATCACGGGAATAAACTGCTCATAGCCCACCCAGGCGGAGTCAAACAGGATGTAGTCGCACAGGTGGCCGATGCTGTCGAGCACCTTGCGCGCGTTATACACCGTGCCATCGTAGGTGCCGAGCTGGATCACCGCCAGACGGAACGGACGTTCATCCCCGGCACGTTCCGGTGCCACCTGTTTAATCAGGTCACGCACATAGGCTTCATCAAAGCAGTGCGCATCAATGCCACCAATAAACCCAAACGGGTTGCGGGCAGTTTCCAGATATACCGGCGTCGCGCCGGCCTGGATCAGCGCACCATGATGGTTAGATTTATGGTTATTGCGGTCGAACAGCACCAGATCGCCACGGGTCAGCAGCGCATTGGTCACCACTTTATTGGCGCTGGAGGTGCCATTCAGCACAAAGTAGGTTTTATCCGCGTTGAAGACTTTCGCTGCAAACTTCTGCGCATGTTTGGCTGAACCTTCGTGGATCAGCAAATCACCGAGTTTCACGTCGGCGTTGCACATATCGGCACGAAACACGTTCTCACCAAAGAAGTCAAAGAACTGACGTCCGGCCGGATGCTTTTTAAAGAACTCACCGCCCTGATGCCCCGGGCAGGCAAAGGTGGTGTTATCCATCGCTACGTATTTGGTCAGCGTCTGGAAAAACGGCGGTAACAACCTGGCCTGATACCCGGCTGCGGCGGTTTCCAGCAGCGAAGCATCGCCCTCTTCCCCCGTCAGCACGCCATCAACTTCAGGCAGGTCAACCGCCTGCGCGGCATCGTCGAGGGCAATAAACACCGGCAGGTTAAAACCGGTATGACGCAGCAGCGCCAGCACGCCTGAGCGTGAGTCAGAAACGGACAGAACCACCGCGGCGACATCGGTGAAATCAGTATTATCCAGCGTAACGACTTCGCGCCCGGTCTGGAGATGGATTGCCACAGTGGTGCTGGCTGCAATTTTAAGAGGAGTCATGCACAAATCCCTAACGGTCAAGGATGAGTGGGTGCCAGAGGCACAGCAATAGGAACGGCAGCAAAGCGCACGCGTTCCCGGCGAACAGTCATGTTGGGTTTTCAGCAGAATGACTTCAGCTTCAACCGATAGACATCAGTAAAATCAGATCTCGTCTGTTTTTACGCATGGCCAACAGTTAAGCGTAGAAAGACCTCACCGCATGGTGAGAGAATTTATCGACAAGGTATGACAGCAATAAGATCGACCAGGCTGCATCGGCAGATGCGGGTTACAGATGCTGAACAACAGCAGTGAACCTCTCATGGCGGTGACCTCAGTGTGCAGGGATGACGGGGTTGTCAAAATTTGCGCAATAATGGCATTTTTTAGTACCGGGTTCAATGCCAGTGGTCCGGCAGAATAGCGGATACCCGCAGAAAAAATGTCGGCTTTATCCCAGGGCGGCACGCTGGCTGGCATAGTGAATCCGGTTACGTCCGGCACGCTTCGCCTCATACAAGGCGGCATCAGCCTCGGCATACAGGGTGTCAAAACTACTGCGTGAAGCCCCCCAGCTGACGCCCAGACTGACGGTCACCAGCCGATCCGGCAGGGAGTTCAGCACGGACGCATTGAGCGAGGCATGAATATAACCGGCCACCACCGCCGCCTGACCCATGCTGGTCCCTGGCAGCAGGATGGTAAACTCCTCGCCCCCCACGCGCCCCACACTGCCGCTCTCCGGCACCGAGTTCTCAATCCGTTTGATCAGTTCACTGATCACCGCATCGCCGGTGGGATGGCCGTACTGGTCATTAATGGCTTTGAAATGGTCAATATCCAGCAGGATCAGGGAGGCGTCATCCTGATGCAGTGCGCTGCCGATCTGGTTGATGATGGCGCTGCGGTTATACACGCCGGTCAGCGGATCGTGCGTAGCTTCGTACTCCAGCCGTAACGCCAGCTGGCGCAGTTGCTCGTTGAGAAGCGTCAGTTCGCGCTCAGCACGGTCACTGCGGGAAATCAGGCGCCACGACTCACGCATCATGCGCTGATAGTGGCCGCTGAGGGTCAGTAACGCCGCACGACAGGTTTCCGCATCAAGGTGCTCGCGTGCGGCAATATCCCGCGCCTGTTCAAGAATGGCATTTTCATGCGTGAACAGCTCATCGATGCTCATCATTCCGCGCCCCCCGGATGCATATGGAAGGTAATTGCTGAAAAATCGATACTCAGCTCCTGACCGAACTCTTCGGAAATATCGTCTTCGCTGTCGTAATACCAGTGCAGCTCGGTGCGAACCCCGTTGACTGCCGCTTCGTTCAACACGCCAAACAGGCCGAATAACATTTTGGTGCTGGAGCTGTTGAAGTAGCTGAGTGCCACATGGATGCTGACCAGGTCGATACTGCGAAAAAAGGCGCTGCCCTGCCACTCTTCCACCGCGGCCATCAGCGGACGGTAAAAAGCGGCGGCATTTTCTGGCCAGGATTCCCCGCTGAGCGACAGCCTGCCGCTGGCGAAATCAAAGTCCACGGCGGGAGTGCTGCTGGTTGCAGGCATGGAGATGTTGTTCATAGCTAAGGTGTGCCCTGTCAGATAGTCGCTTTCAGGTAGAACGCCGAGAGATCCGTCGATGCAACCTGGTGAAAAGTAAATTCCAGCGGTTGGCTGGCGTCCCGCGCCAGAGTCAGCAGGCCGATATTCGCCCCTTTGCTCCAGGCCGGGCTTTCTGTACGCAGTGACTGCTTGTAGGTCACTTTAATTTCTTCCGCGCTCATATTGCGCAGCGCCAGCAGGCATTCACTCAGGCGCGCGGATTCATCCGGTCGCACCAGGTTAGCGCTTTCCAGCACATATTTACCGTCATGCAGACCAAAACAGATCGCGCCAAAGCGCATTTCGTCATTATCTTTGCAGAGCGCCCGGCTGTCTGAGGAGTAGCGCAGAATATTTTGCACCATCTCCACAAAAGTGGAGAACAGCTTACGCCGGGTGACAAACGATGCCTCGTTCTGCTCCAGATAGAGGCGGATCACCTCCCCCATCGCCGTAATATTGTGCTGGGAGAAAAAACCGGTGTAACGCAGCGCCACCACATCGTGCGGCGTGTCCGCCAGCAGCCCGCTGATTATCGGATCAGTATTCATAGTGCTCTTGTGCCCGTTGCCCCGGTTCATCAGTAACGAAACCCTAAAAATGTCATATCATCGCGCCGCAGCTGCTGCCCCTGCCAGGCGAGCAAGGTCTGCTGAAGCCCTTCCGCCAGCTCGCTCATCGGGCGCGTCCGGTTGCGTTCCAGCTCTGCCTGAATACGCTTGCGGCCAAACATAATCTGGCGTTCGCCCCCGATCTGATCGGTCAGACCATCGGTAAAGGTTAAGAACAGATCCTGGGGTTTCAGCGGCAGTTCATGGCGCGCCCACTCGTAGTCCACCGGGGTATCGGTGTAACCCACGCCCATGCGATCGCAGCTCAGCAGAATGGCCTGCTCGCTCACCGTCGAGAGCAGAAAACCGGAAATACGCGCACCGGCCCAGATCATGCGGTCTTCGCGGGTATCAACAAACAGCGCCAGCGCATCACAGCCGTCGTTCGACAACGAGGTCTGCTCCGACTGCTGCAACTGCCCCAGCGTCTGTTTAATGTAGCGATTGATATGCTGGAGTAACTGCTCCGGCTGCTCCGGTTCACACTGCGTCAGCGCCTTTTCCAGCGCCGAAGAGAGGATGACCGTCATAAACGCGCCCGGCACGCCGTGCCCGGTGCAATCTGCCATTAACAGCAGCCAGCCGTGAGGAAAGGTGTGAAAGGCGTAAAAGTCACCGCCAACGCAGTCACGCGGCTGCCAGCACAGGCAACTATCACGTAGCTGCTGCACCAGTAAGCGCTGTGACTGGTCGAGCATCGCTTCCTGGATCACCCGCGCATATTCAATGCTCTGCATAATTTGCTGATGCTGACGCGCCTGCTGATCCGAGACGGTTTTGATCAGATCAATACCCAGCCCGATGCCGATATACTCACCCGCACTGGTGAGAATAAAGCCATCTGTCAGTGACTTATCGCCCGATGCTACCATCTGCTGCGCCACGCTATCCAGCGTGCTGGCCGCATCGATCACCAGCGGCATTTTATCCATAAAGGCGATGCAGCTTTTGCGGTCATACAGTTCACGGAAGAACGGCCGCGACATCTGCGATAAAAACAGATGACGGTTAATCAGCCCCAGCGGATGGCGTTGCTCCACCACCGGCAGGCTGGTCAGTGACGGTTGTTTGGTAAACAGCTCCATCACGGCCAGATTATCGGCATCCGGTGTGACAAAAGGCACCTCAATACAGAGATCGCGCGCGGTAAGATGCGGCGATGGCAGACGTTGGGGTGTTAAAGGCGGTAAGTCTAAGTGCATGATACGCGGCCAGTAATCCTCAGTTAGCCCCAGCCTGACAGGCGATTGTGACAGTTTCATGCCAGCATTGAGAATAATCCTAATAACCCGGTTTTATCGCGTATAAAGGGCAACAGCCAGCATAAATCAGGGCACAAAATGCAATCAGGATGGGTGATAAAACAGGCTAAAAGAGGGGCTTTCACGACAGACTGGTGGAAAAGAGTGCAATCAGTCGGCTTTTCACCATAAAGCCGTTGACGCTGGCAGTGGCATAAGGTTTAATGCGCCCCGTTGCCCGGATAGCTCAGTCGGTAGAGCAGGGGATTGAAAATCCCCGTGTCCTTGGTTCGATTCCGAGTCCGGGCACCACTATTTAGAAGAACCCGCCTATGGCGGGTTTTTTGCTTTCTGGATTACGGACTCTCCATCGAACTCCGTTCGATAACTCGTCTCATCCATGATTGTAAGCTTCCCTGCAATCCGCGCCATTCACTTTTAGAGATCTTCCGACATACTGATTTTGTCCCCGAGGAGATCGCTATGCGTAAAATCCGATTCACCAAACACCAAATAATCACCGTGATTAAGTCGGGTAAGTCGGGTAAGTCGGGTAAGCCGGGTAAGCCGGGTAAGCCGCGAAACAGATATACCACATCCCGAAATCCCCCATACCACTTTTATATCCCCCCACCCCATCCCACAACCTGCAACCTACGTCACTAAAATATATCAACATTTTTGGTAATCTCATTTTTTAGCCCCCCGTAAAAATGCTAAGGGATGAGTATGAAATCACATAAGGCCGGACTGTCGGCTGCCGTTATCCTTCTGTCTACACCCGCCTGGGCCGCTCCACAGTTAAAAGATGCTGAGTCGATATCTGAGGTCATTGCCGCCATGACGCCGGAAGAGAAAGCCGCTCTGGTGACGGGCACCGGCATGAACAATGCCGAAAAAGTGGCGGGCGCGGCGGGTTCAACCTTCGCCATCCCCCGGCTGGGCATCCCGCAAATTGTCTTTGCCGATGGCCCGGTTGGCGTCAGGCTCGGGGCAGGCCCCACCGGCGGTGAGAAGCGTTTCGCCAGCGCGTTCCCGGTGTCCATCGCGATGGCAGCCACGTGGGACCCGGCGCTGATCCAGCAGGTCGGCGGCGCGATAGGCAATGAAGCGAAACAATATGGCGTCGACTTAATGCTCGGCCCGGCGATTAATATTCAGCGCAACCCGCTGAACGGCCGCAACTTTGAATACTTCTCCGAAGATCCGTGGCTGAATGCCATGATCACGGTGAGCTATATCAACGGGATGCAGGCGCAGGGCGTGGGCGCAGTGGTGAAACACTTTGCCGCGAATAATCAGGAAACGCGCCGACAGACGGTGAACGAAATAATTTCTCCGCGTGCGCTGCGGGAAATCTATTTCCCCGGTTTCGAATATGCCATGGAAAAAGCCCAACCCTGGGCGGTGATGAGTTCTTATCCGTCGATTAACGGCACCCCCGCCTCACAAAACGCCTGGCTGCTGAAAGATGTCCTGCGCGACCAGTGGAAGTTTAACGGTCTGGTGATGTCTGACTGGTACGGCGTCAGCGATCCGGTTCGGGCATTGCAGAACGGTAACGACCTTAATATGCCTGGCGGGCTGTCGAAAAAGGACACGCCGTTCCTGCGCCGCAATACCGACCCGAAAGACGTGATCCTCGCGGCCATCAAATCCGGCGAGATCACGCAGGATCAGATCAACGAAAACGTCCGCAATATCCTGAGTGTGGTGATCAAAACCCACCGCTTTAAAGATGGCGAACCCACCCGCGATCCTATGCCTGCCGATCATGCGTTACTGGCGCGCCAGTCGGCGGCCGATGCCATGGTGTTGCTGAAAAACGATGCAGAAACGCTGCCGCTCACTACTTCGCTGCGTGTGGCAACGTTCGGCCATAACATCAGTAATTTCTTCGTGGTTGGCGGGGGAAGCGCGGAGGTCAATATCGATCCTAAACGGCTGGTGACGTTACCGCAGGGGCTGAAAAACGCCGGGTTAACGCTAATCGATGCCGCCGGGGGACAAACGCTGGATGAGCAGGCCAGCGATGCCGCTATCACCAGCGCGGCGCAGCAGAGTGATATTGCCCTGATTTCAATCGGGCGCAGTTCTACCGAGGGGGCGGATCGCTATTCCATGGCGATGCATGCGGATGAAATAGCGATGATTGCCAGGGTGTCTGCGGCATTCCATCAGCAGAATAAAAAGGTGGTAGTGCTGCTGAATATTGGTGCCCCTGTCGAGATGGCCTCGTGGGAGCATCACGCAGACGCGATTCTGCTTACCTGGCAACCCGGTGAACAGGCGGGTAATGCGGTAGCGGATATCCTGAGCGGAAAAGTGAACCCTTCCGGTAAGCTGCCGCTCACCTTCCCTAAACGTCTGGAAGACTCACCGGGTTTTGGCAATTATCCGGGCAGCGCAAAAACGGTGATCTACGGTGAAGGGATTTATGTTGGCTACCGTGCTTTTGACATCCGGCAAGTCGCGCCGATGTATCCGTTTGGCTATGGCCTCTCCTACTCCGGCGTACAGTATGGCAAGGCCAGCCCGGATAAGCCGGTATTCAATATTGATCAACAGGACAGCATTGCGATCAGCCTCCCGCTGCGCAACCTGTCGCAGAGAGACACCAAAGAGGTGGTTCAGCTTTACGTGCACGATGAAGCTTCGCGCCTCGACAGGCCGGTTCAGGAGCTGAAAGCGTTTGAAAAAGTCAGCCTGGCAGCGGGCGCAGAGCAGCAGGTGACGCTGAAGCTTGATAAACGCTCCTTCTCCTATTTTGATGAGGACAAGAATGACTGGGTGCTGGAGCCAGGCCGCTTCACGTTACGCATTGGCAGCTCGTCACGCGATATCCGTACCGAGGTTCCGCTGATCGTCACCTCCTCGACCCCGGCATTCTCTCTGGAGACACCGTGGATCGACGTGCAAACCTATGAAAAAGCCGCCGCGATTGTGGCAAACGTCATTGGTGATGAGGAGACAAACGCATGGATCCAGGGAGCCCCCACGCTGGGTGAGAAGCTGGATGCCGCTTTGCAGCAGCAAGCCGAACCGGTGAAGGATGAGGCAAAAAGGAAGACAATCAAGCAGGAGATCTTACGGCAAATTAATGCGCTGTAAGTTTCCAGGGCGATAAAAATGGACGGCCGGTTACACCGGCCGTTATTCTTCTATCGATAATCATCAGCCTTCAGGCCACGTCATTCTCATGCAGTCAAATCACTAAACAAGCTGAGATGAATTTTAAATGCCACCATTCGAATCATTGGGGATGAAACAGACTGACAGCCAATTGCCCGGTGATTTTCCTGCACGGCAGTGATAAGCTATGCCACACAACAGGTGATCAACCTAACAAACCATTTCCTCTGAAACTCATTGATTCAAAAGATAAAATAAGAAAAACATTACACTTTTCATATCGACTTTATAAGGATATTCGCCATGACCGAACAACTTGCTATTTCAGTATCTAGTGGACGCTTTAAAAAATTAAGAGAGCTTAATCGACGCAAAAACTACTTTATGAAAAGAGTAAGACTAGATGCCAAATTACTTGTTGCAAAGATTATATGGGATAAGTATAAAAAAAGCACATTAAACGTAGATTCCATAAAAACGATCTTACTTATACGTAATGAAGGAACCATCGGTGACACCGTTGTTTACTCTTCTCTTATTAAAAACTTGCATACAGCAGGTTATAAGGTTGATATATTACTGACGAAGTCCAGCAGCATTGTGGTGAAACATAGTCCATTTATCAGAAATATTTATGAAGCAGAAGATGCCAGCACAGAGGTTTATCTGAAAAGCTTCAATCATACTGTTTCAGAAATAACCATGGAAGAATTGAGAAATAATCAGTATGACCTGGTCATCGATCCATCATTGTTTGATACTCCCGTTCACAGAATGCGGCTATTGCGTGAAATAAACCCTAAGTCAGTGCTGGCCTTCAACAAGAAAAAGCGTTTCAATCATTACAGTAAATCGCTTAATTTCTTTGAACGAGACAAAGAGCATGTCACTCAGGCAGCTTCACTTATTTCTGAGTTCCTGATAAAAAAACCAATCACTAATGACGCTTATAGTCTGCATATTCCTGATGCTTTTTTCGATGATGTCAGAAGCTTCCTCAGTGCATTTAATGATAAAAAAATCATCATTAATGTTTTTACCGGAAGTAAAGAGCGGAACTTTTCACAAGAACAGCTGGCAGAGATAATAGCAAAACTTAATGAGACATATGATAATCTCAACATTATCCTTCTCGACCACAGGAAAGAGATCGATATTCCTCTTCCCGAGAATGTCGTCATTAATCCCTTCAACACGCTGCATCACGTCATGGCATTAATTCATGAGTGCGATCTTATTATCTCCCCGGACACGGCTATCGTGCATATCTCAGCAGCATGGAAAAAAAATCTTATTGCCGTATATAAAAATGTTGTCGACAACAATGATTTATGGGCACCTGGTTACGACAATGCCAGCCAGATCATCGTTAACAACCGGGCAATTTCACAAGTGAAAGAGGTGCCTGAATTGATCGCTCAGGAGATAAAACGCCGACATCTTCTTGACTAAGAAATGATCATCCCGGCCCTCAGGCCGGGATGAAAGATAACACGCTATTCAACCGATGATTTCGTATTAATGCTAAAGACAAAGTCCTTCGTTAATCCCTGCCAGGGTTTATGCGGGGTAAATTTCCACTTCCTGATGGCTCCTAACGCTTCCTCATCAAATATTCCCGCAGGTTCTGAGGATGCCACTCGCGCATTGATCACATCACCGTCGTTATTCACATCATAGGAAACAACGACATGACCATTAACACGGTGAGCAAATGCCCTTGCCGGGTAGGCGGGTTTTACGGTCGATACCGGTTCAGGTTTTTCGGCAGTTTCCTGCTGCGCTGATGCCGTTAACACGCTCAGGCAACAGATGATTAACGCGATTAGATATTTCATTTCGTCCCTGTTTTAGAAAGTATGAAAGATTCCATTGGCAGGGGCAGAATAATACGTTTGATTTCTATACTCAATCCTGGCCGACTGTTTTTAATTCATTCACGTCGCCGCTATCGTCGCCACCAATGCCTGCTCCAGTTTCTCCACCGTAATTGTAAACGGCAGGAGGGTGAGGCTGACGGCGGGGAAATGAATCTCACGGGCAATCTGGCGGAAACGCGCCGCGACATCGCCCGTCAGCGCGCTCAGCGTCAGCGGGCTGTCGTACTGGCGCAATAAGCTCACCAGGTGCTCATCAGGCTGTTGCCCGCGCTCAAGCAGTGACTGGATCAGCAGGCAGTACCCCACTTTCTCACCGTGCAGCAGATCGTGCAGCTCCGGTTCGTGGGTCAGGCGGTTGTGGATCTCATGCGCCACTCCGGGTGTGGGCAGGTCGTCATGCACACTGTTGGCCAGCCCGGCAAGTACGATATTGGCCTCAATCACCTTCTCCAGTGCCGGGGTCACCTGCTGGTTTTGATTGGCGAGCACCGCCTCACTGCCCCACTGCGCATACACCTCCAGCGCCTGGCGGGCCACCGACACCTTCAAATCCAGCCCCAGACGCCCCGGGTTCTGGCGCTGATACGGTTCAAGTTCAAACCATTTTGCCAGCGCATCGACAATGCCCGCCTTTAGATAGCGCACATCAGTGTGAGCAATCACTTCACTGTCGACCATCACCAGTGCAGGTTTCTTCGTGACCAGCAGGCCATGATCATGGCCCCCGCTGGCGTTGTAGACGATGGCGAACGGCGACCAGGCCGCACAGGTCGCCGCGAGGGTGGCAAAGTTAATCAGCACCACGTCATCCAGTGTGTCTGCCGCCGCTTTGGCGCAGTCCAGTACCCTGCCGCCGCCCACGGCTAAAATGCCCTGCGCGCCCTGGGTAACCACGTTTTCCCGCAACCGCTCGATGGCCTCGTCAGTACATTCACCGTCAAGGTACTCCAGCTGCCAGCGGATACCCGCGCTCTCCAGGCTGTGAGACAACCCGGGGTTCACCGCCTGCCAGGCGCGTGGCGATGTCAGAATACGTAGCTCGCGGGCATAAGGTTTGATGTGTTCGCCCGCCTGTTTGCGCAGGCCGGGCTGTTGCAGATACGCCGTGGGCGCGGTAATCGTTAGCATCATAAACTCCGGATCAAATAAGATTTATCGCGCAGGTAAGGCTTCGGGGTCGGGGACAAACTCCGGCGGGTCCCAGGCGGTGATCGGCGGCAGCGGCGCATCGAAGCGGACAATCTCCACACGGCAGCTCTGCGCCGTACACCCCTGGCCCAGCCGGGAACTGCCCCGATCGTCGGTTAATACGTTCGGATTACCGTGTTTATCCAGCGGCTGCACATCGCGGGTATTGATCGGGTCATACCAGGCACCCGTCGACATCTGCACCACACCTGGCCGTATGCCGTCACTGAGATGCACCCCGGCCAGCAGTGAGCCGCGTGCGTTAAAGACGTTGACGATATCGCCCTCCGACAGGCCGCGCTGCGCGGCATCCTGCGGGTGCAGCCACAGCGGTTCGCGCCCGGCAATCTTTGTCTGCTGGCTGATTTTGCCGTGATCGTACTGGCTGTGCAGCCGCGTGCGTGGCTGGCTGGAAAGCAGATGCAGCGGCCAGCGCGGGTCGTCAGCTTCCGGCACCAGCCAGAACGGATGCCCCGGGCACTCCGCATAGCCGAACCCGGCGACAGTAGACGAGAACAGTTCAATTTTGCCGGAAGGCGTGCTGAGCGGTGCACGCTGCGGATCGGCACGAAACGCTGCCAGCAGGATCTGCGGCGTGTCCGGGCGCGGATACTCCAGCTTGCCGCGCTGCCAGAACGCGTCGAACAGCGGCAGCTCAATGCCCTCTTCCTGCGCACGCGGCCGGGCCTCGTTGTACATCGCTTCCAGCCAGCCGCGCGTATCAAGCTGCTGGGTAAAGTCGTCGCCAAAACCGAGCCGGTTAGCCAGATCGCTGAAAATCGCGTAGTCATCGCGAGCCTGCCCGACTGCTGCCAGGTGCTGGCGCATGGCAATCATAAAGCCGTCATTGCTGGCGCTACCAATATCTTCCCGCTCCAGCGAGGTGGTGGCAGGCAGCACGATATCGGCAAATTTGGCCTGCGCCGTCCAGTACTGCTCATGGACGATAATCGTTTCCGGGCGACGCCAGGCGCGGGTAAGCTTATTCAGATCCTGGTGATGATGAAACACGTTGCCGCCCGCCCAGTAGACCAGGCGGATATCAGGCCAGGTCTGCGTTTTACCATCAAATTCATAAGTTTCACCGGGATGCAGCAGCATATCGGCGATGCGTGCGACCGGGATGCGGGTGGTCACCGCATTCACGCCCGCAGGCAGGCGCGGCCCGGAAAAGCGATGGCGGTCCGATCCGGCAAGGTTCGTTGAGGCATAGCCAAATCCCAGCCCGCCGCCGGGCGTGCCGATCTGCCCCAGCAGCGCCGTGGTCGCCACCACCGCCCAGAATGCCTGCTCGCCCTGGCGTGCACGCTGCACCGACCAGGCAACATTGATCATGGTTTTATGGTGCGCCATCTCGCGCGCCAGTTCGCGAATGCTGTCAGCGCTTAAGCCGGTGAGCGGCGCGGCCCACGCCGGGGTTTTCACCACGCCGTCATGCTCTCCCAGCAGATAAGCACGGTACGGTTCAAATCCCACCGTGTGGCTGGCAACAAAGTCGCTGTCATATAAGGCTTCGTCCACCAGTACCTGGCACACCGCCAGCAGCAGCGCCGTGTCGCTGCCGGGTTTGATCGCCAGCCAGCGGGCATCCTCAACCGCCGACAGATCGTTTTTCACCGGGCTGATATTGATAAAGCGCGTGCCGTTACTGCGCAAGGTGTCCAGCCAGTGTTGCAGGGCGTGATCGTTCGCGCCACCGCCGTTAACCTGCGCATTGCGAAGCGGCAGGCCACCGATCGCCACAAACAGCTCACAGTGCTCTGCCAGCACCGGCCAGTGGGTATGCTGGCGCTGGAGATCATCCAGATCGCCGAGGATATGCGGCAAAATGCGCTCCCCGGCGGCAATACTGTAGGTATTGGTGCTGCCCGCGTAGCCACCGAAGCCATTGAGGAAACGGTGCAACTGGCTCTGCGCATGGTGAAAGCGCCCGGCGCTCGACCAGCCATAAGATCCGGCATAGATCGCCTCATTACCGTGCTCCGCTTTCACCCGTTGCAGCTCATCTGCCACCAGCGCCAGCGCTACGTCCCAGCTCACCTCCACAAAGGGTTCGCGCCCGCGCCCGTCACGGGAGGCCGCGCGATTGTTTAAATAACCCAGCCGTACTGCCGGACGCTGGACGCGTGACGATCCCTGCACGGCGCCCGGAAGGGATTGGCCGATTTTCGACGGATTGCGATCCCACTCCACCGGGCTGATCCCGGTGAGCTGACCGTCGGTGACGGCAACGCGATAGGTTCCCCAGTGCATTACCGCCAGGTCGTGGTTGTCGGGTTTATCGGGTTGTGTGCTCATCAGTGCATCGTCATGCCGCCCGTGACGTTAATCGCCTGGCCGGTCATATAAGAGGAGAGAGGGCTGGCGAGAAAGGCCACCACGTTGGCGACATCGCGAGGCTGTGCCGTGCGCCCCAACAGTACCTGGGAGCAGTCTTCCGCGTAGATCGCTTCCGGCGTCAGGCCGCGCAGTTCTGCCCCTTCGCGCCGTTCACGCCACTTCATTTCGGTTTCCACAATACCGGGGCACACCGCATTCACCAGGATATTGTCACGCGCCAGCTCAATCGCCATCACCTTCGTCAGGCCCAGCACCGCATGTTTGGAAGCAACATATTGCCCCATCAGCCGGTAGCCGTTTTTTCCCGCCTGGGAAGCGATATTGATAATGCGCCCGGCCTGTCGCACTTTCATCACGCGAATGGCAGCTTCGGACAAATAACTGAGGCCTTTGACATTCACATCGAGAATACGCTGCCAGTCATCATCGTTCATGGCATCCACCGGGCTCATTGCCGAGACGCCGCAGCTGTTCACCAGAATATCGACGCCGCCAAAGGTGGCGACGGCATCATCAATCAGCGCCTGTGCCGCCGGGCGTGATGCCACGTCCACCGGCACGATCAGCTGACGCTCTTGCTGCTGGCGCGAGGGGGCAGCGATGTCGCCAATCACCACATTCGCCCCTCCCTCGAATAACAGATCGGCAATCGCTTTGCCGATCCCCTGCAAACCGCCGGTGACCACGGCGGTCTGCCCACTGAAATCGAGCATCAGCATCGCAGATTACCTCCTGAAGGCGTCGTCGCTGATGCCTGCTGCAAGGACCTGCTTCGCATACTCCTGAGCGGAGAACAGCGAATGGTCACGGTAGTTGCCACAGGCCAGCGCCGTCACGGCAGGCACATCCGTTGCCGTCACCACACGTTCCAGCACACGTGTTAATGCCGCGGCGATCTCCGCAGGCTGATGCTCATCCCACAGGATCAGATAGAACCCGGTGCGGCAGCCCATCGGCGAGATATCGATAACGCCTTCCAGCTCTTCGCGCAGGCCAAAGGCCAGCAGGTGCTCCAGCGTATGCAGGGCCGCCGTAGGAATGGCGTCAGCATTCGGTTGCAGGAAGCGCAGGTCAAATTTTTGCACCACGCTGCCCAGCGCATGGCGTTCATAACCCGCCGGGCGCACATACGGCGCTTTGACAAGGGTGTGGTCGAGGGTGAAGCTCTCTACAACTGGCATGTTATAACTCCTTAAAACGTTAAAAAGAGGGCCGTTATTCGCGTCGGATGCGGCGCGACAGACGGGTGCCGAGTGTCTGAATAAGCTGGACGATGACAATCAGCACCAGCGCTGTCACCAGCGTGGCAAACGCGTCAAACCGCTGGTAGCCGTAGGTGATCGCCAGGTCACCAATCCCGCCGCCCCCGACGGTGCCCGCCATGGCGGTCGCCCCCAGCAGCCCGATGGTTGCCGTGGTCAGGGCGAGGATCAGTGAAGATGCGGCCTCCGGCAGCATAAAGTGCCAGATGGTCTGGCCGACCGTGGCGCCCATCGCATCGGCCGCTTCAAGAATGCCTTCATCCACTTCCAGCAGGGAGCTTTCCACCAGCCGCGAAATATACGGGGCGATAAACACAATCAGCGGCACAATCGCGCCCGCCGTCCCAATGGTGGTGCCCACCAACAGCCGGGTGAAGGGCAGAATGGTGATCAGCAAAATGATAAACGGCAGCGAACGCAGGACGTTGATCACCGGGTTCAGCACCTGATGGACAAAACGGTTCGGCAGGATGCCGCCAGGACGGCACACCACCAGCACAATCCCCAGCGGGACCCCCAGCAATGAACCAAAACCCAGCGACACGGCGATCATCACCAGGGTGTCATGCAGCGCCAGCAGGAACTGATCGCCGGTCACGGCGGTATCGATAAAGTCAAACATGGGTGATTTTCACTCCTGCTTCGCGGAGGTAGCGCACGGCGCTGTCGGTCTGCTCTGCCTCGCCCAGGATCTGCACGATCATAAAGCCGAGGATCGTGCTCTGAACCTCGGACATACTGGCGAACAGGATATTCACTTCGATGGCGTAGTCTTTGATAATGCGGTTAATGATCGGCTGTTGCGCGGTAGCGCCAACAAACTCCAGCCGCAGCGTTTGTCCGTTACCGGTACGCTGCAACAGATCGACCACGCTTTGCGGCAGGCGATCGTGGATCACCGACTGGACAAAGCTGGCGGTCACCGCATGTTGGGGGTCGGCAAACAGGGTGAAAACCTCCCCCTGCTCGACCACCCGACCGTTTTCCATCACCGCCACCTTGTTGCAGATTTTTTGGATCACCGACATTTCATGGGTAATCAGCACAATGGTGATGCCGTAGCGGCGGTTGATCTCCTGCAACAACAGCAAGATCTGCACCGTGGTATGCGGGTCCAGCGCCGAGGTGGCCTCATCACACAGCAGCACCGACGGGTTAGTGGCCAGCGCACGAGCGATCCCCACGCGCTGCTTTTGCCCACCGGACAGCTCGTTAGGGTAGCTGTGGATTTTGTCACTGAGATTGACGAACGCCAGCAACTCCGTCACCCGGGCCTGAATAAACGCCCGGTCGCGTCCCTGTAAAATTAACGGGATGGCGATATTGTGAAATACCGTTTTCGAATTCAGCAGATTGAAATTCTGAAAGATCATGCCGATATCTTTTTTTACGGTATTCAGGCGTTTTCCACTGACGTGCTGTAACGATTCACCGTTAATCACCACCTCACCGCTGCCGGGTGATTCAAGACGATTGATTAAACGCAGCAGGGTACTTTTCCCGGCACCGCTGTAACCAATAATCCCGAACACATCACCTTTATCGATATTCAGGCTGATATTATCCAGCGCCAGAATATCATTACCGTTTCTGGAAAAAGTTTTACTGACCTGGCGAAACTCAATCATGGCATTATTCACTTCAGATAGTCAGGGAACAGATAGCCTTTGTACTGCTCATGCCCGAGAATATACTGTTTGAATTCTGCAGAGTGATAACCGGCAATAATGTCTTTAGCGAACTCAGCCTGTTTATTTTTACCGGCGACGGTCACCACATTAATAAATTTACTGCTGGCCGATTCGAGTTTCAGCGCGGAGTCGAGTTTAATGCCGTTGGAGACCGCAAAGTTCCCCTGAATCAGGCCGTAATCGACGTCGGGAAGTGCGCGCACCTGCTGTGCGTTATCCATCTCTTTCAGCACGATTTTATACGGGTTTTCCGTAATGTTACGCTGAGAGAAAGTGGCCGCATCGCTGTTGTCGGCGATCTTAATCCAGCCCAGACTTTGCAGGACCAGGGCTGCGCGATACTCGTTTGCCGCCTGATTGGGCACGGAAATAGTGGTGCCCGGTTTTGGGGTTGCCAGCTGTTTGATCTTACCGGCATAAAGCCCCATCGGCGGCGTTGGTACCTGCACAATACCGGTGTTATCAATGCCCAGACGTTCATTGACCGATTGCAGGTAAACAGGATGCTGCATAATATTGGCTTCAATATTACCGCGTGCTACGGCATCGTTAACCTGAATGCCATCGCTAAAATCTTTATACTCGACTTTATACCCTTTCTTGATCAAATAAGGAGCAACCCCTTTTTCGAACTGCTCTTTATAAGGGCCGGGATTAAATCCGACGCGAATTAATTTACCCTGAGCATTAGCAAGAAATGAAGAGGTCGATAACAAAGCAACAACAATGCCGAGAAGAACGGGCTTTTTCATCAATATTTTCCCTGAAAAGAGTGCGAATAAAATTGATTAAATCACAGCCCTCTTCCGGTTGTAAGTAAAACAGCGGCGTTTAATTTTGCTTTTTTGTGATAAGGATAATCAACCATCACATATCTGTTTATTGCACATCGATAGTGATTTTTATCTTTTAGGCCGACATCAACATTAATGTCATATTGAACCATCACTGTTTAATTCGAGAATACCATGCCTGATTTCGCTGCCTCCCCTCTGGTTAATGCCCTGGAAGAGAACTTATTTAGCGTGCTGGAAAAACTGGCACGAGAGGTGGATACCTCGGAACTGTCACTGATTGACCTGTCGAGCGGCAGCCCGCGACAGCCAACACCGCCTGCGATTATCGCTACGCTGCAAGCCACGGCGGCATCACCCGCCAACCATGAATATCCTTCCTTCTGGGGCAAGCCGCAGGTGCGGCAGGCGATCGCTGATTTTTACCTGAACCACTATGGCGTTGAGCTTGACCCGGAGAGCGAAATCGCCGTGTTTCAGGGGGCGCACATCGGTGTGAACGGCATCCCGCGTGCGGTGGTCAGCCCGGGGCAAACGATCATTTCCACCGATCCCTGCTACCCGATGTACCGCTCAGCGGCAGTGCAGTCACAGGCGCAGTTTTACGGCATCCTGCTGGAGGAGAAGGATAATTTCCTGCCCGACTTCTCACGCGTCCCTGAAGAGGTGGCACGGCAGAGCGGGCTGCTGATCCTGAACTATCCGCACAACCCGACCGGCGCGATGGCCACGCCGGCACTGTTCGACGCGGCGCTCGCCTTTGCCCGCGAGTACCACACCCCGGTGCTGCATGACTTTGCCTACGCGGCGATTGGCAGCCATGCCGGCGACATCCCGGCCAGCCTGCTGGCACAGCCGGGAGCGAAAGAATGGGGCGTGGAAACCTATACGATGTCGAAAACGTTCTGCATGGCAGGATGGCGTTTTGGCTTTGCGGTGGGAAATGCCTCGATTATCCGTGCGTTTAAAAAACTGCACACCCACAGTTACAGCACCGTGTTCGGCGCGATTCAGGATGCCGCCATCACAGCGCTGTCGCTGCCTGCATCGCAGATTCAGCAGTTGGCCAACGTCTATCACCAGCGCCGCGAGTGGGTGCTGCAAAAGCTGGCCGCCATGAACTGGCCTGTACCGCCTAATCAGGGCACCTTCTTCCTCTGGCTTCCCGTGCCTGACGGAGAGCGTGCCCAGCCGTTTGCCGAACGACTGCTGAAGGAGGCGCATATTATCGTGGCCCCCGGCACCGGATTTGGCCATGGCGGTGAAGGCTATATCCGCATCAGCCTGACCGCCGATGATGCCGCGCTGAATACGGCGCTGACACGTATTGAGGCATTAAAGCTGTTTAGCTGAAAGGCTCGCATCGTAACGCTGTTCTCTGACACAACAAGGTAGTCTGGTCGTAAGAAAGATTTCGGCATAGCCTCGGCTTTACTGTGTATACGCACAGCATTAACCACAGAAAGAGCAAAGGAGAGCATCATGCCGGGATTTAATTACGGTGGTGGCAAAGGTGATGGCACGGGATGGAGTCGGGAGCGCGGAAGTGAGCCGAGTCCGGGCGGTGGCAGCACGGGAAATGCTGGTAATCACGATAAAGGCAAAGGTAGCGCTTCCGGTAAGGGTTCGGGCACAACACCGGGTATATCGCGATCGGTCGGTGACACACTGGCCTTGAAAGCGGGCCTGAATCCGGCGATTTTTACCGGCTATTTTATTAATGAATATGGTCAGGCCATAGGAATAAGCCCCCTTGTCGGTGGCTATGTCTTCGGCGTTAACCTTGGCCCGGCGCCAGCAAATCCGGATGCCGGTAGCGGCAATAGTGGTAACGGCATTAGTGGTAACGGCATTAGTGGTAACGGCAGTAGCACTAACACACTGGATCCGTTCAATTCGGTGATTATCACCTTTAAAGGTGACACCTCCGATACGCGCATTGCCGCGCTGAATAAAATCATTGCCAACAATGCACGGATGGCTAATAGCGGTCAGGCAGGGCAACGGATACGTAATGCGATAAAAGCCACAAAACAGGCTAAGGCGGAGCTTGCGGTGATTAATGCGGCTCGCAAACAGAAGGCAGCAAAGCAGGCTGCTGAAGCCCGTGCAAAAGCAGAAGCAGCGGCGAAAGCACAGAGAGAAGCCGCAACCAACCGCCTTCGATCTGCCAGTGTACAGGCCGTACGCGGCGTTGAGATCGGTACGCCCGCATCCACAGCACCTGCCAGTTGGGCCATCGCCTCAGCGGGAGCCATTACGCTTGGTGAAGACGTAGCGGGTAGCCTGTTATCGCGCATTTCTGCGGTACTGACAGAATTGCGTGGTATTGCCGCCGCCAGTCTGGCCGGGACATCAGTGCCCTGCTGAGTGCCGATATTCTGTCCCTGCCCGACGCAAGCGCACTTCTCCGCGCGGCTGACGCGGGTACCCCGATCGATATGGCCGTGCGCGGACGTCTGGTGGTGCGCGACGACGGCACGCTGGAAACCCAGCTGGTGCGCAGCAAAGTACCGGGAAAGGTGCAGGTGGTACGGCGGTTCAGGATAGCGTCACCGGCTACTGGGGAGTTACCCTGCCCAAAGTCGCTGATGTACAGGGCCCAACCATTCTGGTCAGCCCTGTCAATCAGCCGGGTGCGGGTTCATCCACGCTGGCCGACCCGGTCCCGGTTCCTGAACAGATCGCGCATTTCGGTGGCCCGGTGACGGTCCCACAGGGTCCGACGGTGCTGATCACCCCGGTGGAAGAACCACCAGGCATTCACGATATCATTCTGGTGTTCCCCCCTGAATCAGGCCTGAAGCCGCAGTACATCATGTACAACAGCCCGTACGGCGAAACCAATGCCAAAGGTAAATACAGCGGGCGTGATTACAATAAGGACAAGGCGGGTGGCCCCATTCAGAACCTGGACTGGAAAGAGGCAACCATTGACCGTGCCGGTATCGACAAGGTAAAACTGCACGCAGGGCGCTTTGGGGAATCAGCTAGCAATAAAGTGATGATCGAACGCCTGGAAAAAATTCTGACAGGCGAGCTACAGGTGACAGATACCGATAAGCGTTATTATACGCATGAAATCCGGGAGCTGGAACGGTACAGAAATCTTGGAGTTAAAGATAATACTGTGCCTGATAATGCTAAAGAAGTGTGGAATAACACTCATACGGCCACACTTGAAGACTATAAAATCAACGAAAAAAGCGATCCCCTCTATACACCAGAGGCGTTAGAGGCATCCAGAAAAGAAGAGGAGAACAAGTAATGCTTGATCTTGAAGGGATTTATCAAAATGAAAGCGTGGAAGATGTTCTGCTGTATTTCGCACTGCGAACCCCTTACCCAACCATTGATCTAATGTATGTTCAGTACAAATTTGAAGTAGCGGCAGAAAGGGAACTTCTGTTCACCTGCCAGCGACTGGTAAAAGAAGGAAAACTGATCGAAACAGGGAAGCCTCTTATGGAAAAGGGCCCGAACTGGAAAGAGCCGAAATTTGTCACTGACAAAAAATACGGTATTGCGTGACTGTATTATAATGCCCCTCAGGGGGAATTTTTCAGGTGTTGTCGCAAATAGACGGGGCAACACCAGGAAGAAAACACGTCCAGTACTGCACCGGGGCGGAAAGTATATTACAAAGCAAAGGAGAGCGACGAATGCTTGATCTTGAAGGGATTTATCAAAATGAAAGCGTGGAAGATGTGCTGCTGTATTTTGCACTGCGAACTTCTTATCCATGGATTGACCGAATGTATGTCCGGTACAAATTCGAAGTAGCGGCAGAAAGGGAACTTCTGTTTACCTGCCAGCGCCTGGTCAAAGAAGGAAAGCTGATGGAAACAAAAAACTCTTTATGGAAAAAGGCCCAAACTGGAAAGAACCGAAATTTGTCACTGACAAGAAGTACGGCATTGAGTAAGCTCCCTTAATTTAGCGCCATCCGTCTGGATGGCGTTCTTATTCATATCCTTTACGTATAGATATACCGAGAAATAAAATAAAAAACTCAACATCTGAAGGGATAATCTATATCGATGATATTTTCATAAGGTAACAATTATGTCTTTAACCGAAATAGTAAAAAATGAAAGTGTAGAGGATGTATTAACCTTCCTGGGGCCTACATCTGATTATAAAAAGCTAGATAAGTTGTTCACTTATAACCGGTATGACGTCATATCCAGCGGAGAGCTTTCTGCAACGTATAACGAATTATTCAGGAAAGGCGTGCTTCAGGACCTGAACGGACAGGCGGTCAAAGGCCCGAACTGGAAAGAGCCGAAATTTGTCACTGACAAGAAGTACGGCATTGAGTGAGCTCCCTTAATTTAGCGCCATCCGTCTGGATGGCGTTTTTATTCGATCGACCAGCGCGCTGAATAAAATTCAATAAACGCCCGTGCCGCCGGGCCAATGCGCCGGTTGGGTCGCACGCAGTACAACCCGGTTTCGCGCCCGGTCCACTGCGGTAGCACCTGCACCAGATCCCCGGCATTGATCGCCGCCGCCATCGTTAACGCAGAGTGAAAGGCAATGCCGAGGCCGTCGATGCACAGCCGTCGGGCTGCATCTGCGTTGTCCACGTTAACGCGCCCACGGGGTTCCAGCGTGCGCTGTTCCCCCTGAGAAAACAGACGCCAGGACAGACCATCCTGGCTGGCCGCAGAGACAATACACGCGTGCTGCCCAAGCTGATCAATCGTTGTGGGCGTGCCTCTTAACGCCAGGTAGGCCTTCGATGCCACCAGAATGCGTCGGTTCTCCAGCATTTTATGGGCAACCAGTGAAGAATCCTTCATCTGGCCAATACGCAGCGCCAGCATTATCCCGTCAGCCACCAGATCGACGTAACCATCAGACAGACGCAGATCCAGCTGCACCTCAGGCCAGGCCTGAAGAAACGCCGCCAGATGTGGCACCACATGGGTATGACCAAACGCAACAGGTGCGCTGACCACCAGCCTGCCTTGCGGCCTGACCTGTTCGTCGCGCACCCGATCGGCGGCATCGCGCAACTGGCCTAACGCCTGCTGGCATTCAGAAAAATAGCGCTGCCCGGTGTCGGTCAGCGACATCGCCCGCGTGGTACGGTTCAGCAACGGGGTGCCCAGATGGTGTTCCAGCATCTTGATAAAACGACTGACGGAGGAAGGGGTGATCGCCAGCGCTTCCGCCGCACGGGCAAAACTGTTGTGTTCAACCACAGCGATAAAGGTTTGCACTAAGTGCAGAGGCGGCACAGGCATTATTGCTCTCAATAAACGAATGAATCTTATTGGCAGCTATTATCAAGAAAATTAAGCATGATTAGAATCGTTCTTTTTTGGAGAACATCTGATGAACACCTCTTCCGCCGCCCGGTTCCACGCCCTGCACCACCAGCCCCTCCCTCTGCGTCTGCCCAATGCCTGGGATGCCGGGAGCGCACGCCAGATCGAAATGCTCGGCGCACAGGCGATTGCCACCACCAGCGCGGGCGTTGCCTGGTCGCTGGGCTATCGCGATGGCAACCAGCTCCCGGTCGCAGAGTATGTTGCCCGCGCCGCATCCATCGCCCGCGTGATCAACATCCCCCTCAGCGCCGATATCGAAGGGGGTTATCACGAACATCCTGCCACCGTGGCCGACACGGTAAGACGGATGATCGATGTGGGCGTGGTGGGCATCAATATCGAAGACGGCAGCGCCGATCCACAGTGGCTCTGCCGTAAGGTTGAGGCCATCAGAGCCGCCAGCATGAGCACAGGCGTTGAGCTGTATATCAATGTTCGTACGGACGTCTACGCACGCAATCTGGTCCCGGCCGGGGATAGGGCGGGCGAAGTGATCCTCAGAGCACAGAACTACCGGCACGCCGGGGCTGATGGGCTGTTTGTGCTGGGATTAGTGGAAGCGCAGGAGATTCAGGCGATCGCCAAAAGCAGCGACCTGCTGCTCAACGTGAGTATCTGGCCCGGCCTGCCACCGTTAGATGATTTGAGTGAATACGGTGTGCGCCGCATCAGCGTGGGATCCTGGTTGCCGCAAACGCTTTGGGCGCACAACGAACAGTTAGTGCGTGGCTTCTTATCGGATAATGAGACCGCGCCGCTGATGGCAACGGCGACGCCCTATTCCGCGATCAACGCGCTGTTTTAACGAAAAAACAGCGCCAGAGAGTCAGTTACACCCAGGGGGCATTCCCCCCTGGACGGTCATACGCGGAATGTATCCGTCATCGCCTGAAGACTGTGGACCTGTTCCGCCAGAGAGTGTGATGCGGTTGAAGACTCTTCCACCAGCGCCGCATTGCTCTGCGTGACATTATCCATCTGGCTGACCGCTGTACTGATTTGCGAAATACCCTGCATTTGTTCACTGGAGGCCAGGGCGATTTCATCCATCGAGGCCGCCAGTTCGCTTACCATGCTCACTACCGCCACAATACTACGTCCGGTATTGTCAGCCACCGTCACACCATTTTCGACTTCTGCCACGGCTTCAGCGATAAGAGACTTGATTTCACGCGCGGCCGTTGCGCTTCGCTGTGCAAGGATGCGAACTTCACCAGCAACCACGGCGAACCCGCGCCCCTGCTCACCCGCACGTGCAGCCTCAACGGCCGCATTCAGCGCCAGAATGTTAGTCTGGAAGGCGATGCCCTCGATGACGCCCGTGATATCACGAATTTTTCCAGAACTGTGCGCAATGTCTTTCATGGTGCTGCCCATTGCCTGGACATGTTCCTCACCTTCCCGTGCCAGTACTGCTGCACCACGTGCAGACGTTGCCGTCTGTGTTGCGTTCTGGGAGTTATTTCTAATGGTGGCCGTGAGCTGCTCCATGCTGGCAGCCGTCTGCTGCAACGCCGCTGCCTGTTGTTCCGTGCGCGAAGACAGCTCGGTATTGCCCTGGGCAATCTCATCCGAAGCCAGTGAGACCGATGCTGCGGTTTCCTTAATCTGCGTCACCAGCCCACGCAGACGGGTCTGCATCACATCCAGCGAGGCCAGCAGACTGGTGGTATCTCTGGCACGCAGTTCAACCGTGGTATGCAGGTCACCATCGGCAATGGCCGAAGCCAGACGCTGGGCCTGGGCAGGCTCTCCTCCCAGTTGACGTTTGATGTGGCGGGTGATCAGCCAGCTCATCAACAGCCCCAGCATGACAGAAGCCACCGTCAGAACGATCAGCGTGAAAAATACGCCGGAGAGGCTTTGCTGCGACTGAACGGCGGTGCCTTTCGTCACCCGGCTCTGATAATTGACCATGTCATCAATAGCCGCCAGATAGGCATCCTGGGTGGCCTGAAGAGGGCCGGTAATTAGCGCGCGTTCACCCTGCATGTCATTGGCACTTTTCAGCTGTAGAAGCCGGGTCATAACCGCGACAAACTCCGGCTGTGTTTTCTCAATAGCAGCCAGCAGTCCGGAGGCTTCCTCCACTTCTTTCAGGTTAATGCCTGGCAGCGATTTCGCGCCCTCGACCAACTGGCGAAAATGGGTAATGATCGCCTGATTATCGGCCTGAGCCTGTTCAATTTTCACCAGGGTATCAGACGCAATCGGGCCATTTTCCGTGGCAAGTGCCCGCAGCATCAGCTTGGATTGCAGGCTGGTATTATCCTTAACCGTTCGCAGTATCTGCAGGTCATCCAGACGCGCACTGGTTAACTTCTGCTGATCGTTGGCATCGGAAAGTTTAATGCCCGCAAAGACCGACACCATCACTCCGCCAGCAATCACCGCCAGAAAGGCCAGGTTCAGCATCACACTGAGTTTTATATTATTTATTCTGAACATGTTTTCACCTTAGGCAAAGATTGGAATTTCAGGCTCTCTGGCAACTGTGTGAGGAGCCACTCTCAATCTTGTTATCGGCAAAGACGGCAGAATATTCAGCCGGTAACTCCGCTACCGTGTTTCGCAGTAAATGCACGAAAATCACTCATGCTGAGCGGACGGGAAAAGTAAAAGCCCTGAAACGCCGTGCAACCGAACGCCTGCATCACCGACCATTGTTCAGCCGTTTCAATCCCTTCGGCCAGCACTTCCAGCTTTAGCTCAAGCCCCATCCGCGCAATGTTCATGGCGATCACCGCTCCTTTTGGCCCTTCCGTTGCTCCGGAAATAAAGCTGCGGTCGATTTTTATATGCTCCAGCGGCAGGCGACGCAGATAACTGAGCGATGAAAATCCGGTACCGAAATCGTCGAGGGAGAAGCGGAATCCGGCAGCAGCCAGCACATGCATTTTCGCCACCACGGTTTCAATATCCGTGGCGAAAACGCTTTCTGTCAGCTCAAGCTTAACGCGCGAAGGGGACACCTGTGTCACTTCGGCCTGGCGTATCAGATTGGGGACGAAGTCTGGCTTCATCAGATGGTCAACGGTGATATTCACGGAAAGGGTCAGATGCGCGGTCGCCGGGTTATTCTGCCACTGCGCCAGCTCCCGGAAGGCGCTGACAATCACCCAATCGCCCACGGCGGGCATCAGCCCGGCCTGTTGTGCATCAGGAATAAATTCCGACGGCGGGACCATCCCCTTGCCAGGGCATTGCCAGCGCAGCAGTGCTTCAGCACCGTTGATCTGCCCGGATGAATTCAGCAAAGGCTGGTAGAACAACACAAACTCGTTATTGTACAGCGCATGCTGGATGGCCCTGATTTTTTCGTTGCGGCGGGAGAAGTCAGCATGCATCGCCACGATGCCGCCACACAGAATAACGGTCGCCAAAATGGCATTGACCAGCGAAATAAAGAAGCGCAACGGGTGCGGGAGTGGGCTGGCGAAAGGGAAAATCAGGTCAGCACTGCTGAGGGCCATAAATGACAACAGGCTGGCCGCTATCAGCGCCATCTGCACGCGCGTGGGTTTGCGTTGATAGTTAATGTATCCCACCAGCGCGATGGTCAGAAGATAGAGATGCGTGGTTCTGGGAATACCGTCATCCGGCACATCACACAGCAGGCAATAGCCGACCGCATACGCCATATGCACCCCCTGCGCCAGCATCAGTCCGGTCGAAAAGTTGCCACGCATCGCAATACGCCAGCTACAAAATGCCGCGCCCCCCAATGCCAGCAGCGAGATGACAATTCCCCACTCCTTTAGGGAAATGAACACCGCCAGCCATCCCACGATGACCACAAGGCCACTGAGAAAGGCCATCCGGCATATAAATTCAAGGTGTTCATCATTGGGAGATATCCCCCCTCTTCTTCCTAGCATGACGAAGATCACTCCATATAAATGGACCCGTATTTTATTATAATTTTGTATTCTATTTTACTTTTATAACTTAATTATTACCTGTTCAGATAGCCAGTTATCTGACCTGACAGTATACATTATATGGAAATCCTGCAGAGGGAGGCCGTGCACGGATCATCATCAGACAAATAATATTTAAATAGCGGAAAAATCACCCTCTGATGTTAAAAACCAGAGGGTGATAAAAGGAAGCATTATTTTTTAGCGAGATAGACTTCTTCGCTCCGATAGTCGCCATTTTCATTATAATAAGTGTAAGACGCGATAATCATATCTTCACCATTATAGTTTACGTAATGTGGCTGTAAGAAGGCCTCGACCGGAAGAATGCGCTTGGTGGTTTTGTCTGCAAGATCGGTTTTCCAGATGCAGGCATAACCGCCCTCATTGTCAAAATAGAATGACGAACCCCGTCCCCAGACATAATTGCGGTCATAACTGTAATCCGCCCCTTTGGCGGTATCCGCCTGCGGCAGGAACACGTTCATACCGGCATCCGGCCGGTCATGCGGGAAGACGTACATCCCTTCGTCAATCTCGCTATTGCTGCGATCGGCGGAGGCCAGACGCCACTGGCCGTCCGGGGAAGTCAGCCGGCTGTTGCACTCGTTACTGCCACAATAGCCCACCCACTTCTTGTTGGCGGGTTCGCTGGCTGGCGGGGTCATCTCTATGATATTGCCGATCTCTTTCGCAGACACCTTCAGCGCAAAAGCCTGCGGCGTCGCAAAGTCACTTTCGCTGTTCACCGCCACGCCCGGCGCCCGGTATTCCGCCACGGAATAGAGAATATCGCCTTGGGCTGCGCCGTTTTTATCCAGCAGTGACAGCTCAAGGTTATATCCCTCGTACACCGCCTCTACCCGGGGTTTCTCTCCGTCTTTCAGCCTGAGAAGAAACGCGCCCTTCTTCTGATCTTTTTCGACATACAGCACCACAAATACAATCAGGTCATTATTCACGATGCGGTGCGTCAGGGTGCTGAGATAATGCCCGCTGGTGCCCACGGTCAGATTGGCAACATCACTGGAGGTGATTAACGGACGGACGCGCCACGGCTCCTCTGACAGCGTGAAACCGGCTTCACTCTTTAATCCGGGGGCGACAGGTTTATCCAGCTTATCGCCGGGACGGGTAAAGACATCACTGATCTTGTGATAAACCCCGGCGCGCGACAGAATTTTATTGCGCTCAATGTAACGCTGCTTAATGCATTCCGCGTCGGTGCCACAGCGGTTTCTTTCTGCCAGCCACTTGCGCTGATCTCTGGCCAGCGTCCCCACGCCGTAGCTGTTGTCCATCGCTTTCACAAAGTAACCGTTGGTCACGTTATCCAGCCCGGAAAGATACGTATCCGCACAGATAGTTTTTTCCGTTTCATTCAACCCGGTTAACGTGCAGTCAAAACCTGCGGCCAGCGCGTTCTGCGCAGCGAACATCAGGCTTGCGGCTATGAAGTATTTTATTTTCAATATCGTAATTCCCTGGAAAAATTATCCTGTCTGTTCGCCGATCTGGCGATAGCGCCCGGTGATTAGAGCCCCCCTGAAATGAACGATGCAGGGAACTTTTTTACCAGGCAAATTCTGACCGGATTTGCTCATGGGAACAATAGATTATTTTATCCCTGGCTCACAACGACTTGCTCAGACGATTGCCGCGCTTGAATGACTGCTGAGGGGGGTGGGTAGATAGACGCGCTGACCTGCTGCCATCTGCCATCTGCCACGCCAGTGATCCGATATTCCGGGGCTGCACGCTGTTGCAGCCCTGCTTTCCCGCCTTCTGCTTATTTCGCCATAAATCGCTAATTATCCATTTTTAGGGGTTTTGATGGTTTCCTCTCTCCCAAACCTGTCTTTCAACCGCCGTATCCTCTACTCTCACCACAGCGCGACCTGATAAAGGAATGACAAGGATGATTGAATAAAGGGAGGCCACCATGACCGAATTAGAAAAGGATTTACTCGCCAACGGTTTTAGCGAAAACGATTTGAAAAAACTCAGAAGGGCCAGAGAACGGGCGAAACAAGATGAGCAGGTCGAGGGCGATAATGCGTTAGATTATGATGAGACGTTACGAAAAGAGATAAAAAACATAGGATCGTTCTTCTTCAGCATGGCATTGTTTATTTTTATTTTACTCTTGTTATTGAATGTATCATCCATTACAGAAAAGCATTCATCGGGGGATATAATAGCATTAAACATATTCATATTATCCATGTTTATTCTATGTCAATCTGTTGTTAGCCCACTATTTCTTGGATTCAAATCCTGGCGTTACAGAAGAATAAAAAACAAGAAAAAATAACTTATAAAAGCCACGCTCCAACGGCGTGGCAACAGAGGTAGCTTTAAAACCCACTAAAACTCACCATCACTATTCATGCTCGATATAATACGAATATTATTTCCTGCGCCAATAATTTTAAGTATTAAAAACGATTTATTCATCTGATTAACCTGCATATGAAAATCAGCCGGAATAAATTTATATAAGCGCCAGGCATCGGGCTTAACGCTCATTCTAAACACACCGTAAGCTGAAGTCATGATTTCCATCGAGTGGTATGCCGTTAGGCCAGCTTTCTTATCAAACCCCATGAAATGGGCGATACTGACATAGGAGTCTCTCAATAAATTAGGAGCACTGTTACTACCCAGTAATTTAAATAAATTTTCCGCTGCTGAACTTGCACCGCTAAGCATAACGTAAAAACCTGCGATTTTCCCTATCACAGAAGCACTATCAAATGCACTTTTTACTATTGCTCCACCACCAAAAAACTGACCCATTCCCAATGCAAGTCCAATAGCATCAATGGTATAACCCAGCTCTTTATTATACTTCTCCATACTGACAGTGAGAAATATCTTTGCCTGCCCCATCGTCAGTCGGTCGCCCTGAGTGCTGATGTTATTGCTCTCCTCCCTGATGTTATTAATAGCGGCTTTACACTGAGCATCACCTTTAGCGTTGCTGATTTCATGAAGATTAGCGTTAGCAAACGCTTTCACCTCACCAAGAAACCTTGCGCGGATAAAGTAATCGCGTATATGTTTTCCGGCAACGATCTCTGCCACCCGGTATAAATCCGAGGCAGCAGACTGCCCCATGGCAGAGAAATACTTGTTATCGTTACTTCTTCTGTTTAGATAAATATCCATAAATTACTTCTTCTCCTTGAAGTACATTAACTATCTCATCAGGATTTTATTAAAAAATTAATTATTCGATGTCACGCGGAAGAGGTACAGAGTGTCGAGGTACTCATGGAAACTGTACTTTTCTGATGAAAGGAGATTAACCTTAATGAAAAATAAATAGTTAATAGTCCATTTTTTATGATACAGATGAATTTTCTTATCCCGGGACTGTCTTTCATCAGCTATATCCTCTATCCTTCCCCGAGCACAGCCTGACAAGGATGATTGAATAAAAGGAGAGAACCATGACCGAATTAGAAAAGGATTTACTCGCCAACGGTTTTAGCGAAAAAGATTTAAAGAAGTTCAGAAGGGCCAGAGAACGGACGAAACAAGATGAGCAGGTCGAGGGTGATAATGCGTTAGATTATGATGATACGTTGAGGCGGGAGATAAAAAACCTGAGATCTTATTTTTTGGGAATTATATTTTTAATTTTAATAATACTTATCCTCATGAATGCATCATTTACTTCAGAAAAGTACACTTTATGGCGAATAATAAAAGAAAATGTATTAACAATCATCGTTGTGACTTTAGCTTCTAATTTTTCTAGTCCGTTACTTCTGGGCTTCAAATCTTGGCGTTACGAAAGAAAAAACAATAAAAAATATAAACCATAACAAAGCCACACTAAAATAGTGTGGCGATGCGTCCAGACTCACTTTAATCAATCATTTGAATGCATTTCAAAAATAAGTTTCATTTCATTGCCCGCGCCGATAATCTTAAGAGTTAACAGTGCCTTGCTCATTCTATTAACCTGCATCTGAAAATTAGATGGGATAAATTTGTACAATCGCCACGCATTTGATTTCAAGCTCATTCTGAATACTCCATAGGCAGAGCTAATTATTTCCATAGAATGGTAAGCCGTCAGGCCGATTTTTTTATCAAAACCCATAAATTTAGCAATGCGAACATAAGTATCTTTCAAAAAATCATTTTGATCATCATCACCAACCAACTTAGAATAGCTCTCTTTCCCTGAACTAAAACCACTAACCATAACGTAAACTCCAGCAACTTTTCCTATCAAAGAGGCACTTTCAAGTGCACCTTTAAATATCATAGTGCCACCAAAAAACTGTCCAGCCCCTAAAGCCAATCCGACTGCATCAATGGTATAACCCAGTTCTTTATTATACTTCTCCATACTGACAGTAAGAAAGATCTTTGCCTGCCCCATCGTCAGTCGGTCGCCCTGAATGCTAATGTTCTGACTTTCTTCCCTGATATTATTAATGGCGGCTTTGCACTGAGCATCACTTTTAGACTTATTGATTTCATGAAGATTAGCGTTAGCAAACGCTTTCACCTCGTCAAGAAACCGGGCGCGGATAAAGTGATCGCGTATATGTTTCCCGGCAACGATCTCTGCCACCCGGTATAAATCCGAGGCAGCAGACTGCCCCATTGCAGCGAAATACTTGTTATCGTTACTTCTTCTGTTTAGATAAATATCCATAAATTACTTCTTCTCCTTGAAGTACATTAACTATCTCATCAGGATTTTATTAACAAATTAATTATTCGATGTCACGCGGAAGAGGTACAGAATATCGAGATACACATGGTAACTGCACTTTTTTGATGGAAGGAGATTAAGCTTAATGAAAAATAAATAGTTAATAGTCCATTTTTCATGATGCAGATGAGTTTTCTTATCCCAGGACTGTCTTTCAACCGACTTATCCTCTACTCTCACCGCAGCGCGACCTGATAAGGGAATGACAAGGATGATTGAATAAAAGGAGGGAACCATGACCGAATTAGAAAAGGATTTACTCGCCAACGGTTTTAGCGAAAACGATTTGAAAAAACTCAGAAGGGCCAGAGAACGGGCGAAACAAGATGAGCAGGTCGAGGGTGATAATGCGTTAGATTATGATGAGACGTTGAGAGAGGTGATCAAAGATCTGGGCTCAAGCTTTTCATTAATCATATATATAACATTAACCATGCTTTTTCTCTTGAATGCCACATGCATATCAAAAGAGTATCCAACATGGAAAATAATAGAAGGAAATGCCTTTATCATCTGCATTGTCATTATATGCTCATCCGTCGTATTCCCCGTACTGTTAGGGTTAAAATCATGGATGTACAAAAAAAGAAAAAAATAATAATAAGCCACGCTTTACAACGTGGCAATTTACAACTAACTATGGCGTGGACTTATTATTAAAATTCATGCCAGAAATCACCCTCAAATTATTACCAGAAACCAGTATTTCAAGAGTTAACGATGCTCTACTCATCTGGTTAACCTGAATACGAAAATCAGCAGGAATAAATCTATACAACCTATGTGCGCCAGGCTTGAGGCCCAGTCTGAACACGCCATAGGCGGAACTGATGATTTCCATCGAGTGGTAGGCTGTCAGACCTAACTTCTTATTAAAGCCCATGAACTTAGCCGCCCCAACGTAGGCATCTTTCAAAAAACTAGGTGGGTTAGCATCACCATTTAATTTATAAAGACTTTCTGTTGCTGAACTCCCACCGCTAATGGCAACGTAGGAACCTGCGATCTTCCCTATCAGAGATGCCGTTTTAATTGCACTCCTTGCTATAGAAACCCCGCCTGCTAGCTGCACCGTACCCACGACAAGATTCACAGCATCAATGGTATATCCCAGCTCTTTATTATACTTCTCCATACTGACAGTAAGAAAGATCTTTGCCTGCCCCATCGTCAGTCGATCGCCCTGAGTGCTGATGTTATTGCTCTCCTCCCTGATATTATTAATGGCGGCTTTGCATTGAGCATCACTTTTAGACTTATTGATTTCATGAAGATTAGCGTTAGCAAACGCTTTCACCTCGTCAAGAAACCGGGCGCGGATAAAGTGATCGCGTATATGTTTCCCGGCAACGATTTCTGCCACCCGGTATAAATCCGAGGCAGCAGACTGCCCCATGGCAGAGAAATACTTGTTATCGTTACTTCTTCTGTTTAGATAAATATCCATAAATTACTTCTTCTCCTTGAAGTACATTTACTTTCCATTCGGAATAATATTTATCATTTTTATTTTTGGTTAACCAGTGCAGATTCTATTATCACTATTTTTTAGTATTTACTCCGTGTGTGCTTATGTGAATCATTCATCGAGAGCGTGGCTGCCCCTGTATGCAGCCACTTTTTATCTTATTCTACGGCATCAAAAGTCATCGATCTGCCGCGCTCATCCATCCGCGCTTTATCGCGACGAAAAGCCATTGATGAACGCAATCCGCCGAACAGGGCACCACGCTGATAAATCTCGCCTGCACGTTCCAGCAAATACTCATCCTGCGGGCTGATGGCCAGGCCGCGATCCACCCAGACTTTGGCCAGATAACGGTTTGCAACGCAGCCGGAACCGGTAAAGAAGGCGTGAGCATAATAGGCGGCGGCGTACTCCTGATTGTCAGGGCGTTCGTCGTTCCACAGTGCAGCCAGCACCTCTTCCACCGCAAAGCGACGATCCGCATCGCTGGCGTACTGATTAAACAGGATCAATCCCGACAGCTCACGCGTGGCGCGCTGCCAGACTTCCAGCCCGACATTAGCGGCATTCATCACCCCGATAAACAGATCGCGTGCACGCTGATACTGCTGTGCGTTAACAATCTCGTTTTCACGGGAAATGACGTACCCCAGGTTGTACTGGCAAATCACGTTACCGGCCTCTGCTGCCCGTTCCATCCACGCCAGAGCCTGCTCGCGATTTTCCCAGGCTGTGGCATCGCGGCCATAGCGGCGCGACATCCGGCCCGAATAGAGGTCGTATAATCCGGCCATTGCCGAGGCATCCCCGGCGTCAGCCGCGGCCTGCGTCAGGAAAACCCCCGCCTCTTCAGATACAGACTCAAACAGGTTGGCACCTGCCTGGCCGATATCAAGATCGGACTCCAGCGCCAGGCCCAGCGGGATCAGTCGCTCATGGTCAAACTGCCCCTGACGGATGCCATAAAAGCCATATTTGCTGGCCAGCCCCGCCACCAGCACCTCGTACTGGCAGTCGCCCCACTGCTGACTGCGATCCAGCCACATTGGGCGCAGGCCAAAGCTGTCCTCAATACCCGCAAAATCCAGGCAGGAGAGTAAAGAGCTGAACGCATCATGAAGCCCAGGATCGGCAACCGGATGATCAACCTGCCATGCCTTGACCAGCGCATCGTAGGCCCGCTGCATCTCGGGTTGGTTCCAGTGCACCTCACCGCCCTCTTCCGTGCGCGCGTAGTGGCAAAGGAAGTTGGCGTAGTTACGCAGCACAGAAGCATGCTGGCGCGGAGTCAGATTAAGTGCTAACAGGGCATCATATTGCCGCAGACAAAAAGCAATGTTCTCCCGATCATCCTCCTCCGGCATTAACGCCACATAGCCGAGATAATCCCAGGCCTGCGTCATGCGTAAACCGTTACGTTCACTTTCGGTCAATCCACGACACCAGTCACTGTCGATAAACGCCGACATTTCCTGATGGCTCCCGCCCCAACGCGGATAGAGGAAATGCACCCAGGAACTGAGGATGGTGTACAGATTCGGGCGCGCGTCCAGCGTCAGCCGCAGCCAGTAAAGCTTACTGTTCTGTTGCTCCTCTTCACTGCGCGGCGATAAACATGCCGGCAGGGCCTGAGGGATAATGGCCAGCTCACTGCCCCCTTCCTCGCGCAACCACTGCATGCCAGCGGCCCAGACCTCCGGGTCGACCTCAGACTGGCGCTGCGTATAGCTGTCCGGCTGTACACCCAGCGCCAGTGCGAATAACCACTGCGGCTCACCCAGATAACAGCTCAGACGGAAAATACGGAACAGCGCATACGCGGGTTTCGGGTGCAAAGGCAGCGCGCGCAGATAGGCGGCAATCCCTGAATCACGCGCCAGTTCCGCTCCCATCCAGCGGTCGTCTGTCACGTAATCACCACCATTTTGAGTACGGATACGGCCCGCAGCACGCTCCCAGTAACATCCCAGCAGCAGATGGGCATGGTAGGAATCAGGATGAAGGGCGACCCACGCCTCCAGCGCCGCAAGAGTCTCAGCTACGGGCTGGAGCGGGTCGAACAGCATGTCGATGCTCCACTCATAGTCGTACGCTTCACTGACACCGTTCAGCCAGGGCTGGGATTGCTGTTCAAGTAATGCATCGAGTGCCGCAAATTGCTGGCTGACAAACAACGCTCGCAGGTGCGCACGGCGTGCAAGAATTGACGCCAGAGGTTCATAATCAGAGGTCATATCATCTGTTCTTCCTGAGTGTTCGCTCATCGCCCTTCCTTTAAGTCAAATTCAGCGAAAAGTCCCTGAGCTATTGAAAAGTTTCATAAAAGACAATTTTTTTTAGCCTTCGTTATATCAGCAATATTGGGCAAATTCAGGATAAAAATGATCCAAACCAGAGAAATTTACATTAACGAGGCTGACGACTTTTCCTGCTGGTCAATGCGCATCACTTTAGGTAAGCTTGATCCACAAAACTAGTACGAGAGATCAACCATGACCTTTACTTCTATTGACGATGTGAGAAAGAGCATCGACCAGATCGACATCCGCCTGGTCGCGCTGATTGCCCAACGGGGAGAATGTGTAAAAGCCGCTGCGGCATTTAAGAAAGATAGCGATGCGGTGCGTGCGCCGGACCGTGTGCAGAAGGTGATTGATAAAGTGCGTCAGCAGGCCGCAGAACACCATCTGCCGGAAGAGATTATCGAGAAAGTGTACCGCGCAATGATTGGCGCATTTATTGATTATGAACTGGAACAGCACCGCCAGCTGAGCGAAAACAGACGAAGCCGATAAACCTCATCCCCTCTAAGCAACCCGCTACGGCTGAGCCTGTTTATGCACGGGTGCATGCTACTGCAGGTACAAAACCGTAGGCAAGCGACGCAACGTTTCCACGGCCCCGGAAAAAACAGACAGCTTCAGTGAGACCCCAGTCACATATTTCCCCCCTTTAGTTTACCGGCGAAACCGCTTACGTCGGTAAGCTACCGCTTAACCGCCCATATCGCCACTCAACGAATTATCCCCCTGCTTTCTGCATAAATTCGCCACCATATCGCTGGTATAAATTTCTTTCGATTGCACACCATCTAACTTCGTATAAAGCCAGGTCCCTCTATGAATAAAAATAAGCTATTCAAGCATATACCCTGGATGATTCTCGGGATCATCGGTGCGTGTTGTCTGGCCGTGGTCGCACTCAGGCGCGGCGAACATATCAGTGCGCTGTGGATCGTTGTGGCATCCGTATCGGTCTATCTGGTGGCGTATCGTTATTACAGCCTCTACATCGCCCAGAAGGTGATGAGACTCGACTCGACCCGCGCGACGCCTGCGGTGATCAATAACGATGGCCTGAACTACGTGCCCACCAACCGTAACGTCCTGTTTGGGCATCACTTCGCGGCGATTGCCGGAGCAGGCCCGCTGGTCGGCCCGGTGCTGGCGGCGCAGATGGGCTACCTGCCTGGGGTGCTGTGGCTGCTGGCGGGCGTGGTGCTGGCCGGTGCAGTACAGGACTTTATGGTGCTGTTTATCTCCCAGCGCCGTAACGGCGCCTCGCTCGGTGAGATGATCAAAAATGAGATGGGCCCGGTTCCCGGTACCATTGCGCTGTTCGGCTGCTTCCTGATCATGATTATCATCCTGGCGGTGCTGGCCCTGATCGTCGTGAAAGCGCTGGCTGAAAGTCCGTGGGGCGTGTTTACCGTCTGCTCAACGGTGCCGATTGCGCTGTTTATGGGCATCTATATGCGCTTTATCCGGCCGGGGCGGGTCGGGGAAATCTCCGTCATTGGCGTCATCCTGCTGATTGCTTCGATCTACTTTGGTGGCGTGATTGCCCACGACCCGTACTGGGGTCCGGCACTGACTTTTAAAGACACCACCATCACCTTTACACTGATTGGCTATGCCTTTATTTCTGCATTGCTGCCCGTGTGGCTGATTCTGGCCCCGCGTGACTATCTGGCCACCTTCCTGAAAATTGGGGTGATTGTTGGCCTGGCCATCGGGATTGTCATTCTCAATCCTGAACTGAAAATGCCGGCGCTGACGCAGTACATTGATGGGACTGGCCCGCTGTGGAAAGGCGCGCTGTTCCCGTTCCTGTTTATTACGATCGCCTGCGGTGCCGTCTCAGGCTTCCATGCACTGATCGCTTCCGGTACCACGCCGAAACTGCTGGCCTGTGAAACCGATGCGCGCTTTATCGGTTACGGCGCCATGCTGATGGAGTCGTTTGTTGCAGTGATGGCGCTGGTCGCGGCCTCGATTATCGAACCGGGTCTCTACTTCGCGATGAACACTCCACCCGCAGGCCTCGGCATTGTCATGCCAAACCTGCATGAGCTGGGCGGTGCCAACGCGCCAATGATTATGGCGCAGTTGCAGGATGTGACCGCTCAGGCGGCAGCCACCGTCAGCTCCTGGGGCTTTGTGATTTCTCCCGAGCAAATCCTGCAAACCGCGAAAGATATTGGTGAGCCGTCGGTGCTGAACCGTGCGGGTGGTGCGCCAACGCTGGCCGTCGGGATTGCCCATGTGTTTGACAAAATTATGCCGATTGCCGATATGGGCTTCTGGTATCACTTTGGCATCCTGTTTGAAGCGCTGTTTATCCTGACCGCGCTGGATGCCGGTACCCGTTCCGGCCGCTTTATGTTGCAGGATCTGCTGGGTAACTTTGTGCCATTCCTGAAAAAAACCGATTCAATGCTGGCGGGTATTATTGGCACCGCAGGCTGTGTCGGCCTGTGGGGCTATCTGCTGTATCAGGGCGTGGTTGACCCGCTGGGCGGCGTGAAAAGTCTGTGGCCGCTGTTCGGTATCTCCAATCAGATGCTGGCCGCGGTGGCGCTGGTGCTGGCGAGCGTAGTGCTGATTAAGATGAAGCGTACGCAATACATCTGGGTGACGATGCTACCGGCTATCTGGCTGCTGATTTGTACCACCTGGGCGCTGGCGCTCAAGCTGTTCAGCACCAATCCGCAGATGGAGGGCTTCTTCTATATGGCCAGCGAGTACAAAGCCAAAGTGGCCGCCGGGGGGGCCGATCTGACGGCACAGCAGGTGAGCAATATGAATCATATTGTGATCAACAACTACACTAACGCGGGTCTGAGTATTCTGTTCCTCATAGTGGTGTACAGTATTATCTTCTACGGCATTAAAGCCTGGCTGAACGCACGCCAGTCCAGTGAACCAACCGATACGGAAACCGCTTACGTTCCGGTGCCGAAAGAAGGGGTTAAGGTGTCATCCGGCCATTAACCCTGTTAAAAGACGGGCGAGGCATGCCTCGCCCCTACTCCGATCTGTACAACAGGGAATACATCATGTTCGATAACTTAGGCGCGGCGAAGAAATACCTCGGCCAGGCGGCGCGTATGCTGGTCGGCATTCCTGATTACGATACCTACGTTGAACACATGCAGACCAATCACCCGGATAAACCGGTGATGACCTATAAAGAGTTCTTCCGAGAGCGCCAGCAGGCGCGCTATGGCGGAGATGGAAAAGGCGGCATGCGCTGCTGCTGATGCAAGACGACTATCAAGGTAGATAACCTATGACCCCCATTGCTGTCACGGTACTGACCGGTTTTCTCGGCGCGGGAAAAACCACGCTGTTACGTCATATTCTGCATGAACAGCAGGACTATAAGATTGCGGTGATTGAAAATGAGTTTGGTGCCGTCGCCGTCGATAATCAGCTACTTGGCGATCGCGCCACGCAAATCACCACCCTCACTAACGGCTGCATCTGCTGTACGCGTTCCGGCGAGCTGGAAACCGCCTTGCTCGACCTGCTGGACAGCCGGGATAACGGCGACATCACCTTCGATCGCTTAATCATTGAATGCACCGGCATGGCCGATCCTGGCCCAATTATTCAGACCTTCTTCTCCCATGAGATCCTGTGCGAGCGCTATCTGCTGGACGGCGTGATCGCGCTGGTCGATGCCGTCCATGCCGGGCAGCAGATGGATCAGTTTACTCTGGCGCAGTCGCAAATAGGCTACGCCGACCGCATTCTGCTGACCAAAACGGATATCAATGGCACGCCGCCGGAGCTGATGGAACGTTTGCAACGCATCAATGCGCGGGCACCGATTTACCCGGTGATCCATGGCGATATTGACCTGGCGTTGTTGTTTGATACCCGGGGATTTATGCTGGAAGAGGCGATCGTCACGCCAAAACCGCGTTTTCAGTTTATCCCGCAGCAGCAGAATGCCATCTCCTCGGTGGTGCTGGAGCTGGACTACCCGCTGGCACTGGAGGCTGTTTCAAAAGTGATGGAGGATCTGCTGGCCGGTTTTGCCGATAAGCTGCTGCGTTACAAAGGGATGTTGTGGATCGCCGATCAGCCGTGCCGCCTGCTGTTCCAGGGCGTACAGCGTCTGTACAGCGCTGACTGGGATCGCGAATGGCAGGCTGATGAACAGCCTGCCAGCACGCTGGTATTTATCGGCATTGCGCTGCCGGAAGAGGAAATCCGTGCAGCCTTTGCCGGGTTAAAACCGTAAATTACAAGCCCACGGCCTCCTTCAGGCTTTTCAGATAGCGGCGGCTCACCGGCACGGTGTGACCGCTGCTCAGTAACAGCTCCCCCTGACCATTATCCTCAAGGCGGATCTCCTTCAGATGCGCCATGTTCACCAGAAACTGGCGGTGGCATCGCAGCAGCGGTGTGCGGTTTTCCAGCGTGCGTAACTTCAGCTCGGTAAAGCCTTCTTTCCCCTCCTGACTGGTGACATACACCCCACTCAGGCGGCTACTGACAAACACCACGTCCTTCATCTGTAACAGATAGATACGGCTCTGGCCGCTACAGGGAATAAACTTCAGATCTTGCTGATTATCCGGCAGCACGGAGACATCCTGCCCGTGACGATCCTGACGCAGGCGCATCAGCGTTTTCTCCAGTCGCGGAACTTCCACCGGTTTCAACAGGTAGTCAAAAGCATGTTCTTCAAATGCCTGCACCGCAAACTCATCATAGGCGGTGAGGAAGACAATCCAGGGGCGGTCCTCCGGGTCAAGCATGCTGACCATTTCCAGGCCGCTGATGCGCGGCATCTGGATATCGAGGAACAGTACGTCAGGGCGCAGTTTATGCACCATGCCGATCGCCTCAACAGCATTTCCACACTCGCCGACAATCTCGATATCCGGCTCTTTCTGTAACATGACGCGCAGGTTCTCGCGCGCCAGGGGTTCATCATCGACAATCAATACGCTGATCATAGGGGTTCCTCCAGCGGTAACCGCAGTGTAATGCGGGTGAGACAATCCGGTTCACAGGTGACGGTGATACCGTAAGCGTCGCCATATCGCACGCGCAAACGTTTATCCACCAGGCTCATCCCCAGCCCACCACCGCTCTCTTTGGGCTGATAAAGCCCGGCGTTATCTTCAATATCCAGCACCAGATGCTGCCCGTCACGGCTGGCCTTCAGTGTAATTTCACCGATGCCTGGCAGCTGTGAGGTGCCGTGTTTTATTGCATTTTCCACAATCGGTTGCAGGGTAAACGCAGGAAGCTGGTAATAAGCCAGCTCCTGCGGCACCCACAACCGGATGCTCAGTCGCGACTGAAAACGCGCCTGCTCAATTTGCAGGTAGGCGTTCACATGTTCGATTTCATTCGCAAGCGTGACAACCTCCGACGGACGCTTCAGGTTTTTCCTGAAGAACGTGGAGAGATACTGCACCAGTTGCCCGGCTTTTTCGCTGTCATGGCGGATCACCGCCATCAGCGTATTCAGCGCATTAAACAGAAAATGGGGATTCACCTGGGCGTGCAGCAGTTTGATCTCGGACTGGGCCAGCAGCGCTTCCTGACGCTCATACTGCCCGGCGAGGATCTGCGCAGACAGCAGCTGCGCGATGCCTTCGCCCAGCGTACGGTTGATGGAGCTGAACAGGCGGTTGCGCGTTTCATACAGCTTTATCGTGCCGATCACCTTCTGGTTTTCGCCTCTGAGCGGGATCACCAGCGTCGAGCCAAGTTTGCAATTGGGGTGCAGCGAGCAGCGGTAGGGCACTTCGTTACCGTCGGCATAGACCACTTCTCCGCTGTCGATGGCACGCCAGGTATAGGAGGAGGCGATCGGCTTGCCGGGCAGATGGTGATCGTCACCGGTGCCGGTAAAGGCCAGCAGGCGTTCACGATCAGTGATGGCCACGGCGCCAATATCCAGCTCTTTGTAGAGCACCTGCGCCACCTTCATGCTGTTCTCTTCATTAAACCCCTGGCGCAATATCCCCTCGGTCGAGGCGGCCACCTTCAGCGCCGTGGCCGAAAATGCCGTGGTGTACTTCTCAAACATCGCCCGTTTATCCAGCAGGATGCGCATAAACATCGCTGCCCCCACGGTATTGGTCACCATCATGGGTGCCGCAATGCTCTGCACCAGGTGCAAAGCATCCTGGAAGGGTCGGGCAATCAGCAGGATAATCGCCATCTGCACCAGTTCAGCGACAAACGTAATGACGCCCGCCGTCAGCGGGCTGAAGACGTTGTTACTGCGTCCACGTTTGATCAAATAACTGTGCATCAGGCCGCCCAGCAGCCCCTCGGCAATCGTGGAGATCATACAACTGAGCGCCGTCATGCCGCCCAGCGAATAGCGATGCAATCCGCCCGTCAGGCCTACCAGACCGCCCACCACCGGGCCGCCAAGCAGGCCGCCCATCACCGCACCAATGGCGCGCGTGTTAGCAATCGAGTCTTCAATATGCAGACCGAAATAGGTACCCATAATGCAGAAAATAGAGAAGGTGATGTAGCACAGCAGCTTATGGGGCAGACGCACCGTAACCTGCATAAGGGGGATGAACAGACGGGTTTTACTCATCAGCCATGCGATGACCAGAAACACACACATCTGCTGTAGCAACAATAAAATCAACGTAAATTCGTACATGCCCTGTAGTCCACATTCTCCTGTGGGAGCAGCCTACACCGGACGGACCAATCTTTCCCTCCATCATTCCTTGAAATGCGAGCTGGTACTGAATTTTTTTTAAAAATACCTCAGACAGTGACACGACAGGATCGCCGTGCCCTTGCCTGAGGATTTATCACAACACCGCTGCGCTGAGCGGCTGGATCACCGGATTTCCTGCGCGATCGCGTAAGATCTCGACCTCAACGCCGTACGTGGCGGCAATCAGTTCGGCGGTCACGACATCACGCGGGTTCCCGGAAGCCTGGATTTTCCCCTGCGCCACGACCAGCAGGTTATCCGCATACTGGCAGGCCAGGTTAAGATCGTGCAGCACAATCACCGTCACCCAGCCCCGTGCCCGGGTTTCACGCCGAACCAGATCAAGCAGGGCCAGCTGATGCTTGAGATCCAGTGCACTGACCGGCTCATCCAGCAACATCACCAGAGGCTCACGCATCATCACCTGGGCAAACAGCATCATCTGACGCTGACCGCCACTTAACGACGCGATATCACGTCCGGCAAGATGGGCAATCCCGGCCTGCGCCAGGCGCTGCATGGCGGCTTCCAGCGTTTCATCATCAATATGCAGCGAGAGTTTGCCCAGCCGCCCAAGCACCACCACTTCCAGCACCGTCAGGCCAATATCGGCGCTGCTGTCCTGCGGTAAATACGCGAAAATTTCGCGCCAGACCTGCAGCACCCGGCCAGGCTGTTTTCCCGCCGCAAGATGATGTCCACCGCAGCCGATCTGCCCGGATGCCAGCGCCAGCTCACCAAAGATGGCACTCAACAACGTCGTTTTTCCGGTACCGTTCGGGCCAATAATCACATGGATTTTACCGGCTTCCAGCCCGGCGCTCACCGCATCAATAATCGGCCGTCCCTGACGATGAACAGAGACATTATCAAGCTGGATCACAGGGCGCTCCTCCGGGGAGAAAAAATCAGCCATAGCAGGAAAGGCACGCCGACAATGGCGGTGACGATCCCGACCGGGAACAGCGCGCCGGGCACGATGGATTTAGACAGCACCGACGCCGCTGACAGCATCAGTGCGCCACTGAGCACCGACATCGGCAGGGAAAATCGCTGATCCTCCCCCACCATCATGCGTGCAATGTGCGGTGCCACCAGCCCGATAAACCCGATAACACCGACAAAACTGGTGGCCGTGGCGGTCATGACCGCGACAATCACCAGCACTTTCATCCGCAGTTGCCGCACGTTAACCCCCAGGCTGAGCGCACGCATTTCCCCCATCCGCAGCGCAGCCAGCTTCCACGAGTCCGCCATCAACAACAGGCAGCACACCAGTGTGACTGCCGCCGTCAGCGTCAGCGTGGGCCAGGTCGCTTTCGTCAGGCTGCCAAACAGCCAGAATAAAATCTGCTGCGACAGCTCCGGGGAGGAAAGAAACTGAATAAGCGACAGCATCGACTGGAACAGAAACAGCAGCGCGATGCCGCCCAGAATAATGGTTTCAGTTCGCACCCGGCGCATCGAGGCCAGCATAAACAGGAACAGTGCCGCCAGCATGGAGAAGATAAAAGCGCCAATCGGCACAGCAATCATAGGATTCAACCCAAAGCCGCCAAAGGCCAGGCTCAACGCCGCGCCAAAACCGGCCGCCGCCGCCATCCCCAGCGTATAAGGGCTGGCCATCGGGTTATTCAGCAGGGTTTGCATCTGTGCCCCGCCCGCCCCCAGCGCGGCCCCCACCACCAGCGCCATCAGCGCCATCGGCAAGCGAAACTCACGCACAATGGCATCGGTCATGGCCGCACGTTCACCGATGCCGGTCAGTGAACGAATCACTTCAGAGGGCGCCAGCATCGACGGGCCGGTCGCAATATCCAGCACCAGACAGAGAGCGGTCAGCAGCAGGAAGAGGAAGACGTAGCGCCAGCGTTTGCCTTCACGCGCGCGATGCGCAGCAATGGCTGCACGGTTGTTGGTGGGAGTGTTCATTCCGCAGTCCTGTATAACAGCAAGGGGCGGCCCAAACAGCGGCCGCCCCTGCCAGATTTCGTCAACTTACTCTTTTACACTCACCACAAACGTCCCTTCCGGGGTGACCGGCAGGTATTTTTTGTAGAAGTTGAGGTAGTTCGCCAGCGGGTCGATATCTTTAAACAACTCAGGATAAAGCTGTTTCGCCATATACTGCACCATCGCGAAGTCAGACAGCGTGCGCGATGCGCCCTGATAAACGCCAAAGACTTTGCCGTTTTTCACCGCCGGTAATTCGTTCCAGCCGCGACGTTGTTCAAAGCCTTTCAGTTTGGTGCGTGCTTCGGCAAGATCCACGCCCTGCCCCATCGGCAGCGCATGCGGGTTTTTGTTGTTCTCACGACCAGAGATAAAGATCGCATCTGGTTTTGAAGCCAGCACCTGCTCCGGGTTCAACGGGCCCCACCACTCCACAAACGGTGTGGCGATATTATTACCGCCAGCGGCGGTTGCCATTGAGCCCCACATATTTTTGCCATAGGTAAAGGAGTACTCTTCCGGCCCTTTGTTGCCGAACTCAACATACACTTTTGGCTGAGGTTTACCCGCCGCGGCAATACGATCCACCACCTGTTTCAATGCACCGGCATACAGTGCTGCCATTTCACTGGCGCGCGCATCCTGCCCGGTCAGCGTGCCCAACACGCGGGTGGAGGCCACATGGCGCTCAACGGTCTGCGCGTTGTAGTCGATAACCACAATCGGGATACCCTGTTTTTCAATGCGCTGAACGTCCTGGCCCAGGGCCTGGAACTGCCAGTCGGCAAGGATGACCAGATCCGGGTTCAGACTCAGCACTTTTTCTACCGAGAAGCTCTGTGCTTCCACTTCACCGACATCCGGGATGTTTTTCAGCGACGGACGATGCGCGACGTGCATGTTCCAGTTCGCTGGCACCCAGCCTTCCCAGGCTTCACGGGAAATCCCTACCACGGAGTCATAGGCTTTTTCGCCCCCCACGGACATGTAGTCTTCAAAGTAAAAACCCAGCACGACGCGCTTAGCGGGCAGGTCAACTTTCACTTCACGGCCAATGACATCGGTCAGGGTCTGGACTTTTGCCGAAACGGAGGTGGCCACCGCCAGCACGGCAAACGATAACGCGCAAGCCAGCGCGCGCGGGTTTAACACAGAGGTATTCATGGATGCAGGTTCCTGGTAAGAAACTAAAGGCAAATAAAAATGATTATCAGTTAGATTTGACACGATTTTTTACACAAATTAACCTTTTCCTGCAAGTGATTTCACTGCGGCATTATTTTCACCCGCTTTACTGGCAGAAAAATAAAACACAGGAATACGCGGTATAAAAGCAGTCAGATTCGCTATTAATAAACAAAAAAGTAGCGTAAAGAATTGAAAATTAGCCAGCAAAAAACGCAATGATCGGGTAAAAGAGAGGCGTGATTAACCACTGAGGACAATTTTCTTTCCGCATCGACGAGAAGCAACAACGCGGATAAGTTGTAAATATTATGGATAATATGTGCAAGGCCTGGCAAAACTGCTCTTCCCTTTTTTCTTCCGCTTATTCCCTTTCCGGTGAACAACACTGGCGTAACGCGCTTTAGTCCCCTTTCCAAAAACATATCCCCTGCTGTTTCAGGCAGCCTGACTTCTTTTCGGGCTGGCGTGTAGTTATGTTTGTTGATGGAAAAAATCATGTTTTACTGGATGTTACTGGCACTGGCGATCGCACTTGAGATCACCGGGACGCTGTTTATGAAGTGGTCGAGCGTCAGCGATAATCAGCTGGGATATTTCCTCATGCTGATCATGATTGCCCTCTCTTATATTGCCCTTTCCGTTTCGATTAAAAAAATTGCGCTCGGCGTTGCCTATGCCATGTGGGAAGGGATCGGTATTTTATTTATTACGCTGTTCAGCGTGCTGTTATTTGATGAGTCGATCTCACCGGCCAAAATGCTCGGTCTGGCAACGCTGGTCGCGGGTATTGCCCTGATTAAATCAGGCACCACCAGCAGGAGGCAGCATGCAAGCGTTTGAATGGGTACACGCCGTCTGGCTGTGCGCAGCGACTCTGCTGGAAATCGCCGCCAATATCTTCCTTAAACTGTCGAATGGTTTTAAGCATAAAGTCTGGGGCGTGCTGTCACTGCTGGCCGTACTGGCGGCCTTTAGTGCGCTGTCGCAGGCAGTAAAAGGCATTGAGCTATCTGTCGCTTACGCATTATGGGGTGGGTTCGGGCTGGTCGCGACCATTGCCGCAGGCTGGATAATGTTCGGGCAGCGCCTCAATTACAAAGGCTGGATTGGGGTGGCACTGCTACTGATGGGCATGGTGCTGATCAAGCTGGCCTGATCTCTATCTGCCATACGGCTCACAAATTCTGTTCAGCAAAACGCAATCTGGTTGCCTTTAACCGCGACAAAATATAGAAGTGATCCCAGGCGTGTCACTGGTATCCACCAGGCAAGACCTGAAGCTCTCTCTCACCGGAGGGCTTCAGGTCTTTTTTTTTGCGCAAAAGAGGGTCGTCAGATGAACCACATGGAAACGGCAAAGCACATTATTACCCTCGTGGGTGGCATCAATAACATTGATCACATTGAGCACTGCTCAACCCGCCTGCGGCTGACGCTCAATGACAACGGGCTGGTCCAGCAGAGCGCGCTGGAAAAAGTGCCCGGCATCCTCGGCGTGCGCGTCAATGTGCAGTGCCAGGTGATCATTGGCAAAGAGGTGATCGGCATTTATGAGGCCGTGCGGGAGATGGCCGCCGGGCGCGAGCCGGGCACGAAAACCGCGTCTGCACGCGTCAGCCCCGGAGCCTGGTTTATCGACTTTGTGATCAGCATTTTCCAGCCGCTGATCCCGGCGATTGCCGGTGGCGGGGTACTGAAATCCCTGCTGCTTTTACTGGATCTGATGGGCTGGCTCAGCCGCAGCAGCTCCACCTGGAAAGTGCTGGATAACATTGGTTCCGCCCCGCTCTACTTCCTGCCAATCCTGGTGGCGATCACCACCGCCACCAAGCTGAAGGTGAATATTCTGGTGGCTGTCTCCGCGGTGTCGGTGATGGTGCTGCCCGCGATGGCCAAACAGCTGGCAGAGGGCGCGCAGTTTCTCTCCCTCGACCTGCAAAATGTCGCTTATGCCTCGCAGGTGTTTCCCGCCATTCTGTGCGTCCTGCTCTATGCGCAAACCGAGAAGCTGTTTAACCGCTACTCTCCCTCTGCCGTGCGGGTGTTTCTCTCACCGATGCTGTCGCTGATGGTGACCGTGCCGGTAACACTGCTGTTCCTCGGCCCGCTGGGTTATGAGCTGGGCGCAGGCATGGCCACAGTGATCTTCTGGCTGTTCAGCAAACTGGGTTTTGTGGCTACCGCGCTGCTGGCAGGCGTGCTGCCCTTTATGGTGGCATCCGGGATGCACAAACCGATGATCCCTTACGTCGTGGCCTCCATGTCACAGTTTGGCCGGGAGATGCTCTACCTGCCCGCTTCGCTGGCGCATAACATAGCGGAAGCCGCGACCTGCTTCGCCATCTACTTCAAAAGCCGGGACAAAATTAAAAAGTCCACCGCGCTGTCGGCGGCCATTTCCGCCCTGTGCGGCATTACGGAACCGGCGCTGTATGGCATCACGCTACTGAACAAAAAGGCGCTGTATGCGGTGATCGTCGGCAGCGTGATCGGCGGTGGCTTTATTGGCTGGATGGCGGTAGAAGCCTTTGCGCTGGTGGGGCCGGGGCTGGCGAGTATCTCGATGTTTGTCTCCGCCGAAAACCCATACAATATCCTCTATGCCCTGCTGGGTGCCGCGCTGGCGTTTGTCATCACCTTTGTTGCCACTCTGCTGTTCTGGCATGAAGAGCCGCAGCAGGCGGCCATCCCCGTGCCCGCGACCGTCAGTGACTTCGCGCTCAGCAGCCCGGCAGAGGGTACCGTTATCCCCTTAGCCCAGGTGAATGATGACGTGTTCTCCTCCGGCATGATGGGCGACGGCATTGCGGTGATCCCCACCCGCGGCGCGCTGTTTGCTCCGGCTGACGGCACCATCAGCAGCGTGTTCGAAAGTGGTCACGCGCTCAGCATGCTCACCGACAGCGGCGCAGAGCTGATTTTCCATATTGGCATCGACACCATCAAAATGGACGGTCGCGGCTTCTCTCCTAAGGTTAAAGAAAATCAGTCGGTTAAATCCGGCGATCTGTTAGTTGAGTTCGATCTTGAGGCGATTATCGCCGCCGGATTTGATCCGGTGGTTGTCATGGTGGTGACCAACAGTGAGCGTTTTCAGGTGTCAGCGAACACCTCCGCCACTGCGGTCGGCCATCCCTGGAACGTGATGACTTTAAAGGAGTCGGTATGAAACAGAACACCCCGGTTTTCCCCCCAAACTTTCTGTGGGGCGCGGCCATTGCCGCTAACCAGGCCGAAGGCGCATGGAACGTGGCGGGTAAAGGCCCGTCGGTTGCCGATGCCATTGCGCACAAATCCAATCTCGACCTGACGGATTACAGCGGCCATATGGCGCTGACCGATGAGAACATTCAGGATGCCCTGAACGGCACTAACGATGCCCGCTATCCGAAACGTCGCGGCATCGACTTCTATCACCGTTATAAAGAGGACCTCGCGCTGTTTGCGGAGATGGGCATTAAAGTGCTGCGCGTTTCCATTGCCTGGTCACGCATCTTCCCGGCGGGCGAAGAGGCCGAGCCGAATGAAGCGGGGCTGCAATTCTATGAAGATCTGTTCCGTGAAATGCGTAAGCACAATATCGAACCGCTGGTTACGCTGTCCCATTACGAGATGCCGCTGAAACTGAGTGAAAAGTATAACGGCTGGGTCGATCGCAAGGTGGTGGATGCCTTTGTGCACTACAGCAATGCCTGCTTCGACCGCTATAAAGATCTGGTGCGCTACTGGCTGACCTTCAACGAGATCGACAGTATTCATCGCCACCCGTTCACCACCGCCGGGATCCGCGAAGAGAAATGCGCACCCGGCCAGGCGGTACAGGACATCTATCAGGGGCTGCATCACCAGTTTGTTGCCTCAGCGATGGTAACCCGTGACTGTCATGCGAAAATCCCCGGCAGCCAGGTGGGCTGTATGCTGACCAAACTGACGACCTATTCCAGAACCTGCCATCCGCAGGATGTGGAAGCCACGCTGAAAAAGAACCTGGAAAACTACTTCTACACTGATGTTCAGGTCAAAGGCGAATACCCGCCGCTGATCCTGCGCGACCTGGAACGGCGCGGTATTCATCTGGAAATGCAGCCTGACGACCTGGCGATCCTGCGCCAGTATACCGTCGACTTCCTGTCGTTCAGTTACTATATGTCGATCACCGAGTCCACCCAGCCCGATGCCGAGCGCATTCCGGGCAATACCGTTCTGGGCGTCAAAAACCCCTACCTGCCTGCGTCGGAATGGGGCTGGCAGATTGACCCGGTCGGCCTGAAAATTTCGTTGCTGGAGCTGTACGACCGCTACCAGAAACCGCTGTTTATTGTTGAGAATGGCCTGGGGGCAAAAGACGTGGTGGTTGAGGGGCAGATACACGATGACTACCGCATTGACTACTTCAGATCACACTTTGAACAAATGCAGGCCGCGATTGATGAAGGTGTTGATCTGTTGGGCTTTACCAGTTGGGGAACCATTGACATTATTAGTGCCGGCACATCGCAGATGTCCAAACGTTACGGCTTTATTTACGTCGATCAGGATGATGAAGGACAGGGCAGCCTGGCGCGTCTGCGTAAAGATTCGTTTTACTGGTATCAACAGGTTATTGCCAGTAACGGCAGCGACCTGAGCTGACCGTCAAGGAACCCTCTCGATGAAAGTGAAGAAATCGCTGAATAACAGCATGCTGCTGGCCCAACAGGACCAGAGCGAGCTGATTTTGTTCGGCAAGGGGATCGGTTTTGGCGCCAAACCCGGTGCCGATGTGGATAGGGATGCCATCGAACAGGTGTTTATCCCCCTGGAAGGGTTTAAAACTCAGCACTTTCTCTCACTCACCGATACGGTTCCGGCAGCGTATTTTGACCTGACCCACGACATCATTGCGCTGGCGCAAAAACAGTACGTTGAGAAGCTGAACAACGTACTGTTTTTCACCCTGGCGGAGCATCTTTTCTATGCGGTTGAGCGCTGCAAAGCGGGTAATCCGCTGGCAAATAAGCTGAACTGGGAAGTGAAGCGTTATTACCCACGTGAATATCAGATCGGCGTGCAGGCACGCGATCTCGCCAACGACCGTTTTCGGGTGGCGCTGGATGATGACGAAGCGGTACATATCGCCTTTCATCTGATTAATGCCTCCGGCGATCCGGACAGCGGGGATGCGCATCAGCAGGTTCAGTTAGTGAACCGTATTGCCGAAATCGTCAGATATAAACTGAATAGAAATATCGATATTAACAGCGTGAATTACCATCGCTTTATTACCCACCTGCGTTATTTCGCCGAGCGCGTGATGGCACAAAAAATCGCAACACAGCACAGTGATGACTTTTATCACGAGATGATGAAGTTCCACCCACAGGCAATGTCAATCGCCTGTACCGTACGCGACTATATTCAGGAAAAATATCAGTACCGCTTACCTAATGATGAATTAACCTGGATGGGTATTCATATCAGCCGGTTGGCGGATTATGAATCATAAGCCATCAATTCGATGTGAAAAGGCGATCTACCCTGTAAAATCCTGACGGATAACATCATCACCGCAGGGACCGCACCATGACTCACAAAAAAGCCACGCTGACCGGGCTTATCGCCATCATTCTGTGGAGCGCCATTGTCGGGCTGATACGCGGCGTCAGTGAAGGGCTCGGCGCTGTCGGCGGAGCCGCGATGATCTACACGCTTAGCGCGCTGCTGTTACTGCTGACGGTGGGATTCCCGAAGGTAAAAACATTTCCCCGCGCCTATCTGCTGTTGGGCAGCCTGCTGTTTGTCAGCTATGAAATCTGCCTGTCTCTCTCGCTGGGCTATGCCCGCAGCGGCATGCAGGCGATTGAAGTGGGTATGGTGAACTATCTCTGGCCCAGCCTCACCGTCCTGTTATCGGTGTTTATCGCCCGACAAAAATGCAGCCTGCTGATCGTCCCGGGAATGACGGTCTCCCTCGTCGGGATCGCCAAAGTGCTGGCGGGTGAGCATGCGTTGTCGCTGGCAGAGATCGGCAATAACATCGCCTCAAACCCTCTCAGTTATGGCCTGGCTCTCGCGGGCGCCGTGATCTGGGCGCTTTACTGCGTGCTGACGCAAAAAATAGCCCGGGGCAGTAACGGCATCACGCTATTCTTTATGCTGACCGCACTGGCGTTGTGGATAAAATATTTCTCCGCATCTCAGCCAGAGATGATCATCACGCTTCCGGTGCTGGTGAGTCTGGCGCTGGCTGCGCTGGCAATGGGCCTGGGTTATGCGGCATGGAACATCGGCATCCTGCACGGTAATGTGACGTTGCTGGCTACCGCGTCCTATTTTATTCCCGTGCTTTCGGCCATGCTGGCCGCCTGGATGCTGGATGCCAGCCTGTCGGTCAACTTCTGGCAAGGCGCTGGCATGGTCAGTCTCGGCTCGCTGCTGTGCTGGTGGTCAACGCGCACAACAGCAGGGGTAAACGTGTCCGGTACCTCAGCGTAAAGCGCCCCCGCGTGACGGCTCGCTAACGGTAATACATCGCAATACGCTGGCCGTTCACCTGCTCGATGGTCACGGGCAGATCGAAGATCCCTTCGATCACCTCAGGCACCATCACCTGCTCTGGCGTACCGCGGAATACCACCTGTCCGTCCTTCATCGCCAGGATGAAGTCGGAGTACGCCGAGGCAAAGTTAATATCGTGGATCACCAGCACAATGGATTTTTCTAACTGATCGGCGGCGCGTCTGAGCTGCTTCATCATCGCCACGCTGTGTTTCATATCCAGATTGTTCAGCGGCTCGTCCAGCAGGACATATTGCGTGTCCTGGCACAGCACCATCGCCACAAAGGCGCGCTGGCGCTGACCGCCGGATAACTCATCCAGATAGCGATGACGCAACGGCAGCAAATCAAGAAACACCAGCGACTGCTCAATATGCTGGCGATCATGCTCATTAAGCCGCCCTTTGCTGTAGGGATAACGGCCAAAACTCACCAGGTCCCACACCGTCAGACGGCTGGTAAAATGGTTCTCCTGGCGCAGCACTGACAGCACCTTCGCCAGTTTTTCACTGTTGGCATCGCTGACGTCCAGCGCGTCCACCGTCACCACGCCGCTGTCCGCTTTCAGCAGGCGGCTGATCACCGACAGCAGCGTTGACTTGCCGGCACCGTTTGGCCCGATAATAGAGGTAATGCCTGACGATGGCAGGGTTTCGCAGATGTTCTGCAACACCGGCTGATTATCGTACTGTTTGCTGACCTGCTTAATGTCGATCACTTCGCGCCCTTTCTCAGCAGTAAATAGATGAACAATGCCCCGCCGCTAAACTCAATCACCACCGACAACGTACCGGCCATATCCAGCAGCCGCTCCAGAATCAACTGCCCGCCCACCAGCGTGATGATGCCAATCAGTACACAGCCGGGCAGCAGATACGCGTGACGCCAGCTTCCCATCAGCGGATAGGCCAGATTGACGATCAGCAGGCCGAGAAACATCATCGGCCCCACCAGCGCAGTCGACACCGCCACCAGCAGCGAGATCAGCAGCAGTAAACCAGTAACATGACGCTGCCAGGCAATACCGAGCGCGATGGCGCTATCCGGCCCCAGCGCCATCACGTCCAGACGGTGACGTAACCGCCACACCAGCGTGGCGACCAGTGCAATCACCCCGGCTGAAATCAGCAGCACATCGCTGTCGGCACGGGTAAACGTGGCGAAGATGCGGCTTTGCAATACCGCGAACTCACCCGGCTCCATCAGGCGCTGCATCAGACCTGAGATACTGCGGAACAGCGTGCCACACACCAGACCAATCAACAGCACCCGGTGCAGATCCAGCCCGGCCCCCCCCAGCAGCCAGCGATACAGCAACGTGGCAAACATCACCAGCAGCGCGCTTTCGGCGATGAAGCGCCCCACGCTGCCCAGCATACTCAGGCCGCCGACATCCAGCGCGAATATCAGCAGCGTCTGCATCAATACGAACAGCGACTCCAGCCCCATCACTGACGGCGTCAGAATGCGGTTACGGGTCAGGGTCTGAAACAGCAGCGTACTGATGCCTGAGGCAAACCCGACCAGCACCATCGTGGCGAGGATCTGCCCGCGATGCCGCAGGATATAGGCGATATTGCCGTGCAGACCGAGGGTCATGAAAACGCCCATCAGTACCAGCAGCAGCGTTGCCAGCAGCAGCAGGCGTTTGCCGGGAGACAAAGCATCAGTGCGCATGGCGTTTCGACCTCACAATCAGCACCAGGAAGATTATCGCGCCCAGCACGCCAAGCAGCGCACTGACCGGAATTTCAAACGGGTGAATGATCAGACGGCCGAGAATATCGCAGCCGATCACCAGCATCGCGCCCACCAGTGCCACCCAGGGCACGGTGCGCCGCAGGTTGTCGCCCAGCGCCAGGCTGACAATGTTAGGCACAATCAAGCCCAGGAATGGCAGCACGCCGACCACTACCACCACCACGCCGCTGATCATGGCGATCATCGCCATCCCCATCAGCATCACGCGGCGATAGTGCAGCCCGACATTGACCGAGAAATCGCGGCCCATGCCCGCCACCGTAAAGCGGTCAGCCATCACCGCTGCCAGCAGTGTGATCGCGCCCACCGCCCACAGCAGTTCATAGCGTCCCTGCATCACGCTGGAAAAGTCACCCGATTCCCAACCGCCCAGCGACTGAAGCAGATCAAACTTCATCGCAAGGAAGGTGGTGACCGAACTGAAAACCGCGCCCAGCATAATGCCGGCCAGCGGAACCATCAGGGAGGATTTCATACGGATACGCTGGATCATCAGCATAAACAACGCGGTGCCTGCGAGAGCAAACAGCGTGGCAACAGCCATTTTCAGCATGATCGGCGCGGCAGGACTGATGATCATCACCAGCAGCAGTCCCAGGCTGGCAGACTGCGTGGTGCCGACCACCGAAGGCTCAACAAAGCGGTTTTGCGTCAGCATCTGCATCATCAGCCCCGCCACGCTCATCGCGCTCCCCGCCAGCAGTAACGCGGCGGTACGGGGAAAACGGCTGATCAGCAGGATTTCCCGCATTTCAGGATCTGACCACAGACTGAGCAGAGTGACACGGCTGACGCCGACAAACAGGCTGCAAACAAGCAGGCCCAGCAGTAATGCCAGGCCTGCAATAAAGGCTACGGATTTCATTTACGGCTGGGTTTTCGTTTTATCCAGCACCTGCTTCACCTGAGTCATCAGATTGCTGTAGCTCTGAATGCCGCCTGCGATGTACAGCGAACCGGAATCGAGATAGACCACCTGCTGTTTTTTCCAGGCATTGGTTTTACGCACCAGCGGGTTATCCAGCACCTGCTGTGCGGATACGCCCTCTTTGCGGCCAATGGCGCTGTCGCGATCCAGCACAAACAGCCAGTCAGGATTCGCTTCCATGATGAACTCAGGCGAGACCGCATTACCGTGTTTACCGGTTTCCGGGAAGGCTGTGGCCGGTTTAAACCCCAGCACATCGTAGATAAAACCAAAACGTGAACCCGGTGAGTGCGCGCTGATCTTGCCACCGTTAATCATCAGCATCATCGCGCTACCGGCGGTGGCGGACTCTTTACGCACGTCAGCAATCTGTGCGTTAAACGCTGCAATCACCTGCTGCGCTTTCTCTTCTTTACCGAAGATCGCACCCAGCTGTTCGGTACGTTCGGTCAGGCTTTGCACGAAGTGTTTCGGGTCCAGATCCAGTGAGATCGTCGGGGCAATGTCACTCAGCTTGCCATAGGCATCATGCGCACGGGCACCGGCCAGAATCAGATCGGGTTTGGCATTGCTCAGGGCTTCAAAGTTGGGTTCAAACAGCGTGCCGGCATTCAGATACGCCTTGCCGTTGTACTTCGCCAGATGCTGCGGATAGTGCGCGCTGGTTTGTGGCACGCCCATCGGGTTAATCCCCAGGGCATCAGCAATATCCAGCGTCGCCGGGCTGAGGATCACCACGCGCTGCGGATGTTTCGGCACGGCGGTGGAGCCCTGCGCATGAACGACCGTCAGTGCGGGGGCCTCTGCTGCAAAGGCCGCAGGCGTACAGGCGAGCATGGCGGAAAACAGCGATAAAACGAAGGCCTGAGGGAAGCGCATTTTCTCTCCTGAGAATCAGATAAGTAGCAAAAATGAGAACGATTCGCGTTTGATTTTGTTGCGGGATAATAACGACTGCCTGACAGGATGGGTAGACAGAACATGGCATTTGCTGTTCATAAAACAGACAAACCTCACAATCCGTAGCAAATAAGAAGATTGCGAAGCAAATATGAAGATTGTAATGACTTGATTATTAGCAAATAAAATTCCACCGCTGACTTTTACTGACAAAAGTGGCCAATTGTGGAGATTTTAAGGATTCGTATTTCACACCATGGAAATGATAACAATTATCGTTATCATGCACATTCTCTTACAACACCAAACACTTTGAGATGATGCGATGAACAGGAACGGACGCTTTCGATTACACCCTCTGGCACTGCTACTGACCGCCATGCTGGCCGGAACAGCCAGTGCCGATGATGATACCGCCGCCGCCAGTGAAGTGGAGGATGTGCTGCTGGTACAAAAAACAGCGGAACAGGAGTTAAAACAACAACCTGGCGTCTCTATCATCACGGCAGAGGATATTGCGAAGAATCCGCCCGTTAACGATTTGTCCGACATCATCCGCAAAATGCCCGGGGTCAACCTGACCGGAAACAGTGCCAACGGCAGCCGGGGTAACAACCGCCAGATTGATATTCGCGGCATGGGCCCGGAGAACACCCTGATCCTGATTGACGGCGTGCCGGTCAGCTCGCGTAATTCCGTGCGTTACAGCTGGAAAGGTGAACGTGATACCCGTGGCGACAGCAACTGGGTACCTGCTGAAATGGTCGAGCGTATTGAAGTGCTGCGTGGCCCGGCCGCCGCCCGCTATGGCTCCGGGGCCGCCGGGGGCGTGATCAATATCCACACCAAGCGCCCGACCAAAGACTGGCACGGCTCCCTGTCGCTGTTTACCAATCAGCCGGAAAACAGCAAAGAAGGTGACACAAAACGCACCAACTTCAGCCTGAGCGGCCCGCTGGCGGGTGATGCGCTGACCATGCGCCTCTACGGTAACCTCAACAAAACCGATGCCGATGCCGCCGATATCAACCAGGCGCAAAACGGCTCGTATGCCGCGGGCCGTGAAGGGGTGCGTAACAAAGATATTAATGCGCTGGTTTCCTGGAAAATGACCCCCTCGCAGATCCTCGACTTCAGCTATGGCTACAGCCGCCAGGGCAATATCTACGCCGGAGATACCCAGTACAGCAATGGCAACATCAGCCCCGGAGGCCTGGTCGACTCGCTATACGGTTCCGAGACGAACCGCCTGTACCGTCAGTCTTACGGCCTGACCCATAACGGCTTCTGGGAATGGGGCGATTCTAAGCTCGCCTTCAACTATGAAAAAACCAATAACACGCGCCTGAAAGAAGGTTCTACCGGACGCGTGGAAGGGATGATTAACAGCGACGAGTACAGCACCAGCCGACTGGAAAATTACCGTGCCAGCGCGGAAGCCAATATGCCGATGGACCGCTGGATTGAGCAAACCGTGACCCTCGGCGCTGAGTGGAATCACGAAAAGCTGGACGACAGCGCCTCCATGTCAGCCACCGATGCCAGCGGCGTGATCATCGGCGATATGTCGGGCGATCCCGCCAATCGCAGCAGCAAGAACAGCGCGACCACGGCCGCACTCTACGTCGAAGATAATATCCAGCCATGGGAAGGCACCTTCCTGATCCCGGGCCTGCGTTTTGATCACCACAGTGAATTCGGCAGTAACTTTAGCCCGAGTTTTAACTTCTCTCAGGACCTGGGTGAAGGGTTCAAACTGAAAGCCGGTATTGCGCGGGTGTTTAAAGCCCCGAACCTCTACCAGTCAAGCGAAGGCTACCTGCTGGCCACCCGGGGTAACGGTTGCCCGACATCGGTTGCTACCGGCAGTTGCTATCTGCTGGGTAACACCAATCTGGATGCCGAAGTCAGCGTCAATAAAGAGCTGGGGCTGGAGTTTGCTGCTGATGGCTATGCCGCGGGTGTGACCTGGTTCCGCAATGACTACAAAAATAAAATCGTCTCCGGCACCGACCTGCTCGGCACCGCCTCTAACGGCTATAACATCCTGCAATGGGAAAATGGTGGCAAAGCCCTGGTAGAAGGGCTGGAAGCCAGCCTGACGATCCCGGTGGTGCGTGACGTGCTCGACTGGCGGACTAATGCCACCTATATGCTGGAGTCGAAAGACAAAAAAACCGGCAACCCGCTGTCGATCATCCCTAAGTACACCATCAACTCGATGCTGGATTATCAGATTACCGATAAGTTCTCCACCGAGCTGAACTGGACACTGTACGGTCGCCAGAAGCCGCGTGAATTTGTGGAAAGCCGTCTGGAAGGAACAACCCCTATGTCCACGACCGAGATTGGTGCATATTCCCTTGTCGGGCTGAATCTCAACTATAAGTTCACCAAAAACCTGAGTGTGAAAGGCGGCGTCAGCAACCTGTTTGATAAGCAGATTTACCGCGAAAATGACGGTGCTTCGACTTATAACGAACCGGGCCGCGCATACTATGCAGGCGTAACGATGGGCTTCTGATAGCCGGTATCAACAGCACGGAGCAACACGGTTCCTGTGGGGGCTGACCTTTTGTTTCGGTCAGCCCGTTGACCCCTCAGCGCCTTTCCTGAAACCTTGCCACTATTCCCCGCATTTTTTGACTTTGGACAAGGCTATCGTCAGTACCCTTATTCCCAAAGATGAGAATGAGTATTATCTGGTGATAACCTCACACGGGAATAACAATGATGATAGCCAATACGCTTACCCGCTTTAACCAGCTGTTTTCTCATCCTGACTTTGCCAAATTATTGCTGCGCCTGACGGTCGGCGGCCTGATGCTGTTCCACGGCTGGCATAAGCTGCATTCCGGCATTGGCGGCATTCAGGGCATGCTGGCCGCGCACGGGCTTCCGTCCTTCATCGGTTACGGCGTACTGATCGGAGAAGTGGTGGCCCCGCTGCTGTTGATCTTCGGCATTCTCTGCCGCCTGTCAGCCCTGACAGTCATTGGCACCATGGTGGTGGCGTGGCTGCTGGCGGGTCTTGGCGATACCTTCAGCCTGAGCCCGGTTGGAGCCTGGGCGATTGAGAGCATGGCTTTCTTTGCGTTCGCGTCACTGGCGATCCTGTTCCAGGGCGGCGGAAAATATTCGGTCGTCGGCCACAGCGCCTGGCGTTAATCGGGTCCTCTTCTGTTCAACGCATCCGCTGCGGGTGCGTTTTTTATCTCCCCCCTCTGACCTCACTTCTTCGCCCAACATGGTCCTACCAATCGTAAAAAAACAGTCATCCCGGCCACAGAAAAGCAAAAATTGCGCAACAATCATTGTATTTAACTAACAAAATATTAACTATCAGCAGCTGTTAACCCCAGACAGCTGAATTGGTAGGACCATAATCAGCAGGGGGGGAGAAAAACTCTGGAGAACCCTGCATGCAACCCTGGCAACAAGTGTATGACCCGCTGAACAATATCTGGCTATCCAGCCTGATCGCCGCCATCCCTATCCTGTTTTTCTTCTTTGCGCTGATTAAGCTCAAGCTGAAAGGCTACCTCGCCGCCACCATCACCGTGGTGCTGGCGCTGATGGTGGCGCTGTTTCTTTACCGCATGCCGGTGGATCGCGCGCTGGCATCGGTGGTGTATGGCTTCTTCTACGGACTCTGGCCGATTGCCTGGATTATTATCGCTGCTGTTTTTGTTTATAAAATTTCGGTGAAAACCGGGCAGTTCGATATTATTCGTGCCTCAATTTTGTCGATCACCCCCGATCAGCGCCTGCAGATGCTGATTGTCGGCTTCTCGTTCGGTGCTTTTCTTGAAGGGGCCGCCGGGTTCGGCGCACCGGTGGCGATCACCGCTGCGCTGCTGGTCGGCCTTGGTTTTAATCCACTGTATGCGGCGGGTCTGTGCCTGATCGTCAATACGGCCCCCGTGGCCTTCGGGGCAATGGGGATACCGATTATCGTTGCCGGGCAGGTCACAGGGCTGGACAGCTTTGAGATCGGCCAGATGGTTGGCCGCCAGCTGCCGTTCCTGACCATTATCGTGCTGTTCTGGATCATGGCGATCATGGATGGCTGGCGTGGGATCAAAGAGACCTGGCCTGCGGTGATGGTGGCCGGGGGATCGTTCGCCCTTGCCCAGTATCTCAGCTCTAACTTCCTCGGCCCTGAACTGCCGGACATCATCTCTTCGCTGGTGTCGCTGGTATGTCTGACGCTGTTCCTGCGCGTGTGGAAACCGGTGCGTATTTTCCGCTTTAAACCGGCGGATAATGCCCCTGAACAGCCACTGGTGGTGGAGAAATACCGCACCGGGCAGATTGTCCGTGCCTGGATGCCGTTCCTGTTCCTGACCGCCACCGTTACGCTGTGGAGTATTCCCCCGTTCAAGGCGCTGTTTGCACCTGGCGGCGCGCTGTACAACCTGGTGGTGAATATCCCCATCCCGTTCCTCGACAAGCTGGTGGCGAAGATGCCCCCCGTGGTCAACGCCATCACGCCTTACGCGGCGGTGTTTAAATTCGACTGGCTGTCGGCGACCGGTACCGCGATTATCGTGGCGGCGCTGATCTCCATCGTCTATCTGAAGATGAAACCTGCTGATGCCCTGTCGACGTTCCGCAGCACGCTGAAAGAACTGGCATTGCCCATCTACTCTATCGGCATGGTTCTGGCCTTCGCCTTTATTTCTAACTACTCCGGGCTGTCAGCCACGCTGGCACTGGCGCTGGCCCATACCGGCCCTGCGTTCACCTTCTTCTCGCCGTTCCTCGGCTGGCTGGGCGTGTTCCTGACCGGGTCGGATACCTCGTCTAACGCCCTGTTTGCCGCCTTGCAGGCCACCACGGCGCAGCAGATTGGCGTGTCCGATCTGCTGCTGGTGGCAGCGAATACCACGGGCGGCGTGACCGGGAAGATGATCTCTCCGCAGTCGATTGCCATTGCCTGTGCGGCGGTGGGGCTGGTCGGGAAAGAGTCGGACCTGTTCCGCTTTACCGTGAAACACAGCCTGATCTTCACCTGTATGGTTGGGGTGATCACCACGCTACAGGCCTACGTGCTGACCTGGATGATCCCATGACCGCCTCAGGCTCACTGATCGATCGTCTGCGAACGCTGATCGCCGATCGCCAACTACCGGCAGGGGCGCGCCTGCCTGCCGAGCGTAAGCTGGCGGATGAACTGGCGGTGTCGCGATCCTCACTGCGTGAAGCCCTGAAAAAGCTGGTGGGTGAAGGGGTGCTGTTCAGCCGTCACGGCGGGGGATATTACCTGTGTGAAGCGCCGCCGCCGTGGTCGGAACAACGCATCGTCCAGCCGCTGAAAGCACTGGTGGCAGATGACCCGGACTACCGTAACGATATTCTGGAAGCGCGTCATGCCATCGAAGCCAGCACCGCCTGGTATGCGGCGCTGCGGGCGACCGATGCTGATAAAGAAAAGCTGCAGAGCTGTTTTGACGCCATCCAGCAGCAGGAGAGTCTGTCACCGGAGATGGCCACGCAGGCCGATGTGCGCTTTCATCTGGCGATTGCTGAAGCCTCGCATAACGTGGTGCTGTTACAGACCATGCGCGGCTTCTTCGACCTGCTGCAATCCTCCGTGGCACACAGTCGCCAGCGTATGTACACCGTACCGACGATTTTTGCTCACCTGACGGAGCAGCATGAAGAACTGCTGCTGGCGATCCTCGCGGGCGATGCGGAACGTGCCAGCCAGGCGGCGAAAAGTCACCTGGGTTTTGTGCAGACCACGCTCAAAACCCTGCATGAAAATGAAGCCCGGCAGCAGCGCAGCACCCGCCTGCCGGATGACGATACCGATGTCACAAGGGAAGAAAATCGATGATTATTTCAGCCGGAACCGACTACCGTGCCGCAGCCAAACGCATCCTGCCCCCGTTCCTGTTTCACTATATTGACGGTGGGGCATACGCAGAACATACGCTGCGACGTAACGTCGACGACCTGGCGCAGATCGCGCTAAAACAGCGCGTGCTGAACGATATGTCCACCCTCAGCCTGCAAACCACGCTGTTTAACGAAACACTGTCGATGCCGGTGGCGCTGGCCCCGGTCGGGCTGTGCGGGATGTACGCCCGCCGTGGTGAAGTGCAGGCAGCGAAAGCCGCCGCGGCGAAGGGTATTCCGTTTACCCTCTCCACCGTATCGGTGTGTCCGATTGAAGAGGTGGCCCCGGCGATCTCCCGCCCGATGTGGTTCCAGCTCTATGTACTGAAAGATCGCGGTTTTATGCGTAATGCGCTCGAGCGTGCCAAAGCCGCAGGCTGTTCCACGCTGGTGTTTACCGTGGATATGCCGACGCCTGGCGCGCGCTATCGCGATGCGCATTCGGGGATGAGCGGCCCGAACGCCGCCCTGCGCCGCTACTTGCAGTCCGTTACCCATCCGCAGTGGGCCTGGGACGTTGGGCTGCACGGCAAGCCGCATGACCTGGGTAATATCTCCGCCTATCTCGGGAAACCCACCGGGCTGGAAGATTATATTGGCTGGCTGGCGAATAACTTCGATCCCTCTATAAGCTGGAGCGATCTGGAGTGGATCCGCGAGTTCTGGGATGGCCCGATGATCATCAAAGGCATCCTCGATCCTGACGACGCGCGCGATGCGGTGCGCTTCGGTGCCGACGGCATTGTGGTATCCAACCACGGCGGCCGTCAGCTGGACGGCGTGCTGTCAACGGCGCGTGCGCTGCCCGCCATTGCCGATGCGGTGAAAGGCGATATCGCCATTCTGGCCGACAGCGGCATCCGCAACGGGCTGGACGTGGTGCGGATGATGGCGCTGGGCGCGGATACCGTGTTGCTGGGCCGTGCGTATCTTTATGCGCTGGCAACAGCAGGTCAGGCTGGGGTGGAAAATCTGCTGACGTTGATCGAGAAAGAGATGCGCGTGGCGATGACGCTGACCGGCATGAAATCAGTGGCGGATATTTCGCGTTCGGCGCTGGTGGAGAACGGGTTGGGTTAAACTCAACTTAGCGCAAGGGCCGACCACTGAGAGATCCCCAGTCATTTTTTGTGGCTGGCAGTTTGGCTTCCGGTCTGAGGCCAGTTTGAGCACGCCGGATCGGCAAAACCCGCATCCTTGCGGGCCTCGGCTCGCGGCATCCCTGCCGCGGGACGTCCGGCTTAGCTCAAGCTGGCCCCATCCCCGCAAGAACTGTGCTCGCGGTCAGTTTTAAAACCACCATCACATGACGCTCTCAGCGGGAAAGCGAAATGCCCTTAACGTTGACCTGAACAATCCTGCAGGCCATCGTCACGGGTCGAGCGGAACAAATTATCGCAATATTATGGCAGCGTTGAAACCATAGGGAGCGCCATGAAACCTCAGTGGCTGCCCCGCCACACTTCTTGTCCATCTCAACAAAGCCCGCCGTTGCCCACTGCTTTAGCTTCAACAGGTCAACTCTACTTTGCCTACGGGAAGCTCAATCATGAACGATGTGCACTATCTCAGCCTGTCAGAAGTCGGCCAGCGTATTCAGTCACGCGAACTCTCTTCCGTCGAGGTCACACAACACCTGCTCGCACGTATCGCCCGCCTCGACCCGACGCTGCACAGCTACCTGCATGTCATGAACGAAAGCGCACTGCAACAGGCGCAGCAGGCCGATGAGGAGATTGCCCGGGGGCACTTCCGTGGCCCCTTGCACGGCGTTCCCATCGCCTTGAAAGATCTGATCTGGACCAAAGATGCCCCGACCACCCACGGTATGAGCATCCATAAAGATTTCTATCCGGCGGAAGACTCCACGGTAGTGGAACGGTTCCGGGCAGCCGGGGCGGTCATCTTAGGCAAGCTGGTACAGACAGAAAGCGCCTTTGCCGATCACCATCCCGAGGTCACCCATCCCATCAATCCCTGGGGAGAGGCGCTGTGGACCGGCGTGTCGTCCAGTGGGTCCGGTGTGGCCACCGCCGCCGGGCTGTGCTTTGGCGCGATAGGTACCGACACCGGCGGCTCTATTCGCTTCCCGTCCAGCGCCAATGGCCTGACGGGCATCAAACCGACCTGGGGCCGCGTCACCCGCCACGGTGCATTTGAACTGGCCGCGTCGCTTGACCATATCGGCCCGATGGCGCGTTCCGTCGCCGATGCCGCCGCCATGTTGCAGGCCATTGCCGGGCGCGATGAAAAAGACCCGACCTCCAGTACCCAGCCCGTTCCCGACTACCTGGCGCTGATGACCAAAGGGCTGAAAAAATGCCGCATCGGCCTCGACAGCGCCTGGGCGCTGGACGGCGTGGATGCCGAGACACGCAGCGCCCTGACCCAGGTGCTCACCACCCTGACCTCGCTGGGGGCAGAAATTGTCCCGATCACCATGCCAGACACCGATGACGCGGCCCGCGACTGGAGCGCACTGTGCGCGGTAGAAACGGCCGTCGCCCATGAAAAAACCTTCCCGGCGCAGCGCGACCAGTACGGGCCAGGGCTGGCCGGATTACTCGACCTCGGCCACTCGCTGAGTGCGCTGGAGTACCAGAAGCTGTGGCTGCGCCGTGCCAGCCTGCGCGGCACCCTTAATGCGCTGTTTGAACAGGTCGATCTGATCTTCGCCCCCGCCAACAGCTTTGCCGGGCTGACCTGGGAAACCATGGACCGCTTCGGCACCGACGACGAGCTGTTCCGGGGTGTGCTGCGCTTTACCAGCGCGTTTGACAGCAGCGGCCACCCGACCATCACCCTGCCCTGCGGCAAAACCGCCGCGGGTGCACCGATTGGCTTCCAGCTGGTCGCGGCCCACTTTGATGAAACCCGTGCCATCCAGGGCGGCTGGGCCTGGCAACAGGTGACCGAGTGGCACCGGATGCACCCCGAACTGTAACCTTTCGCCCTGCTGCGGCGCACCCGCTCCCCGCGATGGTGCGCCCGGCTTTGCCCATCTGCCATGCTGAAAAAATCCCTTTAACATCATTACGTTAAAATCCGTTAATTTTCTCTTTGTCCGCGCGTTATGGCCCTGTTTTTGCAGTATCAGTGATGAGTTCGCGAAGAATATTGCGCTGATGCCCGGTCACTCTGCGAGGAAAGAGCATGAAAGAGTATTTTTCCACTGAGGATTTTGAATCCCGCCACCGTTTTGATGCCTGGCGCGATGCCGTGTGTTCGCGGCTGATCAATGCCCGGGCACAGCAGACCCAGGCCACGGAGTTCTCGGGTAGTTTCACGTATAGCACGCTGGCCGATGTTGATATTGCCAGCCATACCTCGCGCACCGCGCTGGTGTGGCAGCGCACTCCGCAGTGCATCCGCCAGCACCCGGCCAGCGACTACTATATCGGGCTGTTTCGTAGCGGTAGCGGTCAGCTGGAGCAGAATGGTCACCGCAGTACGGCGCAGTCAGGGGATATGGTGATTTATGATGCGGCACGGCCGTTTAACTTCGCCATGGATCAGGCCGCGATCAATATAATCCGCCTGCCGCGCACCGTGTTTGATCACAGCGCACCGGGGATTGATGCGCTTGCCGGTGTCAGGCTTGATGCCCATCGTCCGGGCGTCACCACCTTACGGCAGATGATGCTGGAAGCCTTCGATTACAACAGTGATACCGAGAGTGCCGGGCACACCGGGCAGTTTGCCAGCACGTTGTTTGAACTGATTGCCGCCGCCATCAACCTGCAAAAAAGCGATGCGTCAGGCAAACCGGATCTGTATGCCCGTATGGTCGCCTGGCTGAAGCAAAACCTGCATCAACAGCAGCTTTCAATTGCCAGCCTCGCCAGCGCCCACCACGTTTCCCCCCGCACCGTCAGCCGCCTGTTTGCCGCCCACGACAGCACGCCGATCGGCACACTCTGGCAGCTGCGCCTGGTCGCCTGCCGCAAAGTGCTGCTGGAAGGACGGGCGCGCAGCATTACCGAAGTGGCGTTCGATCACGGCTTTAACGATATGTCACATTTCAGCCTGGCCTTCCGCAAGGCCTTTGGCTGTTCGCCGACCTCACTGATAAAAAAACGCAGCGTCAGCCTGCCTGGCGAGTGAGGTTCAGGCTGTCATCAATAATACGGTCGGCCACCTGCTCCAGCGTACAACGTCGGTTCATCGCTTCAGAGCGCAGTAAACGGTGGGCGCTCCCTTCATCAAGGTGGCGCTCACTCATCAGCAGCAGTTTGGCCCGGCTGAGTTTGGTGTGAAGAAACAGACGGCGCTGGCTTTGCGTCAGTTCCTGCTTCAGATGACGCAGCTGTTGCGCCACCTGCGCGCAGGCGTTCAGCTGTGCCGCCAGGGCGAACGGGTTAAGCGGTTCGGCGATGCTGGCCTGTGGGGAGAGTTCCAGCATCAGTGCCAGCGCGGCGAGATCCTGATAGTTCACCAGCGCTATCAGCGGCACCTCGCGCTCGCGCAGCGCCTGGCTCAGGGTCAGCAGCGCCGGGCGATAGCGGCAATCGATGCGCACCACCACCACATCCGCCTGCGGCATCGGCTGTGCCAGCGGCCAGCAGTGCAACATTGTGCAGCCCAGCGCAACCAATTGCCCGGCAACGGCATCAATCTCGCGGTTGGCCGGATGTACCATGCACACCTTCAGGCCGTTTAACCCACCCAGCGTTATATCAGCACCCATCGCATGCATTTCCCGTCAGTGCAGCACGACAACAGGCCGTACCATCATCAGAGAAGGTAACGCGTTGTGCTTTGCCACACTGTGCCGCGCAGGACGGTAATTATATTCAACGCGCCAGGGTTTGCGGGCAGACCGAAACAGAAGGTCATCCCTACGCCACATGGAACCCGATATGCTGTTCGGCAATCGCCTGCGCGCTGGTCTGGCGCGGGTCAATCACCTCAACAATCGCGCCCTTCTCAATCACATGAATACGGTCGGACAGCGCATAAAGGAATTCGATGTCCTGCTCCACCAGGATAATAGAAATATCCATTTCATGGCGCAGCACGCGTAGCGTCTCGATGATCTCCTCACAGATATTCGGCTGGATCCCTTCCGTTGGCTCATCCAGCAATACCAGCTGCGGTTCACCGCACAGGCAGCGGGCCAGCGCCAGCAACTGCTGCTCACCGCCGGACAGCGATCCGCCGGGTTGAGCCACCAGCCGCTTCAGTCGCGGAAACAGCTCCAGCATCCGCTCCACCATCGGTACCGCCTTGGCGAAGTTTTTCACACAGCCCATGCGCAGGTTTTCCTCCACCGTCAGCGTGGGAAAAATCTGCCGCCCCTGCGGCACAAAGCCAATGCCCGCCACCGCGCGCTGATGCGCCTCATAGCGGCTGATATCAATGCCGTTCAGCAACACCTGCCCCTGCCAGCCGGGCAGTTCGCCCATGATGGCGCGCAGCAGCGTGGTTTTCCCCATGCCGTTACGGCCCAGAATGCCAGTAAAGGCTTTGGCACCGACAAACAGATCAACGTTATGCAGCACCGGCACTTTGTCATAACCGGAAACCAGCCCTTTCAGTTCAAGCATGTTTGATCTCCGTATTTCCGAGGTAAGCTTCTTTGACCGCCGGGTTCTGCGTGACCTCGCGGAAGGTGCCTTCCGCCAGCACCTCCCCCTGGTTAAACACCGTCACCTTTTGTGCGATCATGCTGATAAACTCCATGTCATGTTCCACCACCACGACCGTACTGTTGAGATTGATCTCTTTGATAAGCTCGGCGGTTTTGCGCACTTCGTGCCAGGTCATCCCGGCGGCAGGCTCGTCCAGCAGCACCAGATCGGGTTTTGAAATCAGGATCATCCCCAGCTCCACCCATTGCCGCTGACCGTGCGACATCTCAGACAGCACCGTGTCGGCGCTGGCCACCAGATCGATCTGCTCCAGCACCTGGGCAATATGCTGCGGGACCTGCGCTTTCGGCAGTTTGACCGCTGCCGCCTGCCACAGATTTTCATAGACGCTTAAGCCCTCGAATACGCTGGGCACCTGGGTTTTAATTCCGATGCCGAGCCGGGCGATGGCCCAGGGTTTCAGGCCAGAGATCACCTGGTCGCGGTAACGGCACTCGCCGCGCGTAGGCAGCACCTGGCCACTCAGCATCTTGAAGAAGGTGCTTTTCCCCGCGCCGTTCGGCCCGATCAGGCAGCGCAGTTCGCCCTCACGCAGGGTGAAATCCACCTCTTTTACCGCATGGACGCCGCCAAAACTGACGCCCATTTTCGTTGTCTGCAGAATAATCCGGCTGTTCACAGTTTCACCTCCGATATCTCAGCATCCGCTTGTGGTCTGGCTTTACGCCGTACCAGCCGTTGTAAGGTGGGCAACAGTCCACCGGGGATCAGCAGCACAAAGGCGGTGAGGATCACCCCCAGTACCAGATTGGTGTCGACGCTCTGCTGCGCCCCAAGCCGGGTCACCAGCCACTGCAACGCCACACAGCTGATCACCGGGCCGATTAAGGTGCCGCGCCCGCCGACAATCACCCAGATAATGATCTGCGCCGACTGGCTGATGCTGAAGACGCCGGGGCTGACGAATGCCCCCCAGTTGACGTACAGGCAGCCCGCCGCCCCGGCAATCGCACCGCCGATGGCAAAGGTGCCGAGCTTATGGGCCGGGACGTTATAGCCCAGCAGCCCGGCGCGCTGTTCGTTTTCACGGATCGCCACCACGGTTTTGCCAAAGCGGCTGGCCAGCGTCAGCTTCAGCAGCGCGTAACAGAGGAGCAGGCAGAAACCAGTGACGGTGAAAATCGCTTCCGGCGACAGAATATCGTCGGGGCTGAACAGGCCGTTCAGCGTTGGCACGGATGGCATGCCGTTAAAACCGCCGAGCAGCGCTTCACCCAGGCGGTATTCGCTGCCGGAGGTGGAGTTCATCCAGTTAAACAGCACCAGGCTGACCGCCAGGGTGATCGCTCCCAGATAGACGTCGCTGACGCCGCCGTAAAAAATCACGTACCCCAGCAGTAGCGAGAACAGCGTTGGCACGACAATCGCTGCCACCACCGCCCAGGTGGAGTCGCCAACGTTAATCGCACAGATCGCGTAGGTGTAAGCGCCAATACCGAAAAACGCCGCCTGACCGAAGCAGAGAATACCGCCGTAGCCCCAGATAAATGCCAGGCTGAGCGACAGGATCGCCATCACCAGAAATACCGTCAGCGACAGCAGCGTGTACAGCTCCAGCGCACCGGATAACCACAGCGTCACCCCCGCCGCCGGGATCACCACCAGCAGTGTTTTTACCCATTCAGGCCATGTTTTCATCACAGGGATCTCCGAAAGAAGCGACCAGTAATGCCCTGCGGCAACAGGCGCAGCAGAACAATGGCCGACAGCAGCAGCGCCACCGCACCAAACACGGGCGTAGACATAAAGGTGACCACCTGCGAAATAGAACCAAACAGCGTTGAGGAGGTGAGCGTTCCGGCAATGATCGCGCTACCGCCGCCGATCACGGTGATAAAGGCTTTGGCGATATAGCTGATGCCGATCGTCGGGATCACCCCGGTGATCGGCGCCAGCAGTGCCCCGCCGAGGCCGGAGAGCGCCGCCCCCAGACCAAAGGTCAGGCTGTAGATTTTTCCGGGGTTGGTGCCCAGCGCCGCTGCCATCCGTGCATTTTGCATGGTAGCGCGGGCGCACAGGCCGATGGTGGTGAACTTCAGCAGCAGCCACAGCGCCAGCATCAGGCACAGCGAGAAGCCGATCATAAACAGCGCATAACCGCTGGTATTCAGGCTGCCGATGGTCACGCCCCCAAGCGGGGAGCTGATGCCGAGCGTCGTATTGCCAAACACCATGGTTGCCGAGCCGATAATCGCCAGGCTCAACCCCCATGTTGCCAGCATGGTGTCGATGATGCGCCCGTAGAGGTTACGGATGATCACCCGCTCCACCACGATGCCAAAGATCCCCACCACCAGCGGTGCCAGCACCAGCATGGAGATCCAGATCGGCACGCCCCACTGATTGGTCGCGAGGATCGCCACATAGCCCCCCAGCATCATAAATTCACCGTGTGCCATATTGACGATCTTCATCATGCCGAACACCACCGCCAGCCCAAGGCTCATGACAATCAGCGTGGCAATCGCGTTCAGCACTTCAACGCTGTAGATAATGATCCAGTCCATATTCCCTCCTTACAGCTGTATCTGATACTGCTTGGTGTCACGCGGATTCTTTTTCAGATCGCACACCATTGCAGTATCCAGCGGTGGCTGCTGCGCATAGGTTTCGAGGATCTGCATCTGGTGGTCTTTGACCTCCGCGATATGCACATCCAGCGTCAGATGATGGGTGCCCGCATCGACGGTCGCTTTACCGCTGGGTGAATCAATCGACAATCCGCTTTCCAGTGCTTCAATCACCTTCATCCGGTCGGTATCCCCCGCTTTTCTCACCCCTTCCGCCCACAGCAGGAAGCCCTGATAGGCGCCCATCGCCAGGTCGCTGACATAAGGGGCATTCGGGCCATACTTCTCTTTGAAACGCTTAACGAAGTCGATATTGGTCGGCTGGTTGATCTCCTGCATATAGTTGGCGCAGATCAGCATGCCGTTGCTCTCTTCCGGCGAGAGAATGATGTGTTCATTACCGCTGCCGAAGCTGGTGGAGGCCATCGGGATTTTTCCGGTCATGCCTGCCGCGTGCCACTGGCGGTAGAACGACAGGTGCGCCCCGCCCACCAGCGCCGACCAGATAAAGTCCGGTTTCGCCGTCTGGATTTTCGAGATGGCGGCACCAAAGTCGGTGACGTCCAGCGGGAAGAATTCGACGGCCACGGTTTCCCCACCGTTATCGGCAACATACTTCTTCACCCAGGAGGAGATGATCTGGCCGTAGTTATAGTCGGCCGCCAGGATGTAAACCTTTTTGCCCCACTTTTTCATCGCGTAAGGCACCATCTTCTCGACGGTTTGCGCCGGGGTGGAGCCGGAGGAGAAGTAGTTACGGTCGCAGACACCGCCTTCATACTGCGCCGGGTAGAAATAGAGGGTGCGGAAGCGGTCGAGTACCGGGCGGATCACTTCACGTGACGCGGAGGTGATCCCGGCGTGCACCACGGCCACTTTATCTTTCAGCGCGGCCTGCTGTGCATACTGCGCATAGAGCTGCATATTCGACTGCGCGTCATAGGTAATCATCTGCAACGGCCGCCCCAGCAGGCCGCCGCTGGCGTTAATTTCGGACGCCGCGAGGTTGATGGCATCGGCCATCGGTTTACCATAAATATCCAGGCCGCCTGACAGGTCGAGAATGGTCGCCACTTTGATCGGGTTGTCGCCCGCGGCAAAGCTGAACTTCGGTAACCCCAGCGTGGCCATGCCGACTGCGGATGCCACACTGCCACTGATAAATGAACGCCGACTGATAGCCATAAACACTCCTGATGCTGTTTTTAATTTATTTTCCCCACGGGAAGCCCTTCATGATCGCCATGAAAGAGAAAGGGGGATGTTGGGATGGTTAACGTTGACTGACGCCATTGTCAGGCTAAAGGGTTAGCAGGATTAACTAAGCAATTAACAGGCCAGGATTGCGGGGGCAGGCAGTACGCCGCGTGGGCACTGTCGGTGTGTTTATCAGAGCGATATCTGCACTATCCTGGCACACAGCAATGTGCAAATATAGTGCATAACATATTGATTTAATTATTTATTGTCATGGCAGGCAGGTAACAAAGGTTGGCATTTTGAACACAGTATTATGATAAAAAAGATGTTTGAAAATCATCATCGGCAAGCCCATCAGACCACTTGATCATCAATGAGAGGGCATTATTTGCTCACGATTTTCTCAGCATGTCAGCTCAGACTATTAATAAGGCAATAGAGACAGGCAGATTAAGAGAGGTATATTGTTATGAGCCGTCTTAAACAACTACAGGAAATGGCGCACAGTTTTAATGAAATCGGCGCCGTTTCAGATGAGACAGTCAAACGTCTGGATGCCCGCATCAAAGCTCAGGAAATTCGCGAAAAGTTGCCAAAAATTATGGCAATGGAAGGCAAAGATATCCGGGCGATGAGTGACCGTTTGGGGATCAGCCAGGCCGGACTTGCCTATACGATGAATATGACAGTAGCCAGCATCTCAAAATGGGAACGTGGAGAGAAAAAGCCGAATGGCGCCGCCCTTCGCCTGTTAAACACCCTTGATCGTAAAGGGATTGAGGTTTTTGCGGAGTAACGTCGAGCTGAAAAGAAGGTGCACACCATCAACACGGCCGACCGGAAAAAAGAGCTGGCCCCTACGCCAACATCATCATGTCGTGGGGGCTAGCTTCCCCGGTTCTCACGATTCAGCCCCTGCCACACATCGCCACCCGCAGAGTATTCAGAATGCAGCGTATAAAAATAGCGGCTCTGCCACTGCTGTGTTTTCAGCGCCTGGCGCGACAGGGGTGTGACCCAGGGCGCGTAAACACGCAACGCACGCTTGCCGCCCACGCCCTGACGGGAGAACACGCCCTGCTTCACCAGAATGTCGCCATCAAACAGGAAAATACCGCGGTTCTCCTCATCAAAGACGGCCACCATCACAGCGGCAATTCCCTGCTCGCTGTCCAGCGGGGCAATCTCATTGACCCCGCCGGGCCGCTGCCATAGCGTGACAAACTGACCGACTTTCGTCGGGGTGGTACGCGCAACACGGAAAACCACGGTTTGATGATTGACCGACAGGCGACAGGCTCCGTAGTCGGCACTTTCTGCCTCGCGCTGCGGCGCATGGGTCACGACCAGCCCGGCAGGCAGCAACAGGTTTTCAATACACTCGCAGAGTTGCACTGGCAACAGGCCGAGTGCCGGGTCAGTCTGCCAGGTCAATGGGTGGGTAACGGTATCAGACACAGATCACTCCCTGTTAAAAGCACGTATCAGTTAGGCACGCCGGCAATCACTTTAGTCGATTATGCCGTCAGTAAAACACCGATGGCAGCATCGTTCTGAAGATAATCCTTTTCCATTCCGGGTCACGTTGATCAGGCCGCTGTCCAGCGTTGGCAGGGGGCGATCGGAAAAATGATCGCCCCCTTCATCAGATCGAGATGCCGTGGAGGTTTTAAAATCCACAGCAAGCACTCTCTTGCGGGGATGGGGCCAGTTTGAGGTAAGCCGGGCGTCACGCGCCAGGATGGCGCGTGCCGAGGCCCGCAGGGATGCGTCTTTTGCCGATCCGGCGTGCTCAAGCTGGCCCCGGACCTGACACCGGACTCTCCGCCCCATCTTGTGGTGTTCACCCGCCGAAAACGGTTATGTGAAGTGATAAACCACCTGCACAATAACGGTTCTCTCCCCCTTCAATGTATCGACATAAATGGCTTCCTCAGGGTCGGTGCTACGCCAACACACTGCGTCAACATCACACTTAACTTGCCTGTATCCCAAAGACGCCAGATAGTTTTCAACCTCACGAGTGGTATCTGTATCGTAAAATTTCATGGCATACACATGCGTTGCAGGCCCGGTGATGTTGGCGTAATCAAACGAATAACGGGGAGAGATACGCGGCATGTTTTTGAGTATGTCAGGCGTATAAAAATCATATTCCCGTTTATCCTGCTCGGTATAGTGAGCGCTCCCGGCGAAGTCCATTTTAATCCAGGGCCAGGCCCAGGTGAGCGCAATGGCAACCACGATAATGATTCCGCTAAATACCTTAAGTGACTTACGCATAGGGTAAAGTTCCTCCTTCCACCCTCAGAGTAATACGCTTGTCGATAACCAGTTCTTCGTTATTTTACGATTTATCACCTGACCACTGCCCATCTGTGACACGGGGCGATCGGAAAAGATGATCGCCCCCTTCATCAGATCGAGATGCCGTGGAGGTTTTAAAATCCACAGCAAGCACTCTCTTGCGGGGATGGGGCCAGTTTGAGGTAAGCCGGACGGCGCGTGCCGAGGCCCGCAGGGATGCGTCTTTTGCCGATCCGGCGTGCTCAAACTGGCCCCGGACCTGACACCGGACTCTCCGCCATCAGCACGGGGCGATCGGAAAAGACGATCGCCCCCTACATTAGATCGAGATGCCATGGAGGTTTTAAAATCCCACAGCGGGCATTCTCTTGCGGGGATGGGCCAGTCTGGAAAAAGGGTCGCCTATACAGGCGAAGAGGTTCACAGCGTTCTGATTAGCCGGGCAGGATTGCCGGCATAAATTCCCTTGATGGTCACCGGTTTCACCACCACACTGCCCGCCCCAATCACCGCACCGCCGCATATCGTTTCCGTCAGAATGGTCGCGCCGCTGCCCACGGTAACATTGTCCCCCAGCGTGATGCGCAGCCAGTTTTGCGCATCCGCATCCGGTTTGCCGCTGTGAAACAGATCGTTGGCAAAGGTGACGTTATGCCCGATAAAACAGTGATCACCCAGCGTGACGTTCTCGCAGATAAACGTGTGCGACTGAATACGACTGCCGCGCCCAATCACGCACCCTTTCTGGATCTCGACAAACGGGCCGACAAACACATCATCCTGTAACACACATTCATAGATGTTTGCCGGGGTCATCACCCGAACATTTTGCCCGCTGACCACATTACGAATGTCACTGTCGATAATCTTCATTGCACCCTCTACTTATACAGCGCCAGATTCCCCGTCAGTTGCGTGATCTTCTTCTTTGGCCCGATTAAGCCAATCGCGACCAGCTCAATCTGTGGGCTGCTGACTGTGGAAATACGTTCCCCATACTCTTCATACGTCCGGCACGACTGTGCCAGCGCGCTGAACGGCATGGCGTAGATATCCTCATCCTGAGTGGCGATAGACAGTAACTGTTGCACATAACTGCCCTCTGCCAGCAGCACCGGCAACGGGGCATAGATCACGCCCGGATAGTTCACCGCATCGCCACTTTGCAGGTCTGGCCCCACCAGATTGTCGACCGTGCGGCCAAAGCTGATGCCAATGACGCTGGCGGCATTCATGGCCAGCCCGGGGCTGAGTTGATTGTCGATAATAATGGTACAACGGTGCTGCGTGGCGTCAAATTTCATCGGTATTCCCTGGTGTCAGTCACATTAGTCTGGCAAATATTATTGCGCAGCACGGCCGGAAAAGGTTGTCTCAATCTGTTGTAAAAAAGCTTAAAAAGGGCAAGATTAACCCACTGCAATCTCAATTTAAGAAGAATCGGACCAGATGACCTTAAATGCTATCGATATGAAAATTCTGGCGCTGCTGCAAAATGATGCGCGCGTGACCAATCAGACATTGGCCGACCAGATCGGTATGTCGGCATCGCCATGCTGGCGTAAAGTGCGCAAGCTGGAAGAGGATGAGGTGATTCAAGGCTATCGTGCCGTGCTGAATCGCAAGAAAATTGGCCTGGGGGTGATGGTCTTTGTCCGCGTATCGATCGACAGCCACAGCGAGGCTGAAGCACGCAAATTTGAGCAGGAAGTGACTGCACTGGACGATGTGGTGGCCTGTTACAGCATCGGCGGCGATGCGGACTTTCTGTTACAGGTGGTGGCGCAGGATCTCGATGCCTACGCCGACTTTGCTATGAAGGTGATCCGCCGCCTGCCAGGCATCAAAGAGATGCAGAGTATGTTTGTGCTGAAAGAGATCAAGCCGCTGGTCAGCTATCCCATCAAAGCTTAAGCACAACGCAGGCGGCTGTAAAACACCACAGAATGACGGGCAGCTCTCTGTTCTGATTGATGGGCACAGGATCCTGTTTGCAGCACGGTCTGAACCCTGCACAATGGCGGCCTGATCAACCTCTGGAGTTTGACTGAATGGCGTTAAAAAAAATATTGATGACGGGTGCCAGTGGACGTATAGGGCGAACCTTCTTCAGCGCGATGAAAAATCATTACAGGTTTGTCCTGACTGACCGGGTGGCAGCAGATTATGACGTCTCCTCACCACACCGTTTTATATCACTGGATCTGTCAAAGCCGGGTGCGGCAGCGGAACTGCTGGCGGAAGAGCCGGTTGATGCGGTCATTCATCTGGCGGGAATACCTGACGCCGATGCGTCTTTCACCGATCTGCTGCCCGCGAATATTTTGACCACGACCTATCTGATGGAAGCCGTGGCAGAAACCCCCTGCCAGCGCTTCGTTTTTGCCAGCAGTGCGCAGACCATTGAAGGATATCCTGTCGACGTACAGATCCATCCCGGAATGGAAGTGTCGCCCGCCAATTTATATGGCGTCACGAAATGTTACGGTGAAGCGCTGTGCTCATTTTATGCCACGCAGCGTGGCCTGAGCTGCGTCGCACTCAGAATCGGTGCTTTTGAACAAAGGCACGCCGACAACCTTCATAACGCCCGCGATTACAGCGCATGGCTCAGTCCGGAAGATGCCGTCCGGCTACTGACGGGCGCTGTCGAAGCGGAAAATATCACGTTCTTCATCGGTTACGGTATTTCGGATAATCGTTTCAAGCGTTTTGATCTGACCCGTACCCGTGAAGTGCTGGGCTATCATCCCGCAGACAATGCGTTCAGAGAATTTACACCTGGGAAACTCGCGTTCTGATGAATACACTCCCGGGCTGTTCATGCTGATGACCCTCCCGGGCGTGTCTCTCCACGAGAGGTAACCCCTTCATCATTCAGTGTATTGCGCCAGAGATAAAGAAATCCTCCTCTCCTGACGTGAGTTTCGGATAAACGGATATTTAATAACGTCTTTGACTTTGCCAATAATACGTAATGAGGTAATGTTTGCGCTAAACAGGACCATTATTTCCTGAGGCAACGACTCGTTTATCCTGGAATATCAATGAAAATCGAATACAGCACGGTAGCTGAACTACGCCGCGAGTTTATACGTAGCGTTGTCGCCCCCGTCGTGGCCGTGGTGCTTTTTTCCCTTATGGGATGCGGATTTACTGCATACTGGGTCACCGTGCAAAGCAATGCCAAAGCACAAGAAAAACAACAACAGGTTATTGAAAATATTTTCGCCCAGCACCTGGTCGACTTTACTCTTCAGCACAAAAATCTATTGAATGGGCCGGATCTAATTTCACAACTGGCCAAGCCCACAGAATTTGGCAGCTGGCTGTTTCAGCTTGCTGGCGATAATGAAATATATCTCCTGGATGCAGAGCAGCGTCCCGTGGTCAGTTGGCTGGAGGGCAAGATGGCCCCCGTTTCCAGCTACGATGCGCTCAGCCCGTCACTATCGCACTGGCTGCTTCCTACGGCATCGCCGACGCTGATCCATGATTTTATCCGCCTGCGTGGTCGGGTTGCGGAGGTGGTGATCGGCAGTCTGCCGGACCATTCCGGGCGACGACTGGTGTTTATCCGCTATCTGCATTACAGCTTTATCGATTTCCTTGAGCATCGCGGTGTGGTCAGCCATTTTCGCTTTACCCCCAGCGTGCCAGACCAGCCCAACAGCGCCGGTTTTCTCCTGACCTCAGCAAGCAGTATTCCCGTCAGCAGTGTCTCCTGGATACCGATGCGCCCCGGCAGCCAGATGCTGATGGTGACGGGCCCGCTGATTGCGGTGGCCATTTTGAGTATCACATTGATGTGCATCATTATGACGCGCCGCCTGTGGCACTCGTCTCTCAAGCTCTCCAGCTCAATGCGCCGCCTCGCCGCCAGCGAAGCGCACGCCCAACATCTGGCTCGCCATGATGTGCTCACCGGCTTGCCCAACCGCGCCTGGATAGAAGAACAGCTCAATGAGCGATTGCATCAGTTACCTCTGAAGCGCGGGAAGCTGGCGCTGCTGCTGCTCGACCTCGATCGCTTTAAAATGATCAACGACACCTATGGCCACCATACGGGTGATGATTTGATCGTCGAGATCGGTCAACGGCTGTCGTCGCTGTTACCGCTACAGGATGCCGTCGGGCGTCTTGGGGGGGATGAGTTCGTGGTAATGATCGGTGATGTAGAAGACGATCAGCAGGTTGCCGAACTGTGCCAAAAAATTATTGCCCGGCTGGCCGAACCGATGACGCTGCGCGGTCATACGCTGTGGGTAGGCGTCAGTATTGGGGTGGCACTGTCGCCGCGACATGGGCTGGAACGGCTGGAGCTGATGCGCAAAGCTGATATTTCCCTGTATGCAGCCAAAGCGGAAGGCCGTGGCCGCTACTGCCTGTTTGTGCCGGCCATGGATGAAGCCCTGCAAAAACGTCAGCGACTGGCGCAGCAACTCCATCTGGCACTGGAAAATGAGACGGGCTTAATGCAGTGGTATCAGCCGATTATGGATGTCAGCGGCCAAAAAATGATTGCCGTCGAAGCGCTACTGCGCTGGCACCATCCGCAGCTTGGCAACATCTCTCCGGCGGAGTTTGTGCCGATTGCCGAAGAGACCGGGCTGATTGTGACTCTGGGCGAGTGGGTGCTGGAACAGGCCTGTAAACTGGCCATCACCTGCCCAAAACTGATCGTTGCCGTCAATGTTTCACCGCTGCAATTCCTTGCCCCTGGGTTTATTGACAATCTGATGGCGATTATGGCGCGCCATAGGATCAATCCGCAGCAAATTGAACTGGAAATTACCGAAGGCGTGCTGCTGGAAAATGAACAGCATGCACTGAAAACCATTAAGACCCTGCGCGCCGCCGGATTCTGCATCGCACTCGACGATTTCGGCACCGGTTATTCCAGCCTGAGCTATCTGGTCCAGTTCCCGGTTGATACCATTAAAATCGATCGCGCCTTTATCCAGTCGCTAGGGGTACGCGAAAACTCAGCCACTATCGTTGAATCAGTGATCAAGCTGGGGCACAGTCTGGGTATTACTGTTACCGCTGAAGGGGTGGAAACTGAAGAGCAGCGATTGATGCTGGCCTCAGCAGGTTGCGATCGGTTACAGGGATTCCTTCTCAGTAAGCCACAGCCAGCGGAACAATTGCATGCGCTGCTGCGCGAGATGCATGGCTGAGCGCCGTCAGGCTTATTTTGGTCGCCCAGGGCGCATATCTCCGTATAATGCGCCCCCTGATGATAGCCCGCTCCGGGTGAATTGAGTTGATGTGATGAAAAAGCTGTTCCCGCTGTTAGTGCTCGCTGCCGCCATACTGTCGTTGTGGTGGTTTATGTTCAGAAGCCCGGCCCACGATCCGCATTATGACGCCGCTGCCTGTGTCGCCGTGGATGTTATGGGCACACCGTCCAGCGAGGAGGACTTCGCCGATAAAATGCGTACGGTGATTATTAACGAAAACAGCTCTTACTCGGTCAAACAGGTCAGCTATGACGATCGGCTGGGCCGATCGTCGATTGAGAAATATCAGGCGCTCAGCATGGAGCAAAAAAAGGCTGCCGCAAAGGATGTAGCCCACTGCATTGATGTGATGAACGCCGCCGGGCACTGACGCACCTCAGGCAAAGCGGAAGACAGCAATCGCCTGCTGAACGGCCTCTGCCTGGCGCTGTTGCAGTTGAGCAACCTCCAGCGTTTCTGCCACATGTTTCAGGTTGTGCTGCACGCTGCTGTCAATGCTCTCCACGCTGTCTTTCATCTGCGTGATACTGGCGAGCTGCTGGTCGTTCATATCAGCCAGCTCCTGCACCAGGTCATTCAATCCATTAATGGTTTGAATAATTTCCTGCATCGTTTTCCCCGCTTCGGCCACCTGCTCAGTACCGCTGTGCGTGCGCTCTACGGAGGTCGAAATCAGCTGGCGAATATCTTTGGCCGCATTTTCGCAACGCCCCGCCAGAATGCGCACTTCCGCTGCCACCACGGCAAAACCCTGACCGTGCTGACCCGCATTAGCCGCCTCAACAGATGCATTCAGTGACAGGATATTGGTCTGGAAGGCGATGCCGTCGATCAGTTCCAGAATGACATTAATGCGCTGCGACTCCTGCTCGATCTGCGTCATCGAGTTCACCGCGGAGGCGATATTCTCGCCGCCGCGTTTTGCCACCCTGTTCGCGCCCTGCGCCAGCTGCTGTGCAGCATGCGCTTTTTCACTGGTCAACGTGGCGGCTTCACTCATCTGCTCCATCGCCGTTGCAGCAACGGCCAGTGCGTTCGCCTGCTCATCGGTGCGCTGCGAGAGCGCAGCATTACGTTGCAGAATACTGTCTGATTCCTCAAGTAACGTGCTGACCCCTTCGCTTACCTGATTCAGCGTGCCCCGCATGGTACCCAGCGTGCTGCTGAACGTGCGGGCAAACGGCGTTGTGCTTTGATTGTCTTCCTGCCCCAGCGTCAGGCGCCCGGGTTCGCGGTTAATCCACGCCGCCAGCTCTGCCACTTCGCACGCCGCGCGGGCATCCGCGGCCATACGGTGAGCGATAAAGATCAGGATAGCGGTTTGTGCCACCACGAAAATGGCGTGGAACACCACCATGTGGAAACCGGGATGCGTAAAACAGACGATGCCGTAGAGGTCATTTTCCTGAAAATAGTTGAACAGTGCGTGGTGAACGGCAGCGGTGGCAGCCCCCATCAGCAACGGACGAAAGTCGCGGTAAGCGAGTAAGGCGGAAAGAAGCACAAAGATGGAGAAGTGATATTCAACCTCGCCCTGACCGAGTTGAATCAACAGCGCGGAAAACGCGATCAGGGTAAAAGCAAACCACAGTCGAGTGATCAGGCGGCCTGGCCAGACGTAACGTACCAGCGTGGCGACAATCGCCAGCGCCCCGCCAACGCCGAGCGCCAGCATGAAGGAGTCCATCATCCAGCCAATGAGACAGGCAATGGCCCACATGCCCCAGGCCAGGAAAAGCATCAAAAAATCAGCCTGTTGCCAGATTTTCACCATTGAAACCATCTCACTGTTCCGGCCAATAACCGGCGGTAACGATGTATCGACCATAATTGTTTCCCGGGCAAGTAAAGTGGGCATCCTGAGCGATCATTAACGGCAGAATTCGGGAGGATCTTTACAACTATATCGCGTTATCTCGCGGGCGGGGTTACGGGGACGTTATCAATCTGTGAGGAAGCAAGTAAAAAAGGCCGCTTTAGCAGCAGCCTTTTACTGAAACAACATCATTTTAAAAAGATTTACTAAAGTGACATCCGGCGCCATCTTCAGACTTCTTTATTTATTCACTTTCTCATCCGCCGCAAAAAGGGTCGCTGAAAAAGGGCTGCATGTAGAACGTTCCCTGGTGAGGCCGAAATTTTGCCTTGCCAAACTGGAAGGACAGCAGGATATTAGTATCGTCTGATTCATATCGCCGCCCATGACTCATACTTTAGGCATTTTTATCATTCCGGGAAAGGGGGAAAAACACTCTTGATATACCTGGGCATAAATGATAATTACGCGTGCTTAATATACAAGTTATCTTATTAATTGTTATTCGAATTATGAGAGCATGAGGCTAATGAAAATCACTGTAACTGATACGCCCGCAGACGCTGATGAAACGTTTGTTATCAACAGCCTGTGGCAGCACAATGCAAAAACAACCCCCGTTGATATCCACCCCCTTTTTCTGACGTTACGCGATGAAAACCAGCAAATTTTTGCAGGCCTGGTCGCAAGAACCTGGTGGGGAGGTCTGGAAGTGCAGTATTTATGGGTCAGCGATGCCTGCCGGGGTAAAGGTGTGGGGCGTGACCTGATGCTGGCAGCAGAACAGGAAGCAAAACAGCGCGGCTGTCATATGGCCTATGTTGATACGTTCAATTTCCAGGCCGTCGGGTTTTACGAGAAGTTAGGCTACTCCGCTTATGGCGAGCTCGGCGATTATGCACATTTGCATACGCGCCACTATCTGGCTAAGAAGATCTGAATTACACCTCAGGGGGAAAAATGGAATCACCGGAAGATAAACCACGATCAAGCCTCAGTGCTCTGATTGCTATGATGGAACATTTATCCGAACCTTGGGGGATCAAGGCTCCTGACTCACAGCACCTGTATATGAATAAAGCGGCGTACTTATACACTAACACGCCGAAAAACTTTGCGATTGAAGGCCGACTCGACAGTGATTTTCCTGCCGCCTGGGCCGAGTGTGAAGATGAGCTTATTGAGCACGATCGTCGCACTCAGGCGTGTAACGGACGGGTTGCCGTGATCGAAACTCACTACTGGTATGGGCAGAAAACCTTAACGCCCTATGTGTGTGAAAAAATCCCACTGTATGGAGAAAACGGGGATTTTATCGGTATTGCATGGAACGCTAAACTGCTCAACACCATGTCGCCGCTGAAATATATTACTCAGCAAAAACCCGGGGTGCTGACAACCGAAGTCGATAACGATGTGTTTACCCGTTCCGAACTGGATACGCTTTTTTTGATGCTGCAACGCTTATCTACGAAAGAAATTGCGCGGATTTATAATCTCAGCCATCGCACCGTAGAGAACCGCATTTATAACATCTATCAAAAAGCAGGGGTGCATACCCTGAGCCAGTTCGAAGAGTATTGCCGTCACGCAGGGTTGGACAATTTTATACCGGACCGTCTGATTGAAAAGGGCATACAGTTTATTTAATTTTTGCTAAGGAAACTCCGTGATTCGTATTGAAGACTACCCGTTAAGTCGCGTACCTGAAAACAAGCGTGTCTCATTTTTAAGCGTTGCCGTGGTCCATATGGGTATGCTTACCGCACTCGACCAATTTATGCTGGGGGCGGTACTGGGGGATTCGATGAGTCTGGCCTCCGCTTTCCTGGCCATTTTGGCCGGCAGCGTGATCTTTGGCATTGTGACCTTCGGGCTGGGCTATGCCGGGATGAAAGAAGGCATATCCGGGAGCTTACTGGCGCGCTGGTGCGGTTTTGGTCGCATCGGTTCAGTGTTGATTGGCCTGGTCGTCGCCGTGAGCCTGCTCGGCTGGTTTGGCATTCAAAATGCCATCTTCGCCAAGTCGTTGAATTTTGCCCTCGGTGGCGCCCTGGGGTTCCCGCTGGCGGCCAGTCTTTCCGGTCTGCTGCTGACCGTGCTGGTGACCTTTGGGTTTAAAGCGCTGCGTGTAACCGCCCGTATCGCCGTACCGCTGTTTATTTGTCTGGTGGCGTTTATCTCCTTCCAGACGTTGTCCGGCCACACTCTTCAGCAAATTATTGACCTGCCGCCCACCGGTAGCCCGCTGACCATCAGCGCGGCCATCACCATGGTCGTTGGCGGGGCGATTGTTGCCAGCCTGATGACGCCGGATCTGACCCGTTATTCACGCTCATCCAGGCATGTGGCGGGCGTTACCCTGCTGACGATTATCGCCGGAGAGTTTATCGTGAACGGGCTGGCCATTATGATTGCCCGCACGCTGCAAACGGCTGATGTCGTGACGATTATGTCGCAGGTAGCAGGCGGCGTCGGGTTACTGGTGGTTATCCTGTCCACACTGCGTGTGAACGATTTAAACCTCTACTCCTCTTCCCTCGGGGTGATTAATGCCGTCGAAGGCATTTCCGGTAAGAAGTTACAGTACCGGAATACCACGCTGGTGATTGGCGTGCTGGGCACCCTGCTCTCGGTGCTGGGTATCCTTGACCGCTTCGTTGACTTCCTCACCGTGCTGGGCGTGGTGTTCCCTCCGATCCTCGGCATTATGCTGGTTGACTATCTGCTGCTGCGCACACACCGTGCCGCGCTGGATAAAAGCCGTGCAGAAGGAAAACTGCCTGGGGACAGCGAAACACCAACCATTGGCTGGACAGCGATTATCGCGACGCTTATCGGCAGTGTGATTGGCCTGATGACCGAGTGGGGTGTGCCAACAATAAACTCGCTGCTGGTGTCATGCGTGATTTATTACGTGTTATCGCTGGCGTTGCGTAACCGGGCGGTGGTTCCGTCGCGTTAAGAAGCCATTAAAAAAACCGGGCAGAACGCGCTTCGCCTCTGCCCGGTTTGATCGCACCATTCAACCACTATGATCACCTGTCCGTTGTCAGACGATGCTGCTTAATCGCTGCATTTAACAGCACATAGCCACAGCCCGCAATCAAGCCCGCCACTGCTGATAACAGGACAATCAGCGAGCGTTTTGGTGCATCACGTTGAAGCGGCACCATGGGAGCGCGCATATATTTAAATGGCTGGAAATGCAGCCTGTTGATTTTCAGCTCATTGATTTTTTCAATATACAGATGACGATTCTGCAAATCGGCATTCAGCATGATCGGGTTTTTAAGAGACTCGACGATTTTCAGTTTACGATCAAGGCCATCTGCCCCCAGCGTCACCGGAAAATCCGGGTCATCCTGATTCGAAGAACCATTGCTCCATGACGGTTTCTGCAACCCCGCGGCCTTCGCAATCTCAAGGGCATATTGCAGGCGTTCGAGATTGATGCGATAGGCCGTTTCCGCGCGCGCTCTGTCGAAATTATATTTCCCAATGGCCTGGCTTTTACGCATTTCAACCTGATAGCGAAGACGATGATATACATCATTTTCAACCACGGTTGTCACATAGTTAATATAGCCCTGCAGCAGGTCACGCGCGACAACCGGATTTTCAGCACTAAAGGTCACATCGTAGTAAAGATATTCTTTCTGATTCGCGGCTTTATCCTGCAAAGAGCTGCGCGATGAAATATTCCCTTGCAGAATGGAATTGATTAAGCGATGGCGTATTTCCGGCGTATTCGCTTTATTTTTAGAGAGTTGTTTAAAATAATCCGTACTGATCAGATATTTTTCACGCAGATTATAGGCATCAAAATTACGCATAAATTCGGATAACAAGGAACCCGGCGAGATATCCGACTGAATATCCAGCACCTCCAGCGCGGCGAGCATCTTATCCATGCCTTGCAGCTGCGTCGCTTGCGGTATGATCAGCTCCGCTGAACTGGTCCAACGCTGCGGCAACAGGTAGCTCACCGCCCCCCCACCGGACACGGCAATAACGCAAAAGAACATAATGGTGAATTTTCTTCTTACCAGAATACTCAGCAGTTCAATTAAATTTATTTCACCATCGGAATGATCCGGTTGAGACAATCCGCCAACGTGCGTAGAACGCACTGGGTCTATTATTCTGGGGGGGTTCATGGCATAACTCCTGTAGAGCCAGTAAGGTAGGAATATTCTCAACAAAGTCCAGTGTAGTATTTAGCGATAAGATAATACTTATAAAAACGATAATTAAATTATCGTTACGTCACAATGTTCTCTTAACAATATTGGCTTAGATAAAATCGCTCTGAATAATAGCGCAAATGGGCGCCAAAAAAAATCAGTAAAATTACTGATTTTTTTCGGGCCAATAACGCTGCAACAACGGAAACGTCAGGTTCGCCCCAGATAAGGCCCCGCCACCACTGATTCACGCACGATAAGCTGGCCGTTAAATGCCGGTAACGGCTCACCGGGCTGCCCATCGAGCATCAGTACCAGCTTTTCCAGCGTGTGCCGAATCATCTCTCCAACGGGTACATGAACCGTGGTGAGCGGTGGAACAAAAAATGATGCCATCGGAATATCATCGAAACTCAGCAGAGACACGTCCTGCGGAATGCGTTTTCCGGCAGCATACAGCGCCCGGGCGGCACCGATAGCCATATCATCGTTACTCGCAACCAACGCGGTAAACTCAGCGCCACGCGCCAGCAGTTCCAGACCGGCTTCATAGCCGCTCTGTAACGACCAGCTTCCCTGTGCCACCCGCTGCGGGTTATATGCGATATGGTGCGACTGAAGCGCTTCACGGTAACCGTTCAGGCGGCTGATGCCCGTAGGTGAACCGTCGGAGCCGGAAATAAAGGCAATATCGCGATGCCCCTGAGAAACCAGATAATTGACGGCGTCCAGGGTGTTCTGTTCATGGGCGGCAAAGACGCAGTGCTGCGGATGTTTTTCCAGCTGACGGTTCACCACAATAATCGGCTTGCGGGTTTGCTCAATAATCTCATCCAGTTCGGCGGTATTGAGAAAACGGGGATAGATGATGATCGCATCACAGCGCAAATCCAGCAGGAACTCAATCGCCTGGCGCTCCTGGCGAGCATCATGCTTACCGTCGGCCAGTAACAGCTGGCGGCCATGTTGCTCGGTTAATGTTGCCGCCTGGAATAACAGCTCACTAAAATAGGGGCCGTTATATAAGGTATTGGTGACCACCAGCCCGATATTTTGTGATTTATTGGTCGCCAGATTACGTGCCAGCAAATTAGGCCGATAGCCCGTTTCTTCAATCGCTTTAAATACCCGATCCTGCGTGGTTTTACTGACGTAACTATTTCCTGCCAGCACCCGTGAAACCGTGGCTTTTGAAACACCGGCTTTTTTTGCGACATCCAGCATGGTAATCATCATGGCTTCCTGAAAGCTAAGTTCTGCTTGTAATAATAACCTGTTTTATCGTGCACCCACAGCCCATATGATAACACAATGAAATTATTAGCTTTAGTGTCTTTAGGCAACCTTCTCACCTCATCTGACTCTCGCCTTTTACTACGGAAAAAATCCGTTTAAACCTGCCTGTAACGTTATTGGTGATATATCCATTACCCGCACAATTTTGCTGTTTCACCTGCGTTGTCTCTGACCGATGCGATCCCGCTCACAGAACAAATTATTGAATATGAAACCGGTTGCAGAAACAGGTCGGTTTCAGCTATTTATTAAAGAAACCTAGACCGGAGAACAACCATGAATAAAATCTTACTCTGTTGTGCCGCAGGTATGTCCACCAGCATGGTGGTGCAGCGTATGGAAAAAGCCGCTAAAGAAAAAAATATTGCCGTGGAGATTAATGCGGTAGGGCTGGACGAGTTTGTTGAGCAGATCGCCGATTACGACTGCTGCCTGCTCGGCCCGCAAATCAAATACAAGCTGGTGGATTTCAAGCCGCTGGCCGATGAACTCAATAAGCCGATCGCGGTGATCAACACCATGGATTACGGCATGATGAACGGCGAAAAAATCCTCGCAGACGCCCTCTTGATGATCCAGAACGGCGGGACTGCCAAATGAGTCGCTTCAGCGAGTCCCTGTTCGGCGTGATCGAGAATCGCATCAGCCCGATCGCGGCAAGGCTCTCCAGCCAGCGCCACGTGGTGGCGATCAAAGATGGCTTTATCTCCTCGATGCCGTTCCTGATTGTGGGTTCGTTTATGCTGTTGTTCGCTCATCCACCGTTCGGTGCCGACAGCCAGTGGGCTTTTGCGCAGTGGTGGCTGGGTATGGTGGAGCGTCACTCCGCGCAAATCATGATGCCGTACAACATGACGATGGGCATTATGGCGGTCTATATCGCCGCCGCCATCTCCTATAACCTTGCCATCAGCTACAAGATGAACGGTTTTATGGCCGCCTGTCTGTCGCTGATGTCGTTTCTGCTGGTCGCCGCGCCGCAGAGCAATGGCGCACTTCCGGTGGGATCGCTGGGAGGAGAAGGGATCTTTACGGCGATTATCGTCAGCCTCTACTCCACTGAGCTGATGCACTTCCTGCAAAAACACCATATCGGTTTTAAGCTGCCGGAGCAGGTTCCGCCGAAAATTCGCCAGTCGTTCGATCTGCTGATCCCGATCCTTGCCATCTTCCTGACACTGTTCCCCCTCAGTCTGCTGGTGCAGGATCAGTTCGGTATGCTACTGCCGCAGGCGATTATGGCGATCTTCAAGCCCATCATCTCCGCGTCTGACTCACTGCCAGCGGTACTGATTGCCGTGCTGCTGTGCCATCTGTTGTGGTTTGCCGGTATCCACGGTGCGGTGATCGTCGGTGGGATTTTGCAGGCCTTCTGGCTGACCAACCTCGGCATTAACCAGCAGGAACTGAACGCGGGCCAGCCGATCACACAGATCTTTATTGAGCCATTCTGGCAGTTCTTTATCGTGGTAGGCGGTTCTGGTTCCACCATGGGCCTGGTGTTCCTCTATCTGCGGAGCCGTTCAGCACACCTGCGATCCATCGGTAAGCTGGGCCTGGTGCCGAGTATGTTCAATATCAATGAGCCGATTATCTTCGGTTCCCCGGTGGTGATGAACCCGCTGCTGTTTATCCCGTTTATTACCGCTCCCCTGGTCAATGCCATTATTGCCTGGGTGGCCACGCGTACTGACCTGGTGAATCACGTGGTTTCGCTGGCCCCCTGGACCACACCCGGCCCGATTGGTGCCGCCTGGTCTACGGGCTGGGACTTCCGTGCCGTGATTCTGGTGGGCGTGCTGATTGTGGTCTCAACGCTGATTTACTATCCCTTCTTCAAAATGTATGAGCGCGAGCTGTTGAAGCAGGAGAAGCCAACCCCGTCGGATACTGAACTGAAAGCCGTGGAGAACTGATCATGGATATGGAAACCACCGTAATGGAACTCATCATTCACGCCGGCGAAGCCCGCTCCTGCTCAATGCAGGCGCTACGTGCAGCACGGACTTATGACTGGCAGGAAGCGGACGCACAGCTGACCGCCGCGACAGCCGCTGCCAGAGCCGCGCATAAGATTCAGACGGCACTGATTGGCGCTGACGAAGGCGTCGGCAAGGTGCCGGTAAACCTGATTCTGGTCCATGCGCAGGATCACCTGATGAACGCCATGCTCTGCCGCGAGCTAGCGGAAGAGATCATCATCCTGCATCGTGAAGTGCAGGCGTTGAAACAGGCCAGGTAGTTTCGGGCGAGGCATGCCTCGCCCCTACACGTATTTCGCGGGGATAAGGCATGCCTCGCCCTGCACGTATTTCGCAGGAGTCAGGCATGCCTCGCCCTGCACGTATTTCGTAGGGTCAGGCATGCCTCGCCCCTGCACATATTTCGTAGGGGTCAGGCATGCCTGACCCGCCAAAAACGCAAGGAGAACAGGATGCAATACCGCAAGCTATCGCCCTTCCCTGACGGTTTTTTATGGGGAGCTTCCACCTCGGCCTATCAGGTAGAGGGGGCGTCGAACCAGGACGGTAAAGGACCTTCGGTCATTGATAAAGCCCATTTCGATCCGCGCCTGACAGACTTCACCGTGACCAGCGATCACTACCACCGCTTTGCCGAGGATGTGGCACTGTTCGCTGAACTGGGCCTGAAAACCTACCGTCTTTCTATTTCCTGGAGCCGCCTGTTCCCGCAGGGAACCGGTGAGATCAATGCCAAAGGCGTTGAGTTCTATCAGAAGCTGATCACCGCACTCACCGACAAAGGGATTGAGCCGCTGGTCACGCTGTACCATTTCGATCTGCCCTGGGCGTTACAGGAGAAAGGCGGCTGGTCCGATCCCGCCACCATCGCGGCGTTTGAGCACTTTGCCCGCACCTGCTTTGAGTTGTACGGCGATCGAGTGAAATACTGGCTGACGATCAACGAGCAGAACATGATGATCCTCAAAGGGGATGTCATTGGTACGCTGCCCGCCGGCACACCGGATCCGCATAAAACCCTGTATCAACAGAATCACCATATGATGCTGGCACAGGCGCGGGCGATGATCGCCTGCCACGAGATGTTGCCTGCGGCAAAAATCGGCCCGGCGCCGAATATCTCCTGCGTCTATCCGGCCAGTTCCAAACCCGAAGACGTGCTGGCGGCGAATAACTTCACCTCCATTCGCAACTGGCTGTACCTCGACCTCGCCTGCTATGGCCGATACAACACCATTGCCTGGCGCTTTATGCAGGAGAAAGGCTGGCTGCCAACGATTACCGATGCCGAGATGGCGTTGCTGAAGCAGGCGAAACCTGATTTTATCGCCTTTAACTATTATGCCTCCGCGACCGTTGCCGCCGAGCTGAGCGACGAGGGGGAAGGTAGCCAGAAAGTTGACCAGCAGATGGCCGGTATCGATAAAAGCGTTTACGTCGGCACCAATAACCCGCACCTGAAGAAAAATCAGTTTAACTGGTATGTTGACCCGGTTGGCTTCCGCATCACTGCCCGCGAGATCTACGATCGTTACCACCTGCCGCTGATTGTCACTGAGAATGGTCTCGGTGCCTTTGACGAGCTGGCCGCCGGGAATAAAGTGTATGACGACTACCGTATTGCTTATCTCAGTGACCATCTTGAGCAACTCCAGTTAGCGATCAGCGATGGCGTCGACCTCTTCGGTTACTGCCCGTGGTCGGCTATCGATCTGGTCAGTACACATCAGGGGATCAGCAAGCGTTACGGCTTTATCTACGTCAACCGTGATGAGCACGATCTGAAGGATCTGGCACGCTACCGCAAGAAAAGCTTCAGCTGGTATCAGCGCGTGATCCAGACCAACGGGGCGAAGTTAAATAAAGATATCGAGTATTAAATCCCGGCATCAATCGTTGGGGGTTTGTAGGGGCGAGGCACACCTCGCCCACATTATTAAGACGTTGTTAATCTCACCAGAAAGGATGGATTATGTCAGAGCAGCAATTACCAAAAGATTTTTTATGGGGCGGCGCGGTTGCGGCACACCAGGTTGAAGGCGGTTGGGACCAGGGCGGTAAAGGTCCAAGTATTGTGGATGTCTTATCCGGCGGCGCGCACGGTGTGGACCGCGTGATCACCGATGGCATTGACCCGGCGCATCACTACCCGAATCACCTGGCGGTGGATTTCTACCATCGCTACAAAGAAGATATCGCGCTGTTTGCCGAGATGGGCTTTAAATGCTTCCGTACCTCGATTGCCTGGACGCGCATTTTCCCGAAAGGCGACGAGCTGGAGCCAAACGAAGCGGGCTTACAGTTCTACGACGACCTGTTTGACGAACTGCTGAAATACAATATTGAACCGGTGATCACCCTCTCCCACTTCGAGATGCCTGAGCATCTGGTGAAAGAGTACGGCGGCTGGCTGAACCGTAAAGTGGTGGATTTCTTTGTGCGTTATAGCGAAGTGGTACTGAAGCGCTATCAGCATAAAGTGAAATACTGGATGACCTTTAATGAGATCAATAACCAGCGTAACTGGCGTTATCCGCTGTTCGGTTACTGTAACTCCGGGGTGATTTTTAACGACCACGAAAAACCAGAGCAGGCGATGTATCAGGTTCTGCATCACCAGTTTGTTGCCAGTGCGCAGGTGGTAAAACTGGGTCACGAGATCAACCCGAACTTGCAGATCGGCTGTATGCTGGCGATTGTGCCGCTCTACCCGTGGTCATGCCACCCGGATGATGTGATGTTCGCGCAGGAATCGATGCGTGAGCGCTATCTGTTCGGTGATGTGCACCTGCGCGGTTACTACCCATCGTACATTCTGAAAGAGTGGGAGCGTAAGGGTTACCAGATTGAGATGCAGCCGGGCGATGAGCAGGCGCTGCGTGATGGCTGCGCTGATTATCTGGGCTTCAGCTACTACATGAGTAATGCGGTGCAGTTCTCTGCGAAAGACAGCGACGACGGTCGTCATATTGAAGGTTTCCCGGGCAGCCGTCCGAACCCGCATGTAAAAGCCTCCGACTGGGGCTGGCAGATTGACCCGGTCGGCCTGCGCTACACGCTGAACGCCTTCTGGGAACGCTATCAGAAGCCGATGTTTATCGTTGAGAACGGCTTTGGTGCCTACGATACCGTTGAAGCCGATGGTCAGATCAACGATGACTACCGTATTGCTTATTTGCAGGCACATATCGAGCAGATGAAAATTGCGGTACTGGAAGATGGCGTTGATCTGATGGGTTACACCCCATGGGGCTGCCTCGACTGCGTGTCATTCACCACCGGCCAGTACAACAAACGTTATGGCTTTATCCATGTGGATAAAAACGATGACGGTACCGGCACCATGGCGCGTTCGAAGAAGAAAAGCTTCGACTGGTATAAGCAGGTGATCGCCAGCAACGGTGCGGATCTGTAACGTGTTGCGGTAAGGCTGATGACAGCCTTACCGGGGATATCCGGAACGCGGACTCGCCGTGAACCCCTCCCTGGGGGCTCGTGTTCGCGCATCCCTGCGCTCAACGGTCCGCTAACCCGGATACCCCCGGTGGCATTGACGTTCCGGTGTTGCTGTTAAGAATGTCAACCGCGACGCCAATGTTGGTACAGGTGAGCGTTATGGGACAGGTTAGTCGGGCCTCTGCCGCATGGATGCGGCAGCTGGAGCCCCCTGGGAGGGGTTTACGGCGTCCCGACGTTCTGCCCATAACGCGCACCGATCTCCTGAACCTACAGCCCGGTATTTTAGCCCTTCTTCCCCCCCGATTTACCAATCGACCGATGCAGATCCTGAATGCGCTTCATCGACTTCATGGTTTTCTGCGGGGCAGTAGACGCCAGCGACATGACCAGCATCTCCAGGCATAGCAGGACGGAACCGTGCAGAGGGACTTTGCCGTTTTCCCCACCGCGCGGCACGGTGATCACCGTATGCGCTTCCCGGCTAAAACGGGAGTCCGGCGCATTGGTCAGTAAGATGGCAGGGATCCCCAGCCGTCGCGCTTCGGCCAGCGTGGTGAGCCCTTCGCGATGCGCCGATTTCTGCCCCATCATGATCAGTACATCGCCGCGTTGGAGATCTAACAACTGTTCCGCCAGCAAAATTCCGGTGCGATTCAGCGCATACGCAGGCGTACCGATACGCGTTAATAATCGCGCCGTGTAGTCAGCCAGAATACCGGAAGCCCCAATCCCAAAAATCGCCACCTGTCGCGCCTCAGCCAGCAGAGCGACGGCTTGTGCCATCGCCCGACGATTCTGCGGTTCACTTAGCGCTTCACAAGCACGCTGATGCCCTTCCACCACAAAATCAATGCTGGCATTAATATCGCAGGACAGCGCGCTGACCGTGGTATTCATCTTCTCCGCTGAGTTGATCCCTGGCCCCAGGAAACGCTCGATAGTCAGCTTTAAATCACGTAACCCGGCGAAACCCAGCGCCTGCATGGCGCGGATTACCGTCGCATCTGAACTCTGCGTTGCTGCGGCGATCTCCATCGCCGTATTCTCCAGCACCACATGACGATGCTCGTTGATATAGCTGGCCACCGCATATAACCGTGGGGAGAGTTGATGCGCACGTGCGCGAAAACGCTCGCCGTACAGATCCACACGCCTGCGCCCGGTAGACAAACTCATGGCTGCCCCGCTTTTTCAGGCAAGGTTCGCCCGGAAAGATGTGACTGAACCTGCGCCACCAGCAGCCCCAGCGAGGCATAAGAGTTCGAGATCACTTCGTCGCGTGACAATAAAATATAATGCCCTTCGCGACAGGCGCGTAAGAAATCACAGAATCCCGGCATGACCCGATTCATATCGGCGATCTCATCGGCAGGTTGACCTCCGGTATCTGCCCGCCAGGTATCAAAAATATAATCGGCATCCAATTCGGGGAGCCTTTCTGCGCTGACATCGACTCTTCCTCCCTCTGGGATCGCGTCCACCAACGGAGGAAAACGAAAACCGGCATCGCGCAGCACCCGTCCAAGTGAATGGTAGCTGTGATGCACGGTCAGCTTGCCATTGTTGGCCTGCAACACCGAGACGGTAATGTGCTGCGTATCCACCACGTGCTTAAGCTGTTTGATCTGTTCCTGGTAGCGGCGTTCCAGAATCGCGAGCTGTGCCTGGCTGCCCGTCAGTTGCGCCAGCTTGCTGTAGATACGCGGAGCGCCCCCTTTGAGGTGGTCAATACTGACCGTCGGGGCAATTTTCTCCAGCTGTTCAACCGCCACATTGCGGGCTGGCTCAGTGATGATCAGGTCCGGTTTGGCCGCAGCAATTGCTTCAATATCCATATCGGCAGTGCCGATAAACTGAATGGACGAGTTATCGAAATCCACCCCGGTGAGCAGACCGCTCGAACGCAGAAAATGGCTGCCGTCCGGGCGCGTGCGTCCGTGGCTGGCAACAGGCGGTACACCCAGTTCAATCAGGGGAATGGTGATATCCAGATCGTGTAGCGAGACGATACGAATAGGGTGCAGCGGCACTACCACCGTGCGACCCAGATCGTCGGTAAACGACTGCGTGGGCACCGCAGCAGCAGCGGTAGCCCCGATTAGCAGCAGCAGAGAAAAGAGAAAACGCATAGCAGTTCCTTTCGTAGGGGCGAGGCATGCCTCGTCCGGATTACAGCGCATCACGACGGCGCCAGAGCAACAGCAGGAAAAACGGCCCGCCCACCAGGGCAATCACAATGCCCGCCGGAATTTGCAGCGGGGCAAAGGCCAGCCGCCCGATGGTGTCCGTGACCAGCACCAGCAACGCCCCAATCAGCGCGCTGCCGCTGAGCAGCGCAACTTGCCCGCCGCGCAGCAGAAAACGCGCCATATGCGGGGCGATCAGCCCGACAAACCCCAGGCTACCCACGCACGAGACGCTGGCCGCCGTCAGCAGGACTGGCGCGGCAAAGCGGATCAACGCCAGATGCTGTAGCCGCACGCCCAGCCCACTGGCCGCCTGATTACCGAGCAGCGCCACATCAGAGGCACGGGCAGTAAGAAACAGGATCAGCGCGCCCGGCAGCGCCCAGCAGGCGGCAACGGCGACCAGCGACCAGGTCGCGGCATGCAGGCTGCCCGCCATCCACACCAGCGCCGTCTGCACATCGCGCACGTCTGCGGTGGTCATAAACACCCCGATCCCGGCCGAGAATGCCCAGGAAACGCCGATGCCGATCAGAATAAAACGGGGACGCGTGAAATCCCGCGCCAGTGCCGCCACCAGCAATGCCACCAGCAGCCCGCCCGCCATCCCCGCCAGCGGCCGCCACAGCAGACCGAGCGACGGGAACAACAGGATCAGCGCCAACACCACCGCGCTGGTGCCTTCTTTCACCCCGATCAGCCCCGGATCGGCCAGCCCGTTACGGGTAATGGATTGCATCGCAGCGCCCGCCATCCCCAGCATCGCCCCACTCAGGGCGGCCATCAGCAGGCGCGGCAGACGAATATCCCAGACAATGTAGTCCTGCTGTGACGGCAGCGGTTGCGGGTAGAACAGCGCCCGGCCAATGGCTGATGCCGGGACGGGCAGCGACCCCTGGGTAACGCCAAAAATCACCAGCGCCAGCACCAGCACCGCCAGTAACGCAGCGCAGGCCAGTGCACGCGGGCGCAGCAGCAGGCTAAAGGCACCCCACTGCCAGCGCCGATAGCCCACCCGTTGAAGCGACATTTTCATTTAAAAAATCTCGACGCGATAAAGATAAACACCGGCGCACCGACCAGCGCCGTCATCACGCCCGTTGCCAGCTCCTGAGGGGCAATCAGCGTGCGGGCGGCAATATCCGCCAGCAGCAGCAACAGTGCGCCGCACAAGGCCGACAGCGGGATTGCCAGGCGAATATCATCGGTGATCAGCCGCCGCACGATATGCGGCACCACCAGACCAATAAACCCGATCGGGCCTGCCACCGACACCGCCGCACCGCACAGCAGCGCGGTAGCGAGCAGCCCCAGCAGCCGGGTACGGCCAATATTCACCCCCAGCCCGCTGGCAATCACATCGCCCAGTGCCAGCACATTCAGACGCGGGGCAATCCACAGTGCCAGAACCATCCCCACCGCCCCCGGCAGCGCAGCGGCGCGCGTCACCGCCCAGCTTAGCCCGGCGAGATCGCCCGCCAGCCAGGTGCGTATTTCCATCAGCGTTTGTTCATCGAGGATCAGGATAGCCGCCGTGACTGACGAGGCAAAAGAGGAGACCGCCACGCCACAGAGGGTCACCTTCAGTGGCGTCAGACCGCTGCGCCCGGCGGATGCCAGCAGCATCACCAGCGCAAACAACGCGGCAGCGCCTCCGGCAGCAATCAGCGGGCGACCCAACAGCAGTCCGCCCCACTGGCTGCCCAGCGCCGACGTAATGACGACTGCCAGTGCCGCCCCGGCATTCAGCCCGAGGATATGGGGTTCGCCCAGCGGGTTGCGGATCACCGCCTGGAGCAGCACTCCGGCCACGCCCAGCACCGCACCGGTCAGCAGTGCAGCAACCAGTCGCAGTAACCGCAGATCAACGATCACCCTGTGGTCAAAGTTACGTGGGTTAAATTCCAGCAGCGCCTGCAATACCGTACCGGGGCCGATATAACGCGCCCCCAGCCCGAGGTGGATCAGCGCGCAGCCGAGCAGGGTCAGCAGCAGGATGATCAGTGCCACGCCCGAACGGGCGCGACGACGGCGTACCACCGCAGCAAAATCACTCATCCGGTGCGGTCACCGGGCGCACGGAACGGCATAAAGAAGGGTTTGCCGGTCAGCGGGTTTACCGACATCTGAACGTCAACATCAAACACCGCTTTGATCAACGCAGGTGTACAGTGCTCTCCTTCGCGGATCACCCCCTCCAGGCGCCCCTGTCGCAGGAATACCACGGTATCGGCATAGTTCACGGCAAAGTTCAGGTCGTGCAGCACGACGACAACGGTACGGCCATGCAGCCGCGTCAGATCATGCAGCAGTTCAAGAATATCGACCTGATAGCGCAGGTCGAGGAACGTGGTCGGTTCGTCCAGCAGGATAGTGGCGGTTTGTTGTGCCAGCGCCATCGCAATCCAGCAGCGCTGACGCTGGCCGCCGGACAGGCTGTCGACGGGTAAATGGGCAAACTCCAGCGTGCCAGTCATCCGCAGGGCATCGTGCACCGCCTCTTCATCTTCGCCAGACCACTGACGCATAAAGTTCTGCCAGGGATAGCGCCCGCGTGACACCAGTTCAAACACGGTTAATCCGTCCGGCAACAGCGGCGATTGCGGCAGCATACCCAGCTGGCGCGCCACCGCTTTGGTGGGCTGATCGTGGATGATTTTACCGTCAAGGCGAACGCAGCCGTCGAGGGGGGCCAGCATACGGGCAATCGTCGTCAGCAGCGTGGATTTACCGGAGCCGTTCGCGCCCACCAGCACGGTCATTTTTCCGTGTTCAATGGTCAGGCTGATACCGTCAACAATGATTTTTTTGCCATAACCGGCAGAGAGCTGGTCGAGGACAATACCCTGTTCTGCGGGCGCCTGGTGTGCACCTGCTGTCTTTTCCACCCGCTGTGACATCTGGCGCTCCTGCACCGCAACGGCGTGGCAGCCAGGCCAGCGCGCGTGTACGTCTTAAATAAAAATAACTCTCATTCGTTTTCCGATCATGCGTAGAATGTCTGTAGTAGTCAAGAATTAAAAGAGCGCTTACCGACAGAGCTAAACCCGGTTATAAAAGCCATAAAAAGACGCTGGGTATAAAATAATTTACTCTACTTATCAAAATATTAAAAAATAATACCCGCAATGCGAAGGTGATCATTTTGCGGTAACAGGCTTGTCTGTTTTTTTGATGATTTTTGCGTTTACTACTACATAACGGCATGGTTGAATGATTCTCAATTACATATCCGAGCCACGAAAACGAGGTTTAACGGATAGAACTGCGCGTGACGCAACCCATCGGGCAATGAAAACAACACACCTCTTCTCATTCAACAGTGAATGAGAAAGCTTGCGGAAATGACAATAAATGACTGAATTATCACCTTCTTTTCTGGGGAAAAAAGGGCGCGTACTGTTTTCAATGCTCTTTATCGGGGTACTGACAACGCCGGTGGCGATGGCAGCAGGCACGCCAGCCAGCAACGCGAACAAAAGCGATGCCGACAGCAGCAATGATAGTGGCACGCTGACGGTCGAAGCCAACGTAGCCGATGCCGACCAGCCAATGACCTCCGGCTATCAGCCGCTGAATTCTTCCAGCGCCACGCTGACCAATACGCCGCTGCTGTATATTCCGCAGGTGGTGAACACCGTCAGCGACCGGGTGATTGAGGATCAGCACGCCACCACGCTGGACGAAGTGCTGAACAACGTCAGCAACGTGGTTCAGACCAACACGCTCGGTGGCACGCAGGATGCGTTCGTGCGCCGTGGCTTTGGCAGCAACCGCGATGGTTCGGTGATGACCAACGGCCTGAAAACCGTGCTGCCGCGCAGCTTTAACGCCGCGACCGATCGCGTTGAAGTGCTGAAAGGCCCGGCCTCAACGCTGTACGGTATTCTCGATCCCGGCGGCCTGATCAATGTGATAACTAAACGCCCGGAGAAAACCTTCGGTGGCTCGATTCAGGCCACCTCCACCAGCTTTGGCGGCGGCACCGGCAGCGTGGATGTTACCGGCCCGATTGAAGGCACCAACCTTGCTTACCGCCTGATCGGTTCTTATCAGCATGAAGATTACTGGCGTAATTTCGGCAAAGAGCGCAGCAGCTTTATTGCCCCGTCTCTGACCTGGTTTGGCGATGATGCCACGGTGACCGTTGCTTACTCACACCGTAACTACAGCACCCCGTTCGACCGTGGCACCATTTTCGATTTGGATACCGGCCATGCGGTGGATGTGAATCGCGAAACCCGTTTCGATGAAGCCTATAACATCACCGACGGTGAGTCGGATCTGGCCCAGTTGAATACCGAGTACCGCATCAATAATCAGTGGACGGCGAAGTTCGATTACAGCTTCAGCCAGGACAAATACAGCGATAACCAGGCGCGCGTGATGGCCTATGATTCCGCCACCGGCAACCTGACGCGTCGTGTCGATGCCACCCAGGGATCGACCCAGCGCCAGCACTCCGCGCGCTTCGATTTGCAGGGTGATGTCGTGATCGGGGGTTTCTATAACGAGATCCTGACCGGGCTGTCGTATGAGAACTACGATCTGCTGCGCACCGATATGATCCGCTGTAAGAACGTGAAAGATTTCAATATTTACACCCCGTCCTACGGCACTACCGGGAAATGCACCACGGTATCGGCCGCCGACAGCGATCAGCGCATCCAGCAGGTCAGTTACTCCGGTTACGTGCAGGACTCGCTCTACCTGACCGATAAGTGGATTGCGGTCAGCGCCATGCGCTACACCACCTTTACCGAATATGCCGGTAAAGGCCGCCCGTTCAACGTCAACACCGACAGCCGCGACAGCGCGTGGGTGCCGAAATTTGGTCTGGTGTATAAAGCCACGCCGAATATCTCGTTCTTCGGTAACGTTTCGCGTTCGTTTATGCCGCAGTATTCGATTGCCAGCTACATCGGTGAGCTGCCGCCGGAAACCGCGACCGCCTATGAAGTGGGTGCCAAGTTTGACCTGTTCAGCGGTGTGACCGCCAACGTGACGATGTTCAATATTGATAAGAGCCACGTGCTGTACACCGACACGGTGAACGGCGAGAGCGTGGCGAAAACCGCCGGAAAAGTGCGTTCGCGTGGGGTAGAAGTGGATGTGGCGGGTGCGCTGACGCAGAACGTCAATGTGATTGCCAGCTACGGCTATACCGATGCCAAAGTGATGGAAGACCCGGATTATCAGGGCAAGATGTTGCCTAACGTGCCGCGTCACACCGGTTCACTGTTCCTGACTTATGACTTCCACAACGTGATGGGCGGCAATACGCTGACCGTTGGTGGCGGCGGTCATGCGGTCAGCCGTCGTTCCGGTGACAATGGCGAGGACTACTCGTTACAGGGCTACGCGGTGGCGGATGCGTTTGCGTCTTATAAAATCAAAACGCAGAACCCGGTGACCTTGCAGGTTAACGTGAAGAACCTGTTCGACAAAACGTACTACACCTCGTCGATCGCCACCAACAATCTGTCCAACCAGATTGGCGATCCGCGTGAAGTGCAGTTCACCGTCAAGATGGATTTCTGATCGTCAAATTTGCGTCAGGTGAAATACGGGTCAGTTGAAATACGGGTCAGGCATGCCTGACCCCTACGAAAATCGGGACCACCATGCCCCGCGCGGCAAAACCGCACCATAACCGTAGGGGCCGGGCATGCCCCGCCCCTGATGGCCCAACAGAATCCGTGTTCAAAAACCGTAGCGGATCGCATCCTTACTCTGCTGCATCAACCCGTCTATTTTCTCTGAGTAAAGCTCCACGCCCTTGCCGTCACCCGCCAGTGAACAGGCGCGGCGCTTCGCATTCCAGGCCTTCATCAGCTGGGCCTGGGCAAAACCCGGTTTCCCGTAGCGGGCCATGCTCTGCTCCCAGCACTGGATGGCACTGTCGGTGTCCTGCTGCGCCATAAACTGTTTACCCAGCTCATTCAGCGCGTCAGCACAGGCTTTCGCCGGCAGTTCCTGCTGTAAGATCTTCTCAATCGCGTCCATAAAACCTCCTGATTAATTAGTGGAAGAAGTTAAGGATATGGCCGAACACCAGCCCGACACCGATCACATCCGAGTCGCTAAAGGTCACGTTCTGGAAGCCATACTGGCCGAGCAGCGGCAGTAACAGCGCGGGCAGCAGCGTGATAAACAGTCCGTGGAATACGCCACCAATCACCGCACCGCGCCGTCCACCCACGGCGTTAGCAAAGATCCCGGCGGTACCCCCGGCAAAGAAGTTGGTCAGCATGCCCGGCAGGATCATCGCCAGCCCCACCCACGGGAACAGGAACATGCCGATCACTGCACCAATGGTGGTCGAAATAAAGCCGATGATCACCGCGTTAGGCGCATAGGGGAACAGCACCGGGCAGTCGAGTGCCGGAACCGCATCCGGCACGATGCGCAGCGCAATACCGCGAAACGCCGGAACAATTTCAGCCAGCAGCAGGCGCACACCCGCCAGCAGCACGTACACACCGACGACAAACTGGATAGATTGCAGGAAGGCATAGACCAGATAGTTCACACCATTAGAGGAGGCGGCCACCACTTCCGGACCTGCCGCGATCGCCGGGATCAGGTAGATCGGGATCATCACCACCATCATCGACAGATAGGTGTCTTGCAGGAAGGACAGCGCCTGCGGCAGCTCGACATCTTCAGTGCTTTTGCTGACATCGCCGGTCACTTTTGCCACACCCGCCTGCACCATATAGCCGATAGTACAGAAGTGGCCGAGGGCAATATCATCACCGCCGGTGATCTTACGCACAATCGGCTGGGCAATCGCGGGCATCAATACCGCCATCACCCCGGCAATGCCCCCGCCAAGCAGGATCAGCTCCACACCACGCAGTCCACCCATATAACCAATCACCGAGCAGACGGTCGCCATCCACAGCGATGCCTGCCCGGTGAGGAAGATATATTTGTAGCGCGTCAGACGGGCGATCAGGATATTCACCACAAAGGCGACCACCATAATCAGGGCTGTTTCACGCCCGAGGGTTTGCTGGGCGATACCGGCGATGGAACCCACATCGGTCACCACACCGCGCATATTAAACCCTTTCTGGAAGATATCGCCGAGGAAGGTTAACGTGGCAACAATAATACTGGCGCCGGACAGCAGCACTAAGAAACCCAGTAACGTTTTTAATGTTCCGGTGATCACCTGGCCCGGGCTTTTTCTCAAAGCAATCAGGCCAATCATGGAAATTAATGAGATCAGGATAGACGCCTGCCCCAGAACATCATGGACAATAAAGGTAAGGAAAGACATAGAACTCCCCTGTTTACTTTCACATATACCCTTCATACTTCAAGCTACAGATGTGTTGGCTCGAATTATTTTGGGTAGATATTATTTATGATTTAAGATGCCGAAGGCGACGTAAACCATTTTGGATTTAATCGGATTTTAAAAAACACAAATCAAATAAGGTAGCCTTTCTCTTTAAGGATCGGCTCTAGTTTTAGTTTTATTTCGTTTTTATCCACCAGACGTTTAAGATAAATAATGGTGGAATTGATGGTGTAATGCTGGAACTGCGAACGGAAATTTTCACCAGTCATGATAATATCTGCACGCGATGAGGTCGCGCTGGAAATATCACAGTGAGATAAGTCGGCATCCACGCCCAGATCTTTCAGTGCCGCTTCAATACTCATTTCACAGGCAAAACTACTGCCCAGCCCGGCACCGCATACGGCCAGAATAGATAATTTTTTCATCAGGCATACCTTAATTAAGTGTCTGTAAGTCCGCGACCTCTGACTGCGGGTATGATGACGGGCATCCCAGCCCTGACGGCGGCTCAGAACTGCTGCAGAATGTTCAGTACCGCTGACTTATCCCGTGCCTGCCTAAACTGTTCGACCACGCCGTCCTGGCAAAAAAGCTGCGACAGGCTGGCGATCATTTCAATATGCGAGTGGCTATCGATAGCGGCCAGTGCAAATATTACATACACCGGATCATTATCTTCACTGCCAAAATTCACACCCTCAGAAATAATTAATAAGGAGAGTGCCGTATGATTCACCCCTTCTTCTGGCCGGGCATGGGGCATCGCAATACCTTCACCCAGAACATAATAGGGACCAATCTGTTCATGCATATCATAAATAGCATTAAGGTATTGGGGTTGTACTGCACCATTATCGATCATCGGTTGCAATGCAATCTCAACGGCTTTACGCCAGTTATCAGTATGCGTTAACAGTTTCAGGTTACTGTCATTAATCCAGTCGGTTAACATACATCGTCGCCCTGTTCATTATTCAGCAAGTTAATTCACTATACTTTCCGCAGAATGATAAAAACGTGATCAATATGACTTATTTAATAATAAATTATTAAACATCAGTTAATTAGATTAATAACCATAGCTTCGCCCTGGTTAATTACACCAGTGGTCACACTCTTTATTTAATACACCGTTAATATTCAGGATTAATCCTGTTTATTTTTGGCAGAGGCGAATAAATTAACTAAGCCTGATTCACGATCTCCTGCGTCCAGTGAATTAACCGATTGAAGTCGATCTCGTTGCGTTGATCGGCAACCCATACCGGCCCGAGTTGCATCGGTTCGGCGCGGTCAGCCAGTTGTTGCAGTTCTGCCACGTATTCCGCTCCCGGATGTCCCGGTAATCTTGCACCCAGCCTGCTGCTGTAACGCTGCGCTGCCATCTCACCCGGGATCTGGCACCAGATCTCAGCGATGCGATCAATGCCCGCCGCGTTGATAAACCCTGACAGATCCGCTTTTGGCTGGAAGCCAAACCACGCATCAACAATAAAGGTGTTACCTGCCGGGGCAGCGGCAATAATCGACCAGATCACCTGATAAGCGGCAATGCCCAGCTTACGGTTCATCGGGCGGTCAATGCCGTCAATCTGACGCATAAACGGCTCTTTAATCTGATCCAGCGTCAGCAGCGGCCAACCGGTCGCCGTCGACAGACGGGTGGCGATATGGCTTTTTCCCGATGCGGGTACGCCGTTCACCATCACCAGGCGTTTACCGTGAGTCCGGGGGGCAGAGTGCTGCAAAACGGGCTGCTCAGGCATGGCGGGTTTTTTCCTCTGTGCTACGGGCATGGAAATACTTGCCGATCACCGCCTGGATTTCACGCAGACGTGGGATGGCCAGCGTTTCCAGATTTTCACGGGTGATACGGCGATCCAGCGAGATGCAGTCTTTCCACAATGCACGCCCGGCAATCACACCGGAAGCGCCGTTGCTCATCGCATCCGCCACCTGGGTCAGGAAAGTTGTATGATCCACCCCTGCCGAGAGTACGGCCCAGGGCACATCCCCGGCAAGCTCGGTGATATCGGCACAGGCTTTAGCGGACCCAGGATACGGAATTTTCAGCACTTTGGCACCCAGTTCCAGTGACAGTTTGGTTCCTTCATAGATCAGTGACGGCACACGGCTTTTATACGCGTCCTCTGACTCTTCCGGCAGGGGATAGGTAAGAAACTCCACCACCAGCAGCAGATCTTCACGGGCGAAGTCTTCGATGCAGTGGCGCAAAATATCGAGGTTATGTTGATTCGCATCCGGGCGGTCGGCGCGTAAATAGACCATAATTTTACCGCCGTTAGCGCCCAGTTCACGCACGCGGCGAGCGCTGATGCCCTCCACCAGACGTGAATTGCGGTAGCCTTCCGGGGTAGTATCGAAACCCGACGCATCCAGGCCAATCAGCAGAGCGGTATCACGATTGATAATCCCGTTATCCACCAGATCCGGTACGGCACAGACGGCATCCACCAGCACGCAGGAAGCCTGGCTGGCGAGATAGCGGGTGATATCCGCCTTGATAGCGCCGAGCTGCTGCTCGGAAATGGCTTTTTGCTGGTCGGGATCGGCGCTTAACAGCGTTCGCATCGCACCGCGCTGGTCGCAGGCAATGACCAGCATCGCGCCGTTGCTGCCGCAAATTTGCTGATAACCGCGCAGTTCAGAAGTGGACATGTGTGACATTAGGGTGAACTCCTATACAGATTACAGGGTAAAAAAGCCGTCGTAGACGACCCGAAAGTTACCTTTAGCCTGTGTGCACGACGCCGGGCTGTTGCCGGTGAATCTCCAGTCCTGTCAGGGGTTTCAGCCACCTGTGCACGTTGCAATTTTGCTGGTGTTGAGCAATAATTCTCCAACCGATGAATGGAGTGTAATACATTGCAGAAAGGAATTACAACCCTGAAAGAGCCACTTTTACAAGATCCCGCCACCACACGGGCCATGATGCATATGGTGGCGAAGCTGCACTATCAGTCCGATATGTCGCAGGTCGATATCGCTAAAAAACTGGGCGTGTCCACCGCCACGATCTCGCGTCTGCTGACTAAAGCGCGCGCAGCGGGGATTGTGCGAATAGAGGTGATTGAGTTGACGTCTCCTGAGGAGATCACCGCGGATTTGATTGCCCGATTGGGATTAAAAACCGCCGCCGTGGTGGAATCCCCGCCCGGCAATGTCCTCAGCGCTCTGAATGCGCCGCTGGCTTCGCTGCTTCAGCAGGCCGATCTGGTCAGTGGTTCGGTGGTGGGCATCGGTTGGGGACGGGCGGTACGTGAAGTGACGCTATCCGGCCTGCCACGCCTGCCGGGAGTGATGACGGTGGCGCTCAATGGCGGGATGCAGCAGGCGGCAGCGCATTTTCAGATTAACGAATTTGTGCGCCAGGCCGCAGAACAGATGGAAGGAACGCCGCATTTCCTGCACGCGCCCTATATCTCATCGTCGGTGCTGCGTGATGCGTTTCTCTGCGATCCGGGCGTGCAACAAATTACCTCGCTGTGGGACAAGCTGGACGTGGCCATCGTGGGCGTCGGCCTGACGCATCATGCGCCCCACCCCAGCGAAACCAGCACTGCCACCCCCGATGAGCAGGCGCTCAGCCATGCAGCGGGCGATGTTCTGCGTCACTACGTGACCGAACAGGGGGAAGTGCTGCACTGGGAGGGTGAACAGCGGATGATTGCGGCGTCACCAGACCAGCTTCGTCAGACACCATTGTGCATCGGCGTGGCGGCCACAGCAGAGAAAGCCGCCGGGATTATTGGTGCCGTGCGTTCCGGCATGATCAACGCGCTGGTGACCGATATTAAAACCGCTCAGGCCATCCTCGACCGTCTGGTCACCGACCCGCAGTAAACCATATTGCCTTTATCCCTGGCGGATAAAGGCAATTCATTCTCTGTAAAAATAACACCTTATAAGAAATAACCCATTACGGATTAATTCTCATTCCGCCATATTGACCTGATTTATAACCTAATAGGAATAGTTATCATAATCATTTAAAAAGCTGAACTGTTTATATTCATCGTGGAATGATTATCACTTACCAATCATACTCTTAGGCGATAAATTTAAATTAGCCTATGCTATATAAAACGGTTTTTATTTTACCAGTCTGCGTGCATAATGCGCAGAAATCACCTGTTTTACTCGTTATACTTCACGTTACAGAAACATTCACTCTGTCCCTGTAACATGAATTATTCAGAGTAATAAATCGCAAAATATAATGTTAAAGGAGTCACCATGCTGACTAATGAAATGACCGCTCAGTTGAACGATCAACTGAATCTGGAATTCTATTCTGCCAACCTGTACCTGCAGATGAGCGCATGGTGCAACGACAAAGGCTTCGAGGGTGCTGCTGCGTTTATGCGTGAGCACTCCACAGAAGAGATGCAGCACATGCAGCGTCTGTTCAACTACCTGAGCGATACGGGCGCGATGCCGGTACTGGGCACCATTGAAGCCCCGCCGGTCACCTTCAACTCCCTGCACGAAGTGCTGGAGCAGGCTTATCAGCACGAGCAGCTGATCACCGCTAAAATCAACGAACTGGCGCACGCAGCCATGACCACCCAGGACTACTCCACCTTTAACTTCCTGCAGTGGTATGTGTCTGAGCAGCACGAAGAAGAGAAGCTGTTCAAATCTGTACTGGATAAACTGGCACTGGTGGGTAACAGCGGTCAGGCACTGTTCTTCGTGGATAAAGATTTGCAGAAACTGAGCGAACCTGGCGCACACCAGGCGTAATGATGACGCTCTTGATGAGTCGCCGGCCGCCAGCGGTTGGCTATTAAAAAAAGCGGACCGTTTTGCGGTCCGCTTTTTTTTGCTTTACGGCGTCGGTTTCAACGTCACCCAGTAACCTGGCTGATAATCAATCGGCAGGAACCGCTGATGGAACTCACGGAACGTGGCGTCCGGGTCGATATCCTTAAACAGCTCCGGATGCAGCCATTTTGCCAGCATCTGAATCGCGACAAACTGATAAGGGCTGTCGTAGAACTGATGCCAGATAGCGTGAGCATTACCGTTGGTGGCCACCGGCAACGTACGGAATGCCGGACGCGCCATCAGGGCGGTTAAACGCTGGGTCGCCAGCGTCATATCCGCACCCGGCCCCACACCTACCCAGCCACCGGCCGTGTTGTAGTTTTTCCAGTTCGCACCGGTCACCACCACCACATCCGGGCGTGAAGCGATAATCTGCTCAGGATTCAGCGTACCGAAGGTGCCTGGGATCAGCCCTTTGGCAATATTCGTTCCCCCTGCCACTTCGACCATACGGCCGAAGTTCTCGTCGCCGAAGGACATGCAGCACTCTTCGGTATAGCCACCGGCACGATCCAGCATCACTTTAGGACGCGGGCCCTGATAGTTTTTCAGGCGTTCGGTGACGATATCGATCTGCTGCTGACGGAAGGCGATGATCTCTTCCGCACGTTCAGGTTTACCGACCAGTTGCCCCATAATGCGGATGCTTTTCACCGCGTTCTCAAACGGCTTTTCGCGGAAATCGATAAACACCACCGGGATGCCCAGCTTGTCGAGTTTTTCCGTCAGTTTAGATTCATCGATGGCGGCTTTCGATTCCAGGTTCATCAATACCAGATCGGGCTTCAGCGTCAGCGCCTGCTCAACGTTAAAGGTGCCATCTTTCGCACCACCAAAGGTCGGCAGTGAAGTAATGGACGGGTATTTTTTGGCGTAGATCTGATAGCTGTCAAAATCGGCTTTCGGCAGATCGTCGCGCCAGCCCACCACGCGCTGGAACGGTGCATCGGTATCAAAGGCCGCCAGCAGGTAGATCTGCCGCCCTTCACCGAGGATCATGCGTTTTACTTCGGATTTGATTTCGACCTTACGGCCGCTGACATCTTCCACCACAAACGGTGCCGCCAGCAGGCTGGCCGACGCGAACAAACCGCCAGCAAAGATCACTGCTTTACCCCAGAACGTCATAGCACTCTCCACAGAGGAAATAATAATTATTCTCAATCTCAATTTTGCTGAGGAATGCTACGACGAGGGCGGGGTTATTACAATATGTGTCAGGAAATTTCGCATCAGGATGAGAAGGTAAAGCGGTAGAACTTCGTATCCACCGTCATCACGGGGAAGTTGACCGGCAGATCCGTCTGAGGAATGTCACTGAAGCCGTTTTTCTCGTAAAAACGGTGCGCAGCAAGGAATTTAGCGGTGGTACCGAGAAAAATATCCGCCACGCCACGATGGCGCGCGTGCATCATCAGCGTATTGAGCAGCGCCGATGCCACGCCCCACTCCCGGCCGCGATACGGGGCGGCAACAAACATCTTACGCAGCGCCGTTTGCTGCTGCCCAATATCCTTCAGGCCAATGCAGCCCACTACGCGATCGCCAATCTGCGCCAGCCAGAAATCGCCGTTGCCCTGCTGGTAAAAATTCCCGATATCGCTGAGATCCGGCTGCTGGGCTGCCGTGATGGCAATGCCAAACTCCTGATTCTGGATCGGCAGGATTAGCTGCACAACGCCAGGCTGGTATTGCGGTCGGTAGCGCTGGATAGTGACAAGCTCGCTGGGCATCATTCGTGGCTCCGCTGGGGTTAAGATCATTCGGCGATGCAGAGTAATCTATCGCTTTTACTAATACGTTGGCGAATGAAAAATCGCCCACATTCAGAGGAAATTTGTCTTCTGCTCTTCCACATCAGGTTAATCCTCCTTGTGGACGTGGCAGCAATGAAGACGGAATAAGCGCGCCAGCTCTGCCCCCATCGGCGTCAGCGTACTGTCCTTCCGCTGAATGAGATAAAACGTGGCATTGGGCAGCACCTCTTTAATATTCAGCGCCACCAGCTGGTTGCCGAGGATCGGGTCGCCGATCACATCACTGGAGAGAATACTGACAAAATCACTCTGTGCGATCAGGCTGGTGCAGGCCATAAAGGTTTCGCAGGTGACGCTGATCGCCGGGGCCATGCCCATATCGTGCAGCAGATCATGCAGCAGGCGATAATAGCTGCCGCGTGGCGTTGGCATCGTCCAGTCGCAATGCTGCAATTCCGCCAGCGACGTCACGTGCTCACACGGATGCCCTTTGCGCACCACGACGCGATATTCGCGCTCCATCAGCCTTTCATAGCTCAGCTCGCTGTCCAGATGACCGGGATAGGATGTGTTGATGGTGAAATCCAGCTCGCCCTGTCGCAACTCAGGGATCATTGAGACCAGTTGCCCTTCCACAATGCGGATTTTCACATTGGGAAACTGGCGACGAAACTGGGTGATCACCTGTGGCATCAGCGTTCGCGCAATGCTGCCGCCCACACCGATGTTCACCGTGCCCCCCGCCAGCCCCAGCCGCTGCTGTATGTCCTCCTGGGCCACGCGCAACTCTTCAAGGACCAGGCTCGCATGTTGAAAAAAGTTATCACCAATCTCGGTGAGCGCCACGCCCTGGCTGCGCCGGATAAACAACCTTGCACCCAGCACCTCCTCCAGCTCCTGAATCGATTTAGTCAGCGCGGGCTGTGACAATCCGGCGGCCCGGCTGGCAGCACGAATGCTGCCGTGACGGGCAACGTCAACAAAAGCGCGTAGCTGGTGTAACTTGATGGAGGCAGGCATAGGTTTTCCTTATGTGATAACCACTGATTATCAGTCACAAGATATTGGCATCTTCTGCCCGTGGATTCCATTGTGTAGAACAGAAAGTAATAACACTGAAATCATGATGCCCAATCAGAAGGATGACCCATGCACCAGGCTATTGCTGACTTTGTGAAAGAGATTGCACCCCGTCTAGAGGCTCGGCGGCGTGACCTGCATAAATTTGCCGAATCCGGCTGGCTGGAGTTCCGCACCGCCACCCTCGTGGCTGCCGAACTCCATCGACTTGGCTATCAGCTCCAGCTGGGTAAAGAGGTGGTGAAAGCCGAAGCGCGCATGGGCCTGCCTGCGCCGGAGGTACTGGCGCAACACGAACAGCGCGCACGGGAACAGGGGGCGCTGCCGGAGTGGCTGCCGCACTTCTCCGGCGGTTTCTGCGCGATTGTCGCCACGCTGGCGACTGGCCGCCCCGGCCCGGTGATGGCGTTCCGCGTGGATATGGATGCGCTGGACGTGATTGAAAACCAGACGGCGGAGCATCGCCCGCACGCCGAGGGCTTTGGCTCCGTCAATGCGGGCATGATGCACGCCTGCGGCCACGACGGCCACACCACCATCGGCCTTGGCCTGGCACAGGTCCTGAAGCAGTTCGAAGCCGAACTGAGCGGCACCATCAAGCTGATTTTCCAGCCAGCAGAGGAAGGCACTCGCGGCGCAAAATCGATGGTCGAAGCGGGTGTAGTCGATGACGTCGACTTCTTTACCGCCATCCATATCGGCACCGGCGTTCCAGCGGGTGAACTGGTGTGCGGCAGCGATAACTTTATGGCCACCACCAAGCTCGACGTCAGCTTCCGTGGCAATGCTGCCCATGCGGGTGCTCGCCCCGAAGAGGGCAGCAACGCGCTGCTGGCCGCCGCGCAGGCCACGCTGGGATTGCACACCCTGACCCAGCACAGCGGCGGCAGCGCCCGTGTCAACGTTGGCGTCTTGCAGGCAGGTACCGGGCGTAATGTCGTCGCTGACCGTGCAATGATGAAAGTGGAAACCCGTGGCGCAACCAATGAAATCAACGATTTTATCTACCAGCGTGCGCTACAAACCCTGAAAGGGGCGGCAGAGATGTACGGCGTGGAGCATCAGGTCACGCTGATGGGCGCGGCGCGCAGCAGTCAGCCCACCGCCCCGTGGGTGCGTTACATTCGCCACCAGGCAAGGCATATTCCCGAACTGACCTCACGGGTTGACAAGCGCGGTGTGGCGGCCGGATCGGAAGATGCCACCTACATGATGGAGCGGGTCAAGCAGCACGGCGGGCAGGCTTCCTACATCATTTTCGGCACCGAACTGAGCGCCGGGCACCACAACGAAAAATTCGACTTCAATGAGCAGGTGATGGCGGTGGCGGTGAAAACCCTCGCGGCGATTGCACTCAATATTGCTGAATTCGAAGTGGAGGCGTGATGAACCAGGCAATGAATGACTTTGTGGCGCACTACATCGACCAGCACCAGGCGCGATTCAGCGCATTAAGCGATGCCATTTGGGACCAGCCAGAAACGCGCTTTACCGAAACCTTTGCCGCCGGACTGCTCTCCGGGGTGCTGGAGCAGGAAGGTTTTAGCATTGAACAGGCGGCGGGTGGCATTGAAACTGCGTTTATCGCCAGCTACGGGAACGGTCAGCCGGTGATTGCCCTGCTGGGCGAGTATGACGCGCTGGCCGGGCTGAGCCAGCTGGCGGGATGCAGCACACGCACGCCGCTGGTCACGGACGGCAACGGCCACGGCTGCGGCCACAATCTGTTGGGCACCGCCGCGCTGGCGGCGGCCTGTGCGGTCAAGGCCTGGCTGCAACAGAACAGCGCAACGGGCACGATCCGCTTTTACGGCTGCCCCGGCGAAGAGGGTGGCTCCGGTAAAACCTTTATGGTGCGTGAAGGGCTGTTCGACGATGTCGATGCCGCGCTGACCTGGCACCCTGAGGGTTTCAGCGGCATGTTTAATACCGCTACCCTCGCCAACATCCAGGCGGCGTTTCACTTCAGTGGCGTCGCCTCTCATGCGGCCAATGCACCGCACCTCGGACGCAGCGCGCTGGATGCTGTCACATTGATGAATACCGGCGCTAACTTCCTGCGCGAACACATTATTCCTGAAGCGCGGCTGCACTATGCGGTGACCAACAGCGGCGGCAGTTCCCCCAATGTGGTGCAGGCGGAGGCAGAAGTACTGTATCTGGTGCGCGCACCGCAGCTTGACCAGCTGGAGGATATTTACCAGCGGGTCACCGATATCGCTCGTGGCGCCGCGCTGATGACCGGGACGCAGATGAGTGTGCGCTTTGAAAAAGCCTGTTCCAACTATCAGCCCAACCGGGTGCTGGAACAGCTGATGTATCGCCAGCTCACGCATTTTGGATTGCCCGATTATACCGACGAAGAACGCCAGTTTGCCGCCGATATTCGCCAGACGCTGAACGCCGACGATTTGCGTAACGCCCGGCTGAACGCTGCGCGTACAGGGGGGATTGCGGGCCACGCCTGGGTAGAGGAGCTGGGCGATCGCGTGCTGATGGAGAGCGTTGCTCCGTACTGCGCCAGTGAAGAGGTGCTGTACGGCTCAACCGATGTGGGTGATGTCAGTTGGGTGGCACCGACCGCACAGTGCTTTACCCCCTGTTTTGCCTTCGGCACGGCACTGCACAGCTGGCAGTTAGTGGCCCAGGGCCGCACCCCGATTGCTCATAAAGGCATGTGTCTTGCAGGTAAAACCCTGGCGGCAACCGCGCTGGCATTATTCAGCGATGCGGATGTCCTGGATAAGGCCCAGCAGGAGTTCCGTCAGCAGCGGGCCAGACAGCCTTACCACTGCCCCATTCCGGCAGGCGTTAAACCAACGCCGCTGGCGTAACGATATTCGACGTTCCCGGAGGCCTGGCTCGATCCCGGCCCCGTTAAAAAAATAACACGCAAACACCATCATAACGACGACAAGGCAATAGGGTTAATCAATGAGCGAAACAACAGCGGCCAACAAAAGCCCGGGAAAGATTTTTTACTGGATTGAACGCATCGGCAACAAGATACCTAATCCGTTTCTGTTATTTGTTTATCTGATCGCTGTACTGATGATATCGACCGCGCTGCTCTCCTGGTTCGGCGTGGCGGTGAAAAACCCGGCCAGCGGTAAAATGGTCGAGGTCAAAAACCTGCTGAGCGTGGCGGGGATCCAGTGGATCCTGCCGAATATCATCAAAAACTTCAGCGGCTTTGCCCCGCTGGGCTCGATCCTCGCGCTGATGATCGGTGCCGGACTGGCCGAGAAAACCGGGCTGTTGCAGGCACTGATGAATAAGATGGCCTCGTTTGTCAGCGCCCGCTACGCCAGTTATATGGTGCTGTTTATCGCCTTTTTCAGTCATATTTCGTCGGATGCCGCACTGGTGGTGATGCCGCCACTGGGTGCCCTGATGTTTATTGCCGTTGGTCGTCATCCGGTCGCCGGGCTGCTTGCCGCGATTGCCGGGGTGGCTTCCGGCTTTACCGCCAACCTGCTGATTGTGACCACCGATGTGCTGCTCTCGGGCATCAGCAGTGAGGCGGCCAAAGCGGTGAGCGATACCGTACACGTTAGCGTCATCGATAACTGGTTCTTTATGGCCAGCTCGGTGATCGTGCTGACCTTCGCGGGCGGGCTGCTGACGGATAAGTTTGTTGAACCCCGCCTGCCTGCCTGGCAGGGCAACAGCGAAGAGAAGCTCGCCAGCCTGACACCGTTACAGAACCGTGGCCTGCTGATGAGTGCGCTGGCGGCAGTGGTATTTATCGGTCTGGTGGCGCTGATGGTGGTACCTGAAGGGGCGATGCTGCGCAATCCGGCCAGCGGCGCGATCATCCCTTCGCCGTTTATTCAGGGCATTGTGCCGTTGATTATTCTGTTCTTCTTTGTGGTGGCGATCACTTACGGCGTGGCGACAAAGCAGATCGCCCGCCCGGATGATGTGCCTGCCCTGCTGATTGAACCGATGAAAAGCATGGCCGGATTTATCGTGATGGTGTTCCCGCTCGCCCAGTTTGTTGCGATGTTTAACTGGAGCAATATGGGCACGTTTATGGCGGTGGGGCTGACGGATGTGCTGGAGCAAATGTCCATGACCGGCGCACCGGCGTTTATCGGGCTGATGTTCCTGTCGGCATTTCTTTGCATGTTTATCGCCAGTGGGTCAGCTATCTGGTCGATCCTGGCACCGATTTTCGTGCCGATGTTTATGCTGCTGGGCTTCCACCCGGCTTTCGCACAGATGATTTTCCGCATCGCTGACTCTGCTGTGTTGCCGCTGTCGCCAATGTCACCGTTCCTGCCGCTATTCCTTGGCTTCCTGCAACGCTACCGTAAAGACGCGCAGCTCGGGACCTATTACACGCTGATTATGCCGTATCCGCTGGTGTTTTTTGCCGTGTGGATTGCGCTGCTGCTGGTGTGGTATGCGCTGGGGCTGCCGATTGGGCCGGGGGTATATCCGGTGTTGCCGTAGGAGGTGATCCGAAAGGCCAGGGTTTTAAGGTCAAGGTCTTCAGGTCAAGGTCTTCAGGTCAAGATCAAGGTCAAGGGCGTTTCGCTTTCCCGCTTCGCGGGCTGAGCGACAAGGGGCGGCCAGTCGCCGCCGCCCCTTGACCTTGACCTGCCGTTGACCGTAAACGCCATTAGATAACGGTTTAAACCTGCCATGGCAGCACACCCCGATGACGTCGTGCCAGCCATGACGCCAGCAGCATCAGCCCCACCACCAGCAGGATCATCAGACAGCCAACCGCGGCGGCCAGCGTTGAGGAGCCGCCCTCATCGAGGAAGACAATCGTCGGTCCAAGGGTCTGCGTTGCGGAGGTCACCAACAGAATCGATACCTGAATTTCGTTCAGCGCAGTCAGGAACACCAGAATCGCCCCGGCAATCGCCGAAGGCGCCACCAGCGGCAGCACAATGTCACGCATGCGCCGCAGAAACCCCGCTCCCGCCAGCTGTGCGGCTTCATCCAGCGAACGCTCGATGCGGGCAAAACCGGCCAGCGTTGGCCGCAGCACCAGCGCCAGGAAGTTGGAAAGATAGGCCGCGAGAATAATCCACACCGTGCCGTACAGGCTGACATTCACCAGCGGCAACGGTTTCAGGAAGAACAGCAGCGCGGCAATCCCGGTCACCACACCAGGCAAGGCGTAAGCCAGTTCGCTGGAAAGATGCAGCACCCGCACCAGGCGACTGCGGTGCCAGCTGAGGAAACAGGCCATAAACAGCGCCATCACCGTGAGGATTGCCACCGCCAGCAGCGTCAGCCCCAGGCTGGTGAGAAAAGCATGACGCACCGCCGGGTAGTCAAACAACGCATTGCGGTAGTTAAGCAGCGTCAGTGATTGCAGGTTCAGTGACTGACCAAAACCCTGCGTCAGCGAGGTGGTCAGCAGCGCCGAGAGCGGCAGCAGCAGGATCAGCACCATCAGCAACCAGACCGTACACTCCACTGGCAGACGCCAGCGCCCAAGGGACTGGTTGAACGGCTGCGTGCTGCCATTCACGCGCACATCGCGTCGCCCGCCCAGCAGATTACTGACCAGCATACCGCCCAGGGTGATTGCCGCCAGCAGCAGCGAGAGCACCGCCATATCAGGCAGTGCGCCCGGTCCGGTGGTATTAAGCTGCTGATAAACCAGCGTGATCAACGTGGGCACCCGGCCAGGAATACCGAGCATGGCCTGAATACCAAAATTGCCGGCCGCCGCCACAAACGACAGCGCCGCTCCGGCAAAGATCGCCGGACGCGCCAGCGGCAGGACCACCGTCAGCAGGACGTGCAGCGGCGATGCGCCGGTAATGCGAGCCGCCTCCACCAGTTCGGCGGGCAGGCGTTGCAGCCCGGCGCGCACCGCCAGAAATACCAGTGGCGCATTGTGCAGGCCGAGCAGCAGAATAATACCGCCCAGCGAATAGAGCGGCGGTGGCCCGCCGCTGTCAAACGGCAGCCCAACTGCCACCAGCGCCTGCATCACCAGGCTGGACGGTGACAGCGCCTGTACCCAGGCCAGCGCCGTGACCTGCGGGGGGATCATCAGCGGCAGGATAAACGCAAAGACCCATGCCGCTTTCGCACGCATATTACTCAGCGCCACCAGCCAGGCAGCCAGCGTCCCCAGCAACAGCGCCAGTGCCGTCGAGGCCAGCGCAATCAGCAGCGTGTTGCCTGTGGCACGCAGCACGCGCGGGGTGGCCAGCAGCTCAAACAGACGCTGACTGTCCGGCACACCCTGCGGCGCCACGGCGGCCCAAACCAGCCGCGCCAGCGGGGCCACCGACAGCAGGCCAATCATCAGCGCCAGCAGCCACAGCACCCCGTGCTCGCTGCCGGGCAAACGAAACCTGCGCTGCCCCGGCAGGCTGCGCGTCAGAGAAGGCAGCACGCTCATCCTTTAGCCACCAAAGATTTCAGTGAATTTATCCCGCACCTGCTTATCGTCGGCCACCGCTTTATCGGTATCCAGCGTCAGCAGTTTGATGCTCTCCATCGGCGCAAAGCCTTCCGGCGCAGCCACACGTTTGTCGACAGGACGGTTCCCCTGGGTCGCGACTAACTGCTGACCTTTCTCCGACAGCATAAAGCTGACGAAAGCTTTGGCAGCGGCCACGTTATGCGCCCCTTTAAGGATCGCCACCGGCTCTGTCACATAGGACACGCCTTCCTGCGGATAGACCAGGTCCACCGGGGATCCCTGCTTCTTAGCACGGATAATATCGGCATCGGTGATCACGCCATATTTCGCCATGCCGCTGGCCACCGCTTTCAGCGCCGGGCCGTTGCCACCTTCCGGGGTCACGCCGTTCGCGGCCAGTTTCTGATAAAAATCCCAGCCAATCGTCGGCGTATTGATCACCGTGTGCAGATGATAGAGCGCCGCACCGGAGTAAAGCGGGCTTGGCACCGCCACCTGCCCCCGGTTATCTGCCGCCGTCAACGCCATCCAGCTGTTTACCGGTTTGGCCTTTTGGGTGTTATAGCCAATCACCGTGGCGATGATTTTGGTGCCAAACCAGGTCTTATCTTTGTCATAGAAATCAGGGCTGATGTTGCTGACCGGCGCCTCCGGCCAGGCCATCAGTTTGCCCTCTTTCTTCAGCGCGCCGAGGTTAATGGCATCTGCCACCAGCAGCACGTCGGCTTTCACCTCACCGCTCATCATTTCGGTCCGCAGCACGTTCATCAATTGCGTGGTGCCGTTACGCGTCCAGGACACGTCGATGCCGGGGTTCGCCGCTTTAAAGGCATCCATCGTTTGCTGGGCAATTTCCGGTGCCTGCGAGGTATATACCACCAGTTTGCCATCGGCAGCCATGGCGGACAGTGAAGAGAAACCCACCAGCAGCGCCAGATTTTTTATCGTTTTACGCATATCCCTGAAGTCCTTTAAATGATGGTACATGAGAGAAAAATTAAGCAGGAATAACCCAGCCATCAATGATCGACAGCTTCAGGCGCTCACCCGTCTGCCACAGTGGCTCATCGGTGAGCATCAGCGTCAGGCGGTTTTCCGGATCAGCCTCCGGCGCAATCTCCAGCTGGCGGTAACCGCCACGGTAAATCACCCGTTGGATGGTGCCCCAGAAGCCCGGCTGTTCTTCCGTTGCCAGGCGTAAATCGGCTGCATGCAGACAGATTTTCCCGACAGGCAGTACGGCCTGCTGTGGGCTGGCGCGCAGGGAGATACGCTGTCCGTACAGCGTGACCCAGGCGCTGCCGTGCCCGTCCGGTTCGATATCGCTGACCGTGACCACGCGGCCATCGTCAATAAAGCGCGCCACCATTTCACAGGCGGGCTGGCGGTAAAGGGTTTGCGGGCTGGCGAACTGCATCACCTGCCCGGCGTGCATCACCACAATGCGGTCGGCCAGCGCCATCGCTTCGTGCTGGTCGTGAGTGATATACACCAGCGTGGCGCCAGAGTGCTGGTGAAAGCGGGTGAATTCCTCTTCCATGGTGGCGCGCAGATGGACATCAAGGTTGGCCAGAGGCTCGTCGAGCAATACCACCTGAGGACGCGTCACCAGACAGCGGGCCAGTGCCACGCGCTGCCGCTGGCCGCCAGAGAGATCGGCCGGCTTGCGTTCGGCCATTCCTTCCAGCCCGACCTGTAACAGAGCCGCCGCCACCCGCTGCTGACGCAGCTCGCGTGCCATTCCTTTCACTTTCAGACCGTATTCCACGTTTTCCGCCACTGACATATGCGGCCACAGCGCGTAGTTCTGAAAGACAATGCTCAGATCGCGCTGTTCCGGCGGCAGATGCTGCCCCGGCGCGCTGTAACAGCGTTCACCTATGCTGATCGTTCCCGCATCCGGGGTTTCAAAACCGGCCAGCGTACGCAACAGAGTGGTCTTACCGCAGCCGGAAGGGCCGAGTACCGCAATAAATTCACCGTGTTCAATATGGAGTGACACATCGCGCAGCACCGGCTGCGAACCAAAGGATTTACACAGGTTATCGATCAGGATCGCAGACATAAATGCAGTTCAGCTCCGTCAGTCACAGTAACGCGTTAAAACATACTGAGCGTAGATGACAGGGAGGTGACAGTGCGATAGCGAACGACAGTGGCGTTGCGGGCCAGGACGGGTCAGGCGTGCCTGACCCCTACGGAATGCTATGGGTTGTCGGAATGGGCCGGGCGTGCCTGACCCCTACGGAATGCTATGGGTTGTCGGAATGGGCCGGGCGTGCCTGACCCCTACGAAATGCTGCGGGTTGTTGGGACGGGCCGGACGTGCCTGACCCCTACGGAATGCTGCGGGTTGTCGGGACGGGCCGGGCGTGCCTGACCCCTACGGAATGCTGCGGGTTGTTGGGACGGGCCGGACGGGCCTGCCCCCGCCGTAGGGGCGGGGCATGCCCCGCCCGAAGCGATTCAGGGTTATTTAACGATCGGGGTTTTGGTTTTATTCAGGGCCTTCATAAAGGCATCATCAAGGTGCAGGTGCTGTTTCACCAGCGCCGGAGGGGTCAGTGCCAGCCACTGATTAAGCGACAGATCCGCATAATAATCGCTTTTAAACAGCTCTAAAAAACGCAGCGGTTTATCACCGGTGTTCTCAATGTAGTGGCCCATGGCAAACGGTACATAGCCGACATCACCGGCGCGAAAATCAAAGGTTCGCGCCTCACCCGAGGAAGCAAACACGCCCATGCGACCTTCCCCTTCCAGATAGTACTGCCACTCATCGTTATTCGGATGCCAGTGCAGCTCACGCATCGCTCCCGGCTGTAACTCCACCAGCGCGGCGGCGACGGTTTTCGAGATTGTAAAGTTGGAGGAGTCGGTAATGCGCACCGTTCCGCCTTTCAGCGTCATCGGCGTTTGCGCCATCATACGATGGCTAAACTTCAGCGTAGAACGTTTCGCGCCGGCAATGGCATCGGCACTGAGGGGCCCCGGCACCTGACCGGCAAAAATATACTCGTCTGACGGTGACGGCAGCGAGCTGAAGGTGCTGGCAGGCACACCGAAGTTTTTCGCCAGCACGTCCGGGGGAATATGTTTGAACCAGTCACTGAGTAAGAACGTGCTGTCTTCATCGAAGTTGCCATCGTCGAAGGCCAGCAAAAACTCGCAGCCATCCGGCCCCAACCCCTGAATCGAGTGCGGCATACCTGACGGGAAATACCATAAATCGCCCACGCCGACATCATCCACAAACCAGCCGCCGTCGGTATCCAGCGCGGTAATGCGCGCATTGCCATACAGCATATAGGCCCATTCGCCCTCTTTATGCCAGTGCAACTCACGGATACCCCCGCTGTTCAGGCGCATATCCACGCCAGCAATGGTGGTCGAGATCCCCAGCTCACGCTGAGTCACCTGGCGAGTCCATCCGCCACTGCCTTTGCGCACATGCGCATCACTGAAGGAGAAACGCAAATTCGGTAAGGTGCCGCTATCGGTCTCCGGGGGGTTTACAATATCAGGGTTTTCCCCCTCACGGATCAGGTCTCGCGGGCCGGGATCGGTGCCGCCCATTTTTCCATTCCAGGGCTGGGCAGCGGGCTGTTCGTGAGCATGAACCTTACCGGCCGCCAGCGCTACGGTACCACCGGCGGCAAAAGCCATAAAACTGCGACGTGAAAGAGGATTCATCCTTTGATTTCCTTATGTCAGTCAAAATAAACATTATTGACGGCGCACAGGCACCGACAGTGAATAAGACTATGCGATATTTTTTCCCCTGCCAGTCAGATAATTGGCGCTAAACTCAGTGAAATGTAAGCAAGGATCCATCAGCAAATTTCATCGCATAACAGTGAATAAAACCGGTAACACGGATGATTGACGACTAATTTGTCGCTGATGACTTTTCTGTTTAGGCCTGGTCCACCAAAAGCACAAAACAGCGGTCTGCCATGAATGTTATTTATCGACGGCTTTGCGTGCGGAGAAACACCTGGTTACAGGTAATAGCGCATGATTGCGTTAAGCAACGCAGGCTGTAACAGCCTAGAATAAAGCCTGTTTCCACACTTTCCTGCCACCTGAGTACAGGCTGCCATGAACATTGATTCAGACATCACTTTTCGTAAACTGGAAATTTTCATCGCCTTTATGAACCGGGGTAATCTGGCGCGTACCGCTGATGCACTGGGTATCAGCAGCGTCAGCGTTCATCGGGCGCTGCACAGCCTGGAAGAGAGCGTGCGCTGCCCGCTGTTTATTCACAAAGGCCGCAGCCTGGTCCCGCTGCCTGCCGCACATACGCTGTGGGAGTACAGTCAGGAAGCGCTGGATATGATGTCGCGCGGCGTGGAAGAAACAAGGAAAACGGCGGGCATGGGCCAGGGACATATGCGTCTGGGAACACTCTACTCCCTGACGCTGGAAACCATTCCGCAGCTGATTATGGGGATGAAACTGCGTCGCCCCGATCTGGAACTGGAACTGACTATGGGTTCAAACCAGACGCTCACCACACGCCTTTCAGAAGGCTCGCTGGATGCTATTCTGATCGCCATCGCCCCCGGTGAACTGGACTACAATCGCTTCGAATGTCTGCCGTTGTTTGATGATGATATCTTCCTTGCCGCGCCTTCTACTTCGGGGCTGGACACCCGATTCCCGGCGGACCTGCGCGATTTTCGTCAGCAAAAATTTGTCTCACTGGCGGAAGGCTTCGCCACCTGGCAGGGCTTCCAGGAAGCGTTTCATGTTGCCGGGTATGCGCCAAATATTGTCACCCGGGTAAATGATATTTTCTCGATGCTGAGCCTGGTACAGGCGGGGGTCGGTTTTACACTGCTGCCGGGCAGGATGAAGCGGGTGTATGAGAACTCGGTGCAGTTGCTCAGGCTGGCCGAGCCGTATCAGATGCGCCAGAAGATCGGGATTGTCTTTGAGCGTAACCGCGAGCATGACCCAAACCTGCTGGCGCTGGTGGCCGAAGGCCGCATGTACAGCCGCCAACGCAGCACACCGTGACGACTACGTCAGACGTTCCGCGAGGCGCTTAGCCAGCAGCTCACCGCTCTGTTCCAGTGCGATCGCTTCCCCTGCGCTGCCGCAAAATGCGTTGCGCGCAAGGCCGGTCAGCACCGACCCCGGCGGCATTTCAATCGCCAGCCCCACATCCCGTTCGCGGGCCGCCACCATCGCCTCATGCCAGCGCACCGTACGCGACATATTTTTCGCCAGATCGTCAGCAATCTGCTCCGGCTGCCACAGCACACGTGCCGTGCTGCCACTGAGATACGCACAGTGTGGGCGCGTCAGTGACACCGCCTGAAATGCCATCGCCAGTTTCATAGCCGGTTCGGCCAGCAGCGCGCAGTGAGAAGGCACACTCACTGCCAGCCGATGAACTTTCTGCGCCCCAGCGTGACGTGCGCGGGTGGCGACGGCGCTCATCGCGGCGTCACTGCCGGCAATCACCAGTTGCTGCGGCGCATTGATGTTAGCCAGCCAGCAGTCGTTGCCCAGCAGCGGTGTCAGCTGTGATACCTCCAGCCCGATAATCGCCGTCAAGCCGTAGCCTTGCGGATAAGCTTCCTCCATTAGCGTACCGCGCAGCGCAACCAGCCGTAAGGCATCATCAAACGCCAGCGCCCCGGCCACCACCGCCGCCGGAAAAGCACCAATCGACAGGCCGCAGGTGATATCCGGCACAATGCCCTGCCGCTGGAGTTCACGCGCATGCGCCACGCCGGTAATCAGCAGACAGAGCTGTACCGCCCGGGTATGTTGCAGCGCGCTGGCCTGATCCAACTGGCGAGCATCCTCCGCCAGCACCTCACTGGCCTCATCAAGTAACGCCTGTCCGTTGGGGAGCTGTTGCAGCATTCCGGGGCGCTGTGGCCCCTGACCTGGAAAAGAGAACAGTATTTTCATGGTATGACACTCCACGGCTGGGTGGTGATGCGCGGGCCTGCGTTGGTTTTCAACAGCACGCGCCCGTCACGCAGCCATTCACTTAAGGCAAAGGCGCCTTGTGGCACTTCCACCTGTGTATCCACACGACAAGGCAGTTGGCTGACAAACTGCTGCCAGCGTTCCAGCTCCTGCTGCGCCACGGGTTCCGGGCAGCGGATCAGCAGGTCGAGATCGCTGTCGTTATGCAGTACCGGGACTTCTGTTGCCAGCGCATAACCCACGCTGCCGGTAACGCCCCACGCCCATGTCCAGCGCTGCTGCGCCAGTTGAATAGCCGCCTGTACCGGCGGCTGGGAAACAAAAGGAGAAGCCAGCAGATGCTCCGCCACACTGAGTGCCTCCGGCGACAGCGTGCGGACCACATGCTCTGCGGCCACCCAGCCTGCGGCACGCTGCTCACGCCGCAGGCCACGCACCCCAACCGGAATACGCCCATCCTGATCATGGTCACGACGTACCACCAGCGGCAAGGCTCGCCGCCACTGGCTGGCAACCCAGTCGGGCAGATCGCCCTCCATCGCGTCAGCAGTGCGGATCCAGATCAAATCATGTGGCGTCAAGGTCATGTTACATCCCGGATGTCAGGGTGATAAACAGCGGTAACGTGATGATACACAATAGCGAACTGATCAGCAGTGTCGCTTCCGCATCCGGCGACTGCACGCCAAAACGGTTGCCGAACACCACGCCAAAGAAACCGGCTGACAATGCCACCATCAGGATCGCCGTGATCGCCACCTGTCCGCTAAGCCCCAGGGCCAGCACCAGTCCCCAGGCAATAAAAGGCTGAATAAGCATGGTGGTAATACTCGACACCACCACCACGCCGTTGATCTTCAGCTGACGCGCCGACAGGATCACCCCGGTCAGGAACAGTGCGCCCGCCGTGGCCGACAGTCCGAGCGGTTTGATTGCCGCCAGCACCAGCTCCGGCATCTTCACACCCAGCCCGGATAACACCACACCGAGCAGCGGCCCCCAGACAATCGGCTTGGTCACCGAACGCCACATCAGCACCGGCAACATGCCGATGCCGGTGCTGCCCGCATCACCCGCTGCACGTGCTTTTTCGCGCTCCAGCGTCAGCAGGCAGAACGGCGTCATTAGCACGGAACCGCAGGCGATCGACACCGCGACCGACAGCGATGTCGACGCACCTTCTCCCAGCACGCTACCGAGGATCGGCAAGCCCAGGGCCGCATAGTTCGGCAACGCCACGGTCAGCGTCAGTACCGCCGCATCCTGCGGTGATTTTTTAAACACCCGGGTACTGAGAAAGTAGATCGCCGCATAGACAATCCACATCGCCAGCACCAATACCAGAATCAGCGGCGACTGCTGGATAATACCGGCCCACGGCGTCTGCACGGTGGCACTGAACAAGGCCGCAGGCAGGGCAAAATCCATCACAAAGATATTCAGTAATGAGACATTTTTATTATCCACCATCCCGGCTTTGCCGGCATAAAAGCCCAGTAGCATAATGATAAAGATGGGGGCAAGAGCATGAACGATCACGTAAGTCATAACATCACCTGTTAGTTGAAGTAAGCACAGGCGCGATGATGATTATTATGTTCAGACTACCGGGTATCTGTCTGATATCCGGCAGCCTCGCAGGTTGTCTTATCGATTTCGCAACGGGCCTTACCAGAGTTGACGCATCCGTTCTCTGACGGTGTGTGAACTGCGACGGTTCTCTGCTTTCAGTCGGCACTGCAACCCAGGCTCATGGCGTGCGGCGGTGATAGCCGCCGCCAGCGCCAGTTGCACCTGTGACACGTCGGCGGCATCGGGTGCATCAGGCTGACGAATATCCAGCAGCGCTTCCAGCAAGCCCAGACTGTGGTAATTTTTGATGTCGTAAGCCATCGGCGGGATGGTCTGCGCCAGTTTTTCCAGCGCCTCGACGCTGCGCAGCGTAATGCGTGCCGCCGCCGCTTTGCCCATCGCATGAATCAGCACGCCGCTGTCGTTAAAGGCAATCAGCCGGTTGGCCTGGTAGCCGTGTGCCAGGAAAGCCCCGGACATCGCTTTGCCGACTATCAGCCCAATCACCACATGCCCCGCCAGTCGCGCTTCAGCGTAAGCCCCGGCGGCAGCGGCCAGCGCCTGATGAATTCCAAAAGCCTCTTCACGCCGACCGTAGGCCTGGCTGGCAACATCAATCACCGCGATAATCGGCCGCTTGTCGTCTTTTTTGGCATCCTGCGCCACGGTTTCGCTGACCACTTTCGCCAGTGTCCAGCCCTCTAACAGTCCAACTTCACCCTGTCTGGCGCGGGGATAGTGGTTATCGGCGTCCGGCACCACGGCAATAAAACGCACGGCTTCCCCGTTTACGTGACCGTCAGCAACCTGCACCGACGGGCATAACCCCGGTAAACGGGCCGCTCCGGCACTGAGTTGCTGTAGCCAGATTTCACCGCGTCCTGTTGGCTGTTTCATTTGTGATCCTCCCCACTGAATAGCTGTGTAATCTGTTGCGCATCGGCCTGCTGGCGGGTATCGAACTGCGCCAGACGCGGCAGATAGTGCTGATAACGCTGTGAACGATGTAGCGCCGGAACGCCCTTCGCCAGCGCCGTACGCATTGCCTGCTGTACGACATGCTGACCGTCGGCGACAATCGCATCCACCAGGCCGCTGCGGGCGCGCACTTCTCCTCCGGTCATGCTCCAGATAAATGGCCTGTCGCGAGAGTCGTACTCATCAATGCCCGCTTCCTGTTCAATCACCTGCGGACCATTCAGACCCAGCCTGGCCTCGCGGGTCACTATCAGATAGCTGCACAGCCCGGCGGCGATCGACATCCCGCCAAAGCACCCCACTGTGCCCGCGATAATGCCGACCACCGGGGTGTAGCGCCGCAGGTCGACAATGGCGGCGTGGATATCCGCAATCGCTGCCAGACCGAGATTGGCTTCCTGTAGCCGTACGCCGCCGGTTTCCAGGCAAAGCACCGCGCGCGTAGCGATACCCTTGCGGTTATCCTCCGCGGCCAGTTCGAGTGCAGCCGCCATTTTCGCCCCGGAGACTTCGCCCATGCTGCCCCCCTGGAATGCCCCTTCAATGGCAATCACCACGGCGGGCTGACCATCGATGGTGCCTTTTGCCACCACCATGCCGTCATCAGACTGCGGCACAACGCCCTGAGCACCCAGCCACGGCGACATAATGCCGTCGAACGGGTCGAGCAGCTCGCGGAAGCTACCGTCATCCAGCAGCAGACGTGCACGCTCACGCGCTTTCAGTTCGATAAAGCTGCTGTCGTTACGCATCGGCTACCTCCTCAAACACCTGTTCAATGCGAATGCGGGCCACGCCGGGGGTGGCACCAAAATCATGAATGGTCATCTGCCCGGCAGGTAGTGAGCCAAAACTGCTGATACGTTCAAACAGCGCCTGCCAGCGCGGGCTGCTGTTATCGACTGAGGTGGTGATGGCCACGCTCAGGACATGGCTGCTGTTCGCTGTGAACAGCACTTCCATATCGCCGGACCCGACAACACCCGCCAGCGCCTTACCGCTGAGGTGGCGTGAAGCCGGAAAAGACAAGGTTATCTGTTGCATAAGATCCTCTTAAAATTGATTGCTCGTCTGCGGGGATGAGCGATTGTTGCGGGCGGGGGGGGGGGCCCCCCCCCTACGAACATCGGGTTGCCACACATCGCCAGGACGACCGTTTGTTGCGGGCGGGGCATGCCCCTACGCCCATCCTTTTGTAGGGGTCGGGCATGCCCGACCCGCGCAATGGACATGGTCCAGAAAAATCGTTGCAGACAGCAGGTCAGCGGCACCGCCGGGAGAGGCATTCAGCGCCAGCATTACTGCATCCAGTCGCTGAAGTGCCTGCTGCCCGGCAGGTTGCTGCACCCCGCCTGCCACCAGTACCGCCCGCGCCCCTTGCTGCATTGCTTCCAGCCCTGGTATTCCGGCACGTGACAGCACGCAGGTATCGCTGAGCGAGGTCATGATCGCCATCAGCGCATCCAGCCGGGCGGCGTTGCTGTCCGCTCCCTGCTGGCGGCTTTGCCAGAGCTGCGGCAAGGCCAGATTCATCACATGGGGAAACCCCTGCTGAGCCTCTTCCCGTGCGCCCGGCAGACGATAACGTGCACGGGCGCGCTGACCGTTGCTGAACTGCTTCGGCGCGGCGTCATCCGGCAATTGCGCCAGGCGTGCGGCCAGGCGGGTAATCTGCGCCGGGTTGCCGCGTCCTCCGCACATGGCCGCCGCAGAGACCAGCAACCCCAGGGCCCAGATAGCACCGCGATGGGTATTCACTCCGCCCGTCACCTGCATCATCACCGCTTCGCCTTCACGTCCCAGTCGGCCCGCCAGCTGGCGCAGAGCGATATCCGCCGGACGCTGCCAGCTCTGTCGCGCCATCTCGCGGAACATTGGCGTCAGGCTGTGAGCGGAACGCTCCATCAGCGCCAGCGTCAGGTCGTGATGCGCCCCGCTACCCCGGCGATCCACCAACCCGGGTTTCGGCGTCAGGTTGGCTTCTATGACCAGGCAACGTGTTGCCAGCGCGGCCAGGCGCTGTGCATGGCGTTCCGCTGAACTCGCAGCCCACTGCCGTTGCAGATTCATTACCAGCTCCTGAATTTGGCCGGAGGCTGATATAACCCACCGGACCATTCGACCAGGTCAGCCACACTGCCTGCCGCCAGCAGGGAACGGGTGGCATCGGTACGGCGAATGCCAAGATCTTCCGGGAAGGCCACTTTCCCTTCGCGCCGCAACTGCTGCACCCGCTTCGCATCCACGCCCAGACCGATATCGGTGATCCCGGCGACCGATGCCACCATCGCCCGCCGTTCTTCCAGCGACTGCGCACGATAGAGGTAAGCAATTCCCTCTTCGGTCAGTACGTGGGTGACGTCATCGCCGTAGATCATCACCGGGGCCAGCGGCATACCGGACGCTTTAGCCACCTCGACCGCCTCCAGTTTTTCAACAAAGGTCGGTTTCGCGCCGGCCTGGAAGGTTTCCACCATCTGTACCACCAGCTTGCGGCCACGTGCCATCGGGTCTGGTTCGTTGATCATGGCCAGCCAGGCCGGGGTGGCATGGCGGCGACCGTGTGGGTCGTGGCCCATATTGGGCGCGCCGCCAAAACCTGACAGGCGGCCACGGGTCACGGTGGAGGAGTTCGCATCGCCGTCGATTTGTAAGGTGGAGCCGATAAACATATCGGCGGCATACTGGCCCGCCATCTGGCAGAAGGCGCGGTTAGATCGCATGGAACCGTCAGCCCCGGTGAAGAACACGTCCGGGCGCGCTGCAACGTATTTTTCCATCCCCAGTTCACCGCCGAAGCAGTGCACGCTTTCCACCCAGCCGCTTTCAATCGCCGGGATTAAGGTTGGGTGCGGGTTCAGGGTCCAGTGGCGGCAGATTTTGCCTTTCAGACCCAGCTGTTCGCCGTAAGTGGGTAACAGCAGCTCGATGGCCGCGGTGTTAAACCCGATGCCGTGGTTGAGCGACTGCACTTTGTGCTCGGCATAGATGCCCTTGATCGCCAGCATCGCCATCAGCACATGCTCCTGTTTGATCAGGCGCGGATCGCGGGTGAACAATGGCTCGATAAAGAAGGGTTTATCTGCCACCACCACAAAGTCGATCCACGAACCGGGGATATCCACACGCGGCAGGTCGCTTTCGTCATCCACCAGTTCATTCACCTGGGCAATGACGATGCCATCGTGGAATGCCGCCGCTTCGACCAGCGCCGGGGTGTCTTCCGTGCTGGCACCGGTGTAGAGATTGCCTTTACGATCGGCTTTAAAACCCGCGACCAGCGCCACATTAGGGATCAGGTCAACATACAGCCGCGAATAGAGTTCGATGTAGGTGTGAATCGCGCCGATTTCCAGCAGACCATCCTCCAGCAGCTGCGAAATACGCAGGCTCTGGGTGCCGGAAAATGAGAAATCGAGTTTGCGGGCAATGCCTTTTTCGAAGATATCAAGATGTTCGCTACGGCCGACGCTCGGCATGATCATATGCAGATCGTGCAGTTTTTTCGGGTTGACCTGCGCCAGCGATCGGGACAGAAAATCGGCCTGTTTCTGGTTGTTACCCTCCATAACGACGCGGTCGCCAGGGACAATCAGTTTTTCCAGCATGGCGATCAAATCATCGGTAGGGAGAACTTTATGGGTGAGCCCGAGGCTGGCAATACGGCGCTGTTTTTCGCGGCGGCGCGTATCCCAGATACGGGGGGATGGTTGGGTAAGCATGATGTAACCTCCTGTGAGCGCATCCTGCAGGGATGCTTCAGTCTGGTTACCGAGTCTGCACGCCGGGGCGCAGTCAAACAATTACGCCCAGTGCTATAACCATTACGCCAGGCGTAACGGTTTTTAAAATAGTAATTAAATCAGATGTGTAATGATTTTAAATCGGGATCGTGGTCACAATGCTATCGCGCTAAATGCACAAAGGCGGGCAGATAATGGCAGAAGCCCGTGTGCTTGTAGTGCGGTGACAGGGCTGAGGCCGGGGTGAGCACGCCGGATCGGCAAAAGACGCACCCATGCGGGCCTCGTCACGCAGCGTCCTGGCGCGTGCCGTCCGGCTTACCTCACCCGGCCCCATCCCCGCACAAACGGTGCCCGTATTAGAAAAGGGGGTTAATTAGCATATAGGATCGTTTCGTAAGCCGTAGGTGCAGGCATAAGGATCGGTCCATTGGTTGTCTTTATGGAAGAAGACGGATGATTTCCCATTCTCAAAAACAACAATCCCTAAACCGCTGGATTGTACTGTCCATCGACCTGAAGTGCCGTCTTTAAATTTGACGCTACCTATCGCCAGGCATGGTGAGTAATATTCATGAAGTAGATTTCCACTTTCTTCCGATTCTTTAGAAAGATTGAAATATCGGGTCATTTGTTTTTTTGTCGGCCTGAAGACTTTGCAGGCTCTTTCTTCATCCTTATCATTCCGTTGGTCAGAGTACAACCCGATACCTTTAACCTCGAGGTGGCTGACAACTCTTGCCTGCGCATGAACTGAAACGACAATGAAAATGCAGAAAATAGCCGTGAAGATACTTGTCATTTTTACCATTTCGCTGTGCTGGCCTCAGTTGAGTTTTTCCTACCAATATCCGGATGGCGATGTATTTCATTCATTGAGACTTTTAACGTACTGACAAGCTCTTTAACTAACCAATTCAGAGAATCGTTCTGCTGCTCATTGACCTCTTCATAAACGAATTCTGTTTTCCCAGTTTTAGGATTTTCTACTCTTTCCGCCTTGCCCACTATTTCTATCCCAATACTGTCGACATTACTGGGGAATCGATCCGGGTAATTTTTCACTTTTTCAATCTGATGCACCTTATCGTAATTTCTCCATGACTTTTCCAGATCGGCCACTTTTTGGAAATCAGCAGGTTCGCACTTTTTCGTCAGATAGCAGCGGGATTGAAGCCTTCCCACATGCCAGGTGACTTTAAACAATGAGGCGGTCTGATAGATGGTGCCATCTCTGTCAATCAGAAAGTGAGCGCCAGCGGCGCGTTTGTTTTGATAGCTATGAAAGGTGCTGCTCGCTGTAGAGGCATTGGTCTGATGCACGACAATGCCATTCACCGCATCCATTTTTTCATGCTCGATATTATTGAATATTTTGATCTTAATGCGGTCGGCATAAATATGACCATTTTCATTAACGTATAGCATTGGTTTCCCTCCCTTGAGGCGATTTAGATCACCGTATTGGCTTTGATGTCGTACCCCATTGAAACGGTTCCCGCCGTTTTCCCCTCGGCATTTTGCAGCACGTAATCCATCTTCACCCGCGAGAACGCGATGGCGACCTTTTCGAGTGGTGCGGGCATGTTGTCATAGCAGATCAACGCCACCCGGGTAATGATGACCTCTTGCAGGGTGATGATCTGATATTCCAGCGGCGATCCGCCCGCTTTGCGCACGGTCAGCACCGCTTCGGGGATCGGTTTACCGCTAAGGGAATGCTGGAGAAGATTGGGGCTGGATTTATCAATAAAGTGATCGAAGTACAGATCGCCGACGGTGGATTTCCCCGCGCCACCACCGCTTCCTGAGTGCATATTGGATGGCTGGCGGGCAGCCCACGTCCAGCGCAGAACGTCAATTTCGCCTTTATGTGCAAAATCCTGGGATTCGCCCTCAATACCGGTAAATCTGATGAAAATATCCTGAGCCATATCTCTTCCTTGTTGATGAATAAAATCATAAAACGGATGGCTGTTTATTTAAACGGAATCTGTTAGTGGATTGATTAATAGATTTAATCTGTTAAGGACAGGGAAAGGTAAAGCCAATGGTGGTGAATAACAAATAGTAAAAAAACGATTTATAAAAGATTACGGGGGAATTAAAGAAATACATCATCGTGGCAGTTTTAACACGCACAGTGAGCACTCTATTACGGGGACGGGGCCAGTTCGAGCTAAGCCGGACGGCACGCGCCAGGGATGGCGCGTGCCGAGGCCCGCAGCGATCAGTCGATCAGAGGCTCCGCCACCGGTGGCGTATGATGCACCGCAATATAACGCTGGAAACGCCTCTCTTTCAGCCGGGTGAGATCCACCAGCACCAGCCCGTCTATACAGTGGTTGAAGTCCGGGTCACTGCCGAAGTCGATAAACTGTACCCCGCCGGTTTCGCACAGCTCGGAATACTGCTTATACAGCGGTGGGATCCCCGTCCCCAGGTTGCTTAATAGCCGCTTCAGACGTTTGAGATCGTCACTGTAGTTATCACCGCTGAACTGGGCCAGCACATCAGGCAGCGAGGCCGGATACGGACGGCGTGAGGTGGCCAGCGGCAGGTCCGGCGCAAAGTACAGACGATAAAATGCCACCAGCAGATCGCGGGCCGCCAGCGGCAGGCCTCCCGAGATGGAAACCGGGCCAAACAGATAGCGGTACTGCGGATATTTCGCCAGATACGCGCCAATGCCCATCCACAGATAGTCGAGGCCGCGCTTGCCCCAGTAGGCTGGCTGAATAAAACTGCGCCCCAGTTCAATGCCCTGCATCAGCACCGGGCTCATCTGGTGGTCGTAATGGAACAGGCTGTGGCTGTAGATCCCTTCAAAGCCTTTACGTTCGAACTGTTCGGCAGTGGGAATAAAGCGGTAGGCGCCAACGATATCCAGCGCCTCTTCATCCCATAAAATCAGGTGATAATAGTCGTCGTCGTAATCATCAAGGTCGCGTCGTGTCCCGCTGCCCTCACCCACCGCACGGAAGGCGATTTCACGCAGCCTTCCCAGCTCACGCAGGATCGGGACATAGTCTTCGCCCTGGCGGCGATAGAGGTAAATCATCTTACCGTCGGGCAGTTGCCCCAGCACTTCGCATCCGGCCAGCGCCCGCTTCAGCACCGCGCGATCTTCTGCGCGCGCAATGGCGGCTTCCGTCTGGAACAGCTCGGATTTACCCAGGCCGATACGGTAGAGATGACGGCGGAAACGCGCCGCCAGCTCTTTCGCCGGGGTGTGTCCATCATGCCAGCTGGCATACGGGATGCGCTTGCCGATTTTCAATTTCAGCCGCACGCCACGATTGCCGAACATTTCACGCACCAGCAACAGCATCGACAACGGCTGATAGATTTTTGAGGTGAGATAGAACAGCGCACTGTTGCGGCCGCTGACGTGGATCGGCACCACCGGCGCACGAAAACGGGCGGCGAGGCGCAGGAAGCCGTGGCTCCATTTGCCATCTTTCACGCCCTTGCTGCCAAAGCGGGAGACTTCCCCCGCCGGGAAGAAGATCAGCACGCCCTGGTTTTCCAGCTGCTCCTGCATCTGCCCCACCTGCTGGCGACTGGTGCGGTTGCCCATGTTGTCCACCAGCACCATCAGACTGCTCAGCGAGGACAGGCAGTTCAGCAGACGATTGGTGACAATTTTCACATCGCGCCGCACCTGAGAGACGGCATGCAGCAGCGCCAGACCATCCAGCGTTCCCAGCGGATGATTAGCAACAATCACCACCGGCCCTGTGCTTGGGATCTGCTCCAGGTCGCGTTCGCTGAGTTCACAGCTGACATCCATGTACTCCAGCACCTGCTCCACCATATCCAGCCCTTTCAGGTGGCGGTTGCGCTGGTTGAACTGCTGGAACTCTTTTTCATGGAGCAGGCGGCGCAGCACGCTTTTCTGCCAGGAGGGGGTGTCATGTCCGGGACTGAGATCGTCTAATACGCTTTCAACTGTAAACACGGGTTAGCCTCCAGGTGTTTTATCGGCACACTAACCAGCCCGGATGACATTTTCATGTCAGGTAAATGACAGGTGAAATACCCGATGAATTTGTGTCGCCGCCCTGAGGAGAAGGAAGATTCAGATTGCACTGAATATTGCAGGAATTAGCGGCTTTCCTTGCTGTGCGCGAGGCGTTCAGGTTAAAATGCGCACAACTATAACTTATTAAATTTATTGATATTTTTTTATTTACCGCATCGTTACAGCGCGTGCTTTCGGAAATTATTCGCACCTTATTGCGTGCCTTTCCCTCCTGGCAGCATAATCCGCGTGTGGCAGTAAAAATTATCAGCATGACTGACTCCTCATGATGAACCTGAAAACGCTGCCTCCTCTGCTCTGCCTGCTGTTAGCGGGCTGTGGCTCGCTGTCCAGTAACAGTATTGATACGTCCGCGACAGCCAGCTTGCAGGCCAGCTGTCATCTGCCGCTCAACGCGCAGATTGATCACCTGGCGCAGCCGCAGATTGACCAGCAGCGCACTCCGGGCATGGTAGTGGCCGTGCTGGATGCAGACCGCCAGCGCCATATATTCAGCTACGGCTATACCGATACCGATAAACGCATTCCCATCAACGGCGATACGCTGTTTGCCGTCGGCTCTGTCACCAAAGGGTTCACCGCCGAGAGTGCGGCGCTGCTGGTCGCTGACGGGAAGCTGCGCTGGGATGAGACGCTCGGCCAGCTCATCGGCAAAGATGTTCCCCTAAGTGAAGATGCACGCGCTATCCCCCTGCAACAGCTAGCGACACATACCGCCGGGCTGCCACGCCAGATGCCAAGCCTGCATATGCTGCGCAAACTGACGGCGTATCTGTTTTACGGCGAGCCTTTCTACGACGATCTGGATGACGGCGAGTTCCTGAGCTATTTGCAGGATTTCAGCCGCCCGCGTCATCAGCAGGTGATGTATTCCAATCTGGGGTACGCCATTCTTGATTACGCCATCACACAGCGAGCGGGCCAGACGCCACAGCAGATCGCCGGGCAGCGGATTATTGCGCCACTTGGCCTGCATCATACCGGTTATCAGCCGCAGCGATTGCCGGGCTATTTGCTGCGTGCACGCGGACATGCCGGGGATCAGCCGAAGTTTGTGAAGCGTGGTGATGTGGTGCCGGACTGGAATTTTAAGGGTTATATGGTGGGTGCTGCATCGTTGTGGTCAAGCGGCAACGATCTGCTGACCTACCTGAGTGCCCATCTTTACGGCAGCGGCGATCCGACCCTGGATCAAGCCTTCAATGATGCCACCACCATCCGCTTTAAAGAGGCGCAAAACGACTCCTCCGCGCTGGCGTGGCTGAGCAACAATCTTAACGGGCAGAGCATTCTCTATCAGTCCGGTTTTATTGGCGGCTATGCCAGCTATATCGGGATGGACCTGAAGCATAAAACGGCGATCGTGGTGCTGCAAAACAGCTTTAACTGGGACAACACCATCGGCCACCGCATGCTGCTGCGCATGGCAGAAAGCCAGGATGCGCCGGGTGGATGCCGGTAATGCGGGGCGGGCATGCCCCCCCCTACGATGACCGGCCTGCGGGGGTGGGGCTACGGGGGGGGGGGCCCCCCCTCGCCCGGGGTTATTCGTCGAGCTGTAACGGCGGTAACTGCGAGAACACGCTCAGTAAGCCACTGCTCCATAACTGGCGGATCTGCGAAAAGTAGGGGTGTTTTTCAGTAATATGATACTGCTGCATACTGCTGTAACTGTCCGTTGGATAGACCATCACATCCAGCGGTAATCCCACCGAAATATTACTCGCCAACGTGGAGTCCATCGAAATCAGTGCGCACTGCATCGCCTGATCCAGTGGCGTATCAAAACGCAGCACGCGGTCAATAATCGGCTTACCGTATTTGCTTTCCCCAATCTGGAAATACGGCGTATCGGTACTGGCTTCGATAAAGTTGCCCTGTGGGTAGATCTGGAACAGCCGTGGCTCTTCGCCTTTGATCTGCCCGCCCAGCATTAGCGTGCCGCCAAACTCCTCGCCGTCGCGCTTGATCACCGACCGCAACGTTTCTCCAACCAGCAGCGCCACATCGTACATGTTGGTGGCATTCATCAGGCTCGGATTTTTGCCATCTTCGCAGCCACGTCGCAGCAGGCTCAGCGCACTCTGGGTGGTGGCCAGATTACCGGCGCTTTGCAGCACCAGGGTGCGTTCGCCATCCTGCTGAAAAACATGAAGCTTACGGAACGAGGAAATATGGTCCACGCCCGCATTAGTTCGGGAATCGGAAACGAAAATCATCCCTGACGATAAACGCATAGCTACACAATAGGTCATAGTGAGTCCGATAAAAGATTACTGCTGCGAAAACACCAGTTGTACCGCAGCCACTGCCTGCATATCTTCACTGCCACCGCCAAGGCGCATTCCGCGCACCGGGCAGGCATCGAGATAATCCACCCCCACCGCCAGTTTCAGATGCTGGCGGGTGCTGCGAGTATTATTGGTAATATCGAAACTGTGCCAACTGCCGCCCACCCAGGCTTCCACCCAGGCATGCGTGGCCACATGTTCCACGTGGTCAGTATACAGATAGCCGCTCACATAACGGGCGGGAATATGCAGGCTGCGACAGCAGGCGAGAAAGACGTGGCTGTGATCCTGACAAACTCCGCTGCCAGCGGCAAACACTTTCGCGGCGGTATCCGTCACCAGCGTACTGCCGGGCTGATAAGGCATTTTCAACAGCAGCTCGCCCATCAGACGTTCCAGACTGGCCAACGGGGCCTCTTCACGGTAATAGCGGCGGGCAAAATCGTTGATCGCCGCGTCGGGCTGCGTCAGCGGAGTGATGCGTAAAAATACCAGCGGCGACAGCATACAGTCCGGGTCCGGTGCGCTATCCTCGTCGTCGAGGATCTCCACTACGCCACGTGCTTCAATCTCGATTTCCTGATGCGGACGGTCGAGCGTCAGCACATGCAGCACGTTACCCCAGGTGTCGGTAGTGCAAATCGCCTCTTCCGGCAGCAGCAGATCCCACGAAATAATATGCTGATGCACTGAGTCCTGTGGCGTCAGACGCAGGTACTGCGTGCTCTGACGCACCAGGCTTTGATAGCTGAAACAGGTTTTATGCGCGATGGTCAGCTTCATTATTTCGCCTCCAGATAAGTGTGGTGGATGCTGTCAGCAATCAATGCCAGTTCACCCAGAAAACGTTGTAACCAGGCATGCAGTCCGTCATCCATCAGGGATTCCCAACTGCTGAAACGCAGCTGTGCATGCAGTATCGTCAATAAGTAACGCGGCCTGTCTTCACCGCTACTGCCGATTTGATCGAGTTGCCTGGCGATTTCATCCAGACAGGATCGTAACGATCGCGGGCTCTCTTCACGCAGGATCAGCATCTCATTGACACCGTCCGCCGCCAGTTGCTGCTTGTAGATAGTGTGATAGGCTTCGCGCGCTGACACCGAACGCAGCAGCGTATCCAGCCGGTAGTATTCGCGCACGGTGTCATCATCATCATCGGTCAGATACTGATACACGTCGAGCAGGCGTGCCGTGCAGTCGGCACGTTCCAGCAGCGTCCCCAGACGGATAAAGCTCATGGCATCGCCACGCATCAGGGTGCCAAACATCGCGCCACGAAACAGGTGTGAGCGCTCTTTAACCCAGTCGAAGAAAGCATCCGCGCCGTCGCTGCTGACGCCGTGACGCCGCATTTTTCTCAGTTCAATCCAGCTGGAGTTAATACTCTCCCAGACTTCAGAAGAGAGGCTACCGCGAACCGCATGGGCGTTGTTCCAGGCCGCCTGCCAGCAATTGAAAATGCTGCCGGGGTTCCGTTCATCAAAGGCAAAAAAACTGAACAGCTGTGGCATACTCAGCCGATCGCTGACCGACCAGTAAAGTTCATCCGTGTTGGTCAGATTGAGCGGCACACGCAACTCATTATTATGGCTGCCGCGCACCGGCATCAGAGAAAGACGATTTGTAACGTCGAGCACGCGTGCAATATTTTCTGCGCGCTCTAAATAGCGCGCCATCCAGTACAGGCCACTGGCCGTGCGACTCAGCATGCGTCATCCTCCAGAACCCAGGTATCCTTCGTCCCACCGCCCTGCGATGAGTTCACCACCAGCGAACCTTCGGTCAGCGCCACGCGCGTCAGGCCGCCGGGCACCAGCCGGATATCGGCCCCACTCAGGGCAAAGGGACGCAGGTCGATATGACGCGGTGCCAGCCCCTGAGCAACAAAAGTCGGACAGGTGGAGAGTGCCAGCGTGTTTTGGGCAATGTAGTTCTGTGGTTTGGCGAGTAATAGCGCGCGGAAATCGGCCAGTTGCTGTTTACTGGCCACCGGGCCAATCAACATGCCGTATCCCCCCGCACCGTGAACCTCTTTCACGACCAACTTTTCGAGGTTAGCCAGCACCCAGGAGAGTTCATCAGGGCGGCGACACTGCCAGGTCGGTACGTTGTTGAGGATCGGATCTTCCCCCAGGTAGAAGCGCACCATTTCCGGCACATACGGGTAGATCGATTTATCATCGGCCACCCCGGTGCCGATGGCGTTAGCCAGCACCACGTTACCCGCGCGATACACCGACAGCAGGCCCGGCACACCGAGCATCGAATCCGGCCGGAATGCCAGAGGATCGAGGTAGGCATCGTCCACCCGGCGGTAGATCACATCGATCTTGCAGGGCCCGGCGGTCGTGCGCATCAACACTGCGCCATCTTTGACAAACAGATCGGCACTTTCCACCAGCTCCACGCCCATCTGCTGTGCAAGGAAGCTGTGCTCAAAGTAGGCGCTGTTAAAGCGGCCTGGCGTCAATACCACCACCACCGGATCGTTGATCGGCGAGCTTTCGCGCAGGGTTTGTAGCAGCAGAGACGGATACCGTTCGACGGGGGCAATGCGCTGATCGGCAAACAGCTCCGGGTAAAGGCGCATCATCATTCTGCGGTTTTCCAGCATGTAAGAGACGCCGGACGGGGTACGCAGATTGTCCTCCAGCACGTAATATTCGCCATCACTGTTGCGCACCATATCCACGCCAATAATGTGCGCGTAGAGGTTACGGTGCAGATTCAGGCCCTGCATGCAGGGTTGATACTGATCGTTAACCAGTACCTGTTCAGCGGGAATGATCCCGGCTTTCAGGATGCGCTGGTCATGGTAGATGTCATGCAAAAAGGCATTCAGCGCCTGAACGCGCTGGCGGATGCCTTTATCCAGCATTGCCCACTCGCTGGCAGGGATAATGCGCGGTACGCTGTCGAACGGGATCAGACGCTCGGCACCGCCGTCATCACCATAAACATTAAAAGTAATCCCCAGGCGGTGAAACAACAGTTCCGCCTCTTCGCGTTTGCGCGCAATCGCCTGCTGGTCAGCCTGCTGTAGCCACTGCCAGTATTCCCGATAGTGCTCGCGATAGCGTCCATCGTTCAGCAACATCTCATCATAAAAGTGTGACGCTATTTCATAGCTTTGATTCATGATTTCCCTACCGCTGTCTGTGAACCTGAATAAGAGTTGCACAAAGTGTGCCAGAGTCGGAACGAGCGGCCGGCCCCGTACAGAACGAGGAACGAACAACAACCTGGTGACAAATCGGGTCAGGGAAAGCGAAGCGCGGAAGGGGAACGCACCAGTATGGTGCATTCCCGTAAAACGATTAGAGAGATTCTTTGCGTGCCAGCGGGTGCCAGACTTCTGTTAATGCCCCTTCCCCACCGGTAATGGGATCGGTTTCAGGCATCGCGACGCGTTTTATTTCAAGCATAGACTGTTCCATCAATGCCTGCTCGTCACGCAGGGTTTTCGGCGTCACGCCCGGCGGGTAAGCCCCCACGGCCATGAAATCATCGCTGGCGGCAATTTGCTGATGCCCGACGCCCGCCGGTATCAGTATCACATCACCGGCATAAACGGTGACCATGCGCCCGCTTTCGCCGCCAAACAGGATCTCGGCCCAGCCGCAGGTGATCCCCAGCAATTCATGGGTATTCGGGTGATAGTGGGTGTAGGGATAAATCGGGGCGTGCCAGCTGACTGGCCAGCCGTGGCGGCCAAACTCAGCGCGGAACCACTGCGCCAAATCGTCTGGCGATAACTCTTCCGCCCCTTCTTCCGGCTCGTCCGGCACCACCTGTGGGTAGATGATCAGCGGCAACGGGTTATTGGGGATACCCTGTGAGGGTTGCGCCAGCATCAGATGGCGCGGGTTTGAGGAGGCACCTGCAGCAAAGGTCCCGGCAGCAAACGACATCATTAACATTACACTGCGAGAATGGGTCACCATATCAGGCTCCTGGTCAAATTGCCTTGTTGAGTGATTGTTAAATTAATTGTGGCACTATTCCGCCAGCTTGCAATCTTTTCCCTACGCCGCAGATCACATAACTTATTAATTTAAATGAACTTAAGCCAAATTCATTGGTGGTTACCCACCTTTGATCCCCCTCACCCTGAGATTTGACTTTACGATCACTCGATAACACATTGTTACTATTACTGTATGTAACATTTATTTCCCATTACCGGGTGGCCTCACTTTAAATAACAGGGCGCCTTTTCATTGAATTTTTTAATGCGTTACGACTACAGCAATTGTTATGGAAATTAGATTATAATTACCGATTATCGCCAGAAGTATTCACCAGCATATTCACTGATTTTTCTGAACAATGGCAAGCTATGACAGCGGATTATATTATTCACCACTGGTACGTCGATTTTTCGTCCGGTACGTTACTCCATCAACTCAGTGGTGAAGAACGGCGCCTGGGCGAATATCAATTCAAATTGTTGCTGGTACTGGCTGAAAATGCCGGAAAAACATTAAGCCGTGATGAGCTCACTACGCTGGTTTGGGAACGGCGGGTTATTGGTATTAACAGTTTACCGAATGCGATTCATGCGCTGCGCGTGGCGCTGGAGGATGACGGCAAGCAGCAGCGTATTATTAAAACGATCCCTAAAAAGGGCTATATCCTTGAGGCAGAATTTTGCCAGCGTATTTCCTATGACAAAGAAGAGGCGCCTGGCCTGGCCGGTGCCTCGCCGCAAACATCTGTACCAGAAAATGGAATACCCCTTGAGGATGAGCACCCGGTAGATCCTGCGGTATTACCCGCGCTGGCCGAGACGAAAACGACGATTAACGCAGAGCTAAAACCGCGCTTACGTCGCGCATTCTGGCTCTGGCTTATTTTCTTTCAGGTTTTGCTGTTACTGGTTGTGCTGGCGTGGGCCGGGCGAGCGCTTTTCCCGGTAAACAGCAGCCAACTGGTGAAAAAAAATTCCGTCCCGTACAGCCATATTCAGCTAATGGAATTGCGCCGGGGATGGGACAACTCATCCGCGTCCTATGATTTAAATAAGCTTTTGGGACCGGTGCTGTTTACGCTGAATCAAAATCTGAAAAACCAGAAGGTGACGATGGAAATTTTCTATTACACCTCAGGCACGACGCTGAACTACACCATGACGTTATCGAATCAATGCGATCGTAAACAGCTGGCTATGAACATTATCAACTGGCGTACGGATGGTGCTCAACTGAGCGCCCTAATCTATCGTGAAGGCGAACGAAAAATTAATGAAATGGCCAACTGCGTCAATTAGCTTACTGATCGTGACTCTGCTGGTGCCCCTGGGGGTGGCAGTGATCAAATATCTGCCAGGAGATAAGGGTCTGTTCACGGAGGATTTCGTTAAAGTGAATTTACAGCTGGGGTATTACGACCTGCTGGCGCGCCAGCGTGAGATTTATGATACCTACTTCGATGCCAGGGGGAGTACCGTGCTGATGACCCTGACCAGCCCAAACGATAATCGTTTTATGGCCAAGATCAGCCTGGAACAGCAAAAGCAAAATACCGAAGGTGTGATGTTTACGTTCCATAAAATTTATTATGCTGATGATGGTCAGACGCGGATGATTAAAAATATTCTCGGCTATGCGGAAAACAACGGCGTACATTTTGATACCCTACAACTGGGTAAAGAACGTCTAATGATCACCCCTTCTGGCCAAATGGTACGATACCGCTAGCACCACTGGCTGCTTTACTTAGCGGTCGGTAAACAGCGTACGCCATGCCTGAAGCGTTTTGGGCATGGTATTTTTATCCTTCTCAGTGGTTACATAATCCACTTCCACGCCGTTATCTTCGCCAGGGCTGACACGTAGCGCCCAGATTTTCCCTTCCGGCGTGTACATGATGATGGCTGACTGTCGGTTCGCCATGCCTTTTACCCACAGAGTGAGTACCGTTGCCCCTAACTGATCAAGGTCCGGGCGGTAAACAAAACTGGTGGCCGTCGCGAGGTATTGCGCATAATCATTGCCTGTCAGCTGACGAAAGCGCTCGTCCATCGCTTTATTCGGTAAAATGCCAAGGGTCAACAGCGTAGCGGGCGGACGCGGATCGTTATCCGCTTTCACATACTCTCCATCAATTGACGTCTTGCCTGGCAACAGCATATCGCAGCGTCCGTGCGAATCGCTGCTGACCTCAAGGCGGTTATCCGGGCGCGGGATCAGGACAATGGTACACCCGCCGCCCCAGACAATTTTATCGGTAAATCCTACCCCGTCGGACAGCGTCACTTTACCGCTGAAACTCGACCGGTACACACCTCCCCAGACTGATGCATCCATATTGAACTCATCGCCTGCCAGCTGGCTGATACGAATTTTTCCGCCATTGCCGTGGGGGGCACTGACATTCCACCAGACGCCCTGCCAGTCCACCTGGCGATCGGCATTATACAGCTGGCTCAGGCCACCCAGATAGGCACTGCGCAGGCAGCTGTCGCTAATGCAGGTATTACGTTCCCGGATCATCTCCTTCGCTATCTGATTCACATGCTGCGGATCGCGCATTTGCTGCTCACTGAAGGCGTTAGTAAACACCCTATCCAGCCACATCAGTTCCGGCTTATCACAGACGGTATTTTCTACCACGTTTGCGGCACGCCCACAGTCGATGGCCTTCGCCGTGGAGGTAAGGAGCAGCAGAGTGAAGCCGATGACAGCAGGGGCTTTGATTAAATCCATCTGTTATTTATTCCATATCAGCAGGCCATCGGGAATGACCTGAACTTTACACACTGCCACGGCAGGTGACAACTGACCCATACCGGTGAGCAACTGTTATAGTCGAATAGCGATAAACTGTGTCTGCTATTATAGGAGCAAACATGGTTTACTTTCACTCTGCCCGAACTGTTTTGCAGAGGTGACTAATGGAAGAAGTTAAAAAAATATTGCTCCGCGAGATCGATACATTGAATCGCGAAGAGCAACGCGATAACAAACCGCGCTTCAGTTTTCAGTTTTTAAAGACCCATCCGGGGCTTTGGGCATCCATGTACGGGTGCTACATCCTCACGGTTGCCCTGATCTTTACCACAGATTTTCTGGGCTGGCCCGCGTTCTGGGGGGCGACTATTTTTATCATGCTGATGAGCGGCCTGATGCTCATGGACGTGAACCCGAAATACCGCTTTGAGGATATCGATACCCTTGATCTTCGCGTCTGCTACAACGGCGAATGGTATTATGTGCGCACCCTGTCTGAACGGGCGATCAGCGACATCCTCAGCAGTGACAATGTGCCGGACAAGGTTAAGCAGGGTATTAATAAACTGCTGTCGTTAAAAGGTGAAGTCGATTTTTACGATGTCTTCCACCTGACCTGGGGCCAGAAAAGCGCTTCAGCCGTGTAAAACCGCCCGATGCGGGTCAGGCATGCCTGACCCCTACAGTAATTCTGCGATTAATCTTCCTAATGTGGCGACCGCCACTTCCTGCGATTCATCCCACCACGCGGTGTTAAAGCGAAAATAGTTGGCATACTGCTCGCTGGAGGAGAACATTTTTCCGGGGGCAATACTGATATTGTTGTGCAGCGCACGGTAATAAAGCGTCGTCGTATTGACCTGTTTTGGCAATTCCACCCACAAGAAGTAGCCACCACGTGAATCATTGATTTGCGCCCCGGCAGGCAGAGAGCGTTTGAGAGCCTGACGCGCCAGATTTTTACGCTGCTCCAGTGTCTGCCGTAAACGCCGCAGATGGCGATCATAGCTGCGCGTGCCGAGGTAAGTGGCCAGCGCCTGCTGCATCGGTGCGCTGGTCGACAAGGTACTCATCAACTGCAAACGCTGAATACGCTGTGCATGCTTTCCTGCCGCCACCCAGCCGACTCGGAATCCTGCCACCAAATTTTTAGAAAATGAGGAGCAGTGCAGCACGTTATCTTCGCGGTCGAACGCTTTAGCTGGCAGCGGTTTTTCGTGGCCGAAATAGAGTTCGCTGTAAACATCATCCTCAATCAGTGCCACGCCGTGCCGGGCCAGTAACGCGACCAGTTGCTGCTTTTTCTCTTTACTGAGCGTGCAGCCGACCGGGTTCTGCTGGTTCGTCATCATCCACAGCGCTTTGATCGGCCAGCGGGCCAGCGAACGGCTCAGCTCATCAAGATCGATACCGGTTTGTGGATCACTGGCGATGGCCACACTTTTCAGTTTCAGGCGTTCAATGGCCTGCAACGCACCGTAAAACGAGGGGTTTTCTATCGCCACCCAGTCACCCGGTTCGGTCAGCACCTGCAAACTGAGATTAAGGGCTTCCATTGCGCCATTGGTGATCACAATCTCATCCGGGGAGACCTGGATGCCCTGTAAGGCGTAACGCTGCGCCAGCGTTTTGCGTAGCGCTTCATTACCCGGTGGCAGATTATGCAGGGCATCGATGGCTTTCATACTGTGAGAAACGGTGGTCAACGCACGCATCAGCTGGCGCTGAGGGAACAGTTCCGGATCAGGAAACGCGGAACCAAATGGAACCATCTGCGGGTCACGGCAGGCCTGTAATACATCGAAAATAAAGGCATTGATATCGACCGATTCAGCCAGCTGCACTTTCTGATGGCTGAGAGGCTGGCTGAGGAATTCGGCGCGCGGCGCAACATAATAACCTGACTGCGGCCGCGACTGGATCCAGCCCTGGCTTTCCAGCACCTGATAAGCATGCATTACGGTCATCAGGCTCATGCCACTCAGATCAACCTGTTGACGCAACGAGGGAAGTTTTTCCCCCGGCAGCCATATCTCCGTCTCGATCTGCTGCTGGATTTGTGCCACCAGCTGTTCATATTTTGCCACGACTGTTACAGGCCATTTTAACAAAAGAGAAAACTATTATACCACGTCAGAGAGCGGTATGACCGCCGCCAAATTTGGGACATCCACCTCAGGTGTCTCAACGCCATCATCGCCGTCAACATACTGCTTCAGGCCCGGGACGTTCTCCGGTGGCACCGGACGCCCCAGCAGATAACCCTGTAAGGTATTACAGCCCAGCCCTGTCAGAAATGCCTGTTGTTCGGCTGTTTCCACCCCTTCCGCGACCACTTTCAGATTGAGCGTTTGCGCCAGCGCCACAATCGCGGTGACGATGGTGGCATCTTCCGTTTGTGCCTGAAGCTCATTCACAAAGGCACGGTCGATTTTCAACTCGCTGGCCGGCAGACGCTTCAGATACAGCAGGCTGGAATATCCGGTGCCAAAATCATCAATAGAGGCTTTCACCCCCAGTTCCGTTAGTTCGGTCAGAATGCGAATGCTTTCATCCGGGTCGCGCATCGCAGTGGTTTCCGTCACTTCCAGCGTCAGCAGTTCCGGCGGGATGTGGTGCGTTTCCAGCGCCTTCACTACGGTTTCCACCAGCCCGGCCTGCTCAAACTGCAATGCCGACAGGTTGACGGCGACCGACCACTGGCTGTTGCCCTGTAAATGCCAGCAGCGCAACTGGCGGCAGGCTTCCCCGATCACCCAGTTACCGATGCTGACGATCAGCCCGGTTTTTTCTGCCAGCGGCAGGAAGACATCCGGCGTCAGCAGACCACGTTGCGGATGCTGCCAGCGCAGCAGTGCTTCAAAACCGATAATCGGCCCACGCGGCGCACAGAATTTAGGCTGATAAAACAGCCGCAGTTCTTTATTTTCCTGTGCCAGCCACAGGTCATTAATCAGCTGTAACTGGTTTTGTGCGATGGTGTTCATCGACGGCTGGAAAAAGCTGTAACCGTTACGACCGTTATTTTTGGTGTGGTACATGGCGGCATCAGCGTTAAACATCAGCTCACGTTCGTCGAGTCCATCGCCCGGGAAGACCGCAATACCGATACTCAGCGACACCACCAGCTCGTAGCGGGAGATATCAAATGGCCGCTCGACGGCCTTGACCAATGCGTCCGCCACGGCGGCGGCATCGTTAGGATCGTCAATCTCAATCAGCAGCACAAACTCATCACCGCCGAGGCGGGCCAGCGTGTGATGCCCCTGCACTTTCTCTTTCATGCGTTCGGTCACCGCGATCAGCAGGCTGTCGCCAATATGGTGGCCGAAGGCGTCGTTGACGGCTTTGAAACCATCAAGATCCATAAACAGCAGGGCAAATTTCGAGTCTTCGCGCGAGGCTTTATTGATGGCCTGGTCGAGACGATCTTCCAACAGGATGCGGTTTGGCAGGCGGGTCAGGTTGTCATGCAGCGCCAGCTGTGCAAGCTCGCGGTTGGCCTCTGCCAGAGAGGATGCCAGCACCGACGTCCGTGCCTGAAGGCGAGCATCCAGCATCGAAACCAGCAGCGTAATACCGAGGATGGCCAGCGTCACGACGACAACCAGAATCGCCAGCCAGTTGCTGTTGACCCCAAGATGCGTGGCGTGACTGTCCATCGGGAAACTGGCTGCCGCCATGCCGGTATAGTGCATCCCGGCAATCGCGACCCCCATGATAAGTGCAGCGCCGCTGCGCATCAGTGCAAGGCGGCCAGTGCCCTGACGCAGACGGAAAGCCAGCCATAGCGCAGCACCGGAGGCAACCAGTGCAATCAACACGGATACCCAGATCCAGCGCCAGTCCCAGATAATACCGGGATTAACCGCCAGAGCAGCCATGCCGGTGTAGTGCATCGCCACGACTCCACTGCCCATGATCACTGCCCCGCCGCAAAGCCGATACCACGGCAGTTCACCGTAACACACGATCCACAGCGCAAAGACGGATGCCGCCACAGCGATCACCATGGAGACCACCGTCAGGCTGGCATCGTAGCTCATGACCATCGGCAGACTCATCGCCAGCATACCGATAAAGTGCATAGACCAGATCCCAACGCCCATGGCAAAACCGCCACCCAATAGCCAGACGCGGGCAACGTTGCCACTGGAGGTGGCAACCCGTCCCGCCATGTCCAGCGCAGTATAGGAGGCCAGAAACGCGACGATAAAAGAGACGATAACCAGCAGTTGATCGTACGAACTCATGAGCATATGACAATCTCGAATGCAGTAGCCATTTCGGCTTAGTGTGTAGTGACCCGGTGTCATTATTAATCACCCCAGGCTTATGCTTATTTATCGGCTAAAAATCAGCCGCCTTTAGCAGCCACAGGGGAATGTGAAGGAACCTGAAGAGGATTTTTACAGGCATAGGATATATCCCTATAATTTATATAGTGTATTAGTTTTCCTCTTCTTCGCAGTGAACATAGCATTGGCCCGATATTTCACCTAGATCAGGATAGGAATATTCTTGAAAATTTTCCAATCCCTGTCGCCACGCGCCGGTAAGCCCTGCTTATCTATGACACGGGTAACACATAAATAATATTTTTACGATTCTTACATCAGCCTGAACGGGCTGAACTATAGTTAAGTCAATCAATGCTAACGTGTTAATTCAAATAACAGATTATTCCTTACGTTATATTTTACCCCCTAAAGGGTTTTTATTATTTTCATGTTCGCTCAGTCACACTGACGACAATATTTCATCAGGCGAAAAAGCAAGTTCATCACTTTAATTAGTAAGGAATAGTTATGAAAACTAAGCTTTTTCTGCTGGGCTGCGGCCTGAGCCTTGGCGTAGTCAGTTCTGGCTTTGCCGCAACGACCACCGGAACCATTACCGCAAGACTGGTGCTGACTGCAGGCTGCCTGGTCAATGGGCAGGTCGCTACGCCGGGTGCCATCGGTAACCTGGGTACGTTGGAGTTCCCTGGAGGTGCCGCGACCTTTGATATCAAAACCGCCGCCGTTGTCGGGACGGTGGGTAATGGTATTTTTGTCCGCTGTTCAACGGGGTCGACCTATTCTGTGCAAATCACCAGCAGCAGTGCTAAACCGACCACCGTGTACGGTACAGAAACAACGCAGCCACGCTATCTGATCAGTGGCACCACGGCCACCGTGGGTATCGCCTACTCCCTGTACCCCACAACTGACTACACCACGCCGATTGCCAATAACACCAATATCGCGCCAGTCGGCACCCCCGATGCGACTTACGGTGATAACTATCCGATTTATGGTCGTATTGCCGGTGGGGGTAACACTTCCGCCATTCCTGCCGCCACCTACACGGATACGATTAACGTTGCAGTGAATTACTGATTGCCGCGACAGGGGAGTCCATCGTGCGGGAGCTGCTCAGGCGATATGCGGAGGTTATTCGTCCGTTCACGTTACTGCTGCTGGCCTACAGCAGCTGCAGTGATGCATTGCCTACCGCCGATTTTGGAGTCAGTGCTTCTATCGTCAATGGCTGTGTGATCACCAGCACGGCGCCCACGGTTTTCGGCACGCTCGATTTCGGCACTCAGCCCGGTGTAGGCACTATTACCGCCAATGCCGCCTATGTGCAGAATTCCAGTATTACGCTGGCCTGCACACCGGGAACGGCACTGAGTATGAGTATCAACGGCGGGAGTAACTACACCACCACACGCAACTTGAGAGTCGCCGGCAACACCAACCTGGTGGCGTATAGCCTGTACACCAGTGCCGCTCATACCACCGCCATTCCGGTGAATCAGAATGTGGCACTGACGCTGAGCAATGCCAACAATATTACGCTGCCCATCTACGGCCAGTTACAACTGAGCGGTGTTAACCGCGCCGGGACCTACAGCGACACTTTGACGGTGACTTTGAGCTGGTAATTTCGGGGAATTGAAGGAGCAATAATGAAAAAACATCACCTCGCAGGCGCGCTATTCACTCTGCTGCTGAGCGTTCTGGCACTCAATGCTCATGCCGGGAACTCGGTGCTCATCTGGCCGATCGATCCCAAAATCAGTCAGAACGACAAAGCCACCGAACTGTGGCTGGAAAACCGCGGTGCCAGTACCACGCTGATGCAGGTACGGGTGTTTGGCTGGCAGCAGGTTAACGGTCAGGAGCAATATCAGACTCAGCAACAGGTGGCTGCCAGCCCGCCGATGGTGCGCATTGAACCAGGTAAACGCCAGCTGGTGCGTCTGATTAAGCAGACCCCGCCCGCCGCCGGTCAGGAAGCCGCTTATCGGGTCATTCTGGATGAAATCCCGACGCCAAAAGCACCGGGTGAAGACCAGACCGGAGTGACGCTCCAGATGCGCTATTCCGTTCCCCTGTTTGTCTACGGCAGCGGCCTTGACCCATCGACCGCCCGCCCTGACCTCAGTTGGCGGCTGGTCAATCGCGAAGGAAAACAGGCGCTTGAAATCACTAATCGTGGTAACGCTCATGCGCGCTTAAGTAATGTCGAACTAGGGGGAAAAAAACTCGCCGGAAGTCTGCTGGGCTATGTACTGGCCAATGCCAGTAACACTTTCCCGCTGAGCAGCCCCGCCTCAGAACGTGCCGAAATCAGCGCACAACTGGAGCAAAATAAGACCTGGCGTAGCACCAGTTCAGCACGCTAGGCGATGACCAGACGCTGCCTGGTGCCGGAACGGCACCGCACTCTGATCGTGACCGGCCTGCTGACCTGCCTGTCTTCTGTGACATGCAGTGCTGAAACCTATACCTCACTGCCGCCCCCACCCGCTGCCAGCGCCGGAGGCCAGGCAGATCAGCCACAGAGCTATATGCTGGGGTTGGTGGTCAATGATGAGGATCGCGGCATGGTGGTGCCGGTGCAGTTTCGTGACGGACATTACCTTTTGCGTGCCGCCGATCTTCAGCAGGCAGGCATCCCGAGCGCGCAAATCAACTCATCGATTATGGATGTCTCCGTGATGGATAAGGTAAAAGCGGAGTATGATCGCCAGCGCCAGCGTATCCTGCTCAATGTGCCGCCCGAATGGCTTCCCGAGCAGACCTTTACGGGCACCACGCATAACGGCCCCCGCTATGAAGGACGCAGCAGCAGCGGTGCGCTGTTAAATTATGACCTGTATGTCAGTCAGTCGACTGGCGGTGGCTCACGTCTGGCGGCGACAAATGAGCTGCGCCTGTTTGGCGGCTACGGCCAGTTTGTCAGCAATGGCGTTTACCAGCAGCAGCTCTCCGGCCAGACCAGCTATCTGGAAAATGGCTATATCCGTTATGACACCAACTGGTCGAATCAAAATGAAGAAAATGCCCTGGACTGGCAGGTGGGTGACCTGATCAGCGACTCGCTGACGTGGAGCAGCAGTGTACGCCTCGGCGGTATTCAGCTGTCGCGCGATTTCTCGTTGCGTCCGGATCTGGTCACTTATCCTCTGCCCTCATTTTCCGGCCAGGCCGCCGTCCCCTCTACCGTTGATCTGTTCGTTAACGGCTATAAAACCAGCAGTAATAACGTACAGCCCGGTCCTTACTCATTGACGAATATGCCGTTTGTTAACGGTGCAGGGAATGCAGTAGTGGTCACGACCGATGCTCAGGGCCGACGGGTCAGTACCACGCTACCCTTTTATGTCGCCAGTAACCTGTTGAAAAGCGGGCTGTCTGATTACTCTTTCTCCGCCGGAGCCCTGCGTCAGAACTACGGGCTGAAAAATTTTGATTACGGTTCGGCGGCGACCAGCGGTTCTTATCGCTACGGGCTGATCGACTGGCTGACGCTGGAAAGCCATGCCGAAGCGGCGCCGTCACTGGCACTGGGCGGCGCGGGGGTACAACTTAAACTGGGGGCATACGGCGTGGTTAACGGTGCGGTCAGCCAGAGCCAGATGCAGGGCGAGAGCGGCAGACAGTACAGCTGGGGCTATCAGTACAGCACCAACCGTTTTAGCCTGGGGATGCAGCAGACCAAACGCACCACCGGTTTTGGTAACCTTGCCCTGTATGCCGACCGTGAGAACAACAGCGACAACCTCGAATACAACACGCTCAGCCGCCGTAGCGCACAGTACAATGCCAGCGTGTCGCTGGATCAGTTCGGTAGCCTGGGTGCAGCACTGATTGATATCACCAGCGGCAGCGGCGAAAGAACCCGATTGCTGAATCTGTCGTGGAGCCGGACGCTGTGGGGAAACTCCAGCCTGTATGTCTCCGCCAGCCGCGACCAGCAGCAAGGCGACTGGTCCGGTGCGATTGGCCTGATGATCCCCTTCAGCGATATGACCAGCGCCAGCATCAGCGTAGAGCGTAATCAGCAGGGCGGCACTTCAGAGCGTCTCAGCCTGTCGCACTCCATGCCGACCGATGGCGGTTTTGCGTGGGATGCCTCGGTCGCCAATCAGAGCGATGGGGGCAACTACCGTCAGGGCACCCTGCGCTGGCGTAACCAGAAAGTGGAAACCTCAGCCGGATTCTACGGCGATGACAATTACAGCACCCAATATGGTGATTTATCCGGTTCCCTGGTGCTGATGGACGGCGGCGTGTTTGCCGCTAACCAGGTGACGGATGCCTTTGTGCTGGTGAAAACGGATTACCCGGATATCAATGTGCGTTTTGAAAACCAGCTGATGGGCAAGACTGATCAAAAAGGCTACCTGCTGGTGCCCAGAGTCAGCTCCTATTATCCGGCAAAATACGATATCGACACCCTCGATCTTCCGGCCGATATGACCAGCAGCAGCGTCGAGCAGCGTTTTTCCGTGAAGCGCCAGAGCGGCTATCTGCTGCATTTCCCCATTGAGCCGTTGCGTGCGGCCAGCGTGATCCTGCATGACCAGAACGGTGAGGCGCTGCCGCTCTCCAGCGAGATCACTCGTCAGGGTCAGCAGACGGAGTATGTTGGCTGGGACGGTATTGTCTGGATGGAAAATCTGGCAACCCGCAATGCCATCCATGTACGAACCCCGGATGGACGCACCTGTGACACGGAACTGACCGTCTCCGGTGGACGGCCTAAATCACTGACCACCTACGGCCCGCTGGTTTGCACGCTGCCGCCGTTACCTTCAGGAAAGACACCATGAGAAAACTGTTATTGCTGTGCAGCGCCATCCTGCTGATGGGGAGCACATTGCCTGCGCTGGCAGCCTGTACCACGCCCACGGTGACGGCCAACTTTGGCCCCGTCAGCTCGTTTACCGTGAATACGGGCATTAGCACCGTCACACAAAATATTACCGTTAACTGCGGTGCCGGGGTGCTGGCGCTGCTGAGCAGCGACACCGTTAAGCTCCAGTTGACCGGTGCCACGACCGGCTCAATCATTGGTAATCGGGGCGCAATGAAACAGGGTACGGATCTGATCCCGATACAGCTCTGTTACGACGCTGCCTGCACTACCAGCGAGCTGACCATCAATGGTGCAACCTACACCCTGTCTCGATCTCAACTGCTGGGCCTGAATATTGGCGGCGGCGGTCAGGTGATATTTAACATTCCCCTTTACCTGCGTACCGTTCCTGGCGCGGTGGTCGCGGAGGGGAGCTATACCGTCACGCTGGCGGTCACGGTCAATTACGATGTCTGTACGGGCATTGGTGCGCTGGGTCTCTGCTTGCTGGGTTCACAGCAAACCGGCAGCAGCACGCAGTCTATTGTCGTGAATATCGCAATATCCAAAGACTGCACAACGATCACCGCGCCCAACGTCAACTTTAGCAGCGCCCCCCTGGTCAGCCAGTTCAACCCCATCAGTCAGACGCTCAACGTGATCTGCACCAAAGGCAGCACCTACAGCGTCGGCATGAGCAACGGCCTGCATGCCGTGGGTACGCAGCGCTATATGACCAGCGCCGCGGGTGGCCAGCTGGCGTATGAGATTTATAAAGGATCGGGTACCACCCGCTGGGGAAGCAGTGTGGCGGCTGACCGGGTACAGAGCACTGCCGGCATCGCCAGTACGGATGGTCTCACCCGTACGTTTAGCTACAATGCGCAGGTGTTGTCCAGCCAGGCGACGCCTGTGGCAGGGACGTATAATGATACGGTGACGGTGGATTTATCGTTTTGAAGTCAAGGGATTAAGGTCAAGGGCGTTTCGCTTTCCCGCTGCGCGGGCTGAGCGACAAGGGGCGGCCAGTCGCCGCCGCCCCTTGACCCCGGGCTAGCGGCAGGCGCATCGCCCGCTAAAGCGGGTTCCCTCAGTCGATCGGTTTTCCTGCCGGACCGGGCGTGACGGGACATCCCTGTCCCGGCTCACCCTCTCGCCGCCGTCCTGTCGGCTCGTCCTGGAAATCCGCCCTCCTTCGGCGAGGCTTAATTGCCGCTCAAAAGGTCAACGGCCAGGTCAAAATCAAAAGAAAAACCAATCAAATAGACCAGACATAAAAAGCCTTTTTGGTTTTATTTAATCTTTTAGATTTTGATTTTGACGTTGAGGCGGCAATTAAGCCGCGCTGAGGAAGCGATGTGAACCAGGATGAACCGCCAGGACGGCGGTGAAAGCTCGGGCCGGCACAGGGAGGTGCCGTCACGAGCGGTGCGTCGGTGAGCAACGCTTGCGAAGGCACCCGCTGAAAGCGGGCGTGGCGCCTGCCGCAAGCGCGGATTCCAAAGGGCGGGGCGACTGCCGCCCTTTGGTCGCTTCGCCCACGAAGTGGGAAAGCGAAACGCCCTTGACCTGGCCCTTAAACCGGTGAGTCACACTAACCTAAGTGATTCCCACCCGTCACACCATGCACCTCTGCCGTGACATAACTTGATTCCTGCGAAGCCAGATAAACATAAATCGGTGCCAGCTCCGCAGGTTGCCCTGCCCGCTTCATCGGCGTCTGCTGACCAAATTCCGGGATCTTATCCTGCGTCTGCCCGCCCGCTATCTGCAACGCCGTCCAGATGGGACCCGGTGCTACACAGTTCACCCGGATGCCTTTATCGATAATCTGCTTCGCCAGCGCCCGGGTATAGGCGAGGATCGCCGCCTTGGTGGACGCATAATCCAGCAGATGCGCACTCGGTTGATAGGCCTGAATGGATGACGTCGTAATGATGCTACCGCCAGGTGGCATATGGGGGATGGCCGCCTGGGTGATCCAGTAAAGCGCGAATACGTTGGTCTCATACGTCTTACGGAACTGCTCGGTGGTGAGGTCGGCAATGTGCTCTACCGCCACCTGTTTACCGGCGACCAGCGCCAGGATGTCCAGGCCCCCCAGCAGCTCCCGGGCGTCTTCAACCAGCTTTTTACTAAAGGCTTCATTACTGATGTCTCCCGGCAGCAGCACGGCTTTACGTCCGGCCTGCTCAACCAGCCTGGCGACTTCTTCGGCATCGCGCTGCTCATCCGGCAAATAAGAGAGTGCCACGTCAGCGCCTTCACGGGCATAGGCAATGGCAGCCGCACGGCCAATACCGGAGTCGGCACCGGTCACCAGCGCCTTGCGCCCTTTCAGACGTTCACTGCCACGATAGCTGTTTTCACCACAGTCCGGCCGTGGGCGCATCTCGGCCTGCACGCCCGGTGCAGGTTGACGCTGTTTCGGATACTCAGTGGCGGGATACTGGGTGAGAGGATTCTGCATTTCATATTGGTCTGCCATGGTTCCTCCGGCTGTTGATAACAGTTTTATTCATCAATAAGGCTAGTCATCGCTCAGAGCATGTCGAGGCCGGAAACAGTAAAAACCAGTCATCCTGTTGATATACAGCGCGAAAAAAAGGAATGAACAATGCGATCAAATATAACCAAATGTGAATCTTCATTGAAGGGTACTCATGGAAGGTTCAGAAAAATGTACAAATTTTAAACTTCACGCCCTCTGTTAATTTTTGATTACCAATGTAAATAAATTGTAAATTAACAGAGTGATCACCATCACATACATGACCGTCCTGGCAGGATAAAAACGAGAGAAACACAAAAAGGATGCAGTCATGGCGATAACCCCCCAGCTCAATACATCGCGGCAAGGCGGTGCGAAAACAATCTTCAACGTTACCAGCGGTAACTTCCTCGAAATGTACGATTTCATGGTGTTTGGCTACTACGCCACCGCCATTGCCAAAACCTTCTTCCCCGGGGATGACCCCTTCGCCTCGCTAATGCTGACGCTGATGACCTTTGGCGCAGGTTTTCTGATGCGTCCGCTGGGGGCAATTATCCTCGGCGCGTACATTGACCAGCACGGACGCCGTAAGGGGTTACTGCTCACGCTCGGGCTAATGGCGATCGGTACACTGACCATTGCGGTCGTCCCGGGCTACAGCACCCTCGGCATGGCTGCACCGATCATGATCCTACTGGGGCGTCTGCTCCAGGGGTTCTCGGCCGGGGTCGAACTGGGCGGTGTGTCGGTGTATCTGTCAGAGATCGCGCCAAAGGGCAAAAAAGGCTTCTATGTCAGTTGGCAATCCGGCAGTCAGCAGATAGCGGTGATCTTCGCGGCACTGCTGGGTCTGCTGCTTAATCATCTGCTGGATAAAGGCCAGGTGACCGAATGGGGCTGGCGCATTCCCTTCGTCATTGGCTGTATGATTGTGCCGTTCCTGTTCTGGATCCGGCGGATGCTGGAGGAGACAGAGGCCTTCAGCCAGCGTAGGCATCACCCGACGATGCGTCAGATTATGCACTCGGTCGGCAGCAACTGGGCGCTGATCCTCGCCGGCATGCTGATGGTGGTCACCACCACGGTGATGTTCTATATGATCACCGCGTTTACCCCTACGTTCGGCAAAACAGTGCTGATGATGAGCGACAGAGAGAGCTTCTTTGTCACACTGTGCGTCGGGATCTCCAATCTGATCTGGCTGCCAGTAATGGGTTCCCTCTCTGACCGCTACGGTCGCCGCCCGCTGTTACTGCTGTTTACCGTGCTGATGATCCTGACCGCCTGGCCGGTGCTGCACTGGCTGGTCGGCTCCCCCAGCCTCACCCATCTGCTGGAAGCGGAACTGTGGCTCTCCTTCCTGTATGGCAGCTATAACGGGGCCATGGTGGTGTATCTGACGGAGGTGATGCCAGCTGAAGTGCGGGCGACGGGGTTCTCCCTGGCGTATAGCCTGGCGACTGCGTTGTTTGGCGGTTTTACACCCGCGATATGCAGCTATCTGATTCATGTTACCGGGGATAAAGCGATGCCGGGCGTATGGCTGACGATTGCCGCGCTGTGCGGGCTGGCAGGCTCGTTGATGATTAAGCGGTTGGTGAAGCAGTATCAGGTACGGCGTCTGAAAGAGCCGGCGATTCAGGTATAAACGAAAGGGGCGACCAGAAATGGTCGCCCCTGCGAGATTATTTACTGACGGTTTCCATGCCCATCAGGCCAATCTTCAGATACCCGGCCTGGCGCAGCTTATCCATCACGCCCATCAGGGTTTCATAATCGACCGACTTATCCGCCTGGAAGAAAATGGTCGTGTCTTTCTTGCCTTCAGTCTGCTTAATCAGCGTATCGACCAGCGTTTCCTGCGTCACGGCATCGTTACCGATAAACAGCTGACGGTCGGCTTTGATCGACAGATACACCGGTTTTTCAGGGCGCGGCTGCGGCGAACTGGTGGACGCAGGCAGATTGACGCGCACGTCAACGGTGGCAAGTGGCGCAGCGACCATAAAGATAATCAGCAGCACCAGCATGACGTCGATAAACGGCGTCACGTTGATTTCGTGCATTTCACCGTTGCTATCGAGATCTTCGTTTAATCGCATTGCCATAATGCTTAACCTACCCGCAGTTTCTGCGCAGACTGAACGCGATGGGCACCTTCGCTGGCAGCGAGGTCAAGGTCACGGCTCTGTAACAGCAGAACCTGTGCCGCCACATCGCCCAGTGAGGCTTTGTAGCTGCCGATCGTACGGGCAAAGACGTTATAGATCACTACCGCAGGGATCGCCGCAACCAGACCGATAGCGGTGGCCAGCAGTGCTTCAGCAATACCGGGAGCAACAACGGCCAGGTTAGTGGTCTGCGTTTTTGCAATGCCGATGAAGCTGTTCATAATGCCCCAGACCGTACCGAACAGTCCGACAAACGGTGCAATCGCACCAATGGTTGCGAGGAAGCCGTTACCACGACCGGCATGACGGCTGAAAGCCGCAACGCGACGCTCAAGGCGGAAACCGGTACGCTCTTTGATGCCGGTGTTGTCGTCAGAACCGGCTGACAGTTCGAGCTCGTTTTCGGCTTCTTTCACCAACAGCGTGCTGAGACTGTGACCTTTAAAGCTCTCACACACCTGAGAGGCTTCTTCCAGTGAACGTACATTCGCCAGCAGCTGCTGCTCACGTTTCAGACGCTTACGCGCAGCGCTCAGCTCAATGCTTTTGCTGAAGAAAATAGCCCAGGTGACAACGGACGCCAACAGAAGGCCAATCATCACCGCTTTAACCACGATGTCTGCATGCTGATACATGCCCCAGACGGACAGGTCCATCTGCATCAAATCATTTGTCACGCTGTGTCTCCAACGTCAATTGCTGATAGCGAAAAATTCTATCGCGGATCATACCAAAACAGGAGTGAATTGATAGTAGTTCTCATTACTATTTACAACTTTCTGGACGTTTTATGCTCATTTTGTTGATTACCGGAATCCGCTTTCGCACTGATAGTGAATTTTCATCACTTATGCGCCTGTCGAATACCCCCTGAACGGCTACCGTGTTAACGTTAAAAAAAGGGTAAAAATGACACAGGGTTTTTATGAGCAGCGACAAAATTGAAACGGCACTGATTCGTGCAGGACGTAGCAAACGTTATACCCAGGGATCCGTCAACACGGTGATTCAGCGTGCTTCTTCGCTGGTATTCGATACGGTCGCCGACAAAAAACGGGCCACTGCCGGGCGGGCAGACGGCGAGCTGTTTTACGGGCGCCGTGGCACCCTGACCCACTTTTCATTGCAGGAAGCGATGACCGAACTGGAAGGCGGTGCCGGTTGTGCACTCTACCCTTGCGGCGCAGCAGCGGTGGCCAATGCTATCCTCGCCTTTGTTTCCGCCGGGGATAATGTGCTGATGAGCGGCAGCGTCTATGAGCCAACGCAGGATTTCTGCACCAAAATCCTGAGTAAAATGAATGTGAGCACCACCTGGTTTGATCACACCATCGGCAGCGAGATCGCCGAAAAGGTACAGCCCAATACGCGCGTGGTGTTTCTGGAGTCTCCGGCGTCGATCACCATGGAAGTGCAGGATGTTCCGGCGATCGTTGCGGCAATCCGTAGCAAAGCCCCCGACGCGATCATTATGATCGACAACACCTGGGGCGCAGGCATTTTGTTCCGCGCGCTGGATTTTGGCGTAGATATCTCCATTCAGGCGGGCACCAAATATCTGATTGGTCATTCCGATGCGATGATTGGCACCGCCGTCGCGAATGCACGCTGCTGGGAACAGCTGCGGGAAAACTCCTATCTGATGGGACAAATGGTGGATGCCGATACGGCTTATATGGCCAGCCGTGGCCTGCGTACCCTGGCGGTGCGCCTGCGCCAGCATGAAGAGAGCAGCCTGCGCGTGGCGCACTGGCTGGCAGAGCGTCCTGAAGTGGCGGTGGTCAACCACCCGGCGCTGCCGCAGTGCAAAGGCCATGCATTCTGGAAGCGTGATTTCACCGGCAGCAGCGGCCTGTTCTCCTTTGTGCTAAAGGAAAAACTGAGCCATACGCAACTGGCACATTACCTCGACCACTTCACTCACTTCAGTATGGCGTACTCCTGGGGCGGCTATGAATCATTGATTCTGGCTAACCAGCCGGAAGAACTCGCGGCGATCCGTCCGGCGGGCGGTGTGGATTTCACCGGTACGCTGGTACGCCTGCATATCGGGCTGGAAAATGTGGAGGATCTGATTGATGACCTGGCCGCCGGTTTTGCCCGCCTGAGCGATGAAATACGGTGATCCTCAACAATTGATCAATGAGGTCGCGGGTTCGCGCCTTTGATCAAGGTGTTGGAGCGTATTTCCAGTTACACTAGCCGTCAGGTTTTAATAGCGTCAAGAAAGTATGAAGGCTGGATATGAGTGTACTACACGAGATTGTTCAGGCGCTCTGGCATCAGGATTTTGCCGCGCTGGCCAATCCGGATGTAATTTGGATCGTTTACGGGATTATGTTCCTGACGTTGTTCTTAGAAAATGGCCTGTTGCCCGCCGCCTTTTTGCCGGGTGACAGTCTGCTGCTGCTGGCAGGTGCCATGATCGCCAAAGGCGTGATGGCATTTATTCCGACGCTGCTGATTCTGACCACGGCCGCCAGTCTGGGCTGCTGGCTGGGCTATATTCAGGGACGCTGGCTGGGGAATACCCGGCTGGTCAAAGGCTGGTTACTGCATCTGCCCGCACAGTACCATCAACGCGCGTGGCATCTGTTTAATCGTCACGGTTTGATGGCGTTACTGGTAGGGCGTTTTCTGGCTTTCGTACGCACAATTCTGCCAACGCTGGCGGGGATTTCGGGTCTGAAAAACGGCCGTTTCCAGCTATTCAACTGGCTGAGTGGCCTGCTCTGGGTCACGATTCTGGTGGGCTTTGGCTACAGTATCAGTCAGGTACCGTTTATTAAACGCCATGAAGATCAGGTGATGGCCTGCCTGATGGTGCTGCCGCTGGTGATGCTCTCGATTGGTTTAGTCGGCAGTATTGCACTGGTCGTGAAAGGCAAAAAAGCCCGGTAAGACCGGGCTTTTGATCAACGGGGCAACAGCGGTTGCTCTTCCCCGTCATACTGCGTTTTACAGCTGTTCTGCCGTCTTTTCGACCAGTGCCAGCAGGGTTTTAATATCCTGCAAGGTGACCGTTGGGTTCAGTAACGTCATCTTCAGGCAGGTTACCCCGTCCGATTCCGTCACACCCACGTTGGCACGGCCCGAATCCAGCAAAGCATCACCAATTTTCTGGTTGATCAGTGCAATCGCCGCATCATCGGCAGTCGCCAGCGACGCCGGACGATAGCGGAACAATACGCTCGCCAGCTGCGGCTGCATCACCAGCTCCAGTGATGGCTGCTCAGTGACATACTGTGCCACGTCTTGTGCCAGCGTCACACCGTGATCGATGATTTCAGCGTACTGCTGCTGACCTAATGCTTCCAGCCCCATCCACAGTTTCAACGCATCAAAACGACGCGTGGTCTGCAAGGATTTGGACACCAGATTCGGCACGCCCTGCGCTTCGTCGAACTCAGAGTTCAGGTAAGCCGCCTGATAGCGCATCAGCTCATAGTGACGGGCTTCTTTTAACAGGAACGCCCCGCAGCTGATGGTCTGGAAGAACTGCTTGTGGAAGTCCAGAGTAATGGAATCCACCAGCTCAATGCCGTCCAGGTAGTCGCGGTATTTCTCAGACAGCAACAGCGCGCCGCCCCATGCCGCATCCACGTGCACCCAGATTTTATGCTGTGCCGCCAGTTCAGCAATCGCCCGCAGCGGATCGATAGCGCCCGCATCGGTGGTGCCTGCTGTCGCCACAATCGCCAGAATCTGTTCGCCATTAGCCTGCGCCTGCGCGACTTTCTCAGCTAAGTCGTTGATGTCCATTCGCGCGAAGCGGTCGGTTTTCACCAGCGTCACGGAGCGGTAACCCAGCCCCATCAGCGCCATGTTTTTCTGCACGGAGAAGTGGGCGTTCTCAGAACACAGCACTTTGATCTTGCTCAGGTCGCCTGGCAGGCCATCCTGCTGAACAGAGTGGCCCCTGGCGGCAAAGAAAGCATCACGTGCCAGCATCAGGCCCATCAGATTGCTCTGGGTGCCGCCGCTGGTGAAGACGCCCGCATCACCCGCCTGATAGCCTACCTGAGTACGCAGCCATTCAATCAGCTTCATCTCAATGATGGTGGCTGACGGGCTTTGATCCCAGGAGTCCATGCTCTGGTTGGTGGCGTTGATCAGGACTTCAGCCGCCTGGCTCACCACCAGGCTTGGGCAATGAAGGTGAGCGACGCACTGTGGGTGATGCACCGACAGGCTGTCTTTTAAGAAGAACTCAACCGCACGCTCAATGGCGGCCTGGTTGCCCAGGCCCTGAGAAGTAAAGTCCAGCTGGATACGTTCACGCAGCTCAGCAACACTTTTACCCTGATACATCTCAGGCTGTTGCAGCCACTGCACGACGGCTTCACTGGTCTGTTTAATCGCTTGCTGGTACGCATCGGTGCTTTGCACCGAAGCGGCCAGAATCGGGTTTAACCGGGACATCAACTTACTCCAGTTAAGACTGTTTAACGCCAGCAGACAGCAGGGCGTGTTCAAATTTATCCAGGAAAATACCCAGCTCTTCCTGGGTGATCAACAGGGATGGCAGCAGACGCAGCACACAACCGTTACGCCCACCACGCTCCAGGATCAGACCGTTTTCGAAGCATTTTTTCTGGATCAGCGCAGACAGATCGCCATCAGCCGGGTAGCAACCCATATGATCTGGCGCTTCCTGCGGCTTCACGAATTCGATACCGATCATCAAGCCCAGGCCACGAATATGGCCGATGGCCGGATAGCGCGTTTGCAGCTCAGCCAGTTTGCCTTTCAGCCACTCGCCCTGCTCTGCCACTTTATCGGCAACGTTGTTGTTCTTCAGGATCTTCAGCGTGGTCAGGCCGGTTGCCATCGCCAGCTGGTTGCCACGGAAGGTGCCGGTGTGGTGGCCAGGAGACCAGGCATCGAATTTCTTCTTAATGCCCAACACCGCCAGTGGCAGACCGCCGCCGACCGCTTTAGACATCACGATAATGTCCGGCTGAATGCCCGCGTGTTCAAAGGCGAAGAATTTACCGGTACGGGCAAAGCCAGCCTGAACTTCATCGATGATCAGCAGAATGCCGTGCTCTTCGGTCACTTTACGGATGCGTTGCAGCCACTCAACCGGCGCCGGGTTCACCCCGCCTTCGCCCTGCACCGCTTCCAGAATCACGGCAGCAGGTTTACGCACGCCGCTCTCAACATCGTTGATCAGGTTTTCGAAGTAATAAGTTAATGCTTTTACGCCAGCATCACCGCCAATGCCCAGCGGGCAGCGGTACAGATGTGGGTAAGGCATAAACTGCACTTCTGGCATCATGCCATCGACGGCTTCTTTCGGTGACAGGTTACCCGTCACAGACAGTGCGCCGTGGGTCATACCGTGATAGCCACCGGAGAAGCTGATCACCCCGGCACGACCGGTGACTTTTTTCGCCAGCTTCAGCGCAGCTTCTACCGCATCTGCACCGGAAGGACCGGTGAACTGCAGGCAGTACTCTTTACCCTGGTCTGGCAGTAATGACAGCAGGTATTCTGAGAACTGATCTTTCAACGGCGTGGTCAGGTCTAGAGTATGTAACGGCAAGCCGCTGGTAATGACATTCTGGATGCTCTGTAAAACGTCCGGATGGTTATGTCCAAGGGCCAGCGTTCCCGCGCCGGCAAGGCAGTCAAGATATTGATTATTCTCAACATCTGTAATCCAAATACCCTGAGCTTTCGCAATTGCAAACGGCAATTTGCGCGGATAGCTCCTTACATTAGATTCAAACTCGGCCTGTCTGGCCAAATAGGTCTCATTGTTTCCATCAAAAGATTTGGCATCTAAAGCATCAATACGGACTTTATCCGTCATCATATCTCTCCTACAACCGGGGTGTCTGTTACGCCGCAGTTGAATTAATTGAATTAAAGTAAATGGGTACCCTGCATAAAACGCGGCCAATATATGGCTTTTTAACCATCTTCTCAATAATTTATTTTATTTAGATTTTCTTACTATTTATCAATACGTTGTTGTTTTTTTGGCCCGTAAACCTTTGATATAATGCCCCCTGCCGGATCTGACGGCTATCCCGCCTGGCGCATCCGCATCATCTCTTCCCCTGGCGTGACGCCAAAATAGCGCTTAAATTCGCGTGAAAACTGCGACGGACTCTCATATCCCACCTTAATGGCGGCCACGCTGGCCTTCATGCCTTCCTGCAACATCATCATGCGCGCCTGGTGCAGGCGATAGCTTTTCAGATACTGCAACGGCGAGGTGCTGGTGACCGCTTTGAAGTTATGATGAAACGCAGACACACTCATATTGGCTTCGGCGGCCAGCAGGTCCACGCTCAGGCTGTCGGTAAAATGGTGCTCAATACGCCGTAAGGCACGGGCAATCTGGCTGAACTGCGTCTGCCGACTGACCAGCGCCAGCAGCGCACCGCCGCACGGCCCTTGCAGGACGTGATAGAGAATTTCACGCACAATCTGTGGCCCCAGCACGCGTGCATCGCGCGGGTGGCTCATCACATCCAGCAGGCGCTCCGTGGCACACAGCATCTCTTCCGTCAGCAGCGCGGAGTGGATGCCGCGCGTTTGCGGTTCGGGATGGAAGCCATCGTCTTCACCGATATCAATCAGCAGATCCTGTAGCTTCAGCGCATCCACGCGCAGCGACAACCCCGCCAGCGGCAGCTCCGGTGTGGCAAAGGTTTCGCATTCAAACGGCAGCGGGACGGTCAGCATCAGATACTTGGTAGCGTCATACTGGAACTCGCTGTTGCCGAGGTAGCCCGTTTTCTGCCCCTGGAACAGGATCACAATGGCGGGCTGGTACATCACCGGCTGGCGTGCCCAGTAGCGATCGGCGTAGATTAACGTGATGCCCGGCACCGGAGCCAGTCGTTCTTTATCGCCCGTCACCAGGCCGATGACCTGTTGCGCCAGTCGGGCGCAGATTGCCTGTCGATCCATTATTGCTCCCCATTTACCGAAAGAAACCCGGCGCTATCATCGCCCGCACACTGCTATTTCTCCAGTGCTTTGGAGAATCAGGCAAGAAACAGGCAGGAATGTGCATTGAGCCAACAGCACCTTGTGGTGACAATTGAAGCGACTCTTCAGACAATGCCCCACTCACCAGGACTGTCACCGATGAATAATTTTTTACTGCATACTCCCACCCGTATTCTGTTTGGTCAGGGGCAGATCGCCCATTTAGCCGCTGAAATTCCTGCTGACAGCAAAGTGCTGATCACCTTCGGTGGCGGCAGCGTGAAGAAAAATGGCGTGATGGACCAGGTTTACAGTGCGCTTGAAGGCTTTGACGTGCAGGAGTTTGGCGGTATTGAACCGAACCCCAGCTTCGAAACGCTGATGCAGGCCGTTGAGGTGGTGAAGCGTGAAAACATCACCTTCCTGCTGGCAGTGGGCGGCGGTTCGGTGCTGGACGGCACCAAATTTATTGCCGCTGCTGCTTTCTACCCGCAAGATCCGTGGCACATCCTGCAAACCGGCGGCGCGGAGATCCATAAAGCGCTGCCGATTGGCTCGGTGCTCACACTGCCTGCGACAGGATCAGAATCGAACCGCAGCGCGGTGATCACCCGCCGTTCCACCCACGACAAACAGGCATTTCGCAACAATCATGTGTTCCCGCGCTTCGCCGTACTCGACCCGGTGTACACCTACAGCCTGCCACCGCGCCAGATTGCCAACGGGGTGGTTGATGCCTTTGTGCATACCATCGAGCAGTACCTGACTTACCCGGTCGATGCCCGGGTGCAGGATCGTTTCGCCGAAGGCCTGCTGCTGACGCTGGTGGAAGAAGGCCCGAGAGCGCTGGCAGAGCCGGAAAATTATGCGGTGCGCGCCAACGTGATGTGGAGCGCTACCATGGCCCTGAATGGCCTGATTGGTGCCGGGGTGCCGCAGGACTGGGCGACCCATATGCTCGGCCACGAACTGACCGCGCTGCACGGGCTGGATCATGCACAGACACTGGCCATTGTGCTGCCTTCGTTGATGAATATTAAGCGTGATACTAAGCGTGAGAAACTGTTGCAGTTCGCTGCCCGCATCTGGGGCCTGCATGACGGCAGTGATGATCAACGCATCGATGGCGCGATTGCCGCCACCCGCAGCTTCTTCGAGCAGATGGGTGTACCGACGCGCTTTAGCGACTACCAGCTCGACGGTTCTTCCATCCCGCAACTGCTCAAGAAACTGGAAGAAAAAGGCCTGACCGCGCTGGGTGAACGCCAGGACATCACGCTGGACGTCAGCCGTCAGATTTATCTGGATGCCCGTTAATCCCCTCCCGTTGTCTGTGTATCAACTAGACTTAGAGCCATCAACCGGTGCCCGCGCACCGGTTCACTCGCTGATAAGGAGATAACATGGCAGATCAACCAATCATTAAACTGCACGATGGCAATATGATGCCGCAGCTCGGACTGGGTGTCTGGCAGGCCAGCATTGATGAGGCTCGGGCCGCCGCCGTTAAGGCGTTATCCGTGGGTTATCGTTCCATTGATACCGCTGCAATTTATAAAAATGAGGAAGGCATTGGCCAGGCATTACAGGAAACCGATGTCGCCCGCGATGATATCTTCGTGACCACCAAACTGTGGAATGACGACCAGCTCAACGCCCCACAGGCGCTGGAAACCAGCCTGAAAAAATTGCAGCTGGAGAGCGTCGATCTCTATCTGATGCACTGGCCTTGCCCGGGGAAGAACAACTTTGTTGCGGCCTGGCAGGCGATGATTGAGCTGCAAAAGCAGGGGCTGACCAAAAGTATTGGCGTATGTAATTTCAACGAGCCACACCTGAAGCGCCTGCTGGATGAGACAGGTGTCAGCCCGGTGATTAACCAGGTTGAGCTGCACCCGATGCTGCAACAGCGCACCCTGCATGCGTGGAATGCGCTGCATCAGATCCAGACCGAATCCTGGAGCCCGCTGGCACAGGGCGGTAAAGGCGTATTCGATCAGGATGTGATTAAACAGCTGGCGAAAAAGTACGACAAAACCCCGGCGCAGATTGTCATCCGCTGGCATCTGGACAGTGGGCTGGTGGTGATCCCGAAATCGGTCACGCCGTCGCGCATTGAGGATAATTTCAAGGTGTTCGATTTCCGCTTACAGAAAACCTAAATCAGCTATATTGCCGCACTGGATGAAGGGACGCGACTGGGGCCGGACCCGGATGAATTGAATTAGTATTCCGTCATTTCGTATTATCCGTCACGGGCGAGGCATGCCTCGCCCCTACAAAAGCGCGAAACGTTAAAAACTACCTTGCCCGACCTGAACGGCGGGATTCACCGCCAACTGCCCCGCCGTGCCACGATCCGCCATCTCCAGCGTCTGACTGTAATAGGTAAACGGGAAATGCTCTGATGATGCCTGAGTAAAGGAGACAAACAGCTCGACGTCGCCATCTACCCACAGTGTATCTTTCCAGCCGCGATCTTCCGCCATCGGCTGTGCGCCATTCACGCTCTTGATCAGGAACATCACGCCCTGAATATGGAACGCCTGCGGCATATCCGCATGAATAATCCAGCGCTCAAAACTACCCTGCTGTGCCTGCACATCAATACGCGTCATATCCCACAGCGCACCGTTAATGCCCGGCATTGAATCCCCCAAACGGAACTCGCGCGTGCGGCTGACGGCACCCTCGATCATCTGATCGGCCAGCAGACGCATCGGTAAGTTATCCGTCACTAACGGCAGCAGCCCGGTCGGGCGCAGGGTCAGGATCAGCGTTGAGGTCAGAATCGAAGAGGGTTCAAAGAAACCGCGCAGACGATCGACAATCCCGGCGGCTTCCCCGGCGGTAATCGAGACTTCATCGCCCTGGGACATATCCACGAGGATTTCACGTCGTTCGCCAGGTGCCAGCGACAGCTGGTCAACCGCTACGGGTGCGGGCAGGAAACCCTGATCGCTGGCAATCACGTTGAACGGGCGGCTGTCACTCATGCGCAGCTGATAGCGACGTGCGTTAGAAGCATTCAGCAGACGCAAACGCACCCAGCCTCGGGAGACCTCGAGAAACGGATTCTGTACGCCATTCACCAACAGCGTATCGCCAATAAACCCGCCATTACCCGGTGGGTCATACTCCGGTGCACCAAAATTATCCAGGCGCTTGTCCTGAATAATCAGTGGAAAATCGTCCACACCGTAGTGGTTGGGGATAGGTAAGGACTTACTCACTTCATCCTCGACCAGCCACATCCCGGCCAGGCCGTTGTAGACGTGCGGAGCCATGCGATTAGGCGTGTTGGCATGATACCAGCAGGTGGAGGCCGCCTGACGGATCGGCACCACCGGCGCCCAGTCAACACCCGGCGACATCATACGCGCCGCGCCGCCCATCAGCACCCCCGGCACCTGCAGGCCGCTCACCGTCATCGACACCGGTTCATTCAGACGGTTGCTGTAGATCAGCTTGACGTCATCCCCGTTCCAGACGCGTACCGTTGGGCCAAGATAAAGACCATTCATTCCCCATACCGGCACTTTATTGCTGCCGTTAAAGGCCCAATGGCTGCGTTGCAACGTCAGGAACAGCGGCTGCCCGCGACGTGACTCGATCAGTGGCGGGACCGGCAACGGATTGCCCTGCCCGGCACCCGCAGCACGGGCACGTAAGGGAAGAGTGGAAGCACAGAGGGCAATGCCTGAGGCTTGAATAAACTGACGACGACTGAAGGACATACCCACTCCGTAAGTCAAAACGGCCGCCGCAGCGACGCTATTCCATTTTTTATCATTATGCGCGGGCTGTGTATCCGCGTGATGTGCTGTCGTAAAGAGAGGACAGCGTGGCCGGCTCACCGGCCACTCCGTTAACTTATAGCTTACCTGACGCTTCGCGTGCAGCGACTTCGGCATTTAACTCATCCAGCTTCGCCGACATCAGTTCACGACAGTGTGTCGCCAGCTTGCGCACGGACTGCTCGGCAAAGGCCTGGGTATCAACCGGCGGCAGCATTTCAACAATCGCCAGCCCGTTCTTCAACCGGTTCAGTTCGATTTTGCCGTGAATATTCGACACCACGATCGGAATAATGGGCACACCGGCCGCAACCGCCGCATGGAAGGCACCCGTCTTGAATGGCAGCAGGCCACGACCGCGGCTACGTGTCCCTTCCGGGAACATCAAGAACGAGATCCTTTTACGTTTAAACTGATCCACCAGTTCACCAATAGTACCGTGTGCTTTGGCACGGTTATCACGGTCAATCAGCAGGTTACCTGTCAGCCAGTAAAGCAGACCGAAGAAAGGCACCCACAGCAGGCTGCGCTTACCGACAGTGACCGTTGTTGGCTGCACCATGCTTGCCGCCGTGATCATGTCGTAATTGTTCTGATGGTTACAGATATAAATCGCATTCGGGTAGTTTTCAGCACCCTCTGGTTTGCGCAGCTCCACCTTCAGACCGAATATCGGTGCGAGACGACCAAACAGATGACCAAAGGTAGCAACATGGCGCGGATCGCGCGGCCTGAACAGACAACAGTAGATACAGCCAAACACACACAACAGGATCGAATACATCACCACGATGATGATACGCAGAAGAGAAAGCATCACTACCTCGTTTTTACTTACAGGTCACACACCGGACAGGTCCATGCGCACTCATGCTTATTATATTTTTTGGGAAATAATCGCCAATCTGGCCCGTCAACGACGATCGGGCCAGACGGGCGAATTACTCCTCGCTGTCATCCGTTGGGGCTGCGCGCACCGGGCCGTCAACGTCGACCCGATCAATGCGCTGCAAGCCACGCGGCAACAGCGTGCCACGACGGCCACGTTCGGCACGGAACTTTTGCAGATCGGCCGCTTTCAGCGTCAGCTTACGTTTACCCACATGCAGCGTAATATCACTTTGTGGCGTCAGCAACAGCAACCAGGCCAATTTATCCTCACCGGAGGCTGCCTGGGCCGACGGAATGGAGACAATCTTATTCCCCTTCCCTTTCGACAGCTGCGGCAGGTCACCCACCGGGAACATCAACATACGTCCGGCAGCAGTAATGGCCAGCAGCAGATCGTCATTGCTGTGGATCGCCATTGGCGTCATCACTTTGGCATTCGACGGCAGGGTCAGCAGCGCTTTACCGGCACGGTTACGTGACACCAGGTCGCTAAAGGTACAGACGAAGCCATAGCCCGCATCGGACGCCATCAGCAATTTCTGGTCGTCCTCCTCCATCAGCACCTGTTCAATGACAGCACCCGGTGGCGGTGTCAGTTTACCCGTCAGCGGCTCACCCTGGCCACGCGCCGATGGCAGCGTGATCGGATCGAGCGCATAGCTGCGCCCGGTGGAGTCGATAAAGGCCACCGGCTGGTTACTCTTGCCACGTGCGGCAGCACGGAAGCTGTCACCCGCTTTGTAGCTGAGGCCCGTTGGGTCAATATCATGGCCTTTGGCGCTGCGCACCCAGCCGCTTTGTGACAGGACGATCGTCACCGGCTCGGACGGCACCAGTTCGCTTTCGCTGATGGCTTTCGCTTCTTCACGCTCGCGCAGCGGTGAACGACGATCATCGCCGTACGCATCGCTGTCAGCCTGCAACTCTTTCTTCAGCAGGGTATTCATTTTGCGTTCAGAGGCCAGCAGCCCTTGCAGATAGGCCTGCTCTTTTTCCAGCTCATCCTGCTCACCGCGAATTTTCATCTCTTCCAGTTTGGCGAGATGGCGGAGTTTCAGCTCGAGGATGGATTCAGCCTGGATTTCAGTGATGTCGAAACGCGACATTAATACCGGCTTCGGTTCATCTTCCGTACGAATGATATGGATGACGTCGTCGATATTGAGGAACGCCACCAGCAAACCAGCAAGGATATGCAGACGTTTCTGCACTTTTTCCAGACGGAAGCTCAGACGGCGACGCACCGTATCGCGACGGAACACCAGCCATTCATTGAGAATTTCCAGCAGGTTTTTCACCGCAGGACGATTATCCAGGCCGATCATGTTCAGGTTAATGCGGTAGCTGCGTTCAAGATCGGTGGTCGCAAACAGGTGGTTCATCACCTGTTCCATATCCACACGGTTGGAACGCGGCACGATCACCAGACGCGTCGGATTTTCATGGTTGGATTCATCACGCAGGTCTTCGACCATCGGCAGCTTTTTGTTACGCATTTGCGCAGCAATCTGCTCCAGCACGCGCGCGCCGGACACCTGATGCGGCAGCGCCGTGATCACCACGTCACCGTCTTCTTTCTTCCATACCGCACGCATACGCACCGAGCCACGACCGCTCTGGTAGATTTTACGGATTTCGTTGCGCGGGGTAATGATCTCCGCTTCCGTCGGATAATCCGGCCCCTGAACGATGTCGAGCAGGTCATCCAGCGTGGTTTTCGGGCTGTCGATCAGCGTAATGGCAGCTTTGGCAACTTCACGCAGGTTGTGCGGTGGAATGTCGGTTGCCATGCCCACGGCAATCCCGGTGGTGCCATTGAGCAGAATGTTCGGCAGCCGCGCCGGCAGCATCGACGGTTCCTGCATAGTGCCGTCGAAGTTGGGCACGTAGTCAACGGTGCCCTGCCCGAGTTCGCCCAGCAGCACTTCGGCATACTTCGACAAACGTGACTCGGTGTAACGCATCGCGGCGAAAGATTTGGGATCGTCCGGTGCCCCCCAGTTCCCCTGGCCATCGACCAGCGGGTAACGGTAGGAGAACGGCTGCGCCATCAACACCATCGCTTCATAGCAGGCGCTGTCGCCGTGCGGATGGTATTTACCCAGCACATCACCGACGGTACGGGCGGATTTTTTGAACTTAGCGTTGTTGCTCAACCCCAGTTCTGACATCGCATACACAATGCGGCGCTGAACGGGCTTGAGGCCATCGCCAATATAAGGAAGCGCACGATCCATGATGACGTACATGGAGTAGTTAAGGTACGCATTCTCAGTAAAGGTATGCAGGGCAAGGCGCTCTGCACCATCCTGCGTCAGATCAGTCATTATTCTCTTTTCCTCACATCGCGGCGCGTTAAGGGCCTGCCAACTCCGCACCACACAGCGGTAAGTTTGGCGAGGATAGTACCTTATCTGATAAGGGTCTGTCACAGGGATCAATGGTTCAGCCTGGGCGACAGCAGCAAATTGTTCTGCACAGAGGGAGAAATGAATATTCCCCAGCCCGGAGGAATAAAACAAATAATATGAGAACAAGATCACACTTATTCCAACACCCATTAATGTGATCCCTCTCCCAAATAATAAGCCTCCATCCTGCTGTTTTAATTTTGTCCCGCACAGGGACACGCTTTAGTATTGCCCGCTTCCCCGGCAGCAACTAGATTTAATCTCACTCAGTCAGCACAAGATAAATCCAACCCGAAACGGTGAATAATTAAAACATAACACCCCAAATAATTGACGTAACAGTACGACAGCAAACACCGCTGGCATGTCAAATATCAAGGGGATTCAAGGGTGATCTGATGCAACTACTAACCTCCCGACAACACAAATTACTGAAGTATCTTCTGCAACATCAGGAGTATGTTCCGGTTAAAAATATGGCCAGCCTGCTGGCCGTGTCAGAAAAAACGGTACATCGCGATATCCAGTTTATCGAAACACTGTTAACCGAGTGGAATATCACTACCGATAAAAAGATTGGCATTGGTATTATGCTGATTGCCGATGACAGCCAGCGTTTAATGCTGCTGGAGCAACTGATAACACCAGAAGAAGGCGGTGCTGAGGCGCTGGCCAATAATTCACGCCGGGTAAAAATTGCGTCTCAACTGCTGAGCGATACCCCGCGGGAAACCTCCATCAGCAAGCTGTCTGAGCGCTACTTCATCAGTAGCGCCTCTATCGTCAATGACCTGAAGATCATTGAAAGCTGGATTGCCCCACTCGGCCTGGCACTGGTCCGCAGTCAGAGCGGTACGCATATTGAAGGCAGCGAAAATCATATTCGCCAGGCGATGGCCTCACTGATTAATGATGTGATGAATTTCCAGGACCCGGGGACGGTCAATCATTCACGTCTGGATCCCGGCAGTTATAAAGCCCTGACGCACTATTTTGGTGAAGAGGATGTGCTGTTTGTTCAGCAAATCCTGGAGCAGATGGAACGCCAGTTAACCTATCCCCTGGGTGAACCTTATTATATTAATCTTTTTACCCATATTTTAATTATGATGCACCGCATGGCGCTGGGTAACCCGCTTATTCTGAGCGAAGAAAACATCAGCCAGAAACCGGACGAAATTATTTTCGCTATCGCACAGGAAATGATTAACCAGGTTGAAAGCAGAATTAATAATCAACTACCTTGTGATGAAGTCTGGTTTGTTTATCAATATATCATCTCCTCTGGCATTGTGGTCGAGGAAAATGAGGATAATCCTCCGTTGTATTGTCAGTTGTCCAATAGTGAGTCGCGCCATTTAACGCTGGATTTAATCGCCACCTTTTCTGCCGTGATTAATATTGACCTGAGCAGCGACCGTCTGCTGCATGAAGGGTTGCTGGTGCATATTAAGCCGTTACTTAACCGACTGAAATATCAAATACGCATCCGCAATCCGTTACTGGAGGATATAAAAAAAGAGCTGGCCGATATTTATCAGTTGACCGGACATGCGGTGTCGCAACTGTGCCAGCGCTTTAAATTACCGGAGATTGCCGATGATGAAGTGGGTTATCTGACCGTGCATTTTCAGGCGGCACTGGAGCGCCAGATTGCTCACAAACGCATCCTGATTGTCTGTTCAAGCGGTGTGGGCACGTCACACCTGCTGAAGAGCCGCATTCTGCGTGCCTTCCCTGACTGGGTCATCGCTGGCGTCGTCTCGGCCAGCACCATGAACCAGTGTTGCCAGCAACAGGATATTGAACTGGTGATCTCCACGATTCATCTGGCCGACCAGCCGCTTCCGGTGGTGTACGTGTCGGCCTTTTTTAACGACGACGATATTAAACGCGTCACCGAGAAGGTCATCGCCAGCAAATTGATGCAGGCATCCGATCGTATCAAGGCACCCGAACACGCCTTTTCAACTTGCTCTTAAGAGGTCTGCAAATGGATATCAATAAAATTCTCAGCGCCCGGCGCGTCAAATTAAACATGAACGCCAGCACGAAAGATGAAGCGATACGCGAACTGACCGATTTGCTGTATGAGGACGGTGCCCTGACCTCGAAAGAGGACTTTATTCACGACGTCTGGTTACGTGAAGCCGAAGGCTCAACCGGGTTTGAGAATCATATTGCTATTCCGCACGGCAAGTCGCTGGCGGTAAAACAGACCACGCTGGCGATTGGCCGGACCCGCGCCGATATTCCGTGGGAAACGCTCGATGGCAGTGAAGTGCGCTGCATTATTTTATTTGCGGTCCGTATGGAAGATCAGAACACCACACATATTCGCCTGTTGTCTCAGGTGGCCTGTGCCCTGGCGGATGATGATGTGATTGCCCAACTGTTACAAGAGCAGGATGCCGACAGCATTATCCAACTGTTCAGCCAGTACGCGGAAACAGACCTCTGTTAACACTGAAGACGAGGCTTACCATGAAAATTGTTTGTGTGGCCGCCTGCACGGCAGGCATCGCGCATACCTACATCGCGCGCGAAAAACTGATTAAGGGCGCGAAAGCGCTCAACTTCGACATCCTGGTGGAAACCCAGGGCACCATCGGCACTGAGAATGCCCTGAATGCGGCTGACATTGCCGCGGCTGATGTGGTGATCCTGGCCGTCGATATCAAAATCAACGGCGAGGAGCGTTTTAAAGGTAAACCGGTGGTGCGGGTGAAAACCGATGTCGTGATCAAATCCCCGGTGAAGTTCCTGGAAAAAGTGGCCGATTCGTTAGCACGTGCCTGAGCACTCTCACGGGGAAATCACGATGAACACTCAATCAAACAAACTGGGGCAAGAGATTAAGGGGCATCTGCTGACCGGTATCTCATGGATGATCCCGTTGATCGTCGCCGCCGGGATCTGCATTGCGCTGGGCCAGGTGATCGGCGGCCCGGACGTCGCTAAACACACCGGCAGCGTGGCATGGATGCTGAATCAGATCGGCGGCTGGGGAATGGGGCTGATCGTGCCGCTGATCTCTGCAGCGATCGCGTGGTCAATTGCCGACCGCCCCGGCTTTGCGCCCGGCCTGATCGTGGGGTTTATCTGCGGCCAGATCGGCACCGGGTTTATCGGCGGCATTCTCGGCGGCTTCCTGGTGGGCTATACCGTGCTGCTGCTAAAACGCAGCATCAGGCTGCCCACGTCTATGCAAGGGCTGATGCCGGTGATGATCCTGCCGGTGCTCAGTACGGTGATCGCCGGGCTGCTGATGATGACGTTTATCGGCCAGCCGATCATCTGGTTGCAGAAAGCGCTGATCCATCTGCTGGAGTCGATGCAGGGCGGATCGAAGTTCCTGATGGGGGCGATCCTCGGTGCCATGGCCACCTTTGACTTCGGCGGACCGGTGAATAAAACCATGTCCCTGTTTGCCGACGGTATGCTGGTTGATGGCATCTATGGCCCGGAGGCGGTGAAGTTTGTCGGCTCAATGATCCCGCCGTTTGGTATCACCCTCTCCTTCCTGCTGACACGCAATAAATACACCCGCGCAGAGAAAGAAGCCCTGAAAGCCGCCTTCCCGATGGGCATCTGCATGATCACCGAAGGGGTGATCCCGATTGCCGCCCGTGACCTGTTCCGTGTGGTTGGCAGCTGTGTGGTGGCCTCCGCCATCGCAGGCGGGCTGATTATGGTCTGGGGCGTAGAGGCGCCTGTGCCGCACGGCGGGATGTTTGTCGTGCCGCTGTTTACCAAACCGGTGATGTTCTGCCTGGCCCTGGGGATCGGCACGGTGATCTGCGGCGTGATGCTGTCAGTCATTAAGAAACGCGTGACGGAAGCGGATGAAGAGTTCAACGATGTCGACGATGGCAGCATGCGCGACGAAGACATTAAATTCACCCTGGAATAAGGAGTTGTTATGTACGCCTCAATGAAAGCCGTGATTACCGATGCCTTTCAGCGACAGTACGCGGTCTTAGCCATTAACTGCTTCAACCTGGAAAGCGCCCGTGCCGCCATCAGCGCCGCCAGCGCACAGCGCGCCCCGATTGTCCTGAATATCTATCAGGGGCACTGCGAACACTTCCCACCAGCAGTCGCGCTGCCGCTGGTCAGGGCGCTGGCAGAGCAGGCCAGCGTGCCGGTGGCCCTCAGTCTTGACCACGGCCGCGACTTTACGCTCATTGGTCAGTGCTTCCGCGCCGGGTTTACCGGGCTGATGATTGACGCCTCCGCTTTTCCGCTGGAGGAGAACATTCGCCAGACGCAGCAGGTAGTGCAGATGGCGCACACCGCCGGGGTTTGCGTGGAGGGCGAGCTGGGCCATATAGCTGACGCGCCGGTCTATGACCTGCAGGATGCCAGCGTGAAGATGACCCAGGTGGCCGATGTGATGCCGTTTATCGCACAGACCGATATTGACCTGCTGGCGGTATCCGTCGGTACGGCACACGGCATTTATCCGCCGGGCGTGACGCCCGCGATTGACTTCACCCGGCTGGAGGAGCTGCATCGCGCTTCACCGCTACCGCTGGCCCTGCATGGCGGCAGCGGCACCAAAGCAGAAGATATTCGCTGCGTCAGTCAGCACGGTGTGGCAAAGATTAACGTTGGTGCGGCGGTGTTTGAAGCCGGGAAAAGCGCACTGCAACAGGCCTTAAAACAGCACCCTAAGGCGGAGCTGCCCGATCTGATGGCGGTGATGGAATCCGCCTGTCGTGAAGTGGTTACTGAGTATCTCAACTGGTCTGGCGCCGTGGGTAAAGCGTAACGCCCGATCCGATTCCGTTCACCCTGCGTTCCGTCAGTGACCCGTCACTGATGCAGGAAAGTTTTGCCTAAAATCTGACTCTGAGGGAGTACAACCATGTTGATGTCAATGCACGAACTGTTAAAACCAACCCGTGAAAATCGCTTCGCCATTGGTGCCTTTAACGTTGCCGACAGCTGCTTTATCCGCGCCGTCGTCGAGCAGGCAGAGGCCAGCAACAGCCCGGCGATTATCTCCATCCACCCCAGCGAACTGGAGTTCGTGACCGATGAGTTCTTCGGTTATGTGCGTGAACGCACCCTGCGCAGCCGCATTCCTTTTGTTATCCACCTTGATCACGGCGCATCGGTTGAGCACGTCCAGCGCGCCATTCAGTGCGGCTTTACCTCAGTGATGATTGATGGATCGCTGCTGCCGTATGAAGAGAATGTGGCGCTGACGCAGGAAGTGGTGAAGCTGGCCCATGCGGTGGGGATCTCTGTGGAAGGTGAGCTGGGCACCATTGGGGATACCGGCACATCAGTGGAGGGCGGGGTCAGTAAGGTGATTTATACCGATCCTGATCAGGCAGAGGATTTTGTTGCCCGCACCGGCGTGGATACGCTGGCGGTCGCCATCGGCACTGCGCACGGCATTTATCCAAAAGATATGAAGCCGGAGCTGCAAATGCATATCCTGCGCGAGATCTCACAGCGCGTATCGATTCCGCTGGTGCTGCACGGCGGATCGGCCAACCCGGATGCGGAGATCGCGGAGTCGGTGACGCTGGGTGTCGGTAAGATCAATATCTCCAGTGATATGAAGTATGCCTACTTTGCCAAAGCCCGTGAGGTTCTGAGCCGCGAAACCTGGTGGGATCCGAATGTGATCTACCCTGAGCCGATCAAGGCGGCAAAAGAGGTGATTGCTTATAAGATGTCGCTGTTTGGATCGACGGGGAAAGCGGGTTTATATCGTTAGGGTGGGTCTTTGGTCTGGGCCGCTGTTTTAAGGGCCAGGCATGCCTGGCCCCTACGGACGGTGTAGGGGTCGGGCATGCCCGACCCTGATGCGTTATTTCCCCGCTAACCACTGCTTCACAACCTGCTGGTATTCCCCGGTGGCTTTACTCAAGTGCAACCACTGGTCAACGTACATCTTCCAGCTGATATCATCGCGTGGCAGCATCCACGCCTTCTCACCGTACTGTAACGGCTTGTCCGGGTTAATCGCACACAGCGACGGATAGCGCTTCTGCTGATACTGGGCTTCCGACGCATCGGTGATCATCACGTCCGCTTTCTTATCCACCAGCTGCTGGAAAATCGTCACGTTATCGTGAAACAACGTCAGGTTGGCCTCGGGCAGATAAGCATGCACAAAGGCTTCATTGGTGCCGCCCGCCGGTTCAATCAGACGCACCGACGGTTTATTCATCTGTTCAACGGTGTGGTATTTCTTCTTATCCGCACAGCGCACCAGCGGGATTTTCCCGTCGGTATCCAGCGGTTCCGCAAACCACGCCGTCTGCTGACGCTTCAGCGTCACTGAAACACCGCCCAGCGCAATATCACATTGCTTGCCGATAAAGTCAGACGTCAGGGTTTTCCAGGTGGTGGGAACCCATTTCACCTCGGCGCCCAGGCTTTTTGCCAGCGACTGTACCAGCGAAATATCAATGCCTTCATAGCCGCCATCTGCGCGCAAATAGGTATAAGGCTTGTAGTCTCCCGTGGTACACACCACCAGCGTTTTACTCTGCATGGCACGGTCAAGATGCGATTGCGCGCTGGCGCTTCCCGCCACCAACAAAAGGGCCACAGCCCCGGTTTTCATCATCATAGTTCTCTCATTGTTATTATCAGTGCCGCGTATTGTTGCTTAAAACGCAATAGTATTGTGATCCATACCCCATTTTTCTCAGCCCTGTCGTCAGATACACTCTCCGAAATTGCACACAGCTGAGAAAAATTTATGAGCCAGATTCTGATTATTGATGCCGGAAAAGCCTTCGCTCATTCAAAAGGCGAACTCAACCACACGCTGACTAACGTGGCCGCCAGCTTCCTGCGTGACGCGGGTCATCAGGTCGATGTTACCGTACTCGACGACGGTTACGTAGTCGCTGACGAAATCGAAAAATACCTCGCTGCCGATACCATTATTTACCAGATGCCAGGCTGGTGGATGGGCGAGCCGTGGACGCTAAAAAAATATATCGATGAAGTATTTACCGAAGGCCACGGCAAACTGTACGCCAGCGACGGTCGTACCCGCTCTGATGCTGCGAAAAAATACGGTTCCGGCGGACTGTTACAGGGTAAAACCTATATGCTGTCGCTGACCTGGAATGCCCCGTTGCAGGCGTTCACCGATCCGGAACAGTTCTTTGAAGGCGTGGGTGTTGATGGCGTGTATCTGCACTTCCACAAAGCGAACCAGTTCCTGGGTATGGACGGTTTACCGACCTTTATCTGTAACGATGTGATCAAACAACCGGATATTGACGGCGATATTGCACGCTATCGGACTCATCTGAGCGCGATCTTTGCTTAACTAAAGGTACACACCTCGAGTAAAAGGAAACAGTATGCTGACCGTGATCGCTGAAATTTGTATCAAGCCAGGCCGACGTACTGCCGTTTTACAAGCGATAGAAAAGCTGACGCCTGTCGTTCTGGATGAGGAAGGCTGCGGCAGTTATCAGGCGCTGATTGACCATAAAGCCCAGGTACCGTGGAAGCAGTACTCACCGGACTCGATCTTTATGGTGGAGCACTGGGACTCACTGCGCCATCTTGAGCAGCATCAGCAGGCGGCCCATATGGAAGCACACCGTACCGCGATTAAAAACGATGTGGTGGATGTGAAGATCTTTGTGCTGGAACCGGCACTGTAAAGGCACACGGGCTGGCCGGAACAGAAGGTCAGCCCCGCCCTTTTCCCTTATAACAACGTCTTACTGGCAAACTGCTCACTGAGGAAATCCAGGAAGCAGCTGATCCGCGCCGACAGCGTGCTGTTACGGTAATACACTGCATGGATTGGGTGATGCATCTCACGCGTTTCAGCCTCCAGTACCGGCACCAGCCGACCAGAAGCCAGATCCTCACGGCTGAGAAAATCCGACACGCGGGTAATGCCCATGCCGTTCACCGCCAGCTGCCGGAGCGTCTCACCGCTTGAGGCCATCACCGTCGGTTTAATCTGTAAAAGCTCTCCCTCCACACGCCATACCGGCCAGATATTGTGCTGGTCCAGATTGCAGAATCCCAGCAACTGATGGTTCTCAACCATATCGGCCACACTTTGCGGTACACCATGCTCCTCCAGATAGCCCGGGCTGGCCATCAGCCGCAGCTTGCTGCACCCCAGCGCGCGCGCATGCATGGTGGAATCGCGCAGCTCGCCAATACGGATCGCGATATCCGTCTGCTGTTCCAGCAGATCGATCACCACTTCATCGGTATTCAGTTCCAGCTGGATCAGCGGATAACGGCGTGAAAACTCCGGCATCAGCGGCACAATCACATGCAGCATAAACGGCGTGGCGGCGTTGACGCGCAGGCGGCCAGACGGGATCTCGCGCCGCTGAGCGATCTGCTCTTCAGCGGTTTCGACTGAACGGATGATCTGCCGCGCGTGCTCAAGAAAGATCTGTCCTTCTTCCGTCAGCGCAATACGGCGAGTGGTGCGGTGCAGCAACGTGGTTTGCAGTTTGCTTTCCAGCCGACTGAGGGCGCGGCTGATACCGGACGTGGTCTGGTTAAGCTGCTCTGCGGCGGCAGTGATCGAACCGGTATCGACCACAACAACCCACGCACGAAGCTCTTCAAGGGTAATTTTCAATAGTTCAACCTGCTGGAAAGATGACACTCACAATACTAACAGAATCATCACGAGTCCTGGCGCAGGTTGACATTTTAATGCATTTACGGCATCACCGGGCGTGAATACGGAAAAAATCCGATCAGGCGTCAGCAAAGCAGAAGATTAGATTTTACTTTCAGAAGGGGTAAAGAGGACACTGCAGAATGGGCAAAGAAGATTTTTGTTCTTATGAACTCTGGGAGCACTGTGGTCGGAATTTTTACTGCATTTAGGACATGCGATGGAGATGAGGAAGCCGTTGGATTTAGGTTGTTTTTGATTATAAGCCATAAATATTTCCTGTGTTGTTTGGACGCGTATAGTACACCCTCAGACAGCATTTTCCTTAGTCTTTCTTAATTAAAAGCAGTTTTCGCTATCACGATGGTGCGCCAACGGGCTGTGAATGCTCAACATAACCCTCTGTCACAAGCCCGCATCCGTTAATCCTCATTAAGGAGCGATGCGAATAATTTTCTGCGTCAGGCTCATGGCTGAATCAAACGGGCCGGTATTGCGCACAATTTTGACCATCACGCTGGCACCCAACCAGAGCTGATAAAGGCTTTCCGCCACGTTAGTGGGATGATCATCGATAGTCAGAGAACCCTCGGCGACGCCGGCCTCTAACGCTTCCGCCAGACGCGATATGATGCCTGAAGTCCCTGACTGTAATGTGACGCGCATAGTGTCAGAAAGATCGGCCACTTCAGCCCCGAGTTTCACAGCAAGGCACTTACCCTGACAATGCGAAAACGATTGTGATTCACGCCATTGCCGCCAGTAGTTCATCAGCCGCTGCGCCATATTGAGACCAGGCTGGCTCAGGGTGCTATCGATGTCTGCCAGATAATCATCAAAATAACGCGCCAGCATCGCCACACCAAACGCTTCTTTCGAGCTGAAGTAGTGATAGAAAGAGCCTTTTGGCACACCGGCGTCAGTGAGTATTTCATTTAATCCGACAGCCGAAAAGCCCTTACCTGCCATGATTCGTTGGCCTGTGGCAAGGATATGATCGCGGATGTCATTGCTATGATGTTGAGTTGAAGTCGTCATAGGTTAACGTTACCAAAAAACTAGACCAGTCGTCTATATAGGGCGGCTAAATATCGCCGCCCCAGGTGAGCAACGTTTATTCAGCCAGCTGTCGGATCAGTTGTTCCGCGGTAGCCGCTGATGAGGTTGGATTTTGTCCGGTGATCAGCAGACCATCGCTGACGACATACGAACTCCAGTCCGCCCCTTTGGAATAAATTCCCCCTTTGGCAATCAATTCATCTTCCACCAGGAAAGGCACCACGTCAGTCAGGCCCACCGCTTCCTCTTCGCTATTGGTAAAGCCGGTGACTTTGCGGCCTGCCACCAGCGGTTTCCCTTCAGGTGTTTTAACGTGGCGAAGGACGCCCGGTGCATGGCAGACCAGTGCCACAGGCTTGTTTGCCGCGAGGAAGGCTTCAATCAGTGCGATAGAGTGTTTATCTTCGGCCAGATCCCACAGCGGGCCATGGCCGCCCGGATAAAAGACCGCGTCGTACCCGTCTTGTGAAATGCTGTCCAGACGCACCGTGGCGGCAAGCTGGGCCGTTGCTTCGGCATCGGCCTCAAAGCGGTGGGTCTGTTCAGTCTGAAAATCCGGCTCATTACTTTTTGCATCTAACGGCGGATTGCCGCCCTTTGGCGAGGCCAGCGTAATTTCTGCGCCCGCATCTTTAAATGCGTAGTAGGGCGCTGCCAGCTCTTCAAGCCAGAAACCGGTTTTACGTCCGGTATTACCCAGCTGGTCGTGTGAGGTTAACACCATAAGAATCTTCATCATTAATCTCCTGCCTGTCAGTTTGAAATGCTTGAATTAGACCAGTCGTCTAGATGGTAGTTGTAACAAGGCTTCATCTGCTGAAGTCATGTCGTTAAGCTAACAGCAATTAGACCAGTCGTCTACAAATAATAGTCAACATATTCAGGTTGTCTTTCATCCTGGGAACTGATCATTCAGCGTGAGGCAAAAGCATCCTTGCTTAAAAGGCAGTTTAAAAAAACTGCCCCCGGCGATCACCTTTCAATAAACTGGGAAATTAATTGTCTTTTTCAACAGCTTAACTTCAGCTCCAGGGTCAACTGACATCAGACTTCGATTTCAGCCATATCGCCTTTTTCCTGCAACCAGTTACGGCGGTCTTCAGAACGTTTCTTCGCCAACAGCATGTCCATAATAGCCATGGTATGCTGGATATCCTCCTCGCTGATGGTGAGCTGCACCAGACGGCGGGTATTAGGATCCAGCGTGGTTTCACGCAGTTGTAACGGGTTCATCTCACCCAGACCTTTGAAGCGCTGCACATTCGGTTTGCCTTTCTTGCGCTTCAACTGCTCAAGAATCCCTGCCTTCTCCTCTTCATCCAGCGCGTAATAGACCTCTTTACCGAGGTCGATACGGTACAGCGGTGGCATCGCAACGTAGACGTGACCATTTTTCACCAGCGTGCTGAAGTGGCGCACAAACAGCGCGCACAGCAGCGTGGCAATGTGCAGGCCATCGGAGTCTGCATCCGCAAGGATGCAGATCTTGCCGTAGCGCAGCTGGCTCAGATCGTCACTGTCAGGATCGATACCGATCGCCACCGAAATATCATGCACTTCCTGCGATGCCAGCACCTCATCAGAGGAGACTTCCCAGGTATTGAGGATCTTCCCTTTCAGCGGCATGATCGCCTGATACTCACGGTCACGTGCCTGCTTAGCAGAACCGCCCGCCGAGTCCCCTTCCACCAGAAACAGCTCGGTACGGTTAAGATCCTGGGCAGAACAGTCAGCCAGTTTGCCCGGCAGCGCCGGTCCGCTGGTCAGCTTTTTGCGCACCACTTTTTTCGCCGCACGCAGGCGACGCTGCGCGCTGGAAATGGCCATTTCTGCCAGCATTTCTGCTGTCTGGATATTCTGGTTCAGCCACAGGCTGAAGGCATCTTTGACCACGCCTGAAACGAAGGCCGCGCACTGACGGGATGACAAACGCTCTTTAGTCTGCCCGGCAAACTGCGGGTCCTGCATTTTGACCGACAACACGTAGGCACAGCGGTCCCAGATGTCTTCCGCCGACAGCTTCACGCCGCGCGGCAGGATATTGCGGTATTCGCAAAACTCGCGCATGGCGTCGAGCAGGCCCTGACGCAGGCCGTTAACGTGCGTGCCGCCCTGCATGGTTGGGATCAGGTTAACGTAGCTTTCCGTCAGCAGCTCACCACCTTCTGGCAACCACAACAGCGCCCAGTCCACCGCTTCCACATCCCCGGCGAAGGCACCGACAAACGCTTTTTCCGGCAGGGTTGGCAGGCCATTTACGGCTTCCATCAGGTAGTCCGTCAGACCATCGGCGTAGCACCAGGTTTGCTCGGTATTGTTCACCTTGTCTTTAAAGACAATTTCCACACCCGGGCACAGTACCGCTTTCGCTTTCAGCAGATGGCTCAGACGTGAAACCGAGAAACGCGGGCTGTCGAAGAAGGAGACATCCGGCCAGAACTGTACGCGCGTGCCAGTATTACGTTTGCCGACGGTGCCAGTGACCGTCAGGTCCTGCACTTTATCGCCGTTTTCAAACGCCATCTCATACACTTCACCGTTACGACGAACGGTGACTTCCACACGCGTTGACAGCGCATTGACCACCGAGATCCCCACGCCATGCAGGCCACCTGAGAACTGATAGTTTTTATTGGAGAATTTGCCCCCTGCATGCAGGCGGCAGAAAATCAGCTCAACGGCCGGCACGCCCTCTTCGGGGTGAATATCCACCGGCATGCCGCGCCCGTCGTCGATCACTTCCAACGACTGGTCAGCGTGCAGAATCACTTCCACGCGTTTAGCATGACCGGCCAGCGCTTCATCCACGCTGTTATCGATCACTTCCTGGCCTAAGTGGTTAGGACGCACGGTATCGGTGTACATGCCCGGGCGGCGACGCACGGGTTCAAGGCCGCTGAGAACCTCAATGGAGTCAGCGTTGTAGCTGGATTGAGTCATCGTAACAATCTGATTGGTGGTGGCTAAAAATGAGTGACCAGACTCCGGCTATCTCATTCCTGGAAACCCAGGAAGTCGAGCATCGCGGAGAAATGGCGTTCGAATCCGATAAAAGCATGATTTCCGCCCTCTTCTACCGTCTGGCGGCAGGCGCTGTAGTAGTCCAGGGCCTGGCGGTAGTCGAGCACTTCATCACCCGTTTGTTGCAGTAACCAGAGCAAGTCTGGCGACTCTAACGGGTCAATTTGCATCACTTTTAGATCGTAAATATGGCGAGACTCTAACACATATTGCTGACCGGTGTATGGGTTCTCGTTGTGGCCGAGGTAATCAGCCAGCAGCTCAAACGGGCGTACTGCCGGGTTCACCACCACGGCAGGCAGCGTGAAACATTGGGACAGCCAGGTGGCATAATAACCGCCCAACGAGGAGCCGATAATGCCCAGCGGCTCGCCCGCTGACTGCATAACAAACGTCTCCAGCAGTGCGGCGGCTTCGGAGGGGAAGGCCGGAAGCTGAGGCACATGCAGAGTGATGTCAGGGCGTTGCTCTGCCAGCCACTGTTTAAACTGCGTTGCCTTCGCAGACTGCGGCGAACTGTTAAAACCATGCAGATAAAGCAGCGTGGCCATCGGTCAGTATCCTTCTGAGTCGAGATCCGGGTTAAATATGCGCGTAGTCAGACGCTGCACCTGAGTATCAAGCCGACCATCGTCATACAGGTCCAGCCAGCGCCAGCCTGGAGACTCAGCGTCAATCGTGAAATTGGTACAGTGCGGTTTGAACTGCACGCAGGTGGAGGGTGAAGCCAGCACGCGCCGCCCCTGCCACTCAAGGTCGAGTTCCTGATGGATGTGCCCGCATAACAAATTTCTCGCCTGCGGATAGCGTTGCAGAACCGTATCCAGCATATGCGGATTACGCAGGCTGTGTTGATCAAGCCACGAACAGCCGGACGGTACCGGATGGTGATGCAATAATACCAGCGTGTGCCGCTGCGGCTCTGCCGCAAGTGCATTTTCAAGCCATGAAAGCTGGTACTCGCTCAGTTCACCGTGCGGGACACCGAAGACCTGACTGTCCAACAACACAATTTGCCAGTGATCCCCGACCAGCACCTGTTTTTGGTCGGCAATCGTCGAGGCCGCCAGCGTGGTGAACATAGTAGGCTGGAAATCATGGTTGCCGGGTAACCAGACGCAGGGAGCAGGCAGGCGTGCAATACCCTCAGCGAAATGCTGATAGGCAAGAGCGGAGTGGTCCTGTGCCAGATCGCCAGTGGCGACAATCAAATCGTAGTGACGCTGATCCGCTGCGATAACATCCAGCACGGCATCAAAACTGGCCCAGGTATTTACCCCTAGCAGCGTTTCATGTTTACCTGCAAAAAGGTGAGTGTCCGTTATCTGTAAAATCCTGACTCTGGACCCACTCGCCACAGGAAGTTTTAACAGGCTATCCAATCAAAGTCCTTAAGGTAATACCCATCTGTTTTCAGGCCGCAGGCGCATCGGCTTCCTGCTTGATACATTCATTTGGGTACACATCTGAAAATTGTTGCAGCGTTTTCAACATACCGGAACGGCTATCGCACCGTGGGACAAACAGTAGCGCAACCAGTCCGCTAAAAATTGGTTAATTTGGTGCTTTTCATCACGCTGATGCAGCTTTTTATTAGGATAATCATAGCGTGCTTTAAAGCGATAGATCTGCTGAGTGGAACACACTTCCGCCACCATCGCATCATGGTACAGCCGCACCGACATCGAAGGCAGGCTCCAGTAACTGACCGCAGGGGCCGTTTGCCTGATTTCCACCAATGTGGTGTAACGGGTCGACTCCTGAATGGTGATGAGATAGCTGGCACGGTTCACCTGATACGCCATCGACTCACCCACCCGATCCTCCTTTGGCAATAAACGCCGCAGCTGCGCAAAGTTCGTTTCGCAGACACGCATCATTTCAGGAAAGTCGGGGACATAGCGTTTCATTATTCAGGATTCCACTCTTGGCGTAGCTGTTTATGGTGCAACTCCAGCCATTGCAAAGCAATGACAGCAGCAGCGTTATCGATTTTCCCCTGTTCCACCCATTGATAAGCCTGACTTCGGCTGACCACATGCACAAGAATATCCTCATTCTCTTCCTCCAGGCCGTGGTTTCCCTGCGCCACGCTGGCATCCACTTCACCGACAAACACCGCCAGGCGTTCGGTGGTACCTCCCGCGCTGGAGAGGTAATTGCTAATCGGCTTGATGCGCCCAGGTGTAAGCCCGGCTTCTTCCAGGGCTTCTCTGCGCGCCACGCCTTCCGGAGTTTCTCCCGGTTCAATCATCCCGGCCACCAGTTCAAGCACCCAGGGCGTTAGGCTGGTATCGAAAGCGGCAATACGGATCTGCTCAATCAGTACCACTTCATCGCGCTTCGGGTCATAGGGTAGCAGCACCGCAGCGTGACCGCGCTCAAAAATTTCCCGCGTCACTTCACCACTCATACCGCCATTAAACAAGCGATGACGAAAGCGATAGCGCTCGATCGAAAAAAAACCGCGATACAGCGTCTCTCGTGCAATAATTTCTACATCGTTTTTTGTGAAAGTCACTGGGTATTTACTGCCCGTATCCATAACCACGTCTCCTGCTAAGTGATGGCAAAAACGTAAAGTGCAATAGTATTCCGACAGTTGTCTGGTTCTTAACGAATTATTTGCGTAAATTAAGGCAGGATGGCACTTTCAGCCAACTTACCTTATCGGAACTCTCTGCTATTATCGGCGATAATTTTTGGCCTACGTCAGCGCTACCATAGCAATTTTGCTGCACTACAAGGAATGCAAATGAACAAACTGCTCCCTTTACTCATCGGTCTGAGCCTGGGCGGCTTCAGTGTTGCCAGCCAGGCTGAAAACCTGCTGCAGGTATATCAGCAGGCACGTTTATCAAATCCTGACCTTCGTAGCTCTGCGGCCGATCGTGATGCTGCCTTTGAGAAAATTAACGAATCCCGCAGCCCACTGCTACCACAGTTAGGCCTGGGCGCTGACTATACCTATAACAGCGGCTACCGTGATGCCAGAGATACCAATAGCACCACCAAAAGCGCGTCGTTACAGCTGACTCAAACCATTTTTGACATGTCAAAATGGCGTGCACTGACGCTGCAGGAAAAAACGGCAGGCATCCAGGATGTCACTTATCAGACGGCACAACAAACCCTGATTCTGAACACCGCAACCGCCTATTTCAATGTGTTGAATGCGATTGACACCCTGTCGTATACCGAAGCCCAGAAGCAATCTATTTACCGTGAACTGGATCAGACCACTCAGCGTTTTAACGTGGGCCTGGTCGCCATCACCGACGTGCAGAACGCGCGCTCACAGTACGACAGCGTACTGGCCAGCGAAGTTTCCGCACGTAACGACCTCGATAACGCGGTAGAAACGCTGCGTCAGGTGACCGGCAATTACTATCCAAGCCTGGCATCGCTGAACGTCGATGCGTTTAAAACGGAAAAACCTCAGCCAGTGAATGCGCTGCTGAAGGAAGCGGAAAGCCGTAACCTGTCGCTGCTCTCTGCACGCCTGTCTCAGGACCTGGCGCGTGAGCAGATTCGTTCATCAGAAACAGGCCATATGCCTACGTTAGACCTGACTGCCTCAACCGGTTTATCCAACAACCGTTATGGCGGCGACCGTTCCAGCCCCAATAACACTGACAACATCACAGGCAGTAACCAGGTGGGTCTGAGCTTCAATCTGCCACTGTACAGCGGCGGTGCCGTCAGTTCCCAGGTGAAACAGGCGCAATATGCGTTTGTTGCCGCCAGTGAGCAGCTGGAAAGCGCACACCGTTCTGCCATTCAGACCGTGCGTTCCTCGTTTAACAACGTGAACGCCTCGATCAGCAGTATTAACGCTTACAAGCAGGCGGTTGTCTCTGCACAGAGTTCATTGGATGCGATGGAAGCCGGTTACTCCGTAGGTACCCGTACTATCGTTGACGTGCTGGATGCCACCACCACGCTGTATAACGCTAAGCAGCAGCTGGCGAATGCCCGTTATAGCTACATGATTAACCAGCTCAATATCAAATCTGCGCTGGGTACGCTGAACGAGCAGGATCTGCAAACGCTGAACAATCATCTGGGCAAAGATATCGGCACCTCGCCAGACATCGTCGCCCCGGAAAATGCACAGCAGGCTGCCAACGCGGATAGTGCTGAACCCCGTTCAGCCAGCAAAGCGACGCCGGTGAGCAACAAATCGGCCACCCGCGCCAACAGTAATCCATTCAGTCAGTAATTCCCCAAGGGGCAGCAAACGCTGCCCCTTCACAATCAAACGTATAGCTACGTAAAGATCCCCTCCAGGTCAGGCTTCATCGCTTCATTTTTCACCGCTGTTCCCCTATCCTATGCACTACCTTTGGGCACAGGACGAAAAGTGATGAAACGGACTAAACAGATTAATCATGCCTCCTTTCGCAAAAGCTGGAGTGCACGCCATTTAACGCCGGTCGCACTGGCGGTGAGTGCAGTATTTATGCTGGCCGCATGTGAACAGGCCGACGAAACTGTATCGATGTATCAGAACGCTGATGACTGCTCAGCCGCTAACCCAGGCAAGAGCGCACAGTGCACCACGGCGTTTAACAGCGCCAAAGAAGAAGCGGTCAAAACCGCACCGAAATATGCGACCCGTGAAGACTGCGTGGCGGAATTCGGTGAAGGTCAGTGCCAGCAGGCTCCTGCTCAGGCGGGCGTGGGTACCACCAATGCGGAATCTCAGTCCAGTGGCAGCTTCTGGATGCCACTGATGGCCGGTTACATGATGGGCCGTATGATGGGTGGCGGTATGGGGCAGCAGCAGCCGCTGTTCTCCTCGAAGAATCCAGCCAGCCCGGCCAACGGCAAGTTCGTTGATGCCAGCGGCAAGAGCTTCGGCGCAGCAACCTCGGGCCGTACCATGACAGTGCCTAAAACAGCGCTGGCGCCGAAACCGGCCACCACCAGCACCGTCACCCGCGGTGGTTTCGGTGAGTCCGTTGCCAAGCAATCCACCATGCAGCGCAGCAGTGCTACCAGCACCAACCGCAGCATGGGGGGCTAATCGCCAATGAAGCGTATTGCCATTGCTGAACGCCCTGACTGGCGGGAAAAGGCGACGGAATATGGTTTTCGTTTTCACACCATGCACGGGGAACCGTACTGGTGTGAAGATGCCTATTACCAGTTTACGTTGCAGCAGATTGAATCACTGGAAGATGTGACCAGTGAACTGCATCAGATGTGTTTGCAGGCGGTGGAACTGGTGGTCAACAGTGAAGAACTGCTGACCAAGTTCCGTATTCCGAAGCACACCTGGGATTTTGTGCGTGAATCCTGGAAAAGCGGCCAGCCGTCACTTTACTCAAGAATGGATCTCGCCTGGGACGGTGTAACGCCGGCCAAGCTGCTGGAAAATAACGCCGATACCCCGACTTCGCTGTATGAAGCGGCCTTCTTCCAGTGGCTGTGGCTGGAAGACCAGCTGAATGCTGGCGTGCTCCCTGCGGGTAGCGATCAGTTCAACAGCCTGCAGGAAAAACTGATCGAGCGCTTTGGCGAACTGCATCAGCAGCACGGTTTTAGCTGGCTACACTTTGCCTGCTGCCGTGATACCGATGAAGATCGTGGCACCGTTCAGTATCTGCAGGATTGCGCCACGGAAGCCGGGCTACCAAGTGAATTCCTGTATATGGATGAAATCGGCCTGGGTGAGAAAGGGCAGTTTACCGATGTTCACGATCAGGTGATCGGCAATCTGTTTAAGCTCTATCCATGGGAATTTATGCTGCGTGAGATGTTCTCCACCAAACTGGCTGACGCCGGTGTGCGCTGGCTGGAGCCTGGTTGGAAAAGCATTATTTCCAATAAAGCGCTGCTGCCGCTGCTGTGGAAAATGTTCCCTAACCATCCGAACCTGCTACCCGCTTACTTTGCAGAAGATAACGTACCGCATATGGATAAATATGTGGTTAAACCGTTGTTTTCCCGCGAGGGTGCCAATATCCGCATCGTCGAAAACGGTAAAGAGATTGCACGTGTTGACGGGCCGTACGGTGAGGAAGGCATGATCGTGCAGCAGTTCCATCCGCTGCCAAAGTTTGGCGACAGCTATACGCTGATCGGATCATGGTTGATCAACGATCAGCCAGCGGGTATTGGTTTGCGTGAAGATCGCGATCTGATCACTCAGGATCTCTCGCGCTTCTATCCGCACGCGTTTATCTAATAATGTGTGATCGTCGGGCGAGGCATGCCTCGCCCCTACACATGATGGTGCAAAATTGCATGCCGTGGTCTGGCATGCCTCGCCCCTGCATAGGATTGTGCAAAATGGTCACCGTAGTGGGGGGGGGGGGCCGGCCGCGGTTGTCCCACCTGCACCGACAACATACTTAATGACCCCATCACAATCCCATCCACCGGCACAGATACCGTTTCGCCTTCAGCACGTGCGCCCAGCACATACAACAACGGCAGGTAATGTTCTGGCGTCGGGTTCGACAGTGCCGCCCCCTCATGCTGCATAAAGTTCACCAGCGGATGCTGCTCATCTTCGCCTTCCCAGCTCAGATTATCGCGTACGTACTGGTTAAAGGATTCTGCCCACGGATAGGCTTCTGCTTCGCCCTGCCACCGTACCATACGCAGGTTGTGTACCACGTTCCCACTGGCAACAATCATGATGCCCTGATCGCGCAGCGCTGCCAGTTTACGGCCTAATTCAAAATGGTATGCGGCCGGTTTGGTGCCATCCACGCTGAGTTGTACCACCGGAATATCCGCATCCGGGTACATTTTGATTAATACGCCCCAGGAACCGTGATCGAACCCCCACTCCTGATCCAGATCGACCGCCACCGGTGCCAGTTTTTCTGCTATCTGGCGGGCCAGCTCCGGCGATCCAGGAGCCGGATACCGTGTATCAAACAGCGCCTGGGGGAAGCCGCCAAAATCATGAATTGTGCGTGGTTTTTCCATCGCCGTCACCGCCGTGCCGCGTGTGTACCAGTGCGCAGAAACGGCAATGATCGCTTTTGGACGTGGCAGGTTTTTCCCCAGCTGACGCCAGGTCTCAGTCCAGATATTTTCTTCCAGTACGTTCATCGGACTGCCGTGACCGAGGAAAAGTGCAGGCATACGTGTGTGGCTCATGGTGTGATTCCCAGAAAGTGGTATTTAATGGAAGTCACACTACGCTCTTTTTTCCACGGATGAACCTGGATAACCCTGACGAAGATATTCAGAAAATTTGAAGGGGAAATAGCGGAAGGAAAGAATGCAGATTGAAGTATGGCGGGGGAATTCCTTTGCATAATTCAAGCTACAGGAGAACCAATGCGCCCACCACTTGAAGTATGACGAGGAATTCCCCTAAATAATTCAAGCTATGGGCAGGCGGCAACGCAGCAAGTCCCCGGGAGCATACATCAGTATGTGACCGGGGCGCGCGAGGAGAGCCAACGCACCCATCGCTTGAAGTATGACGGGGAATTTAGCTGGCCTGACGCGTCTCATGACTACGACGATACGCCACCAGATCTTCGATCGTCACAACCGGCATATTGTGTTGCTTAGCAAACACCACCGCTTCCGGCGCGTGCGCCATAGAGCCATCGTCGTTGGTCAGTTCACACAGAACACCGGCTGGCTTGAAACCTGCCAGCGTGACCAGGTCGATAGTGGCTTCAGTATGGCCACCACGGGTCAGAACACCACCGGAACGGCCGCGCAGCGGGAACACGTGCCCTGGACGATTAAGGTCTTCTGGCTTTGCATTGTCAGCAATGGCGGTGCGGATGGTTGTCAGGCGGTCAGAGGCGGAAACACCGGTGGTGACCCCCTGTGCCGCTTCAATCGTCACGGTAAAACCGGTGCCGTAAGAGCTGGTGTTGTTCTGCACCATCATTGGCAGGTCCAGCTGTTCCAGACGTTCTTCCGTCAGACACAGGCAGACAATGCCGCTGCCGTGGCGAATGGTCAGCGCCATCTGCTCAACGGTCATGGTTTCAGCGGCGAAGATCATATCACCTTCATTTTCACGATCTTCATCGTCTAATACCATCACACCGCGGCCTTCGCGCAGCGCTTCGATGGCACGGGTTACACGCTGTTCAGGCGTGCCAAATTCAGAAAGTAGCGACTGATTCATGGTAAATAAACCTTAAATAAATGTATGGGTTACCAGAATCAGGGCGTGCTTAGGAGTGTCATGCGGTGACAAAAAAAATAACGCGAGGCGAGCAAAAGCCCGTCAAGAATCGTTACTCTCTCCCATCCGGACTCTAACCGTCGGCCCCGGAATTACACCGGATCTGCTGTCCTTCAGGAATGACCCTGAAGCGCTCGCGGGCTTTCAGCAAAAGCTGATTTACCGCCGGTGGGGAATTTCGCCCCGCCCTGAGAATAAGCAAAATCATCATAGCGCTGAAAAAGTGACAGATCAACGAACAAAATGGGCAAATTGATATCCATTTTTTCGCTATGGTGTTTTCAGGTTTATACCGAACGCATCTGGGATTACACTAGGGTAAAATTCGCTGTTATCAGGAAACCGCTATGCTTGACCCAAAAAAAATTGAACAACTGGCCCGTCAGGTCCATGAGTCGATGCCGAAAGGCATCCGTGAGTTTGGTGATGATGTGGAGAAGAAAATCCGTCAGACATTACAGGCACAGCTGACCCGTCTGGATGTGGTTAATCGCGAAGAGTTTGATGTACAGACTCAGGTACTGCTGCGCACCCGCGAGAAGCTGGCTGCGCTGGAACAGCGCCTGGCAGAACTGGAAAGCCGCGTTTCCCCTGCCCCAGCCCCGGTCGTTAGCGAGCCAAAAGCGGCAGAATAGGCCACGCTTTAGTGATACGGCTGCCCTCCACGGGCAGCCGTCGAAGGCTAGCTTCTTCCGGTACCAGAAATAATCGTTTTAATGATATTACTGGTGGAAATACCGTCTTCGAAGTTGAGCACTCGCACATCACCGCCGTTCGCCCACACCTCTTTACTGCCGGCAATATCTTCTGGTTTATAGTCGCCACCTTTCACCAGCAGATCGGGAAGGATCTCAGCGATCACACGCTGCGGCGTATCTTCTTCAAATCCAATCACCCAATCCACGGCTTCCAGCGCACCCAGCACGATCATACGGTTAATCAGCGTGTTCACCGGGCGGGTTTCCCCTTTCAGACGTCGGGTCGATGCATCGCTGTTAACCGCTACAATCAGGCGGTCACCCAGCTTACGGGCATTGGCCAGGTAAGAAACATGCCCGGCGTGCAGAATGTCGAATACGCCGTTGGTCATCACCACTTTTTCACCACGCTGACGGGCTTTCGCCACTTCGGCAATCAGCTGCGCTTCATCCATCACGCCGAAACCCGATTCCGGACGCGCGCGAATCGCATTTTCCAGCTCTACAGGAGAAACCGTCGAGGTACCGAGTTTACCCACCACCACGCCCGCGGCCGCATTGGCCAGGAAGCAGCTCTCTTCCAACGAGTTACCCGCCGCCAGCGCTGCCGCCAGCACGCCAATCACCGTATCCCCCGCACCGGTGACATCGAACACTTCCTGCGCTAGGGTTGGCATATGGAATGGTGCTTTACCCGGTTGAAGCAGGGTCATACCGTGTTCTGAACGGGTCACCAGCAACGCAGACAGCGCGTGCTGCTGCATCAGAGCGGTACCGCGATCCACAATTTCTTCTTCCGATTTACACTTGCCCACCACTGCTTCAAATTCAGAGAGGTTTGGCGTCAGCAGCGTAGCACCGTGATAACGGCTGAAATCGGTGCCTTTCGGATCCACCAGCACCGGGACTCCCGCTTTACGCGCCAGGGCAATCATCGTTTCCACGCTGGCCAGTGCACCTTTCGCATAATCAGACAGCACTAACGCACCAATCGTTGGCAGCGCCTGCTCGATACGCTGATGCATCGGCTCAGGATCAATACCTTCAAATCCCTCTTCGAAATCCAGACGGATGAGCTGCTGATTGCGTGACAATACACGCAGTTTAGTGATGGTCGGATGGGTAGGCACAGAGACAAAATCACACTGAACATTGACGCCAGCCAGGGACGCGCTGAGGGCACGCGCAGCATCATCAACACCGGTCAATCCAACCAGTCGTGAAGCAGCACCCAGCGCGGCAATATTCATCGCCACGTTGGCCGCACCACCAGGGCGCTCCTCCACATGATCCACTTTCACCACTGGCACCGGAGCCTCAGGTGAAATGCGGCTGGTTGGGCCGTGCCAGTAGCGATCCAGCATCACATCGCCAACCACCAGCACACCCGCACGCGTAAAATCGGGTAGTGTAATTTTCATTCCAGAGACTCCAGACTGCAGTAAAAATGAGTGCGCGCGATGATATCACAATTGTCTTAATGGCAAATCATCGCATCTGCACGGGACATCAGACACCCAGCCATGCCTGCCAACTGGCATTGACCGCCGATCTTTCACCTGACCAGGCCGTATCCTCTACCAGGCCTGGGAGCTCCTGCAACGCCAGATGGTGCAAGGCATCACGCAGCGTGACATAAGCATGCGTTAGCGCTTCCGCCTCTTCCTGCTCCATTTTGCCGCTGGTCGCCAGCAACGCCAGAATGCGCACGTTATCGGACCAGCGGGTCAGCATGGGCTCCTGAGCGGCATAACGCAGCACCAGGTATTGCGTAATAAATTCAATATCGGTAATCCCGCCTACATCGGCTTTGATATCCCAACGCCCTTTGTGCTTGTGACCCAGATGGGCGCGCATTTTCTCACGCATTTCGCGCACTTCTGTTTTCAACGCATCGGCCTCTCGGGGTATGGAGAGAATGCCACGGCGAATCTGGTCGAAACGCTGGCTCAGGGCCGCGTCACCAAACACGATACGCGCACGCACCAACGCCTGATGCTCCCAGGTCCAGGCTTCATTGCGCTGATAGTCATCAAAGGCATCAAAGGTGCTGACAAGCATCCCCGCCGCCCCTGACGGGCGCAGGCGGGCATCCACTTCGTAGAGAATGCCGGAGGAGGTGCGGGTGCTAAACAGATGCATCACACGTTGTGCCAGGCGCAGATAAAACTGCCTTCCGTCAATACTGCGCTCACCCAGTGTCACCGCTTCTGACGGACAGTCATGCAGGAACACCAGATCGAGGTCAGAACTGTAGCCCAACTCCCAGCCCCCCAGTTTGCCGTAGCCCACAACCGCGAAACCGCGCTCGCTGTCGGTGGTCAGATGGGAAGGCCGCCCGTAACGCTGTACCATCATGTTCCACGCCTGCTGAACCACGGTCTCAATCATCGCTTCCGCCAGCCAGGTCAGGTGATCGCTCACTTTCATCACCGGCAAGGTTTTGGCAATATCCGCGGCAGCAATACGCAGATGCTGTGCTTGTTTAAACTGACGCAGCGCTTCCAGCTGCTGCTCTTCATCCTCTTCCGGGATACGCAGCAGATATTGTCGCAGTTCATCGCGATAGGCATCCGTTGCGGTGGGCTGATACAACGTGGCAGGGTCGAGCAGTTCATCCAGCAGCAGCGGATGCCGCGCCAGCTGGCTGGCGACCATCGGGGAAGCGGCACACAGACGAATTAAGTGCTTCAGCGCACCATGGAATTCAGTGAGCAGCTCCAGATAGGTGCTACGCGTCACCACGCCCAGCAGCAACGGCGTCAGACGGCTCAGCGTGACCGGGGCATCATCACGCGGCACAACCTCACTCAACAGTCGCGGCATCAGTTGATCCAGCGCCTGACGGCCACGCGGGCCAATCGTCCGTTTATCGACGTCCTGACGGAAATCGGTAATCGTGCGCAGCAATAGCTGGCGTGCACCGCTGTCGAGATGGGGGACCAGTGGTTCCAGCTCTGCCTCTTCCAGCTGATCCTGCCACAATACGCCATATTCACCCGCTTCACGGTTCTCACCGTTTTCAGGCGCATCGTCACCAATCAGATCGTTAAAAATGGTCCGTACCGCCAGCATATGGCGATCCAGCTCAAGATGTAATGCAGCCCAGTCGGCAAAACCCATCGCCCAGGCGAGACGCGCGCGATCCAGCTCGCCACCCGGCAGCGTCTGCGTCTGTTCATCGTTAATACTTTGCAGCAGGTTTTCCAGCCGACGCAGGAACAGATAGGCCTCCTGTAACTGCTCCACCTGCTCTACCGGTAAGAGATTCAACTGACCAATCGCGTCCAGCGTTGGCAACAGGGAACGTAGCTGAAGTGAACGCTCACGCCCGCCACGGATCAGCTGGAATACCTGAACAATAAATTCCGTTTCGCGAATACCGCCCGCACCGAGCTTAATGTTATCCGTCAGCCCGCGTCGCCGGACTTCGCGAGCGATCATGCTTTTCATATTACGCAGTGACTGGATCACGCTGAAATCAATGTAGCGACGAAACACAAACGGTCGCAGCATTTGGCGCAGTTCCTCACTCCAGCGGTCATTCCCACCGCCCATCAGGCGCGCTTTGACCATTGCATAGCGTTCCCAGTCGCGTCCCTGCTCCTGGTAATAATCTTCCAGCGCCGCAAAACTCAGCACTAATGGCCCGCTGTCGCCAAACGGGCGCAGGCGCATATCAACGCGATAAACAAAACCATCGGCCGTGGGCTGATCCAGCACCTTGATCAACCGCTGACCCAGACGGGTAAAGAACTGAGCATTGTCCAGTTCACGGCGGCCCCCCTGCGTGGTGCCGTTTTCCGGCCAGGTGAAAATCAGATCGATATCAGAGGAGAAATTCAGTTCGCCGCCGCCCAATTTTCCCATGCCGAGGATCAACAGCGGCTGGGGTTCTCCGGCGGCGTTCATTGGGGTGCCAAAATCACGGCAGCAGGCGTGCCATAACCAGTCGCGGGCAGCCACAATCAGGGCTTCCGCCAGTTCGCTCAGTTGACGTAAAGAGTGTTGTGTATCACTGGTGGCCAGCGTCTGCATCCAGGCAATGCGCGTCAGCATATGACGACGGAACAGACGGAGTTCACGCATCAGCGCATTTTCATCCTGCACCGTGTCCAGCTTTGCTTGCAGCCAGTCAGCATAATGATGCCATTCATCCGGGTGCGGCGGGGAGTGCTGAAGCTGCTGCCACCATTCAGGGTATTTTGCCAGGTTATCGCTGATAAAATCGCTAAATACCAATACTGCCTGCTGCTGCACAGAAGCCTCGCTAAACAGCGGGTTAAGCAACGCACGCTGTTCCTGCATGAGCAGCGGCAGAGGTTGAGCTGGTGATGGCCCCATACAATAAACACTCCCTATACCCCCTTCATACTTCGAGCTACAGCTCGCATTATGAAGGGGATAGCATTGAAAGACCCCGAAACGGGTTACAGGCTGCCGTTTTTCCAGAACGCCGACTGTTTCAGCGCCTGCTGACGATGGGCATCCAGCCAGACATCCTGCTGCCCCACAATGGCTTCACGCAGCTGCTTCCAGCTTTGTAACCAGGCATTGACGAGGGTGGCATCATAGGCGCCCGCCAGCAGATGAACCGCCAGAATCTGGCGATGCAAACGCGTCAGTTTGTCCTGATATTCACCCGAATGATTCAGGTGGTCGAATGTCTCTTTCAGATCGGCTGCAATGCGGCCCAGCATGATGTCGCTGAAACGTTTGAACGAACCTTGTAGTTTGGCATCCGACTTTTGATCGACGAACTGGCGCCAGCGCTCAGTGGCAATCCAGTGAGTAAGCGCTAACTGAGTTTCCAGCCAGAGGGGACTGAAGCAACATTTTTGCGCATCAGGCTGATCATCCTGCAACGCCTCTTCCAGCAACGTCAGCTTCTGGCGAAGTTCGCTGCTGGCTTTGCGTGGCACCAGCGCACCGTAGAGAGAAAACGTCTGACGCAGCACTTCAAGCGCATCTTTCACTTCATGCAATGCACCCGAACTGCCGCGCAGCCACAGCTCCTCGTGATATTGCCACTGGCTTAATGCCAGCAGGAATGATGCGCGCATTCCCTCTTCCACTGTCGCTTTTGGCTTCACTTTTAGCAGCGGAACCGGACGCAGCGCACGCGGCAGGTCGCCCTGAGCCAGCGCATAACCACGCGCCGCTTTACTCAGGCTCCCCAGACGCAGACCGTCAATCGTTGCCAGTTCAGCGGCAAAGGCCAGCAGGTCATCGCGCTGACCGCTTTTCAGCTCCAGCTCAACTTCCATCAAGGGTTCACTGCGGTCATCTGCCGTGATCTCACCGCAGTCATAGGCCACTTCTATCTCGCTTTGCAGGTAAGTAACTACCCACTTTTCACGCACAAAATGCGTGCTAAACAGCGCCTTGAGCTGCGGTTGTAAGGCTGCGATATCGGTTCCTGCAGGCCAGACATCGGCAGGCAACTGCTGAATATCAAGCTCGGGCTTAGCCAGTGCCACATTATATTCCGGGCGCTGGTGCAGCCCACCAATCGTCTGACCGGCGGTTTTCAGCGTCATTTCATAACGGTCACCGAAGCCGCGAATACGCAGCCCCATATCCCAACGGCGCAACTGGTTGTCAGGGGTTTCGAAGTAGATATTCGTCAACGTCTGACCGGCAGTGTACTGATGAGGCCAGGCAGTGAGTTTGCTGGCGATTTTTGCAGCCGCTTCTGGTGCGGCAATGAACTTTAATTCGATTTCGATGGTCATAATGTCTTATTTACGTCGTTAACGGCAGAGTAAACGGTTAAGGTGTCTGATTATGCTCGCATTGGTAGGCGGGCGATCGTTCCTTTTGCCTATGAAGAGTAATGCACAAGAGACAGCACTGTCTCTGGTTTATTACGTTTTCGCGCACAACCTCTCAGGCTGTATGAGACCAGGATAGTTCTCATTCAGCTTTCTGTGAGGCCGCTCCAGACTGTGCGATTACCTTTTTACAGCCCTTATTTAGAAAGAGTTCGAATGAAAATAACTCACCTCATCGGCCTGACATTGCTCACGTTGAGTGCTGCGGCAACCGTTCATGCCGAAGAAAAACGCTACATCTCCGACGAGCTGTCCACCTGGGTTCGCAGTGGCCCCGGCAACGATTACCGTCTGATCGGCACGTTAAACGCAGGCGAAGAAGTCGCCCTGCTGCAGTCGAATGATAGCAGCAACTATGGCCAAATCCGCGATAGCCAGGGCCGTACCACCTGGATCCCACTGGCCCAGCTTAGCCAACAACCCAGCCTGCGTACCCGCGTCCCGCAGCTGGAAGAACAGGTGAAAGTGCTCACCGCTAAACTGGCGAATATCGACAGTAGCTGGAATAACCGCACCGCTGATATGCAAAAAAAGGTCGCTGGCAGCGATGATGCGATCAACAGCCTGAAAGAAGAGAATCAGCAGTTAAAAAATCAGTTGGTGGTCGCGAAGAAAAAAGTCGATGCGGCTAACGTGCAACTGGATGACAAGCAGCGCACCATCATTATGCAGTGGTTTATGTATGGTGGCGGTGTCGCGGGCGTTGGCCTGGTGCTGGGCCTGCTACTTCCTCATATGATCCCACGCCGGAAAAAAAGCGACCGCTGGATGAACTGATCCTTCGCTTGTTTACGTTAAAGGGTATCTGCGGATGCCCTTTTTGCCATGTCTGCGATTTATCATTTATGCAACATGGATGTTATAGTCTGACGATTAATACTCAGTTAATTCTGATTATCAGCCTTGTGGAGACCCGCAGTGAAAACATACCTTGTCGGCGGCGCCGTGCGCGATGGACTGTTGAATTTGCCGGTGAAAGACAAAGACTGGGTGGTGGTAGGTGCCTCTCCTCAGCAGATGCTGGAGCTGGGCTTTGAGCAAGTAGGCCGCGACTTCCCGGTGTTTTTGCACCCTTCAAGCCATGAAGAGTATGCGCTGGCCCGCACCGAACGTAAATCCGGCAGCGGTTATACCGGATTTGTCTGCTACTCCGCGCCGGATGTCACACTTGAGCAGGATCTGGCACGGCGCGATCTGACCATCAATGCTATCGCGCAGGACGCTGACGGCCACTACTATGATCCCTACGGCGGGCGTGACGATCTTGAAAACCGTCTGCTTCGCCACGTCTCTGAAGCCTTCAATGAAGATCCACTGCGCGTGCTGCGCGTGGCGCGTTTTGCCGCCCGGTATGCCCATCTTAACTTCCACATTGCCAGCGAAACCCTCGCCCTGATGCAATCGATGGCAGAGAGCGGCGAACTCTCTCACCTCACGCCAGAGCGCGTCTGGAAAGAGACTGAAGCGGCCTTACAAACACGTAACCCGCAGGTCTTTTTCCAGGTACTGCGTGACTGCGGGGCGCTGGCGGTGCTGTTCCCGGAGCTGGACAACCTGTACGGCATTCCCGCCCCGGCAAAATGGCACCCGGAGATCGACACCGGCGTGCATACGCTGATGACGCTGGCGATGGCAGCCCAGCTCAGCCCGGAGGTTGATATCCGTTTCGCCACGTTATTCCACGATGTGGGCAAAGCCCTGACGCCGCCAGAAAAGTGGCCAAGCCATCACGGGCATGGTCCGGCGGGCGTGGCGCGGGGGGGGGGCCGGGGGGGGCGATTACGTATTCCGAATGCCCTGCGCGATCTGGCACTGCTGGTGACCGAATTTCACGACCTGGTGCATACCGTCCAGAACCAGTCAGCGACTACGCTGGTGGCGTTGTTTGACCGACTGGATGCCTGGCGCAAACCCCATCGCGTGGAGCAGATCGCACTGACCAGCGAAGCCGATGCCCGTGGACGCACCGGATTCGAAAATAATCCGTATCCTCAGGGTGATTATCTGCGTGAGGCCTGGAAGGTCGCGTTGAGCGTGTCGACGAAAGACGTTGTTGCGGCCGGATTTAAAGGTGTGGAGGTGCGGGAAGAACTCACGCGCCGCCGGATAGCGGCACTGGAGAACTGGAAAACCGCTTAATATTGCCCAACGTAGGGGTCAGGCAAGCCTGACCCGATGCACGTTACAGGACAAATACTGCGTAAACCGCGGCTGCCACGATAAAGCGATAGATAGCGAACGGGATAAACGAAATACGTTTGATGATGTGCAGGAAGCTCTTAATCGCGATCAGCGCCACGATAAAGGCGGTGACAAAACCGACGGCAAACATCGGGAAATCAGCCATCGTCAGGAAGCCCATGCTCTTGTAGAGATCCAGACCGGTCGCACCAATCATCATCGGCACCGCGAGGAGAAACGAGAACTCAGACGCAGCATAACGGCTCACGCCCATCAGCATCCCGCCCGAAATGGTGGCACCGGAACGTGAGAAGCCCGGCCACAGCGCGAGGCACTGGAAGCAGCCAATAATAAACGCCTGACGATAAGTAATGTCATCGACACCCACCGCTTTCGGCTGTTTTGGCTTCAGCAATTCAGCCGCAATCAACAGCACGCCCCCCACCACCAACGCATACATCACGTTGACCGGGTTAAACAGCGTTTTGATTTTATCATGCAGTAACAGCCCAATCACCACGGCGGGCACCATACCCAGCAGGATATGAATCAGAGTCAGCTTACCCTGGCCTGTGCCCTCATGTTTGACTTCACCAAAGTGAATGCCAATCAGGCCGAACAAACGACGCCAGAACATCACTACGACGGCCAGAATTGAGCCGAGCTGAATCACAACTTCAAAGGTCTCCGCTTTTTCGCCTTCAAACCCCAGTAAATGACCGACAATGATCATATGCCCGGTAGAAGATACGGGGAGAAACTCCGTCAGCCCCTCTACAATCCCAAGTATTGCTGCCACCCATAGCTGATGAATATCTGCCATCAAATCTACCCCTAACCCTGGTTAAACCATGAAAAATGGCGGTCGCTTACGCTTCCGCCCAATGTGCCCCAACTGCATTAGGGCAACCTTAAGACAGAGCATAATGTGGTTTGGTTTCATCGTGATGGCAATGAAAACGGATTTATTTAGGATTAGTCCCGCGTTCGATGACCACGCCGACCTGGCGCGCCTGAGCGACGGCACCCGGTTTACTGACTTTAATTTTGACCCACGGCGAGGAGAATCGAGCCAGCAACAGTGAAGCAATCTCTTCTGCTACACGCTCAACCAGCGCAAATTTCCCCTGACTGACGTGGTGAATAATCGCTTCAGATACATCGGCATAGCTCAGGCAATCGTTAACATCATCACTGGCGGCCGCTTTACGGTTGTCCCATGCCATTTCGACATCGAACACCAGCTTCTGCTGAATCGTTTGTTCCCAGTCGTAAACGCCAATGGTGGTGATAACGGACAGTTGATCAATAAATACGATATCCATGATACGGCTCTCTGTTTTTGTGGTTGCCGGATACCATCCCGGGCGGTTTATGCGTATTATCCACGGATGCTGACTTTAAAACGACCCCCACAAGACGGAACGGTGTTATGAGTGTATTCGCGCTTGGCATGATCATTTTCGCGTATCTGTGTGGTTCCATCTCCAGCGCGATTTTAGTCTGTCGACTGTTCAGATTGCCGGACCCGCGCCATAACGGCTCGGGCAACCCAGGTGCCACCAACGTGCTGCGCCTCGGTGGTAAAGGTGCCGCCGCGACGGTGCTGGTGTTTGATGTATGCAAAGGGATGCTGCCGGTATGGCTGGCTTATCACCTGGGCGTCACGCCGCTTTATCTTGGTCTGACCGCGATTGCGGCCTGCCTCGGCCATATTTACCCGGTCTTCTTTCATTTCAAAGGCGGCAAAGGCGTGGCCACCGCATTTGGTGCTATCGCCCCCATCGGCTGGGATCTCACGGGTTTAATGACGGGAACCTGGCTGCTGACCGTGCTGTTAAGCGGCTATTCTTCGCTGGGCGCAATTATCAGCGCACTGATTGCCCCCTTCTACGTCTGGTGGTTTAAACCACAGTTTACCTTTCCCGTCGCCATGCTTTCCTGCCTGATCCTGTTACGTCATCACGACAATATTCAGCGCCTGTGGCGCGGGCAGGAAAATAAGATTTGGAAGAAGAAAAAGAAGAAACCGTAGGGCATCGTGCATTGATGTCAGGTTCAGGCATGCCTGAACCTGATGAGAACATTTATCCTGGGGTCAGGCACGCCTGACCCAAATCATAATGCAGGCAGTTCCGCCAGCGGCCAGCGCGGACGCACGGTGACACTGAGATCGGCGTGTTTGTCACCTTTCATCCGCACCATCCCGGCATAAGCGATCATCGCGCCGTTGTCGGTACAGAATTCCGGACGAGCGTAGAACACCTCACCGCCCCGCTTCGCCATCATCTCCGCCAGCTTACTGCGTAGCGTGCGGTTCGCGCTGACCCCCCCGGCAATCACCAGCCGCTTGAATCCACTTTGATCGAGCGCCCGGCGGCATTTTATCGCCAGCGTATCGACCACGGCATCTTCAAATGCACGTGCTATGTCAGCGCGGGTCTGCTCACTGTCGTCATTGTCGCGAATGGTATTAGCCGCGAAGGTTTTCAGTCCGGAAAAACTGAAATCCAGCCCTGGGCGATCGGTCATTGGGCGCGGGAAGACAAAACGCTTTTCCACACCCTGTTGCGCCATTTTTGACAGCATCGGCCCGCCAGGATAGTCCAGCCCCAGCAGTTTAGCGGTTTTATCGAAGGCTTCACCGGCGGCATCATCCACTGATTCACCCAGCAGGGTATATTCACCAATGCCGGTGACGCTAATCAACTGCGTATGGCCGCCAGAGACCAGCAGCGCCACAAACGGGAAGTCCGGTGGATTATCTTCCAGCATCGGTGCAAGCAGATGCCCTTCCATGTGGTGCACGGCAATCGCCGGGACATCCCATGCAAACGCCAGCGAGCGGCCAATGGTCGCGCCGACCAGCAGTGCCCCTACCAGCCCAGGACCTGCGGTATACGCCACCGCATCGATATCCTGCGCCTGAAGCCCGGCTTCCTTCAACGCCGCCTGTATCAGCGGCACGGTTTTACGCACGTGATCGCGCGAAGCCAGTTCCGGTACCACGCCACCGTAGTCGGCGTGGAGTTTGACCTGGCTGTAAAGTTGATTGGCGAGCAAACCGGCCGCATCGTCATAAATGGCAATGCCGGTTTCATCGCAGGATGTTTCAATTCCGAGAACACGCATGGATTTTTCACCTCATTCTTGCGGCGCGCAGTGTAGCATGAAGGCGCTTTTGCGGGCGGCAAATTTCCCGGTTAGTCGGTTACACCTTGTACAATAAGGTGTTTTTTTTCCCACCAGGGAGGTGGGTTTCGTGTATAATCAGTCCCCTGAAAAAAACCGGCAGCCGCACAGGCCTATCTGTTGGTTACTTAATGCTATGGTGCTTTACAACTAAGCCTGTGTTGGAGTAAAATTCCGCACCATTTTGAAATGAGCTGGCACCGATGTCAGCAGCAAAACCGAATTTATCGAGGTGAGAGTTACATGCCGGTAATTAAAGTACGTGAAAACGAGCCATTCGACGTTGCACTGCGTCGCTTCAAGCGTTCTTGTGAGAAAGCAGGCGTTCTGGCTGAAGTTCGTCGTCGTGAGTTTTATGAAAAACCTACTACCGAACGTAAGCGCGCTAAAGCGTCTGCAGTAAAACGCCACGCGAAGAAACTGGCTCGCGAAAACGCACGCCGCACTCGTCTGTACTAATATCCTGAGGGTTCGCCCTCATGCTTCACAGACTAGTTAGTAGTTATCAGGCCGTGCTTCCGGAAGGAATGCGCGGCTTGTTGTCGTTTATGAACCATAAATAGAAAGCTTCAGAGTTACCCCGGTAACGCTCTGTTTTGATTCCTAAACGCCAATACAGCCAGACACTTAAAGACGCGGAAGTATTTATTTCTGCTATTGACTGTTTCTGGCAAACGGCCAAATGGGCAAGATTCAGGGATGGATTGAGTCGTTTGGCCAACACCGCCAGAAGCGGAAAGATGAAGGGGCATCCCCAATAGCTTTCTGTTTCTGGCAAGGCGGCAACGGAGTGAATCTCCGGGAGCTTACATCAGTAAGTGACTGGGGTGAACGATGGCAGCCAACACCGCCAGAAGCGGAAAGATGAAGGGGATTTATGGCTGGACGCATACCGCGTGTATTTATCAATGACTTGCTTGCTCGCACGGATATCGTGGATCTTATCGATGCCCGGGTGAAGCTGAAAAAGCAGGGCAAGAATTACCACGCATGCTGTCCTTTTCATAATGAGAAAACGCCCTCTTTCACCGTTAACGGCGAAAAGCAGTTTTATCACTGTTTCGGCTGTGGTGCGCATGGCAACGCTGTCGACTTCCTGATGAATTACGATCGTCTGTAATTCGTTGAAAGCATTGAAGAACTGGCGACCCTATATGGACTGGAAGTGCCGTATGAAAGCGGCAGTGGTCCCACCCAGCTTGAGCGTCATCAGCGTCAAAGTCTTTATCAGTTAATGACCGGTCTGAGCGACTTCTATCGACAGTCGCTGACACAAAATGCATCGGCAGGCGCACGTGACTATCTGGCACAGCGCGGCCTGAGCGATGATGTCATTAAGCACTTTTCCATCGGTTTCGCCCCGGCAGGCTGGGATAACGCGTTAAAACGTTTTGGCCGTAATCCTGACGACAAACAGTCGTTGATCGATGCGGGCATGCTGGTCACCAATGACCAGGGCCGCAGCTACGATCGCTTCCGTGAGCGGGTGATGTTTCCAATCCACGATAAACGTGGGCGAGTCATTGGTTTCGGCGGTCGCGTATTAGGCGACGGCATGCCGAAATACCTCAACTCACCGGAAACCGATATTTTCCACAAAGGTCGCCAACTTTACGGCCTGTTCGAGGCGCTAAAAAACCACCCGGAGCCGTCCAAATTACTGGTCGTTGAAGGCTATATGGATGTAGTGGCGCTGGCACAGTTTGGCGTTGATTATGCCGTGGCCTCACTCGGCACCTCGACCACCGCAGAGCATATTCAGCTACTATTCCGGTCAACCGACACGGTAATTTGCTGCTATGACGGCGACAGAGCAGGCCGTGAAGCAGCATGGCGTGCGCTGGAAACGGCTTTACCTTACATGAATGACGGTCGTCAGCTACGCTTTATGTTCCTGCCTGACGGCGAAGACCCGGATACGCTGGTGCGTAAAGAGGGCAAAGAAGCATTTGAAACGCGGATGGAGCAGGCTATGCCACTCTCGTCGTTTCTGTTTGATACGTTGATGCCGCAGGTGGATTTGCGTTCCCCTGATGGGCGCGCTCAGCTGAGTACGCTGGCGCTGCCGCTGATTAGCCAGGTGCCCGGTGAAACATTGCGTATCTACCTGCGTCAGGAACTGGGTAATAAACTGGGTATTCTTGACGACAGCCAGTTGGAGAAGCTGCTGCCAAAGCAGGCGGAAAATGCGAAGCCTGTCCCCCAGCCCCAGCTAAAACGCACAACCATGCGTATACTTATTGGGCTGTTGATACAGAATCCACAACTGGCCATCATGGTGCCTTCACTGGATGGTCTTGAGCAGTCAGAAATACCAGGTTTCCCGCTATTCGTGGAGTTAGTGAGCACTTGCGTAGCGCAACCTGGCCTGACGACCGGACAGCTACTAGAGTTATATCGCGGAACAAAATTTAGCCAGAGCCTTGAAACTCTGGCAACTTGGAACCACATGATCGTAGATGATGAAGTGGACACCATGTTTAAGGACGCACTGGCGAGTATGTACGACGATGCGCTGGAACGCAGGCTGGAAGAACTTATCGCCCGCGACCGCACGCACGTACTCAACGCAGAAGAGCGCCGCGAGTTCTGGACACTGAGCCAGGCACTGAAGAAACAGTAAATGAATAAGGTTTTGGCCTTATTACACAAAATTTAGAGGCGTTATCGCGCAGTCAGTTTGGACACCGCCTGCACGCAGCACCCGGAGCGTACTGAAGTACGTGAGGACTGCGAGCACAGCCGGGGTTCAAAATGGCAAGTGAGATAGCCCCGACAAAGATCAAAGCGGCTTAAGTGCCGAATATCCGTCAGGTAGATCCTGACAGCCGCCATGACGGGCAGCGGCAATAATCTCAACGCCCTCACTGTTATTGTTGGCACGTTAGCCGACCCGACACCAATCTAATTTAACAGAAGTGTGGATACCGTCTTATGGAGCAAAACCCGCAGTCACAGCTTAAGCTACTTGTCACCCGTGGTAAGGAGCAAGGCTATCTGACCTATGCCGAGGTCAATGACCATCTGCCGGAAGATATCGTCGACTCCGATCAGATCGAAGACATCATCCAGATGATCAACGACATGGGCATCCAGGTTGTGGAAGAAGCGCCTGATGCCGATGATCTGATGCTGAATGAGAACAACAACGATACGGACGAAGATGCTGCTGAAGCCGCTGCTCAAGTGCTCTCCAGCGTTGAATCTGAAATCGGACGAACCACTGACCCGGTGCGCATGTACATGCGTGAAATGGGTACGGTTGAACTGCTGACGCGTGAAGGCGAGATCGACATAGCAAAACGCATCGAAGACGGTATCAACCAAGTTCAGTGTTCCGTTGCTGAATACCCTGAAGCCATCACTTATTTGCTTGAACAGTATGACCGCGTTGAAGCGGGCGAAGCACGTTTGTCCGATCTGATCACCGGCTTTGTCGACCCGAATGCCGAAGCAGAAATCGCGCCAACCGCTACCCACGTGGGTTCTGAACTCTCTGCTGAAGAGCGTGAGGAAGCAGAAGAAGATGAAGAGTCTGACGATGACAGCGCCGACGATGACAACAGCATCGACCCGGAACTGGCGCGTGAGAAATTCAACGATCTGCGCGTACAGTACGAAACCACCCGTACCGTAATTAAGGCCAAAAGTCGCAGCCACGCGGATGCTATCGCTGAAATTCAGAATCTGTCTGACGTATTTAAACAGTTCCGCCTGGTGCCGAAGCAATTCGACTTCCTGGTGAACAGCATGCGTATCATGATGGACCGCGTTCGTACCCAGGAACGCCTTATCCTGAAGCTGTGTGTTGAAATCTGTAAAATGCCGAAGAAGAACTTCATCACTCTGTTCACCGGCAATGAAACCAGCGAAACCTGGTTCAAAGCCGCACTGGCGATGAACAAACCGTGGTCAGAGAAACTGAATGATGTATCCGATGATGTGCATCGCAGCCTGACGAAACTGCAGCAGATTGAAGCAGAAACGGGCCTGACGATTGAACAGGTTAAAGACATCAACCGTCGTATGTCCATCGGTGAAGCGAAAGCGCGCCGTGCGAAGAAAGAGATGGTTGAAGCGAACTTGCGTCTGGTTATCTCTATCGCCAAGAAGTACACCAACCGTGGTCTGCAGTTCCTGGATCTGATTCAGGAAGGCAACATCGGTCTGATGAAAGCGGTAGATAAGTTTGAATACCGTCGTGGTTATAAGTTCTCGACTTATGCCACCTGGTGGATCCGTCAGGCGATCACCCGTTCTATCGCGGACCAGGCACGTACCATCCGTATTCCGGTGCATATGATTGAGACCATTAACAAACTCAACCGTATTTCGCGCCAGATGCTGCAAGAGATGGGCCGTGAACCTACGCCGGAAGAACTGGCCGAGCGTATGCTGATGCCAGAAGATAAAATCCGTAAGGTGCTGAAAATTGCCAAAGAGCCGATCTCCATGGAGACGCCGATTGGTGATGATGAAGATTCCCATCTGGGTGATTTTATCGAAGACACCACGCTGGAGCTGCCGCTGGATTCGGCCACCTCAGAGAGCCTGCGTTCTGCCACCCATGACGTGCTGGCCGGTCTGACCGCGCGTGAAGCGAAAGTACTGCGTATGCGTTTTGGTATCGATATGAATACCGACCACACGCTGGAAGAAGTGGGCAAACAGTTTGACGTGACACGTGAACGTATCCGTCAGATTGAAGCGAAGGCGCTGCGTAAGCTGCGTCATCCAAGCCGCTCTGAAGTACTGCGCAGCTTCCTCGACGATTAATCGACGCGGTGATCAAAGATGGCTCCTCTCTGAGGGGCCATTTTTTTACCTGTTATCCAGACCGATCTACAATCCGCGTAACTTCAATGCCCTGTCCAGCTCCGCATAAGCCGCGGTCATCTCCTCCTGTGAGGCGCGATTCAGCCCACTGGGGTTGGGTAACACCCAGACCTCCGTTTCACCCAGCGTCAGCGGCTGGCGGCCCCATTCAACCTTACTGCGACGAAACGCCTGCTGATAAGCCTGCTTGCCCAGTACCGCCAGCGCCGCGGGCTGATAGCGTTCAACCTTGTCCACCAGCGCCTGTCCGCCACTCCGTAACTCACTGCCTGCCAGCTCACTGGCCAGCACGGTAGGCCGTTCAACCAGCATGGTGATGCCACAGCGCGTTTCCAGCAGTTGCTGTTCCTGCTCAGGGCGAAGCTGGGTCCAGGTGAATCGGGCCTGAAAAAGGGTTTTCCAGAAGCGGTTACCCGGATGGGCAAAATGATAGCCCGTATGCGCAGATGATTTACCCGGATTGATGCCACAAAACAACACCCTCAGGCCGGGCTGAATAATATCGCTAATGCCGTGTGCTTCCATGGTGAGATTCCTCCTTATACAACAGGCCCCCGCAAACGCGGAAGCCCGCACAGACCTTAAATCGCCGCGATGACAGCCGCAGTGATCGCTTCGGTTTTCATCACGCCATTAACATGCTGCTGCGCGGTAACCTGCTCAACCGCACGGAGAATAGCATCGGCAGCAACCGTCTCCCCCAGATGTTCCAGCATCATCGCCGCCGACCAGATCGCCGCGATCGGATTCGCAATCCCCTGCCCGGCAATATCGGGCGCGGAACCGTGCACCGGTTCAAACATCGACGGCACGGTGGGATCGGGATTCAGGTTCGCGGAGGCCGCATACCCCAGCCCGCCCTGAATGGCTGCACCCAGGTCAGTCAAAATATCGCCAAACAGATTAGAGGCCACAATCACATCAAGCGTTTCCGGGTTCATCACCATACGCGCCGCAATCGCATCAATATGATAACGATTCACCGTCACATCCGGGTAATCACGGGCAATCTCTTCGGTGACTTCATCCCACATCACCATGGTGTATTTCTGTGCGTTCGATTTGGTCACGGATGCAAGGCGCTTGCTGCGTTTTTGCGCCATCTCAAAACCGAAACGCAGAATTCGCTCTACGCCCCGTCGGGTGAAGATAGAGGTTTCCACCGCCACTTCGGCAGGTGTCCCCTGATGGATACGCCCGCCAGCCCCGCTGTACTCACCTTCCGTGTTTTCACGGATGCAGAGAATATCAAACTCACTCTTTCGCAGCGGGCCTTCCACCCCCGCCAGCAGGCGGTGCGGGCGGACGTTAGCATAGAGATCAAACTGTTTGCGAATGGGCAGCAGCAGGCCATGCAGTGATACATTGTCTGCCACTTTTTCTGGCCAGCCCACGGCACCCAGCAAGACGGCATCAAACTGGCTCAGCGTCTCAATGCCATTCTTCGGCATCATCTCACCGTGCTCAAGGTAGTACTCACAGGACCACGGAAACCACTCGCCGCTCAGGGCAAAATCAAATCGGCCTGCGCTGTGTTCCAGCACCTGCCAGGCAGCTTTCGTTACATCCACGCCAATACCGTCACCGGGGATCACGGCCACTTGATAGCTTTTCATGACTCTCCTTGGATTAATAAGATAACCATCAGAATGACATCTTCGCCCAGGTGGCTAAATTGTGCTGCTTTTTTCGGGTCGCCCGGCGGCAGATGCTGCCGAATACGCAGGCTGAGCCTGTGCGGCATTTTACAGGTCAGAGCATTTACATCACCTGCTGAATCGCCCAGATGGCCAGCGCATGATCTTCATGAGAAGGCAGCCCGCTGACGGTCACCGCGCCAATCACTCCCCCGTTCCCCAGCAACAGTGGGAAGCTGCCACCGCTGTCGGTATAACGCTGTTGATCAAGGAATTTCATCTCAGACATCGGCGTCCCCTGGGCTTTATTCAGCTCCTGAGCATACAGTGAAGAGTGTGCATTGCGCAGTACGGTGTGGCGCTTACGGGCAATCCACTCCAGGTTCTCTGAGCTTGAACCACTGAGCGCGGTACTGAACAGCACCTGACCAAAGGCGTACACTTCAATCGCAACCGGCATCTTTTCCGCTACGGCACGTTCACGCAGCAGGCTGCCAATTTTCCATGCGGTATCGAAATCAAACTGATTGACGCGTACGGTCGCTTCCTGCTCTAGCAGGGTTTCAAGGCTGGGAATCGCTGACATGGGTCTCTCCGGCAAGGGTAATAAATCTGCCTTGCAGGGTAAATGACATTAAGTTTTCATTAAATCAAAAAAGGAAATAAAAATTTTATTTGAGAGGAAGATCAACAATTGGGATGCAACGGGGGTGACAACGGGCCGCAGGCGACCCGTTGTCCGGATCAGCGAAAGACGCTGACGGCTTCAACCAGGCGATCGGCCTGATGTTTCATGCGCTGCGCGGCGAGCGCACCTTCACTGACCAGCGCGCTGTTATCATGCGTCAGGCGGTCGAGTGCTTCTACCGCCTGGCCCACTTCACCCAGCCCGGTCCCTTGCTCGGCGGTGGCCACGCTGATCTGCTGCAACAGCTCAGTGACGTTCTGCACTTTTTCGACGATATCCCCAATGGCCTTTCCGGCTTCATGCACCTGTCCGGCACCGGATTGTACCTTCAGGTTACTGGCGGCAATCAGCTGGCGGATCTCGCTGGCAGCCCCCGCGCTACGCTGAGCAAGACTTCGCACTTCGCCTGCAACCACGGCAAAGCCTTTGCCCTGCTCACCGGCACGCGCCGCTTCCACTGCCGCATTCAGCGCCAGAATATTGGTCTGGAAAGCGATGCTGTCGATCAGACTGGTAATGGTGGCGATCTGCCGTGAACTCTCGGCGATCTCGTCCATCGTCACCACCACGTTTTGCATCACTTCACCGCCTTTGACAGCGGCACTGCTGGCGGTACGCGAGAACTGGTTCGCCTGCTCGGTGCTCTCGCCGTTGCGCTGCACCGTGCTGGTCATCTGATTCATGGTGCTGGCCGTCTGCTGGACGCTGGCCGCCGTCTGCTCGGTGTGGCTGCTGATTTTGTCATTACCGCGTGCCAGTTCATCGCTGGCCCGGTGAACATCCAGCACCTGATCGCTGACGTCGTTTAATAACCAGCGGAACATCAGCCCCAGCTGGCCGACCGCGCGCAGCGTGGTACCAATCTCATCCACCCGATCGAGGTGGTCAACATGCGGGTTGTCGCCGGTCGCCACATTCAGCGCCTGACGACATACCGCGGCCAGTGGCCGGGCAATCTGACGTTGCAGCCAGGTATCGACCAGCAGCGCCATTAACGCTGAGAACAGGGTAAATCCGCCCAGCGCGGCCCCGCTTAATCCCGACACAAACGCCGCCGCCACCAGCGGCAGCCACAAAGCCAGCACCGCACTGCGGATGCGCCAGCGCAGTGACATCGTTTTCAATAGCGTCAGCCCGCTCAGCCAGCCCGTACGCACCAACAGCCCGCGATGCAAACGCCAGCCCTTCATCCGTCCCTGATTCATTTTCTGATACAGCGCCTCAGCCGCGCGCACCTCTTCCGCTGAAGGCTTAATGCGCACAGACATATGCCCCTGAATTTCACCGTTGCGGATCACCGGCACCACATTGGCACGCACCCAGTAATGGTCACCGTTTTTACGTCGGTTCTTCACCAGTCCGGTCCAGGGCAGTCCCTGTTTCAGGGTGGCCCACATATCAGCAAACGCGGCTTGTGGCATATCAGGATGACGAACGAGGTTATGGGGCTGACCGTCGATTTCACTGCGGTCATAGCCACTCACCTCAATAAACGCGCTGTTGGCGTAAGTGATATAGCTACCGGCATCGGTGGTGGTCATCAGGGTGGTATCGTCGTCGAGCAGGTATTCCTGCTGAGTCACGGGCTGGTGGGTGTGCATTATAACGACCTTGTTATGGTTGTATGAATTTTGCAGGTATTTAAGGAGGGGTTGTCGGCAGGATGTAACTAAAGCTTTAACCATTTTCATCTGATTTGTGCGACAGCACACAACTGTCGCCTCATTTCATGGACCGGCAAACGCTTCACGCAGCCAGTGGATAAATCCGCTAACTGCGCGCGGGACCTGTGCTGACCATGGGCGTACCACATACAGCATATCGGCAAAAGCCCCCACGGCCTGCCACTGGGGCAGTAATTGCACCAAAGAGCCATCCTTTAGCGCCGCTTGAGCACTGAAGTCCGGCAGCAGCGCAATCCCCAGGCCTTCAAGGGCGGCATCGCGGATCGATTCACTGTTATTGGTGGCGAACGGCCCGCTGACATTCACGGCGATACGCTCACCGCCGGTCAGCGGCTGGAAATTCCAGCGCGGCGGTTCCACCCCGCGTGGATAGTAGAGGCACAGATGGTCACTCAGCGCCTGCGGACTGGCAGGATGGCCATAACGGGCAAGGTACGCCGGTGATGCCACCACGACGGCGTGAGTGTGGCACAGCGGCAGCGCCACATGGGTTTCCGGCAGGCTGTTACTGTGGCGGATGGCGAGGTCAAACCCCTCACTCGCCAGCGATACCAGGCGGTCGGACACCTCCAGCTGCACACGCACCTGGGGATGCTCGCGCAGAAACGCGGTGATATGCGGCACCAGCTGCTGGCGCGCAAACGCCACGGGCGCCGTCACCCGCACCAGCCCGCGCAGGGGGCCGGCAGAATCGCGCACGCTGAAAAAGCTCTGTTCAATCTGGGCAAACGGCGCACGCAGATCGTCCACCAGTTTCTCCCCGGCGCTGGTCAGCCGCACGCTGCGTGTGGTACGCGTCACCAGCGGCACCCCGGCCAGCTGCTCCAGCTCTTTGATCTTCTGCGACATCGCCGCCTTGCTCACTTCCAGCCGTTCAGCCGCCGCGGTAAAACTGCCCTGCTCCGCCAGTACCGTCAGCCAGTGCAGGTGATTCCATAACGCATCCGTCTTGAGCTCTTTCATGGCTATTGTTCACTATAGTAAATAATCAATTCAAGTATAGCGGTTTTTCCCAACGGAGATTACGGGTAAATTGGTTTCCAGAGACAGACGCGGAATCACCGTCGTCAGCCCATTTTCAGCAATGAATTCACTAACAATGTCGAGGTTTCCATGCCGTTACTGCAATTTGATGTCATTCAGGGTCGTTCAGAATCAGAGCTGAAAACACTGCTGGATGCTGCGCACCGTGCAGTCCTGGCGGCCTTTAACGTCCCCGAGCGCGATCGCTACCAGATTGTTCACGAAAACAAAGGTTATCAGATGGTCTTTGAGGATACCGGCCTCGGGCTTCAGCGTACCGATAATCTGGTGATGGTGCGGGTTGTTACCAGCCCACGCAGCAGCGAGCAAAAACAGTTCTTTATGGCTGAGCTGTGCCGGGAGTTGAAAGAGAGCTGCGGCATTCTGCCATCGGACGTGATGATCACCTTTATTACCAACGACAAAGGTGACTGGAGCTTCGGGAACGGCGAGGCACAATATCTGACGGGTGCGCTGTAAGCAGCAAATAGACGATGAAAAACACTCCCCGGCATCACACCGGGGAGAAGTCGCGACTTAGAAGTCGTAACGCAGACGGACCAGGTTCATGTCACCCAGATCGTCAGTGCTGGAGGTAAACACGTGTTCATAATCAACACGGAAACCGTAATCCAGTTTAAAGGTCACCCCCACGCCGTTATCAATGCGCTGGTAATCACGACCAGTCACATACTGCAGACGGTCGCCCATCACGTACGGCATCACAGACTTCAGGCCATAAGCGCCGACCGGCACGGTATAACCGGCGAGGTATTCCACCCCCCACGCGTTACCCGAGAAGTAGTTATTCACATCGGCTTTTTTGGTGGTGAGGAAGTTATCGTACCAGCCGCCACCGACGGTGAAGGTCCAGTTATCCGGCTGCCAGCTCAGCGCCGTACCCACGATGTTCTGATCGTACGTCTTCTCATCACTGTTGCCCGGATTGCGCATTTCGGCGCGGGTGTAGTTCCACGCGGTGCCCCACGTCAGGTCTTTGGTGATGTGGTAATCCACACCCAGTGAGCCACCGCCTTCACGCTTGTAACGCAGGCCGTTGCCGGGCAGATAGTCGCTGTCGGAGAACAGGTAAGAGGCATAGACATCGGCATCACCGAAGGTGTTTTTATATTTCAGCATTTTGCGTGAGCGGTAAGAACCGTCGTAATCGCCGTTAATGCCGTTACCCGGTGCCTGGCCTACCATGTCGTAATCCCAGATATCGGTTTTGGCACCCACCACATCGTAATAAACACTGTTCTGCTGGCCAAAGGTCAACTGGCCCCAGGTATTACTTTTCAGGCCGGTATATAACATACGGCGCGAGGTATTATTTGCCCCCTCGGCATGATGATTATCCCAACCAACCAGCGCCGGGATATTGACACCCAGTTCGTAATAACTGATCCAGCTAATATCATCAAACAGGTAATAATCAGCGGCGAAGCGGAAACGGGTGCCGCCATCAAACCCATTTCTTTTATAGGAACCTTTATCACCATCACCGGTCATATTATTGAACTGAGGACGAATGCTACCGCCCACGGTAAAATTCAGACGGCTTAGTGGGTCACCTGCCTGAGGGTCCTGCTTCAGTACGGTAATCTCAGCCTGGGCAGCAAATGAGGCACTGCCGACAATCAGCCCCAGACCAATGGCCTGAGTTAAAACGCGCATCTTTGTTAACATTTTTTATTCCTGCGTAATGTAGTCAAATAAAAAGCACAAAAATAGTAGCCTGAACCGAATTAAAAAAGACTCATCGGCTGTACTGTTTTGTGCTGTTTACGCCGAAAATAAATTAAGCAAACATGTCTAAAAGTAACGCCATTCATATAATTAATCATATTGTGCTTTATTTTTGTTATTTTTTTAAAATCGCCAGATATATCTGATTGATGCAGTGAGAAACAGAAAACATCTTTTATCGTCATTCTTTCTCTTTACTGGGGGGGTTTACACTGCGCCAGCACCGGTTTTCTGAGCGGGAATCCGGACAGAAGATCGAAGCAGCTTCCCGCCAGTGGCCAGAATGTGTGAGCCAAATCTGAATTTTTTAATTATTTTCCCGGCGGGGAAAAGGTTAACACTATTGATTTTCGCGCCCCCTCATTTCACCGTAACGGGCAGCGCAGAATCCGCCTGGCCCGCAGCCACCTTGTCTCGCCGCGTATGTCGCCCTCACACATCAGCCGATCCGTCATCACCCCCTGCTTATCAATTATTCGGATTTCGGCACATTAACTTAAACAAAAGCTAAACCACAGTGATCCAACCCCCTGTAACATCACATTTTCCTGTCAACCTTGAATGTTGCCAGGGATAATTTGTTGCGTTAAATTAATTCGTTACATTTTTGATTCATCACTTCGCAGGCACCTGACAAGGATTGCGTCACAGACAGGGTAAAAAACGATCTCATGGTTTCAGAATGGTTATCGCTACTCTTTTTTATTGCATCAGCTTCTCTCTACGCATGGAAGGCGGGACGTCATAAGCTGTGGTTTTCTGCGGTGCTGGCTCTGCTCGGCATCTATATCATTCTTAATGCTTCCCTGTTAGCCAGTAACTATTTTACCGGTGAAGGCATTAATGACGCGGTGATTTATACGATTACCAGCAGCCTGAACGGTGCCGGATTACAGAAGTATATTCTACCGGCAGCCGGGCTATTAATAAGTTTATTCCTGGTGTTTTTATTATTATCCTGGGTGTTACGACTGCGAAAAAGCCACAATTACAGTCAACTTTATAGTGCACTGGCACTGTTGCTGGCGCTGGCATCAATAAAAACCACACCTGCGTATCAACAAGTGACGGCCTTAATAAAGTCACAGGTCAGCAAAGGGGAGTCGGACTTTGACAACCACTACAAAGTGCCGGGAAAAAACCTGAGCGGCGAGCGTCCGAACCTGGTCTATATCTATGCTGAGAGCCTGGAGCGCACCTACTTTGATGAGAATGCCTTCCCGAAACTCGCCCCGGAGCTGTCAGAGATCAAAAACAGCGCGGTGGACTTCAGCAACACCGAACAGCTTCCCGGCACCGAATACACCATTGCGGGTATGGTGGCGTCACAGTGCGGTATCCCGCTGTTTGCACCTTTTGACGGCAATGCCTCCAGTTCACTGTCCAGCTTCTACCCGCAAAACATCTGCCTGGGTGACATTCTGAAGTCCTCCGGCTATCAGAACTATTTTTACCAGGGTGCCAGCCTGAGTTTTGCCGGAAAAGATCTGTTTCTGTCGTCCCACGGCTTCGACCATATGTATGGCTTTAAAGAGCTTTCAGGCGTGGTCAAAGACCCGAAATACCGTAATGACTGGGGCTGGTACGACGATACCGTGCTCGACATCGTGTTTGAGAAGTACCTCGAACTGGCGCAAAAAAACCAGCCGTTCTCGCTGTTTGCCCTGACCGTGGATACCCATCATCCCGATGGATTTATCTCACGCAGCTGCCAGCGCAAGTCGTATCCGTTTGAAGGCAAAGAGAACAAATCCTTCGCCGCCGTGGCCTGCGGTCAGGAGCATATCGCAAAACTTATCGCGAAAATCCGTGCCACACCGTACTTTAAAAACACCATCATTGTCGTCAGCTCCGATCATCTGGCAATGAACAACACGGCATTTAAATACCTGAATCAGCACGACCGCCGCGACCTGTTCTTTATGCTGCGCGGTGATGATGTCAGCAGCCGGGTCATCAACGTTAAGCGCAGTACGCTGGATAACGGTGCCACGGTGCTGGATGCCATGGGCGGCGATAACTTTATCGGTCTGGGCCGCAGCAGCCTGTCGTCAACCTCACTTTCCACTACTTATCTCAATATCAAAGAGAAGATCAACCAGTGGAAACCGGACGTGATCCAGCTGTGGAACTTCCCGAAAACGATCTCTGATTACCACGTCGATACGGAGAAAAATACCTTTAGTTTCTCCGGCTCACATTTCAAGCTGCCGCTGCTGCTCTCCGTGATGCCCGGCAAAATTGAGCCGAAGTTCGATACCTGGCTTGCCACGCCACTGAAGCAGCAACTGGCAAAATTCGCGCCTGATGAAAAGTTTGTCTGGATTGATCGCTGCTACAAGATCGGCAGCGTATGGGATGAACAGCTGGCGATGCACAGTGGCCTGTGTGTGGCGAACGGTACGCTGAATACGGCGCCGACGATCTCAGAGGTTAAGGCGAGCGTTACGCAGGGCAAGATCACCTTCCCGGCGAAAACCCTACCGAGCGATGAACAGTATCAGCGCAGCGTCACACAATTACAGATTGCTGATGTCGACCTCAAGTATCGTTCTGACAGCATCCTGTTTAACCTGCCAGGTCTGCCGCAGCAGGTACAGAAAGTGTCGGGCCTCTCCTACGTTGAGCCCTGGGGCCGCTGGTCCGATGCCAATCTGCTGCCACAGATTACCGTGCAGTATCTGGAGCCGTTACCTGCCCAATTTACGCTGACGCTGACCGCGCGAGCCTTTGGCGAGAATGCCCTGCGCCCGATCACCGTCCAGGTAGGCGAGTGGCAACAACAGGTCACTTTTGGCGAGCAGGACAGCACGCTGACGCTTCAGGTCAGCAATCCCGGGAAGGTACGCGACATTGTGATCACACCTCCCTTGCCGGAGGAGTCCAGCGTGGGTCTCATTGATGGCTTTGCCGCCCGAAAACTGGGCATTGGCCTTGTCAGCCTGCGGGTTGCCCCGCAGCCCTGACAGGGCACGTTTTCCCCACAGGAAAGACTTGCAGATAAAATCAGAAAATCTACTATAAAGCGTTATCCATTTACTGACAGGGATGCACGCCCTTTGAAATCATCGCTTTATGTTTTTCTGCTGCTCCCTGCACTGGCGCTGCCACTGCAAAGCCAGGCACAATCCAAGCCCGATCCGCTATTGGCGTCGCAGACGGTCGAACGCTACGCCGACAATATTTTCTACAACACCAAAGCCAGCGGTATGGCGATGGTGGCGATTGATGCCAACCAGCGAATGTTTGTCAGTCGCGGAGTCACACGTCCCGGCAGTGCACAACGACCGCAAAAAGATTCACTGGTGCGCATTGCCTCACTCAGTAAGCTGATGACCAGCGAAGTGATGGTTAAACTGGCCGAAGAGGGTCGGCTGCAGCTTAACGATCCTCTGAGTAAATACGCCCCGCCCGGCAGCCACGTGCCCAGCTTTAACGGCCAGCCTATTCGCCTGATCAACCTGGCGACCCACACCAGCGCCTTACCGCGTGAGCAACCCGGCGGCAAAGCGAATCGTGCCGTGTTTACCTGGCCGACCAACAGTCAGCGCTGGAACTGGCTGCGCACCGCACAGCTCAAGTGGGCACCAGGTGAACGGGCGGGTTACTCTAACCTCGGCTTCGACCTGCTGGGTGATGCACTGGCCCGCGCCGGCGGGAAACCGTATCCTGCGCTGTTGCAGGAAAAAGTCACCCGCCCCCTGGGCATGAAAGACACCACGTTTACCCCTTCTCCTGAGCAGTGCGGCCGTCTGATGATCCCGGCCAAAAGCCCGAGCCCATGCAATAACTCACTGGCGGCCATCGGCAGCGGCGGCGTTTACTCCACACCGGATGATATGGGCCGCTGGATGCAACAGTTCCTCGCCTCTGATGTTCACAGCCGCAGCCCGCAGGCAGACCGTCTGCAAACCATGATTTATCAGCGCAGTCAGTTAACCAAAGTCGACGGGATGGATGTACCGGGCCGCGCTGATGCACTGGGAATGGGGTGGGTGTATATGGCACCGCGTGACGGACGTCCGGGTATTATTGAAAAAACCGGCGGCGGCGGTGGTTTCATCACCTATATGGCGATGGTGCCGCAGTACAGTGTCGGGGTGTTTATCGTAGTTGCCCGCTCATCAGAGACCCGTTTTACACCGATGAGTGACGGCGTGAACAACCTGCTGACCGAATTGATCGGCAATACCTCTGGCAGCGCCCAGTTGGCCGCCAGCATTATGGCTAACTGATCCCTTCCCCGCGACAGACGCTGTCATACCAGCGCCTGTCGCAGGCCATCTGCTGATTGCGAGACGTTTAATCCTGTCTGAGCTTACCCTCTGGTACTGGTTGAGGCTGATTGTGCTCCTCGACTGGCAACGGTGTCACATGATGCCGTCTGGAGTTTCTCAGCAAGTGTTCACGCGCCAGCAGTCGCCCACGTTTATCGTAATACCGACTGGGCCAGATCTCCGACGGATGGATTCCCAGTGCAGCGGCAATAATAAACTCTCCTTTTGGCCAGGGTCTTTTCAGGGCATTGGACAGTGTTCCCGAGCATAATCCTACCTTACGGGATAACTCCGCCAGCGATGTTTGCCGTTTTTTGATCGCCGCGACGATATCGGCGGGGTGCATATCAGTTTTTTTCTTCATGCCTTCCTCTGCTTGTAAGCCAACTCCTGTTATCTTTCAAATTCAATGCTAAGTAATACTTAGTACATTTTACACGAGCAGCTAAGAGAATCCTGTTAATTATTCACAAATCAGGATCGACATGCTGCCACATCGCTTGAAAGAAGCCCGGGTAAGGAAAGGGATATCACAACAGAAGCTTGGCGTTTTAGCAGGGATTGATGAAGCCACCGCCAGCGCACGGATGAACCAATATGAGCGTGGTATTCACGTGCCTGACTTTGAACTGGTGTGCCGCCTGGCTGAGGTTCTTAGTGTTCCTTCCTGCTATTTTTACACGGTTGAAGATGAGCTGGCCGAGATAGTCCGTTTGTGGCATGCTGAGACCAAAAAACCTTAATCCCGTGCCCGCCCTGCCTTACAATTTCTGGTTATAACTCCCTCCTTTTTATCATAAGCCACGACATTGACTCCGCGCCGCATTTGCGGTTGTTTGTTACGCCTTCAGCTTATTGAAATTAAGGAAAATAACGTGAATCTTACCCTGAGCCGTACTGCCAAAACCGCCGCGCTGATGCTGGTCATTCTGCTCGCAGGCTGTGACCAGAAAAATAACGATGCGCACACGATTAAAGTCGGTGTGATCAACGGCGCTGAACAGGATGTGGCCGAAGTGGCCAAAACCGTGGCGAAAGAGAAGTATGGGCTGGAGGTAGAACTGGTGGGATTCAGCGGTTCACTGCTGCCGAATGACCCAACGGCACACGGCGATCTCGATGCCAACGTGTTCCAGCATCGTCCGTTCCTGGAACAGGATAACAAGGCCAAAGGCACGACCCTGGTCGCGGTAGGGAATACGTTTGTTTTCCCGATGGCGGGCTATTCGAAAAAAATCAAACAGATTAGCGAGCTGAAAGACGGTGACACCATCGCCATTCCGAACGATCCGACCAACCTCGGGCGTGCGCTGCTGCTGCTGCAGAAAGAGAAGCTGGTCACGCTGAAAGCGGATACCGGACTATTGCCAACGGCGGTGGATATCACGGCCAACCCGCTGCATCTGAACATTATGGAAATGGAAGGCGCGCAGCTGCCGCGCGTGCTGGATGATGCTCAGGTGACCGTGGCAATTATCAGCACCACCTACCTGCAACAAACCGGCCTGAACCCGGTACGCGACAGCGTATTTATCGAGGATAAACAGTCGCCGTACGTCAATATCATTGTGACCCGCGAAGACAACAAAGACGCGCCAAACGTGCGTGACTTTATTAAATCCTACCAGTCACCTGAAGTGGCGGCCGCAGCGGATAAGATCTTCAACGGTGGTGCGGTAGCGGGCTGGTAAGCGGAAAGCGTCAACCACGCGGTGAGCCGCATGGTTGACGTATCACTCAGTGCAATAACCACTTGGCATGGAGAGCGATTGCCGCAGGACGGATCGCCTCAATGCTTTGCTCGTAGGCTTCCGGCGTCAGCGTTTCCAGCTGGGAGAGGTTTTCTTCCTCGCCGTGCAGGGCAATCGCCGCCAGCGCAGGCTGCAAGGTGGCCGGCAGTGATGACCAGTCGCCCAGCGCCACGCCTTTCAGATAACCGCAGCACCAGTCTTCCACCACGACAAACTCCTGATCGTCCACCGTGTTCAGGCCAAACAACGGCTCAAACTGGTCAGGATATTCATTCAGACGGTCCGCGATATCGTTCATATGCTGGGCGATGAGATCCATAAACTGCTCAAACTCTTCATCCGACTCCCATTCCGGGTCATTCTCTTCACCACCCCAAATCAGCGGCAGCCAGACCTGCGGCTCAATCAGCACCGGACCGGAGAGAATAGCGGTGAACAGGCCATCCAGTTCAGAGGCATCCACCACTGACGCATCGCTGCCATATTTCATTAAGACATCGTCCAGCCATTCCAGCTCTTCTTCCGTCAATGGTCCTTGTTGCATGCTGTTACCTCGCTACGCATATCGGTTTTCACCCGGCGTTTACCGGTTTATGGGGGGTATTTTGGTTGCCAGGCAGGGAAAAAGCCACCGCCATCACGTTATATTTGCGGTTAGCGCGGTGGCGTGCTCAGCCAGGCCGATGGCGTCCAGGCTGAGGCCGTGCGTTTTTACTGGATCTGCGCGGCGGTTCAGGCTATTAACATCCGGTAAAAAATATTCCAATGGATACACCATGAGACGGATAGCGTTACTGTGCTTCACCCTTTCCCTGGGCGCCCATGCGGCGAGTTTTGACTGCACCAAAGCCAGCAGCGTCAGCGAGAAACTGATCTGCACCACGCCTGCCCTGTCCCAGGCTGACGACCAGCTGGCAAAGGTTTACCGCGAGGCCAAAACCGCCAGCGGCAACAGCAGTGAATTCCGGCAGATGACCAAAGAGAACTGGGCGCTGCGCGAGCAGTGCAAGACCGCCGCCTGCCTGAGCGAGTGGTACAGCCGTTCACAGCAAAAATATGTGGCGCTGACCACTCCGCCCCCCACCGCCTGCCCGGAAGAAGGCACTGAAGTGACGCTGACCGGTAAGCTGCTACGTATCACCTTCCCCGGCCCGCCGAACTACGAGAGCGTTGAGCAAGGCGATGAAGCCGAGGTTTACTGGGTATTGCAGGCGGATAAGCCAGTGTGTGCGGATGATGCTGCTAACTGGGGTGACCAGGCACAGATGCAACTGCTGGTGCAGGCAGGCATGTATAAAACCCATCGCCACCTGATCGGCCAGCGCGTGCGCGTTAACGGTTCACTGCTGTTTGCCGAGACGGGCCATCACCACACGCCGATGATGATTGGGGTAGGGAAACTGGAGGCGGAATAGTCTCCCGGCGCGCATAAAACGCGGTTATCGCCTATGGTTGAGAAACCCGCCACAACACGGAGTTTTACTATGTCACCGGTCGTCGTTCCTGCAAGTCACTTCAGTATTGTGCAGCTCAGTGACATTATGACCACCTGCTTTCAGCAGTATGTCGTGCCGCTGTCGGTCACCCCGGACTATTTCGCCGCGCGCTTCTGTTCCGAAGGGCTGAATTTCACTGAGTCAGTGGTGTGGATGCAGGGAGAGCAGCCGATCGCCATTGCGCTGGTCACGACCCGAGGCCTACGGGCACGCATCGCCGCCTTTGCGCTGCACCCGGACGCTCGCGGCAACGGGCTGGCGAAGCCAATGATGCTGGCGCTGTTATCCCGGCTGGCTGAAAAAAACTATGTTCAGGTTGCGCTGGAAGTGATTGCTGAAAACCGTGCGGCGGTGGCGCTTTACCAGGCGCTGGGCTTTGAAACCCGGCAGACACTGCTGGGCTTTACGGGTCAGGAGTCACCCAACGGCCCGACAAGCCCGCTGCCCATCGCCACTACCGACGCGTTGTTACGTGCCATCTGGCGCGCCCCGCAGAATGAGATCCCGTGGCTGCTGGACCCTCTCTCCTTTCCCGCGTTGCCCTGCCAGGTGGTTCGCGATGGCGAGCAGGCATGGGCCGTGATTGACTGGCTGACGGGTGCCCCGCAGCTGCGCTATCTGTTTGTCGAGCCCGATTTCCGTCATCAGGGGCGGGCCCGTTCGATACTGGGTAAGATTAATGCGCACTATCCGGGGATCCGCACGCCGGTGTCTGTGCCGGAAAAGTTTGCCCCGTTGTTTATTCAGGCGGGGTATCGGCAGGTGGCATTACAGCAGTATGAGATGGTGCGCAGTCTGGATAAATAACCTCCCCTGCGCGGGGAGGCTCGGCATCAGTCAGGATTGAGAAATCAGCGCTTAACACTGTCGATAAAGGTTTTGCGTGCCGTTTTCGAGCCCAGACGCTCCGCTTCATCCAGCAGTTTCAATGCCTTATCAACATCACCCGCTTTGACTGCTTTCGAAATCGCGTCATTAAAGTAGCGTTCAGAATCGTCGAGCATCGGGGCGTCCGGCTTCGTCACGGCTGGCACCGCTGCCGGAGCTGTCCTGCCGACCACGACAGGTGCCGCTGCCGGGGCAGATGACGGGAAGACCTGACCAATCATCACGTTGCCACTCTTCTGCTCGGCAGACACTTTGAGGCTCAACAACCCCGTTGTCGTATGGCGGGCAATCGGGTCCGGGATATCCGGCACAGCGTTACCCACGCCCGCCGCATAGGCTTTCGCCGGGTTCACCATCTGCGTTGTCTCTGCCAGATCTTGACGCGTGGTATACACCAGCAGGTAAATTTGTTTTTGACCCAGCGCCGGCGTCAGTTTCAGTGTGCCTTCCAGACGATCGCTGGAAACAATGCCCGGCTGCTGATACGGGAAGTAGCTGGAGGGGTAGAAAGCCGCCGGACGCATCTGTTCATCCAGCACTAATACATTCGGTGCATACACCGTTTTCCCCGTCGCAATACTGCTCAGGGTGATTTCAAGCGATCCCCGGTCGGCAGGCAGGGCAAAGGCCGCAACGGCCCCCTGAATATCCCCCTGATTAATCGTGGCGCTGGCAGTGCCGAGCGTCACATCCTGCGTCACTGGCGGCACCAGCGGCGTCCATGAAAGCGTGTGTAAGGTCTGGCTCGCGATCGCCGGTGCGGTACTTGCATCCTGCTGCGCGGCGTAAACCCCGGCAGGCACCGCCGCCAGCAGGCTCAGCGACAAACACAGTGACAGCAGATTTTTTCTCATGGTTGTTTCCTTTTGATCACCTGAAGGCTGGCGGCTATCCACTGATATACCGCCAGCCAGCACTTCTTAGCTCATGTTGAACGCGGCTTTTTCCAAACTGTTTCGTATTGCTGGAAGGCGGCAAGCGGCCAAGTCCCCGGGAGCGTAGATCACTACGTGACCGGGGGAGGCCGCGCAGCCAACGCATCAGCAGCGCGAAACAGGAAGGAAAAAGTTACCACCAGATTTCCATTTGCGCGCCGAAGGTCACCTCATCGTCATTGCCGCGGCTGAAAGTACGCGCACTGGTGTCATTCATCGCTAACCCATTGCTGGTGCCGGTATCCGTGTCATAACCCCACTTCTCATCCCAGTTCGCATAGGTGGCGAACACGCGGATGGCCGGGCGTGACCAGATGCTGTTACCCGCCTGCCATTGCTGGGCCAGGGTCACTTTATACTGACCGTTACGATCGCCGGTGCGCTGGGACTTGACGTTGTCGTAACCGACTTCCAGCAGGGTGCTCATGATCGGCGTCCATTTGTACATTGGACGCATGCCCACGGTGTACCAGGTGGTGCCGTTGTTGTTATCACGGTCAACGTCCTGATACATGCCCACATACATCAGGCTCCAGGTGTCGTTGAAATCAATCGCACCGTGGTCGAGCACGCGCACCATGCTGCCGTTGTTGTTGATCGCCGAGCCGTTAGAGTGGCCGTTAGCCGCGCCCTGGCCCGGATCGGTCATCGAGTCTGCCGCATACTGCAACACAAACTTGTTGAAGCCGTTATAGATACTCTGCGTGTGTTCCGCCGTCAGCAACCAGCCGTCTTTGGTAGCATCGTTCGCGAGGGAGTAGCCATCACGCGCATTAGCACGTCCGTAATCCACGCCCAACTCCAGCACGCCGCCAGGGTTAGTATTCAGCCCGGCAAGACGCACGTCGAACACGTCATTCGAGGTGGCCACTTCATTACGCTGGTCGGCGATATAGCCGAACGACCCGCCGCTTTCGGTGTTACGCGTTGCCGCCAGAGACAACTTACCAAAGCCCAGATCGATATCTTCCAGACCGGCACCCGGGCCGGAAATATCCCAGTAGTAGAAGTCGATCATGTGGACGTCATGACGCTGATAAAAGCGCTTACCGGCCCACATGGTAGAACCTGGCAGCCATTCGATCAGGTTTTTCCCTTTCACATTCGCTTCGCGGAAAGCCGGATCGGTTGACTCCCAGTCATTCTGCTGTGAAACGGAATAGGCCACGTTGGTATCGAAGTAGAAGCTCTTGTCCCCTTCTTTCCACACTTCCTGGCCCAGTTTTAATTCTGCATAGGTTTCGCACTCGTTACCCAGACGGTATTTGCTGTCTGCCCCGGTTGCTTTGAAGCACTGCTGCTCGCCGCCGCTGCCGGACCAGCCAATGCCCGAACGCGCATAACCGGTAAAATCAACCGCCATTGCTTGTGTAGAAAGGATACCGGCAGCCACTGCCAGCGACAGGGAAGCAATACGCATTGTTCTCATCATTTTCTCCTGTAGGGGATCGCGTGCTTTCAAACGCCGGGTTCCGGGTGTAACCGGCGACATGCCGTTCCGTCTTCGCGGAACAGATGACAGCGGTGTGGCGGCAAACCAATGGCGAATGTTGCACCTTCTTCTACCAGCACCACGTCATTCTGGCGGTACACCAGGTTCTGACGAATGGCCGGAATTTGGATATGAATCTGTGTTTCGTTACCCAGCTGCTCAACCACCTGTACCTCACCGGACAGCGTGACCTCAGCCACGTCACTGGGCAGCAGATGTTCAGGACGAATGCCCAGCGACAGATTGCTGCCGATGATCACCTCAGTGCCCTCTACCGGCAGCCAGACCTGCTGACGATTAGGCAGCTCAACCTGCACACGCGTGGGTTCCGCTCCGGTGACTTTGACCGGCAGGAAATTCATTTTGGGTGAGCCGATAAATCCGGCGACAAAGCGGTTAGCAGGGTAGTGATACAGCTCAAGGGGCTTACCGACCTGGGCGATATGTCCGGCGTCGAGCACCACGATCTTGTCGGCCAGCGTCATCGCTTCCACCTGATCGTGCGTCACGTAAATCATGGTGCGCCTGAGGCGCTTATGCAGACGGGAAATCTCGATACGCATCTGAACGCGCAGCGCGGCATCCAGATTAGACAGCGGTTCATCCAGCAGGAACACCGTCGGTTCCGCCACCAGCGTACGACCGATCGCCACGCGCTGCCGCTGCCCACCCGACAGGGCTTTTGGCCGGCGATCCAGCAAATGGGCCAGCTGGAGCACCTCAGAAACCTGGTTGACCCGTTGATTGATTTCGGCTTTTTTTGCCCCGGCCAGCTTCAGGCCGAAAGACATGTTCTCGGCCACCGACAGATGCGGGTAGAGCGCATAAGACTGAAAGACCATGCCGATGCCACGCTCTGAGGGCGGCACGTCGTTCATGCGTTTATCGCCGATCTTCAGCTCACCGGAGGTGATGTCCTCAAGGCCGGCAATCATGCGCAGAAGCGTTGACTTGCCGCAGCCGGAAGGCCCGACAAACACCACAAACTCGCCTTCTTTGATCTCCAGGTTGATATCACTGGAAATCACCGTCTTGCCAAACGCTTTGTACACGCTGTTAAGGGAAACGCTCGCCATCCTGAACTCCTGTACTTGACGCCTGCGAGAAAACTCGATGCAACGAAGAGTGAAGGAGTAGTGGGTAAACGTAATCACCCGTAACAAAGTTTTTCATGGGGGAGGCGCAGGGAGGACGATCACTTCATGGCAACGGCTGAAAGTTCACTGCCCCGCTCAAATTCGTGATCGGGGTAGCAAAAAATGAAGCCACAAACTGAGCCTTCCACCACATAACGTCTGAGAGTGTCGGCGGGATCACACTCTGAGGGCCGGGGGCGTAGAGGGGGGGATGATGAAGGCAGCGCAGGTTGAATCCACACTGGCGCCGTACCCTGTCATTCCGTCTGTGACACGAGCAATACCGACTCCTAACAGGATAAAAAAGGATTGGATTATGACTCTCAGCATCAAGGTTCCTTTCGTTAAAAAAGTCGTTAAACATACCCTGGCCCTCACCGCGCTCGCGACGCTGGTGCTCTCTTCCTCTGCGTTTGCCAAAATCGAAGAAGGCAGGCTGGTCATCTGGATCAACGGTGACAAGGGCTATAACGGCCTGGCGGAAGTCGGTAAGAAATTTGAAAAAGACACCGGCATTAAAGTCACCGTCGAGCACCCGGATAAGCTGGAAGAGAAATACCCGCAGGTGGCCGCAACGGGTGGCGGTCCCGACATCATTTTCTGGGCGCACGATCGCTTCGGCGGTTACGCGCAGTCCGGCCTGCTGGCTGAGATCAGCCCGGACGCGGCCTTTAAAGATAAGATTTTCCCCTTCACCTGGGATGCCGTCACCTTCAACGGCAAGCTGATCGGCTACCCGGTCGCGGTGGAGGCGTTGTCGCTGATTTATAACAAAGACCTGATCAAAGAGGCACCGAAAACCTGGGAAGAGATCCCGGCACTGGACACCTCGCTGCGGGCGAAAGGCAAAAGCGCCATCATGTGGAACCTGCAGGAACCCTACTTCACCTGGCCTGTCATCGCGGCTGACGGCGGGTATGCCTATAAATATGAGAACGGCAAATACAACATCAAAGACACGGGCGTGAACAATGACGGTGCCAAAGCCGGCTTACAGTTCATTATCGACTTAGTGAAAAACAAACACATCAACGCCGACACCGACTACTCCATCGCCGAAGCCGCCTTTAATAAAGGCCAGACCGCCATGACCATCGACGGTCCGTGGGCGTGGTCGAATCTCGACAAGAGTAAAATCAACTATGGCGTGGCCCTGCTGCCCACCTTCCATGGCAAACCGTCTAAGCCGTTCGTTGGCGTGCTGACCGCCGGTATCAATGCCGCCAGCCCGAATAAAGAACTGGCGAAAGAGTTCCTGGAAAACTACCTGATCACCAACGAAGGCCTGAGCGCCGTCAATAAAGACAAACCGCTGGGCGCGGTCGCGCTGAAATCCTATCAGGAGCAGTTGGAGAAAGATCCGCGCATCGCCGCCACCATGGCGAACTCGAAAAATGGCGAAATCATGCCAAATATCCCGCAGATGAGCGCGTTCTGGTATGCCGAGCGCAGCGCCATCATTAATGCGGTGAATGGCCGTCAGACCGTTGAGCAGGCGCTGAAGGACGTTGAAACACGCATTACCAAGTAATTAACGTTAACTGACTGATGCCGTTGAGGTCATGAAATAAACGGCACGGAGCCAGCCCGCTCCCTGCCGTTACTACAAGGATAGCCCCTATGCCAGTAGCCCAAACCGGTCTGACCGCTGACAAAAAATGCCCGTTGCGTCAGGTGATAAAATGGCTGGCCATTGGCCTGCTCACCTGCTTAACCGGTTATCTGATCGTGCTGATGTATGCGCAGGGTGAATATCTCTTTGCCGTTCTGGCGCTGATCCTCTCCAGTGCCGGCCTGTACATTTACGGTAACCGCCGCGCGTATTCGTGGCGCTATGTCTATCCTGGCCTGGCCGGGATGGCGTTATTTGTGCTGTTCCCGCTGGTCTGTACTATTGCGATTGCGTTTACTAACTACAGCAGCACCAACCAGCTGACGTTTGAACGTGCGCAGTCGGTGCTGATGGGCCGTGAATTCCAGGGCGGTAAAGCCCTGAACTTTGCGCTTTATCCGGCAGGCGAACAGTGGCAGCTGGCCCTCACTTCCCCTGACAACGGTGAGGTCCTGGTTTCCCCGCCTTTCACCTTTAACGCGTCGGCCCCCCAAACGCTGACCATGACGGCGCAGGCTGCCCCCACCGGGGAGAAAGCCGGGCTGCGCGTGGTGACCCAGAACCGTCAGGCGCTCGGCCAGTTAAGCGCCAGATTGCCCGAGGGTGCCACGCTGCGCATGAGTTCACTACGCCAGTTCTCCGGCACGCAGCCGCTGTATCAGTTGAACAAAGAGAACCAGCAACTGACCGATGCCCAGTCCGGCGTGGTCTACCGGCCCAATATGGAGAGCGGCTTTTATCAGGCGGTGAATGCCCAGGGAGAATGGCAGGCAGAGAAACTCAGCCCCGGTTTTACCGTTGGCATCGGCTGGGGCAACTTCCTGCGCGTGCTGCACGATGACGGCATCCAGAAGCCGTTCCTTTCTATCTTCGTCTGGACGGTTATTTTTGCGCTGCTCACCGTGGTGCTGACCGTTGCCGTCGGCATGGTGCTGGCCTGTGTGGTGCAGTGGGAGGAGCTGAAAGGCAAAGCGGTGTACCGCATCCTGCTGATCCTGCCCTATGCCGTCCCGGCGTTTATCTCCATTCTGATTTTCAAAGGGCTGTTCAATCAGAGCTTCGGGGAAATCAACCTGATGCTGAATGCGCTGTTTGGCATTAAACCGGCGTGGTTCAGCGATCCCTGGACGGCGAAAAGCATGATCATCATCGTCAACACCTGGCTGGGGTATCCCTACATGATGATCCTGTGTATGGGCCTGCTGAAGGCGATCCCGGACGATCTCTACGAGGCCTCGGCGATGGACGGCGCAACGCCGATGCAGAACTTCTTCCGCATCACGCTGCCGCTGCTGATCAAACCCCTGACGCCGCTGATGATCGCCAGCTTTGCGTTTAACTTTAATAACTTCGTGCTGATCCAGCTGCTGACCAACGGCGGGCCGGATATGCTCGGCACTACCACCCCGGCCGGGCACACCGACCTGCTGGTGAGCTACACCTATCGCATCGCCTTTGAGGGCGGCGGCGGGCAGGACTTCGGGCTGGCGGCGGCGATTGCCACGCTGATCTTCCTGCTGGTGGGCGTGCTGGCTGTCGTCAACCTGAAAGCATCACGCATGAAATTCGACTAAGGAGCGATAACAATGCCAATGGTAAAACCGAGGTCGCAAAAAGTCAGGCTGCTGGTGACGCATCTGTTACTGCTGAGCTTTCTGGCGCTGATCCTGTTCCCGCTGCTGATGGTGTTTACCATCTCGCTGCGCCCGGGCAACTTCGCCACGGGCAGTCTGATCCCGGATCAGGTCTCCTGGGATCACTGGAAGCTGGCGCTGGGGATCACCGTGACGAACAGTGACGGCAGTCTGACGCCGCCGCCGTTCCCGGTGCTGCTGTGGTTATGGAACTCGATCAAGATCGCCGGGATCACCGCCGTGGGAATAGTGGCGCTTTCCACCACCTGCGCCTATGCTTTTGCCCGCATGAAGTTTCGTGGCAAAAGTTCGCTGCTGAAAGGCATGCTGATCTTCCAGATGTTCCCGGCGGTGCTGTCACTGGTGGCGCTCTACGCCCTGTTTGACCGCCTGGGCATTTACATCCCTTTCCTCGGGCTGAACACGCATGGCGGGGTGATCTTCGCCTATATGGGCGGCATCGCCCTGCACGTATGGACGATCAAAGGCTATTTCGAAACCATCGACAGTTCGCTGGAGGAAGCGGCCGCGCTGGACGGTGCCTCGCCGTGGCAGGCGTTTCGCCTGGTACTGCTGCCGCTGTCGGTGCCGATTCTGGCGGTGGTGTTTATTCTGTCGTTTATTGCCGCCATTACCGAAGTGCCGGTGGCCTCGCTGCTGTTGCGCGATGTGAACAGCTACACGCTGGCGGTGGGAATGCAGCAGTACCTTAACCCGCAGAACTATCTGTGGGGCGACTTCGCCGCTGCCGCTATTCTCTCAGCCATCCCGATTACGGCGGTGTTCCTGATTGCCCAGCGCTGGCTGGTGGGTGGCCTGACGGCCGGCGGGGTGAAGGGTTAGTTTATAGCGATGTTTTTGCGCGTTATCCCGGTAACGGGTGTAGTACTTTTCCCTGTGTCCTGGGCGGCTGAATAAGCCGCCCTTTTTTATGTCAGGTCAGCGAGGGGTTGCTGCTGTGAGTTCTGAACAGCCACGCTACAAGGGCCTCTCTCAAAGGCCGCCCACTGGGGGCTCCCCACCAATATTAATGGCTGACAGACTGGCTTCAGGTCTGAGGCCAGTCTGAGCACGCCGGATCGGCAACAACCGCCTCCCTGCGGGCCTCGGCACGCACCATCCCTGGTGCGTGACGTGCGGCTTACCTCAGACTGGCCCCATCCCCGCAGAACGATTGTTCGCTGTAAGTTTTAAAACAGCAATAACATGACGCTCTCTGCGAATTGGTTTGGATGTTGACCTGGGTTTTGACGTTCAGGCGGCATTCAGCAGCGCTGAGGAAGCACAGTGAACCAGGACGAACCGCCAGGACGGCGGTGAGAGGGAGAGCCGGCACAGGGATGTGCCGTCACGACCGGTGCGTCGGTGAACGACGCTTGCGAAGGCACCCGCTGAAAGCGGGCGATGCGCCTGCCGCAAGCCCGGGTCCCAGGGCGGCGGCGACTGGCCGCCCTGGGTCGCTCAGCCCGCGCAGCGGGAAAGCGAAACGCCCTTGACGTTGACCTGGACCATCGTGCAGACCTGCGTCACTGGTCGATCGGAACAGAAGACCGGCCACGGATAATGCCCGTGTAGTTTTATAGGAATACCTCAGTGGCAGCCCCCTGATTATGATGGTTTTTACCCAACAAAAAAGGGTTCCCCCACCAGAAGGAACCCTCTTTTTACTGCATTAACCTCAGCTTACCGACACCTTACGCCGCCGTTTATCCAGGTCTTTAATCAGCTTATTCACCTGGTCATCCGCGAACATCTCCTCCAGCGTATGGGAGAGCTTACGCCGCCAGTTCGGATACTCATCGCTGGTGCCCGGCACGTTCACCGGGGTGGACATATCCAGCCAGTCCTCTGGCTGCAAGCCCAGCAGCGCGCTGGCGCTGTCGGCCACATAGCGTTGCAGGCCACGGTTAATCACCGGAGTCATCGCCATCAGCTCCGCATGGCTGCCGGTTTTCTTCGGAATGCAGTCGTAATGATGCAGCCCGTCGAGCAGCCCCTGACGCGCCCGTGCCCGGTCAAGGTACAGCTCCTGCAACACGCTCTGGTCGCGATACAGCCCGAGCGTTTTCCCCAGCGTCAGATCGTCAGCCTGCCAGTAGCCGCGCAGCGTTGGCAGATCGTGCGTGGTGATGGTGGCCATCGCCTGCACCGGATACGACTGCGGCGCACGGAAGTTGTTCTCTTCATCGCGCTCAAAATAGAGCACCTTGTAGGAGTAAACCCCGCCCTCGCGCAGCTTGCTGACGATCTCCACCGGCACCGTGCCCAGATCTTCGCCGATCACCATACAGCGATGCCGCTGACTCTCCAGCGCGAGGATCGCCAGCAGATCGTCCACCGGATAGTGCACATACGCGCCTTTATCCGCCGTCTCCCCCGCCGGGATCCACCACAGACGCAGCAGCGCCATCACATGATCAATGCGCAGCGCCCCGCAGTGGGTCATATTGGCCCGCAGCAGATCGATAAACGGCTGATAGCCCCGGTTGACCATCACATGCGGGTCCATCGGACGCAGATCCCAGTTCTGGCCCAGCGGGCCAAGGATATCCGGTGGCGCACCCACCGACGCTTTCAGGCAGTACAGTTCGCCGTCGCTCCAGGTTTCAGCGCCTCCCCCCACCACGCCCACCGCCAGATCGCGGTACAGCCCCATCGACATCTGCTGCTGCTGGCTGGTGTGATAGCACTGCGCGAACTGGGTTTCCGCCAGCCACTGAAGCCACAGATAAAACTCCACCTCCTGCGCGTGCTGCTCGCAGAACGCCCGCACCGCCGGGCCGCGGGCGTCATGATACTGTTCCGGCCAGTGGTTCCAGCCCGTAGCGATGCCGTTTTCCTGCACCAGATGTGCGTACAGCGCATCAAAAGCGGCCTGTAACCACAGGCTTTCGCCCCCCTGGCGGGTAAAGTTTGCCAGCGCTTTAACCTGCGCATCCTGCGGCTTACGCCCGAGGAAATGCGCGTACGCCAGGCGCAGGCCTTCCAGCTTCAGCGGCATCACGCCGGCGTAATCCACCTCGTGGCTGGCACGTGCCGCCGTTAAGCGTTGCTGCGTGTCGGGCAACCGCCACCAGCGCTGTGCCGCCTCACTTTGCCTGAAATCGTCCACCGCGCTGACGTCGATATAGACAACGTTCAGCCAGCGGCGCGACGACGGGCTGTAAGGGCTGGCCGCCGCCGGGTTGGCCGGATAGAGCGCATGAATCGGGTTCAGCCCGACAAAAGCCCCGCCGCGTTCGGCAATCTTTTTCAGCAGCAGATTGAGGTCGCCAAAATCACCGATGCCCCAGTTACTGTCCGAACGCAGCGTATAAAGCTGCACGCAGGCGCCCCACAGCTTTTTTCCGGCCAGCAAGGCGTCCGGTTCATAGCAGCGCTTCGGGGCAACAATCACCCGACAATCCCACGTCTGCGCGTCCTGCGTCAGGGTCAGCTGGTGGTAACCCGGCGGGATTTTCCCCGCCAGCGCCAGCGTCATTTTGCCGCTAATCCGGCCGCGCTGGGTGGCCCCACTCTCCAGTTGCAACGTCCAGAGGTATTCACCGTCACCCTCGACGGGCAGCGCCAGACGCTGGCCCGCGACGAAAACTTTTACTCCCGGCACGGGCGTGGAGGCCTGGCGGCGCTCCCCCGTCCAGCCCATCGCGGTTAACAGCTCGCGTTTGGTTTCCGCGGCAATCGCCTGCTGCTGCCCGTGCGCATTAATAAAGCCGGAGGAGATCCCCGCCTCCCTGGCCGCCTGCTCCAGTGTGTTGTGCTCCATGGGGGCTCCTTAGCGTTTCGCCTGCCAGATACGCTGCTGATAATCGCGGATCGAGCGGTCTGAACTGAACATCCCGACGCGGGCGGTATTGAGGATGGTTTTACGCGTCCACTCATCGCTGTTGCGATACAGGGCATCCACCTTCTGCTGCGCGGCACAGTAATCCGCGAAATCAGCCAGCACCAGATACGGATCCCCGCCTCCCAGCAGGCTGTCGAGCATCAGGCTGAACGCCTGCTTATCGCCGTTGCTGAAGAAGCCGTTTTCCAGCTCTTTCAGGATGCTGTCCAGGTGCTTGTCTTTCTTGCGGATGCTCAGCGGATCGTAGCCACTGGCCTGCAACGCTTTCACCTGATCGACGGTGTTGCCGAAGATAAAGATATTGTCTTCGCCCACCTGTTCGGCGATCTCGACGTTGGCCCCGTCGAGCGTGCCGACGGTCAGCGCGCCATTCAGTGCCAGCTTCATGTTGCCGGTTCCGGAGGCCTCTTTACCTGCGGTTGAGATCTGTTCGGAGACGTCCGCCGCCGGGATCATCAGCTCCGCCACCGAGACACGGTAATCCGGGATAAACACCACTTTCAGACGATCGCCCACCAGCGGATCGTGATTGATCTTCTCTGCCACCTGATTGATGGCGTAAATAATGTTTTTCGCCAGGTAATAGCCCGGCGCGGCTTTGGCACCAAACAGGAACACGCGCGGTGCCATATCCCTTTGCGGGTTATCGCGCAGCTGGCGGTAGAGCGACAAAATGTGCAGCAGGTTGAGATGCTGACGTTTGTACTCGTGCAGACGTTTGATCTGCACGTCGAAAATCGCTTCCGGGTTAAGCACAATTCCGGTGACCTGCTTCACGTACGCGGCCAGTGTGATTTTGTTATCACGCTTAATCTGCTGATAGCGCTGGCAGAACGCCGCATCATCGGCGAAAGGCTCCAGCCCTTGCAGCGCATCGAGGTTATTCACCCATTCGGTTTTCAGCGTGTCATCGATCAGCGCAGAGAGCGCCGGGTTGCACTGCTTTAACCAGCGGCGCGGGGTGATGCCGTTGGTGACGTTGTGGAATTTGTTTGGCCACAGCTGGTGGTATTCCGGGAACAGATCTTTCACCACCAGCTCAGAGTGCAGCGCCGCCACGCCGTTCACCGCAAAGCCGCTGACCACGCACAGGTTGGCCATGCGCACCTGACGGTTATGGTGCACCGAGAGTTTTTCCCACACCGCTTTGTCACCCGGCCACTGTTTTTCCACTACTTTCTTAAAGCGGGCGTTAATGGCTTTGATCAGCGAGAAGTGGCGCGGCAGCAGGCTGCGTACCAGCTTCTCATCCCAGCACTCCAGCGCTTCCGGCATCAGGGTATGGTTGGTGTAGGCGAAGGTCTTCTGGACGATCGCCCAGGCCGCGTCCCACTCCAGCTGGTGCTCGTCGAGCAGAATACGCAGCAGCTCCGGGATGGCGATAGTCGGGTGGGTGTCATTCAGCTGGATCACCTCATAGTCGGGCAGATCCTGAATGGCGCGCCCGAGGAAGTGATGACGGCGCAGAATGTCGGCGACCGAACAGGCACACTGGAAATACTGCTGCATCAGGCGCAGCCGTTTTCCGGCATCGTGGTTGTCATTCGGATACAGCACTTTCGTCAGCTTCGCGGCATCGATACCTTTCTGCTCCGCCTTCAGGAACGCGCCGTTATTAAACAGCGTCAGATCGAACGGATGCACGTCGGTGGCCTGCCACAGACGCAGCGGCTGGGTGACGCCATTTTGATACCCCACCACCGGCAGATCCCAGGCTTCACCGCGCAGCGTAAACGCGGGCTGCCACTGCTCTGCGCCCTGCGCGTTCTTCACCAGTTTGCCGCCGAAGGCGACATCGACTGACAGCGCGCTGTTGTGGCTGAACCACGGATAGCTTTCGCGATGCCAGTTGTCCGGTGCTTCCTGCTGCTGGCCCTCTTTAAAGGACTGGCGGAACAGACCGTACTGATAATTCAGGCCATAGCCCGTAGCGGGCTGCCCGACGGTGGCCATCGAATCAAGGAAACAGGCCGCCAGACGCCCCAGCCCGCCGTTGCCCAGCGCCGGATCGGTTTCCTGCTCCAGCACATCGGCCAGCTCAACGCCCTGCTCTTTCAGCGCCTGGCTGACCGTGTCATACCAGCCCAGGTTGATCAGGTTGTTGGCGGTCAGACGGCCAATCAGAAATTCCATCGAAATGTAGTTCACATGGCGCTGCGGCTGCCGGGTCGCTGCGGGTGCAGGCTGTGCGTTCAGTTGTTCTGATAACGCCGCACTGGTCGCCTGCCACCACTGGTGGGGCGTCATATCCTGCGCCTGCTGCAAACCGAACCCCTGCCACTGGCGTTTTAGCGCAGCGATAAACTGTATTTTATTTAACGTCACCTGCATCACATGCCTCTTTATTCGGGAATCTGTAGGAAAGTAGAGTGTTAGAGCCTATCCCAGTAGGCGTCATTGTCGCGGCCAGTTTGGACACGGACAGCGCGGAAAAACCGGAGCGTACACGCAGTACGTGAGGATTTTGAGCACTGCCCAGGGCCAAAATGGCAAGTAAAATAGCCTAATGGGATAAGCTCTTATATCCCTATGCTGAAGCCTTCTACGACGTGCAACATCCTCCCGCCGGCGATTAGACGGGGAGGAGCACCGGGGCGTAGCCGGAGGGGATGCAGGGTCAGGGGGAGTGGTGCAAAATTTGTCTTTAGAAGTGTGATGCAGAGCAAGTTAACAGCATGTAAATACGTAACATTGTTGCATTCGATGTTTCAAAGGAGGACTTTAGAAAAAGTGATTAATTACACGCTGCGAAATAATTATTACGCCCTCTGACTACCGTCAAAAGAATCGAAAAAAAATGCTGATCCCATCAAAATTGAGCCGCCCGGTGCGGCAGCAAAATACCGTGGTGCGCGACCGACTGCTGAACCGGCTGTCGGCAGCGCCGCATTATCGTCTGACCCTGGTCGGCAGCCCGGCGGGGTATGGCAAAACCACGCTGGTCGCACACTGGGCGGCGGGTAAGAGCGATCTGGGCTGGTATTCTCTTGATGAAAGCGACAACCTGCCGGAGCGTTTTGCCAGTTATCTGATTGCCGCCATCCAGCAGGCCTGCGGCGGCCATTGCGGCAAAAGTGAGGCGCTGAGCCTGAAGCATCAGTACGCCAGTCTGCCGGCGCTGTTCGCCCAGCTGTTCGTCGAGCTCTCCGACTGGCATCGCCCGCTGTTGCTGGTGATCGATGATTATCATCTGATCACCAATGATGCGATCCATGAAGGGATGCGTTTCTTTTTACGTCATCAGCCGGAGAACCTCTCCCTGGTGGTGCTGTCGCGCACCCTGCCGCCGCTGGGGATCGCCAACCTGCGCGTGCGTGAACAGCTGCTTGAACTGAATGCCACCCATCTGGCCTTTACGCACCCCGAGACGCAGCAATTTTTCGATAACCGCCTTAACGATCCCATCGATCAGGCCGACAGCAGCCGTCTGTGTGATGACGTCGCGGGCTGGGCCACCGCCTTACAGCTGATTGCCCTCTCGGCGCGCCAGTCCAGCACGCCTTCGCGGCAATCGACTCAGCAGTCTGCGCGTAAGCTGGCAGGGCTGAACGCCAGCCACCTTTCCGACTATCTGGTGGATGAGGTGCTGGACCGCGTCGATGCCCCGACCCGTGATTTCCTGCTGCGCTGCTCGTTGCTGCGCTCGATGAACGATGCCCTGATTGTGCGCCTGACCGGGGGGGATAATGGCCAGCAGCGTCTGGAAGAGTTAGAGCGTCAGGGCCTGTTTATTCACCGCATGGATGACAGCGGCGAGTGGTTCAGCTTCCATCCCCTGTTCGCCACCTTCCTGCGTCAGCGCTGCCAGTGGGAACTGGCGAGTGAGCTGCCCGCCATTCACCGTGCGGCCGCCGAAGGCTGGCTGGCGCAGGGGTTCCCGGCAGAAGCGATCCACCACGCGCTGGGTGCCGATGACATCGATATGCTGCGCGATATTATGCTGCAACACGCCTGGTCGCTGTTTAATCAGAGCGAGCTGGCGCTGCTGGAAGAGTGCCTGGCCGCCCTGCCTTATGACCGTCTGATCCAGAGCCCCAGGCTGGTGCTGTTGCAGGCCTGGCTGGCACAGAGCCAGCACCGCTACGCGGAGGTCGATACCCTGCTGGCGCAGGCGGAAAGCGAGATGCAGAAGCGCGATATCGTGATGGATCAGGACCTGAACGCGGAGTTCAATGCGCTGCGTGCGCAGGTCGCCATCAATGACGGACGCCAGGATGAGGCGGAACAGCTGGCGGCCGAGGCGCTGCGTTTTCTGCCGTATGAAAGCTTTTACAGCCGGATTGTTGCCACCTCCGTCACCGGGGAGATCCAGCACTGCAAAGGCGACCTGGCCCGCGCCCTGCCGCTGATGCAGCAAACGGAACAGATTGCCCGCCGTCACGAAGCCTATCACTACGCGCTGTGGGCGCTGATACAGCAGAGCGAGATCCTTATCGCTCAAGGCTTTTTGCAGGCCGCGTTTGAGATGCAGGATCGCGCGTTCGAACTGGTGCGCGAACAGCATCTTGAACAGCTGCCGATGCACGAGTTTTTACTGCGTCTGCGATCGCAGCTGTTATGGTCGTGGTCCCGCCTGGACGATGCCGAAGACGCCGCACGTCAGGGGCTGGAGATACTGACCAACTTTCATCCCCAGCAGCAGTTGCAGTGCCTGGCCATGCTGGCGAAGTGTTCGCTGGCGCGCGGTCAGCTGGATAATGCCCATCATCATTTACAACGCTGCGAGGCGCTGCTGAAAACCGGCCAGTATCATATCGACTGGCTGACCAACACCGATAAGCCGCGCGTCACCTACTGGCAGATGGTGGGCGATAAAGCCGCCGCACGCCAGTGGCTGCAACAGGCGCGTAAACCCGATATGGCCGATAACCATTTCCAGCAGGGCCAGTGGCGTAATATCGCCCGCGTGCAGATCCTGCTGGAGAAGTTTGATGAAGCCGAAGTGGTGCTGGATGAGCTGAATCAGAATGCGCGCCAGCTGCGCCTGACCAGCGACCTGAACCGCAATCTGCTGCTGAGCAACCTGCTTTACTGGCACACCGGCCGCAAAGGGGAAGCGCAGCATGCCCTGATTGAAGCGCTGGGGCTGGCGAACCGCACCGGGTTTATCAGCCACTTTGTGATTGAAGGGGAGATGATGGCGCAGCAACTGCGTCAGCTGATCCAGCTTAACCTGCTGCCCGACCTGGAGCAGCGCCGGGCGCAGCTGATTTTACGCGAGATTAACCAGCATCATCGCCATAAGTTTGCGCATTTCGACGAAGGTTTTGTCAATAAATTGCTGACGCATCCGCAGGTGCCAGAGCTGATCCGCACCAGCCCGCTCACCCAGCGTGAATGGCAGGTGCTGGGGTTGATTTACTCCGGCTACAGCAACGACCAGATCGCCGGGGAGCTGGACGTGGCCTCCACTACCATCAAAACCCATATCCGTAATCTGTATCAGAAGCTGGGCGTGGCGCACCGTCAGGAAGCCGTGCAGCAGGCACAGCATCTGTTGCAGGTGATGGGGTACGGGGCGTAAGGGCCCCGGAAATGCTTTTACTGGCAGCCTGTTCAGCGACCGGTCTGGTACTGGCTACCTGTTCAGCAACCGGTCTGGTACTGGCTGCCTGTTCAGCGACCGGTCTGGGGCCAGTTTGAGCACGCCGGATCGGCAAAAGACGCATCCCTGCGGGCCTCGGCACGCGACGTCCTGTGGCGGGACGTCCGGCTTACCTCAAACTGGCCCCCTCCCCGCAAGATAGCGCTCGCTGTGGGGTTTAAAAGCATCAGAACGTGACGATCTCTGCTCATTAATGAGAATCAGGATTTTGGGCTTGGGTTTTGACCTGGGTTTTGACGTTGAGGCGGCATTCAGCAGCGCTGAGGAAGCACAGTGAACCAGGACGAACCGCCAGGACGGCGGTGAGAGGGAGAGCCGGCACAGGGTAGTGCCGTCACGACCGCTCCGTCGGTGAACGACGCTTGCGAAGGCACCTGCTGAAAGCGGGCGATGCGCCAGCCGCAAGCCCGGATTCCAAAGGGCGGGGCGACTGCCGCCCTTTGGTCGCTCAGCCCGCGCAGCGGGAAAGCGAAACGCCCTTGACGTTGACCTTGGCCTTGGCCTTGACCTGGACCTGGACCATCGTGCAAACCATCACCACGGGTGAAGCCTGGCATGGCTGGACCCGATATCACCTTGAGTTAATGGCATATAACTCGATGGTCGGTATCACATCCAGCCCATCAGAGGTATAAAATACGGAATTAGTGAAATTATAAATTCTTCCTGTAATCCTGACCGTCACCCGGTTGCCCACTTTTGTGACGCTAGCCCCATCACTGTCCGAAGTGAGAAAAGGTGCCGTATTTCCCAATACCTTTAATACGTCCTTTTGTATTTCACCCGCCAGATAGTAGCGGTAAACCTCAGATACTGTTGCCCCGCCGCCCTGATATTTCGTCACGTATAACCAGGTATCGTCATTAAGCTGCCGGGATTGATACAGCGCATCATCATAAGGTGGCCCTACGTAATAACGGTAAGCGACATTGCCAATAACCAGCACCAGTAACACGATTGTGAGCAGGCGATGTATCCATTTCATCATCATTCCGCGCTCATTTGTCATTCCCTTCCCTGCGAGTGTCGCCATCTCGAACGTCCTTGTTTAAAAAACATGAATTATCAAAAAGATAACTAAACCTATCATGATTCACTGTAGAAACAATGATATAAACGTCCAATTATTTTTCGCTGAAGATAAACATTCTGTGCACCAGAATGAGAAATAAATTAATCATCTAATAAACAATTAAAAATACAGGAAGGAATGAACAATGAAAATAAGCCATTCAATGAGGATGTTACATCTCTTTCATTATTTTTCTGCGCCGCGTTGCATTTTTTAACTTTGGCTATTTTTCCAGAGTGATTAGTTTTTACTGCTGGTTATAATAACAGGGTCATTAATCGCGGCATGAAGGTGCTAGGAACACCGTCATACCGCTAACCGCAACAACTATACAAGGTAGTTATTATGGCTGAGCAGGATTGTAATACAGACGTTGTTAAATCAGAAGTCACCGCGCCTACGTTGCGCCATTTAACCGTGACTTATGCGAGCACCTATCCAGATTACCAGCAGATCCCGGCGCTGAGCATCAAAGGGAAATGGCTGGAAGCCGCAGGTTTTGCCACCGGCACCAAAGTTGATATCCGCGTCATGAACGGCTGCCTGGTAATCACTGCCCGCGATCCCGAACCGCAGGAATCCGCGTTGATGACGTCACTGAGGAAGGTTTGCACGCTGTCGGTACGTAAGCAGCGCCAGGTGGAGGAGTTTATCGGGGTGATTGCGGGGAAACGGGTGAGAGGGTAAGGCTTGAGACGTTATCCCGCCAGTGAAGGCGGGATTGTCAGTCGTTGAGCAATGCCAGAAAGCCCCTGCCTGCGCTGATCCAATAGCCAGCCAAGCTGCCCCACCAAAGTGTTAATATTTTTTCTCTTTTTAGTTAAAAGAGCAATAATATTATCACTTTTCATATGACTTTTACTGAGACCTCTCCACCATTAAAATGATAATATTATGGCCATAAGCACTACATAAAGATAAAATATTGACATTATGGCGAAAAAAACAGCACCTTTACTCCCTGACACAAACCGACTGCTTACTGATTTTGGTGAGAGACTGAAACTCGCCCGCCTGCGACGTAAACTCACAGCCAAACAGGTTGCGGAACGTGCAGGGATGACGCCAGTGACGCTACGTTCCCTGGAAGCGGGGGGCTCAGGTGTCACGATAGGGGCGTACCTGTCCGTGATGCAAGTTTTAGGGCTGGAAGGGGATTTGAACAAATTAGCGGCTGAAGATGAGCTGGGGCGTCAGCTACAGGATTTTAGCCTGGTAAAAAACGATAACTTTTCTCCCTCAAAAGTCATTCCGTCACGCCAACCGTCCGTGGTTAAAGATTCACGTACCGGGATCGTCGGCAGACATGAAAAAGCCGATACTCAGGCCGGAGCCAGCGTGAAAACAAGCCACCTCCCAAACGCAAAAGCCCAGAAAGAAAGGGGGACTACGTCCGCTGAACTGGCTTCCCTGCTCAAACCACGGAATAAACCGACAAAAGGTGGCTAACAATGGCAATGATCGCGGTATACGCCGACTGGGCTGGATTATCCGGACCAAAAAGGATGGGTTTCCTGCATAGCCGACAAAGTCGGACGCGCGAGCTGTTTGAATTTGAGTATGATCCCGCAGCACTGGCCGATCCCGCTCTAAGCCTTGTGCAACTTGACCCTGAAATTTTGCTATTCGAAGGTGCCCAATATCCGACTTATCCACGGGATAAGTTTGGCATATTTGGCGATGCCAGCCCCGACCGCTGGGGACGAATGCTGATGAAGCGTCGCCTGGAACGAGATATCCGTGCTGGCGTTCAGGTTGAAGGATCCCGGTTATATGAATCCGATTACCTGCTGGGCGTACATGACCTTTATCGCGTGGGTGCCCTGCGTTTCAGGCTTGAAGATGCAGGAGAATTTCTTGATAACCGGGCTGATATCGCAGCGCCGCCTTTTACAGAAATTAAGGCCTTAGAAAGAGCAAGCCGCGCACTGGAGGATGATCCTGACAATACCTCTCCCCAGGGTCAGGAGTGGTTGCGTATGCTCATTGCGCCGGGTGGTTCTTTAGGTGGCGCCAGGCCAAAAGCCAGCATTGCAGACGAGTATGGCAATCTCTACATCGCAAAATTTCCCAGCACCCGGGATGATTACAATGTGGGCGGTTGGGAAATGGTCGCCAATGCGCTTGCCACAGGCTGTGGGCTTAACGTCGCCACCGCAGAAGCCCGTAAATTTGCCAGCGATCATCACTGTTTTATGGTGCGTCGTTTTGACCGGACAGATTCAGGCCAGCGCCTGCATTTTGCATCGGCCATGACAATGACCCGCCATCAGGATGGAGATGACGCGTCAAACGGGGTGAGTTATCTGGAGCTCGCTGATGTTTTGATAAGGCAGGGATCACAGACTAACCAGGATTTGAAAGAACTCTGGTCCAGAATCGTTTTTAATATTATCGTTTCAAACACCGATGATCACCTGCGCAATCACGGATTTATTCTGGTTCCCGGCAAAGGGTGGCGGCTTTCGGAGGCTTACGATATCAACCCCGTTCCTTGGTCTGACGGCCTCAAACTGAATATCACCGAGGCGGATAACGCGCTGGATCTTGAACTGGCACGAGAGGTCGCTGAATACTTTCGTCTGAATCTTGCAGAGGCCGACGAAATCATCCAGGACTTTATTGAAATAGTCAGCCAGTGGAGGACCATTGCAAATGGTTTAGGGCTTTCGGTGCGGGAACAAGAATATATGGCTGACGCATTTAGGCTTGCGGTGAATTAGCATCACACCAGCCAGACAATGGAAGATGCTTAGCGTTATTTACAGGATCAGCGCTGGATTCACTCATTACTCAAAATAGTCCATATCCAGTTTTGGCACGCGTAATATACGAGAAGTCACTCCAACTTCATTCTCAATCATCAGATTCACCAGCCGCTGCCCATCCACCAGCACCATACCTTCCACTGCCCTGGCAAAGTCCCGCGCCTGAGAAGTAAAGCCAGATGTGGTGATAAACACGCCGCGTCTGGCTTTTTGTCCGGCCAGTGCGCCATAAAAAGCCTGCAGCTCAGGGCGGCCCACCGTGTTCTGCCAGCGTTTCGCCTGCACATAAACCTTTTCCAGGCCCAGCTTATCCAGCGAGATAATGCCATCAATGCCGCCATCGCCTGAGCCCCCCACACGCTGAAGATCGTCCCGGTGCCCGCCGTAGCCAAGGCGGTGCAGCACATCAAGAACAATCACCTCAAAGCGCGCAGGAGAGACCTGTTTAAGGTTTTCCAGCAATTCATCCGCCACGGCACTGCGTATCTCATTCAGCGCCTGCTCAAGACGATCGTCAGGGCTACTCAGTGCCAGTTCTTCTATAGTGAGTGGCTCAGGCTGTGGATCGAGATCGACAGAATCGGGCTGCTGTTTCAACTTCACGCTATTAAAATCAAAGGCCAGATGAGTGATATCCTCTGCTGTCATTGGCAGAGGATGGGCGATAACCCAGCGCTGCCCTTCGGGTGTCAGGCACCATTTCCCACGAGACAGACTTTGCGACAATCCCGCACGCTTTAGTCGGTCGTGTGCCCAGCCTGCCCGGTTTTTATAAGTCAGCTGACCGCTTGCAATCACCTCTGCGCGCTGATTTTCATCCAGATTGAGCATATCTGCCGCCGCCTCTTGCGCTTCGCGGGCAGTCGCTCCTTCAGGCCTGGTAGCCAGAAAGCGCAACACGGGTTCAATAAATTTATCGTAAGTCGGTACAGACATAGCACTTCCTTATGTGTATGACAAAAATGATGAACCTGCTGTTCAGGCCCCCTTCAGCATATCAAACACCACCCGGGCAAATCCCCTGGCCAGCTCAGGACTCGACAGATACTGCATCATCATTTCCTGCTGCGCTTCACTGCTGTCCATCACGGCATCATCAATGGCTTTAGGGAAATCACCCAGCATCGCCTGCTCACGCGTATTATTAGCAATCTGCGTCATAACGGACTTATTTTCCGAGAGCTTGTCACGAACGGCAAACGCATAATTGACCATATCTTTGTCGGTCAGATTATCCGTAATAAACAGCTCATTTAACCGCGCCAGAATATGCGACATGAACTCTTCTTTCTTGTCCTTCGGCTTGGCGGTTCCCACATCATTACTGGGATGCAGTTTATATTCCGGTGAATCTTCCTGCAGCTTAAGATGCTGAGCATGGATTTTCGAGAGACGATAATGGCTCATCTGGATATTGCTGACATCCACCTCATCCTCGTCCAGTCTCTGTTCATGCAATAGCGGGCGCAGATGGCGGGCGTAGAGGCTGAGTTTCTCCAGCTCTTTATCGTCGTAATCCACGATCTGAGACATAAATTCATAAAAACGTACGAAACTGCCGAGATCCTTTTTAAAGATCTCCAGTCGATCTTTCTCCTGCTTGCAGGCTTTAAAGCTGTTTTCTGCGTTGGTGATCAACACGATATCACCGGTTTTTTTTGTGCGTTCAAACATCTCTTTCGCCAGAAGATAGGCATCAATCGAAGAGGAATAGCGTTTCTTCCAGCGCTCAACCGCAGGCTTACAGATATTACTGATCGCCGCGTTGGACTTATTTTTCATAAAGAAGGCATCGCAGAACTGCTCGACTTCATTCCACAGGAAAACACCGCTGGCGCGCAGTTTCTCGAACAGGTCAAACACCAGACCAGGATCGGTGACGTCCATCAGTTCAGCGGTCTGGTAATAGGGCTGGAACGCGGCCAGAATCTCTTCCGGGTCATTATAGAAATCCAGCACGAAGGTGCCGGACTCGGCTTTACCCGGATAGGTGCGGTTAAGACGGGACAGCGTCTGCACGCACTCCACGCCACCCAGCGGTTTATCAACGTACATGGCGCACAGCTTAGGCTGGTCAAAACCAGTCTGGAACTTGTTAGCCACCAGCATCACCTGATAATCATCGCTATCAAAGGCTTTGCGCATATCACGGCCTTTCAGGCCCGGATTCATATTGGCTTCGGTGAACTTTTTGTTTAACAGCGCCAGACTGTTATGGTCGCCTTCATTAAATTCGACCTCGCCGGAGAATGCCACCATTGCACTGATTTTCTGGTAGTTATTCTCGGCAATATACTTATCAAACGCCAGCTTATAGCGCACCGCCGCCTTGCGCGAACTGGTGACGACCATGGCCTTTGCCTGCCCGCCCAGCAAGTGCATCACGTTTTTACGGTAATGCTCCACGATCACTTTCACCTTCTGCGAAACGTTATGATCGTGCAGCGTGACCCACTGGTTCAGTTTAATTTTGGCTTTTTTGCTGTCGACTTCTTTATCGCCCTCTTCCAGCTTCTGCAGCAGCTGATAAGCCACCTTGTAGTTGGTGTAGTTCTTCAGCACATCGAGAATAAAGCCTTCTTCGATGGCCTGCCGCATGGAGTAAACATGGAAGGCCGCCGGTTTATTGGTTTTGGACGCCGGTTCGTCCGGTTTCGGACGGCGGCCAAACAGCTCCAGCGTTTTCGATTTCGGCGTGGCGGTAAAGGCGTAGTAATTCAGGTTGCTGCTGCCCTTACGCGCTGCCACGGTGGCATCCAGAATATCTTCTGAAGACAGTACGACATCCTCATCCGTCTCTTCCACCATCAACACTTCTTTCAGCTGACGCGCCGTGGAGCCGCTTTGTGATGAGTGTGCTTCATCGGCAATCACCGCATATTTGCGCGTTTTCAGGCTGACGCTGTTTTCAATCGCCTTTAATACAAACGGGAAAGTCTGAATGGTGACAATAATAATCGGTTGGGAACTTTCCAGCGCAGCAGCCAGTTTCTCTGACTTCGATCCATCGCCTTCCTTATTATTGATGCGCCCGACCACGCCATCCTGATGCTCAAACTGATAGATCGTATCCTGCAGCTGGTCGTCCAGCACCGTGCGATCGGTGACGACGATCACCGAATGGAACTGCTTTTCTCCCTGCGCATCATAGAGCGTGGAGAGCTGATGCGCGGTCCAGGCAATCGAGTTGGATTTACCGGACCCGGCGCTGTGCTGGATCAGGTATTTATGCCCGGTGCCTTCGGCCTGGGCCGCGCCAATCAGCTGACGCACCACATCCCACTGATGATAACGCGGGAAGATCAGGCTCTCTTTTTTCACCTTCAGCCCGCTCCAGTCCTCTTTCTCTTCGATCTGCAGATGAACGTAGCTACTGAGGATGGTCAGCAGATTTTCCGGTACCAACACTTCATTCCACAGGTAGTCCGTGGCGTAGCGATCGTGATCCTCCGGAATATCGTTACCCGCACCGCCCCGTTTGGTGCCTTTGTTAAACGGCAGGAAGAAGGTATCCGCCCCGGCCAGCTTCGTGGCCATAAACACTTCGTACTGGCTGACGGCAAAGTGCACCAGCGCGCCGCGTTTAAAGGTCAGCAACGGCTCGGGTTTATTGGTTACTGGGTCTTTCGGCAAGCGGGTTTGCTGATACTGTTTAATCGCATTTTGCACCGCCTGTTTGAACTCCGACTTCAGCTCCAGAGTGGCGACCGGCAGACCGTTGACGAACAGCACCAGATCGATACGCCATTTTTTAGCTTTCAGGCCGGTTTCAGCAAATACGCTACTGCTGGCATGAGGGCTGTAGACCAGCTCCGGCACAATGCGGCAGATATTCTGCTGATAGCGCGCCAGGGTTCCCGGGTTGAGATTATGTTCCGGTTTAAACTGGCACAGGGAAAATCGCGCATTGCGAATTTTTAAGCCGTGGCGCAAAACGCCGAGGGTGCCATATGCACGTGACTGGATATCGGTGGCATTGATATCGGCTTTTTTTAGCTGTGCAACCAGGTTATCAAGAAAGTGACGCTCAGTATCGTTCGGATAGACTTTGGCAAATTTTTCCCACTCTTGCGGTTGGGTGGTTTGCACAAAGTGCAGCGCATCCTGGGTATAAAGCGCACGTTCGCGATCGTAGCCGTCACTTTTACCGACGATCCAGCCGTTGCTCACCATCTGGGCGATCATCTCATTCTGGAAAATCAGCTCTTGGGTGGTATCGGTACTCATGCGTTCACCTCCTGTGATACGGTATCAGCGGCTGCCTCGCTGGCGGCAGGGGCGACCCAGTTGCGTACGTCGATTTTGCCGGTGACGGCAGCGGAGATTAGGGCGGTGCGGCGTTCTTTAAGGAACATTATTTGCTCTTCTCCAAGTAATTGAAGCTGATCAAATCTCTTTGACTTCTCATCTAATAACTTAGCGATTTCTCTTTGTTCATGCCTTGGTGGGATAACTCCTGGCATCGTCTTTAGTAAGTCTTGACTAAGAGATGCCCTAGTTATCAAATTCATTTCCTTCGTAAAAAAAACACGAAGTAACTGATTGGAAAAGTAATACTTTGAATACGCTACATTTAAATTCAATGAATTTGGACGAAACCGAATCAAAAAACCAGCAAAACAGGCATTTTCTATAGTTTTTAAACAAGCCGATGCAAAGCCAATTTCCTCAATTGTTTCTGATGTTCGGGTAAAAAGCACATCGCCTGTCAAAAGCGAATATTTCTTCCTATCCTCACTCGTTGACTGTACTAATCCGCTACCGAACTCCGGCAACACTCTATTTTTATACGCATCACCATAACTCACAAATGGATAACCAGAACCGAACGCCTCGGCCCCAATATTAATTCCATTCTGGAAATCACCCAGATATCTTAGTGGTTTGACAATCCAATGCTCAGGCACCTCTCCCAACCACTCAACACCAGAATCCTTCATCGGTACATCAGGGTTTAGCCCTTTGGTGACAGCATGGCTAATCACCGCCTGGCGTTTTTATTTGAGAAGTTCGATTAGCTGTTGCTGTTTTTCGATTAGAGAATCGATTTTTGCAGTTTCATGATCGAGGAATGCAGCTATTCTTTCTTGTTCGATGTAACTCGGTAATGTGACATATAAATTTTGCACTTGCTCAGTGGAAACTGCTTCAAATGTACTGCCAGTCGCAATAGCATCTAACTGATTTTTGTAAGAAGGGAATATCCACCATAAGTAAGACTGCTGGACATTGATAGCTCCTTGAATACTGCATAAACCACGTCCAATCCCATATTGTTTATCTGCAATATTTATCGCACCTACAGGCGCACGCACTGAGAATAAAAGCTCTCCTGGCTGAGCTATTTTTTTAGGCACAGGGCAATATTGTTTCTCTCTGGGGTTAACTTTCCCAAATTCACCATTGCCCTGTAAAAAAGCAAGACCATTGCCATCAATATTACAATCTTCAGAGCTGGGTGATTGCCCCATATTTATAGATGCTATAAATTTCAGGCGAGTTACACTCCAAAACTCAGGAACAAAACCCACCCCATCAACTCCAGAATCTTTATATTCAGAGTACGCCTGATATTTACCGTTTTTAGCCATCAGGAATGTACCTCCTGCAGCAGCTTCATAATCTCTTTGCTGACGGCATCCAGATCGGCATCGATCTCTTCCAGCGGGCGCGGCGGCTGATATACATAGAAATGGCGGTTAAACGGGATCTCATAGCCAACAATACCGATATCACCGTCCTGGGCATCGCGTTTGTCGGCGTTAATCCAGACATCCTTAACGTGCGGGTGCACCTCTTTTATGAAGTAACCTTCAATCAGCTCACTGGTGGCGATTGCAGGATTTAACGGCACGTTCTCGTTATCACGCAGATCGCCATCCTGCTCGAATTCCACCACCTTGCCTTTGTATTCAAAAGCACCGTACAGCGGCTGGGCCTCTTCCTTCAGCACCTTTTTTACTACCGGTTCAGCGTCCGGGTTTTTCGCGGTGATGGCGTCAATAAACTGCTTGTTCTCTTTGGCATCCAGCTTGACGCCGGCGGCTTTGATCGCGCCTTTCAGGGCCAGCTGGAACAGATTAAAGTCATTGCTGACCTGCTCCCTGCCACCAGCCTGAGCCCCCAGCGCACTCTGGATCTGCTGCGCTTTGGCCATCAGATCGCGCTGTGCCAGCCACAGCTTGCTGTCCAGCAGGTCTTTAACCTGCTTCTCTTTCAGCTCGCTAAACTCGGCTTTGATAATCGCGCGCGCTTCCACCTGAATGTCGGAGAAATCGCCGTACTCCCCGTCCTGCCACTGGTCGCTAAACGCTTCATGCAGCCGCTCCATCGGCGCATTAAACGGCTTCGGTGCAAAGCGCAGGGTGCTAATGGCCTCATCTGTCACCTGCGCAGATAAGCGCAACGGGCGCTCAATGGTCAGACGGCGGTAGCCAAAGTCGGTGCTGTTAAAGATTTTGCTGGCAAAGGTTTTCGCCGCTTCAGTTTTGGCGGTGGCGGACTGGCGACCACGGTTAGATTTCTGTTCCGGCGCTTTCTCAAGACCTAATGCTTCAAGAGAAGTCGCATCCACCACCTCGAAGCTACCGAAGGTGCGGGTGATAAGCCGGATATCCTCTTCGCCCATCAGGTTACGCTTCGAGCCGAGTGACTTACGCATCTTGCCGCACAGTTTCGTGCCATCAATCAGCTGAACCTTGCCTTTGCGCTCCTGTGCCTTCTTGTTCGACAGGATCCATACATAGGTCGCAATGCCGGTGTTGTAGAACATATCGGTCGGCAGCGCGACAATCCCTTCCAGCAGGTCGGCTTCCAGAATATAGCGGCGGATTTCACTCTCGCCGCTGCCGGCCCCGCCGGTAAACAGAGGGGAACCATTAAGGATAATGCCAATACGGCCACCGTCACTGGCGGTGCCATCAACATTTTTGGTATCGCGCATTTTGCTGATCAGGTGCAGCAGGAACAGCAACGAACCATCCGAGACGCGTGGCAGGCCGGGGCCAAAACGCCCGTTAAAACCTTTCTGGCTGTGCTCGTCGTTGATTTCGCCTTCAATCTTTTTCCAGTCCACGCCAAACGGTGGATTGGACAGCATATAGTCAAACTGATCGGCAGGCAGCTGGTCATTCGACAGCGTGTTACCCAGTTTAATACGGCTGACGTCCTGGCCCTTGATCAGCATATCCGCTTTACAGATAGCGTAAGACTCCGGGTTCAGCTCCTGACCAAAGGCACGCATCACCGCCTGCGGGTTCAGCCCATGTACATACTCCATGCCCGAGGAGAGGAAGCCACCAGTGCCCGCCGTCGGGTCGTAGATGGTGCGGATAATGCCGGGCTTACTCAGCGCATCATCATCTTCCATAAACACCAGAGAGGTGGTCAGGCGCACGATATCGCGTGGGGTAAAGTGTTCCCCTGCCGTTTCATTCGAACTTTCCGCAAAACGGCGGATCAGCTCTTCAAATACCAGCCCCATATCGTGGTTAGAGATGGCCTGCGGACTAAGGTCGGTGGTGGCAAATTTTTTCACCACCTTGAACAGCAGGTTGGCCTCATCCAACTGGCTGACAAACTCGTTAAATTTAAAATGATCGAAGATTTCACGGGCGTCCTTCGAGAAACACTGGACGTAATTCTCGAGGTTGTCTTTGATATCGTTCTGCCCCATTTTGCCCAAATCCATCGGCGAGGTGTTATAGAACGACAGGTTGTTGGTGGCGCGTAAGATAAATTTTTCCTGACCTTCTTCCGGCAGGCTTTTCATCGCTTTGACTTCGGCGGCCTTAGCCACCACCGCGTCTTTGCTACTGGCCAGTACGCACTCCAGACGCCGCAACAGCGTAAACGGCAGGATCACGCGCCCGTACTGTGACTGCTTAAAATCACCACGAAGAAGATCGGCCACCGACCAGATAAAGGCAGCGGTGCTGGAAAAGTTATGAGTAGACATTATGCGACCTGAGGAATTAAAAATTTATCTGATTGTACCTGTTTTGCTTACGATTGGGGCTGATGTTTAGGGTGATTTTTTCAGCGATGAGGTCACAACAGGCCGAATTTCTCTATCGAAAATCTTAATGAACCGTGACAGGATAAATCGTTTAATCCTGAGCATTTCTTGAGGTTAATTGTTCTACTATTGCGCCCCGCCCGGGCTGCCCACATACTACAATCATCGTGTTTAAAATTCGGCAACAGGGGCTCCATAGTGACTAAGGCAAACATCAATCCGGCAATGCTAAGCTGGGCGCGCGAGCGCTCTGGCATCGCGATGGATTTGTTTGCCCGTAAATGTGGAACCAGCGAAGAGCGCCTCCAGCAGTGGGAAGACGGGGCGCACGATATCACCTTTAATCAGGCGATGACTTTCGCTGATAAAGCCCATGTTCCCTTTGGCTATCTGTACCTGGCGACTCCACCGGTTGAAACGCTGCCGATCCCCGACCTTCGTACCCTTCAGGGTAAGGGCGTGCAGCGCCCCAGTGCAGAGTTGCTGGACTTACTGAAAATAATGCTCCAGCGTCAGGAGTGGTACAGGGAATATCTGCAGCAGCAGTTTATGGGTCCCGCTAAATTATCAGGCCGCTTCTCCAGCCAGGATTCTGCCATGACTATTGTTCTGGATATGCGGCTTAAGCTGGGCGTCAATGCCCATCCAACGCGCGGTAGCTGGGAAGATTATTATCGCGAGCTGGTACAGCGTATTGAATCTGCTGGCGTGTTGGTGATGCGATCCTCAAGCCTCGGCCACCATTCCCGTCCCTTCAATGTGGAAGAGTTTCGGGGTTTTGCCATTACTGATGACTACGCCCCCATTATTTTTGTTAATCACGCTGACGCGCCCGGTGCAAGGCTGTTTACGCTTATCCATGAGCTATGCCACATCTGGATAGGTCAGTCTGGTGTCTCTGATGGCGGAACAGCCACACATCTTAAAGAAGAAATTTTATGTAATGCCGTCGCCGCTGAGTTCTTAGTGCCGGCAGAGGAGTTTCTCACACACTGGCAAGCTGGCTATGAAAGCTGGCAGGATAATCTGCCTCATCTGGAACAGCATTTTCACGTAAGTCGCTGGGCACTTGCTCGCCGTGCTTTAACACTCAGGCTGATCGACCAACAGGAATATGAACTGTTTGTTCATATGCAACAAAAAGCCTTTGCGCAACGTGATAAAGGTACCGGGTCACCGGGTTATTACCGGACTAAAAACGCACAAATCAGTACCTCTTTTTCTCGCGCAGTGGTGAGCCAGGCGCTGAGTGGGCAACTATTACTTCGTGATGCAGGCGATCTTCTTGATGGAATGAAACCCGCCAGTATCGCGCGTTTTGCAAAGGAGTTGGGGCTTTGAAATATCTGCTGGATGCGAATACCTACATTGAAGCCAAGAATTTTTATTACGGTATGGATATATGCCCTGCTTACTGGCAATGGCTTGACTGGCAATTTGAGCAAGGCATTGTTGCCAGTGTCGATATGATCGGCAGAGAGTTACGGGAGGGTAACGATGAACTGGCGGATTGGGCAAGGTCAAGACCTGAGCACTTTATTCATAACGATGACCCAGCGACCCAGTCCATTTTCCAGCAGATACTGATCGATGTGATGGCTGGTGACTACAACCCACGGGACCGTGATAACTTTTTGGCTAAAGCAGACCCATGGATTATTGCAAAAGGTAAGTCCATGGGAGCGACAGTGATCACCCATGAGACACTGTTTCCGGCAAATACACGAAAAGTTAAAGTTCCCAATATCTGCCAAAAACTGCAGGTTCCCTGCTTAACAACCTTCCAGTTTTTACGAAAATTGAATGCACGCTTTGTGCTTGAGAAAAGCCAGATTTAATGCAGCCAGTGAAACTAAATAAAGTTTCCCTTCTTTATGAGTGAGGAGCGCGGTGCCAATTAAATAAAACTGAATCTATTCTATTAACTGCTTCTGGCCTTAACAGCACTGGGCAGCACATTTCTGCCTCCCCCATTTGTAATATGGTTCCTGCTTGCAAGCACACTGACATGTCTTATCTATGGATGGGATAAACTGGCTGCCCGCAAAGGCTGGCGCAGAGTGCCTGAGTCTACTTTGCTAGTGTCTGGCTTCCTGGGGGGATGGCCTGGGGCGATAGTCAGTCAGCAACTCTTTCGCCATAAAACGCAAAAACAGCCGTTTAAAATCTGGTTTGCCATCACAGTCATCCTTAACCAGGTCTTACTGCTGATAGCTACATATGATTTTTATTTTCGTTGACCAATGTCATACGAAACCCTGGCTGAGCTGCTCCATTGTTCAACTAAACCACCGTCACCAACGTGCTAATATTCTTTCTCTTAAACCAAAATATGGCAATAATATTAGCACTTTCGCATACTATTTCGACAAAGGCCTTCTGCTGTATGCTGTGATCTGAGCAAGCTGTAACTCGTCCTCGCAATCAATGCAGGCCTGATTAAAATCACGCATCGTTATGCGGGATGGCACCAATGCTGAATACTCCAGAAGCTGCGCAGTGAATAGCTTCAAAGGCAGGGGTTTTAAATTTACGCTTTGCGGTCATTGCGGATCTCCATCCGTTCTTTGCAGTCGATCCGCTGCATTAATCTTAAGGATCACATCCAGCGATCAACCATGCGCAGCTTTGATAAGCGCGTCGTTGATCCATTGATTAACGCTTTTGCCAGCGACTTCCGCTGCAACATTAATAGCGGAATGGATCTCAGGAGCAATGCGCAGACTAATTTTACCACTCGCCGGACGGAGCGGTTCACGCCCCTGTGCGGCGCAATAGGAAATATAGTCATCCACGCTCTCTTCAAATGCTTTTCGCAGTTCGACTACATTGTCAGCGTGGAACCCAATGATATCCCTGATACCCGCTACGTGGGCCACAAGGCAATGATCTTCTTCACAATATTCAATCCTTGCCGAATAACCTTTATATGTCATGGTATTCATCATGGTGTTACTCCTACCGCTATTAAAAATACCTTCGCATCACGAACCTGGTGCGCTTTAGCCTCTTTTTTTGCCCGCCACAAGACCCTTAATGATATCAAAAAGTGATATCAACCCAAATTCAAAAACTATAGCCCTAATAACAGAGCTTAGAGGCTGGCACATACACGACGGGGGATCAAGAAGTGGTTAGGTAAATTGCAGACACAAAAAAACCACCTTTCGGTGGCTTCAATGTTCATACGCTTTATGGTGCCGAAGGCCGGAATCGAACCGGCACATCTCTCGATGGTTGATTTTGAATCAACTGCGTCTACCGATTTCGCCACTTCGGCACTGAAGGGTATGCGGAAAACGTTGTGGATTATACCGTTACCGCCTGCATACGCAACCCTATTCCGCAGGGTCTGCGTCTGAGTGCTGAAAAAACGTGCGCCGGGCCAGCGTATTGATATCCCGTCCGGGCGTCGCGTGCCCCGCCCCTGTGATGTTTCAGTGCAGATAATTCTTAAACCCTGGACCATAATGGCTGTACGGCGCTGCGCGGTGGAACTCACCCGCTCTCCGGCAGTCGGAACAATCAGATATCAGCGCGTGGCCAGGAGGGCAGCGTGCGTCACATCACATCGAATAGGGCTAACAATGAAAGCAGCAATGAAATGGGTTCTGGCAGGTTCAGTGACCACCGCACTGTTCAGCGCCACGGCGGGTGCCGCCAGCTGGCAGGATCAGCTTAACTCAGCCGCCAGCGCGCTGGGCCAGAACAACAGCAGCACCACCTCCAATACCTCCGGTGCTAACGCAGCGCCTGCGGGCAACTCGCTGGGTGCATTGACCGGGTTACTGAACGGTGGCAGCCAGTCGCTCAGTGCGGGCACCATGACCAATGCGGCGGGTGTGCTGGAGTACTGTGTGAAGAACAATATTGTCGATAACAATGTGTCATCGGTGAAAGACAAACTGCTCGGTAAGCTGGGGCTGGCGGATACGCAGAAGCAGCAGGAAACCACCGACTATAAGCAGGGCCTGATGGGTCTGCTGAACACCGGCAACAATCAGCAGGTGAACCTGAAATCGCTGGGTGATACCGCCATCGGCAAGAAGGTGAAAACCAAAGCCTGTGATCTGGTGCTGAAGCAGGGCAAACAGTTTATCTCGTAATCTCTCTCTTAAGGCGGCAGGGCTGTCCCCTTGCCGCCTTCTTCCCCCCGGCCACCGTTGTGTGGCCTTTTTTATTATTCGCCCCGCCATTCTCCATCTTTTCTGCACAGTGTTTGCTTATGTTGAGGTTCTGCCATTCCGGTCTGCATAAAGGAAAATACGATGAAAATCCGGTTGCTCACACTGTTACCCGCCCTCCTGCTGGCCGGTGTCTGTGCCACGGCCCAGGCAGACAGCTGCCGCAAGAATATCTTTGAGGGTTATGACTGCACCTATGATAACGGCACCACCTCCACCAGCCGTGCCAATATCTTCAAAGGGCAGGATGTCACGTACAGCGACGGGCGCACCTCATCCAGCAGGGCCAATATCTTCGGCGGGCAGGATGCGACGTACAGCGATGGCACCACCTCCACCAGTCGTGAAAATATCTTCAAAGGGCAGGATACAGCCTACAGCGACGGTCGCTCATCGACCAGCCGGGAGAATATCTTTAAGGGGCAGGACACGCATTATAACGACGGATCATCGTCATCCAGCCGTGCCAATATCTTTGGTGGTCAGGATACCCGTCATTAAGCTCAGGCCGTCCCGGGTCGGCGAGAAGGCCTGGCCCGGCTACTATTTTACCATCAGCCGAATGCCCAGCAGCGCCATCACGCCGCCCCCCTAAACGGTCGAGCGGGGCTTTAAAGCGTAGCCAGGTGTTACGTGGACCGCATCACGCCAGCGCACCGCCGATTGAAATCACAGAAAGTACTGCTGCATCCATCTTCCACCTCCATCATGTAATATCGTCTAACTTACTGAGAGTGGACATTAACTGGCAAGCCGTAATTGACGGAGACGCCTGCTATGCTTACAAAATATTCTCCGTCTTACCACCAAAGGGATCGTTGACGATGACCGAGCCGCTGCTGATTGCCCAGACCACGGAACAACAACTGCATTTGCTGCCCGCGATGGCGAACCGCCACGGGCTGATCACGGGTGCGACCGGCACCGGTAAAACCGTCACGCTGCAAAAGCTGGCGGAGAGCTTCTCAAATATCGGCGTGCCGGTGTTTATGGCCGATGTGAAAGGTGATTTAACCGGGGTTGCCAAAGCCGGGACCGAGTCAGAGAAACTGCTCGCCCGTCTGGCGAAGATTGGCGTCACGGACTGGTCACCGCAGGGGAATCCGGTGGCACTGTGGGATATCTTTGGCGAACGCGGCCACCCGGTGCGCGCCACGGTGTCGGACCTCGGGCCACTGCTGCTGGCACGCCTGCTGAATCTGAACGACGTACAGAGCGGCGTATTGCAGATTATCTTCCGTGTGGCCGACGACCAGGGCCTGCTGCTGCTCGATTTTAAGGATCTGCGCGCCGCCACGCAGTATATCGGCGAGAACGCCAAAGCGTTCCAGACCCAGTACGGCAATATCAACAGCGCCTCGGTGGGGGCTATCCAGCGCGGGCTGCTGTCGCTGGAGCAGCAGGGAGCGGAATACTTCTTTGGTGAACCGATGCTGGATATCAAAGACTGGATGCGCACCGATGAGAACGGCAAAGGGATAATCAACATCCTCGCGTCGGAGAAGCTGTACCAGATGCCAAAACTGTACGCCACCAGCCTGCTGTGGCTGCTGTCGGAGCTGTATGAGCAACTGCCGGAGGCGGGCGATCTGGAGAAGCCGAAACTGGTGTTCTTCTTTGATGAGGCGCATCTGCTGTTTGACGATGCGCCCGCAGTGCTGCTGGATAAGATCGAGCAGGTGATCCGTCTGATCCGCTCGAAAGGCGTGGGCGTGTGGTTTGTATCGCAGAATCCGTCGGACGTGCCGGATGCGGTGCTCGGACAGCTGGGTAACCGCGTGCAGCATGCCCTGCGTGCCTTTACCCCGAAAGACCAGAAGGCGGTCAAGGTGGCGGCGCAGACCATGCGCGCCAACCCGGCGTTTGATACCGTGACGGCCATTCAGGAGCTCGGCACCGGTGAAGCGCTGATCTCCTTCCTCGATGAGAAAGGCAGCCCCTCTGTGGTGCAGCGTGCGATGGTCATTGCCCCCGGTTCCCGCATGGGCCCGGTGACCGACGACGAGCGCAACGGGCTGATTAACCACTCGTCCCTCTCCGGCAAATATGAAGAAGCTGTCGATCGCGAATCCGCTTACGAGATGCTGCAAAAAGGGATACAGAACGCCACGAACAGCGCCAGCGCTCCCGCCGCCAAAGGCGAGAATGTGGCGGTGGATAACGGTATTCTCGGCGGGCTGAAGGACATTCTGTTCGGCACCACCGGGCCGCGCGGCGGCAAGCATGATGGCGTGGTGCAGAGCGTGGCCAAAAGCGCAGCGCGACAGATCACCAATCAAATCATCCGTGGTGTGTTAGGCAGCATTATGGGCGGAAGGAAACGATAAGGGCTTTATGGATAAGGAACGTGAGTTAATCCGGGCGAAGCGCCTGCCGCTGCTGTTGCTGGTCGGTGCGGCGCTGTTGTTTATCGCCACCATTCTCTGGCCGCTGTACTGGCCGCCCAATCCCTGGGTCGCCGGGCTGAAAGCGGTGGCAGAGGCGTCGATGGTCGGGGCACTGGCGGACTGGTTCGCGGTCAGCGCGCTGTTCCGCCGGGTGCCGATCCCTCTGGCGGGCCGTCATACGGCGATTATCCCGCGTAATAAGGATCGTATCGCCGACAATCTCGCCCTGTTCGTGCAGGACAAATTCCTCAATACCGATTCGCTACTGGCGCTGATCCGCCGCCATAATCCGGCGCAGATTATTGCTAACTGGCTGAGCCACCCGGACAACGCCGCCCGCCTGAGCGGGATGGTGCTGAAAACCGTGCGCGGCTTTCTCGATCTGGCCGACGATCAGCGTATTCAGGGGTTTATGCGCCGGGCGATCCACAAAGCGATCGATAAAGTGGATCTCAGCCAGTCGGCGGCCATGATCCTCGAAAGTCTGACGAAGAATAACCGCCATCAGCAGCTGCTGGACGATGCGCTGGCGCAGATCCTGCAACTGGTGAATAAGCCCGGCACGCATGAGTTTATCGCCCATCAGGTGGTGAGCTGGCTGAAGCGCGAGCATCCGCTGAAGGAGAAGATGCTGCCGAGCGAGTGGCTGGGAGAGAAAAGCGCCGAGCTGGCGGCCAATGCGGTGCAGTCGATCCTCACCGAGATTGAACACGATGATGCCCACCAGCTGCGCCAGGGCTTTAACCGCGCCGTGCAGCGGCTGATTACCCGCCTGCGTAACGACCCGGAGATGGCAGAGAAAGCGGAAGAGATTAAAGCGTATCTGAAGCAGGATGAGACGCTGAACCGCTATATCGGCCAGCTGTGGAATGATTTGCGTGGCTGGCTGAAAGACGATCTGGAGCGCCCCGACTCCACGCTGCACGCCAAAGTGAGTGCTGCCGGGCAGTGGTTCGGCGAAACCCTGATGCAGGATGAGCCGCTGCGCAACTCGCTCAATCAGCATATGGAAGAGGCCGCCAGCAACGTGGCACCGGAGTTCTCGGCGTTTCTCAGCCGTCATATCAGCGATACGGTGAAGAGCTGGGACGCTGCGGATATGTCGCATCAGGTGGAGCTGAATATCGGCAAGGATTTGCAGCGCATCCGCATTAACGGCACGTTAGTCGGTGGGGTGATTGGGTTGATTTTGTATCTGCTGTCGCTGGTGCCGCAGCTGCTGTAGAGGCTTAACGGCCAGGGCCAGGTCAAGGGCATTTCGCTTTCCCACTGCGTGGGCTGAGCGACAAGGGGCGGCCAGTCGCCGCCGCCCCTTGACCCCGGGCTTGCGGCAGGCGAACCGCCCGCTTCGCGGGTGCCTTCGTCTGCTCGGTTCACCGACGGACCGTTCGTGACGGTACGTCCTGTACCGGCCCGAACTTTCGCCGACGTCCTGTCGGCTCATCCTGGTTCTCTTCGCTTCCTCAGCGATTCTTAATTGCCGCCTGAAAGTCAACATCCCAGGTCAAAACCAAAACAACCAAAACAACCAAAACAACCAAAACAACCAAAACAAAATAAGTGGTTCTGGTTCTGGTTCTGGTTTGGGTTTGGGTTTGGGTTTTGACGTTGAGGCGGCATCTCAGCTGCGCCGAGGGAAATCGGATTTCCAGGACGCGCCAACAGGACGTTGGCGAGAGGGTGTGCCGGGACAGGGACGTCCCGTCACACCCGGTCCGGCAGGAAAGTCGATTTTCTGAGGGAACCCGCTGAAAGCGGGCGCGGCGCCTGCCGCAAGCCCGGGTCCCCAGGGCGGCGGCGATTGGCCGCCCTGGGTCGCTCATCCCGCGACAGCGGGAAAGCGAAACGCCCTTGACGTTGACCTGGCTTTAACCCCACAGGCTGACCGAAACAAAAGGTCCGCCTGCGGGATAGGCCCGAGCGCCCTGATTACCGCCGCTTCAGCAGCATAAACACACTGATCGCAAAGAACGCGGCACTCGGCAGCAGCGCGCCCAGCAATGGCGGAATGTTATACACCAGGCTCAACGGCCCAAAGATCTGGTCCAGCACGTAGAACAGGAAGCCAAAACTGATCCCGGTGACCACGCGCATCCCCATCGACACGCTGCGCAGCGGGCCAAAGATAAACGACAGGGCCATCAGCATCATCACCGCCACCGACAGCGGCTGGAAGATCTTGCTCCACATGTTCAGCTCATAGCGGCCAGACACCTGCCCACTCTGCTTCAGATACTTCGTATAGTTATACAGCCCGGTGATCGACAGCGCCGTTGGGTCCAGCGCCACCACACCCAGCTTGTCCGGGGTCAGGGTGGTTTTCCATTCGCCACTCAGCGTCTGGGTGCCTTTCACCTGCTGCGGGTCCGTCAGGTCGGACTGATCCACCTGCGCCAGCTCCCACAGTTTTTTCTCCGCGTTGTACTGCGCAGAGGCGGCATAGCGCACGGTTTGCAAACGGCGCTCTTTGTTAAAGCTGTAAATACTGATGCCCGCCAGCTGGTTGTCGCCGCGAATACGTTCGATAAAGATAAAGTTATCGCCGTCTTTCGCCCACAGCCCGCTCTGCGTGGAGAGCAGCGAACCGCCCACCAGCTGCTGCGCACGGTAGTTACGCGCCATCTGCTCACCCTGCGGGGCCACAAACTCACCGATGGCCATGGTCAGCAGCACCAGCGGGATCGCGGTTTTCATCACCGAGGCGGCAATCTGCATACGGGTAAAACCGGAAGCCTGCATCACCACCAGCTCGCTGCGCTGGGCCAGCGTACCTAAGCCCAACAGTGCCCCGAGCAGCGCGGCCATCGGGAAGAAGATCTCAATATCTTTCGGCACACTCAGCAGGGTATACAGCCCGGCACCGAGTACGGTGTATTCGCCCTGCCCGGTTTTACGCAGCTGATCGACAAACTTGATGATGCCGGAGAGCGACACCAGCATAAACAGCGTCGCCATAATGGTATTGAAAATCGTTTTACCGATATATCTGTCAAGTACGCCAAACATCAGACCGATCCTCCGCGAGTGAAACGCGCACGCAGTCGGCGCATTGGCACCGTATCCCACGTATTCAGCAGTACGGCCAGCGCCAGATACCCGAGGTTAACCGCCCACATCCACAGAGCCGGATCGAGGCGCCCCTTATTGCCGCTGGAGCGCAGCGAACTTTGCAGCAGGAAGAACACCAGATAGAGCAGCATCGCTGGCAGCATCGACAGCACGCGTCCCTGACGCGGGTTGACCACGCTGAGCGGCACCACCATCAGGGCCATGATCAGCACCGAGAACACCAGCGTCAGTCGCCAGTGCAGCTCACTGCGGAAATCAGGTTTATCAGAGTGCCACAGCTCGCCGAAGCTCATCTGCTCAGAGTCATTCGGATCAAGGGTGGCGGTCTGATGGCCGACAATCGCCTGATAATTTTTGAAGTCAGTAATGCGGAAGTCACGCAGCAGCGCAGTGCCTTCGAAACGGGTGCCGCTGTCGAGCGTCACCACCTGTGAACCGTCTTTACGCTGTTCCATATGGCCACGGTCAGCGACCACCACGGACGGCCGGGCATTACCTTTCGGCCGCAACTGCGCGAGGAAAACATTGCCAAAATTGTTGCCTTTGACGTTTTCGATAAACAGCACAGATTGACCATCGCCAGACTGCTGGAACTGGCCGGCGGCCAGCGCCGCGGCGCCCGGGTTCGCTTTCGCGTTCTGCATCACTTCACTTTGATAACGAGAAGACCACGGCCCCATCCAGCCGACGTTGACCGCGGCAACCAATGCCGTGAACAACATCAGGATCATCGCCGCCTTCACCAGCACGCTCTTGCCTAAACCACAGGCGTGCATCACGGTGATCTCACTCTCGGTGTATAACCGGCCAAGCGTCATCAAAATGGCTAAAAAGAGGCTTAACGGCAGGATCAGCTGTGCCATCTCGGGCACGCCAAGGCCCAATAAGGTCAGCACTAAATTTGTAGGAATCTCGCCATCCACCGCGGCTCCCAGTATCCTGACTAACTTCTGACAAAAGAAGATCAGCAGCAGGATGAACAGGATAGCCAGCTGGCTTTTAAGCATTTCCCGAACCAGATATCTAATAATGATCACGCTGAGTACGCCTGTGAAAACTTGTCTTTTTGCAGGAAAATCGCTAGTTTCATCGCTTATACGCCATTTATTCTCATCAATGGCCCATGTCACTACTAAAATAGTATGACAACAACCGTGTTCTGGTGATGCAAAAAAAAATAATCCTCACCAAAACCCAATCTGACAACAGCGTTATGCGACAGCGCTATACGTTACGAAAGCGGTCTATTCTAGCCGCAGCAAGCGCCGTTGTCTTTAAGATTCAGGAGAGTGCATGGAGTTCAGTGTAAAAAGCGGTAGCCCGGAAAAACAGCGCAGTGCCTGTATTGTGGTGGGCGTGTTTGAACCGCGCCGGTTGTCACCGATTGCTGAACAGCTGGATAAAATCAGCGATGGATACATTAGCGCCCTGCTGCGCCGTGGTGAACTGGAAGGAAAAGTCGGCCAGACTCTGCTGCTGCATCATGTGCCGAACATTCTCTCTGAACGTATCTTGCTGATTGGTTGTGGCAAGGAGCGTGAGCTGGATGAGCGTCAGTACAAGCAGGTCATTCAAAAGACCATTAACACGCTGAACGACACCGGATCGATGGAAGCCGTCTGCTTCCTGACCGAGCTGCACGTCAAAGGGCGCAATACCTACTGGAAAGTACGCCAGGCGGTAGAAACGTCAAAAGAGACGCTGTACAGCTTCGACCAGTTGAAAAGCAACAAGGTTGAGCCGCGTCGTCCGCTGCGCAAGCTGGTGTTCAACGTGCCGACGCGCCGCGAACTGACCAGCGGTGAACGTGCTATTCAGCACGGTCTGGCGGTGGCTGCGGGCGTTAAGGCCGCGAAAGATCTCGGCAATATGCCACCGAACATCTGTAACGCCGCTTACCTGGCGTCACAGGCGCGCCAGTTGGCGGATACCTGGGCCAACATCACCACCCGCGTCATCGGCGAACAGCAGATGAAAGAGCTGGGGATGAACGCCTATCTCGCCGTCGGGGCCGGTTCGCAGAACGAATCCCTGATGTCGGTGATCGAGTACAAAGGCAACCCGGATAAAGAAGCGCGTCCCATCGTGCTGGTCGGGAAAGGCGTGACCTTTGATACCGGCGGTATCTCGCTCAAGCCGGGCGAAGCGATGGACGAAATGAAGTACGATATGTGCGGGGCGGCCTCAGTGTATGGCGTCATGCGTATGGTTGCTGAGCTGGGTCTGCCGCTGAACGTGGTGGGCGTGCTGGCGGGCTGTGAAAACATGCCGGGTGGCCGCGCTTACCGTCCAGGTGACGTGCTGACCACCATGTCAGGCCAGACCGTAGAAGTGCTGAACACGGATGCGGAAGGTCGACTGGTTCTGTGCGATGCCCTGACCTACGTTGAGCGCTTTGACCCGGATGTGGTTATCGACGTGGCCACGCTGACCGGAGCCTGCGTGATTGCGCTGGGCCACCATATCAGCGGCCTGCTGTCGAACCACAACCCGCTGGCGCATGAGCTGATTGGTGCTTCAGAACAGGCAGGCGATCGCGCATGGCGTCTGCCGATGGCGGATGAATATCAGGAGCAGCTGGATTCCAATTTTGCCGATATGGCAAACATTGGCGGCCGCCCGGGTGGTGCCATCACCGCAGCCTGCTTCCTGGCGCGCTTCACGCGTAAGTACAACTGGGCACATCTTGATGTGGCCGGAACCGCCTGGCGTTCAGGAAAGGCCAAAGGCGCGACCGGTCGTCCGGTTGCCCTGCTGTCTCAGTTCCTGTTGAACCGCGCAGGTCTGAACGGCGACGATTAAACCGACGGTAACAGGTGCCTGCAGGGTGCCTCGTTCGGGTCAGGCATGCCTGACCCCTGCGACACCGCCATCGTATTTGTAGGGGCCAGGCATGCCTGGCCCCTACGGATCTGACCAACCCAACTGGCATCATTATGAAAAACGCAACTTTCTATCTGCTGGAAACCGACACCCCGGTTGACGGGCTGAGCGCTCATGAAGCGCTGGTCTGCGATCTGGCTGAGGCCCGCTGGCGTGACGGGAAACGCGTGCTGATTGCCTGTGAAGACGAAGCGCAGGCCATCCGGCTGGATGAAGCCCTGTGGCAACGCCCGGCGAATGCTTTCGTGCCGCATAATCTGGCCGGAGAAGGCCCAAAGTATGGTGCCCCGGTCGAGCTGGCCTGGCCACAACGTCGCGGTAATTCACCGCGCGACCTGCTGATCAGCCTGCTGCCGCAGTTTGCAGATTTTGCCACCGCTTTCTATGAAGTGGTAGACTTCGTCCCCTATGAACCATCTTTGAAACAGCTGGCGCGCGACCGCTATAAAGCTTATCGCAGCGTTGGATTCCACTTGAATACGGCAACGCCCCCTTTGCCTAAGACATAGCAGACATGGAAAAGACATATAACCCGCAAGATATCGAGCAGCCGCTTTACGAGCACTGGGAACAACAGGGCTACTTTAAACCGCATGGCGACACCAGCCAGGAAAGCTTCTGCATCATGATCCCGCCGCCGAATGTAACCGGTAGCTTGCATATGGGTCACGCCTTCCAGCAGACCATCATGGACACCATGATCCGCTACCAGCGCATGCAGGGTAAAAACACTCTGTGGCAGGCAGGGACCGACCACGCGGGCATCGCCACGCAGATGGTGGTAGAGCGTAAGATCGCCGCGGAAGAAGGCAAAACTCGTAAAGATTACGGCCGCGATGCGTTCATCGAAAAAATCTGGCAGTGGAAAGCCGAATCCGGCGGCACCATTACCCGCCAGATGCGTCGTCTGGGCAACTCCGTGGACTGGGAGCGTGAGCGCTTCACCATGGACGAAGGCCTGTCGAATGCCGTGAAAGAGGTGTTCGTTCGCCTGCACAAAGAGAACCTGATCTACCGTGGCAAGCGCCTGGTGAACTGGGACCCTAAACTGCGCACCGCCATCTCTGACCTGGAAGTGGAAAACCGCGAGTCAAAAGGCTCCATGTGGCACATCCGCTATCCGCTGGCCGATGGGGTGAAAACCGCTGACGGTAAAGATTATCTGGTGGTCGCCACCACGCGTCCGGAAACCGTACTCGGTGATACCGGCGTGGCGGTCAATCCTGAAGATCCGCGTTATAAAGATCTGATCGGCAAGTTCCTGGTACTGCCGCTGGTTAATCGCCGTATTCCGATCGTCGGTGACGAACATGCGGATATGGAGAAAGGCACCGGCTGCGTGAAGATCACCCCGGCGCACGACTTCAACGACTACGAAGTGGGACGTCGCCACAAGTTGCCGATGATCAACATCCTGACCTTCGATGGCGACATCCGTGAAACAGCCCAGGTGTATGACACCAACGGCGAAGAGTCTGATGCCTGCGATCCGACCATTCCGGCTGAATTCCAGAAGCTTGAGCGCTTTGCAGCGCGTAAAGCGATCGTGGCAGCGATTGATGCCCTCGGCCTGCTGGATGAGATCAAGCCCCACGACCTGACCGTGCCTTATGGCGATCGCGGCGGTGTGGTGATCGAGCCCATGCTGACCGATCAGTGGTACGTGCGCACGGCCCCGCTGGCGAAAGTGGCGGTAGAAGCGGTGGAACAGGGTGAGATCCAGTTCGTACCGAAGCAGTATGAAAACATGTACTTCTCGTGGATGCGTGATATCCAGGACTGGTGCATCTCGCGTCAGCTGTGGTGGGGTCACCGTATCCCGGCCTGGTATGATGCCGAAGGGAACGTCTACGTGGCGCGCAGCGAAGAAGAAGTGCGCGCCGAGAACAATCTGGGTGCCGATGTGGTGCTGACCCAGGACGAAGACGTGCTGGATACCTGGTTCTCTTCCGGGCTGTGGACCTTCTCCACTCTGGGCTGGCCGGAGAACACCGAAGCGCTGCGCACCTTCCATCCGACCAGCGTGCTGGTCAGCGGCTTCGACATCATTTTCTTCTGGATTGCCCGCATGATCATGCTGACCATGCACTTCATCAAAGATGAAGACGGCAAACCGCAGGTGCCGTTCAAAACCGTGTACATGACGGGTCTGATCCGTGACGACGAAGGGCAGAAAATGTCCAAGTCCAAAGGCAACGTGATCGACCCACTGGATATGGTTGACGGTATTTCGCTGGAAGATCTGCTGGAGAAACGCACCGGCAACATGATGCAGCCGCAGCTGGCGGAGAAAATCCGTAAGCGCACCGAGAAGCAGTTCCCGAACGGCATTGAGCCACACGGCACCGATGCCCTGCGCTTCACCCTGGCGGCGCTGGCCTCAACCGGCCGCGACATCAACTGGGATATGAAGCGCCTGGAAGGTTACCGCAACTTCTGTAACAAGCTGTGGAACGCCAGCCGCTTTGTACTGATGAATACCGAAGAGCATGACTGCGGCTTCAACGGCGGCGAGCTGGAACTGTCGCTGGCGGACCGCTGGATCCTCGCGGAATTCAACGAAACGGTGAAAGCCTATCGTGCAGCGCTGGACAGCTATCGCTTCGATATCGCCGCTAACATCCTGTATGAGTTCACCTGGAACCAGTTCTGCGACTGGTATCTGGAGCTGGCTAAGCCCGTGATGAACGGCGGTTCTGAGGCTCAGCTGCGCGGTACGCGCAACACGCTGGTCACGGTACTGGAAGCCCTGCTGCGTCTGGCGCATCCGATTATTCCGTTTATCACTGAAACCATCTGGCAGCAGGTGAAAGTGCTCAAAAACATCAGCGACGACACCATCATGCTGCAACCGATGCCGGCATTCAGCGAAAGCCGTGTTGATGTGGCAGCGATGACCGACACCGAGTGGATGAAGCAGGCGATCGTCGCGGTGCGTAACATTCGCAACGAGATGAATATCTCCCCGTCCAAACCGCTGGATGTGCTGCTGCGTGGCGCCAGTGCCGATGTGGTGCGTCGTGTTAACGACAACCATAACTTCCTCAAAACCCTGGCGCGTCTTGAAACGCTTGAGCTGCTGCCAGCGGGCGAGAAAGGTCCGGTTTCCGTGACCAAACTGGTTGACGGTGCTGAGCTGCTGATCCCGATGGCTGACCTGGTGGATAAAGCGGCGGAGCTGGAGCGTCTGGTGAAGGAAGTGGCTAAGCTGGAGGTGGAGATGGAAAAAATCACCGCTAAGCTGGGCAATGAAGGGTTTGTGGCGCGCGCACCGGAAGCCGTCGTGGCGAAAGAGCGTGAACGTCTGGCGGACTTTGAGCAGGCGAAGATCAAACTGATTGAGCAGCAGGCGGTAATCGCCGCGCTGTAATGGTGAAGGGAGGGGCATGCCCCTCCCCTACAATATCAATCCCTGTGGGGCGGCGTACCCTGCCCTACAACACCGTTCCCTGTAGGGGCCAGGCATGCCTGGCCCTTTTTATTGCATGCCGAGTTGACGGGAGGGGCATGCCCCTCCCCTACAACACCCTTCCCTGTAGGGGCCAGGCATGCCTGGCCCTTTTTATTGCGTGCCTCGCCCTTTCTGACAGATTTACTCCGCCGCCTGAATGGCTTTGATGCGCGCAGGCATATCCGGATGGGTACTCATCCATTCCGGCAGATTAAGCCCACTGCTCTCCTTCTCTGCGGACTGTTCAAGCTGCCGGTAGATCTCAGACATCGCTGCCAGAGAACGCCCCTGCGCCTTCATCTGCACAATGGCATACTCATCGGCCTCACGCTCCATACTGCGTGAGAACTGAAGCTGATCAATAAACGCCGCCGACTGTAACAGCGTGTCACCAATTCCACTGACATCGCCGGTCAGCCAGAGATAACTCAGCGACACCAGCGACGAGCGCACCAGCATACGCATCACATGACGATGCTGATGATGCCCCATCTCATGCAACATCACCGCGACAATCGCATCGTCACTTTTCGCCATCCGCACCAGGTCATCGCTGACGATCAGCGTACCGTCTGCCAGCATAAAGGCGTTCGGCCCCCCGGCGAAATGCATGATCTTCAGCCGCAGCGGCGTCGGGTCATCTTTCATCTCTGCCGGAATACTGTCACGGAACAGCCGGTTTATACGCTGCTGTTGCTCTTCCGTCAGGCGCCCAACGCTGAAGCCGGTATGCTGTAGCAGAGTGAAGGTTTGCTGGCCGACCTGGCGCTCAACGTACGCGGGAATATGCTGTGCCAGCACGCGGCTGGTCGCGGGCAGGATCACCCAGATGTAGAACGCAATGGCGGCCAGCGTGGCCAGCAGAGTAACAACGACACCCCGGCGATGCTGCTCGAGCCGGTGAACAAGGCCTGGACGACGACGACGCTGCCACCACTCGCGGAACGCTGCGTCATCATCCGGGACAAAGCGCCCGCCGTCCGGGAAGGAGATCGTCAGCGGGATGGTACCGAGCGCGTCAGAGACCGTCACATCGTTCAACATCAGGAGCTGCCGGTGCGTGCCCTGATCCAGCGTCACATGCTGTTCCGCTAATGTGAGACGGGCAGCCTCGCGAGCTGCCCGTCCAGGGTACTGATAAAAACCGTTTAGCTGCAAGGTCAGATGCCAGCGTTCAGATCGAATGCTGAAACAACTTCTTCTGCTACGGCGGTACCGGCAGTGTCATGGTGCGCCTGCACGTCCAGCAGAGAGATATCCCCTTCCAGTGCGGTACTGTTCGCGATATAGCGAGCCAGACGAACTTCAGCGATTGGCGTACCCAGACCCAGGGTGAAAATCACAATCAGGGTATTGGTCAGCGTCAGGCCTAAGAATGATCCTGTAGACATAGTTGACTTAAGGCGGAGTTTTTCACCTAATTGAGTCTGGCCAAACACGTAATTACGCTGTGCCACGACTAAATAAGCAGAAGAAACTAAACCACCGAAAAGTAATATTAAGAAGGTCAGGAAGATATTCAAAAAGTTTCCTGCCATCAGATTGTTCATCATCTCTGGATCGGTCATGCCCATTGCCACGGCATAAAAGATCGAGACAAACAGCGAGCCAATCAGCATGCCGGCAATAATCAGGAATGGCAGCATAATCAGGAAGCTGATCAGCACCATTTTGATAAACGCTTTTTTGCTCAGCGCTGCTTTAAATGGCAGGGAACCGTAGGACATGTTGTTGATATACAGATCGTGGTTCAGTGCAGCTACGGTACCCTGCACGGCCGCCAGGCCTGCCAGCAACAGCACAAAGGCCAGGATGCCAACGGTCAATCCAGCGCTGATGCTGCCGCTGTTCGCGGCTAAGAAACCGACAGCACCGACCACCAGATAGAGCGCCAGCACCAGCAGTACCGGGCACAGGAACATGGTCCAGTAAGCACGGCCCACACGGCACAGGTAGTTAAAACGTACGCCACGGAAGCTGCTCATCAGCGCGTTGTAACGCCAGCTGCGGATGACAATCCACGGTATCAGTGCGAAGAACGCCAGCACGAATACCGGTGCAATACCCGGCATCAGTGATGAGAGGATAAAGAACAGCACCAGGCCCACGAAGACAATAATACGGCCTTTCAGGATATCAATGGGACGAGCGTGGTAATCAAAGCGATCGCCCGCAATTTCGGTATTGCCATAGAAATAGCGACGACGACGGACGGTGGCCCAGGCGGAATAAATACCCAATGTGATCATGGTCAGCAGTGCATTGACCAGCCAGATAGAGAAGTATTCGCCAGAACGACCGTGAAACAGCACCGCATGACGCTGCTGGTTCGAGGTATTGTTTTCCATTTGTTTTTCTTCCTGAAATAGAAATAGACTGCTGGGAAGCAGAAAATAAAAGCGTAATAAATAGCCGCGCTATTTAAGCATGGCGTTTGAAACCCGACAATAAATAATTATCATTTCCCCTTCTCCCCGTCCTCTTCTCTCCCCTCCACGCTCCTCATCACAAGACGTGCAACAAATGATACCGCTGTAACCTGTAAAGTCCCTTTTATGGGTCATTATGCAATAAAAACCGATATAATGACCCCAATATTGAACATTAAAAAATCACATAAAAAACCAGTCATTGTGCCATAATACGGACATTAACCATCATTTATACTGTTAATGATCCATTATAAGGTCACTATGGGACTTGGAAATTCTACGGCAGCCGCGATGGCTGAAAAGTTAGGGGAACGATTAAAACAGGCGCGACTTAACCAAAATCGCACCCAGGCAGAAATGGCAAAACTCGCTGGTGTCACACGCAAGATGGTGATCAATGCTGAGAAAGGGAAAGTGCCACTGGAGATATTTATCAGTCTCCTCTCTGCGCTCAATTTGACCGGGCAACTGGACCACTTTCTCCCCAAACAGGACATTTCCCCCATCCAGTTAGCTCAGCTGGAGGGTAAGAAACGGCAAAGAGCCACCGGTCAGAAAGCCAGCATCGACAAGGAGACACCGGAATGGTAATGGAAGCCGTCAGAGTCAGTTATCAGGGGCGCGCTGTAGGGGCCGTCAGCTTCAATACGGAGACACATCAGGGGGCATTCGAGTACGAAGCCAGCTTTATCAAAAGTGGTATCGAGCTGTCACCGCTGAGAATGCCGCTGTCTAAGCAGATCTTCAGCTTTTCTGGTCTTAACTTCGCGACGTTTAAAGGGCTACCCGGATTGATCGCTGATTCCCTGCCGGATGATTTCGGTAATGCCGTTCTGAATGCCTGGGTGGCAAGCCAGGGCCGCCAGCCGTCTGACATTACTCCGCTGCAACGCCTGCAATATACCGGTAAACGAGGGATGGGTGCGCTGTAATATGCGCCAGCAACCAGGGTGAAAAGCTTAAACGCCAGCAAACAAGTGGCGGTCGAATCCCTGGTCAGCATCGCGCAGGAAATACTGGATGCACGTGGCCAGTTTAGCATCGACCTCGATCGCCATGGGCAGGAAGACAGAGAGGCGATGATGGCGCTGATGTCAGTCGGAATGAGCGCTGGGGGAGCTCGCCCCAAAGCCGTACTGGCGTTTAGCGACGATTTCCAACAGGTGCGTTCAGGTCAGGCGACTATCCCTGAGGGGTTTACCCATTTTCTGATGAAGTTTGATGGGGTCAGTGAACATAATAAAAATCAGGAAACCTTTGGGGACCCATTAGGCTTTGGTGCCATGGAATATGTTTACTTTCTGATGGCAAAAAGCTGCGGTGTGAACATGATGCCGTGCCAGTTAATCAACGAAGGTGCAAGGCGTCACTTTGTCACCCAGCGCTTTGATCGTAAAGGAAATGAAAAAATTCATGTTCAGACCTTAAACGGTCTGGCGCATGTCGATTACAAACAGCCGGGATCGTTTTCTTACGCTGAAATTTTCGCTGTGGCGAGAGACTTGCGCTTGTCCGCCATCGAGGCTGAACAAATTTTCCGTAGAATGGTGTTCAACATTGTGGCCCGCAATCATGACGACCATGCTAAAAATTTCGCCTTCTTACTCAAAGATAATCGGTGGTCGCTGGCCCCTGCCTACGACCTGGCCTACAGCTATAAACCCGGCAGTCCGTGGGTGAACAGCCACTGGATGAGCCTGAACGGGAAACGAGACGGCTTTACGCGCAGCGATTTTTATTCGCTGGAAACCATGAGCCCGCTTTTTAGCCGTCGAAAGATCCAGGATATTCTGGAGGAAACCACCGAGGCCGTATCCCAGTGGCGCAGGCTGGCAGAAGAGAATCAGGTTCCGGCTACTCTGATTGATGAAGTGGAATCCAATCTAAGACTGATTATCCCTGAATAAGCATCGCAGGATGACCAGTGAATGGCAGACATTGCATCCTCACGCATGCAGTGTTATTACACTACCTGCAACCGACAGACCATGAGCGAAATGTATGACAACCGCAATTCAGACAACCCTGCGCGTGCGCCCGATCGTTCCCGCTGACAATCCGCATATTGCTGCGGTAATCCGCGCCGTATCGGCAGAATTTGGCCTGACGGCAGATAAAGGCTATACCGTTTCTGACCCTAATCTTGACCATCTCTATGAAGTGTATAGCGAAGAGAACTGTGCTTTCTGGGTGGTCGAAGTGGAAGGAAAGGTGGTGGGTGGCGGTGGCATCGCGCCACTGGCGAGCAGCGATGCGGATGTCTGTGAACTGCAGAAAATGTATTTTATGCCGTCGGTGCGTGGCCTCGGGCTGGCACGCCGTCTGGCCATTCAGGCGATGGACTATGCCCGCCAGCAGGGCTTTAAACGCTGCTATCTGGAAACTACCGCGTCACTGACGCGCGCCATTCGCCTGTATGAACATCTCGGTTTTGAGCATATCGATGGCCCGATGGGTGCCACCGGTCATGTGGATTGCGAAGTGACGATGCTGAAAACCCTTTAACCGCGGCGGGCGGCCCCTGCAGGGGCCGATCATGTGTTCCAATCGGCCCTTTTATCCGCTCGCCCCTCAGGCGAAGTTCGGAATGCCACTGTGAAAACGCAGCTGGTCGTCCGGTTCCATGATCAGACGTGCTTCCGTTTCCCCGATTTTACGCACCCGCACGCTGATATCCGTCGGTGAGATCAGTGCAGCCAGCGCCAGGTAATCCTGATAGTGACGCGCCTCTGAGCGCAGCAGCGAAACATAAAACCCCGCCAGTTCATCATCAAGATACGGTGCCAGACTGGCAAAACGCTCGCAGGATCGCGCTTCGATATAGGCTCCGCAGATCAGTTTATCCACCAGCGTTTGCGGTTCATGCGTGGTGATCTCGCGCAATAACCCTTTGGCATAGCGGCTGGCGGTAATGCGCATATAGGGAATGCTGCGCGCCTGCATAATCTCCAGCACCTGATAGAAGTGGTGCAGTTCTTCTTTGATCAGCAGCACCATCTTATCCACCAGCTCATCGCCCCAGGGCACTTCTTCGCGGCCGATAATGGTTTTTGACAAGCCTTTATGCTGCTCGAGGAAGGCCAGATCGGCTTGCTCATTGTGAACAAACTGTTCCCAGGGTTTCAGCCACGCCAGCAGGGCATCGCCACTGGCTTTGTCCGCAACATATTTGCGGATCAGCAACATGGCGGTCTGGGCCGCTTTCAGCTCACACACCAGGTGATCGGTCAGTAACAGAGGAAGATGTTGCGGCTGACAGGCTTCGTCAATCCAGGCTTGCGGGGTACGGCAATGAAGGAAATCACGGACAGGGGCAAGAAGGTGTTCGGTGTTCATCAAAGCAAACTCTGAAGGGGCCAGGCAAGCCTGACCCGTTATGATACAAAATTAATGACGGATGCCGTTGTCTTCGCCGTCGATGGCTTCATCATCTTCATCGCCTTCGTCGTCATCCTGCGCGTCCGGATCTTCGAAGTAGGTGCCCCAGCCGTCGTAGTCAACGTTGAACTTGCCCGCCACATCGATCAGCTGCTCAACCTGCGCGTCGATCAGTTCAGCGTTCAGCGCGCCTTCGCTGAGAATATCGCAGCACATCACTTTGGTGCCATCTTCCAGATCCAGCTCTTCCGGCTCGGTCACTTCGTAACCCAGCTTAAAGGCTTCCACGGCCGCTTTCTCCAGTGCATCGAAGCTGTCGCAAGAGAAATGATGCTCAATGGTGTACAGCGCATCCGGGTCACTGCCGTCATCCAGCAGTTCTTCAATTATCAGCCGCGTTTCTTCACGCTGCTCTTCCAACAATGCTTCATTAGCCATGATCGCTTCCTCATTAAGGCGTTATTTCGCGTATTTTCCCACAGTGCCCTCTGCGCCACTACCTTTAAAAGCAAGTTTCTGCTCTTCGGGGTTGAAAGTGAATATTAATACGGTTAAATTGAATTTTAATTCATTAAAGATCATCCCGGAGTGCTTTATGAGTCAGTTATATCAACGTCACTTCCTCAGGCTGCTCGATTTCACCCCCGCTGAAATCAACGGCTTACTGGCGCTGGCGTCCACGTTGAAGACCGATAAAAAAAATGGCGAAGAAATTCAGCATCTGAAAGGTAAGAATATCGCGCTCATCTTCGAAAAAGACTCGACCCGCACCCGATGCTCTTTCGAAGTTGCCGCATACGATCAGGGCGCGAACGTCACCTGGATTGGCCCGAGCGGTAGCCAGATCGGCCATAAAGAGTCGATGAAAGACACCGCCCGCGTGCTGGGCCGGATGTACCACGGTATTCAATATCGTGGCCACGGCCAGGTACTGGTGGAATCCCTGGCCGAACACGCTGGCGTGCCGGTGTGGAACGGGCTGACCAACGAGTTTCATCCCACCCAGTTGCTGGCGGACCTGCTCACCATGCAGGAACACCTGCCGGAGAAAGCGTTCAGCCAGATGACGCTGACCTACGTCGGCGATACCCATAATAATATGGGCAATACTTTGCTGGAGGCGGCGGCGCTCACAGGCCTGGATCTGCGTCTGGTGGCACCGAAAAGCTGCTGGCCGGATGCGGGGCTGGTTGCTGAATGCCGCAGCGTGGCAGAAAAAACCGGCGGTAAAATCACCCTGACAGAAGATATTGCGCAAGGCGTGCTGGGCGCAGACTTCATTTACACCGACGTCTGGGTATCCATGGGTGAGCCGAAAGAGGTGTGGCACGAACGTATTGCCCTGCTACGCCCTTATCAGGTGAACATGGCGATGCTTGAGGCGACCGGGAACCCGCAGGTGAAGTTCCTGCACTGCCTGCCTGCGTTCCACGATGACCAGACCACGCTGGGCCAGCAGATGGCGCAGCAGTACGATCTGCACGGCGGCATGGAAGTCACGGATGAGGTGTTTGAATCATCGCACAGCGTGGTGTTTGACCAGGCGGAAAACCGTCTGCACACCATCAAAGCGGTGATGGTGGCCACGCTGGCACAATTGGGGTAACTCAGCCCAGGCAAACGATTACGTTACGCGTTTTTCGCTTGCTGCAAACGGCTGAATGCGTATAATGCACCCCGTTTGCCGGGAGGATGCATGAAACTGAATTGCGTTAATCAAGCCGTACTGAATCGCCTTTCTACAGGCGGGCAGCACCGTTTTTCCTCCCGTTGCATGACCGATCATCAAGAAAAGCCCCTCATTGAGGGGCTTTTTTTTGCCCGCATTTTAATGCAAAAACGTTGCGCTATAGCACTCATGAGGCAGCCAACACCGCTGCATCATGAATGATAACGGCAAAAGGAGTGGAAATGGCTAACCCCCTATATCACAAACATATTATTTCAATTAACGATCTCAACCGTGAAGAGCTGGAGCTGGTATTGCGTACCGCGGCCAGCCTGAAGGCGAACCCACAGCCTGAGCTGCTGAAACACAACGTGATTGCCAGCTGCTTCTTTGAAGCGTCCACCCGCACCCGCCTCTCGTTTGAAACGGCGATGCATCGTCTTGGCGCGTCCGTGGTCGGGTTTGCCGATGGCAGCAACACTTCGCTGGGCAAGAAAGGGGAAACCCTGGCCGATACCATCTCCGTGATTGGCACCTATGTGGATGCGATTGTCATGCGTCATCCGCAGGAAGGCGCCGCGCGTCTGGCAACCGAGTTTTCCGGCGGCGTGCCGATCCTGAACGCGGGCGATGGCGCCAATCAGCATCCGACTCAGACGCTGCTCGATCTGTTTACCTTGCAGGAAACGCAGGGCCGCCTGAATCATCTTAGCGTGGCGATGGTCGGTGATTTGAAATATGGCCGCACCGTACATTCACTCACCCAGGCGCTGGCGAAGTTTGAAGGCAATCGTTTTTACTTTATTGCGCCTGATGCACTGGCGATGCCGGCTTACATCACCGATATGCTCGACGAAAAAGGCATTGTCTGGACACGCCATGACAGCATTGAAGAAGTGGTGCCGCAGGTGGACATTCTGTATATGACCCGCGTACAGAAAGAACGCCTTGATCCGTCGGAATACGCTAACGTCAAAGCCCAGTTTATTCTGCGCGCCAGCGATCTGGTGGGCGCACGCGAGAATATGAAAGTTCTGCACCCGCTGCCGCGTATTGACGAAATCGACACGGATGTCGATCACACGCCGCACGCCTGGTATTTCCAGCAGGCAGGTAACGGTATCTACGCACGCCAGGCACTTCTGGCGCTGGTACTGAACAGCGAACCGGTTCTTTAAGGGGATAAGCACATGACACACGATAATAAATTACAGGTTGAAGCGATTAAACGCGGCACGGTGATCGACCATATCCCGGCTCAGATTGGCTTTAAGCTGCTCTCCCTGTTCCGCCTGACGGAAACCGACCAGCGCATTACCATTGGCCTGAATCTGCCCTCGGGTGAGCTGGGCCGCAAAGACCTGATCAAGATTGAGAACACCTTCCTGACCGACGATCAGATCAACCAGCTGGCGGTGTATGCACCGCACGCAACGGTGAACCGCATTGATGATTACAACGTGGTGGCGAAGAGCTCCCCGACGTTGCCAGACCGGATTGAACGCGTGCTGACCTGCCCGAACAGCAACTGCATCAGCCGTTCTGAACCGGTGCATTCCAGCTTCGCGGTGAAACAGCGTCAGGATGAGCTGCACCTGAAATGTAAATACTGCGAGAAAGAGTTCGCGCACCATGTGGTGATGGCAAACGGTTAATGCCGTTGCATTTGCTCCGTTGCGTGGGCAGGATGTGACACGCGCCGGGTCAAACAGGGAGGCGAGGCATGCCTCGCGCCCCACGGGGTATCACCGTTGCTGTTGACCTCGCTCTTACGGAATATCACTGTTCCTGTAGGGGCCGGGCATGCCCGGCCCGGGCAAAAATGATACGCTGTACCCCTATCCTCACCATCGGACACACTCAGGAGAAACTATGTCTCGCGAAATCAGTACGGAAAACGCCCCCGCCGCTATCGGCCCTTATGTTCAGGGTGTGGATCTCGGCAGCATGATCTTCACGTCAGGCCAGATTCCGGTCGATCCTAAAACCGGTGCAGTGGCAGACGATATTGCCGCGCAGGCGCGCCAGTCGCTGGAAAATGTGAAAGCGATTGTTGAGGCCGCGGGCTTGAAAGTGGGTGATATCGTTAAAACCACCGTGTTCGTGAAAGATCTGAATGACTTCGCCACGGTGAACGCCACCTACGAAGCCTTCTTCACTGAGCACCAGGCCAGCTTCCCGGCACGCTCGTGTGTGGAAGTGGCGCGTCTGCCAAAAGATGTGAACATCGAAATCGAAGCGATCGCTGTACGTCGTTAAGCGATCGTCGTGAATCGTTGTACGGGTCGATCAACGATCGACCCGCCGTTATTTCCCGTAGCGCAATAATTTCTCCACCGGATACACCAGCGCAATCACCACTTCATCCTGGGTGAGCGCCGCCTGATCCAGCCGCTGATGCATTTTTGCCACTTCACGAGCGCCAAAAGTTTGTTCCTTTTCCATGGCATCCAGCAGTGACAGCCCCATCTGACTGATCTCCGCCACCTGCCCTGCCACCGGCAGCAGCGGCCGTAGCTGCGGGTTCTGTGCCAGCACTGGCTCTACCAGCGGAATATTGTGTTGCCACTGCAGAAGCTGACGACGAATCGCCTGCGCCGCCTGACGGTCACCCCGATTGGCGATCAGCGCGTCCACCTGCTGATCCAGCTCACGCACTTTGTTGCTTTCGGATGGCAGCACATCGGCCAGCCGGTTGAGCGGTTCAGCCTGCGTGTAATGTCCGGCCTGATATTTCAGATGCTGTCGGGTATAGAATTGCGCAGGCTCCAGCGCTTCAGCGAAGATTTGCAACGCAACCGTATCGCTGCTGTTCGCCAGGCGCATCATCTGCAACTGCGTCTCCGCGTGCTGTTGCAGGCCCACCGACACAGCGGACCAGCTATCAACGGCCGCCAGCCGCTGATACATATTTTTCTCATCCGTCACGTCAGAGGCCGACCACAGCCGCTCTGCCACTACAAATGCCCGGGGCCACAGACGGACGTCAATCACGTTCTCATCGACGATTTCGCTCCACAGTGCCGCTTCCCCGCCCAGCAGGTTATTTCGCAACTGGGCGTCATCCGGCAGCACCGGTTTTATACCCTGCGGAGGCTGCGGCAACCTGCTGCCCACCGTAGGATAGCGCACGTTACCGATGCGCCAGTAGCCACTCATGTTGTCGCCCGCCAGGGTGAGCACCGGACGAAGCTCCCCCATCCAGCTGTCGACACGGAAGGTAAACTGGGTGGGCGACAGCCAGCGGATCTCCCGCACCATTCGCCGCGAGCGCCCTTCAAAGTCAATAAACCCGCGCCATCCACCCGCGGCATCAATCAGCGTAAAGCTACCGGTGAGCGGCTTGCCTTTGAGACGGGGCAGCGTAAATTGCCAGCTCTGCCCCGTTTCGCCCTTTTTGATCCGATCGGCATCGTTCAGCCCCTGCGGCCAGACTTCATTGCGATAATGGAACGCCGCAGGCTGGGCCTGATCGAGATAGAAGCCGGTAGAAAGGATGCCGCGATAGTTGTTTTTTGCCACTTCACCCAGCGCATCCGGCCCACGCCAGGACTGGATTAGAATGCTGCGCGGCAGGTCGGGATGATAGATTTCATCCCAGCCGATCATCTGCCGCTGGTGTTTTTCCAGAATCTTCTCCACCCGTTGATTGAAATATGCCTGCAGTGCGTGGCTGTCTTTCAACCCTTTCTGCTGCATAAACTGAGCGATAGCCTCAGAGTGATCCCACTGGCTGGCATCCACTTCATCGCCACCAATATGCAGATAAGGATCGGGGAAGATGGCGGCCACTTCGCCCACCAGCGTATCGATAAACTGATAAACCTGTTCGCGGGACGGATCGAGCAGCGGTTTAAAGACGCCCCAGCCACGTTCCATTTGATAAGGCCCCGGTGCCGCGATCAGTTCCGGCATCGCCACCGCCAGTGCCGAAGCATGCCCCGGAAAGTCAATTTCCGGCACCACACGCACGCCACGATGGGCGGCATAGCTGACGATATCGCGCATCTGCTGCGGGCTGTACCACAGTCCGTCGCTGGCTTTTTCCTGCAACTGCGGGAAATGACTGGAGCCAAAACGCCAGCCCTGGTCGTCGGTCAGATGCCAGTGGAAGACGTTCATACGCGCAGCGGCGATACCATCAATCTGGCGCTTCAGCGTCTCAATGGGCATAAAGTGGCGGGCAGAATCAATCAGGATCCCGCGCCACGGAAAGCGTGGGTGGTCATTAATCGTCACCAGAGGCACGGTGCTGTTATGCACCAGTTGCAGCAGCGTTTCCATACCGCGCATCGCGCCAAAACGGGTGGCCGCCTCCAGTGTGATGCCGTCGGCGCTGACCACCAGCCGGTAGCTCTCATCGCTGTCCGGTTGAGGAATGGCGGCAACCTGTCGGGCGATACGGATCTGTAATGACGTGGCACTGGCGGAAATCGGCAGATCAGGGTTGCCGGTCTGGCGCGCCAGGCGTTGCTGCCAGCGTGGGATCGCCTCGTGCAGGTTATCGCCCTTAACCTGAATTGCCAGCGGCATGGTCAGGGCCAGACTTCCCCCGCCCTGCGGCTGCTCTACCTGCTGCGGCCAGGGCATCAGCGGGAGTTTCCCTGCCGGGTCGGCAAACACAGTGAATGGCAGGAATAGAGAACAGGCAAGCAGCAGCGGGCGCAGTGACCATGGCATATCAGGGCATCCTTTTTTTGTGATGACCTCATAAAACATAATTCGCGTGTTACATCAAGTTACATCTCACGAAACGAATTCCATAAGTCGCAGGCGTAGTTAACGTTTTGATGCTATCCGGGCGGTGATGTCAGGAGAACAGTGCCGCCAGATCGTCCTGACTGAAACTGGAAGGTTCACTCAGCTCGTCGTCGAGGATCTCTCCGGCCAGCTCGGCTTTTTGCTGCTGCATCGCGACGATCTTCTCTTCGATGGTATCGGCCGCGATCAGCTTATACACAAAGACCGGTTTATCCTGCCCGAGGCGATAAGCGCGATCGGTGGCCTGATTTTCCGCCGCCGGGTTCCACCAGGGATCGTAGTGGATCACCGTGTCGGCCGCCGTCAAGTTCAGCCCAACTCCGCCCGCTTTCAGGCTGATCAGAAACACCGGGACTTCGCCCTGCTGAAAACGCCGTACCGGCTCAGTGCGATCGCGGGTGCTGCCCGTCAGGATGACATAAGGAATGCGCGCTTTCTGTAACTCTTCGGCGATGATGCCCAGCATGGTGGTGAACTGCGAGAAGATCAGGATGCGCCGATCTTCTGCCAGCAGGTCATGCAGCATCTCGCGCAGCAGCGCCAGCTTGGCAGAGTGTTTCACCCGCTCGGCGCGCGGATCGGACATCAGACGCGGATCGCAGCAGATTTGGCGCAGTTTTAGCAGGGCATCCAGCACCAGCAGATGGCTGCGTCCCGGCCCCTGCTGCTGCATCGCTAACTGTACGCGGTCCTGCATGGCGGCACGCACCTGGTCATACAGTTCTCGTTGCGCACCGTCCAGCGGCACGCTGCGCACAATGGTATTTTTCGGCGGCAGCTCTTTGGCGACCTCCTGCTTACGGCGGCGCAGCATAAACGGCCGTACGCGCTTCGCCAGCAGCTCACGCCTGACTTTATCGCCATTGCGTTCTACCGGAATACGCCAGTTCTGGGTGAAGTCGCGTTCGCTGCCGAGGAAGCCCGGCAGCAGGAAATCAAACTGCGACCACAGCTCCCCAAGGTGATTTTCCAGCGGGGTTCCGGTCAGGCAAAGACGATGCCGCGTCTTCAGGGTGCGGATTACCGAGGCGGCACGTGAGGCGCTGTTCTTCACGTACTGCGCTTCATCGAGGATCAGCAGATGATAATAGTGCGCCACCAGCTGCGGCTGATCGCGCCACAGCAGTGAATAGGTGGTGATGACCACGTCGTACTGTTCCATCTGATCGTAAAAGTCTTTGCGCTGCGGCCCGGTCAGCGCCAGTACACGCAGGTCGGGGGCAAAGCGCCGTGCTTCACAGCACCAGTTATGGACCAGCGTGGTCGGCACCACGATCAGTGCAGGCCGATCAAGGCGCCCTGCTTCTTTTTCCAGCAGCAGGTGGGCCAGCGTCTGAATTGTTTTTCCCAGCCCCATATCATCGGCCAGTATGCCCGCCAGCTGATGCTCACGCAGGAACTGCATCCAGTTAACGCCCTGCTGTTGATAGTCGCGCAGGGTGGCCTGCAAGCCAACAGGCGGGGCAATGGCCTGCACACCGCTGTGCCCGTTCAATCGCTCTGCCAGCTGATGGACCGCGTTGTCACCGTCAAATATCCAGCGGTTACGATCGCCGGGTTCGCTGAGACGCCCGATGTCCCAGGCCGCCAGCCGCAGCGGTTGATGTGCACCAAACAGGTCAATCAGATTGCCCACCAGCGGCTTTAACTGACCCGCACGGAACAGCAATCGCTGATTCTTATCGTCACGCAGCTCAATCTGTTCGTCATCATCGATCAGACGCAGATTGCCGGACATCCAGCGGCGGTCACGCTCAAACAGCTTCGCCAGCAGCGGCTCCAGGCGCACGCGTCGGCGGCCAATTTTCATCGCCAGCTCAAGATCGAACCAGCCGTCCTCGCCCTGTACTGCGCGCCCTTCAATCGCATCAACGTCAGAGACGTTCCAGGTGAAATCATCATCCATGCTGATGCGCCAGCCGCGTTTGCGCAGCGCAGGCAGGCCTTTTTTAATGAAATCACGCCACTGCGGCGGCGATGCCGGGGCGAAGATCGCCGGGGGCAACGGAGCAGGCGTATAAATATGCCCGGCGGGGATGGCATTCAGCCCGACCGTGTCGATCTGCGCCAGCCAGGACTGCTCCTCTTCCGTATGGCGCTGAACGTGGTAACGCAGGCCATTTCGATCGGTAAAGTTCTCCGCCCGGCTTCCTGCATCAACGTTCACGCCTGCGTAGTCAAAGCTGACGGAGGCAAAATCGAGGCGCTTCTGGCGATGACCATAATGACCATAGCCGCTGATAAATTTGGCACGTGATTGCAGTTGCAGCACCGGGACAGGCACTGCCTCAATGGTTTTGAGGACCACTGCCGCTGTCGGCTGGCGGGGTTGCAGGTTCGCCAGCATCAGCGCCGCGACATGCTTACAGTTATTTTTTACAGCACAGCTGCACTCCCCGCTGGCCAGCAACCTGCCCTGGGGACGACTGAAATGCACGATCACGCTGAAAGGTTCCGCTTTACGTCCCGGCAACTCACCGGTCAGCAAATTATTTTGCCACTGCAGATTCTGTACGCTGGCGACCAGATCGCGCGCCCGGGCCACGGTACGTGCACCGAGCCAGCGAATGACCTGTTTTTCGTTATAAGCGACAGACGACATCAGACAGTATCCCTGAGAGACCAGAGCAAAATGGATTTCGCTCTATGGCAACCGGCAATAGTAGTGATTCCTTTGGGTTGAATGCAACCGCCACAGCACACCTTGATGGCAAAAAATAGCGTATAACCACACAAAACCTTAACCGACGTTGACCATCGCTTATCTTTGCTGCGCTGCTGTCAGATCTTTGCCTCAGGTCAATAAAACGGCGTTTAAATCTGATCGCAACACTATATATAGCGTTTACTATAGCCATCCAAACCCACATATAGATTTTCTTCATTCAGGAGAGCAGCGGTGGCAACTCAGGTAATCAAGCGGGACGGCTGTCAGGTCGCCTTCGATCCAGCGCGTATTGAGACGGCAATCCGTGCCGCTGCACAGGCTGCGAAAATTGACGATGACGACTACTGCGCCACCGCCGCCAGTCAGATTAGCGCCCAACTCACCGCCCGCCCGAGCGTGGATATCGCGGAGGTTCAGCGCGCGGTTGAGAACCAGCTGATGGCAGGCCGTTATCCGCAGCTGGCACGCAGCTATATTGAATATCGCCACGATCGCGACGTGGCCCGCGAACTGCGTGGTCGGCTGAACCATGAAATTCGCGGTCTGATTGAACAGAGCAACCCGGCACTGCTGAATGAAAATGCCAACAAAGACAGCAAAGTGATCCCGACCCAGCGCGATCTGCTGGCCGGCATCGTCGCTAAGCACTATGCCCGTCAGCATATGCTGCCGCGCGATGTGGTCAGCGCGCATGAACGCGGTGAGATCCACTATCACGATCTCGACTATTCGCCGTTCTTCCCGATGTTTAACTGTATGCTGATTGACCTGCGCGGCATGCTGACCCATGGCTTCAAGATGGGGAATGCCGAGATCGAACCGCCAAAGTCGATCTCCACCGCGACCGCCGTTACTGCACAGATCATCGCTCAGGTCGCCAGCCATATTTACGGCGGCACTACCATCAATCGCATTGATGAAGTACTGGCCCCGTTTGTGGAAGCCAGCCTGGTGAAACATCGTGCTACTGCGCAGCAATGGCAGGTGGCGGATGTCGAAGCCTATGCCCAGACACGCACCGAGAAAGAGTGTTACGACGCGTTCCAGTCTCTGGAATATGAAGTGAATACACTGCATACCGCCAACGGCCAGACGCCGTTTGTCACCTTTGGGTTTGGCCTTGGCACCAGCTGGGCGGCGCGCCTGGTCCAGCAGTCGATTCTGCGGAACCGCATTGCCGGGCTGGGTAAAAATCATAACACGGCCGTGTTCCCGAAACTGGTCTTTGCTATCAAAGCCGGGCTAAATCAGGCCGCTGGCGAGCCCAACTACGATATCAAACAGCTGGCGCTGGAGTGCGCCAGCAAACGCATGTATCCGGATATTCTCAACTACGATCAGGTGGTCAAGGTCACAGGATCGTTTAAAACCCCCATGGGCTGCCGCAGCTTCCTGGGCGTGTATGAAGAGAACGGCGAGCCGATCCACGATGGCCGTAACAATATCGGCGTGATCAGCCTTAACCTGCCGCGTATTGCGCTGGAGGCACAAGGCGATGAGAGCCGCTTCTGGACGCTGCTCGACCAGCGTTTGTTGCTGGCAAAGAAAGCCCTGATGACACGCATTGCCCGGCTGGAAAATGTGAAGGCCCGCGTGGCACCTATCCTCTATATGGAGGGCGCATGCGGGGTGCGCCTGAAAGCCGATGATCCGGTGGCACCTATCTTCCGTCACGGCAGAGCCTCCATTTCTCTGGGCTATATTGGCATTCATGAAACGCTGAATGCCCTGAGCGGCGGCAGTGTCCATCCTTATGATGATGCGCAACTGCGCGCCAAAGGGCTGGAGATTGTTGCCCGACTGCGCGCCGCCGTCGAGGCATGGAAAGAGGAAACGGACTACGGCTTCAGTTTGTACAGTACGCCCAGTGAGAACCTGTGTGACCGTTTCTGCCGCCTCGATGCCGCCGAGTTCGGCGTGGTGCCGGGCGTCACCGATAAAGGCTATTACACCAACAGCTTCCACCTCGACGTGGAGAAGAAGGTCAATCCGTACGATAAAATCGACTTTGAAGCAGGTTATCCACCGTTAGCGAACGGCGGTTTTATCTGTTACGGCGAATACCCTAACATTCAGCACAACCTTAAGGCGCTGGAAGACGTCTGGGATTACAGCTACAGCCGGGTGCCTTATTACGGCACCAATACGCCTATCGACGAGTGCTATGAGTGCGGTTTTACCGGCGAGTTTGAGTGCACCAGCAAAGGTTTTACCTGCCCGAAATGCGGTAACCATGACAGCACTCGCGTCTCGGTGACGCGGCGGGTGTGCGGCTATCTCGGCAGTCCTGATGCCCGTCCGTTTAACGCCGGGAAGCAGGAGGAGGTTAAACGCCGGGTGAAGCACCTGGGTAACGGTCAACTGGGGTGAACATCCATCAGTACTACCCGGTGGATATCGTTAACGGCCCCGGTACGCGCTGCACGCTGTTTCTCGCGGGCTGCGTGCATGAATGCCCCGGGTGCTATAACAAAAGCACCTGGCGGCTGAACTCCGGGTTACCGTTCACTCTTCAAATGGAAGAGCAGCTGATTGCCGATCTTAACGATACGCGTATTCCGCGCCAGGGATTGTCGCTGTCAGGTGGCGATCCGCTGCATCCGGCCAATTTGGCGGATGTCGGACGGCTGCTGCGCCGGGTGCGCCGTGAGTGTGCTGGCAAAGATATCTGGATGTGGACAGGTTACCGCCTGGAAGAGCTGAGCGCAAAGCAGCAGCAGGTGGTCGCCAGCGTGAATGTGCTGATCGACGGGAAGTTTATTCAGGCACTCAAAGACCCGGCGCTACTGTGGCGCGGCAGCAGCAACCAGGTGATTCATCAGCTACGCTAGTCAGCAATAAAATGGGGAATAAAGCGTGATGTGTCTTTGGTGATCGGGCCGTTATCTTCGCGAAGACCGATGCCTGCGGCACTGTCGCCAACAATCCAGCTGCCGATCAGCGTATGGTCATCACCGAAACGCGGCAACGGTGCACAGGCCTGCCAGATACGCGGTTCATCGCCATATTCGCCCGCTTCACTGGCCAGCGTCTGCTGACCATCGCGGTCAGCATAAAGGGTGATATTGGCCCCTTCGCGTGAAAATAGCGGCTTACTGACAAAGCCACGCCACTGGCTGCCCATCTCTTCCGCCAGACGCCAGCCGGGTTTTTCCACCTCACCGGCAAACCACGCAGGGAGGAGATTGGGGTGCCCGCGATGCCAGCGCCACAGCAGCGGCAAGATGCCTTTATTACTGAGGATGGTTTTCCACAGTGGCTCGATCCACTGCTCGCGCCCCTTACGCAGCAGCGGGCCGAACTCATCACGCAGCATCCACTCCAGCGGATAGAGTTTAAATGCCTGCTGGATCACCCGTTCCTGCAGGTCAGTTAACACCCCGCCTACGCCCATGCCGATCTCTTCCAGATAGAGAAAACGCGTCTCCAGACCCGCCTGCCGTGCGCAATCCTCCAGATACTGCACCGTACCGCGATCTTCCGTCGATCCCTGACAACAGCAAAAATATAACGGGTGCTTGCGCCACAGTGCCAGCCGGGAAATCAACTTTTCCTGGAGTGAGTTAAACTGATCGGCATCGCGTGGGATTTGCCCTTTTCCCGCCATATCCGTCAGCCACTGCCACTGAAAAAAGGCCGCTTCATACAGCGAAGTTGGCGTATCGGCGTTGTACTCCAGCAGCTTAACCGGCCCCTGGCCGCCCCAGCTGAAATCCATCCGGCCATACAGCGACGGTTCACGACGCTGCCAGCTGCGGGCGATGGCATCCCAGTAAAGAGGCGGGATCGCCAGTGCCGTCAGCAGCGTCTCGTCGCCCACCACCCGATCCACCAGATCGAGACACATCTGGTGCAGCTCTTCGGTGGGCGCTTCAATATCCTGTTCAATCTGCCGCAGAGTAAAACGGTAGGCGCGGGATTCATCCCAGTAGACTTCATCGTCAATGATATGAAAGTCAAAGCCGTAGCGGGCAGCAATAACGGGTAAATCGCGCCGGGGCGTGCAGGGAATACGGATCATCATCCACCGCCAGAACGGTGTGAGCCACTGCCAAAACCACCACGTGAAACCGTGCGGCCTTTGATGCTGTGGGCATCATTCGCCGAAGAGGTCCAGCGCGCTTCACTGTCGGGAGTTCTCAGGAGGCTACGGTCATCGCGGTCGCGATAAAATGCACGCCCCCCGCCGTAAGACCCGCCCCCCGAAGAGGAACTGCTCTGGTTCTCTTCCTGCGGACGTTTCCCCATAGAGAAACCGGCCAACAGCGGTAGAAACTGATGGCGTGCCAGGTTGTAATGACAGTTGCCGATACCGTAATAGTTCTGGCAGTCATAGCTGTGATCAAACGCCTGTGAGCTGACATCCAGCTGCTGCTGTGCTGCCTGTTCCTGCGCCTCACAGGCTCTGACGGAGTAACCTGCCTGAACACACTCATTACTGTTGGCAAACAGGGTGTCTTTTTCACTCTTCTCGTCATGAAAGCTGTACAGCAGCGCCACGCCAGCGCCCCCCATAATCGCCAGCGTCAGCCACGAAGGCCCTTTGCGTGGGGAGGTATTTAAGGCCGCCCCCTTTGAATAAGAGGTGAATTGGCCAGGGCGTTTTCCTGATGCCCTGACGCGGCGGCGTTTCTTTTTCACGGTAACAGCAGTCCTTGCAGCAGAAGTTTTAGTAGGTCATACAGGCCGCATTAATGATCCCTCCGCCAAGGGAGACCCCGCCGAGGAACAGTCCGACAGCCAAATGATTATCTTCAATATGCTGGCTGATTTTCGGCATATAAATACGCGCCACACCAAAGACCAGCAATTGCACCACCAGCGCTACCGCCCCCCACACGACGTAATCGAGCAGGTTAACGGAGTTAATCGCCACGCTGGCCAGCGGAATAATATAGCCTAATAGTGCGCCAATAAAGCCCAGAGACGCCGCCAGATTATTCTCTTTAATCAAACGCCATTCGTTGTGCGGGGTAATACGGGTATAAACAAACAGGAATACCAGCACCATCGCGCAGCTGGTAAAAAAGTAAGAAGCGAAAGCCATTAACAGATGCAAAGTAGCCATGATGCGGTCCTGAATCAGGGGGAAATATCGGGGGGTCATCATAAGGTGCCGTCCGGGCAAACACCAGCAGCCTGCGTCTTCTTTACCTTTCCCTGCCGTACTCTATTTCCTGAAAAATCATTAACCTATAAGCTAAACACCTGTCCGGGTTGATTTTCAGTGTCAGTGAACCACACTTATTCAGTTCATAACTGAAGTTCACAGGAGGAAATATGAGCAAGAAAATTGCGGTGCTGATTACCGATGAATTTGAAGACTCAGAATTTACTTCTCCCGCAGAGGCGTATAAAAAAGCCGGCCACCAGGTCATTACCATTGACAGTGAAGCGGGTAAAACTATTACCGGTAAGCAGGGTAAAGCCAGCCTGAAGGTCGATAAAAACATCGATGATGTCCATCCGGCCGAGTTTGATGCGCTACTGCTGCCCGGCGGCCACTCCCCGGACACGCTGCGCGGCGATGACCGTTTTGTCGCCTTCACCAAAGCCTTTGTTGCACTGGGCAAACCCGTCTTCGCTATCTGTCATGGGCAACAGCTGCTGATCAGTGCCAATGCCGTACGCGGCCGCAAAATGACCACGGTGAAACCGGTCGTGATTGATTTTAAAAACGCCGGTGCTGATTTCTACGATGAAGAGGTCGTGGTCGATAACGACAGGCTGGTCACCAGCCGCACGCCGGACGATCTCCCCGCTTTTAACCGCGAATCGCTGCGTATTCTTAACGCCGCATGATGCTTCGGGCCAGCGCCGGCTGGCCCTTGCTGCCCCCCTGCCTCTCCCTCTCTGCCAACATATACGCTAAAGTAGCCATACTGTTTTTTATCTGAGAAACCCTATGAGCGCGGCTGCACCCGGTGACTGGCGACTGTATATTCTGAGAACCGCTAAAGGAATGCTGTACACCGGCATCACCAACGACGTGGCCAGGCGTTTTGCCCAGCACCAGAGTGGTAAAGGCGCAAAAGCATTGCGCGGTAAAGGACCGCTGGTGTTGGTATTTCACTGTGAGGCAGGGGATCGTTCGCTGGCGTCGAAGCTGGAATATCAGGTTAAGCAACTGAAAAAACCGCAGAAGATCAGGCTGGTAGAACACCAGCCTGTATCACTTGTTCAATGGCTTGCTGCGCTCAGAAGCGATTAAAGGGTGCGGAGAACTCGATGCGACCCTCAACGCCATCAAAGGCGTCATCCGCCAGTTTGTACACCTGAAACGCCGCTTCAGTGCCTTCCCAGCGGCAGTGTAGCTGGTGCCGTGCGGCCGGTTCAAAGCCATAAGGACCGTAGAAAGCGGGGTCGCCCAACACAACAACGGCGGCATAGCCAAACTCATTCAGCGTGTCCAGCCCCTCGTAAATCAACTGTTTCCCCAGGCCCTGCCTGCGAACGCTTTCATCAACCGCCAGCGGCGCTAATCCCACCCACTGCCGATCTTCATTATTGAGCGTGACCGGGCTGAAGGCCGCATAGCCCAGCACCTGGCCATCGTCATCTGTCGCAACGACTCCAAGGGTTAATAACCCGTCTTCCCGCAGTTGCTGCACCAGTTCCGCTTCCGCAGAGGTCGGGAAGCTGCGGCGCAGCAGGCTGTCGATGCTCGCCGCATCGATGCCAATTTCTGAACGAATTAACATGTGGCACCTGCGCGATCCGCCGGGGGAATCGCGTCCTCTTTCATTCCAGCCTCAATAAAATCAGCCAGTTGCATAAGCCCGATGCGTAGCGGCGCTGGCATGGCGTCCAGATCTATCGCATCCATCATATTTTTGACTTCCAGGCCCAGTTCCGTATCACCCTCAATCAGTAAACGGCGCTGGAAAAACAGCGTGTCGGGATCCTGCCTGCGGGCAGCAATCAGCGCTAAATCATTGGCATTGCCGCGAAACCAGACGTCAGCGTCATCACGGTCAGCGACCCGAAGTTGCCCCTGTTCCAGCGTGACTGACCAGCGTAGTTCGAGGTCCTTGACCTCAATCCCCAGCCAGCGCCCTTCAAGGAAATCCAGTTCGCCTTCCGCCAGCGCCTGCTGAAACTGCCAGCGTAACAGTGCCTGTAATAGCGGCTTCTTCACTGCAAACGGGGTAAACCGCAGCGGAAAACGCAGTAGTGGCGGTCCGTGACGGACGCAGTGGCTGCGTAGCGGGTTCAACACCATTATCACTCCTTACGAATAAATTTCAGCTATTTTGCCACAGCAGCAAAAAGCGTCTGACGGTTGGATCAACAAAGTGTGCGAACTCTATGAGTTTTATCAGGGAACACGAACACCATCAATACGCCATTAGCTGCCTTAAATCAAAATTTGTCTCAGCCTTCCTCACTAAACTCTTCAACTCTTCTGATTAGTTGGATCGCTTCTTATGGAACTTCTCTGCCCGGCCGGAAATCTTCCGGCACTGAAGGCCGCCATCGAAAATGGTGCCGACGCGGTGTATATCGGCCTGAAAGATGAGACCAATGCCCGCCATTTTGCGGGGCTGAACTTCACCGATAAACGCCTGCAGGAAGCCGCACACTACGTGCATCAGCGTAAACGTAAACTCCATGTGGCCATTAATACCTTTGCCCACCCCGATGGCTACGTGCGCTGGCAGCGTGCGGTGGATATGGCCGCAGATGCAGGTGCTGATGCCTTAATCCTGGCAGATATTGCCATGCTGGCGTATGCCGCTGACAAATATCCTCATATTGAACGCCATGTTTCGGTACAGGCGTCTGCAACTAATGCTGCTGCCGTACGCTTTTATCAGCGTAACTTTGATGTTGCCCGCGTGGTATTGCCGCGAGTGCTATCGATGCATCAGGTACGCCAACTGGCACGTGACACCACCGTTCCCCTCGAGGTATTCGCGTTTGGTAGCTTGTGCATTATGGCGGAAGGACGTTGTTATCTTTCGTCTTACCTGACCGGCGAGTCGCCCAATACTGTCGGTGCCTGCTCCCCCGCGCGCTTCGTTCGCTGGCAGCAAACCCAGGCCGGCCTGGAATCCCGTCTGAATGAGGTGCTGATTGACCGTTATGACAGCGGAGAAAATGCCGGTTACCCCACGCTGTGCAAGGGTCGCTATAAGGTAGATGAGGCGCGCTATCATGCGCTGGAAGAGCCCACCAGCCTGAATACGCTGGCACTGTTACCCGAGCTGATGGCAGCCAATATTGTCTCCGTCAAAATTGAGGGACGTCAGCGTAGCCCGGCCTATGTTGAGCAGGTGGCACGTATCTGGCGTCAGGCCATCGATCGCTGTAAAGCTGACCCACAAAATTTCACCGCGCAGCCACAGTGGATGGCGGCGCTGAGTGCGTTGAGTGAAGGCACTCAGACAACGCTCGGTGCTTACCACCGTCAGTGGCAGTAGGAGATATCATGAAATACTCACTGGGCCCGGTACTGTGGTACTGGCCAAAAGAAACGCTGAATGCCTTTTATCAGGCTGCCGCCAGCAGTCAGGCTGACGTCATTTACCTCGGCGAATCCGTGTGCAGCAAACGCCGTGCAACGAAAACCGCTGACTGGTTGAGTATGGCGAAGTCGCTGGCCTCCGCCGGTAAACAGGTCGTTCTGAGCACTCTGGCACTGGTGCAATCCCCTTCCGAACTGACGGAACTGAAGCGCTATGTCGATAACGGCGAGTTTCTCATTGAAGCCAATGATGTGGGTGCGGTGACGCTGGCGAATGAAGCGGGCGTGCCTTTTGTCGCCGGGCCGGCGCTAAATGTATATAACGCCGTTACGCTGCAACTGCTGCTGAAAATGGGTATGACCCGCTGGTGTATGCCGGTGGAACTGTCGCGCGACTGGCTGGTGCAGTTACTGAAGCAGTGTGATGAGCTGAGCATTCGCCAGCAGTTTGAGGTGGAGGTGTTGAGTTACGGTTATTTGCCGCTGGCGTACTCTGCCCGTTGCTTTACCGCTCGCTCTGAAAATCGCAGCAAAGATGAATGCCAGACCTGCTGCATTGATTATCCCCAGGGGCGACGTGTTCGCACTCAGGAAGACCAGCAGGTGTTCGTCCTGAACGGGATCCAGACCATGAGCGGCAATTGCTATAACCTCGGCAATGACCTGATCTCGATGCAGGGGCTGGTCGATATTGTGCGTCTTTCACCGCAGGATGCGGAAACGTTGTCGATGGTGGATCGGTTCCGCGCAAACGAAACCGGCCATCAGCCACTGATGATGGCACGCAGCTATGATTGTAATGGGTACTGGCGCCGCGTCGCCGGGCTTGAGCTGGTCAGCTAAATAGCTGTTTCATTCTGGCAGATGATGGATAATACTTTGATTGGCTAGCAGCCTAACTATCCGCAGGCACTATTGTTTCGTCTGTTCTGTGCGCACTTTATTCCTTGAGTGCTGCAAACGGACAATAACAGGGACAGCAGATCCCGTAGCCTGTCGTTTTTGCACATGGCGCAGTGTCGGCCGTTAGACAAAGTGAGCAACTATGCCTGATAAAAAAAATGTTCCCCTTTCCGTACTGGATCTTGCCCCTATCCCACAGGGGGCAACCGCACGCGATGCTTTTCATTCATCACTCTCTCTGGCACAGCAGTCGGAAAAACTCGGCTTTCATCGTTACTGGCTGGCAGAACACCATAACATGACCGGGATCGCCAGTGCGGCGACCTCGGTGCTGATAGGTTATCTGGCGGCCAATACACAGACGCTGCGCTTAGGTTCTGGTGGCGTCATGCTGCCAAATCATGCTCCGCTGGTGATTGCAGAACAGTTTGGTACGCTCGAATCACTTTATCCTGGCCGTATCGATCTTGGACTGGGACGCGCGCCGGGTTCTGACCAGCGTACAATGCTGGCTCTGCGCCGCCATATGGCGGGTCACGTCGACAATTTCCCCGCCGATGTAGCAGAATTGATCCGCTGGTTTGATCATTCCGGTGACGAGATGCCGATTGTCCAGCCCGTTCCGGGAACCGGGCTGAAGATTCCCGTCTGGCTGCTCGGATCCAGCCTTTACAGTGCTCAACTGGCGGCACAGATGGGCTTGCCATTCGCCTTCGCCTCCCATTTTGCCCCGGAAATGCTGTTACAGGCGCTGGATATGTACCGCGACAACTTTAAGCCGTCAGCGCGGCTGGAGAAGCCGTACGCGATGGTGTGCGTTAACGTTGTCGCCGCCGACAGCGAACGTGATGCCCGCTTCCTGTTTACCTCCATGCAGCAGCAGTTTATTAACCTGCGCCGTGGCAAGCCAGGCCCACTGCCCGCCCCCGTAGAAAATATGGATAATCTGTGGTCACCGTCTGAGCAGTACGGCGTACAGCAGGCGCTGAGTATGTCGGTGGTCGGCGATAAAGAGAAGGTGCGTCAGGGGCTGGCCGCGCTGATGCGCGAAACGCAGGCAGATGAAGTGATGGTTAACGGCCAGATCTTTGATCCTCAGGCACGCCTCTACTCCTTTGAGCTGGCAATGCAGGCACGTAACGCCTTGTAGATTCTGAGAGCGAGGCTTGCCTCGCCACTACATGATCAGAGATGGATGGCACAAATCGCAGATATAAAAAAACCAGCCCGAAGGCTGGTTTTTTATTGGGCATCAGTGATTACGCATCACGACGACGGGTTGGTGCTGCGCCGCCTTCAGTGCGTGGACCACGGCTGGTGCCACCTGGACGACGTTCGCCGCCACGGTCATTGCTGAAACGACGACCGCCTTCAGCACCACCGCGTGGAGCGCCACCTTCACGACCTGCGCCAGCGCCGAAGCCACCACGTGCAGGGCCGCTTGGACGACGTTCGCCGCCACGGTCATTGCTGCGTGGCTGTGCATCGCCAATCAGCTGCATATTCATTGGTTTGTTCAGAATACGCGTACGAGTGAAGTGTGACAGAACTTCGCCCGGCATGCCTTTTGGCAGTTCGATCGTAGAGTGAGTACCGAACAGCTTGATGTTACCAATGTAACGGCTGCTGATATCACCTTCGTTAGCGATAGCGCCAACGATGTGACGAACTTCAACACCATCATCACGGCCCACTTCAATGCGGTACACTTCCATATCACCAACATCACGACGTTCACGACGCGGCGCATCACCACGTGCTTCACCACTGCGTGCTTCGCGTGGTTCACGTGGACCACGGTCCGGACGGTCACCACGGCGATTGTCACGGCTGTCATCACGGTCACGGAACTGGCTGCGTGGACGCTGTGGTGCATCAGCTGGAACGATCAGTGGACGTTCGCCCTGAGCCATTTTCAGCAGTGCTGCGGCCAGCGTTTCGATATCCAGCTCTTCTTCCGGCTGCATTTTAGCCAGCAGAGCACGGTACTGCTCCAGATCGCTGCTTTCCAGCTGCTGCTGAACTTTAGCAGCAAATTTAGCCAGACGACGCTCACCCAGCAGTTCTGCATTCGGCAGTTCTACTTCAGGAATAGTCAGCTTCATGGTGCGTTCGATGTTACGCAGCAGGCGACGCTCACGATTCTCAACGAACAGCAGAGCACGGCCAGCACGACCCGCACGACCGGTACGGCCGATACGGTGAACGTAAGATTCTGCGTCCATCGGGATATCATAGTTAACAACCAGGCTGATACGCTCAACGTCCAGACCACGGGCAGCAACATCTGTCGCAATCAGAATGTCCAGACGACCATCTTTCAAGCGCTCCAGCGTCTGCTCACGCAGTGCCTGGTTCATGTCACCATTCAGTGCAGCACTGTTGTAACCGCTACGCTCCAGCGCTTCAGCCACTTCCAGCGTAGCGCTTTTGGTACGCACGAAGATGATTGCAGCGTCAAAGTCTTCAGATTCCAGGAAGCGAGTCAGTGCATCAGTTTTACGGCCATAGGCAGTCCAGTAGCTCTGGCTGATGTCAGGACGGGTCGTCATGCTTGACTGGATACGCACTTCCTGCGGATCTTTCATGAAGCGTTTGGTAATACGACGAATGGCTTCTGGCATGGTGGCAGAGAACAGAGCAGTCTGATGATTGTCTGGGATCTGAGCCATGATAGTTTCAACGTCTTCGATGAAGCCCATACGCAGCATTTCATCGGCTTCGTCCAGCACCAGACCGCGCAGGTTAGACAGGTCTAACGTGCCGCGTTTCAGGTGATCAAGCAAACGGCCAGGTGTACCCACAACAACCTGTGGTCCCTGACGCAGAGCACGCAGCTGCACGTCATAACGCTGGCCGCCGTAAAGGGCAACCACGTTCAGACCGCGCATGTGTTTGGAGAATTCGGTCATCGCTTCAGCAACCTGAACCGCCAGTTCGCGGGTCGGTGCCAGCACCAGAATCTGTGGCGCTTTAACGGTAGGGTCAATGTTGTGTAACAAAGGCAGCGAGAATGCTGCAGTTTTGCCACTGCCGGTCTGTGCCATACCCAGAACATCACGGCCAGCCAGCAGATGAGGAATACACTCAAGCTGGATTGGAGAGGGCTTAACGTAGCCCATGCCGGTCAGTGATTCGAGGAGGTCGGCGTTCAGGCCAAGGTCAGCAAAAGTAGTTTGGATATCAGTAGTAGTTTGGATATCAGTCATGTAGTACACGTGCCTCTTAGATTGCGGGGGCCAGTCTACATAACTCGTCGTGAAAATTTTAAGTCATTTTCATCAAAAAGTGTGAACCGGCTCAAATTAGTGGTTTCGACGAACAAAAAGGCCCTCATCCGCTAAGATGATGACTTTTCGAAAATTCGGGCAATAAAAGTTCGTCAGCTATTGCTGGTCAGATTCTGATAAATCGTCTTGTGTCTGGCCGAGTAGCGCCAGCTCCAACAATGCATATCGATGCTCAACAAAGTTGTGAACGTTGTTGGCGACCGTCAGCTTGAACAACGCTTGGGCGTTGTCCTTCTCCCCCAGACTTAGGTAGTACTTACCTAAATAGAAGTTGGTTTCACTGAGATGTTCAGCGAGCGAGGTGTTATCCGTTGCGTCCGCCTGGAGCCGTTCAATCAGCGTTTTTTCGCTGATATCGCCCAGGTAGAACTCGACAATATTCCATCCCCATTGTTCCTTCACCGCTTTTTCGTAACGCTGCTTGAGCGAAACTTTGGCCTGGTCTGCGTTGATCTCACGTTCAGTAAGATACAGCCACAGGCTGCGGAAGGGATCGTTAGGATCGTCTTGATAAAACGCCAGCAGATCATCTTGCGCCAGTTTAAATCTTCCGCCGTAATAGAGAGCGATACCTCGATTTAAACGCGCATAATTGTAAGTTGGATCAAGCTCAAGTACAGAATCGAACGCTTCATAGGCAGCATCAAAATTGCCTGCCTGCGTTAAATATATGCCTAAGTAATTGAATACTTCGGGCATATCAGGTCTGATAGACAGCGCTTGTGAAAAATCATTTCGCGCCAGTGCTCTCAGACCGAGACTATCATACAACACTCCGCGCTCATATAACAGCTGTGCGCGTTCATCATCGGTCAATGACCGACTGGCAAGTATTTGTTCCATACGAGCGAGAATGACTTCCTGTTGCAGCGTAGGCTGCAATGGTACCGCCAATACTTCGTTCTTACGCCAATCGGTGTTGCTGCATCCTGCCAGCGTCAAAGCTGTCGCAACAATACACCAGCGCAAAAATGGCTTCATTTACCACTCCCGAAAACAAACATTAGGACGAGCATCCTGTCATCCGCCTGCCGTTCACAAGGCCATCCCGCCCTCGCGTTATAACAATCCTCCGCATCCGAAGATGCAGAGGACTCAATGGTAATGCTTTTATTCTGCTTCAGGAGCGGGTGCTGCAGGAGCTTCAGCTTCAGGCTGTGTCTGTTCGCTGGCTTCTTTGATGCTCAGGCGTACGCGACCCTGACGGTCAACTTCCAGTACTTTCACTGGCACTTCCTGGCCCATCTGCAGGTAGTCAGTCACTTTCTCTACACGCTTATCAGCGATCTGAGAAATGTGTACCAGACCTTCTTTACCACCACCGATAGCGACGAAGGCACCGAAATCAACGATGCGGGTCACTTTACCGTTGTAGATACGGCCCACTTCGATTTCTGCGGTGATTTCTTCGATACGACGGATAGCAAATTTCGCTTTCTCACCGTCGGTCGCTGCGATTTTAACGGTACCATCATCTTCGATTTCGATGGTGGTGCCGGTTTCTTCAGTCAGCGCACGGATAACAGAACCACCTTTACCGATCACGTCTTTAATCTTATCAACGCTGATCTTGATGGTGTGAATACGTGGTGCAAACTGAGAGATGTCGCCACGCGGGGTGCTGATAGCCTGTTCCATCACGCTCAGGATATGCAGACGCGCACCCTTAGCCTGGTTCAGTGCTTCCTGCATGATTTCGCGGGTGATACCTTCAATTTTAATGTCCATCTGCAGCGCGGTGATACCTTCACGGCTACCGGCTACTTTGAAGTCCATGTCACCGAGGTGATCTTCGTCGCCCAGAATGTCAGACAGAACAACAAAGTTGTCGTTGTCTTTTACCAGACCCATCGCGATACCGGCTACGGCCGCTTTGATGGGGACACCAGCATCCATCAGTGCCAGAGAAGCACCACACACGGACGCCATTGAAGACGAGCCGTTAGATTCGGTGATTTCAGACACAACACGTACGGTGTACGGGAACGCATCGCCTTTTGGCATCACTGCCAGCACACCGCGTTTCGCCAGACGACCGTGACCAATTTCACGACGCTTAGGCGAACCAACCATGCCGGTTTCACCGACAGAGTACGGAGGGAAGTTATAGTGGAACAGGAAGTTGTCAGTACGCTCGCCCATCAGCTCGTCAAGGTTCTGCGCATCACGGGCAGTACCCAGCGTTGCGGTAACCAGTGCCTGAGTCTCACCACGGGTGAACAGTGCTGAACCATGAGTACGTGGCAGAACACCGGTACGCACATCCAGACCACGGATCATGTCTTTTTCACGGCCATCGATACGTGGCTCACCGCGCAGAATGCGGCTACGCACAACGTTCTTCTCCAGCGTGTGCAGGATGTCGCTGATTTCGCCAGCGTCCAGGGTCTCTTCTTCCGCCAGCAGTGCTGCTGTGGTTTCAGATTTGATCACGCCAACCTGGTTGTAACGTTCCTGTTTTTCAGTGATGCGATACGCATCGCTCAAACGAGATTCAGCCAGTGCAGCAATACGCGCGTGTAACGCTTCGTTGACAGCTTCTGGCGTCCAGTCCCAACGCGGTTTGCCTGCTTCAGCGACCAGTTCGTTGATGGTGTCGATAACGATCTGCTGCTGGTCGTGGCCAAACACCACCGCACCCAGCATCTGATCTTCGCTTAACAGCTCAGCTTCAGACTCAACCATCAGCACTGCGCCTTTCGTACCGGCAACCACCAGGTCCAGCTTGCTCTCTTTGAGTTCGTCGGTGGTTGGGTTCAGTACGTACTGGTCATTCAGGTAACCGACGCGTGCCGCACCGATTGGACCGTTGAATGGCAGGCCAGACAGCGCCAGAGCAGCAGAAGCACCGATAAGCGCAACGATGTCCGGGTTAACCTGTGGGTTAACAGAAACAACGGTAGCGATAACCTGCACTTCGTTTACAAAGCCTTCCGGGAACAGTGGGCGAAGTGGACGGTCAATCAGGCGAGAGGTCAGTGTTTCACCTTCGCTTGGACGACCTTCACGACGGAAGAAGCTGCCCGGGATACGACCAGCAGCATAAGTACGCTCCTGGTAGTTAACCGTCAGTGGGAAGAAGTCCTGGCCTGGCTTAGGCGTTTTGCGGCCTACAACGGTAACGAACACTGCGGTGTCGTCCATGCTTACCATTACGGCGGCCGTTGCCTGGCGGGCCATCATACCGGTCTCAAGTGTGACGGTGTGCTGACCATACTGGAATTTTTTGACGATCGGATTCAGCAAAATTAGTTCCTTAACTTCAGGGCCGGTAGTTTTTTATACCGACCGTGGATTTCTAATCTTCATTCTTGCATCCTCGCGACTAATGACAACCCTGATCCCAGATGGGATAAAGCCTCTCATTAGCCGCGCGAACCTCTGCAACTGAAGATCACACTCACCAACAATACAATAGTTTGCGTTTAATTGCTGCCGCTTGCTTGAAAAAAGGGGCCATAAAGGCCCCTTTCCAGCGAAACTCGCACCAGGTTGTCCGATTACCCACTTTAGTATTCAGATGTACTGAAACCGTGGCAGGACAACCTGTAAGAATTAGCGACGCAGACCCAGACGTTCGATCAGGCTGGTGTAACGTGCAACATCTTTACGCTTCAGGTAATCCAGCAGCTTACGACGCTGGGAAACCATACGCAGCAGACCGCGACGGCTGTGGTGGTCTTTCTTGTGCTCAGAGAAGTGACCCTGCAGGTGACTAATCTGTGCGCTCAGCAATGCAACCTGAACTTCAGTAGAACCACTGTCATTTGCGCCACGACCGAAATCAGCAACGATCTGTGCTTTAGTTTCAACACTTAGAGACATGAGACAACTCCAAAAATTAAGATAAATGTACAGGCGCCGATCTCTAATTCAGCCACCCAGTGTAAAGCCGCGCCATTCTACTCTTAGCGCCAGACAAGCGCAAATTTACCCGTCATATTTCGAGCAGCAGATGCGCTGGCTACGCTTGCTCATCCGGTCACATAGTACTCTATGCTCCCGGGTATTCACAAACGTGCCGCCTTCCTGCAACCCGAACTATTTTGGGTAATGCTAGTCGAAATATTCTACAACCAGCCGGCGCGGCGCCACGCGCCCATCGTCAGCGATTTCCGCCATACCGATAAATTTCTGATCGTCGCCTTCCGTCACGCGCACCAGCCCACTGGCGGGGGCCCCCGCCGCCTGAACCGGCATACCTTGCTTGAAGTAAGCAGCCACCGAACTCAGCAGGTTCACCACCGGGTACTCGGCCGCTGGGCTGTCCATGGGCATCAACAGCGCGTCCAGCAGGTCGGCAGGCAACTGTTCACTACGGTGTGCTTCTTCCGTCAACGCACTCAGCTGTTCCAGCGTGACCATTTTCTCGATCGGATAGGTGGCAACCTGCAAACGGCGCAAATAAGTGACATGTGCGCCACAGCCAAGCTTTTCACCGAGATCGTCGATGATAGTGCGAATATACGTCCCTTTCGAAACGTGGATTTCCAGCTCAAGTTCATTCCCTTCATGGCGAATAAACAACAGCTCGTACACCTGAATGCTGCGCGATTCACGCGGCACTTCAATACCTTCACGGGCATATTCGTACAGCTTACGCCCCTGATATTTCAGTGCCGAATACATCGACGGGATCTGCTGCGTAACACCGCGGAAACTTTCCAGCGCCTGTTCAAGTGCTTCTGCCGTAAACGCCACCGGACGCTCACTGACAATCACACCATCCGCATCCGACGTATCAGTGCGCTGCCCCAGGCGGGCTATCACACGGTAACGTTTATCAGATTCCAGCAGATACTGGGAGAATTTCGTCGCTTCCCCCAGGCAAATCGGCAGCATGCCTGTCGCCAGTGGATCCAGCGCACCGGTATGACCGGCACGATTGGCGTTATACAAACGTTTCACTTTCTGCAGCGCATCGTTGGAGGACAAGCCCGTAGGCTTATCCAGCAACAGCACACCGTGGATATCGCGACCGCGACGGCGAGGACGACTCATTACTCTGCTTTACCTTCTTCCTGATTTTCTTCTGCCGGACCGCGACGCTCTTCGTCATTTCTGACCACGTTAGTCACGAGGTTAGACATGCGCATCCCTTCAACCAGCGAGTTATCGTAGAAGAAGGTCAGTTCAGGCACGATACGCAGGCGCATCGCTTTGCCGAGCAGCGTACGGATATAGCCAGAAGCGTCACCCAGGGCGCGCAGGCCACCTTTGATTGCGGCTTCATCTTTGTCGTTGAGGAAGGTCACGAACACTTTGGCATAGGCCAGGTCACGCGACACATCAACACCTGAAACGGTGACCATCATGCCAAGACGTGGGTCTTTAATCTCACGCTGCAAAATGATAGCAATCTCTTTTTGCAGCTCTTGAGAAACGCGCTGAGGGCGACCAAATTCTTTCGCCATAATATTATCTCTCTATAAAGAATTGGGAGGCCAGAAGCCTCCCAAATATTAATGTTGCTGATTGCGGTCGTCGACTCAGTCGATGGTACGCTGGATTTCGATAATTTCGAATACTTCGATCATATCGCCAACACGTACATCGTTGTAGTTCTTCACGCCGATACCACATTCCATGCCGTTACGGACTTCGTTAACGTCATCTTTGAAGCGGCGCAGGGATTCCAGCTCGCCTTCATAGATAACCACGTTGTCACGCAGTACGCGGATTGGGTTGTGACGTTTGATATTACCTTCCGTCACCATACAGCCCGCGATAGCACCAAATTTCGGTGATTTGAACACGTCACGTACGGCAGCCAGACCGATGATCTGCTGTTTGTACTCAGGTGCCAACATGCCGCTCATCGCTGCTTTCACTTCGTCAATCAGATTATAGATGACGGAGTAGTAACGCAGATCCAGGCTTTCGGAATCAATCACGCGGCGCGCAGATGCATCGGCACGAACGTTGAAGCCCACCAGGATTGCGTTAGATGCTGCTGCCAGCGTGGCGTCGGTTTCAGTAATACCACCCACACCAGAACCGATGATTTTCACTTTCACTTCATCAGTAGACAGCTTCATCAGGGATTCGGAGATAGCTTCTACAGAACCCTGTACGTCAGCTTTCAGTACGATGTTCAGTTCAGACACTTCGCCTTCGGTCATGTTCGCAAACATGTTTTCCAGCTTAGATTTCTGCTGACGAGCCAGCTTAACTTCACGGAATTTGCCCTGACGATACAGTGCCACTTCACGTGCTTTCTTCTCGTCACGTACGACGGTCGCTTCATCACCCGCTGCCGGCACACCGGACAGGCCAAGGATCTCAACCGGAATAGATGGGCCCGCAGTCAGTACTTCGCGGCCCAACTCGTCGCGCATCGCACGGACACGGCCGTATTCGAAGCCACACAGGACGATATCGCCTTTGTTCAGCGTACCTTCACGAACCAGTACGGTTGCAACCGGGCCACGACCTTTATCCAGGAAGGACTCGATAACCACACCGCTTGCCATACCCTGACGCACTGCGCTCAGTTCGAGAACTTCCGCCTGCAGCAGGATAGCATTCAGCAGGTCATCGATACCGGTACCGACTTTAGCAGAAACGCTAACGAACATGTTTTCGCCGCCCCACTCTTCCGGAATGATACCGTATTGAGTGAGCTCGGTTTTAACACGGTCTGGATCAGCTTCAGGCTTATCGCATTTGTTCACCGCAACGACAACCGGCACTTTGGCCGCTTTCGCATGCTGGATCGCTTCGATAGTCTGTGGCATCACGCCATCGTCTGCTGCAACCACCAGGATAACGATATCCGTTGCCTGAGCACCGCGGGCACGCATTGAAGTAAACGCTGCGTGGCCTGGGGTATCCAGGAAGGTGACCATACCGTTGTCAGTTTCAACGTGGTAAGCACCGATATGCTGAGTAATGCCGCCCGCTTCGCCAGAGGCGACTTTGGTGGAGCGAATGTAGTCCAGCAGAGATGTTTTACCGTGGTCAACGTGACCCATGATAGTGACGACCGGCGCACGAGACTCATGCACCGCATCGGTATCACGGTCACTCATGACCGCTTCTTCCAGCTCATTTTCGCGGCGCAGAGTCACTTTGTGACCCATTTCTTCCGCTACCATCTGAGCCGTTTCCTGGTCGATGACCTGGTTGATGGTGGCCATAGCGCCCATTTTCATCATCGCTTTGATGACCTGGGAGCCTTTCACCGCCATCTTGTTAGCCAGTTCCGCTACGGTGACAGTTTCACCGATGATAACGTCACGGTTAACAGCCTGAGCTGGCTTGTTGAAGCCCTGCTGCAGTGTACTTGGCTTGCGTTTGCCGCCTTTGCCGCCACGAACCTGAGCACGCGCTTCTTCGCGGTCAGTTTTCGCTTCAGAATGCTTGTTGCCTTTCTTGCGAACAGGGGCTTTAGCTGGACGTGTTGCAGTACGAGTACGACGGTCACCTTCGACCTGTGCGTCATTTTCGTCTTCTGCTGCACGAGCGTGAGTTGAAGTCGTAACGTGGTAATCAGAAGTGTCTTCCACTTCTTTAACCTGCGTCCACTCTTCGCCTTTCTCTTCCGCCATTTTGCGTGCTTCTTCGGCTACGCGCTTCGCTTCTTCTTCGATCTTGCGACGCGCTTCTTCTTCAGCTTTACGCTTCAGTTCTGCCGATTCCGCTTCACGGCGGGCTTTATCGGACTGGGAAGCCCGGGTTGTTTCGTCGGTATGTTGATTGCTCACTTTATCTCTTTCCGCTGCATCACGTTTGGCTTTATCAGCTGCCTCACGTTTGGCCTGCTCCTCGGCTTCACGCTTCGCTTTGTCTTGAGCTGCGCGCTGGGCTTGTTCTTCAGCCTCGCGACGAGCCAGTTCTTCCGCTTCACGCTCTGCCTGGGCTTCCGCTTCTGCTTGTTCAGCATCAACCGGATCGCCTTTTACATAAGTGCGTTTTTTGCGGACTTCGATTTGCACCGACTTACTTTTGCCCCCGGTGCCTGGAACATTCAAGGTGCTGCGCGTTTTGCGCTGCAGAGTAAGCTTACCAGATCCGCCGCCATGATCGCGGTTCAGATGGGTCAGCAAAGTCTCTTTTTCATGCTGGGTAACAGAGTCAGTCTCAGACTTTTGGATCCCTGCATCAGCAAATTGCTGTACCAGGCGTTCTACCGGCGTCTGAATCTCTGCGGCCAGGGATTTTACGGTTACATCTGTCGTCATGCTGTTCCTTCCTGCTACAGTTTATTACGCGTCGTCGCCGAACCAACAGATATTTCGTGCAGCCATAATCAGCTCACCAGCCCTTTCATCGTTCAGGCCCTCAATATCTGACAGATCGTCAACACCCTGCTCGGCAAGATCTTCCAGCGTACATACGCCTTTAGCTGCCAGCTTGAAGGCCATCTCGCGTTCCAGTCCTTCCAGGCTCAGTAAATCTTCTGCCGGTTGGGTGTCGCCGAGGCTCTCTTCCTTGGCCAGTGCCAGGGTGGTTAACGCGTTTTTAGCTCGGTCGCGCAACGCTTCTACTGTCTCTTCATCAAGACCGTCGATTTCCAGCAGCTCGTTAATCGGCACATAAGCCAGCTCTTCCAGAGAAGAGAAGCCTTCTTCGACCAGAATGGTCGCGAAGTCTTCGTCGATATAGAGATGTTTGGTAAAGACGTCAATGGCAGCATGAGCTTCAGCCTGATGCTTGGCCTGCAGGTCGTCGACCGTCATCACGTTCAGCTCCCAGCCACTTAACTGTGAAGCCAAACGCACGTTTTGGCCATTACGGCCGATCGCCTGGGCCAGATTACCGGCTTCCACAGCGATATCCATGGTGTGATTATCTTCATCCACCACGATAGAGGCGACATCCGCCGGGGCCATTGCGTTGATCACGAACTGCGCAGGATTATCATCCCACAGCACGATATCAATACGCTCGCCACCCAGCTCACTGGATACCGCCTGAACACGCGCACCACGCATACCGACACAAGCACCGACCGGGTCGATACGCTTGTCGTTGGTTTTCACTGCGATTTTAGCTCGGGAGCCTGGATCGCGCGCAGCGGCTTTAATTTCAAGAACTTCTTCAGCAATTTCTGGCACTTCAATGCGGAACAGTTCGATCAGCATTTCCGGTTTAGAACGGCTGACGAACAGCTGAGCACCACGCGCTTCAGGGCGCACAGCGTACAGTACGCCACGGATACGGTCACCCGGACGGAAGTTCTCACGCGGCAACATATCTTCACGGATAATCACGGCTTCTGCGTTGGTGTTAGAACCATCGTTTGGACGCACTTCCAGTGAGATATTGTCACGGTTAACTTTCTTCACCACGCCAGTGATGATTTCGCCTTCCTGCTCGCGGAACTGATCGACAACCATCGCGCGTTCAGCTTCACGAACTTTCTGTACGATAACCTGCTTGGCAGTCTGGGTAGTGATACGGTCAAAGGTCACAGATTCGATCTGATCTTCAACAAAGCCACCCAGGCCCAGTGATTCATCTTCGTAGACGGCGGCTTCCAGCGTAATTTCACGCGTCGGCATCGTCACTTCGTCCACAATCAACCAACGGCGGAAAGTATCGAAATCGCCACTTTTGCGATCGATGCTGACGCGAACGTCAATTTCCTGCTCGTATTTTTTCTTGGTGGCTGTGGCCAGCGCGCTCTCCAGAGCTTCGAAAATCTTCTCGCGTGGGAGGGACTTCTCATTAGAGACCGCTTCTACAACAGCTAAGATTTCTTTGTTCATCCTGGTATGCCTCAATCCGGACTTTTAAAAGTGGGGAACCAGGTTCGCCTTCTGGATATTACTCAGCGCGAACACTTCGTCGTTACCCTCAACGGCAACAGTGATCATCTCACCCTCGACAGATTTAATGATACCTTGCCATTTGCGACGGTTCTGGACCGCCATACGCAGAACCAGGCTCACTTCTTCGCCAGTAAAACGGACATAATGTTCTGCGGTAAACATTGGTCGGTCAAGACCAGGCGAGGAGACTTCGAGGTTGTAAGCAACGGTAATTGGGTCTTCGACGTCAAATACCGCACTGACCTGGTGGCTCACATCAGCGCAATCATCAACATTGATGCCATCTTCACTATCAATATAGATGCGCAAGGTGGATGTGCGACCGCGTACAAACTCAATACCAACCAGTTCGTAGCCTAGCGCTTCTACCGGTGCTGAGATCAGCTCTGTTAATTTTTGCTCTAACGTGGACAATCCCACCCCCAAGACGTAAAAAAAGGGCCTATAGCCCAGTGATGCTGCTTCCTGATAACAAAAAACCCCGAAATATCGGGGCTTAATGCGACTGGACCCTGTAAACCGCCACTGGCGGCTCGGCACAATCCAAAAGAATTTTTTTCAAAATCAACTGAAATACGTAATGTGGAGTATACAGTTTATTTGAAAAAGAACTCTAAGGGAAAGTGGTTGCGGGGGCCGGATTTGAACCGACGACCTTCGGGTTATGAGCCCGACGAGCTACCAGGCTGCTCCACCCCGCGTCCGAATACTACGCAAAACTTGCAAAAATTGCAAGCAAAACTGAGATTTGGTACCGAGGACGGGACTTGAACCCGTAAGCCCATGCGGGCACTACCACCTCAAGGTAGCGTGTCTACCAATTCCACCACCACGGCACTAAAGAGGCGACTTTTTTATTTCTGTCGCGTCGAAACGGTTACTGCAACTTCTTTTACTGCTTACTGCGGGATATCGCTGCCCGGTGTTACCGGTTTCGCTGGCTGAGTCTGTTGGGACTGCGCCGGCTGAGTCAGGTTTTCCCACTCGCTTCCTTTCTGGGTTTTATTGCTGTTGATGTTACCCAGAACCAGACTGATAATGAAGAACAGGGTCGCCAGTACTGCAGTCATACGGGTCATGAAGTTACCAGAACCGTTAGAACCGAACAGTGTACCAGAAGCGCCTGCACCAAATGATGCTCCCATATCAGCGCCTTTACCTTGCTGAAGCATGATCAGACCGACAAGGCCGATTGCCACAATAAGGAAAACTACTAAAAGAGCTTCGTACATAATCAACCTTGTTCCTGGTGCGTTAAACGCACATCAAAAGCTTCAAGCCAGTTAGTCTTAATAAGTAGTTAACGACCTACCTATGAAGCGGGTGTGAATACTAACCAAAGGTGACCGCACGTGCAAGGGCAATTTCATACGCCATTACTGATTGCGGAAAAAAACGACAAAAGGCCGTTTTTTGGAGAAAAAACACGCGCTTTAGCCGAAATAAACATACGTATTCTGCAAACGAACTGCCCGGTAAGACTTCAAAAAAGACTGTCCCGGGCATCGTGTTAAACCGCTTTTACTGCATCAGCAATACGGTGCGCCAGCGCAGTCACCTGCGCTTCATCCTCACCTTCCACCATCACTCGGATGAGAGGCTCGGTGCCTGACTTACGTAACAATACGCGTCCACGCCCTTTTAATTCGGCTTCAACCTCTGCAGTCACCGACTTGACCTGGCTGTCTTCCAGCGGATCAGTGGCACCACTGAAACGCACATTCACCAGAATTTGTGGCAACAGTTTCATTCCGCTGCACAGGTCGTGCAGGGTCATATGGTTACGCACCATCGCAGTCAGCACCTGCAAGCCTGCAACAATCCCGTCGCCCGTGGTGGTTTTATCCAGCAGAATAACGTGACCTGAGTTCTCAGCCCCCAGGCGCCAGCCCTTCTCTTTCAGTTTTTCCAGTACGTAGCGGTCACCCACTTTGGCACGTGCGAACGGAATACCCAGTTGTTTCAGCGCCAGCTCCAGGCCCATGTTGCTCATCAGTGTGCCAACTACGCCACCGCGCAGTTGCCCCTGGCGCAGCCCTTCCCGGGCAATAAGATAGAGGATCTGATCGCCATCCACTTTGTGGCCAAGGTGGTCAACCATCATGATACGGTCGCCATCGCCATCGTAAGCCAGACCAACATCGGCTTTTTCTGCCAGCACACGCTCCTGCAACAGGCGGAGATCGGTCGCACCGCAATCTTTGTTGATGTTCATACCGTCCGGCTGTACACCAATCGCGATGACCGTAGCACCCAGTTCACGTAATACGTTTGGCGCGATGTGATAAGTGGCACCATTTGCGCAGTCGACCACAATTTTCAAGCCATTCAGACTCAGCTCGCTCGGGAATGTCCCTTTGCAAAACTCAATATAGCGCCCGGCAGCATCTACGATACGGCTGGCACGCCCCAGTTCGGCAGATTCGACACAAGTAATCGGTTTTTCCATTTCCGCTTCGATCGCTTCTTCCACTTCATCCGGCAGCTTAGTGCCTTCGGTAGAAAAGAATTTAATGCCGTTATCGTCAAAGGGATTGTGTGACGCAGAAATCACAATGCCGGCTTCTGCACGGAAGGTGCGGGTCAGATATGCGATAGCCGGGGTTGGCATCGGACCGGTGAATGCCGCAGACAGACCCGCAGCAGCCAGGCCTGCCTCCAGTGCAGACTCCAGCATATAGCCAGAAATACGCGTGTCTTTACCAATAATGATCTTCTTGGAACCATGACGCGCCAGCACTTTACCTGCAGCAAAGCCCAGCTTCAGCACGAAGTCCGGAGTAATCGGAGACTCACCCACTTTGCCGCGGATGCCATCTGTACCAAAATATTTACGCTCGCTCATACTATTTTTCTTCCCTTGCAGACTGTGTGGCTTCGACGACGCGCATCGCCTCTACGGTTTCTTTCACATCGTGTACGCGCAGAATATGGGCTCCCTGCATGGCGGCAATCACTGCACAAGCGAGACTCCCGGTCAGGCGCTGGGATGGCCCGACATTCAATAGCTGACCAACCATACTCTTGCGTGACATTCCTACCAACAGCGGCAGGCCAAAGTGGTGGTAATCCGCCAGATGCGCCAGCAATTGATAATTGTGGGAGAGATTCTTACCGAAACCGAAACCGGGGTCGAGCAACAGTTGCGATTTTTTGATCCCAGCGGCTTCACAGCGGGCGATATGCTCGACAAAAAAGGCATCCACATCCTGTAAAATGTTCTGATACTGCGGTGCCTGCTGCATCGTTTTCGGCTCACCTTGCATATGCATCAGGCAGACAGGAAGACCGGTTTCCGCTGCTGCTGCTAACGCGCCAGGTTCCTGCAGGGAACGAATATCATTGATGATATGCGCGCCTGCCCGTGCAGATTCGCGGATAACGTCAGGTTTCGAGGTATCGACTGAAATCCAGACCTCAAAACGCTGTGCAATGGCTTCCACGACCGGCATAACCCGGTCCAGTTCCTGTTGAACACTGACCTCTACCGCACCGGGACGCGTGGATTCACCGCCCACATCAATGATGGTTGCCCCTGCGTTGATCATCTCATTGGCATGAGTCAGCGCCTGGATTAACTCATTATGCTTGCCGCCATCGGAAAAAGAGTCAGGAGTGACATTCAAAATCCCCATTACGTGAGGATGTGAAAGGTCGAGCACGGAATCTCTGGCGTACAGCTTCATAACAAATTTTCTCCGGTAACAGGGATAAAAAAAACCCCGGTCAGCGCCGGGGTTTTGATGATATCAATTTACAGCACAGCGAATGAAACCGCCGCACAGTTTTTACATGGTGCTGGTAGGCGTCGGCGGATCATCCACCGGGCGCGGTGCCTGTGGGCTGCCGCCGTTTTTATCGGAGTTGTCAGAGCTGGTGCTCTCTTCCCAACCCGCTGGTGGGCGCACTTCACGGCGTGCCATCAGATCGCTGACCTGCGGAGCATCAATGGTTTCATACTTCATCAGCGCGTCTTTCATCGCGTGAAGGATGTCCATATTCTCATCCAGAATACGGCGAGCACGGGCGTAGTTAGTATCAATCAGTTTTTTCACTTCCTGATCGATAATACGCGCCGTTTCATCAGACATGTGTTTCGCTTTTGCTACCGAACGACCAAGGAATACTTCACCTTCTTCTTCAGCATACAGCAGCGGACCCAGTTTCTCTGAGAAGCCCCATTGAGTCACCATGTTGCGCGCAACGCTGGTGGCCATTTTGATGTCTGAAGAAGCACCGGTAGAGACATAGTCTGGACCATAGATGATTTCTTCAGCCAGACGGCCACCGTAAGCGACGGAAATACGGCTTTCCAGCTTCTGACGGTTGGCGCTGATCTCATCACCCTCAGGCAAGAAGAATGCGACACCCAATGCACGTCCACGCGGAATAATCGTCACTTTATGCACCGGGTCATAACCGGGTACCAGTGTACCGACAATGGCGTGCCCGGCTTCATGGTAAGCCGTCGACTCTTTCTGCGCTTCGGTCATCACCATGGAGCGGCGTTCTGCCCCCATCATGATTTTATCTTTGGCTTTTTCAAACTCAACCATCGATACCACACGCTTATTACCACGTGCCGCAAACAGAGCCGCTTCGTTGACCAGGTTAGCCAGGTCAGCACCGGAGAAGCCCGGGGTACCACGTGCAATCACAGACGGTTCCATATCAGTCGACAGCGGTACACGTCGCATATGGACTTTCAGGATCTGCTCACGACCACGAACATCTGGCAGGCCAACCACAACCTGACGGTCGAAACGGCCCGGACGCAGTAATGCCGGGTCAAGCACGTCAGGACGGTTAGTTGCCGCGATCACGATGATGCCTTCATTACCTTCGAAGCCATCCATTTCAACCAGCATCTGGTTCAGGGTTTGCTCACGTTCATCGTGACCACCGCCCAAACCGGCACCACGCTGACGGCCCACAGCATCGATTTCATCGATGAAGATAATGCACGGCGCAGCTTTTTTAGCCTGTTCAAACATGTCACGAACGCGGGATGCACCCACACCAACAAACATTTCAACGAAGTCAGAACCGGAGATGGTAAAGAAAGGTACTTTCGCTTCACCGGCAATCGCTTTTGCCAGCAAGGTTTTACCGGTACCCGGAGGACCGACCATCAGTACGCCTTTCGGAATTTTACCGCCGAGTTTCTGGAAGCGACTTGGCTCACGCAGGTATTCAACCAGCTCGCTGACTTCTTCTTTTGCTTCGTCACAACCGGCAACGTCCGCAAAGGTGGTCTTGATTTGATCTTCTGTCAGCATGCGGGCCTTGCTCTTGCCGAAGGACATCGCGCCCTTTCCGCCGCCGCCCTGCATCTGACGCATAAAGAAGATCCAGACACCGATAAGTAGCAGCATTGGGAACCAGGAGATGAAGATCGACGCCAGCAGGCTCGGCTCTTCTGGTGGTTCACCCACTACTTTCACATTTTTAGTCAACAGGTTGTCGAGCAACTTAGGATCGTTGACGGGAATGTAGGTCGTATATCGATTACTGTCTTTTTTGGTTACGTTAATCTCACGCCCGTTAATACGTGCCTCGCGGACCTGATCCTGGTTCACTTCCGACAGGAAGGTTGAATAATCAACCCGACGGCCATTCGACTCGCTGGGCCCAAAGCTCTGGAATACAGACATCAGCACGACTGCGATGACTAACCAGAGAATCAGGTTTTTCGCCATGTCACTCAAGGGATTAACCTCATATTACAACGGTGTTAACAGACAGCGTAGGGTACTCTATATCCTTCACACTTGGAATCGCTGAGGTGCTGACAGCCAATCCAGTTATTCTGGTTACAGTTTGCGCCCTGTCGCTACAATGTACACTTCACGCGAACGAGAGCGCGAAGCGTCCGGCTTACGAATTTTTACTTTCGTAAACAGGGAGCGAATTTCCCGGAGGTATTCTTCAAAGCCATCTCCCTGAAACACTTTCACTAAAAAGCTTCCACCAGGTGCCAAAACGTCACGGCACATTTCCAACGCAAGCTCACATAAATACATAGACCGGGGAATATCGACGGCAGGCGTACCCGTCATGTTGGGTGCCATATCTGACATCACAACCTGAACCTTGGTCTCACCTACGCGTTCCAGCAGAGCTTTCAGCACCAATTCATCACGAAAGTCACCCTGAAGGAAATCGACACCGACGATAGGATCCATCGGCAGAAGATCACAAGCAATAACGTGACCCTTTGCCCCAATCTGGGTGACCACATACTGCGACCAACCACCGGGAGCCGCGCCGAGATCCACCACAGTCATCCCAGGTTTGAACAGTTTGTCGCCTTGCTGTATCTCATCCAGTTTAAACCAGGCGCGCGAGCGCAGCCCTTTTTTCTGTGCCTCAAGCACATATTTATCGCTAAAGTGTTCCTGTAGCCAGCGGCTGGAACTGGCCGAACGCTTTTTACCTGTCATACAATTTCCAACTATGATTCAACGTAAGCGATAAATAAACCGCTCAAATCAGCGCTGCCGATTTGGTGATACACCCGAGATGGCGGTAGAATGACCCGTTTTCAATCCCAATGTAAGTAAAAAATACGATGAATCTGAGTACCAAACAAAAACAGCACCTGAAAGGTCTGGCCCATCCGCTGAAGCCAGTTGTTATGCTGGGCAACAATGGTTTGACCGAAGGGGTGCTGGCCGAGATCGAACAAGCACTGGAGCACCATGAACTTATCAAGGTGAAAATCGCCACAGAAGATCGTGAGACGAAAGCCCTGGTAGTTGAGGCCATCGTGCGCGAAACGCGTGCAGTCAATGTGCAGGTTATCGGCAAGACGCTGGTACTGTACCGTCCAACGAAAGAGCGCAAGATTTCCATTCCGCGTTGATGAGCAGGTCGGTTTTCGGGCCGACTTGTCCATACTAAGCTCAGGACTGGAGAAAGTGCCATGCTCCTGATTCTGATAAAAGGCCGCGTTGCGGCCTTTTTCTTATCTTTACAAAACCTCAGTTATTTTGAGGACTGTAAAAATTAAAGATATTCTACTTTTAAGATTTCATATTCCACATCGCCACCTGGGGTTTTGATAATGGCAATGTCATCAGCAACCTTGCCCACCAGGCCACGCGCCATTGGTGAGTTCACTGAAATCAGATTCTGCTTAAAGTTCGCTTCGTCATCCCCTACGATACGGTAGGTAGACTCTTCATCAGTGTCCACATTCAGCACGGTCACTGTGGCACCGAAAATCACGCGGCCGTTAGCATTGCCCGCCATTTTGGTGACATCAATCACCTGGGCATTCGACAGCTTGGCTTCAATTTCCTGAATACGGCCTTCGCAGAACCCTTGCTCTTCACGAGCAGCATGATATTCAGCATTTTCTTTTAAATCGCCGTGTTCGCGAGCATCTGCAATTGAGGCAATAATTCTAGGGCGTTTAACGGTTTTCAGCTCTTCCAGCTCTTCGCGCAGTTTTTCCGCGCCCCTCAACGTCATCGGAATCTGGTTCATCTCAATACCTCTTAAAATCTATCCTGTTTAAAGTGTCGTCATCCTGACGGGTGGCATGCAGGAAGGGCGTCCTGCGGCGCTTACTACTGATTTGAAACGAAAGAAGCCTGACCCGGAGCAAGCTCCAGGGCAGGTTCGATTTTGCAATTTGATACGTATTTTACCCCAGAGTTCCCTGGGGGTCATCGTTTACTTTCCACCACAATGCACCGTAGTATGACAGCATCACCTGTCAGTTACCGCGAGATTATGCGATTTTCACGAATTGTCACCGGCTTTACCTGCGCATTTATGCTGCAAGCGCAGGCTGCGCCCGTCGAAGACTATACCCAATATTTACCCGACGGCGCCAATCTGGCGCTGGTTGTGCAGAAAATTGGTGCCACAACGCCAGCTATCGACTATCACAGCCAACAGATGGCACTGCCCGCCAGCACCATGAAAGTGATCACCGCTCTCGCCGCGTTGTTACAACTCGGACCGGATTATCGCTTTCATACACAACTGGAAAGTAAAGGCAGTGTGAGCGGCGATACACTTCGCGGCGATCTGGTGGCTCGTTTTGGTGGCGATCCCACCCTGACACGTCAGGATGTGCGTAATATGGTTACCGCACTGAGAAAACAAGGTGTGGAACACATTGATGGCAACCTGGTCATTGATACGTCCGTTTTTGCCAGCCACGATAAAGCACCTGGCTGGCCGTGGAATGACATGACGCAATGCTTCAGTGCCCCACCCGGCGCTGCCATCGTTGATCGCAACTGCTTCTCAGTATCGCTTTATAGTGCACCAAACCCGGGTGATAAGGCGTTTATTCGCGTCGCATCTTACTATCCGGTCAATATGTTCAGCGAAGTCCGCACGCTGGCTAAAGGTTCTCCTGATGCACAGTATTGCGAGCTGGATGTGGTGCCCGGTGAGCTTAACCGCTTTACCCTTACGGGCTGTCTGACGCAGCGTTCTGAGCCATTACCGCTGGCTTTTGCCATCCAGGACGGTGCCAGTTACGCAGGCGCGATCCTCAAAGCTGAGCTGCAAAACGCCGGGATTGACTACACCGGCCACCTGGTCAGGCAGACTCAGGTAACACAGCCTGGCACTGTTCTGGCCGAAACCCAGTCAGCACCGCTGCATGACCTGCTAAAAATCATGCTGAAGAAGTCAGACAATATGATCGCTGACACCGTTTTCCGCACCATTGGCCATGAACGCTTTGGCGTGCCGGGTACATGGCGGGCAGGATCGGATGCCGTACGTCAGATCCTGCGTCAGAAGGCGAATATCGATCTGGGTAACAGCATTCAGGTCGATGGATCCGGGCTGTCGCGTCACGATCTGATCTCTCCGGCAACCATGATGCAGGTACTGCAATATATTGCGCAGAATGATGAGCAATTAAATTATATTTCGATGCTACCCTTAGCGGGTTATGACGGCACATTACGCTATCGCGGCGGTCTGCACGAAGCGGGTGTTGATGGCAAGGTATCAGCAAAAACGGGGTCTTTACAGGGTGTGTATAACCTGGCTGGCTTTATGACGACCGCCAGCGGACAACGTGTTGCCTTTGTGCAGTTCCTGTCAGGATACGCTGTGCCACCGGAAGATCAGCGCCAGCGCCGTATTCCTTTGGTTCGTTTCGAAAGCCGTTTGTATAAAGACGTTTATCAGAATAATTGAGCCAATGAAAATACTGATCGTTGAAGATGATACGCTCCTGCAACAGGGATTAACCCTCGCCCTGACGGGTGAAGGTTATGCTGTGGACTGTGCGGCCAGCGCCGCGCAGGCCATTGCGTATTTGAACAGCGGTCAGTACAGCCTGATTGTTCTGGATCTTGGGTTGCCGGATCGTGATGGTGCCGATCTGCTGCGGCAGTGGCGCAAAGAGCAGGTTAATTTGCCGGTGTTGATCCTGACAGCACGCGATGCATTATCTGACCGTGTTGACGGGCTGGATGCCGGAGCAGATGACTATCTGATCAAACCCTTTGCGCTGGTTGAGCTGAAAGCCCGCGTTCGTGCACTGATCCGACGCTATCAGGGAAGAAGCGATAACCTGTTGCAGCATGGCGATCTCGCACTTAATCTCTCTTCGCAACAGGTCGCCGTCGATAATCAGCCCGTCGAGGTGACACCTAAAGAGTTTTCTCTGTTAACGCGTTTGCTGATGCGCATCGGTCAAACGGTGCACCGGGAAACACTCCTGCAGGACCTCTACAGCTGGCAAGATGATACCGGCTCGAATACCCTTGAAGTCCATATTCATAATCTGCGGCGCAAGCTGGGTAAAGACCGGATTAAAACTGTGCGTGGCGTTGGCTATCGTCTGGAAGAACGCGCATGAACAGTATGCGTCGGCGTTTATTGATTATGCTGACGCTCATTTTGTTGAGTTGCCAGCTGATGAGCGCGCTCTGGCTGTGGCATGAAAGCCGTGAACAGATCAGTTTTCTGGTCAATGAGACCCTCTCTGCACACGCCCGTAATGACCAGGTAGAAAATGAAATCCGCGAGGCCATTGCCTCTCTGCTTCTGCCTTCGCTGGTGATGGTCTGCTTTACCCTGCTGCTTTCATTCTGGGCAATCAGCTGGATTATCCGCCCGCTGCGATCGCTTCAACAAAACCTGGTTACCCGCTCTGCTGACAATCTCTCTCCCCTGCCGCTGCATTCAGAAATGGATGAAATTGTGGCGGTCACAGGGGCGTTAAACCAGCTACTGGGCCGCCTTGATAATACGCTACAGCAGGAGCGGCTGTTCACCGCTGATGCGGCACACGAGCTACGTACGCCGCTGGCAGGTCTGCGGTTACACCTTGAACTGCTGGAGCAGGAAGGGGTAAAACAGGGGCCGATGCTGGTTGAGCGAATCGATCAACTGATGCATGTTATTGAGCAGCTCCTGATGTTGTCACGCGCCGGTCAGGCCCTGGCCAGCGGCCATTATCAGACACTGAACTGGCATGATGTCATTGACCCGCTGCGCCAGGAAATGGATGAACTACTGGCCCTGCGTCAGCAGCATCTTATTGTCAGCAGCACGACAATACGCACGGTACAAGGCGATGCCATCTTGCTGAGGCTGATGCTGCGTAACCTGCTGGAGAATGCCTCACGTTACAGTCCAGAGGGCAGCACGATTACGTTGCTGGTGGAAGATGATGAAGCCGGAAGCCGGGTCAGTGTCCACGATGAAGGCTCCGGCATTGATGCCAGTATGGTAAATGATGCCATCAAAGCCTTCCGTCGGATGGATCGTCGCTATGGTGGTAGCGGACTTGGCCTGAATATCGTCCAGCGCATTGTGCAAATCCATCGTGGGCACCTCAGTCTGACGAACCGTAGCGATCGCAGTGGCCTCAAGGCCAGCTGCTGGTTACCCCATCAGCTTGACTAAACGTTTCCTGCTACCCGCCTAAAACCCTCTGTTATCCCACGGGCATCTAATCAGCAATGCTTACCTTTTATGTGGATTCCTCTGGCATGCCTTTTCACAGGTAATGGCAGCACGGCTTGCGTACAGCATCCACCGTGTAAGGATGTCTTTACGATAATTAAATTAATTTACCTTTATTGACACTCCACAATAATCGACGTAGTTTACTGCACCTGAAAGCAAATGATAATAGTTATTACTACGTTTATCATTTAAATAAGGATGCCCAATGGAATCGTTAACGTCAGAAAGTACGCTACAGTTTGCCTCACAGGCAGCCGCCAGTGGTTTTTTCTTTATGTCTCCCTGGCGCAGTCTGGCAGCACAGGGCTGCTTTACCACCGTCACCACCCCTGCATTCGGTGGCGAGGCGCTACAAAGCGGATTTCAACATGAAATCCGGCAACGATTCCTTGATGCGAAACGCCAGGGAATTGCTCACCCCGTCCTCGTCGGGGCGATCCCCTTCGATGCCAGCCAGCCTTCTTCCCTGTTTATCCCCGAATCCAGCCAGTACTTCGATGGCAAGGCGTATCTGCAACAAATGGGCGCGCCAAAGAGTGAGCTTCCTGACGTCATGCGCCGTACTGCTCTGCCGGAGCAGGACGCCTTTATGCAGATGGTCGCCCAGGCCATTGAAGCGACCACAACGAAGCAGTTGGACAAAGTGGTGCTGTCACGCCTGATGGAAATCGTCACTACCGAGAAGATCGATATTGCCAACCTGATGACGCGCCTGATGACGCAGAATCCTGGAAGCTATAACTTCCACGTTGCACTTCCGGAAGGCGGTTCGTTGCTGGGGGCCAGCCCGGAGTTGTTGATGCGCAAGCATGACAGCCGCTATTACACCCATCCACTGGCCGGTTCGGCGCGTCGTGAAAGCGATGAGCAGAAAGATCGTCAGGCCGGGCAACAGCTGATGGCATCTACCAAGGATCGCTACGAACACAAGCTGGTGACCGATGCCATGCGCGATGTGCTGCAACCCCGCAGCGTTTACCTCGCCCTGCCAGCGACCCCGGAGCTGTTGACCACCTCAACACTCTGGCATCTGGGCACCGCAATTGAAGGTGAGGTGAGCCAGAAAGCAGATACAGCCCTGTCACTGGCCTGCCTGCTGCATCCAACGCCGGCGCTGAGCGGCTTCCCGCATACCACTGCCCAGAAACTGATTGCTGAACTGGAACCGTTCAATCGGGGCCTCTTTGGCGGCATCGTCGGCTGGTGCGATGAGCACGGCAACGGTGAATGGGTCGTCACCATCCGCTGCGGCAAAGTGAACGGTAACCGCGTTCGCCTGTTTGCCGGTGCCGGTATCGTTCCGGCTTCCAGCCCGGAATCCGAATGGCGGGAAACCGGCGTCAAATTGAACACCATGCTACGGGCTTTTGGCCTGAACTAAAGAGTGCTGTCATGACCATCCCTTATTCTCGCTGGCCGGACGATCTGGCCACACAGTATCGCGCTAAAGGTTACTGGCTGGATCTGCCGTTAACGGACATTCTGCAACGTCACGCTGACAGCAGCACCGTAGCCGTGATTGACGGCACACGCCATTATCGCTACCACGAGCTGGCACAGCAGTCCGATCGCCTGGCTGCCTCGCTGCAACGCCGTGGTCTGAAGTCAGGTGACACGGCACTGGTACAACTGGGTAACATTGCGGAATTCTACGTCACCTTTTTTGCCTTGCTGAAAATTGGCGTCGCCCCTGTTAACGCACTCTTCAGCCATCAGCGCAACGAACTGAGCGCCTATGCGCTGCAAATTCAACCCGTGCTGCTGATTGCCGACCGCCAGCACAGCCTGTTTAGCAACGATGATTACCTCAATCAGCTCCGGCAGGATTTCCCGGCGCTGAAGGTCGTGGCATTACACAATGAGAACAGTGTTGCACTTTCACTGTCAGGCCTGATTGACGCAGATGCTGGCGATTTTATTGCCAGCCCCTCTGCTGCCGATGAAGTGGCCTTCTTCCAGCTCTCCGGCGGCAGTACCGGAACACCGAAACTGATCCCGCGTACCCACAATGATTATTACTACAGCATTCGTGGCAGCGTTGAGATCTGTGAATTCAACGCGCAGACCCGTTATCTGAATGCCCTGCCCGCCGCCCATAACTATGCGATGAGCTCACCAGGTTCCCTCGGCGTGTTCTACGCGGGTGGCTGTGTCGTGATGGCGAACGATCCCAGTGCCAACCTCTGCTTCCCGTTGATTGAACAACATCAGGTTAACGTAGCTGCACTGGTGCCACCGGCCGTCAGCCTGTGGTTACAGGCGATACAGGAATGGGGCAGCAACCGTGCACTGACATCGCTAACACTGCTACAGGTTGGCGGTGCCAAACTCAGTGAATCACTGGCCTCACGCATCCAGAAAGAAATTGGCTGCCAGCTCCAGCAGGTGTTTGGCATGGCCGAAGGTCTGGTGAACTACACCCGTCTGGACGATGACCAGCAGCATATTCTCACTACGCAGGGCCGTCCGATCTCTGACGACGACGAGGTTTGGGTCGCGGATGAGCATGGTCAGCCACTGCCTGCGGGAGAAACCGGCCGCCTGATGACGCGCGGCCCTTATACCTTCCGTGGTTACTACAATAGCCCGGAGCACAATGCTGCCAGCTTCGATGATCAGGGTTTCTACTGCTCCGGCGATCTGATCGCCATCGCAGCAGACGGCTACATCACCGTTCAGGGGCGCGAGAAGGATCAGATCAACCGCGGTGGCGAAAAGATCGCAGCGGAAGAGATCGAAAACCTGCTGCTGCGCCATGAGGACGTGATCCATGCTGCGCTGGTATCCATGGAAGACAACCTGATGGGTGAGAAAAGCTGTGCGTTTATTGTCGCGCGTCGTGCGCTAAAACCGGTGGTCTTACGTCGTCATCTGCGTGAACTGGGCGTGGCCGAATTCAAACTGCCGGATCGCATTGAATGTGTCGATGAGCTACCGCTCACCCCGGTGGGAAAAGTGGACAAAAAACGCCTGCGCCAGCAGCTGGCCACTCAGCAGAACGGATAATTTTCAGGAGAGAGTCATGGCTATTCCAACGTTAAATTCTTACGCGCTGCCAACCGCAGCCGAACTACCTGCCAACAAAGTGAACTGGGCCTTTGAACCGGCGCGTGCCGCGTTACTGATCCACGATATGCAGGAGTATTTTCTCAATTTTTGGGGTGAAGACAGCCCGCTGATTGAACAAGTCGTCGCCAATATTGCCCGGTTACGCGAATACTGCAAATCCCAGGGGATCCCGGTGTTCTACACCGCACAGCCCAATGAGCAAAGTGCTGAAGATCGCGCTCTGCTAAACGACATGTGGGGGCCTGGCCTCAACAAACATCCTGATCAGCAGAAAGTCGTGGCTGCACTGGCACCGGATGAACATGACCAGGTGCTGGTGAAATGGCGTTACAGCGCATTTCACCGCTCACCGCTGGAGTCAATCCTGAATGAAACCGGCCGCGACCAGCTGATTATCTGTGGCGTATATGCTCACATTGGCTGTCTGACCACCGCGACCGACGCATTTATGCGCAACATCAAGCCATTTATGGTGGCTGACGCCCTGGCAGACTTCAGCCGCGAAGAACATATGATGTCGCTAACCTATACCGCAGGTCGCAGCGGCCGCGTTGTCATGACGGAAACACTGCTCCCACTGCCACAAAGCAAAGAGCAGCTACGTGCCGTGGTCCTGCCACTGTTGGATGAAGACAGCGATGACCTCCTTGATAGCGAAAATCTGGTGGATTATGGACTGGATTCGGTGCGCATGATGGCGCTGGCAGCCCGCTGGCGCCAGGTGCATAGCGATATCGACTTCATCGCCCTGGCAAAAAATCCCAGTATTGATGGCTGGTGGGCACTGCTGTCGAGGGAGCCTGCGTAATGTCATGCCGTTTTGACTTTAGCAATAAACAGGTGTGGATCACCGGCGCGGGCCAGGGGATTGGTTATCATACTGCGCTGGCATTTGTTGCTGCGGGTGCCTCTGTGGTGGGATTTGATAAGCAGTTTTCGCAAAGCGATTACCCCTTCCAGCGCGCCATTGTCGATATTTCCGATGCCGAACAGGTGAAACGTGTCTGTCAGCGCCTGCTGTCAGATACACCCCGCCTGGATGTGCTGGTGAATGCCGCCGGTATTTTACGTACTGGCAGCACCGAGGAACTCGCGGTGGAGGACTGGCAGGCCTGCATGGCCGTCAACGCCGGGGGGGCATTCAATCTGTTCCAGCAAACACTGCCGCTGTTCCGTCAGCAACGTGCCGGCGCGATTGTGACGGTGGCCTCCAATGCAGCACACGCGCCGCGTATCGGTATGTCAGCTTACGGTGCTTCAAAAGCAGCCCTGCGCAGCCTGTGCCTCACTGTCGGGCTGGAAATGGCTCCCTTTGGTGTCCGCTGCAATATAGTGTCTCCAGGCTCCACAGACACCGCGATGCAACGCAGCCTGTGGCATAAACCGGAAGACGAGCAGCAGATGATCGCCGGCTACCCCGATCAGTACAAACTGGGTATTCCGTTGCAGAAAATTGCCCAGCCTCAGGAAATCGCCAACACGGTATTGTTCCTCGCCTCTGACAGCGCCAGTCATATTGTGATGCAGGATATTGTTGTCGATGGTGGAGCCACTCTGGGTGCCTGATATGTGGAAACGACAAAGTAGCCTGACTGAACTAAATCAGATGGCAGAAGGTACGCTGATTGCCGGGTTAGGGATGGTCTTTACCCGGCTGGAGCCTGACTGGCTGGAAGCCACTATGCCCATGGATGCCCGCACACAGCAGCCGTTTGGGCTGCTGCACGGTGGTGCCTCAGTGACGTTGGCAGAATCGCTGGGGTCAATGGCAGGCTGGCTCTGCTCGCAGCCGGGTCAGAACGTGGTAGGCATTGAAGTCAGCGCCAGCCATCTGCGTGCGGTCTATAGCGGAACCGTACGCGGCGTCTGCCGGGCGCTTCACAGCGGCAGTATGAATCAGGTCTGGCAGATTGAGATTATGAATGCGCAGGATCAGCTGTGCTGTATTGCACGACTGACAACCGCCATTATCGGCTAAAGCACAGATGTGCGGTGCCACATGGGAATAACCGTGATTAAGCACAAAAAAATAGGGCGCCAGTGGCACCCTATTTTTTTAGCAAAGATTAACGCTGATAGACGGTTTCGACACCTTCTTCGTCGTCTTCGTCCCAGTCGTCATCCCAGTCATCATCTTCTTCTTCAACTTCTGGCTGGGTTTCTTCCAGCTGCTGACGATGATAGTCATCCCACATGAATTCCACTTTCTCTGGCTGTTTCGCTTCCAGTTCAGCTTCTTTCGGGTTAGCAATGATGAAGGACATCAGGTCCCAGCACAGTGCGTTAACGCCTGAGCGGTTTGCCGCAGAGATCAGATAGTATTTCTCTGTCCATCCCAGAGCGTCTGCAATGGCTTTAGCACGCGATGCGGCTTCTTCTTCATCCAGCAGGTCCACTTTGTTGAACACCAGCCAGCGTGGCTTCTGGAACAGCTTATCGCTGTATTTCTCCAGCTCAGCCAGGATGATGCGCGCGTTTTCAATCGGATCGCTTTCGTCGATCGGTGCCAGATCGATGGTGTGTAACAGAACACGGCAACGCTCAAGGTGTTTAAGGAAGCGAATACCCAGACCTGCACCATCCGAAGCCCCTTCGATCAGACCCGGGATATCGGCAATAACAAAGCTCTGCTCGCTGTCCATACGAACAACACCGAGGCTTGGCACCAGAGTGGTAAACGGATAATCCGCCACTTTAGGTTTCGCAGCAGAAACAGCGCGAATAAAGGTCGATTTACCTGCGTTAGGCAGGCCGAGCATACCCACGTCAGCCAGCAGCATCAGTTCCAGCTGTAAATCACGCTTTTCACCCGGCGTACCCATGGTTTTCTGGCGTGGGGTACGGTTAACGGATGACTTGAAACGGGTGTTGCCCAGACCGTGCCAACCGCCTTTAGCGACCATCATCTTCTGCTGATGATGCGTCATATCACCGAGGGTTTCACCGGTTCCCTGGTCAATAATGCGCGTTCCGACGGGTACTTTAACAACGATGTCCACACCGCGTTTACCGGTACAGTCACGGCTTTGGCCGTTCTGCCCACGTTCAGCACGGAAGGATTTTTCAAAACGATAGTCGATCAGAGTATTCAGGTTTTCGTCGGCCTGCATATACACATCGCCGCCATCGCCACCATCACCACCGTCCGGACCGCCACGAGGGATATATTTCTCACGACGGAAGCTCACGCAGCCGTTACCGCCATCGCCAGCCACTACCAGGATCGTCGCTTCATCAACAAACTTCATTTTACTTCTCCGTCACTCATACGCCCGTGGCCCGATGCAGGTGGCACCGGAACGGGATTGCTCCGCCGTGGCCATAAGCGATGACCAATTGCGGAAAACATGGCGCCTGACACCACAACGATTGCTCCGACAAACCCTAAGGTATTGAGTTGTGGGATGGCAAAAAAGTCGGGCCAGCCAAGCGATAAAAATTCTGAAAACAGCAGGGTAAAAAGTGGCGTTAGCGTCACAATTGCGCTGACCTGAGCCGCCTGCCAGCGTGCGTAGGCTTCCGCCAGTGCGCCGTAACCCACAAGGGTATTCAGCACACAAAAAATCAGGCATCCAAGCTGCCATCTGTCCAGTTGCCACACCAGATCGGTGTGCGCAAAAGGCAATAACGTCACTGCACATAAAGTGTACAGCAAAAACAGGATCTGCTGCGAGCCGAGTCGACGCAACAAAATTTTTTGCGTCACGCCATAAACCACCCACACCAGTGCTGCACTGACGCCCAGAATCACACCCCAGGTGTAATTGGTCAGACGGGTAAAGATTTCCACCAGGCTGGTATTAAAAAACATCACCAACCCGCACAGCAGCATACAGACACCGATAATCTGGCTGCCGCGCATCTTTTCTTTCAGGATAAAGACGCTGGCAAGCATCATACCAGGAGGGGCCAACTGGGCAATCACCTGGGACGCAGTCGGGCTGAGATACTGCAATGAAGAGCCAAACAAGATGAAATTGCCCACCAGTCCGGCGGTAGCGATCATCACCCACAGCATCCAACGCGGGTGTCGGAAGAAATCACGCGGCGGCAACTGACGTTTCAAGGCCAGAATCGTGCCCAAGCCTAACGCTGCGAGAAAAAAACGATAGAACACCACAGTGAACGGATCCATCACCTGCAGCACCACTTTCATCGCAATGGGTAACGAACCCCAGCTCATGGCGGTAACCAGCGCAAGCGCAATACCCATTCCAGCCTGTTGTTTGATGACTGACATCAGTGTTCCCTGGCAGAATGTAAAAAGCCCCGCAGTCTAGTGCGGGGCTTTTATTTTCGCAGCAGTGAACGGCTTAACAGCCGTTCCGCGGCACGAAAACCTAATTACTCAGCAACGATGCTGATGTATTTACGGTTGTTCGGGCCTTTAACTTCGAATTGGACCTTGCCGTTTGCAGTTGCAAACAGGGTGTGGTCACGACCGCAGCCTACGTTGGTGCCCGCGTGGAATTTGGTGCCACGCTGACGAACGATGATGCTACCAGCCAGTACAGATTCGCCGCCGAAGCGTTTTACGCCTAGACGTTTTGCGTTGGAGTCACGACCGTTACGGGTCGAACCACCAGCTTTCTTATGTGCCATTTGTCAGGTCTCCTGTTATGCGCTGATGCCAGTGATCTTCACATCAGTGAACCACTGACGGTGACCCTGCTGCTTACGGTAATGCTTACGACGACGGAACTTAACAATCTTGATCTTGTCGCCACGACCGTGAGCTACGATTTCAGCCTTGATCACGCCACCTGAAACTAAAGGTGCGCCGATTTTAACGTCTTCGCCGTTAGCAATCATCAGAACCTGGTCGAATTCAACGACTTCGCCGGTTGCGATGTCCAGCTTTTCCAGGCGAATGGTTTGACCTTCGCTTACTCGGTGTTGTTTACCACCACTTTGGAAAACCGCGTACATATAAACTCCGCTTCGCGCTTGCCTTCTTTGATTTCAGGCTGCGCTATAAATATTCACAATAGGGCGCGAATTCTACGCAACTTCGCAGGTAAAGACAAGAGCCTGTTTCGCTCTATTGCAGAAAAAAAACGCAACGTGAATGGGGACGTTTCACCGCCGCGTTTTTCAAGTACAATCTGTCATACATTTCATGCCACTGGCACGGTAAAGGCGCTTATCATAGCAGCGAACTGAGCGATAGCTGAACAGACTGATGAACTTAGAACAGATAAATGAACTCACCGCGCAAGATATGGCGGACGTCAATGCGACAATACTCGACCAGCTGAACTCGGATGTATCCCTCATCAATCAGCTGGGCTATTACATTATCAGTGGCGGAGGTAAGCGTATCCGTCCGATGATCGCTGTGCTTGCAGCACGCGCCATCAATAATTACGAAGGTAAACAACACATTACCGTCGCGGCGTTGATCGAATTCATTCATACCGCCACGCTGCTACACGATGACGTCGTGGATGAATCAGATATGCGCAGAGGTAAAGCCACTGCGAATGCCGCGTTTGGCAATGCTGCCAGCGTGCTGGTCGGTGATTTTATCTACACTCGCTCTTTCCAGATGATGACCAGCCTCGGCTCACTGAGAGTTCTGGCTCTGATGTCTGAAGCGGTCAATGTGATTGCGGAAGGCGAAGTCTTGCAGTTGATGAACTGTAATGACCCGGACATCACCGAAGAAAGCTACATGCGCGTCATTTACAGCAAAACCGCACGCCTGTTCGAAGCAGCAGCACAGTCCTCGGCCATTTTGGCAGGTGCCAACGCGGAACAAGAGCGGGCTTTGCAGGATTACGGCCGCTTCATCGGTACCGCATTCCAGCTCATCGATGATCTGCTGGATTACAGTGCCGATGGCAAAACGCTCGGTAAAAACGTGGGTGATGACCTGAGTGAAGGCAAACCGACACTGCCGTTATTGCACGCCATGCGTAACGGAACACCGCAGCAAGCCAGCATGATTCGTACTGCGATTGAAGAAGGTAACGGACGCCATTTACTGGAACCTGTTCTGGAAGCAATGCACCAGTGTGGCTCACTGGAATGGACGCGCAATGCCGCGGAACAAGAAGCAGATAAAGCCATAACGGCTCTGAAAGCCCTGCCTGAATCACCATGGCGGAGTGCGCTCGAAGCCCTCGCACACATGTCAGTTCAGCGCGAATTCTAATGCCATAAATTGAACAGAAAGCACGCCCCACCCGTGCTTTCTGTTTTTTCGTCTGCCCTTCCAATAAAATTTCTCACGCACTCCCCCTTAAAACCTCGTCCTTAATCCTTAATTTTGCGTAGCGTTACGCAAAAAAACAGTTATGCCCGAATTTTATTGGAATTTAATGGAAGTTATTTGCTATAAACATCCTGTTATTGCTAAATATAACAATTTGCTTTATCAGAATAAAACTTACATCAGGGTGTAGTTGATGACAGCAATCTGCTCCCTGTTTTCCAAAAGTGCCCATGGAGGATAAGCACATGAAACACCCTCAGCAAGACTGGCACCCTGCCGATATCATTGCCGGACTGCGCAAAAAAGGAACCACTCTCGCCGCCCAATCCAGACTGGCAGGCTTAAGCTCATCGACGTTAGCGAATACGTTGAGCCGACCCTGGCCTAAAGGAGAGTGGCTGATCGCCGATGCCCTGAACGTGCATCCGGCAGAAATCTGGCCCAGCCGCTACTACGATCCAAAAACACATCAACTTATCGATCGTAAGAAGCTGATCCGCAGTTAAAAAAAAGGGCCGGTATTCAATACCGACCCTTTTTTATTGCGGAAAAATCACTCTTCGCCGCTGATGCGCTGAATATTTGCACCAAGTGCCATCAGCTTATCTTCAATGTGCTCATAACCACGGTCAATGTGATAGATACGATCAACCAGAGTCGTACCTTCAGCAATACAGCCTGCCAGCACCAGACTGGCCGAAGCACGCAGATCGGTCGCCATCACCTGAGCACCCGAAAGCTTCTCTACGCCATGGCAAATCAGCGTATTGCTCTCAATTTCACCGTGCGCACCCATACGAACCAGCTCCGGCACATGCATGAATCGGTTCTCGAAAATGGTCTCAGTAATCACGCCCGTACCTTCTGCCACCAGATTCAACAGGCTAAACTGCGCCTGCATATCAGTCGGGAAACCTGGGTGTGGTGCCGTGCGCAAGTTCACCGCTTTTGGCCGCTTACCGTGCATATCCAGGCTGATCCAGTCGCTACCCACTTCAATATCCGCACCGGCTTCACGCAGTTTAGCCAGCACAGCATCCAGTGTATCCGGTTGAGCTGCACGACAAACCACTTTACCGCCAGAGATCGCCGCCGCCACCAGGAATGTCCCGGTCTCGATACGGTCAGGCAACACGCGATAGACACCACCACCCAGGCGTTCTACGCCTTCGATAGTAATACGATCGCTGCCAGCGCCAGTGATTTTCGCACCCAGCGTATTCAGGAAGTTTGCGGTATCAACAATTTCTGGCTCACGCGCAGCATTTTCAATAACCGTTGTTCCGGTTGCCAGCGTTGCGGCGCTCATGATGGTGACGGTAGCGCCTACGCTGACCTTATCCATCACAATGTGCGCACCCTTCAGGCGACCATTAACCGAGGCTTTCACATAACCTTCTTCCAGCTTAATCTCTGCGCCAAGTTGTTCCAGCCCCGTGATATGCAGGTCAACGGGACGGGCACCGATGGCGCAGCCGCCAGGCAGTGATACCTGCCCCTGGCCAAAACGTGCCACCAGCGGCCCCAAGGCCCAGATAGAAGCACGCATGGTCTTCACCAGGTCGTAAGGCGCACAGAAAATATTGACGTCACTGGCATCAAGATGCACGGAACCATTACGTTCAGCCTTCACACCCAACTGACTGAGCAGTTTCATGGTGGTATCGATGTCCTTCAGTTTCGGGACATTCTGAATCTCTACTGGCTCTTCAGCCAGCAAAGCAGCGAACAGGATCGGTAATGCGGCGTTTTTAGCCCCGGAAATTGTGACTTCACCACTCAGGCGGGTCGGACCCTGTACACGAAATTTATCCATTGCAACTGCTCTCTGTTGTCAGTCAAAAAATCTGCTGTTCAGACTCTCACCACGCCAAACGTGGCGAACGCTGCACAGCTTAAAAACCGTTTAGTTTACGGTCACGCGCCCACTCTTCAGGGGTATAAGTCTTGATGGAAACCGCATGAATACGGTTATCCGCGATGTAAGCCATCAGGGGTGCATAGACCGTCTGCTGCTTCTTAACACGGCTCAGTTCGCCGAACAGTTCACCGACGGCAATAACCTGGAAATGGCTGCCATCACCAGTAACGTGGACTTCCTGCAGCGGTAACGCGCCCATCAGCACGGACTGAATTTCACTATTTTCCATGATGCTTTCAAATTCACTTGATAATAAACAGGCACACATCTTAGTGGAATCCGCCCCACTCTTAAACAAGCAAAAAATGCCAGAAGCAGTAGTAAAAGACTAAATGAGAATGGATAACAATACGGAGGCAGGATGAAAGAGGAACCGGCGCACCAGTTCCTGAAGTAAAAATGAGCAAACTCAAGGTGTTCCGCTGTCGCTCCGCGGCGCATCGATTCTGGCGGCTTAGTCGCTGCCGACAATAATTTTCTGCAGGTTATAGAGCGTGATCAGCGAACTGAGTTTATCGGTGATGCCGATAAACTGCGGAACTCTTCCACGCTGTATCGCGATCTGCCGGAGATGGACCAGCAATGCCAGCCCACCGGAATCGACGCGATCCAGCCCGGAAACATCAATCGTTTCGACCCACTGCATCACCGCTTCCCGCTGCTGCCAAAGTGGCAACAGCGTTTCACGTTCCAACTCCCCGAAGAGACGCAGATGATCCGTCTCTACCTCCCAACGCAGTTGTTCGCTCATTACGACTGCTTATTCAATGAAATCGGCTGCTGCGAGTAGGACTTCAACAGCGCCGTCAGGCCGTCGATGCCTTTCGTACGCAGGGTGTCACTCCATTCGTTCTGCTTGGTCGTGATCATACTTACACCTTCCGCAATCATGTCATAAGCCTGCCAGTGATTAGTGACGCTGTTTTTACGCCACTGGAAATCCAGTCGTACCGGCGGGCGGCCATTGGGGTCGATGATGGTCACACGAATAGCAATAATATTGGCATCCCCCAGCGGCTGAGGCGGAGCAATCTGGTATGTTTGTCCGTTGTACATCGCCAGTGCCTGGCCATAAGCCTGTGCAAGATAGTCACCGAAGGCTTTGAAATAGGCATCACGCTGTGCCGGCGTGGCCTCTTTGTAGTAACGACCAAGTACCAGCGCCCCGGCGTATTTGATCTGCACATACGGCAGCAGTTCTTCACGAACGATCTGACGCAGATAGTTAGGATCCTGCTTAATTTTCGGTTGTTCACTCTTCAGCCGGGTAAAGGTTTTCGCAGCTGCTTCGTTCATTAATTTATAAGGATCGGTCTGATCCGCTGCGGCATTGGCTGCCACTGGCGCGATTACCAGCATCGCCACCATCAGTAAACGTTTAAACATTACTTGCCCTCTTCTGGAGTTGTCGCCGCCGGGGCGGGCACTGAGGCCGGCTCGTCACCCGACGCAGATGAATTTTGTTTTTTGTCGTCACCATCGCCGCTTTTGTACAGGAACTGTCCGATCAGATCTTCAAGTACCATAGCGGATTTGGTGTCCTGCAAGGTGCTGCCATCTTTAAGCGTAGCAGTTCCCATTTCCGGGTCATCAAACCCGATATTCAGGGCCAGATATTGCTCACCCAGCAGACCGGAGGTGCGCACAGCCAGAGAACTGGTGTCAGGGATATTGTTATATTTATCTTCAATATCCATCGTGACCTTCGGTGAGTAGTTTTTCGGGTCAAGGGTAATGTCTTCAACCCGGCCAATGACGACGCCACCGACTTTCACCGGCGATCCTGCTTTCAGACCACCAATATTGTCAAAAGTAGCATACAGCTTCCAGGTCGGTTCATTGCCCAGTGACTTCAGGTCGGCAACGCGTAGACAGAGAAAAATAATCGCGCACAGCGCCAGCAGTAAAAAGGCACCTACCCAAATCTCGCTTTTTTTCGTTTGCATTGAATCAGTTCCCAAACATCAGTGCTGTAAGCACAAAATCCAGACCGAGCACTGCCAGTGAAGCATGTACTACGGTACGCGTCGTTGCCCGACTGATCCCTTCAGAAGTCGGAATGGCGTCATAGCCGTTAAACAGCGCAATCCAGGTGACCGTCACCGCAAAAACGGCGCTCTTGATTACGCAGTTGATAAGATCCGTGCGCAGGTCGACTGCATTCTGCATCGCTGACCAGAAGAATCCAGGATCGATACCTTTCCAGCTGACCCCCACCAGCCCACCGCCAAGAATACCCACCGCGACAAAAATCAGGGTAAGCAACGGCATACTGATGACACCCGCCCAGAAGCGCGGAGAGATAATGCGCCGCAGAGGATCAACCGCCATCATTTCCATGCTGGAAAGCTGCTCAGTGGCTTTCATCAGGCCAATTTCTGCTGTCAGTGCTGAACCGGCACGCCCGGCGAACAGTAACGCGGTGACAACCGGCCCCAGTTCGCGCAGCAGCGACAGTGCAACCATCATGCCCAGGCCTGTTTCGGCACTGTATGTCTTCAGCACCAGATAACCCTGCAGGCCAAGCACCATGCCGATAAACAGCCCGGAGACCACGATAATTAATAACGACATCACGCCAACGCTATACAACTGTTTTATCAGCAATGGCGCATGTTTACGAAAGCGAGGAATGCCAAACAGTGCATGGAATAACATCAACCCTGCACGGCCAAAGGAGGCGCAGGTATTAATGCCCGTTCGCCCAAGTGACGTCAGTGCTCTTAGAAACATCAGTCTCTCACCCTCCCTGAGCCGACTAAATCTTGCAGATAATCCCCCGCCGGGAAACGGAATGGCACGGGCCCGTCAGCAATGCCATCAATAAACTGACGCACGCGAGCATCATCATTTTCACGTAACTGCGGGGCTGTCCCCTGCGCAATCACTTTTTGATCGGCAATAATATACGCATAATCGGCAATGCTCAGCACTTCTGGGACATCGTGAGAAACCACAATACAGGTAACACCTAAAGCGTGATTAAGCTCATCGATTAACTTCACCAGCACGCCCATGGTAATCGGATCCTGCCCGACAAACGGTTCGTCGAACATAATCAAATCGGGTTCGAGAGCAATCGCACGGGCCAGAGCTGCACGCCGCGCCATTCCGCCAGACAGTTCAGAGGGTTTCAGATTGGCGGCACCGCGTAATCCCACGGCTTCCAGTTTCATCATCACCGTACTGTTCAGCAAGGGCTCTGGGAGCCGGGAATGTTCACGCAGCGGCCATGCAACGTTGTCAAAGACACTGAGATCGGTAAACAGCGCACCTGACTGAAACAGCATACTCATCTTTTTACGCGCTTCGTAAAGACGCGAACGCGACAGCGCGGGAATGTTCTCACCATTGAACCAGATTTCACCGCTGTCAGGCGGGATCTGCCCACCTATCAGCCGTAACAACGTGGTTTTACCAATGCCGGATGGCCCCATAATGGCGGTGACTTTCCCTTTGGGCACCGTAAGCGAGATGTTATCGAAAATCGGACGGTTGCCACGGGAGAAACTCACACCCCGGACATCCACCAGATTCGTCTCCGCCTGGCTCATAGTTACCTCTATCTTTATTTTTAGGCGATTAATTTACCCCCGATAGTAACGTATTACCCTCCGGGCCGGGCATTTTTACAGAATCTTACCTCTGTGACGTAGCTAAAGTTGGCATAAGTTTTACTTTTTGCTTTGAGACCGTCAAAATCACTGCCATTAAATTTTCCATGCCTTACTTCGTTGTCGCCATCCGCCCTCGACGATAATACCTGACCACAAGGACACTTCATGCTCGTCGCTACAGCACTACTGATTATCGGTTTAGTCTTACTGGTTTATGGAGCCGATCGTCTGGTGTTTAGCGCCGCTATCTTGTGCAGATCCTTTGGTATTCCCCCGTTAATTATCGGAATGACCGTGGTGGGTATCGGCACCTCACTGCCCGAGCTGATTGTCTCGTTCTCTGCTGCCACACATGGACAGATGGATATTGCCGTAGGAACAGTGATGGGGTCGAATATTACCAATATTTTGCTGATATTGGGAGGCGCTGCGCTGTTGCACCCACTCACCGTACATTCAAACCTGATCCGGCGTGAGCTCCCACTAATGCTGCTGGTCACCCTGCTGTGCGGTGTGACGTTGTTCGATAACGAACTGAGCCGAAATGATGGTCTGGCGCTGATCGCTATCGCAGCCATCTATCTGTTGTTCATCATTAAAATCGCACGTCGGGCTGAACGCGACGGTAATGACTCACTGACCCGGGAACAGCTAGCCGAACTGCCACGCGATGATGCGGGCAATACCGTTGCTTTTCTGTGGCTGGCCGTTGCACTAATCCTGTTACCCATGTCTACGCGGATGGTGATCGATAATGCGACGGTCATTGCTGATTATTTTGGCGTGAGTGAACTGGTGATTGGCCTGACCATCATTTCAGTGGGCACCAGCCTGCCGGAACTGGCCACGGTTATTGCCGGAGCACTAAAAGGCGAAGATGATATCGCCGTCGGAAACCTGATTGGTTCAAACATCTATAATATCGCGATTGTACTGGGCATCCCGGCACTGATTCATCCCGGCACGCTCGACACCGCGATCTTCGCCCGTGATTACTGGGTGATGCTGGGGGTCAGTGCGCTGTTTACATTAATCTGTTTGCAACGCAGTCGTCGCATTGGTCGGCTGGCTGGCGCATTGTTGCTGTGCGGATTTATCGTCTGGGTGGGAATGCTCTATGGCTTCCCCTCTGTGACTTTCTGGTAAAAGGACTGGACTACTATGGCGCATATCACTGCCGATCCCGACTTTGACTTTCAACAGGCCGGGAAAGAAGTATTGCGGATTGAACGTGAAGGGTTAGAACAGCTTGATCAGTACATCAACGCCGATTTTACCCAAGCCTGCAACCTGATCTATCGCTGTGGCGGTAAAGTTGTGGTGATGGGAATGGGGAAATCGGGGCATATCGGTAAGAAGATAGCCGCTACCTTTGCCAGTACCGGTACGCCATCGTTTTTTGTCCACCCCGCTGAGGCCAGCCACGGCGATCTGGGCATGGTCAGCCCCAATGACGTTGTATTAGCCATCTCCAACTCCGGTGAGTCTTCCGAAGTTCTGGCCCTGATCCCAGTGCTGAAACGCTTGCGCGTCACGTTAATCTGCCTTACCAGCCGCCCGGAAAGTGCAATGGGCCGCGCAGCGGATGTGCATCTGTGTGTTAAAGTGCCGCAGGAAGCTTGCCCGCTGGGCCTGGCACCGACCACCAGCACAACGGCAACACTGGTCATGGGAGATGCCCTGGCCGTTGCCCTGTTGAAAGCACGTGGCTTCACACCGGAAGATTTTGCGCTCTCCCATCCCGGCGGTGCGCTGGGGCGTAAGCTGCTGCTGCGTGTTGATGATATCATGCACTCGGGTAGCGACATGCCGCACGTGAGCCGTGATGCTTCACTGCGCGATGCGCTGCTGGAAATAACGCGTAAAAATATGGGAATGACGGTAATCTGCAACGATTTGATGAAAATCGAAGGCATTTTTACCGATGGCGATTTACGCCGTGTCTTCGACATGGGCATTGATATCCAGCATGCCGGTATCGAAAGCGTGATGACCCCGGGCGGGATCCGCGTTCGGCCAAATACCCTGGCAGTGGATGCGCTGAATCTGATGCAAAACAAGAATATTACCTCCGTGATGGTCGCCGACGGCGACACACTACTGGGCGTGGTGCATATGCATGACATGCTACGTGCTGGTGTGGTTTAACAAAGGAAGTGGACAGAAATGAGTCATTCAGCAGCCACCGTTGAGACCTGTTACGGCCCGGTCAACCAACAGGTGATGACACAAGCGCAGAACATAAAACTGTTGATCTGCGATGTCGACGGCGTCATGTCAGACGGCGTGATCTACCAGGGTAACAATGGTGAAGAACTAAAAGCATTCAATGTGCGTGATGGTTACGGCATTCGCTGCCTGCTCACCTCCGGGATTGAAGTGGCTATTATTACCGGCCGTAAAGCCAAACTGCTGGAAGATCGCTGTGCTACCCTGGGGATTACGCATCTTTACCAGGGACAAACGGATAAGCTTTTGGCCTTCCGTGAACTTCTGGATACACTGTCACTCAGTGCGAATCAGGTTGCCTATATTGGTGATGATCTGATTGACTGGCCGGTCATGGCTGAAGTGGGCCTGAGTGTGACCGTTGCTGATGCGCATCCCATTTTGCTTCCCCGCGCTCACTATGTGACCCGTATTGAGGGGGGGCGTGGTGCAGTTCGGGAAATTTGCGATCTAATCCTGATTGCACAGGGCAAGTTTGATGAGGCCAAAGGGCAGTCGGTATGAGTAAAACAAGACGCTGGATGACGCTGATACTGGCACTGATCGCCATTGTGCTGATTGGCTGGAATTTGACTGCCACCGATGATAACGACGGTGCAGCAACGCAGGACAATAATGAACCCACCTATATGAGTGATAACTCACATACGGTAGTTTATAACCCAACTGGAGCACTGAGCTACAAGCTGGTTTCTGACAAGGTGACCTATTTTTCGACGGATGCTATAACCTGGTTCGATAACCCGGTGATGACTACCTACGATGAGAACAAGGTTCCGACCTGGTCAGTGCGTGGAGACAAGGCCAAACTCACTAACGATCGCATGCTGTACCTGTACGGACATGTTGAAGTTAACAGCCTGACGAAAGACGCACAGCTTGAGCGCATCAAAACAGATAATGCGCAAATTAACCTGACGACTCAGGATGTGACCTCGGACGATCAGGTAACACTTTATGGCCGCAGCTTTAACTCTACAGGTATGAAGATGCGTGGGAATTTACGGAAGAAAACTGCCGAGTTGATTGAAAAGGTCAAAACATCTTATGAAATTCAAAATGAACAAAAGCCTTAAGTTACTGACTGCAACCCTGCTCTTCGCCGTTAGCGTTCCTGCTTTAGCATTAACGGGCGATTCGGATAAACCGGTGAATGTCGACTCGGAAAATCAGGCGCTGGATATGCAGGGCAACGTCGCCACGTTCACCGGCAAAGTCATCGTGACGCAGGGTACGATTAAAATTACGGCCGATAAAGTCGTCGTGACCCGTCCTGGCGGCGACAGCAATAAAACCATTGTTGATGCCTACGGCAATCCAGCGACCTTCTACCAGATGCAGGACAGCGGCAAACCCGTGCAGGGTCACGCCCAGAAAATGCATTACGAACTGGCGAAAGACCTGGTGGAGTTAACCGGCAACGCTTATCTGGAGCAGCTCGACAGCAACGTCAAAGGCGATCGCATTACCTATCTGGTGAAAGAGCAAAAAATGCAGGCCTTCGGCAGCACCGGGAAACGCGTCACTACCGTGCTGGTACCCTCGCAGTTGCAGGACAAAGGCACACCGTCAAACGGTCAGAAAAAGAGTAACTAACGAACATGGCAACCTTAATTGCGGAAAACCTCGCGAAGGCCTACAAAGGCCGCCGCGTGGTTGAAGATGTCAGCCTGGAAGTGAAGTCTGGCGAAATCGTGGGCCTGCTGGGTCCGAACGGTGCAGGCAAAACCACCACGTTTTACATGGTGGTTGGCATCGTGCCGCGTGATGCAGGTCGCATCGTGATCGACGATGAAGACATCAGCATTTTGCCGCTGCATGCGCGTGCACGTCGGGGTATTGGCTATCTGCCACAGGAAGCCTCTATTTTCCGGCGTCTGAGTGTTTACGATAACCTGATGGCGGTGCTGCAAATTCGTGATGATCTGACCAGTGAGCAGCGTGAAGATCGCGCTAATGAACTGCTGGAAGAGTTTCACATCGAACATTTACGTGACAGCCTCGGTCAGGCGCTATCAGGCGGTGAACGCCGCCGTGTAGAAATTGCCCGGGCGCTGGCCGCCAATCCAAAGTTCATCCTGCTGGATGAACCGTTTGCCGGTGTTGACCCGATTTCCGTTATTGATATTAAAAAGATTATTGAACACCTGCGTGACAGCGGCCTCGGCGTACTGATCACTGACCATAACGTACGTGAAACGCTGGCAGTGTGTGAGCGTGCCTATATCGTCAGCCAGGGGCATCTTATCGCCCACGGCACCCCGGAAGCGATCCTGGCCGATGAGCAAGTTAAGCGTGTCTATTTGGGCGAAGAGTTCAGACTCTGATAAGGTGTTCACATTCGGTAAGTTTTCTGGGGAATTAATACTCTGAATATGAAGCAAGGTTTACAACTCAGGCTGAGTCAACAGCTTGCCATGACGCCACAACTGCAGCAGGCCATTCGCCTGCTGCAACTCTCTACGCTTGAACTACAGCAGGAAATTCAGCTGGCGCTGGAAAGTAACCCGTTGCTTGAACAGACCGACATTCACGAAGAAGTTGATACCCGCGAATATCAGGAAACAGAAGCGCTGGATACCCGGGAAGCGCTGGAACAGAAAGACATGCCCGAGGAGCTTCCACTGGATGCCACCTGGGATGAAATCTACACCGCAGGTACGCCGTCAGGCACGGGTACCGACTATCATGACGATGAATTACCTGTGTATCAGGGTGAAACGACCCAGACACTACAGGATTATCTGATGTGGCAGGTGGAGCTCACGCCTTTTACCGATACCGATCGCGCGATTGCGACCTCGATTGTCGATGCTGTCGACGATACGGGCTACCTGACCGTGTCGCTGGAAGAAGTGCTTGAGAGTATGGGTAACGATGAGCTAACCATCGACGAAGTGGAAGCGGTGCTGAAACGCGTACAGCGTTTCGATCCGGTGGGCGTCTGCGCCCGCGATCTGCGCGACTGTTTACTGGTACAGCTCTCCCAGTTTGCGGCAGATGTGCCGCTGCTGAAAGAAGCCCGGCTGATTGTCAGTGAGCATCTCGACCTGCTGGCCAACCATGATTTCCGCAGCCTGATGCGCGTCACACGCCTTAAAGAAGACGTGCTCAAGGGGGCAATGCAGGTTATTCAAACGCTTGACCCGCGCCCAGGCCAATCGATCAATACTCAGGAACCCGAGTATGTCATTCCAGATGTGCTGGTGCGTAAAGTCAGCAATCGCTGGATGGTCGAGTTGAATGCAGACAGCGTACCGCGTCTGAAGATTAATCAGCATTATGCTTCACTAGGCTCAAGCTCGCGCAGCGACAGTGATTCGCAGTTTATCCGCAGTAATTTGCAGGAAGCGAAATGGCTGATTAAAAGCCTGGAAAGCCGAAATGATACGCTGCTGAAAGTGACACGCTGTATCGTGGATCAGCAGCAGGCCTTTTTCGAACAGGGCGAAGAGTATATGCGCCCAATGGTGCTGGCCGATATTGCCAGTGCCGTCGAAATGCATGAATCGACCATTTCCCGTGTGACTACCCAAAAGTATCTGCACAGTCCACGTGGTATTTTTGAACTCAAGTATTTTTTCTCCAGTCACGTCAATACCGAAGGGGGTGGCGAAGCCTCCTCCACGGCGATTCGGGCACTGGTGAAAAAATTAATCTCGGCGGAGAATCCCGTCAAACCACTCAGCGACAGCAAGCTCACCTCCATGCTTTCCGAACAGGGAATTATGGTGGCACGGCGCACTGTGGCAAAATACCGAGAGTCTTTATCCATCCCGCCATCAAATCAGCGCAAACAGCTGGTCTGAACGAACAGAGAAGGAAGACACTATGCAGCTCAATATCACTGGACAGCACGTTGAAATCACCGAGCCACTGCGCGAGTTTGTGACAGCGAAGTTTGCCAAACTGGAGCAATACTTTGACCGGATTAACCAGGTCTATATTGTTTTAAAAGTGGAGAAAGTGACGCAAATTGCCGATGCAACATTGCATGTGAATGGCGGCGAGCTGCATGCCACCTCGGAAGATAAAGATATGTACGCGGCGATTGACGGCCTGATCGACAAGCTGACTCGCCAGTTGAATAAACACAAAGATAAGCTAAAACAACACTAAATCTCACAATGCATTGATGGTGTTTCAGCAACCCGCTTCTTCTGGCATAGGCTGAAAGCGGTATCGGCTCGTATTCTTCCGGGAATACGAGCCGTTAATCAATACGGCATGTTAATCTCTTGATCTGAACGTAGGTAAAGAGTGTCCTGCCTGCGGAAGTGAAAAGTTAAGTGAAACTATGATGAACAATGATTTGAAACTGGAACTGGGCTCCGTGTTGAGCGTCTCGTGTACCCGTAATGGCGTACATTGCCAGAGCAAAAAACGTGCGCTGGAAATTATCAGCGAGCTTGCAGCGAAACAGCTTAACCTCCCGCATCAGACAATTTTTGAAGCGATTCTGACGCGTGAAAGAATGGGCAGCACAGGTATCGGTAATGGCATTGCCATCCCGCACGGCAAGCTGGAAGAAGATACGCTACGTGCAGTCGGTGTCTTTATTCGCCTTGACCAGCCCATCGCGTTTGATGCGATTGATAATCAGCCCGTGGACCTGTTGTTTGCCCTGCTGGTGCCAGCAGATCAGTGTAAAACACATCTTCATACTCTCTCTCTGGTTGCCAAGCGCCTGGCAGATAAAACCGTTCTGCGTCGCCTGCGTGCCGCACAAAACGATGAAGATCTTTACGAGATCATCACGGAAGATCACGAAGAGAGTTAGTCATTCTGCAACAGTCCCCGACACAATGAAGTTGTAGCAACGCAGCGAAATGCAGCGCTGGTGCAGCTTCAGGTCTCAGGGAAAGCGGGTTAAATTGGGGGAAAAGTGAAATGGTGCTGATGATCGTCAGCGGTCGCTCAGGCTCAGGGAAATCAGTGGCGTTACGCGCTCTGGAAGACATGGGTTTTTACTGCGTGGATAACCTGCCCGTGGTCTTGCTGCCTGATCTGGCTAATTCGCTGGCTGAGCGCAACATATCTGCTGCAGTGAGTATCGATGTACGCAACATGCCGGAATCTCCGGAGGTGTTTGAAACCGCACTCACCAATTTACCAGACTGTTTTTCGCCGCAGCTTCTGTTCCTAGATGCTGACCGTAATACGTTAATCCGTCGTTATAGCGATACCCGTCGCCTGCATCCGCTCTCCAGTAAAAATCTGTCGTTGGAAAGTGCCATCGATGAAGAGAGCGACCTGCTGGAACCATTACGTTCCCGAGCAGATTTGATTATAGACACCTCAGAAATGTCAGTGCACGAGCTGGCAGAGATGCTGCGTACCCGCCTGCTGGGTAAACGCGAACGTGAACTGACCATGGTGTTCGAATCTTTCGGTTTCAAGCACGGTATTCCCATTGACGCCGATTATGTGTTTGATGTCCGTTTTCTGCCGAACCCACACTGGGATCCGAAACTGCGTCCGATGACCGGTCTTGACCGCCCCGTTGCCGCTTTCCTTGATCGTCATACTGAAGTGCATAATTTTATTTATCAGACGCGCAGCTACCTGGAGTTATGGTTACCGATGCTGGAAACCAATAACCGTAGCTATCTGACAGTAGCGATCGGCTGTACCGGCGGTAAACATCGTTCCGTGTATATTGCCGAGCAGCTGGCAGATTATTTCCGCTCGCGCGGTAAAAACGTTCAGTCTCGTCACCGTACGCTGGAAAAACGCAAATCATGACCGTAAAACAGACCGTTGAGATTAAAAATAAGCTGGGTATGCACGCGCGCCCGGCGATGAAGCTGTTCGAACTGGTACAGAGTTTTGATGCCGAAGTGCTGCTGCGCAATGAAAGCGGTACTGAAGCGGAAGCCAGCAGTGTGATCGCGCTACTGATGCTGGACTCCGCTAAAGGCGGCCATATCGAAGTTGAAGCCAGTGGTGCGCAAGAAGAAGAAGCGCTGGCCGCTGTGATCGATCTGTTTAATGCCGGATTCGACGAAGACTAATCCTCACCTCTGAACAGACCGGCGCTTCAGCCGGCCTGTTCGCTATTTCCCGCCAGAATCAATGCAACTTATGTTCCCGCAGGAAACTCTCACCCCCGAGCTGGCGCATCTGCCGCAGGATCCACTGTTGACGCTGACGCACATAGCCAGACGGTGCATCAGCCCTAAAGCGAATCGGATTGGGTAGCACCGCAGCCAGCAGCGCTGCTTCAGACATAGAGAGGCGACTGGCCGGTTTGTTGAAATAGCGCTGAGAGGCCTCCTCCACGCCAAACACCCCTTTCCCCATCTCAGCCACGTTAAGATAAACAGTGAGGATCCGGCGTTTGGTCCATACCGTTTCAATTCCCACCGTCAGTCCTGCCTCCAGGCCTTTACGCACCCAACTCCTTCCATCCCAGAGAAATACGTTTTTGGCCGTTTGCTGCGAAAGTGTCGATGCACCACGCATACCCGCTCTCTCATTACTACTGTCCAGCACCGACTGAATAGCGGCCACATCAAATCCCCAGTGCGTCGGGAACTTCTGATCCTCAGAGGCAATGACCGCCAGTGCCATCCACGGTGAAATCTTATCCATCGCCACCCAGTCAGAATGAGCCACATAGCGAAAATCACCACTGAACCAGGCGCCCAACTGCCGTTCGGCCATCACGGCAGAGAACGGAACCGGCAAAAAAGCAAAGAGGACAATACCGCCAACCCATAAACCCGTTATGCCCAGGGCCAGACGAAATAAACCCGACTTGATCCGCGCCATCACGCGCAATTTATTGCGACTCATACCCAAGGATCCGCCCAAAATTTATCAGTATGAAAATACACCAGGATTTTTCCTTTATTGTCAGTTAATCCGACATAACCGGAATCGGTTCCATTAAATCACGCACTTAACCTTCACTCCACGATGGATCTGTCGGAAGCCGAAAACAGACTAAATTGATTGGTTCGCCCTGCTTATAAATTTCATCTGGAAGCTTTCGATTATTCAGCCTCACATTAAGAAAATCACGCGTACATTTGGCCTTTGAATCCATTTTCCACAGCCTCACCTTACTGGAATGAGCTATTTATCTTGCTGAACGGAGTCAGCATTTACCGACCGCTGGAGGGCGATTCGGTAATTTGTGCTAGCAGAAACCAAAACGTTTCGGGAAACCAGATTAAAAACCCAATAAAAAACAATAAAAACATGAATTTACACTTAAAAAAATCGATTACACCAGCGAGACTCTCGTACCTAAGTAAAAACTCATCAGAGCAAAAAGTTCACGTCAATCTCACAATGAGGAGAAAAGCCAGAATCGTTCAATAAACATACGGATTATCGCAAAATGTAATTCGTCGCTTGACTGGATTGTGAAAATCGGTTCTTCTATTTACGAACGCTGCTCAACATCACACATTTTAATGAATCCGGTAACATGTGACGCAAGATTTGCTAAAGTAGTGACTGAGCATTGTTATGTTCACCCAATACCTAAACCTGAGCTCTCGACGATTCTTATCAAAATAGCTCAGGAGGACCTTTTTCCCTGGTGTTGGCGCAGTATTCGCGCACCCCGGCTTCGGTCGGGGTCATTTTTTTTCAGCGTCTGTCACCCATTGCCGTAACACTTCCACGTCATTGCGCCACTCGTGCTTAAGCTCATCGATCCATTCCTGAACGTTATCCCACCATGCAGGCAGCTCAGGGCTTTGTATCTGTTTTGCAACCTGCTGCAAATGCGTCAGCCCCACGGAACCCGCAGCGCCTTTAATTTTGTGCCCTTCTTCAGCGATGCCTTTCTGATCTCGCGCCATCATGTTGGAATCCAGTACCGCCAGGTAACCCGGCATCATCTGTTCGAACATTGCCAGACTCTGATGGATCAGTTTCGGCCCGACCAGCTCGATATACTGTTCAAGCATAGGCACATCCAGTAACGCCAGTTCTTTCTCATCCATATTGAACTCCGGTGCATCAGGCAGATCAATTGCCTGAAAATCCCAGTATCTTTTGATCATCGCTGTGAGTGCAGGAACGGCCAGAGGCTTGCTCAGTACATCATCCATGCCCGCATCGAGATATTCACTTTTATCCTTCAGGACGTTTGCCGTCAGCGCCACCAGCGGCGGCAGATGCTCTCCGGCATGACGCTGGTGAATGATGCGCGCCACATCCAGTCCGGTCATGTCGGGTAGCTGGATATCCAGCAACACCAGATCGAACTCGTCCGGGTCAAACATATCCAGTGCGGCTTGTCCCGTCATCGCCACTTCTACGCTGTTGCCCAGTTTCTCAAGCACGGAACGAGCAACCACCACGTTCAACTCAATATCCTCCACCAGCAGCACGTGCAGCGCAGGCAGTGGCAGATCCTCTTCCTGCTGCTCATCTTTGAGGTCTTCAACCACACGCGGTGCGTTGAGCGTCAGGGTGAAGCAAGAGCCCTGCCCAGGCGCGCTATGCACGCTGATGTCGCCTCCCATACTCTGTGCCAGACGGCGAGATACCGCCAGCCCGATACCCGTACCCGTCGCAGGTTTGCCGCCCCGCTGATCCTTCACCTGGTAATACATGGCAAAAATTTTATCCTGCTCATCCTGCGGGATACCCATGCCGGAATCTTCGACTTCGAAGTACAGGCAGTCATCCTGGTGATAGCCAACCCGCACCACGATTTCCCCTTGCTGGGTAAATTTCACCGCGTTGCCAATCAGGTTCCACAGGATCTGACGCAGTCGCGTGCCATCAGCAATGATTTTGTGGGGAAGCGGTAGCGATGGCGCCAGCACAAACTTCAGCCCTTTTGGCTCGGCCAGCAAGCCGGAGAGGTTTTCCAGATCGGCAAGGAATCCTGTGAAATCAATAGGCTGATTATCAAGCTGCACTTTTCGGCGCTCGATTTTGTCCATCTCAATCACATCATTAAAAATGTTACCCAGTGTAATAGCGGAAACATGGATGGTTTTAAGATACTTAAGCTGTTCCTGGTTGAGGTGAGTATCCAACAGAATACGGCTCAAACCCACAATGCCATTAAGCGGCGTACGAAGCTCGTGGCTGATAGTAGAGATAAAAGTAGTCTTCTCCCTACTGGCATTCTCTAACGCGTCCTGGTAGCGCTTACGCTCGGTTATATCGCGTCCAAAACCCATCAGCCCACTACGTTTCCCTACGCGGTCGTAATAAGGCACCTTCCGGATTTCAAAACAGGCTTTGCGTCCATCGGGATATTGCAGCCACTGCTCATAAGTCAGGGAGACATTATGACGGAATACTTTCTCATCGGTTTCCAACACCTTGGTCGCTGCATCGTCGTCGTAGACATCTTTTGGAGTCAGGCCGATAAGCTGTTTTTCGCTTTTGCCCGTGAGCAACTCCATCGCGCGGTTACAGCCTGAGAACTGCTGGTCAATATTGCGGTAGAACACGAGATCAGGGGAAGCATCAAGGAATGAACGCAGAAAAGAGGATTGTTGTTCGAGTTCGATTTGCGCTTCTTCACGCCGCGCCATCTCCTCTTTCAATTTTGCCACCACCTGCAAGCGTGCGTCCTCGGCCTTAATTCGGTCAGTAATCTCCTGATTCAACTGGATGATATTACCCTGCATCTGCTGATTAAGTTCCAAATCACGGTTGCGCATCTCTTCCAGCTTATCAACCAGCCGGGCAAGGCGCTGACGCGATTCTTCCAGTTGTTCCACCACCACAGAGAGGAAGTAAACCGCCCAGGGCGTGATCAGCAGACCGAAAAATACCGAACGTACCATATCGATACTTTCAACATGACCACGCAGCACCATGGTGACCGCCATCTGCACAATCATAGCCAGTACCACCAGCGCTGATGCCAACAGCAACGAGAAGCGCACCAGCCCCAGTTTGACCATCAAATCAACGTAGTACTGCGCTAATAAGCGAATTTGTTTCATAAAGGATTCCTTCCAGCCGGATAGCGGCAATCATACCGGAATTGAACAAAAGACCAACGCGCTATCTACCCCCCCAGTGCCAGAAATCTGCACAGTAATAGTGCAGCAGCACCCACAGCCCTCAGCGGGTTATGACGGGATTTTCCGCGCCCTGCTGCCTGAGACTGGCACTGGCGGCAAAACCAGGCCTGGCAATGCTCTCGCCAGGGTGGCCGACAATAAAAACTTTTTTTCCCTCTCAGCAAAAAGTTACCCTTTAAGATATTGACTAAATTTTATAACTGCATAATCTGTAGGGCCGCTCTGGATTCAGCGCGCCTTTCTCTTGTTGATACTTTTCATAGCGATGGTCGGCCCCACTCGCAGTCTCTCGTCACATCCAACGAATAATCATTCACAATTAATGAAATATTAATCACACCTGGCATGATTAATTTTACTAATGACACCCCTCTGTTTAATTCAAATAACCCTCCCTACTAAAAACAGTGCGTTCCTGCGGTTATCAGGAACCTAACAGCACATTCTGCTGCCAATAACCCCGGCACCAGCATGGTGCAGAGATTTGCCCGCTGCCCTATAGTGAGTCAGCTCACACTTCCTGTGCCTTCACGCATGGGTCGATAGGGTTAAAATATGGCATTTTCTTGTTATTTATCATTGTGATAAATAACAAAACACACTAAAAGGTATAAGTAAGATCGCTATTTGACCTGAGTACGCTTTCCCGATAAGTTGGAAATCCGCTGGAAGCTTTCCTAACGGGCCAGTGTCTCGGCATATCTATGCAGCAAGTAGACTCCCTCGTGATGCAAGTTATCTCCAATTTGAGACCCGGAATTTCGTGAGCAACTCATTCAAGGACGTTTAAACAAATGTCCGTCAATGGAATGTTCGGAGTCACGGTGTCTGCGTTTTAGCGGCATAAAATGATACAGAGCCAGAGAAGACTGCCCGTAGCGCTCTGTGCCTGAAGAACAGTGGTAATGTCAAAAGCAGTTTAAGGAGGCCCTCGATGTCCAACTCAAAACCTTATCCCTATGGCTTGTATGATCCATCAAAAGACAGTGATAGCTGTGGCGTAGGTTTCATTACTCGTAAGGACGGCGAGCAAACTCATGAGGTTCTGCAGATGGCACACAATGCCCTGTGCACCGTTCCTCATCGCGGGGGTATGTCAGCCGAAGGCGTGGGTGATGGCGCTGGCGTCAACGTTGACCTCTCTTTGCACTTTTTCCGCAAAATTACCGGATTGCCGCTGGAAGCGGGCCGTTATGGCGTCGGTAACTTCTTTGTCCCGAAAGACAGTGCGCTTCGTGCCAACGCCGAGCGCCTGGTCGAAGAAACGCTGGCCGCCTACGATTTGACGATCATCGTTAAGCGCGATATGCCGCTGGATAACAGCGTGCTGCGCCCGGCGGCGATTCAGTTCCAGTTGCCTATCGCGCAATGGGTGTTTACTGCCCCGGCCGATGTGACCAACCAGATTGATTTTGAAAAGCGCATTTATCGTGCCCTGCTGGACATCGAAGCCCGCGCCTTTACTGAAAGTGAATTTGGCGGTCTCTATCCGCTGTCGCTTTCCTCGCGCACGCAGGTATTTAAAGCACGTCTGAACTCCAATGAAGTGATTCCTTATTTCCAGGATCTGACCGATGCTGACCACCAGGTACGCGGTCTGTTCTTCCATACCCGTTTTTCAACCAATACCGACCCACACACCACCATGGCGCAGCCGTTCCGCCTGATGGCGCACAACGGTGAACTGAATACTGACCGTAAAAACCGCATTGCAGAATCCGCGCTTGCGCTGGCACGCGGTAAGAAGATCGTGCGTCCGAAAGGCCAGTCAGACAGCTCCCGTCTTGACCAGAGCATCCACAGCCGCCTGATGGAAGATAACCTGGACCTGATCACCGCCGTGGTATCGATGATGCCGCCAGCATGGGAAAACGATCCATCATTGTCTGCTGAAGTGCGTGCGATGCTGGAATATTTCTCACTGTACGAAGAGAAGAATGACGGCCCGGCCGCTCTGATCTTTGGTAACGGCGAAGTGATTGGTGCGCGTCTTGACCGTCTGGGGCTGCGTCCTCTGCGTTCTGTCGAAACCGCTGAATACATCGGTGCGATGTCGGAAGCGGGCCAGATCGCCTTCCCACCGGAAAGCGTACTACGCCGTGGCCGTATCGAAGCGGGCGGGATGCTCTATTACGATCACCGTGAAAAACGCAGCTACACCACCATCGAAGCGCTGGAGAAACTGGCTGCGGTGGCTGACTACCCGGCTCTGCTGGCAGAGTCGCGCGTCACATTACAGGAACTCCCGGTTATTCCGGCAGAGCAACAAGGCTCGCCTCTGCGTTACAGCGGTGACCTCAAAACCTATCAGCGTTTTGTGGCTTACTACTACAACCAGGAAAGCTTCAAATTCATGATGGACCCGATGCTGACCACCGGCGCTGAGAAAATTTCAGCGATGGGTTACGGCAACGCGATTAACGCCCTGTCCGATCATGAAGGTGGCATGGCGCACTACTTCTCCCAGCGCTTTGCCCAGGTCACTAACCCACCGCTGGATTCTATCCGTGAAGTAGACGGCATGACGCTGCGCGTAGCATTAGGTGCTAAACCGCATCTCGGGCGCAGCAAAGGCCACCAGATTGTGGTTCCAACACCGATTCTGACGCATCTGGATATGCTGCAACTGCGCGAGCAGACCGTGGCACCGTATGCCCGTTTTGAAATGCTCTACGAGCCAGTTATCGGGACCGATCCTGAGAGCCGTGCGGCCAACGCCGATGCGCTGGAAAAAGCCATTGATGCCCTGGCGCAGGATGTGGTTGATTTCGCGCGTGAACAGGGCGGCATCGCCGTTATTACTGACCGCCATATTTCCTCGACGCGTGCGGCTATCCCGATGCTGCTGATGGTGTCGGCGATCAACCAGCGCCTGGTGCAGGAAGGCCTGCGTCTTGATGTTTCACTGGTGGTGGAAAGCGGTCAGAGTATCTCTTCACATCACATTGCCGCGACCCTCGGTTTCGGTGCTTCGGCGGTTTATCCGCTCGGCGTGCAGATGCGTGCTGAAGAGAAGTATGGTGAAGGCGAAGAAGGTAATAAAGCCTTTAAACGCTATGCCAAAGCCGCTGAAAAAGCCCTGATGAAAACCATGGGTAAAGTGGGCTTGTGTACCGTTGAAAGCTACAGCTGTGGCGAATTCTTTGAACCGAACTTCCTGGATACCGAAGATCGCGTGCTGAAGAAGTATTTCCCGAATATCAAAACCCCGGTGGGCGGCGCTGGCTTTGCCACCATCGCACAGATGGCCGTTGACTGGCACCAGAGTGCGCTGCGCATTCAGGGCGAGTCTGACGTACCGTTGCTGGGGCTGTTTAAAGAGCGTGCAGAAGGTGCAGGCCACTCTTACGGAACCATTGCCGTACGTACCTTTATCGATATGACTGAGCAGCCTATCCGCTTTAGCGACAAAGCCCGTGAGGAGGATAATTTTATCCGCCTGATGACGCTGGCCAAGCTGGATAATGCCTTCAATATCAAAGCGAAGTCCTTTACTGACAGCAGCTTCGAACGCATCCCGAATGAGGTGATCGATAACTTCACCATCACCGCTGATTACCGCCAGTTCTCCAGCCTGATGCTGGAAGAGCGTAAACGTCGCCCGGCGGCTCTGCGTGATATTCTCGCCCTGCCGGCAGACTTAACGCACGTCGATAGCGAAGCAGAGTTCACTCGCAAGCTGGGCCGTTACTCGCTGGTCAACAACGGCTTTGCCGTGCGTGGGCTGGTTTGCGAGCCGATCGAAGGCCGTGAAGGACAGTTTACCGTGCGCCTGACTGATGCCATCGTCGGCCTGAAAAGCGAGCATGACCGCCTGACTACGCTGTCCGGCGTCCTGAAAAAACGCTTTGGTGACGCGATTCAGCATGCTGAAGTGGCGGCGGATGCCCTGCACCTGACGGCAACCGGAAAAGCGGCAGATTATCTGTCACGCATCTTCACTATCTCTCCGGCACTGCCATTGAGCGAAGTGCAGCCCGCTCACGAAATTACCCGTACCTTTGCCTCTGGCGCCATGAGCCACGGTGCGCTGGTCGCCCCGGCGCACGAAGCCGTTGCTCACGGCACCAACATGGTGGGCGGCATGAGTAACTGCGGTGAAGGCGGTGAACACTACTCACGCCACGGCACCATTCGTGCTTCCCGTATCAAGCAGCTGGCATCCGGTCGTTTCGGCGTCTGGGCGGCCTATCTGGCTGACCCGATGCTCGAAGAGCTGGAAATCAAGATTGGCCAGGGCGCAAAACCGGGTGAAGGCGGCCAGTTACCGGCAGCCAAAGTCACGGTAGAAATCGCGGCGGCACGGGGTGGTACACCGGGCGTGGAGCTGGTTTCACCTCCTCCGCACCATGACACCTATTCGATTGAAGATCTGGCGCAGCTGATCCACGACTGTAAAGCGGCGCGTGTGCGTGTCATCGTCAAACTGGTTTCCTCTGAAGGTATCGGCACCATTGCCGTTGGCGTGGCGAAAGCCGGTGCCGATGTCATCAACGTTGCCGGTAACACCGGGGGGACCGGGGCAGCCTCGGTCACCAGCCTGAAATACACCGGACGCGTGGCAGAAATCGGCATTGCCGAAGTGCATCAGGCGCTGTGTGCCAACGGCCTGCGTGAAAAAGTGCTGCTGCGCTGCTCTGGGGCACAGCAGACAGGTAGCGACGTGGTGAAATCCGCACTGCTGGGCGGCGACAGTTTCGAGTTCGGCACCACTGCACTGATGATGCTGAAATGTGTGATGGCGAAAAACTGTAACGTGAAATGCCCGGCAGGCCTGACCACTAATGCCGAAGCCTTTGATGGCGATCCGCGTCAGCTGGCGCAGTACTTTATCAACGTCGCACATGAAGTGCGTGAAATGCTGGCACGTCTCGGCCTGCGCTCACTGCGCGAAGCCCGTGGCCGCTCGGATCTGCTGCACCTGATGGATCACCCACTGGAAGTCGGCAAACTGGACCTGCGTGCCATGCTGACCGTAGTGCCCGAGCTGAAAATCGCCCGTCCAGTCTATCTGGAAAAAGATTTTGAGCTGGATAACGGCTGGATTGATCTGCTGAACGATCAGCTGGTCAGCCAGGGATCCACTGAGATCAAACTCGGCGCAGGGATCACACTGAATAACCGTAACAAGAGCGTGGGTGGTCAGCTGGCTATCGACATTGAGCGCCTGCTGAACCATACACTGAACGCTGAGCACCTGAGCCGTATTCCGGCCGCGCTGCTGGACGATCGCGGTCGCCGCTATCTGGCACCGGCGACGATCACTATCTCTACCTCCGGTTCTGCTGGCCAGTCCTACGGTGTGTTCTGTAACGATGGCATGCGCCTGGAACATTACGGCACCTGTAACGACGGTGTGGGTAAAGGGCAGTGCGGCGGTGAGATTGTGGTGATGTCGCCTGGCGGCGGCTCACAGGACGCGGAAGGCAACGTGCTGATCGGTAACTTTGCCCTGTTCGGTGCCACCGGCGGGCGTCTGTACGCACAAGGCCAGGCGGGTGACCGTTTTGCCGTACGTAACTCCGGTGCAACTGCGGTTGTTGAAGGCGTCGGTGATTTCTGCTGCGAATATATGACGAACGGTGCGGTGCTTAACCTGGGTACATACGGTACGGGTTTTGGTAATGGCATGAGCGGCGGTTTCGCCTACCAGTACGACCCGTACGGCACGCTGGCGGGTTCTGCAGCCGGTGATTCCGTGATGCTGGGGTCCATCACTGATGACAACGAGATGGCGCGCGTTCATAAAGAAGCGGTACTGACCATGCTGAACTGGCATCTGGAAGCGACCTCTTCTCCACGTGCTCAGTGGTTGCTTGATCACTGGGAAACAGAGAGCCAGCATTTCGTTTACGTGATGCCGCGTTCCCTGTTGCTGTATCAGGATGGCGCTGAGATCCTGAAAGCGAAAACCCGTAAGGATTTACTCGAAGAACTCTCTACCGCGCTTGCCGGTCATCAGGTCGCGAAATTTAAAGCGGCATGGCGTGAAGGTAAAGCCATCGCCAATGGTGCAGTTCCGGGCTACGGCGCAACGGATACCCCCGAGATGCTGGTGTTGTTAAACAACTACACCGTCCTCAGCTCTGCGCAGCAGCTGGCACTTTCGCGTCTGCCGAAAGGCACTTCAGTGGAAGACCCGGCGGTTGAGAAAGCAGTGCGTAACCTGCTGATGACCGAGGATTTCACGCTGATCAGCAAGTTGCAGCGCCACGGTCGCGCTGCCATTGAAAGCTACAGTGATGAGGAGCTTTCCTGCCTGATTGGTGCGAAGCGCATGACAGATTATAAAGCCGCGCTGACGCAACGTAACATCCGTTCAATGGACAGTCTGGCGACGTACGGTTGGATCATGTATCAGGATGCATGCAACAGAGAAGTACTGGGACGGCTGCCTGACTTTGAAGAGCTGTTCGCACGTGCTGCACTGCCTGAACTGGCTGCCGCAGTCGGCAAATTAGCCTGATTATTGATAAGAACAGAAACTAATATTCTATAACGAGTATTCAAACGGGATTGAGTAGATAAAAGCGATGAAGATTCCTTATATTCCTGAAGATGCACCGTTTAATGGTGAGCAGAAATTTTGGCTGGCAGGTTTCCTTGCTGGTTTACATTCGCGCCTGCTGGTGCTGGAAAATCAGCCGCAGGCAGCCGGCTCTGCTGCCTCCGCAGCAACCACCCAGCTCCATATCCTGTTTGGTTCCCAGACGGGTAATGCGGAAGCATTAGCACAGAGCGCGGCGAAAGCAGCGCGTGCAAAAGGGCTGGTACCGGTCGTTCAGGGCCTGGGCGAGGTCGATATCGACGTGTTCGCGACCATGCGTCACGTGCTGGTGATCACCTCTACCTACGGTGAAGGTGAAATGCCGGATAACGCACAGCTGTTCTGGCAGGCTATCTCTGCCAGCACGGCCCCACGCCTGGAACAGATGCACTTTGCGGTACTGGCAATTGGCGATACGGGCTACGACGGTTTCTGCCAGGCAGGTAAATTCATCGATATGCGTCTTGAGCAGTTGGGCGCAAAACGTGTCTATGACCGCATCGACTGCGATATCGACTATGAAGAGCCGTCTAACGAGTGGATCGCCAGCTCTATGCCACAGTTTGCTGCCAGCGCAGGCAGCAGCGGTAATGCTCTGGAGAGCGCACCAGAAGCGCCAGTCATCCCTGGCAGCAATAAAAACAACCCGTACGCTGCCGCACTGGCGACAAACAAGCGCCTGTCCGGTGAGAACTCAGGCAAAGATATTCGTCACTTCGAGTTTGATCTGACCGACAGTGGTCTGAAGTACGAAGCGGGTGATGCGTTGGGTGTTATCCCGGTCAACGAACCGGCACTCGTCACTCTGCTGCTGACGCAGCTGAAATCTGACTACGACACACCCGTTCCAGGCTTTGAAAGAAGTCTGGGCGATCTGCTGACCTACCAGTTTGAGATCTCTGAGCCTTCACGTAAGCTGATCGAATGGGTGGGCCAGAACACCACCAACCAGGAGCTGCGCCATGTCTTACAGCATGACGATAAAGATGCGCTGGGTGTGTGGCTGTGGGGTAAAGATACCCTCGACCTGCTGCAGCTGGATGTCACTCGTTCACTGAGTATTCCTGAGTTTGTTGCCCTGCTTCGTCCGTTGCAGCACCGCGCTTACTCAATCTCATCCAGCCAGAAAGCACACCCTAATCAGGTGCATCTGACCATCGCTTCCGTTCGTTATCACAGCGCCGGCCGTGCACGTAACGGCGTGTGCTCAACTTACCTGGCTGAGCGCGTTAAACGTGGTGAAAAACCTGCGATCTTCATTTCACCGAATAAAGCCTTCCGCGTGCCGTCCAATAATGATGCTCCACTGATCATGATTGGCCCAGGCACCGGTATTGCCCCGTTCCGTGCTTTCCTTGAAGAGCGTGAAGCGTTAAATGCGAAAGGCAAAAACTGGTTGTTCTTCGGCGATCAGCATCAGGAACACGACTACATCTATCAGGATGAACTGAATACCTGGCAGGAAAGTGGTTTACTGACGCGCCTGGACTTAGCCTTCTCACGCGATCAGGCTGAGAAAATCTACGTGCAGACCCGCATGCTGGAACAGGGTGCAGAGCTGTTTGCCTGGTTAGAAGAAGGGGCTTACTTCTATGTCTGTGGCGATGCTTCACGCATGGCTAAAGACGTCGATAAGGCGCTGTATCAGGTGATTACTCAGTTTGGTGGGATGTCTGCGGAACGTGCAGCAGATTACGTCGATCAGCTGAAGAAAGAAAAACGCTACCTGCGCGATGTCTATTAAGAGAAGTGAGGCGAACCGTAACATCGGTTCGCTCCAGAGACAGGGATAAAAAAACGGGCCATCAGGCCCGTTTTTTATTTCACAACGCGAAGCGCCGGACGACCACCGCGCGGAGGCGGCTCATCATCAGGGCCCTCATCGTCAGAAACGCTGTCATCGGGACGATCACCATCGATCACCGACATCACGGTTTCCGGGGCAACATCCTGCCCGCCAGATGCATCGAATTCACCCGCTTCGTCATACGCCGGTTCAGGTTCGAACATGGTACCCGCGCCGTTTTCACGGGCGTAAACCGCCAGTACCGCCGCTAATGGCACGGAAACCTGACGAGGAACACCACCAAAACGGGCGCTGAAGCGAACTTCATCATTGCCCAACTCAAGATTGCCCACAGCACGCGGCGCAATGTTCAGAACGATCTGACCATCGCGGGCGTATTCCAGGGGCACCATCACGCCAGGCAAATTAATGTCGACGACCAGATGCGGCGTGAGATTGTTGTCGAGCAACCACTCATAAAAAGCGCGCAGCAAATAAGGACGACGTGCGGTAAGTTGGGACATTTCCATCGTAATCAGCCCCGCGTATGCAGGCGCATTTCACGTTCTGCTTCAGTCAGGGAAGCCAGGAAGGAATCACGCTCGAAGACACGCGTCATATAGCCTTTCAGCTCTTTTGAACCCGCACCAATCAGCTCAATACCCATCTGCGGTAAACGCCACAGCAGCGGAGCCAGATAGCAATCAACCAGGCTGAACTCTTCGCTCATAAAGAACGGCGTACGTGCGAACAGCGGAGCGATTGCCAGCAGCTCTTCACGCAGTTGCTTACGTGCCGCTTCAGCTTCCTGCGCGGTACCGTTTTCAACTTTACGCATCAGACTGTACCAGTCCTGCTCGACGCGGTGCATCATCAGGCGGCTTTCACCACGCGCTACCGGGTACACCGGCATCAATGGTGGATGCGGGAAACGCTCGTCCAGATATTCCATGATGATGCGCGATTCATACAGCGTCAGCTCGCGATCAACGAGGGTGGGTACGGTACGGTACGGGTTGAGGTCGATCAGATCCTGCGGCAGGTTATCCGTTTCAACCTGCTCGATCTCGACACTAACACCCTTCTCAGCCAGTACAATGCGTACCTGGTGGCTGAAAATGTCAGTCGGACCAGAAAACAGCGTCATTACCGAACGTTTGTTGGCAGCGACAGCCATGTAAACCTCCAAGTTTATCGAGAAAATTACTGCGAATAGCCATCCACGTGGCGACTCATCATTGCCACCAGCCCGAAGATTGACCGATTCCTGGTACACAGGATACACGCGTCATTGCCCGGCCAATGGGCACAAAGTGACACATAGTTTACCAGATTTTAGTCAGCTTGTGGGGGGTCGCACACGGAATTGCAGGGGAAAATGGTAAAGCGGTGTGTGTTTCGCGCTTTTTGCACTAGAAGAAAATAAAAAACCCGGCGCCAGGCACCGGGTTTTCCGATAATTGATTCTGCCTGAGCAGAAAAAATTAACGTTTGGAGAACTGAGGACGACGACGTGCTTTACGCAGACCGACTTTCTTACGTTCAACCTGACGAGCATCACGAGTAACGAAGCCTGCTTTACGCAGTTCGCCACGCAGTGACTCGTCGTACTCCATCAGAGCGCGTGTGATACCGTGACGGATCGCACCAGCCTGACCAGAGATACCACCACCTTTAACAGTGATGTACAGATCAAATTTACCTACCATGTCCAGAAGTTCCAGCGGCTGGCGAACTACCATGCGGGCAGTTTCGCGACCGAAGTACTGTTCTAAAGAACGCTGGTTGATAACGATGTTACCGCTACCCGGCTTGATGAAGACGCGTGCGGAAGAGCTTTTGCGGCGACCAGTGCCGTAGTTTTGATTCTCAGCCATTGCCTGTAATCCCGATTAAATGTCAAGAACTTGCGGTTGCTGTGCCGCATGGTTGTGCTCGTTGCCCGCGTAAACTTTCAGTTTACGGTACATAGCACGGCCCAGCGGGCCCTTTGGCAGCATGCCTTTAACCGCGATTTCAATCACACGCTCAGGACGGCGAGCAATCATCTCTTCGAAGGTCGCTTGCTTGATACCACCGACGAAGCCGGTGTGATGGTAATAAATCTTGTCAGTACGCTTGTTACCGGTTACGGCAACTTTTTCAGCGTTCAGAACGATGATGTAATCACCAGTATCGACGTGCGGAGTGTATTCCGCTTTGTGCTTACCGCGCAGACGACGAGCCAGTTCAGTCGCTAAACGACCTAAGGTTTTGCCTGTTGCGTCAACAACATACCAGTCACGTTGGACGGTTTCTGGCTTAGCTGTAAAAGTTTTCATCTAAAAGCTTACCCAAATTAAGTTACACGTTGGTGAAATCCCAAACGCTTGAATAAACGGTTGGAGCTCACACGACCATCTTGACCAGCAAGCCCACCCCTTCGGATAGAGTTACTGGAACACAAAGAGTTTTGGGAAAAAAACCTTTGCTGTAACGTGGGGTCGCAAGATTATAGAGAACTCGCTCGCAAAGAGCGAACGTTTTCTACGATAAAATTACCATCACGTCACTGTAATGAGAGGCTCAGGGTAAATGCGGCAGCCGCAGGTACTCTTCGCTCTGCATTTCTTGTAAACGAGAGACGCAGCGCTGGTACTCAAACTTCAGCCTCGTACCCTGGTAAATCTCATAAAGTGATGTTTCTGCCGAGACCACCAGCTTCACATGACGCTCGTAGAATTCATCCACCAACGCCAGGAAACGTCGAGCCTGGTCTTCAGTCTTGTAAATCATCACCGGTACATCATACAGCAATATGCTGTGGAAACGGCGCGACAGTTCAATATAGTCATGCTGGCTACGTCCTTCCCCACACAGTGTAAGAAAACTCATCGCCAGCACGCCTTCTGCCATTCCCAGCGTGGGCAGCTGACGATGGTTAATCTCCAGCGGCTCATGATGTTCCCGCGGCTTACCCGCCAGCGCGACAAACATTCGTTCCATCTCTTTCGACGTTTCTTCACCCAACGGCGTCATCCACAGGTGTGCAGACGTCAGCGTGCGCAGGCGATAATCAATACCTGCATCAACGTTCATGATCTCACAGTGCTGTTTAATCATCTCAATGGCGGGCATAAAACGTGCCCGTTGCAAACCGTTACGATAGAGATCGTCCGGGGGAATGTTTGACGTCGCAACCAGCGTAATACCCCGACTGAATAGCGCTTCCATCAGTGTGCCAAGCAGCATGGCATCGGTGATATCTGAGACAAAAAACTCATCAAAACACAGCAGGTCCGTTTCGGCTTTAAAGCGATCGGCAACGATTTGTAACGGATCACTTTGGCCCTGCAACTCGGTCAACTCCTGATGTACCCGCAGCATAAAGCGGTGGAAGTGCAGTCGCTGCTTGCGCTCGCCAGGAATAGCCCGAAAAAACATATCCATTAGCCAGGTCTTGCCACGCCCAACGCCGCCCCACATATACAGGCCACGTGCCGGTGTCTGAACATCATTTTTACTTTTTCCCAGCAGCTTATTAAGCTTACCGAATAACCCACCGCTGGCAGCGGATGCGGGCGGGCTGATACGGGTTAATGCCTGATAGATACCGTCTAAGCGGGTCATCGCGGCACGTTGTACGTCATCGGCCTGATACTCGCCGTTTTCCAACGCCTGCTGATACAGCGCCAGAGGAGACATCGTTTGCATAATGTTGTCACATTCCCTGAAAAATGGTCTTGCCGGGTGGTTGATTGTCGAAAAAAAAGTCGTTCTACACTAAGCGAAGCTGCCGCAGGATTCCACTTCCGTGAGATTAGCGGTTATAGTGGCGGGTATGAGTTGGAAAGGCCCTACGGAACAACGAAGACAATATGGGAGTTATTATGACCTGGGAATATGCGCTTATTGGGTTAGTAGTTGGGATTATTATTGGCGCGGTCGCCATGCGTTTCGGCAATAAGAAACTGCGTGAGCAACGCAGCCTGCAGTATGAACTGGAAAAAAGTAAAGCCGAGCTGGCTGACTATCGTGAAGAACTGACGAATCATTTTGCCCACAGCGCAGAGCTGCTGGACAATATGGCACGCGACTATCGCCAGCTGTATCAGCATATGGCGAAAGGGTCGAACGACTTGCTGCCGAATCTGCCGGGTGAGAAAAACCCGTTTGCCTATCAGCTGACCGAATCCGAAGCGGATAACGATCAGGTGCCAGTGCAAATGCCGCGAGATTACCCGGACAGCGCTTCTGGCCTGCTGCGTGGCGATCGCGCTGCCAAATAATTTTTATTGGGGTGCCTGGCACCCCCTCGTTTCTGAACGGTCATACCTGTATCACTCAACATATAGCCTGCAATTCCGGGTACACCTTTATTTATTCCCCTGGTAGCGAGAGCTGAGCCCCGATGAAGAAGAAATCATTTCTGTTAAGCGCACTGGCATTAAGTATTGGCGTCAATCTGGCCGTGGTCCCTGCGACCCAGGCATCGCTGCCTTCCCAGATTCAGGGACAACCGTTGCCGAGTCTGGCACCGATGTTGGAAAAAGTTCTGCCTGCCGTGGTCAGCGTTCACGTTGAGGGAACCGAGAGCGACAGCAAGCAGCAACAGATCCCCGAGCAGTTAAAGCGCTTCTTCGAACAGAACGGTCAGGAGGGTGCACAAGGTGACGAAAAATCACAAGAGTTTGAAGGACTGGCGTCAGGTGTGATCATTGATGCGGCAAAAGGTTACGTGCTGACCAATAACCATGTAGTTAACGGCGCAGACAAAATCAGCGTGCAGCTGAGCGACGGCCGCGAGTTCGATGCCAAACTGGTTGGTCACGATGAGCAGACCGATATTGCGCTCATCCAGCTCAATGGCGCCACGAAGCTAACGCAAGTTAAAATTGCCGACTCTGACCAGCTTAAAGTCGGGGATTTTGCCGTTGCGATCGGTAATCCGTTTGGACTGGGTCAGACCGCCACCTCAGGGATTGTTTCTGCTCTGGGGCGCAGTGGCCTGAACCTGGAAGGGTTGGAGAACTTTATCCAGACCGATGCGGCCATCAACCGGGGTAATTCCGGCGGAGCGCTGGTGAATCTCAATGGTGAACTGATCGGTCTGAACACAGCTATTCTGGCCTCCAGCGGCGGCAATATCGGTATTGGCTTTGCTATCCCCAGTAATATGGCGATGGGCCTTGCACAGCAGCTGATCCAGTTTGGCGAAGTTAAGCGTGGCCAGCTTGGAATCAAAGGCACCGAGATGACCGCTGAGATGGCGAAAGCTTTTAATGTCGACGTCCAGCGTGGCGCTTTCGTCAACGAAGTATTACCCCAGTCCGCCGCGGCTAAAGCAGGCATCAAAGCCGGTGACATCATTACCAGCGTCGACGGTAAAGCCATCGCCAACTTTGCGGAACTGCGGGTGAAAATCGGCACGACTCCACCGGGCCAGGATGTGAAGATCGGCCTGTTGCGTGATTCGAAGCCACTCACCGTGACGGTGAAGCTGGATAACAGCACCCAGAGTAGCGCTGGTGCAGAGCTGACGACACCAGCATTACAGGGCGCGACACTCAGTGACGGTGCGGCCAAAGACGGCACCAAAGGAGTGAAAGTTGATGAGGTTGAGAAATCGACCCCCGCCGCCCAGTTTGGTCTGCAGAAAGATGATGTGATTGTCGGCGTCAACCGCACGCCGGTTCAGAACCTGGCCGAACTGCGTAAACTGCTGGAAGCGAAACCATCGCTGCTGGCACTGAGCGTGATGCGCGGCGAAGAGAATATCTACCTGCTCCTGCCTTAACCCTCCTGCGCAGACACGGGCTACTGTGTCTGCGTAACTCATGCTATTCTGCCAGTCGTTCTTTCATTCACCGCTTAAGACCATGTTTCTTAAAATTTTTCGTTCAGTGATCTTTGGCCTGATTGTGGCCGGTATTCTTCTGGTAGCCGTACCGAGCCTCAGGCTTGGGGGCGACCTGCTGCCGCGCTCCAGCACCAGTACCACCAGTGAAGAACCTGTCAGTTACAATGCCGGAGTCCGCCGCGCGGCACCTGCCGTGGTCTATGTCTATAACCACAGCGCCAGCGGCTCAACAGATGTCCTGGGCTCAGGCGTCATAATGGATCCTCGTGGCTATATCCTGACCAATAAACATGTGATTAATGATGCCAGCCAGATTATCGTTAATCTGCAGGATGGCCGCTCTTTTGAAGCCATGCTGGTCGGGTCAGATACGCTGACCGATCTGGCCGTGCTTAAAATCAATGCCTCCAGTTTGCCGGTTATCCCCATCAACCCGCAAAGAGTCGCACACGTTGGTGACCTGGTGATGGCGATTGGTAACCCCTATAACATCGGACAAACCGTCACCCAGGGCATTATCGGTGCCACCGGGCGCGTTGGCCTCAGCCCTTCCCGTCATCAGGATTTCCTGCAAACAGATGCCTCGATTAACCGTGGTAACTCTGGCGGAGCGCTGATTAATTCTCTGGGCGAGCTGATGGGGATTAATACGCTGTCGTTTGATAAAAGCAGCAACGGTGAAACACCGGAAGGGCTGGGCTTTGCTATCCCCACCAAGCTGGCGACCAAAGTGATGGAAAAGCTGATCCGCGATGGTCGGGTGATCCGTGGCTATATCGGCATTACGGGCCAGGAATTCCGACGCTCCAGTGGGCTGGATACAGGAATAGAGCACCCTCAGCTTCAGGGTATCGTCGTCACCGTTGTTAAAGCCGGTGGACCAGCCGATACTGCGGGTATTCAGGTCAATGACACGATTACTCGGGTCAACAACGTTCAGGCGGCTTCACCGCTGGAAACCATGGATCAGGTGGCGGAAATACGCCCGGGAACGGTGATTAACGTAGAAATCAGCCGTGACGGTAAAAAAATGACGCTGCCAGTCACGGTTCAGGAATACCCGGAAGAGAATCAGACACCGTAGTTTGCCAGACATTCCCCCCGGGCAGTGCCGGGGGGAACAAGCACCGCCAGGGTGCCAGGAATGAAGGGATAAGTTACTTAACGAACGCTTCGCCGAGAGCAATATCCTTCTTCAGCGTGTCCAGCATGCCATCCAGTGACTGCTGTTCAAAGGCGCTCAGTGCACCGACCGGACGACGCTCGACAATACCGTTTTTACCCAGCAGCAGCGGCTGTGAGAAGAAACGTGCATACTCGCCTTCCCCTTCAACATAAGCACACTCAACAATGTTGCTTTCGCCTTTCAGGGCACGCACCAGGGACAAACCAAAGACCGCAGCCGCGTGGCCCATCGACAAGGTTGCAGAACCGCCACCCGCTTTTGCCTCGACCACTTCAGTACCCGCATTCTGAATGCGTTTAGTCAGATCGGCGGCTTCCTGCTCGGTAAATGTCACGCCAGGGATCTGCGACAGCAATGGCAGGATGGTCACGCCAGAGTGCCCACCGATCACTGGCACATTGAGTTCTTCAGGCTTCTTGCCTTTCAGAGCAGCAACAAACGTGTTGGCACGAATGATATCCAGGGTTGTGATGCCAAAAAGTTTATTTTTGTCGTAAACACCTGCTTTCTTCAGCACTTCAGCAGCAATAGCCACCGTGGTATTGACCGGGTTGGTAATGATACCAATCAGTGCTTTTGGGCTGGTGGAGGCGACCTGCTCAATCAGATTACGCACAATACCGGCATTTACGTTGAAAAGATCTGAACGATCCATACCTGGTTTACGTGCAACACCAGCAGAAATCAGCACCACGTCAGCGCCCTTAAGCGCCGGAGTAGCATCTTCACCGCTGAAACCTTCAATTTTGACTGCTGTAGGGATATGGCTTAAATCAACCGCTACACCGGGAGTTACCGGAGCGATATCATAGAGGGAGAGTTCTGAGCCTGCCGGAAGCTGAGTTTTAAGCAGGAGGGCCAAAGCCTGACCAATACCACCTGCTGCACCGAGGACTGCAACTTTCATCCTAAACTCCTTATTATTTTTTGAACATTACATGTGCCGGGAAATCAGTAAACAGATACATCGTGATTGGGCGTTACATTACACCTTTAGCGCGTTGTGGAACAACCTCAACATTATAACAAAGTGTTCACAAAGTGCGCATTTCAGCACGGCGTCAGCACGTTTTTTTTCGCTGATAAAATTTGGTAAACTGTTGCCGAGACGGCCTTAAATGGCCCCGCGCTTCATTTCCCATTTGCATAAACATTCATTTTATTGCATATTAATGTAATATCCCGCTGAGGGTATCCCTTGATAACTCCCTTTTATCGGTAACCTATGCGTAACCCATCAAAACAAGAAGACCTGATCAAGGCATTCAAAGCCTTACTCAAGGAAGAAAAATTCAGCTCGCAGGGCGAGATTGTCAACGCACTGCAGGAAGAAGGCTTCGAGAATATCAATCAGTCGAAAGTGTCTCGTATGCTGACGAAGTTCGGCGCAGTGCGCACGCGCAATGCAAAAATGGAGATGGTTTACTGCCTGCCCGCAGAACTGGGCGTACCGACCACCACCAGTCCGCTAAAAAACCTGGTACTGGATATCGACTTTAACGATGCACTGGTTGTGATTCACACCAGCCCGGGTGCCGCACAGTTGATTGCACGCCTTCTGGATTCACTGGGTAAAGCAGAAGGTATTCTTGGAACCATCGCCGGGGATGACACCATCTTTATTACGCCTGCACGCGCCTTCTCGGTGAAGCAACTCTACGATGCGGTGCTGGTACTCTTCGAGCAAGAGTTATAAGGAACCACTGGCGTTAACCTCGTTGCAACACCCGCGGGCCATGCATTTTACTTAGGGCTGATACTGATCGGCCCTTTTTTATTTCCCTGATAAAACAACCAACAGCAGCATATCCCACTCCCTTCTCGTCCTGCCCCTTGCGGCTAACACTGCCAAAAATTATTTCAGCAATGTGATCAACCCCTAATAAGCGCACAAATCGCTAATGTTACGCAGTGCGATGTTTTTACACACATTTAACAGGGTGCGGGTAAAATATAAGCATTTTTTATAACGACTGGTTATTAAAAATGCCAAAACCCCAGAAGGATCCCAACAAAATATTATTAGCGTGCTATTAATTTTTTACGTTATTAGATCTATACTTGTTTTCGTGATGCAAATCACAGTATGTAAAAAGATAAAAACAGTTGACGAGGAAAATATCATGAACGTTAAAACTACTATTGCCGCATTGAGCGTGTTATCTGCGCTGTCATTTGGTTCTTTTGCCGCTGAATCTGTTAACACCGATCAGGCTAAGAATCTGCAATCTATCGGCGTCGTGAGTGTCAGCGGTATCGCCGGATCGCCGATGGATATCCGTCAGGCCCTGAATAATAAAGCAACTGAGAAAGGCGCCAGCGCTTACCGCGTTATCGAAGACTATGAGAACGGTAACTGGCACGCGACAGCTGAGTTGTACAAATAAGTCAGTCATCTACACGTCTATTTATTAGTTAATTAATTAATGAAATACGGTAACCCCAAGTATAAAAAACGCTTTTAAGCCCTTTCGGTTACCGCGAAACCCTAATTCTGGAGTCATCATCATGAAAACCACTTTTACCATCGCTGCATTGAGTCTTGCTTCTGTTCTGTCATTCGGCGCCAGCGCCGCGAATCTGGTGACCAATGAGCAGGTCGCCAGCCAGAATCTGCAATCTGCCGGCACCGTAAGTGTCAGCGGAATCAACGGAACGCCAATGGATATCCGTCATGCGCTGTCAGAGAAAGCTGATCAGCAGGGCGCGACCTCTTACCGTGTCATCGAAGCACGTACCGACGGTAACTACCACGCCACCGCTGAACTGTATAAATAACATCGTATCGGGTGCTGCTGCACCCATCCGTGACATGACTGCGGTCATGATGTTGAATCCGCAGGTTGTTGGTCACAATGAGGAGATTAATCATGAAAATTAAAACAACCATCGCTGCATTGGGTCTGTTTTCTGTCGTCAGCTTTGGCGCATCTGCTGCACAGCTGGTCAACAGCCAACAGGCTGAAAATCTGCAATCTGCGGGGACAATTACGTTGAGTGGCGTGGCGGGTACACCGTCGGATATTCGTCAGCAGCTGTCACAGAAAGCCGATCGTGAAGGTGCCAGTGCTTATCGCATTATTGAAGCACGTAATCAGGACAGCTGGCACGCAACCGCCGAGCTCTATAAGTAATTCCTCGTCAATGCACTGCCCATGATGGGCAGGCAAGACGATCTTTTTGGCCCCGTTCGCCGGGGCCCTTTTTTTGTCCGTTTACCTGACATTAAAACGGAGCTGGCCCTCCAGCTCCTCTTCCGCTTCATCAAAGAGCAAAATCAGTGCGCCATATCGTCGTTTCTGACCACTTCCCAGATGGATAAACTCAATCTCCAGCGGTAGCGGCACCTGCGGCTGAATGAGGGCATCCCACAGGCTATCCAAATCGCTTATCACACTCGCCGTTAATGCAAACCGTTCACTGAACTGGCGGTAGAAATGCGCCTGGTCGACAATCACATTAAAATCGAAACTCTCTTTTCTCATGCTGGCTGCTCCGCAGGACACACAACCGGGCGTGGGGCTACAGCCCACCAATATGCAGGGCTTTGACTTCCATAAACTCCTCAAGCCCCAGAACCGAACCTTCCCGCCCCAGTCCGGAGGCTTTGACGCCACCGAACGGCGCCAACTCAGTAGAGACCGCACACTCATTCACTCCCACCATGCCACTTTCCAGCGCGGCAGAGACGCGGAATACCCGCTGCAGATTTTGTGTATAGAAGTAGGCGGCCAGACCAAACTCGGTATCATTCGCCCGGCGGACGACCTCTTCTTCCGTATCAAAACGGAAGCACGCGGCCACCGGACCGAAGGTCTCTTCATGGGCCAGTTTCATGGTTTCATTCGCTTCCGCAATCACGGTGGGTTGCCAGAAGTTCCCCCCCAGCGCATGACGCGCACCACCGGCCACCAGCCTGCCGCCCAGTGCCACGGCATCGTTGACATGTTCTTCGACTTTTTTAAGCGCGGAGGCGTCTATTAGCGGCCCGACCACCACGCCCTCTTCCATCCCATTACCCACCTTCAGCTTTTTCACTTCCTCCGCCAGTTGACTGACGAAGCGATCGTAAACACGGTTATGGATAAAGAAGCGATTCACGCTGACGCAGACCTGCCCGGCATTACGGAATTTATTAGCAATCGCCCCTTTCACCGCCGCATCAATATCCGCATCGTCAAAGACGATATAGGGTGCGTTGCCCCCCAGCTCCATTGAAACCTTTTTCAGCGTCTCGGCCGCATTGCGCATCAGCAACTTGCCAACTTGCGTGGAACCGGTAAAGGAGATTTTCCGCACCTGACTGCTCGCCATAATGGCATCACTGATCGCCTGCGTATCGCCGGAGACTGCATTCAGAACGCCATCGGGCATGCCCGCTTTTTTCGCCAGCGCCAGCAAGGCGAAGGCAGAAAGCGGCGTGTTATTAGCGGGTTTGATCACGCCGGTACAGCCAGCAGCCAGCGCCGGACCCAGTTTGCGAGTCAGCATGGCCATGGGGAAATTCCACGGTGTAATGGCGGCAACCACCCCAACAGGCTCACGCGTGGCAAGAATGCGGCTGCCCGGCTTTGCCGGAGGAATGATTTCACCATTCGCGCGCTTCGCCTGTTCAGCAAACCACTGAATGAAGCTGGCGGCATACTCCACCTCGCCCTCTGCCTCTTTTAATGGTTTACCCTGTTCGGCGGTCATCAGACGCCCCAGCCAGGCTTTGTTTTCAAGGATAAGCTGATACCAGCGTTGCAGAATTTCCGCGCGTTGTTTGGCGGTCTGGGCACGCCAGCCCGGGAAAGCCGCTGCCGCTGCCGCAATGGCCTGCTCAGTTTCTGTTTTTCCCGCTTTTGCCACCTGAGCAATTACCTCCCCGGTCGCGGGGTTGAGCACGTCAAAAGTGCTCGTCGCCTGCTGCCAGCGGCCATTGACCAGAAAGCCAGTCTGAAACAGTTCGTTATCCTTAAGCGTTGAGAGGGCCATCGTTGTCTCCTGATACGGTTTTCATTTGCCTGGCAATAAGTATAGATGGCAAATGACGGTCGTTTTATGACGGAGTGGCATCAGAGAAAGGAATCAGGCAAGGAAAAGCGCTGACAGCGGAGGCTGTCAGCGAGGTGATCAAATCTCGATCAGGGTATTCTGATATTTTTTCAGCATCGCAGCCAGTCGTGCAACCGGCTCGGTCACACCGATCGGGGCATCATACTGTTCCAGCTTTTGCTGATAGATCTCAAACTCTGCCAGCAAGCGTTCAAAGTAATGGCGTTTTTTGATTTCACTGCTGGAGGAGATAACCCGGTCAGCGGTATGGCGCATCTGCTTGTGGAACGCAGAGAGATCGGCATTCACGGGCACGTCGGCATCACGCATACGTTGATGACCAATGATCAGCGTCAGCGCCAGCCGGTATTTGTCGATGTCACCGGGGAAGATATTCAGCAGCATAAAGAGTTGCTGATAGAGCGCAGGCAAGTGGTTCTCTTTACGCCGTGCCGGGTTAGTCGTCAGCGCGGAGACGGCGGCATACATCAGGCGATTAAGTAGCGTCCGTCCGACGCGTGCTTTCGAGGTATCGCGTATCAGCAGGATCACCAGCAAGGCAACAAAGCAGCCGATCGCCTGGCCGAGCGCACTGTCGAGAAACAAGCTGACTTCAAACTTCATCGGATTATCCAGTGTCAGGATATTGATGGTCCCCACCAGCGCCCCCAGCGTACCGATCTGCCGCCGCTGGATCAGAATGCCGCAGATAAACGCGATGATACCCAGAGCGATGCATAACAGCAGCATACTTTGCTGGGTATTTGGCATCACCACCATGTAATACAGTGACCCCAGAGGAATAGCGACAATCATGCCGTAGAGAAAGTCTTTAGCGACCATGAGCGGGTTGGGCGTGCGCATCGCCAGTGAGGTAATCACTGCCAGCATCACCATCGCACCGCTGCCGGAGGTCCAACCGGTCCACAGCCAGAAGAGTGAACCAACGGCAATCGCGACAAACGTACGTAAGCCGTTAACCAACGCATGACGGTTTTCAGCCGAACGCATTTTGACTACGGGTTCCGCATTCAGGAGCTCTTCTTCTATGCGGCTGATACGGCTATTGGTGTGGATCCCTTTCAGCAGCAGTAGATAGCGACTGGCCGCCCCCACCCAGGTGCGAATGGTCGTCGGCGTATTTTTACTGCCGCTGGCGGTAATCACCCGTCGCATCACTTTCATCCGCTTATGGATATCCGCAATATTATTAACCGGCTTTTCGAAGAACAGATGAAACTGGGAAGGAACATATTCTTGCCGGGTGTTCTGGATAAGGAAGGTTTCACAGGCCTGGGTAATCAACGTCAGCGACAGGGTATTCAATACGCGCAGGCGGCGATCCACTTTCTGCCAGCGCCCTGACTCCATCATCAGATGGGTGCGCATACCGTTCAGCGCGGTGGTGCGGCGTACCAGCCCCGCCCAGCATTTATCAACCTCATCTTTGTCCGCATGCGCTACGCATAGCTGCATCAGCCGATACTGCTCAACCAGAAGAGCATCAATTTCCCGATCAATATCCTGTTTAATCGAACGCGGTGAAAACAACATGTCGGCCAGAATAGCGCAGACAATACCGATAATGATTTCACTACAGCGCTCAACGGCAAACTGCGGGGCCAGCAGCAGCGAGCCGTTAGCATCCACACTGACCACGATAATCAGCGCGGTGTAGCCCGCCAGGCCCAGTGCATAAGAGTTTTCCACCTTCATCAGTGAAGAAACCCACACGCAGACACCCGCCCAGATGCAGCACAGCAGCAACATCACCACGGGCGCACGAATGGTGGCCACCATGATCACCACGGCAGCAATGCAGCCAATAAAGGTGCCGATAATGCGCAACATGCCGCGATGGCGCAACGCACCGGAGAAGGGGTCCCCCCCGGCGGCAAAAGCGGTGCCGCCGGCAACGATAGCTGCCGTCATCACCGCCCAGCGCGGGGTTTCCAGGTTAAATTCAAAGCCGACAAACAGCGCCAGTAAAATGGCAAACGTCAGTTTGATAGGAAAGCGCAGACGATACCACTGCATCATTCGCCCCGCCTCAACCAAACTCGCGCAGGCGATGCATCAGCTTCATCAGCGGTGACATATCTTTATCCTGACGGTCTTGCGCGCCTGTGACCACTACGGTCGCCGTGGTACCAGACGGATACAGGTTACCCGGCTGTTGATCGAGGTGAATTCGCACCGGCACACGCTGTGCCAGACGTACCCACTCAAGGTTGGAGTCAATCGTCGCCATCCCTTTACCATCAACCGTACTGCTGCTGTTGGTCACACCAGCGGCCACACTGTCGACCGAGCCGTGCAGGACATGGTTGCTGCCCAGCGGTGTAATTTCGACACGGTAACCCGGACGGATGCCATCCAGTTTGGTCTCTTCGAGGTAGGCCAGCACATAGAAGGAGTTCTGCTTCACCAGCGCTACCGATGTTGAACCGCGGGTAATAAACTCACCCGTGTAAACATTCAGGTTGGTGATCCAGCCCGCTGCGGGGGCTTTTACCGTAGTACGTTCCAGGTCCAGCTTCGACAGGTCGCGGGTGGCGACGGCTTTCGCCAGCTGGTGTTCCGTGGTTTGATAATCACTGTTGGCCTGGTCAATCGCTTCACGCGACATGGCCGAGATGCCCAGCTGATTACGACGCGCGGCTTCACGGCGCTTTTCACTCAGCACCGCCTGGTAGTAGGCGACATCCGCTTCCGCCTCTTCCAGCGCTTTCTGGTAACGCGGCTGGTCGATGGTGAACAACACCTGGTCTTTCTGCACCAGCTGGTTATCACGGACGCGAACGTCGGTGATCAGGCCGCTGACATCGGGCGCAATCGCCACAACATCGGCGGTGAATTTGGCGTCACGCGTCCACGGGGATTCGGTATAAAACACCCAGACGCGGAAAATCAGGACAATCGCGATGATCACCAGCAGCAGGGTAATGGCGAAACGGGCAATTTTTCTTGTTAGAGCTTTCACTATGACCTCAGACGAACAATCGGGATACCAGATAGAACAGGCAGCAGTACAATGCAGTATTAAACAGTGCCGGATGCCAGACCAGATCATAGATTCCGGTTGGCGTGATCAGACGGCGGACCAGCCAGAACACGATCAGCGACACAATTATTTCAAAAAAAATGGGTGGGAATGACATCCCGAACACCACAACAACCGGAAGTACACTCATCTTTTATCCTTGTTGATACTGTACCAGGCCACTCGCTGCCACAACCCGCTTCCCTCCGGGTTTCTGGGGGATATGCTTGCAAAAGGTGATCAGGTGACAGGGAGACAGTCAGACGCTAATCAGCACCAAAGCCAATTGAATAATAGTCTATTCAGGGGCAGCATTTGTCATACGCGGGGCGACAGGTCGATAACCTGACATGACTATAGTAACGCGCCTGACTATAAGTTATCTACCAAATGTGATCTAAATCACTTTTAAGCCAGGGTTAATAATGGAAAGACTGAAGGGCATGACCGTTTTCGCCAAAGTCGTTGAACTGGGTTCATTTACCGCAGCAGCACAACAGATGCAGTTAAGTGTATCGGCCGTTAGCCAGATTGTCGCCAGGCTGGAAAATGAACTCCAGGTGAAGCTGCTCAATCGCAGTACGCGCAGCCTGGGGCTGACCGAGGCCGGTAAGATCTACTTTCAGGGCTGCCGTCGCATGATGTCCGAGGCACAGCAGGTGCATGAACAACTGTGGGCATTTAATAATACGCCGGTTGGCACACTGCGCATCGGCAGTTCTTCGACCATGTCGCAGAATTTACTGGCCCCGATGACCGAAGAGATGCTGAAGGAGTATCCGGGGCTGACCGTTAACCTGGTGACGGGAATTCCGGCACCGGATCTTATCGCGGACGGGCTGGACCTGGTGATCCGTGTCGGTGCATTGCAAGATTCCAGTCTGTTTTCAACACGGCTGGGTTCCATGCCGATGGTGGTATGTGCCGCAAAAAGCTATCTCGCGCAGAATGGAACGCCGGAAAAACCGTCCGATATCAGCAACTATTCGTGGCTCGAATACAGTGTAAGAATGGATAACGACTTTGAGCTGACCTCACCGGAAGGCACGTCGATTCGCCTTTCGCCTCAGGGCCGCTTTGCCACCAATGACTCACAGACACTGATCCGCTGGCTGAAATCAGGCACCGGTATCGCCTATGTACCGCTGATGTGGATTATTGATGAGATTAATGCCGGAAAAGTAGAGATCCTGTTCGCGCATTATCAGTCGGTGCCGCGCCCGGTGTATGCGGTATACACCCAGAAAGACAAATTGCCGCTAAAGGTGCAGGTGTGCATTAACTATCTGATCGCGTATTTCGATAAGGTGGCGGAGATTTATCAGGAGTTTCGCACATAACGCACGCTATGCAGAAAGCAGAAACAGTAGGGGCGGGGCACGCACGCCTCGCCCTGGTTCAACGTCAGGCGGTACCACCTACGGTCAGTTTATCCAGCTTCAGCGTAGGCTGACCCACGCCAACAGGCAGGCTCTGGCCCTCTTTACCGCAGACGCCGACACCTTTGTCCAGTGCCAGATCATTACCCACCATTGAAATCTGTTGCATCGCTTCAATACCGGAACCAATCAGCGTTGCGCCTTTCACCGGTTTCGTCACCTTACCGTTTTCAATCAGATAAGCTTCCGAGGTGGAGAAAACAAATTTACCCGAGGTGATATCCACCTGGCCGCCGCCGAAGTTCGGCGCATACAGACCGTACTCCACGCTTTCGATAATATCCTGCGGGGTCGACTTGCCTGCCAGCATATAGGTATTTGTCATACGCGGCATCGGCAGATGCGCATAAGACTCACGACGACCGTTCCCGGTAGGCGCCACGCCCATCAGGCGCGCATTGAGTTTATCCTGCATATAGCCTTTCAAAATACCGTTTTCAATCAATACATTGTACTGACCCGGTACGCCTTCATCATCAACGGCAAGCGAGCCGCGTAACCCTTCGATGGTGCCATCATCCACGACGGTACACAGTTCAGAGGCCACCAGCTGCCCCATTTGGCCACTGAACACAGACGTTCCGCGACGGTTAAAATCGCCTTCCAGACCGTGGCCCACCGCCTCATGCAGCAGCACGCCCGGCCAGCCAGCACCCAGCACTACCGGAATGGTGCCTGCCGGTGCCGCGACCGCATTCAGATTTACCAGCGCCATGCGCACGGCTTCACGTGCCCAGGCTTCGGCACGCACTTCACCGTTTTCATTCGCCAGGAAAAACTCATAGCCAAAGCGCCCGCCGCCGCCGCTGGCACCGCGCTCGCGCTTACCGTTATCTTCCACCTGAACGCTCACCGAGAGACGCACCAGTGGACGCACATCGGCAGCCAGTGTGCCATCGGTTGCCGCGACCAGCACCAGTTCATAGACACCGCTCAGGCTGGCAGACACTTCCTGTACGCGTTTGTCAGCTGCGCGTGCGGCACTGTCAACGCGGTGCAGCAGAGCGATTTTCTCTTCGCGGGTCAGGCTTTGCAGCGGATCGAGTGCCGGGTACAGCGCACGGTTCATCACCGCACCCAGTGTGCGTGACTGGCCGTTACCCTGCTCGCGCACGATGCTGCGTGCGGCAGTGGCACTTTGATGCAGTGCATTTAACGTGATCTGGTCGGCATAGGCGAAGCCGGTTTTCTCTCCGCTGACCGCGCGCACACCCACGCCCTGATCGATATTGTAGGAGCCGTCTTTAATGATGCGATCTTCCAACACCCAGGACTCATGGTAGCTGGACTGAAAATAGAGGTCCGCATAATCCAGCTTGCGCTCTGAAAGCTGGCTGAGAATAGAAAAAAGGTCGCTTTGACGAATGTTGTTAGCAGTTAGTAACTGCTCACTTACCAGATTCAGACTCATGAATTCTCGCTCTGTGTGGATGAGCCAGTGGCTGCTGGCTTTCAATTGTCAATTGTGACGAGGTACGATGGTGATACCCCGTATCATATATGAAGGGTGAGGCAATATGAGGGCCACGTCAAACTCACTTCTCACTGATCTCACGTGGTTTGCGCAGCACTTCATCAATTTGCGGTTTATCTATTGGTCCACTGATGTGGTAGCGCAGCACGGAAATCTTGCTCCACAATGGCCCCAGCACTTTACTGGCGGCAAATACCGCCGCACCAATCACCGGATTCACCGCGAAGGCGGTCGCGACACCCACGGTCGTAGAAATTTCCGGAGCGACAACGGCTTCCATATCAATCTGACGCCGCACCAGATCCATCCTGCCTTTCATGGCGATGTCGGCTTCCAGCCCATCCACCAGCAGGTTATCAGTGTGCATCACACCATTTTCAATCCAGGCCGTGCCGTTGATGGAGTCGAAATAGAAGCCCTGACTGAAGGTGTCGCTGAAATCGAGGCGTAATTTACGCAACAGCGAGTCGATGCTGACCAGACGCAGCAGCTGCCCGGCACGGCCGGTTGAAACATCTGCGATCTGCCCCGCGCCCAGATGCGACTTCAGCACACCGCTTAACGTCTGCTCCGATGGTTGCCACGGTGCCGACTGCCAGTGCAGATCATATTCCAGCTTAAACGGCGAATCACGCAGCGGTGAGCTGACACCAAACCAGTTAGTGGCATCATTGATTTTTTTACCACTTAGTACGCCCTTCAACGACGTACGCTGCTGGCCTGGCTGGTTCACCCACTCACCATTAACGGTCAGCTGAGTATTACCGCTATCAATCAGTCCATTCTCCAGCTTCAACGTATCGCCGGATGGCGTCAGGTCGGCCTTCATATGACCGAATTTCTGTCCACGCAGCCAGCATTCATCACAGTTCAGGCGCAGTGCAGGCCAGCCGCTGAAATTCACCCTGGTCGCATCGTCAGGCAAGGGAGATGACGTGGTGCCTTTGCTGTCCCATTGCGGGTTGTAATAAAGGTATTTGAGGTTAGCCACCCAGGGTTCATTCTGCTTAGTGACCAGAGAACCAATGATATCCTTACCCTGAGCGTTGATCGTCATCTCGCCCGCCATACTCTGGCTGAGAGTGGCGGTAAGATCCTGCCACTGCTGACCCGCCAGAGTCAGTGCCGGCGTGTGCAGGCGAATATCACCTGGCAGCATCGTAATTCCCGTTTTGCCGTTACCACCGCTGCCCGAACCCGCCCCCAGCAAGCCAAGCCAGGCCTCACCGTCCAGCGCAGGTAAATTTAATACCATTCCACTGCTCTCCGGCAGCGCAGGCAGGTGTTTTGTGTCGTTTTCCCAGATCCCACGGTCGACTTTAAGCTGCTTACCCAGCAACCAGCGACTGTTAAATCGATGTCGGTCACCCACTGAGCCACTGAGATCAAGACTATTGAGGTTACCTTTTGCCAGCACTTTCACTGGAAGCGCACTGGTGCCTGTTTTATCAAGAGGTGCAGGTAAGCGACTGCTCACATTCTTAAGATCACCGTCAAGGTTAACCTGGTAACTGGCCCCGCCTTTGTGCGGCAAGGTCACCAGCACATTGCCCTGCCACGGCAGATGTCCACCCAGCTGTTTACGCACCGCCTCAGGCAGCTGAGTTATCGCCCCTGGCTGCCAGTCGCCGTTCAGATCCACACCGATTTGATACTCTTTTTTCCCGTCCTGGGTGTTAAAGCTCACGCCGATGGGCTGACCAAACCAGCGGGCGGTCATCCCATCACTTTTCAGGTCGCCGTTATCATAGGTAAAATGACCGCTCAGCTGGTCGAAACGCGTCTCCAGTGGTTTGATCAGCAGCGAGTTGCCTGCAAAATTCACGTCACCCGTGGCGCGCACCTCTTTGCCATCCAGCGGGATATCAAGATGTAAGCGCCCACTAACATCACCGCCAATTTGCAGTTCGTCCAGCGCCGCTCCCAGCGAGGGTTTAAGCGGTGACTGATTAAAGTACTCACGTATCTGCGGCCCTTCTCCCTTGATCTCACCATCAATAATCAGCTTTTCCTGCAAATAATCGGGGATCACCGCCGAGATGTTATGGCCGTTAACCTCGCCCAGTTTGATATCTGGCGCTTTCATCCACAGACCGTTGTTGGCGAAGTCGAGGTCAATATCCAGATTTTCCAGCAACGGCCAGCCCGGTTCAAATTCGTAGGTCGCCTGACGCAACGGTACCGCCACTTCAAACATGCCGTCGTTCTTTCTGAACGGGAAATGGTGCGGGTCACCGGCAAAGATCAGCGTTGCATCCTTCACCTGCCCGCCTTTAATCGCACCGCTCAGATAGTCTGCCAGCGATTTACCCATCAGTGGTTCAGGGAAATAGCGCCAGGCATCACCCGCATTGGTGAGATTAATACCCGCGAGGATATCAAGACGAGGTGGCTGGCCGTTCTGTTGCTGGTAGCGGAAGTCACCGCGTGCCCACAGTGAGCGCGCCTGAACATCAACCTGCTGGCCGGACAGCGTCAGACCCTGTTTTCCATATTCCCAGTTGAGTGCACCACTGGCCTGGGCAATCTCCAGCGGAGCGCGGAACATATCACCATAAGGCAGCGTGGCCTGCTGAATATCAAAGGTGAGCCGCCCGTCAGCCACGCCGCCTGCCAGCGTCCCGTTAAGATGCTCCATACCGGGCAACAGTTCCCACTGCTGCCAGCTCAGATTCTGCCATTTGGCCTGGAAACGAGTCCGTTCCGGCTGCTGAAGCGGTATATCCAGCGCCAGCGCGTTGAGCTGGCCGCGCGGTTGCAGCGCACGCCAATTCTCCAGCAGTTGCGGAGACAGTTTGGCAAAAAGTGGAATGAGTGGATCAAGACGCTCAAGGTCCAGATCGGTGACGCGCACGCGCAGTTCCTGATGATGATCAGGACCGGGTAGCTGCGTATTTTCTGGCTGCCATAACAGCGATAACTGACCGTGTGGCCAGGGCTGCCCATCCGTAATAAAGCGCGTTTGCGGGATATTCACATTCCAGCCACCGTTAAAACGACTGATATGTGCAGTGAGATTGTCTACGCTGAGATGGTGCGCCTGTTTATCACCCTGCCAGTTGGCTCCCCCCTGTTTCAACCAGACATCGCCATCATGGACTTCACCATTTTCCACACTCATCCAGGCGGCGAGGCTGAAACGCGCGCTTTCCAGACTGGTGTTGTCACGCATCCACTGTCCCAGCCAGGGTTTCATATCAACGTCATCGGCCTGCATCCACACACGCCCGGTGCTGAGATAGCCATTGCTGTCGCTGAGGTCCAGCCGCAACTGCACCACACCATGCTGCCCTGTAAAACTGGAAAGACTCACCAGTCCCTCGGCACGATGGCGATTTTTTTCATTCAGCCAGGTCAGCTGCGGCATGGCCAGCGTTGCGCGCTGTCCGGATGGGGTAACAAAACTGATGTGGCTATCGCGCAGATCGAAGTGGTCAAACTGGCGCAGGAAGAGATCGTTTAACCGCTCAGTCTGAAAATCTGACTGACGATTATTGCCACCATTCAGCGGGGTATTGGTGTGCAGGTTGAGCTGCCAGAAGGTCAGATCGCGAAACTGCCAGCGCAGGTGCAGCAATGATTGCCAGACATCCAACGCCAGCGTGACGCGCTGGATTTTCAGTGCGCCGCCATCGGAGAAGCCGGTGTGGATATCTTTGATTTCCAGGCGGGGACCAAAGTTCTCCCAGCTGCCTTCAATTGCGCTGGCCTTGATCTCAACGCCCGCGGCAGCAGACACAGCGTTAAGGATTGGCGCACGCCAACTGTTCATATGCGGCATCAGCAGACGTAAGCCACTCACTAATAGCGCAGTAACCACCACCAATGTTGCGCCAGTGAATAGCAAAACCTTCGGCAATTGCCTCACACACCTCTCCTTGTCTTCCGTGAAAACGGATAGCCAGTCACTAAAATCTGTTGGTATCTCACGAGGGAGATACGACAAGGCGGTTCAAGCCGTAACGTCCAGTTTACTCCCGATCGTTGCGAATTTTAGCGCAAAACCGGGGAGACCCAAGCGGATATTACATCATCACCACGTCAAACTGCTCCTGAGTATAGAGCGGTTCTATTTGAACTTTAACCTGCTTGCCCACAAAGATTTCTACTTCCGCTAAAGCATGAGACTCATCACTTTTCAGCGCTTCACCCACCGATGGCGAGGCATAAACCAGGAAACGGTCTGAATCATAGGCATGATGCACACGCACAATCTCGCGCATGATTTCATAACAGACCGTTTCCACCGTTTTCAGCGTTCCGCGCCCTTTACACACCGGGCAGTCCTGGCACAGTACATGTTCAATACTTTCGCGCGTGCGCTTACGCGTCATTTCCACCAGCCCCAGCTGTGAGAAACCATTCACGCCTGTTTTCACCCGGTCTTTACTCAGGGCCTGGTCTAGTGAATGCAGAACTCGTCTGCGGTGATCGTCATTATTCATATCGATAAAATCGATGATGATAATGCCACCAAGGTTACGCAGTCTGAGCTGACGGGCAATCGCCTGAGTCGCCTCAATATTGGTATTGAAGATGGTTTCTTCAAGATTACGATGGCCAACGAAGGCACCGGTATTAATATCAATTGTGGTCATGGCTTCCGTCTGATCGATAATCAGATAGCCACCCGACTTGAGCTCGACTTTACGATCGAGAGAACGCTGAATTTCGTTTTCCACATCGAACAGATCGAAAATAGGCTGCTTGCCGACATACAGCTCCAGCTTTGCCGTCATCTCCGGGATATATTCGCTGGTGAACTCCACCAGATGTTCAAACGTCAGACGGGAATCGATGCGGATACGGTCAAGGGCTGCACCGGCAAAGTCACGCAGGATACGCTGCGAGAGCGCGACTTCACCATAAAGGCGGCAGCGTGTCTGATTGCGTTTCTTACGTTCGATCACCTTGGTCCACAAACGTTTAAGAAACGCCGCATCAGATGCCAGTTCATCTTCGCCCACGCCTTCTGCTGCCGTACGGATGATGTATCCGCCCAACTCATCACAATAGCTGGCGACGACGGATTTCAGGCGATCGCGCTCTGCTTCGCTCTCGATACGTTGCGACACTCCCACGTGCGAAGCTCCCGGCATAAATACCAGGTAGCGTGACGGTAGGGTGATATCGGTCGTCAGGCGTGCACCTTTGGTCCCAAGCGGATCTTTCACCACCTGCACCATCAGATCTTGTCCCTGACGTACCAGTTCGGAGATATCACGCACGATGAAGTTTTTCTTTTCGTCACGCGCAACACATTCGGTGTGCGGCATGATGTCAGAAGCGTGCAAAAACGCCGCTTTTTCCAGCCCAATATCGACAAAGGCCGCCTGCATTCCTGGTAATACCCGGCTGACACGCCCTTTGTAGATGTTGCCAACGATGCCACGGCGCGCTTCGCGCTCGATATGAATTTCCTGCAGAATGCCACCGTCGATATAGGCAACACGGGTTTCCGACGGCGTAATATTGACCAGCAGTTCAGCTGTCATCTCGACCTCTCACATCACGCAGCGATTGAAAATGGCTGAAAAGCTCGGCGGTTTCCACCAGAGGCAGCCCCACTACCGCGTGATAGCTTCCGTTAATTTTTCTGACAAAGTTGCCACCCAGTCCCTGAATTCCATAAGCGCCCGCCTTATCCATTGGCTCGCCGCTGGCAACATAACCAGCAATATCTTCAGGTGTTAACGTGCGAAATGTCACCTCAGTGACAACAAGACATTCAAGGATCCGCTGGCGATCGGCCAACGCTACCGCTGTCATGACTTCATGAGTCTTGCCGGAGAGCATCGCCAGCATGGCGGCGGCAGCGTCAGTATCCGCGGGTTTCTCCAGCACATGATTATTCAGCACAACAAGGGTATCAGCCCCCAGCACCGGGAGATCGAGGTCAGCTACCGCAACCCCCGCCAACGCTTTATCCCGCGCCAGACGGCGCACATACTGCTCTGCGGTTTCACCCGGATGACGCCGTTCTTCCACGTCATTAGAAAGGCGTTCAAATGACAGGCCTAGCTGAGTCAGCAGTTCGCGGCGGCGCGGGGAGCCAGAAGCCAGATACAGGGATACCATAATTGTCCTTTATTGAACGGCAAACTGGCGGCGAATTTTTCTCATCAGTAAGAACAGCCAGGGCCAGAGGATACCGTCGACGACGCTACTCCAGAAAATTTCTGGGCGGAAGGAAACGTTAATCACCAGGAACTCAGACCAGAATACGATGACATCCATCGCCAGTGACAACACCATCACCATCAGTGCCTGCTGCCAAAGCGCCAGGTTGCGGAATAACTGGAATTTGAAGGCCACCAGGTAGGCAACGATACTGAATGCCAGTGCGCGTACACCGAGTGTCGAACCGGAGATAAGATCCATTATAGATCCCATCACAAATCCGGTGCCAACGTTGACACGGTGCGGCAGCGCCAGCACCCAGTAAATCAGGATCAACAACAGCCATGACGGGCGATAAACAAACAGTTCCTCGGGCCAGGGCATGATTTGTAGCACCAGCGCCACCAGAAAAGAGAGCCAGATAACCCAGCGACCGTGGCTGCGGTAACTACTCAAGGCTGGACTCCATGTTCGGGCGGCGAACGGCGAACCGGTGCGGCAGCAGGATCCGTTGCCGGGATGCTGGTGGGAGCTGCGGCAGGCGGGGCAGGCGGCCCCACCATTTCGCTGGCCTGTGGCAGTACCTGCGGCATCATCTGCATCAGGCGTTCATTCGCCACACGATGGACTTCGTCCGGTGCCATTGGCATCGTGCCATTACGATCCGCGCCCCACAGCAGCAGCAGATAACGCAGACGCTGGAGACCCGCCGTTGGACGCGCCTGGATCACCGTATAAGCGCGTTGGGTATCCACTTTCACGGAAGAGACCACGCCAACAGGGTAACCTTCAGGGAAGCGTCCACCGAGGCCGGACGTCACCAGCACATCACCTACGCGGATATCGGTATTGCCCGGAAGATGTTCAAGTTGCAAATCTTCCGTGCAGCCATTACCGGCCGCAATCACGCGGATGTCATTGCGCAGAACCTGAATCGGCAGTGCGTGTGAGGCATCGCAAATCAGCAGCACGCGGCTGGTGATTTTACCCACTGCCACCACCTGGCCGACCACGCCTTTATCACTGATCACCGGCTGACCTTCGTAAACACCGTTTACGCTACCTTTGTCGATCACCACCTGATCGGTATAGGGATCGGTGCCGGTGGAGATCACCTGTGTGACCATTTTATGCTCGTCCTGACGCAGCGGTGAACCCAGCAGTTCGCGTAAACGGGCATTTTCCTGCTTAAACTGACCCAGCATCAGCAGTTCGCTGTTCTTCAGCATCAGTTCGCGGTGTAAGGCTTTATTTTCCAGCTCGAGTTGCTGGCGGGAGGCCAATGTTTCTGAAACATTGTCCAAAATCTGACGAGGCCCGTTGGCCAGGAAATAGAATGGACTGACGGCAGTGTCCATATAGGTGCGGATCTGGGAGAAAGCTCCCATACGACTGTCGGCAACAATCACGCCTATTGCCACAATAACCGCTAAAAATAAGCGTAACTGCAGGGAAGGCCCCCTGCTGAACATCGGCTTCATAAACTCGGCGTTTTCCTCGACAACATGAAAAAGGAGTGCGGGCAGCGCCCCGCCACTCCTTCAGGCAAATTATTCTTCGCTGAACAAATCGCCGCCGTGCATGTCAATCATTTCCAACGCTTTACCACCACCGCGTGCAACGCAGGTCAATGGATCTTCTGCAACGACCACTGGAATTCCAGTCTCTTCCATAAGCAGGCGATCCAGATTGCGCAACAGCGCACCACCGCCAGTCAGTACCATGCCACGTTCGGAGATGTCAGATGCCAGTTCTGGCGGACACTGTTCCAGAGCAACCATAACCGCGCTAACGATGCCGGTTAACGGCTCCTGCAGCGCTTCCAGGATCTCATTAGAGTTCAGGGTGAAACCACGCGGAACCCCTTCAGCCAGATTACGGCCGCGGACTTCAATCTCGAGCACTTCGTCACCCGGATAGGCTGAACCGATTTCATGCTTAATACGCTCTGCGGTGGCTTCACCAATCAGAGAGCCGTAATTACGGCGCACATAATTAATGATGGCTTCATCGAAACGGTCACCACCAATACGCACAGAAGAGGAGTAAACCACGCCATTCAGCGAGATCACCGCGACTTCTGTGGTACCACCACCGATATCCACCACCATCGAACCGGTCGCTTCAGAAACAGGCAGGCCTGCACCGATAGCTGCAGCCATGGGTTCTTCAATCAGGAAGACTTCACGCGCACCCGCACCCTGAGCAGACTCACGGATGGCACGACGTTCAACCTGGGTGGCACCAACAGGTACACAGACCAGTACGCGCGGGCTTGGGCGCATAAAGCTGTTGCTGTGAACCTGTTTGATGAAGTGCTGCAACATTTTCTCGGTAACAAAGAAATCGGCGATAACGCCATCTTTCATTGGGCGAATAGCTGCGATATTGCCGGGTGTACGACCCAGCATCTGTTTTGCGTCATGACCGACTGCCGCTACGCTCTTTGGGGAACCGGCACGATCCTGACGGATAGCAACGACGGAAGGCTCATTAAGAACAATGCCCTGCCCTTTCACGTAAATCAGGGTATTGGCTGTACCCAGGTCGATGGACAAGTCGTTGGAAAACATGCCACGGAATTTTTTAAACATACTAAAGGATAATCCTGCAAGCTGGGGGCGGAAAATAAAATCCGCTTACTTTACCAACCACACGAAGCAGCGACAAGGCGCACAAACGTTCTGCTTCGGTGAAAAATCATGCTATCTCTCGCTGGAGTCACAACCTTACGACATCGTGCGTAACGGAAGCCGATATAACGGCCTTTCGCTTTGGTTTTCAGACCCGTCAGCGGACATAACATACATAAAAATTAACAGTTTCAGTTTCGCCTCGGCCGGCGAGAAAGCCGCTTCGAACCACAATCTCCCAGGTATTCTACGTGAAAACCTGCCAGACGTGAGACTAAACTCGATATCTTTGCGAATATTTTTTCACGCTACTATTAACGGGCTCTGAAGCAGCGAAAAAGTCGCCCTGCCCACCGGTCACTCCCAGCTCCACCAGCGTTTGCCACTCTTCCCGGGAACGCACCCCGGCGGCAAAAACTTGAGTGGAAGTTTGCTTGCTGCTTTCAAGTAAGCTTTGAACAAACAGCTGATTTTCAGTACGCCGATCAATGTTGCGCACCAGGCCTGGATGAAGCTTGATTAGCCTGACCTGGAACTGCTTGATATACGCAGTGCTCACTACCGTTAAACCTGCCTGATTCACCGCCACACTACAGCCAAAACCGTAGAGCAATCTGAACACTGGCGTTAAACGGCTGATGTGTTGACACACATCTGCTTCTGCAAGTTCAAATAAAATACGTTTTCTTTGCGATTTAGTGCATTGCAGCAGGTTATCACGCAGCCAGTTCAGGAATGAGCGCTGCAATAATGAGTCGAGGGTGAGCGGAATGGCAAGGGTTTCTTCTGGCCACAGTTCGATCAACGTCACAATACGTTTCACCATCTGACGATCGTAGCGTTCTGCCAGCCCCAGTTGCTGAACCACAGGCAGATATTCTGCGGATAACAGCTCTTTTTCACCGTCAAAGATGCGTGGCATCATTTCGCGATGATGCACTTCACCCTTAGCGTTAACGGCCGGTTTTTGATAAAGCCGTGGGCCACCACGGTTCAGTGTGTTTTCCAGCAATGTGCGCCATTTCACGCTTCCGCGCGCGAAATCCTGCTGGGCGCCTTCACCCACCGACCAGTTATTCCCGCCCTGTAGCGTCGCGTTCCGCGTCGCCCGCTCGGCATTCTCCATCACCTGCTGAGTGCTCTGCCCGCTGTGCCAGCCGCTGATACCGATATGAATCATGTCATCACGATCCAGCATCCGCGTTGATGGCAGAGTATCGACCGCTTTGATCAACTGCGACGCAATGCCGTCGGCATCCTTTACACTGCGATGTGGGAGCAATACGGCGAAGTCACTGCGAAAATAGCGTGCCAGTAGCGCACCGGGATAGCGCAGCACAAAGGTCGACAGCATATTGACCAGCGCAAACAGATAGTCCTGTACCTGCACATGGCCCCACCGCTCACGCAGGCTGTCGAAATCTGGTAAGCGGATCATCATCACCATGCCGTGCGTTCCAACGGACTCCGGATCTTCCAACAGCGTGGTGAGCTGATTATCAAAGAACAAGCGGTTGTTCAGGCCGGTGCGGGCATCCTGTGCCGCAAACGCGCGTATCAGCGTATCAATGCGGTTATGCTGCTCTCCTGCCTCTTTCAGATCGGCCAGCAACAGGTCAATTGCGCTGCTGGCTTTACGCGGCCACTCATGTACTGAACCTGATTTGACAGTAGCTCGTTCTCCTTTGATCACGGCTTCAGCGCGCTCCTCAAGCCGTTCCATTCCTTGTAATTGCTGCTGTAGCCAGCGCCTGGCCTGCCATAGCAGTAAAGTCATGATCGCAACCACACCGATAATTAGCGACAAACTGGTAGCCCCCATTAAGGACGCAAACCAGGTACGGGTGGAGTCGACCCATTGAATATGCAGAGTCATGCCGGGATGTTGCTTCAGCGGAAGCTGTATCTGGCGATAGCGATTAGGTTCGTCTTCCAGGATGGACGGCTGATGAAGGGTGACCTGAAACAGTTGTGCATTACCGTTGTTCAGTTTAACGCGTTCGATTTGTAACGGATTCATGACCTGACGTAGCCATGCTTCTATCTGTTGGGGTGATTGTGTGAATAACGCGCTATCAACATCGTCCGCCATCCGCTGGATCCGATGTTCTGCCCGCTGGTTACTAAGATAAAAGAAGCTCAGCACGCAGCCCACCAGCATCAGTAACATGGCCAGTGAGCAAAGCAGGGTGATAATCGCAGAAAGTTTGGTGGTTAGTCGCATCCTTGTGCCCATTTGTGTTGCGGGTGAAGAAGACGTCATTAACACTGAACCGCAACCAAAATGTAAATGACCAGGAGAATGTGCATACCTGACAGCAGACGTGGTGAAAAATAACACACCTCACACACCGATTGCTTGCCCGGGGTCAGATAATTGTCCATTTCCAGGAGTATAGTCCTGACAGGGCGTTTTTTATTAATGAAACCACTATTTTCAGGAGATTCTCATGCAGGCTCTGGTTCTCGAACAGTCAGAAGGCAAAACCGTTGCTGCCGTGAAGTTCATTAGCGCTGACAGCCTGCCGGAAGGCGAGGTCAAGGTCGATGTGGACTGGTCGGGTATTAACTATAAAGATGCGCTGGCGATTACCGGCAAGGGCAAAATTATCCGCCAGTTTCCGATGGTGCCCGGTATCGATTTTGCCGGGAAAGTGCATACCAGTAGCGATCCCCGTTTCCACAGCGGTCAGCCGGTGCTGCTAACGGGCTGGGGCGTAGGTGAAAATCACTGGGGCGGCCTGGCCGAACAGGCACGTGTTAAAGCAGACTGGCTGGTCCCGATGCCGGAAGGCATGGACGGTCGCCAGGCGATGATCATTGGTACAGCCGGGTTTACCGCCATGCTGTGTGTTATGGCGCTGGAAGAAGGCGGCGTGACGCCTGAGAGCGGTGAAATATTGGTCACGGGTGCCAGCGGTGGCGTGGGAAGCACCGCCATCGCACTGCTCAGTGCACTCGGTTATCACGTTGTGGCCGTCAGCGGACGCGAATCAACGCATGACTACCTTCATCAGTTGGGGGCACGCGAGGTGCTGCCTCGCAGTGCATTCAGTGCTGTGGCGCGGCCGCTGGAGAAACAACGCTGGGCAGGGGCGGTCGATACCGCAGGCGATCAGGTGCTGGCCAGTGTGCTGGCGCAGATGAACTACAACGGTGTGGTCGCTGCGTGCGGCCTGGCAGGTGGCTTTGCCCTGCCCACCAGCGTTATGCCGTTTATCCTGCGTAATGTCCGTCTGCAGGGGGTGGATTCCGTAATGACGCCAGCACCACGTCGTCGTGAAGCCTGGAAACGTCTGCTGAAAGTGCTGCCAGCATCGTTTTATCAACAGGCCACCACAGAAGTTCCCCTGTCAGAAGCTGCCAGCGCCGCTGAAAAGCTGCTGAATAACGAGATCACTGGCCGAACCCTGGTGCGTATCCGCTAATACTGAGCCCCTCACCATTGCGGTGAGGGATGCTTTTCTCCCAGGAAATTTCATATTTTTTCGCCAGTATTCGCTTAAATCGTGGCACTGCGCCATGCTCAGGGTTATTACCCATACCTGAGCAAGGGTCACAGATGAAAACCATCAAAAAACTGACTGAAAATGATGTCACGCCGGAGAGCGTCTTTAATACGCGCCGTCGTACGCTGCTCAAAACCCTCGGGTTGAGTGCAGCTGCACTTTCCCTGCCCACCGCCGCTCGCGCTGATGTACTGTCATGGTTTAAAGGTAATGACCGCCCAAAGGCGGCCTCCGGTAGAGCATTAGAATTTAGCAAACCCGCACCTTATCAGGCAGACCTTGTCCTGACGCCAGAAGACAAGGTGACTGGCTACAATAACTTTTACGAGTTTGGGTTGGATAAAGCGGATCCTGCCGCCAACGCCGGTACATTAAAAACCACCGACTGGAAGATCCAGATCGGCGGTGAAGTTGGTAAGCCGCTGACGCTTGATATGGATGACATCTTTAAGCGCTTTCCACTGGAACAGCGCATTTACCGTATGCGCTGTGTCGAAGCCTGGTCCATGGTGGTGCCGTGGATCGGTTTCGAGCTGGGTAAACTGCTGAAAGCTGCCGAGCCCACCAGCAATGCGCGTTATGTTGCTTTCCAGACGCTCTATGCGCCCGATCAGATGCCCGGCCAGCAGGATCGCTTTATCGGCGGCGGGCTGGATTATCCTTACGTTGAAGGCCTGCGTCTGGATGAAGCCATGCACCCCCTCACGCTATTAACCACCGGCGTATATGGCAAAGCGCTGCCCCCACAGAACGGTGCGCCCATTCGCCTGACCGTGCCGTGGAAATACGGTTTTAAAGGTATCAAATCGATAGTGAAAATCACCCTGGTGAAAGATATGCCCCCAACGACCTGGAATCAGCTGGCGGGCAATGAATATGGTTTCTTCGCCAATGTGAACCCCCACGTTGATCACCCACGCTGGTCACAGGCAACCGAACGTTTTATCGGCTCCGGTGGTATTCTTGATGTTAAGCGCCAGCCAACGCTGCTGTTTAACGGCTATGCTGAACAGGTCGCTTCCCTCTACCGCGGGCTGGATCTGCGGGAGAATTTCTAAATGGTGCGCCTGTCGTTAAAACAGATTACAGGCCTGAAAGTGTTGCTGCATATGGCGGGTTTTCTGCCGCTATTGTGGCTGCTGCTCTCGATTGATCAGGGCTGGTTCAGCGCTGATCCTGCCAAAGATATCCAGCATTTTACCGGCAGAATGGCATTAAAATTTTTGCTGGCCTCTCTCGCGGTAACGCCGCTGGCACGCTACGGTAAGCAACCCCTGCTGATTCGCGTACGCCGCCTGCTGGGATTATGGTGTTTTGCCTGGGCAACGCTGCATCTGGTGAGCTACTCATTACTGGAACTGGGGATCAGTAATCTTGGCCTGCTGGGATCAGAGTTGATCTCACGTCCTTACCTGACACTGGGTATTATTTGCTGGATCGTGCTGCTACTGCTGGCCGCCACATCGTTCCAGCGGGCACAGCGCACATTGGGTAAGCGCTGGCAAACGCTGCACAATGCCGTTTATTTAGTGGCTGTCCTGGCACCGATTCATTATCTCTGGTCGGTAAAAATCCTTTCCCCTCAGCCGTGGATTTATGCGTTAATTGCCGCGATCTTGCTGGCATGGCGTTACAAAAAGCTGCGTAAGTGGTTGCCAGGTAAATCCTGATTACTGTGTTCCACCCCACATCTTCAGTGATCAACCCTGCCTTTTTACCCGGGTGTGGTTGATCATCTTCGCTGATACGACCAGTATTTAGCTGCTAATTGCGTTGATATCGTTATAATGCCCGACTTCATTCGTGGCCTTTGCCAAATTTCATCTGAAAAGGTGACAAACTGGCTTTGGCGATGTATTTTGTGCGATGCCATTATTATCGCAGGAGATAGCAGCAAGATGACGGATAAGTTGCACGTACTGCTTTTGAACGGCCCTAACCTGAATATGTTGGGAACCCGTGAGCCTGAAAAGTATGGTCATACCACGCTGGCCGAGATTGTCAGCGAGCTGACCTCGCAGGCTGATGCGCTTAACGTCACATTGAGTCATCTCCAGTCTAATGCGGAATATGCGCTGATCGATCGCATACATGAGGCGAAAGGCAATGTCGATTATATCGTCATAAACCCGGCGGCATTCACTCACACCAGCGTAGCACTGCGTGATGCACTGCTGGCAGTCAGCATCCCGTTTATCGAGGTTCATCTGTCAAACGTGCATGCCCGTGAGCCCTTTCGTCATCATTCGTATCTTTCTGATATTTCTGCCGGCGTGATCTGTGGACTTGGCGTCGACGGTTATTCCTGGGCTTTACAGACGGCAGTCAAACGCCTGTCACCCTCTAATTAAACAGAGTACGGAACCACATCATGGATATTCGTAAGATTAAAAAACTGATCGAACTGGTTGAAGAATCAGGCATTGCTGAACTGGAAATCTCTGAAGGCGAAGAGTCTGTTCGCATTAGCCGTGCACCGGTTAACGTTGGTTACCCAATGATGCAGCAGGCCTATGCTGCCCCAATGATGCAGCAGCCTGCACTGGCTAACGCTGTCGCTCCGGCTACCGCTCCGGCAATGGAAGCGCCTGCAGCTGCTGAGATCAGTGGCCATATCGTGCGTTCTCCTATGGTCGGTACTTTCTACCGTACCCCAAGCCCGGATGCGAAAGCCTTTGTGGAAATCGGTCAGAAAGTTAACGCCGGTGACACCCTGTGCATCGTTGAAGCGATGAAAATGATGAACCAGATCGAAGCCGATAAATCCGGCATTGTGAAAGCGATTCTGGTCGAAAGCGGTCAGCCTGTTGAGTTTGACGAGCCGCTGGTAGTCATCGAATAACGAGGCGAGCCATGCTGGATAAAATTGTAATTGCTAACCGTGGTGAAATCGCGCTGCGAATTCTCCGCGCCTGTAAAGAACTTGGCATCAAGACTGTGGCAGTGCACTCCACTGCGGACCGCGATCTGAAGCATGTACTGCTGGCAGATGAAACGGTCTGTATTGGTCCGCCACCGTCTGTGAAAAGCTACCTGAACATCCCGGCGCTGATTTCAGCCGCTGAGATCACCGGGTCTGTCGCTATCCACCCAGGCTATGGTTTCTTGTCTGAGAATGCTGACTTTGCCGAGCAGGTTGAACGCTCTGGCTTTATCTTTATCGGGCCGAAAGCAGAGACTATCCGCCTGATGGGCGATAAAGTGTCCGCGATCACCGCGATGAAGAAAGCGGGTGTTCCGACGGTGCCGGGCTCTGACGGCCCGTTAACCGAAGATATGGATAAAAACCGTGCCTTCGCGAAACGCATCGGCTATCCGGTCATTATCAAAGCCTCCGGCGGCGGCGGCGGTCGTGGTATGCGCGTTGTGCGCAACGACAAAGATCTGGAACAATCCATCAACATGACGAAAGCGGAAGCCAAAGCGGCTTTCAACAACGACATGGTTTACATGGAAAAATACCTGGAAAACCCGCGCCATATCGAAATTCAGATTTTGGCTGACGGTCAGGGCAACGCTATCTATCTGGCTGAACGTGACTGCTCAATGCAGCGCCGTCACCAGAAAGTCGTGGAAGAAGCGCCAGCGCCAGGTATCACTGAAGAGATGCGCCGTTACATCGGCGAGCGCTGCTCGAAAGCCTGTGTTGATATCGGCTATCGTGGCGCAGGCACCTTCGAGTTCCTGTATGAAAACGGTGAGTTCTACTTCATTGAGATGAACACCCGTATTCAGGTAGAGCACCCGGTGACGGAGATGATCACAGGCGTTGACCTGATTAAAGAGCAGCTACGTATTGCTGCCGGTCAGCCGCTGTCGATCAAACAGGAAGAAGTGATCATTCGCGGTCATGCGGTGGAATGCCGTATCAACGCTGAAGATGCCAACACCTTCCTGCCAAGCCCAGGCAAAATCACCCGCTTCCATGCACCTGGTGGATTTGGTGTGCGTTGGGAATCTCATATCTACGCCGGTTATAGCGTGCCGCCGTACTATGACTCAATGATTGGTAAGCTGATTACCTTCGGTGAAAACCGCGATGTGGCTATTTCACGCATGAAAAATGCGCTTGCAGAGCTGATCATCGACGGAATTAAGACCAACATCGAACTGCAGATGAAAATCATGTCGGATGAGAACTTCCAGCACGGTGGAACGAATATCCACTATCTGGAGAAAAAACTCGGCCTGCAAGAGAAGTAATTGGCACGGGTCAGACGTGCCTGACCTCTACGGGAGGGGCATACCCTATCGTAGGGGGCGGGCATGCCCGAGCCGCCAGCAGAGTTCGCTGTATGCAGAGGGGCCGATTATTCGGCCCCTTCTTATTTGGGGAAGAAACGCATGGAAAAACGTTTTATTCAGGCCCACCGTGAAGCGCGCTGGTCATTCTGGCTGGCGGTGGCTTATCTTGCCTGTTGGGCGCTGTCAGCCTGGCTACCGGACGATGTGCAAGGTGTCACCGGGCTGCCGCACTGGTTTGAAATCGCCTGCCTGCTGGTGCCTGGTTTGTTTATCTTTCTCTGCTGGCTGATGGTTCGCGTCATCTTCCGCGATATTCCTCTGGAGGATGACGGTGAAGCTTGACATTATTTTGCCTCTGATTGGCTACCTGTTACTGGTTGCCGGACTCTCTGTATACGCCATGCGTCAGCGCCGTGAGGGCAGCTTCCTGAGTGAATACTTCCTCGGCAGCCGTTCAATGGGTGGCTTCGTGCTGGCCATGACACTGACCACCACCTATATCAGCGCCAGCTCGTTTATTGGTGGCCCAGGCGCCGCCTATAAATACGGACTGGGCTGGGTGTTGCTGTCGATGGTGCAGGTGCCTGCCGTCTGGCTGTCGCTGGGGATTTTGGGTAAGAAGTTTGCCATTCTGGCACGGCGTTATAATGCCGTGACGCTTAACGATATGCTGTATGCACGCTACCGCAGCCCACTGCTGGTCTGGCTGGCAAGTATCAGCCTGCTGGTGGCATTTATTGGTGCCATGACCGTGCAGTTCATCGGCGGTGCGCGTCTGTTGGAAACCGCTGCGGGGATCCCTTACGATACCGGACTGCTGATTTTTGGCATCTCCATCGCATTGTATACGGCGTTTGGTGGCTTCCGTGCCAGCGTCCTTAATGATGCGATGCAAGGCCTGGTGATGCTGGCAGGCACCTTCCTGCTGCTGTTCGCCGTGATCCATGCCGCTGGCGGGATGCATAAGGCCGTAGAAACCCTGCAGCATATTGATCCAAAGCTGGTGTCATCGACAGGTGTTGATAACATTCTGACCCCGACATTCCTTGCCTCTTTCTCTGTGCTGGTGTGCTTTGGCGTTATTGGTCTGCCACACACAGCGGTACGTTGCATCTCCTATAAAGACAGTAAAGCCGTACATCTGGCAATCCTGCTTGGCACCGTGGTCGTTGCCGTTCTGATGTTTGGTATGCATCTCGCAGGGGCTTTAGGACGCGCTGTGATCCCGGATTTACAGATCCCGGACCAGGTGATCCCAACGTTAATGATCCGCGTACTGCCACCACTGGCTGCCGGGATCTTTCTTGCGGCGCCGATGGCGGCGATCATGTCCACCATTAACGCACAGCTGCTACAATCGTCGGCAACGATCGTCAAAGATCTCTATCTGCGGATGCGACCGCATCAGCTGGATAATGAACCTCTGTTAAAGCGCTTATCCTCGCTGGTGACGCTGGTACTGGGGCTCCTGTTGCTGGTGGCGGCCTGGAATCCACCCGATATGATTATCTGGCTGAATCTGCTGGCCTTTGGCGGGCTGGAAGCCGTATTCCTCTGGCCGCTGGTGCTGGGGTTGTACTGGGAAAGAGCCAACGCGGCTGGCGCACTGAGCAGCATGGTCTCGGGTGCAGCCTGTTACACCCTGCTGGCCAGCCTGTCGCTGCAACCCTGGGGGTTCCACCCGATTGTTCCGGCGCTGTTACTCAGCCTGCTGGCCTTTATTATTGGCAACCGTTTTGGTCACTCTGACACCCTGCCGACGACTGCCCACACTCCGATTGAATGAAGAGATTATTATGCCTTGGATCCAAATGAAGCTTAATACCACCGGCGCTCAGGCTGAAGAGCTGGGTGATGCACTGATTGAAAATGGCGCCGTGTCGGTGACCTTCCAGGATACCCACGACAATCCGGTGTTTGAACCCTTACCGGGCGAAACGCGTCTGTGGGGCGATACCGATGTGATTGGCCTGTTTGATGCTGAAACCGAGATGCCCGATGTGATTGCCGGGCTGGAGCAGCATCCGCTGCTGGGCGCTGGTTTTCACCATAAGATTGAGCAGATCGAGGATAAAGACTGGGAACGTGAGTGGATGGATAACTTCCACCCGATGCGCTTCGGACAGCGCCTGTGGATCTGCCCAAGCTGGCGCGATGTGCCCGACCCTAGTGCGGTAAACGTGATGCTCGACCCGGGCCTGGCGTTTGGAACCGGCACCCACCCGACCACCGCACTTTGTCTCGCCTGGCTGGATGGCCTTGACCTGGAAGGTAAAACCGTGATCGATTTCGGCTGTGGTTCCGGCATTCTGGCGATTGCCGCTTTGAAACTGGGCGCTGCTGCCGCTATCGGTATTGACATCGATCCACAGGCAATTCAGGCCAGCCGTGACAATGCACAACGTAACGGCGTATCAGAACGTCTCTCGCTGTATCTGCCACACCAGCAACCAGACAACCTCATTGCTGATGTGGTGGTGGCGAATATCCTGGCAGGCCCACTGCGCGAGCTGGCCCCACTGATTAGCGTCCTACCTAAAACGGGCGGTCATCTTGGCCTTTCAGGCGTGCTGGCCAGTCAGGCTGACAGCGTATGTGAAGCTTACGCCGATACCTTTACCCTGGATCCCGTGGCAGAGAAAGAAGAGTGGTGTCGCATCACGGGTATTCGCCGATAAAATAACCGGCTGGTGCAGCCCGGATAAGCTGTGTCAGCCCGTTCATCACGTCATATGTCTCGAATAATGGGTCAACTGACGTGATTTATGTTGTTATCCTGGTCATAAAAAAAGAAAAATCTTTGTACACAATTTCGTCATATTTTTTTAATTCATTGTTTTATATCACTATAATATTAATTCCGTTGCCAGGTACGATGATTCCTTGATCCGCAACAGCGGATTGTTCAAAGTTTGGCCTTTCATCTTCCTGAAAAAATGCGTAATATACGCCGCCTTGCGGACACACTATGGTCACTTTTTTTTCATGCGCATAGGAAATCACCAGCTTCGTAATCGTTTGATTGCAGCCCCGATGGCCGGGATAACAGACAGGCCATTCAGGACCCTTTGCTATGCAATGGGCGCTGGTATGACTGTCTCCGAGATGATGTCGTCAAACCCTGAAGTCTGGGGTAGCGATAAGTCGCGGTTGCGTATGGTACACAGTGACGAACCTGGTATTCGTACCGTGCAAATTGCCGGTTGTGACCCGGAAGAAATGGCGGCAGCCGCGCGCATCAATGCAATATCAGGTGCGCAGGTGATCGACATTAATATGGGGTGTCCGGCCAAAAAAGTGAATCGCAAGATGGCAGGTTCGGCGCTGCTACAACACCCTGAGCTGGTGAAGTCTATCCTCTTAGCGGTGGTGAATGCAGTTGACGTACCGGTTACCTTAAAGATTCGCACTGGCTGGGATAGCGACAACCGCAACTGTGTAGAGATTGCCCAATTGGCTGAACGCTGCGGTATTCAGGCCCTGACAATTCACGGACGCACACGCGCGTGTTTGTTCAACGGCGAAGCTGAGTACGACAGCATTCGGACAGTTAAGCAGAACGTATCCATTCCGGTTATCGCGAATGGAGACATTACTGACCCGCATAAAGCCAGAGCCGTACTTGACTATACGGGGGCTGATGCCCTGATGATAGGACGGGCGGCTCAGGGAAGACCGTGGATCTTCCGGGAAATCCAGCACTATCTGGACACTGGGGAGCTGCTGGCACCGATGCCACTGGCTGAAGTAAAGCGCTTGCTCATCGGGCACTTACGGGAACTGCACGACTTTTATGGTCACCGCAAAGGATACCGTATTGCCCGGAAGCACGTCTCCTGGTATCTGCAGGAGCACGCCCCAAACGACCAGTTTCGGCGCACATTCAACGCCATAGAGGATGCCAGCGAACAGCTGGAGGCGTTGGAGGCATACTTCGAAAATCTTGCGTAATTAGAAATAAAGAGCTGACAGAACTATGTTCGAACAACGCGTAAATTCTGACGTACTGACCGTATCTACCGTGAATTCACAGGATCAGGTGACCCAAAAGCCACTTCGTGATTCGGTCAAACAGGCACTGAAGAACTATTTTGCTCAACTGAATGGTCAGGATGTAAATGATCTGTATGAGCTGGTACTGGCTGAAGTAGAACAGCCTCTGTTGGACATGGTGATGCAATACACCCGTGGCAACCAGACCCGTGCAGCCCTGATGATGGGCATCAACCGCGGTACACTACGTAAGAAACTGAAAAAATACGGCATGAACTAATAGCCCTGGCTATCATGTTGTTTCGAAAGCGCTTATCCCTCTTTAGGGCTAAGCGCTTTTTTATTGATAGTCGCATCATCCCTGACGCATACTATGAAGATGATTGCGGAGAATGGGTGAAGATCGACAAGCCTTTTCGCACAAGAATATTCCATCCCCCCTCTTCCTGTGTGCCGGATAACTTGTGTAAACTCACGTGTACTTGAAATTCCTTCGCAGGCCAGCCGCCCTCACCTTCTGAACGCAGTATGCAACATCTCCTGAATGTAAATTACTGCCAAAAATGAGCCGTGTCTAAACCTACGTACTGAATGGGTGTCTGAATGATTGTACCGCTACTGATTACCTTCATTATGCGTTACAGGTTCTCTGCCCTTAATGCTTAAATGAGTAAATATGAAGCCGTCACAAAAATTCCACAGGGGCTTTCTGCGCCCGCGCTATTGGCTGACCTGGTTTGGTGTCAGTGTATTATTTCTTCTGGTACAGCTCCCTTATCCTGTATTGAACAAACTGGGCCTCTGGATGGGCCGTACCTCCATGCGCTTTATGAAACGCCGCGTCTCGATTGCCCGCCGTAACCTGGAGCTCTGTTTCCCGGATATCGACCCTGAGCAGCTTGAACGCCGTATCGTCGGAAATTTTGAATCTCTGGGAATGGGATTACTGGAAACCGGCATGGCCTGGTTCTGGTCCGATCGTCGAGTGAAACGTTGGTTCAGCGTTACCGGCCTGGAAAACCTGCAGGCTGCGCAGCGTGACAAGCGCGGGGCACTGATTATTGGCGTGCACTTTATGTCGCTGGAGCTGGGTGGACGCGCGATGGGTATCTGTCAGCCAATGATGGCGATGTATCGCCCGCACAATAACAAGCTGATGGAATGGATACAGACCAAAGGACGTATGCGTTCTAACAAGGCGATGATTAATCGCCGTGACCTGCGCGGCATGGTACAGGCGCTAAAACAGGGTGAAGCGGTGTGGTTTGCCCCTGACCAGGATTACGGTCCGAAGGGGAGCGTGTTTGCCCCCCTGTTCGCCGTGCCAGAGGCAGCGACGACCAGTGGCACCTGGATGCTGGCGCGTATGGCGAAACCTGCATTGATCACGGTGGTACTGATCCGCAAAGAAGACGGCAGCGGCTATGAACTGGTCATCCAGCCTGAACTCCAGAATTACCCGATCGAGAATGAACAGCTGGCAGCCGAGTATATGAACCGGGTAATTGAACGCGAGATTATGCGTGCGCCGAATCAGTATATGTGGCTGCATCGCCGCTTTAAAACCCGTCCTGCCGGTGCCAGTTCTCTCTATTAATCCTCTTTATCCTCTTTCTCTCTCACCAGCGCCCCAGGGCGCTGGTTTGCGCAAGACTATTTACATTTAAGTAACAAAAACTGACGCCGCCCTCACACTGCTTCCATATAGTGAAACTAATTGCACTATTTGTGACCATCATGGCTATTTTTGCCCCTTCCTGGTGCGCGATATTAATACTACTTGTAAGAAACTCCCCCTTATTAGCAACGCTTTTCAACAAATTCAGGGCTATGCAAATCTGGCATTACCTTTGCAAAGCAGTGAATGGCTTCGGCCACAGACAGGCAAAGTGCACCAAAGCGTGCGCTAAACATAACAAAACGAATTCGCCACACAGGATGCTTTATGAAAAAGATGATGCTCACGACGATGGTTGCTGCAGCTACGCTGTTTGCGGTTGCAAATCAGGCCCATGCTGGCACGACACTGGACGCCATTAAGAAGAAAGGCTTTGTACAGTGTGGTATCAGCGATGGCCTGCCAGGCTTCTCCTATGCGGATTCCAACGGTAAATTTACGGGTATTGATGTGGACGTTTGCCGTGCTGCCGCTGCAGCCGTGTTTGGTGATGCTGGAAAAGTAAAATATACCCCGCTGACTGCAAAAGAGCGTTTCACTGCGTTGCAGTCGGGTGAAGTCGACATCCTTTCTCGTAATACCACCTGGACCTCCTCCCGTGATGGCGGTATGGGCTTCATCTTCGCAGGCGTAAACTATTACGACGGTATCGGCTTCCTGACCCACCAAAAAGCCGGTCTGAAAAGCGCTAAAGAGCTGGACGGCGCCACAGTATGTATCCAGGCCGGTACGGATACCGAGCTGAATGTGGCCGACTACTTCAAAGCGAACAAAATGCAGTACACCCCGGTGACCTTCGACCGTTCTGATGAATCCGCTAAAGCACTCGATACCGGCCGTTGCGACACGCTCGCCTCTGACCAGTCTCAGCTTTACGCATTGCGTATCAAGCTGGGTAAACCCGATGAATTTATCGTTCTTCCTGAAGTGATCTCCAAAGAGCCTCTGGGTCCGGTTGTACGCCGCGGTGATGACGACTGGTACACCATCGTTAAATGGTCTCTGTACGCGATGCTGAATGCCGAAGAGATGGGAATTACCTCTAAGAATGTTGATCAGTTGACGGCGAAACCATCGACGCCAGATATGGCTCACCTGCTGGGCGCGGAAGGTGACTTCGGTAAAGACCTGAAGCTCGATAACAAATGGGCTTACAACATCATCAAGCAAGTGGGCAACTATCAGGAAGTTTTTGACCGTAACGTCGGTAAAGACAGCCAGCTGAAAATTGCTCGTGGTCAGAATGCCCTGTGGAACAATGGCGGCATTCAGTACGCACCACCAGTACGTTAACTCCCACGATTACAGGGCACCAGGCTTACTGGTGCCCACGCCAGAATGTTCGTCACTGAGGTCTCAACATGTCTCAACGCCCAACCGTAAAAAGGGATTTTTCATTCAGCAATCCTGCGGTGCGCGCCTGGCTTTACCAGATCATTGCGATCGTCGCGGTTCTGGCCGTTGCGGGTTATCTGATTCATAACACCATCATTAACCTGGCAAGCCGTGGCATTACTTCCGGTTTTGGTTTCCTTGAACGTAGCGCTGGCTTTGGTATCGTCCAGCATCTGATTGATTATACTGAAGGGGATACCTACGCTCGCGTGTTCCTGGTGGGTCTCACCAATACCCTACTGGTTTCTGCGCTGTGTATCGTCTTTGCTTCTTTCCTCGGCTTCTTTATTGGTTTGGCCCGCTTATCTGACAACTGGCTGCTGCGGAAAATATCTAATATTTATATTGAGACGTTCCGTAATATCCCGCCACTGTTGCAGATATTCTTCTGGTATTTTGCTGTGTTACGCAATTTGCCAGGACCTCGTCAGGCACTGAATGCCTTTGATCTCGCGTTTGTCAGCAACCGTGGGTTGTATATCCCGTGGCCTGAATATGCAGCGGGAACCGGCCCTTTCCTGATTGCCGTGCTACTGGCACTGGTCATCTCGTTCGGTCTGTTTCGTTATAACAAACAGCATCAGTTGAAAACAGGACAACTGCGCCGTACATGGCCTGCGGCTATCGTGATGCTGATTATGTTCCCACTGCTCACCTCGCTGCTAGCAGGCCGCCCAATGCACTGGGATATCCCGGAACTTAGTGGCTTCAACTATCGTGGTGGTTTCGTTCTGATCCCTGAACTGGCGGCGCTAACGCTGGCTCTGTCGATTTATACCTCTTCGTTTATTGCTGAAGTCATCCGTTCAGGGATTCAGTCTGTTCCGTACGGTCAGCATGAAGCTGCGCGTTCTCTCGGCTTACCCAATCCGGTCACGCTGCGTCAGGTCATTATCCCACAGGCAATGCGCGTGATTATTCCTCCGCTCACCAGCCAGTATCTCAATATTGTGAAAAACTCTTCGCTGGCAGCAGCGATTGGCTATCCCGATATGGTGTCGCTGTTTGCCGGTACGGTATTGAATCAGACGGGTCAGGCCATCGAGACGATCGCTATCACCATGGGTGTGTATCTCATCATCAGCCTGTCGATTTCGCTGTTAATGAATATCTATAACCGCAAAATTGCCCTCATTGAGCGCTAAGAGAACGGGATTATGACGACTGTTACCACTCATGACACGCCCACCGTACCAACCAGCACATTGTCACGTGCCGTGTTGTGGGCACGAAGAAATCTGTTCTCAAACCTGGGTAACTCACTGCTGACGCTGTTCTGCCTCTGGGTCATCTGGGCCGTTATCCCTCCGGCGCTGAACTGGCTGGTGTTCCAGGCTAACTGGATGGGTGAAACGCGCGCTGACTGTACGAAAGAAGGTGCATGTTGGGTGTTTATCCATGCGCGTTTTGGCCAGTTTATGTATGGATTGTATCCTCACGAATTGCGCTGGCGTATCAACCTTGCACTGGTGATCGGTCTGCTGTCGATTGTGCCGATGTTCCTGAAAAAACTGCCGCGCCGGGGCACTTATATCGCTGCCTGGGCTGTCATTTATCCCATTGTTGTCTGGTTCTTGCTGTATGGCGGCTATCTGGGGCTGGAGCGTGTCGAAACCCGTCAGTGGGGCGGACTGACCCTGACGCTGATTATCGCGTCTGTGGGGATCGCAGGTGCTTTACCTTTAGGCATACTGCTGGCGCTCGGCCGCCGTTCAAGCATGCCGGTGGTACGCACACTATGTGTACTTTTCATTGAGTTCTGGCGCGGTGTGCCGCTGATCACCGTACTATTTATGTCTTCGGTGATGTTGCCGCTGTTTATGGCTGAGGGCAGCTCTATCGATAAGCTCATTCGTGCGCTGGTCGGGGTGATTCTGTTCCAGTCGGCTTATGTGGCCGAAGTGGTTCGTGGTGGCCTGCAGGCGTTGCCGAAAGGGCAATATGAAGCCGCCGAATCACTGGCTTTAGGCTATTGGAAAACCCAGGGGCTGGTAATTCTGCCTCAGGCATTAAAGCTGGTTATTCCTGGACTCGTTAACACCATCATTGCTCTGTTTAAAGATACCAGCCTGGTGATCATCATCGGTCTGTTTGATCTCTTCAGCAGCGTGCAGCAGGCCACCGTCGACCCAGCCTGGCTGGGAATGTCCACCGAGGGTTATGTCTTTGCTGCTTTGGTCTACTGGATTTTTTGTTTCAGCATGTCGCGCTATAGCCAGTATCTGGAAAAGCGCTTCCACACCGGGCGTACACCGCACTGAGGTTTAAAATGACTCAAATTATTACCCAATCTGACGACGCGATGATGATTACGCTCGAAAATGTGAACAAATGGTACGGGCAGTTTCACGTACTGAAAGACATTAACCTGAAGGTTAAACCCCGTGAGCGCATCGTTCTCTGCGGCCCTTCCGGCTCCGGGAAATCGACAACGATCCGCTGTATTAATCATCTGGAAGAGCATCAAAAGGGGCGTATCGTCGTCGATGGTACGTTACTTAACGACGATCTTCGCAATATTGAACGTGTCCGTACCGAAGTCGGGATGGTGTTTCAACATTTCAATCTGTTCCCGCATCTGAGTGTTTTACAAAACTGTACTCTCGCGCCTATCTGGGTACGTAAAACCCCGAAGAAAGAGGCCGAAGAACTGGCGATGCATTATCTTGAGCGTGTACGTATTGTCGAGCATGCGCATAAATTTCCTGGGCAGCTTTCCGGTGGTCAGCAGCAGCGCGTTGCGATTGCACGTTCATTATGTATGAAGCCGAAAATTATGCTGTTCGATGAACCCACGTCCGCGCTCGATCCGGAGATGGTGAAGGAAGTGCTGGACACAATGATTGGTCTGGCAGAAGACGGGATGACGATGCTGTGTGTGACCCACGAAATGGGCTTCGCCCGTACCGTAGCAGACCGGGTGATCTTTATGGATCGTGGTGAGATAGTGGAGGAAGCACCTCCGCAGGAGTTCTTCGCTAATCCTAAGTCTGAACGCACCCGTGCCTTCTTGTCTCAGGTAATACACTGATTTATCGATATAAATAACGTCATCAAGCCCTGCCAACTTATCGGCGGGGCTTTTTTATGCCAAAAAAAAGCCCTATCGAAAGCATAGGGCTTATACGTTTATTCAATATCTGGCCATTGAGAAGCCGTGCCCTCTCCGGTTTAAGAGGCTGTAAACGCAAAAAACCCCGGCCTTTCGGTCGGGGTTATTGCTTTATTTGATGCCTGGCAGTTCCCTACTCTCGCATGGGGAGACCCCACACTACCATCGGCGCTACGGCGTTTCACTTCTGAGTTCGGCATGGGGTCAGGTGGGACCACCGCGCTAAAGCCGCCAGGCAAATTCTTGATTTACCGAACTCACGCTTTATTACTGGTGCTGATACCCAGAGTCGAACTGGGGACCTCACCCTTACCAAGGGTGCGCTCTACCAACTGAGCCATATCAGCACACTTAATTTTAAAGGGCGACACGTATGTCGCCCTTTATTGTTTGATGCCTGGCAGTTCCCTACTCTCGCATGGGGAGACCCCACACTACCATCGGCGCTACGGCGTTTCACTTCTGAGTTCGGCATGGGGTCAGGTGGGACCACCGCGCTAAAGCCGCCAGGCAAATTCTTTGTGCATGAAACGAATCTTTTTCACTGATGCAGCGTTGTCACCCTCCCGTCTCTCAGTCACATCACCCTTACCAAGGGTGCGCTCTACCAACTGAGCCATATCAGCACACTTAATTTTAAAGGGCGACACGTATGTCGCCCTTTATTGTTTGATGCCTGGCAGTTCCCTAC
>NZ_JBBGZS010000013.1:0-83620 GCF_037479175.1 Erwinia sp. MYb375 | reverse complement strand
GCCTTGCCGACAGTGCGGCATGCCAATCGAGAGCAGTAAACACGGGCAGCGCAGCACCTTTTTCTGCCGTCACTGCCAGCAGTAAGCCGCTCTGCTCAGAGTTTCGCTTTCAGTGCCTCGTACACCGGGGTGGGCAGGAACGCCTGGACTTCCCCTCCGTGGCGCGCCACCTCTTTCATCAGGGATGAAGAGATAAAGGACCAGGCTTCGGAAGGCATCAAAAATACGCTTTCCAGCGTGGGCATCAGGTGACGGTTCATATGCGCCAGTTGCAACTCGTACTCAAAATCAGACACCGCCCGCAGGCCACGCACCAGCACATTGGCCTGCTGCGCTCTGGCAAAGTTAGCCATCAAGTCACTGAATCCCACCACTTCAACATTCGGCAGATGTGCCACCACTTCGCTTGCCAGCGTGACGCGTTCTTCAAGGGAGAACAGAGGCTTCTTACTCGGGCTTGCCGCCACCGCCAGTACGATATGATCAAACATCAGCGCGGCGCGGGTTACGATATCGAGGTGTCCGTTGGTCATCGGATCAAAGGTACCGGGGTAGATGGCTTTGGTGCTCATAGTCTGCCGTTCCTGGATGCGTGATTAAGAGCCCAGAGGGCCGTATATTTATTGAAAGTATACTGTGCATTGACCACGGCCAGCAGCCAGCCCTGTTTACCATCAAGAAAACCTGCACGCAGCACCAGCGTCTTCAGAAATGCGCCGACGGTATGGCCAAAAATAGCCGTGATGCCGCAACGTTTACCTTGCTGATGCCGTTGTTTCGCCCAGGCTTCCGCATAGGCGAATTGTTTCCACTGGAATGCAGAAAAGTCCCGACAGGTCAGATGCAGCAAATCGCCGCGTAACGGTGTGGCTTTCGCGTGTGCCGTTTCCAGCGATTCATGTACCTGATTATCGTTGTATTGATAGTGACGGGGATACAGGCGGGTGACTCGGTCAGGATACCAGCCACTGTGGCGCATAAAACGCCCCAGGAACAGGTTACGCCGTGCAATGCTGTATACCGTGGATGATGGCGGTTTTTCCAACACCTTTTCAATGGTTTGTTTCAGCTCAGGAGTGACACGCTCATCGCTGTCGATCATCAATATCATCGGATGGGTGGCATAGCTCTGCGCCAGCTGGCGCTGTTTACCATATCCATGCCACTCCTCAGAGTGAAAGACCTTTGCGCCATGGCGGCTGGCAATGTCCGGGGTACCATCGCTGCTACCTGAGTCGAGCAGGATGATCTCATCTGCCCAACTGACGGATTCAAGACATTCTGGCAGCAGGTCTGCCGCATCTTTGGCAATAATCACTACCGACAGTGTCTGGCGTGAACACATTTAATGATTCCGTTGTGGCAGATGAGGTTCAAGTAAATGTAGCAGACGTTGTAATGCCCCCTGATTCTGGTGGAGCACATCAACGGCATGACGACCGTAGTAAAGGCGGTAATCTTCATCCGTCAGCAGGGTACCAATCTCTTTATCCAGCGAGTCGGCATCGGTCACGGTGATCAGGCCATCGGCCTGCTGCAGGCGTGCACAGATATCTTTAAAGTTAAAGATATGTGGCCCCATCAGCACCGGAATGGCATGCGCAGCCGGTTCCAGCGGATTGTGACCACCACGCTCAACCAGACTGCCACCGACAAAGGCGAGGTCGGCAATACCGTACAACAGCATCAGTTCTCCCATCGTATCGCCAATGACCACCTGAGTGCTGCCAGAGGGGATTTCACCGCTACTGCGTAAGGTATAGCTAAACCCGGCTTTCTGGGTCAGTGCGCGCGCGGTGTCGAAACGTTCCGGATGGCGTGGTACCAAAATCAGCAGCAGATTGGGGAAGCGTTCCAGTAGCTTACGATGCGCTTCCAGAATGATGCTCTCTTCGCCTTCATGGGTACTGGTCGCAATCCAGACCGGACGACGTGGTGCCCACTGACGGCGCAAGGTGATGGCACGTGCTGCCAACTCTGGTGTGACAGAAATATCAAATTTCAGGCTACCGGTAACCGAAAGCTGTGAGCGCTTGACGCCCAGACCGATAAAACGCTCGCCATCTTCCTGATTCTGCGCGGCAATCAGTGTGATGCGTTGTAGCAGGCGTTTCATGAATTTGCCGATCTTTGCATAACCCTTTGCTGAACGTTCCGACAGGCGCGCATTGGCGATGACCAGAGGGATTTTACGGGCATGCAGTTGAGTGATCATATTGGGCCATAGTTCGGTTTCCATAATGATCACCAGTCGCGGCCGAACGGTATCGAAGAAGCGATTCATTGCGCCTGGCAGGTCGTAGGGCAGGTAAACGTGATGAACATCTTTGCCAAATGCCGAACTGGCGCGCTCCGATCCCGTCGGGGTCATGGTGGTGACGACAATCGGCAGGTCGGGATAGCGATGGCGCAACGCACGCACCAGAGGGATCGCCGCCAGTGTCTCACCGACTGATACGGAGTGCAGCAGAATACCCTCTGGCTTCACTTTCCCCGTGCAAAATCCATAACGTTCAGCCCAGCGTTTGCGGTAGGCAGGAGCCTTTCGACCGCGTAACCAGAGGCGCAGCCAGATGAGGGGCTGAATGAGATATAGCAAGGCGGTATAAATGGTAATCATCACATTGTTTTCAGTTGAACAGAGACATATGCCCAGGGATAGCCGAAAAAGAGAAATTATGCGGGCATGTTAGCAGATAAGTGAGGCAGGCTCACACTACTTCATGGTGGCGTACCAGGGCATTGCAGAGCGTACAACATGATGACAGCGTATATTGTTCAGTCAGGCCCGCACTACCCCGGATTTACGCCACCGCCGCAGGCGGCCCAGCCAGAGCAATAGATGATATCTCTGCTTCAGGCCCCGTGCGTTACGTCTCATTCTGCGCGGGGTATCGGTTGCGTAAAAATCAGCAATGATGGCCTGTCTGGCGATTTCATTGGTTTCCCTGCGTATGGCGTGACAGACGATGAGCGCTTCACGGAAAATTTGTGCATGAAATGAGCGATAGATGTTAACTGAATCCCGGTACTGCTGATTCATCTCCTCCAGTCGTTGGCAAATCTTCAGATAATGGCGCTGATACTCAACATTTGACTGTCCCGTTCTTGGACGATTACTGATGGATTCGCCATGAATCAGATAGCGATAAAGTGCACGGTCGCTATAGCGAACCCGACGTGCATTCAACATAAATTCGGTGGTCCACAGAATATCCTGATGATGCAGCCCCGGGACAAACTGCAGATTAAGCTGCCTGATCAAAGACACGCGATAAATGCCCAGCCAGACGACATGCAGATAGCGACGGGTTTTCAGCGCTCGACCTAACCAGCGGTCGCCACTGATGACCTGGGTTGAACGGAGACGGCAAGGTGGGATTAAAATCTCGCCCTGGCTATCCAGCATGCTGATGCGCCTTGCATTGCACTGCGCTGCATCCAGATCGTCTGCCATGGCCATTGCCATTAAGGTGCGATACAACTCGGGCTCGAGGATATCGTCAGCATCGGGGAAGGTGACATATTTGCCCTTAATGTGATTCATCCCGGTATTGCGCGCGCGGGAAACACCGCCATTTTCCTGATGGATAACGGAGATATGAGCAGCCTGCCGGGCGTAGTGTTCTGCCCGTTCCCCTGAACCATCCGTTGAACCATCATTAACAATGATAATTTCCAGGTCTTCAAAGGTTTGTGCCATCAGTGACTGCATAAAGGGGTCAAATAGCGGTCCAGCATTGTAAAGGGGGACAACAATACTCAACAGGGGAGAAGGGGGCATAGGCAGAATCCTTTCATTGAAAAAATACATCTAAATTTCAATAACTTAAATAATGTTATATGATTTTGTGGATTTTTTTTGTCTTTAAGTGTGCAATTCATGCCGTAATAATGTCTGAGAAGGTCAGGGAGCAAGGGCATTACAGGCACAGTGTTGCCAACCCCATGGGTAAGAATGTGGGCGGGAGCATTAATCACATGGATAGGGAGCGTTTTAGGCGAGTGACGTCCTGCGGGACGCAATTCCAGTAAGTTGATATCGGCGGATAGTTTCGCCAGCAGGCAGGTGAATGAAAAATATTTTGATTATACGCCGTGACAATATTGGTGATCTGGTTTGTACCACGCCTTTGATTGAAGGGGTTAAAACGGCATATCCTGATGCGAATGTTTATTTGCTAATCAATACTGTCAGCCAGGATGTGGTCAAAAACAATCCGCATATTACACGTACTTTTGTCTACCGTAAGGCCAAGCATGCCTCCGGTAAAGTGGCCATGTTGCGTGTTTACTTCGCCAGATTAAAAATGTTTCTGCAATTAAGGCGCATCCATTTTGATGCTGCGATATTGGCAAATCCGGTTCCCTGTAAATACAGCCTCAGATTGGCGAGAATGGCTGGCGTGCAACATATTATTGGGGCGGATACCGGTAATAAAGCGATCACTATTCCATTTAGAGGTGCTGATTTTTTTGGCGATCATCAGGTAGAACATGCCTTCAGTTATCTGTCAGCTATTACCGATCGTCAGATTAAGATCCCATCAGTGCGTATCTGGCTGACAGACCAGGAGCGCCAGCAAGCAACACAACGGATGAATGAACTGCAACCTGATAAGAAAGTAGGGCTGGCGGTGCATATCAGTAGTCGCAGTGCAAAACGCCGCTGGCCCCTTGAACGCTATGTGGAGACGATCCAGCGTTATTTGCAGGAAAACAGTGGCAGCGTAATGATCTTCTGGTCTCCACAGGGCACGTTGGCACCGGATGATGTTGGCGATCAGCATCGCGCCGAGCAGGTGCTTGCCGCGTGTCAAAGCCCGCGTGTATCACTCTATCCCACCGCCTCAGTTCGCGAGTTGGTTGCGGCTTACGAAAGATGCGAACTGGTATTATGCAGTGATGGCGGGCAGATGCATCTTGCCGCGGCGATGAATAAAAAACAGGTAGTCCTGTTTGGTGACACCGACCAAAAGTCCTGGCATCCCTGGTCTGGTCAGTACCAAATCTTACAGACGCCGTCCGGAGATTGTGTCGATGTCACTGTCGATGATGTTTGGCAGAGTCTTGTCAGATTGAATGCAACAGACTAATCCTTAAGCGAAAGATACTGCTGGCATATGGGCTGCAAATCGTAGCTCATTAACTGCTGGTGATCGATCGTCGGGGGAGACTGCCAGACCAACGCCATCTTTTCAGCTAGCGATTGACTACTGAGTTCGGCCAGCATGTCCCCCATGCCTGCCCTTTCCAGAATTTCGGCGGGGCCGCCGGGACAACGTGTGCTGACGACGGGTGTACCGCAGAGTAAGGCTTCAACCAGAACGTTGCCAAAGCCTTCACTGTCCGAGCTGAGAACCAAGACTTTTGCGTGTTTGATTAACGGGTAGGGGTTAGCCTGGAAGCCGGCGAAAATAACGCGATCGGCGATGCCAAGTTGTTGCGCCTGCTGTTTAACGCGGTTAATCCGTTGCTCATCCCCCGTTCCCGCCAGCACTAATTTTGCCGCTATGCCAGATGCGGCAAAGGCTTCCAGCAATCGGTCGTGACGTTTATGCGGATGAAAACGGCCGACATGAACCAGATAGGCTTCCCCGGCTGGCACAAAGGGTTCAGCGGCCTGGGCAAGGATGGTGTTGATATCAAAAGGATTATTAATCACCGCCAGACGACGTGGTGTGATCGCCAGTTTTTGCGTCAAATCTTCCGCTACTGCTTGTGAAACAGCAACGATGTTTGCGTTCTGATAGACCTTGCCTATTTTCTGTTTTTTCAGCCAGCGTCCCAAGCCACGGCGGTGCCCCAGATAGGACGTGGAGAGAATACCGTGAATACAGAACCATAATTTCTCAGCAGGCAGCCTCTTGCAGCGAGCGACAATGCGATCGGTTTTATGCAGATGAGAGAAAATGAGATCGTAACGTCCGCCCTGTTTTTCGTTGTCATCAACAGCCCTGTCAAGTGCCACAGCGCGGCGTTTCAGTTCGGTGATTTTACGCCAGGGAGCACGGCTAGGGCTTTCGATAACCTGATAGTCAATATCGGCAGGAAGTGCATAATTACAGACATCCCGCAGGGAAAACAGGCTGACCTGATGCCCCATTTTCTGCATACCTTCGCACAGTGTCAGAACAACTTTCTCTGCACCGCCGCCGGGCAACCCATCAATAATCATCAAGATACGCATCGATTAGTCCAGAATCTGTTGGTAGAGAGAGATCAGCTGTTGTGATAAGCGCTGAGGGGAAGAATCCATCACGCGTTCACGCGCATGAATTGCCATATCGCTGCCGATGGCCTGTTCAGGAAGTGCCATGATGGCATCGCGCAACGCGATAATATCCAGCGCGTCACAGACATACCCATTTTCTCCCGCCTGAATAAATTCACTGCCACCGCAGGTGGTGGAGGTGATCACCGGTAAGCCGCAGGCCATGGCCTCCAGTATCACGTTGGGGAAGGGGTCATACAGTGTTGGCAGTAACAGTCCGTCCGCCGCCTGATACCAGGGGCGCGTATCTGCCTGCATGCCGGCGAATATCACCCGATCGCTACAACCCAACTCGCTGGCCAGGGCACGGTATTGCTTTTCAGCCTTATCTTTACCCACCACCACCAGATAACGATTGGTACCGGCAATGGCCTGAATGGCGGCAGCCAGTCCTTTGCGTTCAAAACCAGAACCGACATAGATTAATATGCTGGCGTTCAGCGGCAGAGCCAGTTTCTGACGTTGTTGCAGACGCTCTGCCTCATCGACAGGAACAAACTGAGTGGTATTGATTGCATTGTAGATAACATGAATTTTGTCACTGGCAACGCCAAAGCGTTCGATGATTTCCTGCTTCACCATGTGGGCATTGCAGATCACCGCCTTCAATTCCGGTGCCTGGTACATGGCGCGTTCGGCATCCATCACATAACGATGATAGCGATTGCTCATCAGCAATTTCTGTCGCCAGCTGGGGAGCAGGCGCGAGCGTAGCTCCAACCAGCGCTGGTGTACGCCATCGCCAGCGCGATAAATATCGCAGCCGGCGATGCGTTCATGGCTCTGCACAATATCAAATTTTTCCCGCTGCCAGAGTGCGCGTGCGGCAACCGCGAAGCCGCGCTCACGGCTGATGCGCCCCCATTTTACCGGGTCACACAGATGGAGATGCCAGTTTGCCTGACGCTCACCCTGCCACTGGCGCGTAATGACGTTGAGATCCATGGCTTGCTGATCGAGGGCTTCCAGCGCCCGCGAAATAAAACGTTCGGCGCCACCGTCAGGACGATATTTCTGGCGAACTATCGCCAGTCGAATGGGCTTCATGCTAATAACCTCCGGGCGGCTGCCAACACGGTTTCAACCGGAATGGCATCCAGATAGCGTTCGGCAGTTGTCGTGTCGACAGCATCAGGGTCCGGTAGCGGAGCAAAGTCACCCGCCCAGATCACTTCCCCGTTCACCTGCCACGGACGCCAGAAAATCAGTTTTGACGGGCCAAACAGCGCCACGCAAGGGGTTTGCAGTGCCGCGGCCATATGCATCGGTACCGAGTCCACACCAATAAACAGTTCGGCTACATCGATCAGCGCTGCCAGCTCATTCAGCGTCAGCAGGCCTGCCAGGGAGATAACATTCTCCGCTGATGGCAGGCGGGCCTTGATGTTTTCAACCATTGCCTGCTCTTTACTGTCCGGGCCAGAGGTCAGCACAAGGGTATGCCCGTCATCGTGTAACGCCTGCACAACCGCGGCGAATTTCTCGTCGCTCCAGCATTTAAAAAACCAGCGAGACGTCGGCTGCACCACGATATATTTCTTTACCCCATTCAGCAGTGTTGTCACCCGTTGACGATCGCTTGCTGCGTAGTGCATGCCAACCGTAGCATCGAGGGTGTGTAGCTGAAGGGGAGCAAGTAACGACAGGTTCTGCTCCACGGTATGCAGATTCTGATGGGTAGCAGTAGGGACTAACTGGGTATGACAGCGCTGCCACAGTGCACCACGGCGTTTGGGAATATCGAAGCCCAGCCGCACCGGGGCGCCAGTAAAACGGGTAATGAGGGCGCTGCGCCACTGATCCGCCAGATTAAGCACGATATCGTACTGCTGTGATCTCAGCATCCTCAGCAACTGCCACTCTTGAGAAAGCTGATAACGCACGCCCTGTTTTTTCCAGTTTCGATCGATAGCATAAATCTGGTTGATATCAGGATGGCAGGCCAGCATGGCACGGGTTTCTTCATACAGCAGGACGTCAATTTTTGCATCCGGAAAGGCCGCTTTCAGTGAACGTATGACCGGTGTGGTGAGAAGCATATCGCCATGATGGCGAAACTTAATTACCAGAATACGCGTAGCCTGGTGGGGAGAAAACGGCAGGTCTGGACGTTTCATGCTATATCGCTGTTCAGTAAACCAGTCGCTGATTCTAAAGCAGACACGGGAAAGTGGCTAGCCCGGCGCACGCGGGCCATGCAAGTGGTGGAATAACTTTGCGCAATCAGCATCCGCTACGTAACATAGTGGGCAGGTAATTTTATGGCAGGAACAACAATGGGTAAGCCCGCGTTTATCATCACTATCGATACCGAAGGCGATAACCTTTGGCAAAATCACGATCGGATCGCTACCGAAAACACCCGTTTTTTGCCACGATTTCAGCAGTTGTGTGAAAAATACACCTTCAAACCCACCTGGCTGACCAACTATGAGATGGCGGTGGATCCTGAGTATATTGAGTTTGCCCGGGATGTTATCGCGCGCGACAGCGGCGAGATTGGCATGCATTTACATGCCTGGAACAGCCCGCCACTTTATGATTTAACCGGTGACGACTGGCGCCATAAACCCTATCTGATTGAATACCCGCAAGAGAATATGCGGGAAAAAGTCAGTTATATGACCCGTCTACTGGAAGAAACCCTCCAGGTAAAAATGCGCAGTCACCGGGCTGGTCGCTGGGCGTTTAATGAATACTATGCACAGTTACTCATTGAATTTGGCTATCAGGTGGACTGCTCAGTGACGCCACGGGTTAACTGGCAGTTTTCACCCGGTGCCCCGCAGGGCAATGGCGGCACCAACTATCAGCATTTTCAGGATCGGGCCTACTTTATTGATCAGCAGGATATTTCGAAGCCAGGCGACTCTTCGCTGCTTGAAGTGCCAATGAGTATTCAATACAAACATTCTTCATTGATGAACGCCTTCAAACAGGGTTATGATCGCCTGCGTGGAAAACAGCGCAGCCCTTCCGTCCACTGGCTGCGCCCGATGGGCGGTAACGTGGCGCAGATGATTCATGTTGCTGAAAAAACACTGGCCGACGGCAGTGATTATGTTGAATTTATGCTGCACTCATCCGAGTTTATGCCTGGAGGCAGCCCGACGTTTAAAACGGACGAGAGTATTGAGCGACTGTATCTTGAACTTGACGAGTTATTTAGCTGGCTGCAGCCACGTGCCATTGGAATGACACTGTCTGAGTATTATCAGAAGAAAGTGAGTTGATGCAATGTCAAAGAAATGGAAGATTAGCCTCACAAATTGGTTTCTGGACCGTTATGTCACTAAACATGGTCGCTTGCAGAAGAAAGACAGTTTCGATAGCAGCATCCAGTTTGATAATATAGTTATCTATTCAACAACAGCGCTGGGTGATTTTATGTTTAATACACCCGCCATTCGTGCGATTCGTGAACGATACCCAGCAGCACACATCACGCTTGTTGCTCACCAAAAGAATCGTGAGCTGATTGATAACGGCCGTGATTATGACCGCGTGGTTTACTGGAATAACAAAATAAAGACGTTACCTACGCTGGTGAAAACCTTACGTCAACATCAACCTGATATTGCCATCATTCTTCACTCTCATCTTCCTTATGATGTTATCAGCGCTGTCATGTCCGGAGCGAAATATATCATCCGGGATAATTACAGTTCAGGTATTAGTGGACTAGAAAAATGGCTGACCAATTATGTTTTTCATTATTACGGGCACTTTGTACGCCGTAAATTAGAGTTGATTTCAATACTGGGTTGCCGTAGTGATGATCCCACGATGGTCATCCCTGCACCATTCCAGGCGGGAAACCGCGACCCATCACGTTTGACGATAGGCTTCCAGCTTGGCGCATCCACAGAGTCCCGCTGTTGGCCTGTATCGCACTACGTTACGCTGGCAAATATGCTTATCTCCCAGCTACCTGATGTGCATATTGTGCTGATTGGCGGGCCGACTGATGCAGGCAAAGCGCAACAGTTTATGCAGCAACTCGGTGAGAAAAACAGAGATTTAATTGACGACCGCATCGGTAAAACAGGGCTACAGCAGTTGATCACACTCATCGATGGTTTTGACCTGCTCGTCACGGGTGATACTGGACCACTCCATCTGGCAGTGGCATTGCAAGTCAAAACGATTAGCTTGTTTGTCACCGCCGACCCGCGTTCGACAGGTCCGATTCAGGATACTGAATTGCACCATATTATTCATAAGTCCCGTACCGGCTATACCCTGCCATTGGAAGTAGAAAGTCCGATGGGCGTCATTCAGCCTGGTGAGGTGCGTGATGTGGTGATGTCACATTTGCAGCTGCTTCAACCCGTAGACTAACCAGGACTTAACGCTTTTTTATCCTCAGACGGGCCCTGGAAAACAGGGTATCTATCTGAGGGTAACGCATCTGGCCTATTTTTTTGCCCGGCACCGCTGTTCCGGTACAGAGTAAAGCCGCCTCCCTGAATACCTTAACCGTCTCTTTTTTATAAAAATAATAGCCATAAACGGCTTTTGACATGCTCTTGACTTCACTAAAGCAATTGGCAATCATTCTGGCCGCCAGCCCTCTTAAGTCCGTATTTTCTGGCTGACTCTGAGCCACAGAAATCATTTTTTTCATGGCGAAAAGCATGTCTTCAATATCTTTTTCTTTAATATTACGTGTAATGCCATGATGGTTATCGCGATAAAAGTACAATATCTGATCAATGCGGGCGATTTTTTGGGTTTTGAAGTAAAGGAAAGGCGTTAATATCACATCCTCATAGCGACGTCCGATTTCAAATCGCTCATTATCAAACAGGCTTCGCCTGTAGATGCGATTCCACAAGTGCCACATTGATTTAGTAAACAGCGTTTCCATGCAGTTCAGACCTTGCTGCTCAAAATTATACTGAACACAAGGTACGTTCTCACAAACACTGCTTTCACTTGGTTGCAAAGTGAATCTTTCGTAGTTGAAGTCGATGAGGTCGAACTCGCCTGACGCCAGATGAGGCCTCAGAACTTTCATGTAGTTGCGGCTCAAAAGATCGTCACCGTCAAGGAAAGTAATATATTCACCACGAGAATTATCCAGTCCCACATTCCTTGTGAATCCAATGCCTCGATTATTTTGCGAAATTAACTTCACATTGGTGTGAGAGATCTTTGCGAGAAAGTGTTGCACCAAATTTGCAGAGTTATCTGTTGAGCCATCATCGATTATCACAACTTCGATATCATCGTCGATCTGATGGAATAAGGATTCCAGACAAGGAACAATGAAGTCCTCATTATTGAAAAACGGGATTATAATACTCAAAAGAGGGGAGGAGTCAGACATTTTGATTATGCTCCTCATCCTGAGAACGGTTAGCGAGAATGCTAATTATTATACTAATTAAGAAGACAGCCGTGCATTCAATACTGAAGAAAAGAACATCACTTAATCCATATAGAATTAATGCGAGTGATACACCCAGCAACATTACGTTTCTTTTTGGCCTAAATGACAAGATCAACAGACTTGCATATGTCGCGACTAATAACAAAACACCCCAGATACCACGAAGCGAATAAGTCTCTAAAACTTCATTGTGAAGATGAACCGTCAGATAACGTTTTGCGTTATATAACCGTGGTTCATTGCTGATGATTGTCCTGGCTTCGTCGGCGCGTTTTTCTGCCGATTGCCCTAATGGTGCTGTATTTACCGTACGGATACCGACAATCTGCATCCAGACTCGAGCATAAACGGAATTCTCTACTTTAGTATTATCAACCATGGCGATGTTATTTTGAAAGTCGTTAATGCGCATTTCAATCTGTTTTTTGAATACTAAACCACTAATCACAATGAGCAGAGGTAATGCTAACAGTAATAACTTTTTCTGGTTGCCGTTGATTAAATTCTTTGTTGCCATGATAGATAGAAAGATAATAATAGGATAGGCAATAATTGCAGCTCGAGTCCCAGTAAGAAGCAGTGTGGAATAGGTGAAAGCAAATGAAATTGTATAAATAACAAGGCGATATCGGATGCGCATCATCAGGATAGACTGCATCATGACAAGGCTGATAGCGGTAAGAATGTAGGCGACAATTGTTGCACGATCAAAATTAAGACTTATACGTGTTATTCCAAGCCATAGTCCTTGATAAAGACCAAAAGCATTAACGATAACACCTGCGAAAATCCCTGTGAAAATAGCGATTTTCTTTGTGGGGATTTTTTCATTCAGAGCAAAAAGCATAATAAATGCTGCCGCAATTTGTAGTCTGGCCGTCCCCATGTAAGCACGATATATATTAATATATTCATCTTGCTGCTTATATCTTGCCACCCAAAGAATTATGGCAAGACCTAATGCAAGCAAACATGATGAAACAAAAAGGTTGAATTTATTTTTGGTGTAATGCCTGAAGTTTAACACTATCATTATAAATGCTATATAGCTGGAAAGATAAAAAACATTCCTGCCTATGTTTAAACCAAAGGGTACTGTAAAGAATGCAAATGCGCACCCCAAATAAATAAGGTAACTGGATGCAATATGTAAGTTTTTGCCTAAAAGCATGAATTTTTTATCCTAATACTATTAATTTTCAACATAAAACTTAAGAGCCATATCAAATTCTTCTTTAAAGGCATCATAACTAAAATTATCGATAGGGTAGTTCCGCGCATTCTGGCTAAATTTCTTATATGTCTCAGCAGGTAACAACTTCTCAACCGCATCGGCACATAAAATGTGTGACACTAATTTAGGTTCTACCAAAGAATCGTTGACAGGATCATACACCTTATATGGAAAATCAACTTTGATCCCTGAAAGTTTCAGGTGTTCCTCTATAGTGACTGACGGTGTTATCCCTAAGCCGCATACCCCATCTTTGACAACTTCTGGCTGACCATCGATGACAGGGAAAATGACAGGTAATCCGTAATATAATGCTTCCATACAGGAAAGACCAAAGGGTTCAGTCACAGGAGTACTCAGATAAATATCAATACGATTGAAGAAGTCTCCAACATTATGCTGGAAGCCACTAAAGCTGACTCTGTCAGCAAGACCCGATTTTAACACCATTGATTCAAAAATAGCTCTGTCAGGGCCTTTTCCTGCAATTTCCATTGTCACATCATGCCCACGGCGAACAAGTTCCTGCAGGGTCAATAAGGAAACGCTGATCCCTTTAAGCGACACTAGTCGTGATGCTGTACCAAGTCGTACAGGCGCTCCTGGCAACTTTTCTTTCAGATTAACATCCGCTGGCGTTTTAATTAGGTTGATCACCACCCGAGTCGGGCAGGGGAGGTTAAAGCGTAGATCCATCACTCTTTTTGAAGCAAAGGAGGCTGAGATCAAACCATCCAGCATGGAAAAAAAGCGCAGTGTTTTAGGGGTGTGGGCGTATCGCCATGAACAACCGTGATCGTAATAGAGGATTTTACCGCGTTTAGGTTTTGCAGCCAGACCCGGGATCAAATCCCAAACGATGATGACATCAGCATTTACGCGTGCGATTTTCCATTGCAGCAGATACTTACGTAGAAACTGAGGGCAACGTAGTGACCATTTATTGAGTAAGCGAGTGGCGAAAGTGACTTTTTGCTGTGTCATCTGACGTTGAATTTCAGCACCTATCTCACTACCGATGCAAATCACATTATTACTGCCATCCGTTGTTTCATTGATGTACTGCAGGAAGAGACGTTCAACTCCCCCCATTTTTTCCAAATTAATAATGTGAAGTTTTTTCATCAAATAACCTGCAGTATCGCGCGCCATACGAAGTCAGCGCTCAGTGTGGACATATTTTTTTCAGCCGAAATAATAGGATGCTGATTCTTTCCATATCCGCCAATCAGCCCTGGATCGGTCGGGCCGTAAAGGGTGATGTTCGGGCGGTCGAGCGCGGCGGTTAAGTGACTTAACCCGGTATCCACCGACACCACGGCGCGAGCGCCGGCAAGCATGCGTGCGACCTGTTCCAGCGTCAGCTTTGGCAGCACCTCGACAAAATCGAAGCCCTCTGCCAGCCGCAATGCGCGCTGATGCTCATGCTCTGCACCCCAGGGTAATTTAATGGTTAAACCTGAAGGCTGCATTAGCTCGATCAGTTCGCGCCAGTGCGCTTCCGGCCAGTGCTTATTGTCGCGCGTGGTGGCGTGCAAAAACACCAGATACTGATTCGCATCGGCGGGTAGCGCCTGGGTAAAGTGCTGGGCGATAGCATAATCACCGGTGGTCGTGGGCAGCGCATATCCCAGGCTTTTCGCAAACAGCTCGCGGGTACGCTGCACGGCGTGCTGCTGTTTGCTGATTTCATGACGTTTGTCATACCACCAACTGGCAAAGGGCTCACGAGCGCTGCGGCTGTCCTGCCCATGTTTAACCCCTTTCGCCAGGCGGGTTACCAGCGCTGCGCTCTTAATCAGCCCTTGTGCATCAATGATCGCATCGTATTCGCGCGACTGAAGTGCACGTTTAAACACCACGCGTTCTTCACGCGCCTGGCTGCCAAACCAGTGTTTGCGCCAACGGCGGATAGCCACCGGTAATACCCGATCTACGGCCGGATGCCAGGCGGGGATCTGAGCAAAACCCTCTTCCACTACCCAGTCAAAGCGAATCTCAGGGATGGCGCGCATGGCATCAGTCAGAGCAGGTAATGCGTGCAGTACATCCCCCATTGAGGATGTTTTAATAATCAAAACCCGCATTCAGACTCCAGGCCGTGGGCAAAGCGTTGCCAGCTCGGTCATGACCCGCTCTGGCGTAATATCAATCAGGCTTTGGTGGTAACCTTCATCGGCATCACCTTTGCGAACTTTATGGTAACCCGTGATTAAACGGATCACGCGGGCTTTGCGGGACAATGGAGGGGTAAAGTCCGGGCTGCTTGGCCCATAGAGGGCGACCAGCGGGCGATCCAGGGCGGCAGCAATGTGCATCAGGCCTGAATCGTTACTGACCACGGCATCACAGGCCGCCAGCAAAATGACGGCTTGTTCCAGCTGGGTTTCCCCGGCCAGGTTACGGCAGTGCTGGCGTGCATCTTCAGCCAGGGCTGCCAGAATCTGCTGCCCGGTTTCATTGTCTTTGGCTGAACCAAACAGGACCACCTGGTAGCCCTGAACGATCAGGCGTTGTGCCAGGGCAGCGTAGTGGTAATGTGGCCAGCGCTTAGCAGGACCAAATTCCGCTCCGGGGCAGAATCCAATCATCGGGCGCCCGGAAGCAAGATCAAAGGCGCTGACGGTCGCTTGTTTTTCCGCTTCCTGTACCGCTAACTGCGGCCATAACAGTGGCTGTGGCAGGTCGTCGGCGCGGTGGATACGCGCTTTATCGTACGCCAGCGCCACATAGCGTTGTACCATCAGTGGGAATGCGGTTTTATCCAGTCGACGCAGGTCGTTCAGGAGCCCGTAACGCATCTCACCGCGCCAGCCTGTGCGGTGTGGGATCGCGGCAAAAAAGGGAACGAGAGCGGATTTAAATGAGTTAGGCAGCACAAAGGCGCGGTCATAGCCGTTTACCTTCAGCATTTTCCCCAGGCGACGACGTTCGGCTATCTCCAGCGCACCGTGGCCCAGTGGCATCGCCAGCGCCTCATTCACTTCCGGCATCCGTGATAATAACGGACGGCACCATGCAGGTGCCATCACATCAATGACGGCATCCGGGTGCTCGGCTTTGAGGGTGCGATAGAGACTTTGCGACATCATCATATCGCCGACCCACGATGGGCCGATAACCAGAATTTTCATTCCCGAACAGTGCCTCTTACGCTTTACGATTCAGCCAGGCCATATACTCTGCCACACCTTCAGCAACCGTTTTGAAAGGCTTGTCATATCCGGCGGCACGCAGCTTGGTCTGGTCTGCCAGGGTGAATGCCTGGTAGCGGCCTTTCAGTTTTTCCGGGAACGGGATGTACTCAACTTCACCGTCTTTGTGATATTTCAGCGCCGCATCAGCGACTTCCTGGAATGATTCGGCACGGCCAGTACCGCAATTAAAGATGCCGGACACGGCATTTTCCCAGAACCACAAGTTAACCGAGGCGACGTCTTCTACATAAATGAAGTCACGCTTGAAGCTATCGCTGCCCTCAAACAGTTTCGGGTTTTCACCGTTGTTCAACTGGGTGTTGAGGTGGAAAGCTACGCTTGCCATGCTGCCTTTATGCCCTTCGCGTGGACCATAGACGTTGAAATAGCGGAAACCACAGACCTGAGACTGTGCTTCAGGCAGGATCTCGCGCACGTAGTGGTCGAACAGCATTTTGGAGTAGCCGTAAACGTTCAGTGGTTCTTCGAACTGACGTTCTTCAATAAAATCGCTATTACGGCCGCCGTAGGTGGCAGCAGAAGAGGCGTACAGGAAGGGAACCTGATGTTCCAGACACCAGTGCAGCAGCTCTTTGGAGTACTGATAGTTATTATCCATCATGTACTTACCATCCCACTCGGTGGTGGAAGAGCATGCGCCTTCATGGAATACCGCTTCGACATCCCCGAAATCTTCGTCCGCCAGGACAGAGATCAGGAAGTCTTCTTTATCCATGTAGTCGGCAATGTTCAGATCGGCCAGGTTGGCGAATTTGGTGCCGTCTTTCAGATTGTCTACCACCAGAATGTCGGTGTGACCCTTATCATTCAGTGCCTTGATGATGTTGCTGCCAATCATTCCAGCGCCGCCAGTGACGATAATCATGAGCTTTAACCCTAAACAATGGGGTGGAACAGGAGGTTCCACTCGCTAATGGCTCATATCATAACATCTCATCGCGAAGTCGACAGCCAGAGGCGAGGGGGGAGAGGGCGTATCAGGGGTGTTTTCCGTGATTTATGCGGCAAAAAGCAGATTATTCCGCGTATATGAGCATCTGTATGCTTCACTTTTAGTTATCTGTATCGCAAGAAATCTAACTGGGAGGATAAAAGTGAATCAGAAATTCTATCAGCAGATCAATGAACAGCTTATCAGCGCTGAAAGTGAGGGGCTGTTTAAACGGGAGCGGCAAATCGTCAGTGCGCAGCAGGCTGCCATTGTGCTGGCTGATGGCAGTGAAGTGCTGAACTTTTGCGCCAATAACTATCTTGGGCTGGCAAACCATCCCGCTCTGATTACTGCCGCAAAAGCAGGCATGGACAGTCACGGGTTCGGTATGGCCTCCGTGCGCTTTATTTGTGGTACTCAGGACAGCCACCGGCAGCTGGAACGGGCGCTGGCAGAGTTTCTCGGCATGGAGGATGCCATTCTCTATTCTTCCTGTTTTGATGCCAACGGCGGCCTGTTTGAAACACTGTTGGGGCCCGAAGATGCGGTGATTTCCGATGCGTTGAATCATGCCTCGATTATTGACGGTATTCGCTTGTGTAAAGCCCGGCGTTACCGATATGCCAATAATGACATGACTGAACTGGCCGCCTGTCTAGAGCAGGCTCGTTCTGAAGGTGCCCGCCATATTCTGATCGCCACCGATGGTGTGTTTTCTATGGATGGGGTGATCGCAAACCTGGCAGGCATTTGTGACCTGGCAGATCGTTATCACGCGCTGGTGATGGTGGATGACTCTCATGCTGTCGGATTTGTCGGACACCTTGGACGAGGAAGTCATGAACACTGTGGCGTGATGGGGCGGGTTGATATTATTACCGGCACATTAGGCAAAGCGCTGGGTGGGGCTTCCGGTGGGTATACCGCAGCGAAAAAAGAGGTGGTTGAATGGCTGCGGCAGCGCTCACGGCCTTATCTGTTCTCAAACTCACTGGCACCGTCCATTGTGGCGGCTTCCCGGCAGGTACTGACGATGCTGGCTGACGGGCAGGGGTTACGTCAGCGGTTGTGGGAAAACGTCAGCTATTTTCGTACCGCTTTGAGCGCAGCAGGTTTCACGCTGGCCGGGGCCGACCACGCGATTATTCCGGTGATGCTGGGCGATGCGCGGCTGGCACAGACGTTTGCCGCCCGATTACAGCAGGAGGGGATTTATGTCACGGGTTTCTGTTATCCCGTAGTGCCTAAAGGCCAGGCACGCATTCGCACACAAATCTCGGCGGCTCATACCCCGGCTCAGTTAGAACGTGCGGTCGCTGCCTTCCGCCGGGTAGGCCAGGAACTGCGTGTGATCCCACAGGGAGAAACACCATGAAAGCCTTAGCAAAACTTCACCCCCGGCCCGGCATCTGGATGATCGAGGATGCGCCAATCCCGGAACCCGGGCATAACGATGTGCTGATCAAGATCCGCAAAACGGCGATCTGTGGCACCGATGTCCATATTTACAACTGGGATGCGTGGTCGCAAAAAACCATCCCGGTACCGATGATCACCGGCCATGAACACGTGGGCGATGTGGTGGCCATCGGCCAGGAAGTGGTGGGTTTCAGTATCGGCGATCGTGTCTCCGGCGAAGGGCACATCACCTGCGGGCATTGCCGTAACTGCCGGGGTGGGCGTACGCATCTGTGTCGCAATGCCGTAGGCGTGGGGGTTAACCGTCAGGGATGTTTTGCCGAGTATCTGGTGATCCCGGCGGTCAATGCGTTCAAAATTCCCGATAATATCTCTGATGATATGGCGGCTATTTTTGACCCCTTTGGCAATGCTGTGCACACCGCGCTGTCATTCGATCTGGTGGGTGAGGATGTGCTGATTACCGGTGCTGGCCCCATTGGCATCATGGCTGCGGCTATCTGCCGTCATGTTGGGGCGCGTTATGTGGTGATCACGGATGTGAATGAGTACCGTCTGGCGCTGGCGCGTCGGATGGGCGCAACGCGAGCGGTGAATGTCAGTGAGGAAGACCTGTCGCAGGTGATGAATGATTTGGGAATGACGGAGGGATTCGATGTTGGCCTGGAAATGTCCGGTGTTCCTGCAGCGTTCAGTTCCATGCTGGAGGTGATGAATCACGGTGGGCGTATTGCCATGTTGGGTATTCCGCCGTCGTCCATGTCTATTGACTGGAATCAGGTGATTTTCAAGGGGCTGTTTATCAAAGGGATCTATGGGCGGGAGATGTTTGAAACCTGGTACAAAATGGCGGCATTGCTACAGTCTGGCCTGGACCTGACACCCGTGATCACCCACCACTATCCTGTTGAAGACTTTCAGCAGGGATTTGATGAGATGCGTAGCGGACACTCCGGAAAGGTGATCCTGAACTGGTCGTAACTATTTTGGTGCGGGCAGACCTCAACAGAAGGTCTGCCCCTACATGTGACTCCAGACTTATCTAATGAACTTCACTGACAGTTTATTCTTCAAATCCTGCCATAACGGGCTGTTGCTGATGCTTTCGCTCACGACTTCCAGCGCCCGCGTTGCCGGTACTGGCACCACTTTCACACGACAAATATCCCCAGGGTGGAATGGGTTACGTGGCATGGATGGCTGAGATTTGCTGTCTGGTGGCAATGGCTTATTGTTCACGCGCTGCGGTTCGTTGAGCAACTGGCTCGGGCGCACCAGAGTGATATCAGCGGGCAAAGTGGGCAGCATCTGCTGTAATACCCTGACGGTTGCCGGATGGGGATGGCCAATCGCAATCGCTGAGCCATCACGCTGGGCCAGCCGCACTGCGCGGGTAAACTGTTTACGAATATCAGCTTCATTCTGGGTATCGTCCAAAAATACCCGGCGCTTGATCACTTTCACGCTTGTACCCGCTGCGGCGCGGGTTGACTGACTGTTAGCGATGGTCATGCTGTCAAGGAAGTAGAAATTATAGTGATCGAGCACCTGCATCACTTTCTGCATCCCAGGCAGGCTGGAGGTCATCGCACTGCCCATATGGTTGTTGAGACCAACGGCAAACGGAACATCCGCAGCGGCTTCACGAATAATACGTGCGATCTCTTCCGCCGACATATCCGGACGCAGCGTATCTTTTTCCAGCGGCTGTTTACTGAGGGGAGCCATCGGCAGGTGGATCAGTACCTCGTGGCCACGCTGGTGAGCTTTGGTGGCCATTTCGCGTGCATGGGGTGCATTAGGCAGCACGGCGACTGAAATAGCCGCAGGCATCTGCAATACCTGATTTTCCTGAGCCGGCCGATAGCCAAAGTCATCAATGACAATCGAAAGCTTACCGGCGTAGACCGGACTGGATAACAGCAGTGCGACCAGCAGGCCGCTGAGTTTTCGAGGTTGAAACAAAACTATCTTCCTAACCACGGTTGTGGATTGACTGCTCGTCCCTGACGGCGGATTTCAAAATAGAGCGACGGCGTACCGCGGCCACCGCTGGTGCCGACCAGCGCGATAGGCTGACCTGCACGCACCTGGGTTCCGACGGTGACCAGCGCACTCTGATTGTAGCCATATAAACTCATGTCGCCTTTACCGTGCTCAACCACGACCACCAGGCCGTAGCCCTGAAGCCAGTCAGCCATTAATACACGGCCATCGGCAATCGCTTTGACTTCGGTGCCTTCAGGCGCATCAATCACCAGTCCTTTCCAGCGCAACTCACCCTGCAGCTGTTCGCCAAACCGGTGTTCAATATTGCCCCGTACCGGCCAAACGGCCCGCCCTGCGGGCTGACCCAGACCGCCAGTGCGCGACATCAGTGAGCGTTCACTGTCGGTCGGTTTGTAGGTGCTGCCTTTACTTTTTGCCTGTGCTTCCCGCTGACGGACTTTCTCGGCCTCACGGGCTTCACGCTCTGCCCGGGCTTTGGCTTCCTGCTCGGCTTTGGCGATTTTATCGCGCAGGCGGCTTTCGTTCTGACGTAACTCAACGAGTTGTGCCTGGTCTTTCTCCAGCGAAGATTCCAGCGTGGACAGGGTTTTCTTGCGCGCCTGGCGAGCACTTTCCAGTTTTTGCTGCTGGCCTTGTTGCTGATCTAAAAGTGATTTTTGCTGGGCTTGTTTATCGATCAGGCTGGTCTTTTGCGCCGACAGTTCACTGCGCGTCTGTTTCAGCGCTTCAATCGATTTTTGCCGGGCGTCATTCAGATAACCAAAATAGGCCAGCATACGTTCACTGCGCTGGCTCTCTTCGCCACTCAGAACAAGCTGTAATCCGTTGTGCTGCCCCTGGCGAAATGCCGCATCCAGCTGTTGCGCAAGTATCGATTCCTGCTGCGTTTGCTGTTGCTGAAGTTTGCTAATCGAGGCGGTGAGGCTGGCGATGTCTTTATTGAGCGTGGTCAGGCTGCCCTGCGTTTCACGCAGTTGACGGCTGGCCTGTGCAATGATTTTTTCCTGGCTTTGTAGCTGGTCGAGCAGCTGATTACGCTGCTGCTTTTGCAACTGCACACTTTTCTCTTTAGCGGCAATATTCTGTTGAATGGTTTGCAGTTGTGATTTGTTATCTTCGGCGGCCAGCGCGGAAAAAGAGAACAACAATGCGCCGGTGCAAAGCGCACTGACGGTCAGGGCGGACAAGCTTGCGCGTAACGGCGTAACGACTGCCGATGAATGACGCGGGGTCCTTGGATATAACACTGTCGCTTTTTCCCTCATATCCGTGGATTATTCCACGATGAACAGCAGCTTACCAGCCATCTCTGAGTGGTTTTCTATTTCTGTCAGTAACAGTCCCGACCTTTTTACTGTGGGAACAATTGCCCAAAAGCGACAGAATCGAGTGCAGAACGCAGTACGCCAGAAATCATCATTGCGCAACATTTCACCGCTTAACTTCGCCGCAGTGTCATCACAGGATAGTCGTTTTCACTTAAGGCAACTTTTTTTTGTAAACTGTCGCAGAAATCATAACTCTGAAGGCCTTCTCGACTGTACATGACACTCCTGGCAGGTATACTCAGAAGCCTTATTTTTAGCTTATTAACCCTTTCGGGAGTTGTTACCCCTCATGCAAGATATTATGCAGTTCGCAGGCAATCACACAATTTTAGGTCTGGCGTGGGTTGTTTTGCTGGTTCTGGTGATCGTGACCACCGTTAAGGGCATGTTCTCCAAAGTAAAAGTGATTAGTCGTGGTGAAGCAACCCGCTTAATTAACAAAGAAGAAGCCGTGGTAGTGGACGTGCGTGGGCGCGATGATTACCGCAAGGGCCATATTTCTAACGCGATGAATGTACTGGCTGCAGATATTAAAAAAGGCAGCTTTGGCGAGCTTGAAAAATATAAAGCACAGCCAGTGATCGTCGTGTGTGCAACAGGGACTTCTGCATCTGAATCAGCCACCAAGCTGAATGCAGCAGGCTTCGAGCGGGTCTACGTGCTGAAAGATGGCGTGTCCGGCTGGAGTGGCGATAACCTGCCGCTGGTTCGCGGTAAATAAAATACAGGAATTCTGGCATGGCAAACGTTGAGATCTACACCAAAGCGACCTGTCCTTTCTGTCATCGTGCGAAAGCACTGCTGAGTCAGAAAGGGGTGACTTTTAAGGAAATCCCAATTGATGGGGATGCTTCCCTGCGTGAAGAAATGATAAAACGTAGCGGCCGGACCACTGTTCCACAGATTTTTATTGGTGCACAGCACATCGGCGGCTGCGACGACCTCTTTGCACTTGAAAGTCGTGATGGCCTTAGCCCGTTGTTAAAATAAGGAAAGGCTGCGCATTATGGCGCATATTGCCTGACTATTGCTGCAGCACAGTAACGGATTATTAACCTATAGGATTACGTACCATGTCAGAACAGAACAACACCGAGATGTCTTTCCAGATCCAACGTATCTACACCAAAGATATCTCTTTTGAAGCGCCAAATGCACCGCAGGTTTTCCAGAAAGAATGGGAGCCGGAAGTTAAACTGGACCTCGACACTGCGTCCAGCCAACTGGCTGACGATGTGTATGAAGTCGTGCTGCGCGTGACGGTTACCGCAACGGTTGGCGAAGATTCCGCGTTCCTGTGCGAAGTACAGCAGGCCGGCATCTTCTCTATCGGTGGTATCGAAGGGAACCAGATGGCACATTGCCTGGGGGCCTACTGCCCGAACATTCTGTTCCCGTATGCGCGTGAGTGCATCACCAGCCTGGTATCACGTGGCACCTTCCCGCAGCTGAATCTTGCCCCGGTTAACTTTGACGCGCTGTTTATGAACTACCTGCAGCAGTCAGAAGGTGCAGCGCCTCAGCAGGATGCTTAATGGATAGCCCTCATGCATCCATGAGCGTCATCGGTGCCGGCTCGTACGGCACCGCTTTGGCGATTACGATGGCCCGTAACGGCCACGAAGTGGTGTTGTGGGGCCATAATCCCCAGCATCAGGCGCAGTTGCAGGCTGACCGTTGTAATACCGCTTTCCTTCCCGATGTTCCTTTCCCGGATACCCTTCGTCTCGAAACTGACCTTGCCGCTGCAATATCCGCCAGCCGCGATCTGTTGGTGGTGGTACCCAGCCATGTGTTTGGCGATGTGCTCAAGCAGATCAAGCCACATCTGCGTGCGGATTCTCGCCTGGTCTGGGCGACGAAAGGTCTGGAGAAGGAAACCGGGCGGTTGTTGCAGGATGTGGCGCGTGAGATCCTGGGCGATACCATTCCACTGGCTGTCATTTCTGGCCCGACTTTCGCCAAAGAGCTGGCAGCAGGTCTGCCGACGGCGATTGCACTGGCGGCAACGGATGTCATGTTTGCTGATGACTTGCAGCAGCTATTGCACTGTGGCAAAAGCTTCCGCGTATATAATAATCCTGATTTTATCGGCGTGCAGCTGGGCGGAGCCGTGAAAAACGTCATCGCTATCGGTGCTGGCATGTCGGACGGCATTGGCTTTGGTGCCAATGCGCGTACCGCGTTGATTACCCGAGGCCTTGCTGAAATGAGCCGCCTGGGTGCTGCGCTGGGTGCCGATCCCACCACCTTTATGGGCATGGCCGGGCTGGGCGATCTGGTGCTGACCTGTACCGATAACCAGTCGCGTAACCGTCGTTTTGGCATGATGCTGGGGCAGGGTGCTGATGTTGAAGGTGCCCAGCAAGCTATCGGTCAGGTCGTGGAAGGTTTCCGTAATACCAAAGAAGTGAAGGCGTTGGCCGCGCGTTATGGCGTGGAGATGCCGATCACCGAGCAAATTTATCAGGTGCTCTATTGCGGAAAAGATGCGCGCGAGGCAGCATTAAATCTGCTCGGCCGCACAAGGAAGGACGAAAACAGCGGGAGCTGAACTGAGCGTGTTGTAGCCTGTGGCGTCTGACCGGACGCCATTTTTAATGGGGAGAGAGCCATGCCGTGTGTAGAACCTGAACTGATCTGGGATAACATCAAAACGGAAGCGCGTGCGTTGGCCGACTGTGAACCAATGCTGGCCAGTTTTTACCACGCCACTCTACTCAAACATGACGATCTGGGTAGTGCTCTGAGCTACATGCTGGCCAATAAACTGGCAAACCCAATTATGCCGGCGATCGCTATCCGTGAAGTTATTCAGGATGCCTATCGTCAGGACCCCTCAATGATCGTCTCTGCTGCCTGTGACATTCAGGCGGTACGGCAGCGCGACCCTGCGATCGACAAGTATTCGACGCCGCTTTTGTACCTGAAAGGCTTCCATGCGTTGCAGGCTTATCGTATTGGCCACTGGTTATGGAACGAAGGTCGTCGTGCACTGGCGGTTTATCTGCAAAATGAGGTGTCTGTTTCTTTTGCTGTCGATATTCATCCGGCAGCGAAAATTGGCCGTGGCATCATGCTCGACCACGCCACCGGGATCGTTGTCGGTGAGACGGCGGTCATTGAAGATGACGTCTCGATCCTGCAGTCAGTCACCCTGGGCGGTACGGGCAAAACCAGTGGTGATCGTCATCCTAAGATCCGCGAAGGGGTGATGATCGGTGCGGGTGCCAAGATCCTCGGCAATATTGAAGTCGGGCGTGGAGCAAAAATTGGGGCGGGTTCTGTGGTGTTACAGCCCGTACCGCCGCATACCACGGCCGCTGGCGTGCCGGCACGCATAGTCGGCAAGCCGGGCAGTGATAAGCCGTCGATGGATATGGATCAGCATTTTAATGGCATGGTGCCAGGCTTCGAATTCGGCGACGGGATCTGACAGCGGGTCGGGCATGCCCGACCCCTACGTACAGCCATCACATTCCGCATTCACGCAGGGGCGAGGCATGCCTCGCCCGGCTTAATTCCTCAGCAGTGCCCCTGCGTAATCCAGCTGCCGCCACGCCTCATAAACCACCACCGACACTGCGTTCGACAGATTCATGCTGCGGCTGTCCGGCATCATCGGGATGCGGATTTTTTGCTGCGAAGGCAGGGCATCGAGAATGGCCGCGGGCAGGCCACGTGTTTCAGGGCCAAACAGCAGGTAATCCCCCGCCTGATAGCTGACAGCGCTGTGGGCAGGTGTTCCCTTGGTTGTGAGGGCAAACATGCGCTGTGGGGCTTCTGAGGCCGCAAATGCCGCATAGCTCTCATGATGGGTAATGGCGGTGAACTCATGATAATCCAGCCCGGCACGGCGTAGCCGTTTGTCATCCCAGGCGAAACCGAGCGGACCGATTAAATGCAGTTTAAAGCCCGTATTGGCGCACAGACGAATGATATTGCCGGTGTTCGGCGGAATTTCGGGTTCAAATAAAACGATATTTAGCATGTTACGGCCCTCAGGAACGAGGGCCGAAGGATAGCAAATTATTCACGCTGAGTGGTATACAGCGGTAGCCACAGTGTCAGACGCAATCCACCCAACGGGCTGTCGTCAGCTTTGACCCAGCCGCGATGCTGCTGAATGGCATTATCGACAATGGCCAGACCCAAACCTGTGCCGCCGGACTCACGATCGCGTGCTTCATCAGTACGATAGAACGGACGGAAAATCTGTTCGCGATCTTCCTGGCTGACACCAGGACCATCATCATCCACATGCACAGTGATACCCTGTTTATCCACGGCAAAACTGACGGAAATCTTGCTGTGTGAATAGCGAAGCGCGTTGCGAACGATATTTTCCAACGCACTTTCAAGCGCGTTGGGATTCCCGTATAGCGGCCACGGCCCGGGTGGATAAGGCACCTCCAGTGTTTTCCCCATCTGTTCCGCTTCGAAGCGTGCATCTTCCAGAACATCGGACCACAAGTGGTTAGCCTTAATGGCTTCACTGACCAGCGCATTGGTGTGCTGAGTGCGTGATAACACCAGCAGATCGTTGATCATGCCATCCAGGCGCTGTGCTTCCATCTCAATTCGTCCCAGCTCTTTGCCTTCACCATGACGACGGCGCATCAACGCAGTCGCCAGCTGCAGGCGTGTCAGCGGGGTGCGTAGTTCGTGAGAGATATCGGAAAGCAGCCGCTGCTGGGAGTTCATCATACGTTCCAGCGCACTGACCATCTGATTAAAACTGGCACCCGCGGCCAGAAACTCCTGCGGTCCGGATTCCAGTTCAGGCCGCTGACGCAGATTGCCTGCCGCAACATCATCGGCAGCATGTTTAAGCTTACGTGCGGGTTTCGCCAGGCTCCACGCCAGCCACAATAGCAGCGGTGAGCTGATCAGCATCGTGACAATCAGCAGTAACAGCGGACGGTCAAACAGCAGGTTAATAAAATCGAGCTGTGAACTGCCTGCCGGACGGATCAGATACAGCTGATAGTTATCTTCCCCGTCGCGTATGGAAAATGGCCCGACCATCTCCAGTCGGCCATATTTTTTCTTCTGCGGAAAATCGGCATTATCGGACTGGCCGATAAAATTACGGATCACCTGCATTTCGTTATGCTGTGCGCCAATCACACGCCCTTCGCTGGTGACCAGCAGCAGGCGTTGACCGGGCGGAGCCCATTTATCGATGGCGCGGAACAGTCTGCGCCACCACATTAAGTCATTGGGCGGATCCTGACTCAGCTCCGCTTCAACGTGCTGCTCAATCATAATTCCCTGTCGTTGCTCATTATCCAGCAGCGGCGTCATCTGACGGGAATCGAGCTTGGGCAGCATTAACACCAGCATCAATACCAGTGCCAGAGTCAGCCAAAAAATGGCAAAGATGCGGGTGGTCAGGCTGGATATCATGTAGCAGACACCATCAGATATCCCCGGCCGCGCAGCGTTTTAAACCACGGATGGCCATCTCTGCGCTCCGGCAGCTTACGCCGCAGGTTAGAGATATGCATATCAATTGCCCGGTCAAACGGCGTCAGTCGCTTGCCGAGCACTTCCTGGCTGAGATGCTCACGTGATACGACCTGGCCCAAATGCTGTGCCAGCAGGTAGAGCAACGTGAATTCCGTTCCTGTTAAATCCAGCGTGACCTCATCGAAACTGGCTTCCTGACGACCCGGGTTCAGGCGCAGTAAATCCACTTCCAGCGTGGGTGAGCTGTTGTCGTGCTGTTGCTGCTGTTCACTCCAGTTAGAACGACGCAAAATGGCACGAATACGAGCAACCAGTTCGCGGTCGTTAAACGGTTTCGGCAGATAGTCATCTGCGCCCAGTTCGAGACCAAGGACACGGTCCAGTTCGCTGCCACGTGCGGTTAACATAATGACCGGCGTCTGGTGCTGCTGACGCAGTTCTTTCAGGGTATCGATACCGTTTTTCTTCGGCATCATCACATCAAGTAATAATAGATCGACTGTGCTGTCCAATAGCGCCAGTGCCTGTTCGCCGTCACCGGCAACCAGGACATTGAATCCTTCCATTTCAAGCAATTCTTTCAGTAGCGAAGTCAATTCGCGGTCATCGTCAACCAACAGGATCTTATTCATTTTTTATTGCCCTCCGCAGGCAAAATACCGTGAACGAATGCGCTCAATCCATGACTTTACGTAGTTTTACACCCCCTGACGCATGTTTGCAGCAGGCACCGTAGACTCATTCTCGTTGAATCGAAATACGGAAACAAACCTGGGAGTAAACGATGCGCAAAGTTACCGCCGTCGTTGTGGTTCCGGCGCTGATGCTCACTCTCTCCGCCGCATGGGCCGACAACGTCGCGACGACTGACGAGATGCATCAGGATGACGGAGCAAACCGTACACTGAGGCAGGTTCCGCAGAGTCATATGTTTGATGGCATCAACCTCACGGAACAGCAGCGTCAGCAGCTACGAGACCTGATGCAGCAGGCACGACACGATGGTTCTCCTATAAGTATTAACGATTTAGAGCGACTGCACGAACTGATTATTGCAGATAAATTTGATGAAGCGGCCTACAAGGCTCAGGCGGAAAAAATTTCACAGGCAGAGGTAGCGCGCCAAATCGAGATGGCTCGGGTTCGCAACCAGATGTATCACCTGTTAACGCCTCAGCAGCAGAACGTTTTAGAACAGAAACATCAGCAGCGCTTTGATGAAATGCGCAGGCTAACGAATATGCAGCAGGCTTCACCGCTGCAGGCAGCAAGCAGTACCGGCAGTACCCAGTAACATAGTATCCCTGTTTTTCCTTGCCATAGACATATCCCTGTCTTCCCCCGCCATGATGGCGGGGTTTTTTTTGCCCAAAACTCAGTATACTTAGCACTCCGATGTCACGGGGTATTCCATGAATGCAAATTATGCCCGGCTGGTAAATGCCGCTGCCCTTGCAGCGACGGTACTGGCTTCGATGCTGTTAATTATCAAAATTTTTGCATGGTGGTATACCGGCTCAGTGAGTGTACTGGCGGCGCTAGTGGATTCTCTGGTGGATATTGCCGCTTCGCTGACCAACCTGTTTGTGGTGCGCTACTCGCTGCAACCGGCTGATGCTGAACATACCTTCGGTCATGGCAAAGCGGAATCCCTCGCGGCGCTGGCGCAGAGTATGTTTATCTCCGGTTCTGCACTGTTTTTATTCCTCACAGGCTTACAACATCTTGCGTCACCTGCACCGATGAAAGCCCCGCTGGTGGGGATGGTCGTCACGGTGATTGCTCTGGTGGCAACGCTCGTGCTGGTCACATTCCAGCGTTGGGTGGTTCGCCGTACCCGCAGTCAGGCCATTCGCGCGGATATGCTGCACTATCAATCTGACGTTGTGATGAACGGTGCCATCTTGCTGGCCCTGGCGCTGAGCTGGTACGGCTTTCATCGTGCTGATGCGCTGTTTGCCTTAGGGATTGGCGTGTGGATCCTGTACAGCGCCTTGCGTATGGGTTATGAGGCTGTTCAGGCCCTGCTCGACCGCGCCCTTCCCGTTGAGGAACACCAGGCGATTATAGACATCATTGCCGCCTGGCCTGGCGTTCAGGGGGCACATGACATCCGCACGCGCCAGTCCGGGCCCACGCGCTTTATTCAACTGCATCTGGAAATGGACGACCACCTTCCGTTGTACCAGGCTCATCAGATAGCGGAGCAGGTTGAACAGGCGCTGCTGCATCACTTTCCGGGTTCCGATGTGATTATTCATCAGGACCCGTGTTCTGTGATACCCGACAGGCCGCAGGGCAAATTGGAGCTGTAAAGCGTTTTTAAATGAAATGGTTAGCGTTTACACTACTTAAAACGTGATACACCGCAAAAAAAATAGCCGAAAGTTGCCTGACCTGAATCAATTCAGCTTGAAGTGTTTGATATACTATTGCCAATAATTGAGCCGGTTATCTCGTAAGTCTGTTTTTAATCCCGCTCCGGCGTCCAGAATTCATCATTTGCATCATCAAGTTTAGAGGTTGTCATGATCAAAAAAATCGGTGTACTGACAAGCGGCGGCGACGCCCCAGGTATGAATGCTGCGATCCGGGGTGTTGTTCGCGCCGCGCTCAGTGAAGGATTGGAAGTTTGTGGCATTTATGACGGCTACCTCGGCCTGTATGAAGATCGCATGGTCAATCTCGACCGCTACAGCGTGTCAGATATGATTAATCGCGGCGGTACCTTCCTCGGGTCCGCACGTTTCCCTGAATTCCGTAATGACGATGTGCGCACTGTTGCCATCGAAAATATGAAAAAGCGCGGTATTGATGCGCTGGTGGTGATCGGTGGTGACGGTTCTTACATGGGTGCCAAGCGTCTGACTGAGATGGGCTTCCCGTGTATTGGCCTGCCGGGCACGATTGATAACGATGTTGCGGGAACGGACTACACGATTGGCTATTTCACCGCGCTGGAAACCGTTGTCGAAGCGATTGACCGCCTGCGTGACACCTCATCATCACATCAGCGTATTTCTATCGTGGAAGTGATGGGCCGTTACTGTGGCGACCTGACGCTGGCTGCGGCGATTGCCGGCGGGTGTGAATTCATCGTACTACCGGAAATCCCCTATACCCGCGAAGAGCTGGTGAACGAGATTAAAGCCGGCATTGCCAAAGGCAAAAAACACGCGATTGTTGCTATCACTGAACACATCTGTGATATCGACGAGCTGGCGAAATTTATCGAAGAAGAGACCAAACGCGAGACGCGTGCCACGGTGCTTGGCCATATTCAGCGCGGTGGTCCACCGGTAGCCTATGACCGCATTCTGGCCTCGCGTATGGGTGCCTATTCCATTGAGTTGCTGTTACAGGGCTACGGCGGTCGCTGCGTCGGTATTCAAAACGAGAAGATGGTGCATCATGACATCATTGACGCGATTGAAAACATGAAGCGTCCGTTTAAAGGCGACTGGCTGGATACCGCTAAAAAACTTTACTGATGAAAAACAAGGCGCTGCTGGTCAGCGCCTTTATTATGCAAATCGTTATTCCATATAGTTATTACAGCTAATTTTTAATTCTTTAATTCACTCTACACTTTGTGTCACGCTCCTTATCAGATAAACCTTTGGGAGTGCGTGCAATGAAGAAGTGGAGTGTAGGAATTACCCTGTTACTGGCCTCAACCAGCGTGCTGGCCAAGGATATCCAGCTGTTGAACGTGTCTTATGACCCAACGCGTGAGCTGTACGAACAGTACAACAAAGCGTTCAGCGCGCATTACAAACAGGAAACTGGCGATAACGTCGTGATCCGCCAGTCACATGGTGGTTCAGGTAAACAGGCGACTTCGGTTATCAACGGTATCAAAGCCGATGTGGTGACGCTGGCGCTGGCCTCCGACGTGGATGCGATAGCCGAGCGCGGACGTATTGATAAGAACTGGATCAAGCGCCTGCCGGATAACTCCGCTCCTTATACGTCCACCATCGTGTTCCTCGTACGCAAAGGTAACCCGAAACAAATTCATGACTGGCAGGATTTAACCAAACCTGGCGTGTCTGTTATCACTCCAAACCCGAAAACCTCTGGTGGCGCACGCTGGAACTATCTCGCGGCCTGGGGCTGGGCACTGGACCAGAACAAAGGTGACCAGGCTAAAGCTCAGGAATACGTGAAAGCCCTGTTTAAAAACGTGGAAGTGCAGGATTCTGGCGCACGTGGCGCCACCAATACTTTCGTTGAACGTGGCATTGGCGATGTGCTGATTGCATGGGAAAACGAAGCCTATCTGGCGGTGAACAAATTGGGCAAAGACCAGTTTGAGATCATCACGCCAAGCGAATCTATCCTTGCAGAACCGACTGTTTCCGTGGTCGACAAAGTGGTGGACGAGCGTGATACCCGTAAAGTCGCTGATGAGTATTTGAAGTATCTGTATTCAACCGAAGGGCAGGATATTGCCGCGCAGAACTTCTATCGTCCGCGTGATGCTGCGGTCGCGAAGAAATATGCCAGCACCTTCCAGCCGGTGAAACTGTTTACTATCGACAATAAGTTCGGTGGCTGGACGCAGGCGCAGAAAACCCACTTCGCTGAAGGGGGGACTTACGACCAGGTGATGAAGCGCTAATTCGCTTAACCCTGAATTGTTCCGAAGGGCCGACATTTGTCGGCCCTTTTTCGTTATTTGATTTAAGTATTTATCAGGCAGCCTGGTTTCCAAAAAAGTACCGTGAAGTGATGATTTCGCATGATATTTCACGCAGCTTAGATTACATTGTGAACAACAATTGGGTAGAGGTTTGGAAAAGATGCTGGAACGAAGGCGGGTTGTTATCACGCTGGTCACTATGGTGGTATTGGTAACCGTCGGTTGTGCTTATATTGTATTGAATTACTTAAAAAATTCTGATCATTTATGGAAAATAGTCAGCCAGCAATGTGTACCAGGCCAGCAGCAAAAAAACAATCCGTCCCCCTGCCGTCAGGTCAATATTCAGGACGGGTATGTGGTATTAAAAGACAGGAACGGTGCACTGCAATTTTTGCTGATGCCGGTAGCGAAAATAACGGGAGTGGAGAGCCAGAGTTTACTTAATCCCTCTACGCCTAATTATCTGGCGGAAGCCTGGCGTGCACGTCATTTTATGGAAGAAAAACGCGGTGCGGTTATTGATGATCGGATCTATTCACTGGCGGTTAATTCGCGCTGGGGGCGGACCCAAAATCAGTTACATGTTCATATTTCTTGCCTGCGCCCGGATATTCGTCAGCAGTTAGATGCGCTCAGTACGCGGCTGAATGATCGCTGGCAAAGCCAGCGTCTTGGCAGCCATGAGTATCTGGTCAGAGTGATCAGTCGTGATGAGTTTAAACGCACCAGCCCGTTTATTCGGATGGCCAATGAGTTGCCAGGTGCGCGTGAAAACATGGGCAGTTATGGTATTGCCATTGCCGCTTTGGGCGATGGCAGACGAGTGTTGATGGTGGTGAAGCGTAATCTGCTGCTGCTTAATCGCGCCTCTGCTGAAGAATTACAGGATCATCGCTGCGCATTATTGAATTCGACATCGGGTAGTGAGCTTTGACAGGAGCCGGTAAAACCGGCTCCTTTTGACACTACACCGCTTCGTTTTTTTGCACTGGTTCCGGGTCATTTTTATAACGGGCGGTGGCAATCCATGCCGCGCAGAACAGCGTCAGGCGTGCAAAGAAATAGAAGAATGCCATCAGTCCCAACACAGACCCGAAGGCCGCACCGGATGGCGAAGAGGCCAGTTTCGGTAGCGTCAGCGTCATAATAAATTTAATCACTTCAAACCCTATTGCGGCCAGCAATGTGCCACGAAACAGGGCTTTTTTACGCGGCTTATGGCGCGGCAGGATCCAAAAAATCCACAGAAACAGCAAATAGTTAGCGAAAATGGAAATCGACAGGGCAATCAACGTCATGGCCGGTCGCAGCCATTCAATCCCCTCCAGACCCAGGGCACGTACGATAGCGGCCTGTGCTGCACCCGCAATCGACGTCAGTGATAGTGTGATAATCAGTGCCAGCACCAGTCCGGTCAGCGAAATAAAATCGCGCGAATATTTAAACCAGATTTTTTCCTGATCCTGCGGCGTACGCTCCCAGACATCGCGTGACTGAGCGCGTATCGCTTCGCGCAGATTGCCCATCCAGCTAATCCCGGAATACAGTGCTACCAGCAGGCCCGTCAGGCCAACGGTGGTTCGTTGCTGAATAGCGGTGTTCACCGTGCTTTTTAGCGTGGCAGCCAGTGACGGATCGCTGATATTACTGACGATCGTATTGATCAACCTGGCCAGCAGATCAGGGTTAGACGCCAGCACAAAACCGACGCCAGCGAAAGAGACCATCAGGATCGGGATGAGTGAGAGAAAAGAGAAGTAGGTGATCGCTGCGCCAAACTGGCTGCCGAGGCGATCGTTGAAGCGCTCACCGGCGCGGATAAAATGCGCCACTGCTGGAATAGCACGGAACCACTCAACCAGTCGCGATACCCGCGTCAGGGATTTATCTACCGTATGATTGCCGGTTTTCAGGGTGATAAGCGGCTTCTCTGCGGACTGCTCTTCGGGTCGGGTCGTACGTTGTGGTTTCTCTGCCATGAATCCTTCTTTATCCTGGTTTGACGGTAAGACTGCCGATAATTATAGCCTGCTGGTCAGGTGACGTAACGCGCAAGGGCCTGACTGAGCCATTCAATAAACACTCGCACCCTGCGTGCCAGGTTACGGCGGTGGGGGTAGAGCAGGGAGACGGGCATGGCGCGTGCCGGGAACTGTGGCAGGATTTCGACCAGTTTTTTCTCTTTCAACGCCTGCAATACCCCTGCCCGTGGGGCCTGGATAATTCCCAGCCCGGCGATACAGGCAGCGCGGTAAGTTTCAGTGCTGTTGACGGTCATCACGCCGCCGGTCTTAATCAGCCGGGTCGTTTTCCCATCGTAATATTCAAACCCTTCGGGTTGGCTCCCCAGATGCTGGCTGTAATGCACCATGGCATGTTGAGAGAGGGCTTCCAGCGTATGCGGTGTGCCAAAGCGCGCCAGATAGCCCGGGCTGGCACAGTTGATCAACGGCAGATGGCCGAGCTGACGCGCAATCAGCCCGGAATCCTCCAGTACGCCAACGCGCACTACGCAGTCGAAGCCCTCGCGAATCACATCCACTCGCCGATCGCTGCTGCTCAGCTCCAGCTCAATTCCCGGGTAATGTTGTAAAAAATCCGGCAGCAGCGGGATCAGGTAGTTACTGGCCAGGCTTACCGGCATATCGACCCGCAGTCGTCCGCTCAGGGTCGCGGGGTCGTGCTGAAACAGCGAGTCCATCTCATCCAGCGTGGCCAGCACATCACGGCAGCGCTCGAAGTAAACCTGCCCATCCTGAGTCAGCTGCACCCGGCGTGTGGTACGGTGCAGCAGACGTGAACCGAGGCTATTTTCCAGCGCCAGGATCTGGCGCGACAGGCTGCCCTTAGGCAGGCCGAGGCTCTCCGCTGCTTTGGTAAAACTCTGCATTTCCGCCACTCTGACAAACACCTGCATTGCGTGAATTTTATCCATTGCTGAGCTCATTGTTGTTATTAATGGAACAGTGAAGCGTATCTGAAGACATTTATAGTTCAGCTGGCAGGTAATATCCTCTTTTTTGTCCACAGCCCACTCCCTGGAGAAAAAAATGAGCCAGAAAATAGCACTGATTACCGGCGGAAGCCGTGGTTTAGGCCAGAATTCAGCCCTAAAACTCGCCGCAAAGGGCATTGATGTGATTTTGACGTACCGTAGCCAGCAGCAGGAAGCGGAAGCCGTTGTGGCCCGCATTCAGGCGCTCGGGGCCCGTGCGGTGGCACTTCCGCTGGATGTGGCGGACAGCCAGGGCTTCAGCGCTTTTGCCGCTGAGGTTGCCCAACAGCTCAAAACGGTATGGCAGCGTGAAACCTTTGATTATTTATTAAACAATGCAGGTACGGGTTTGTACGTCCCTTTCACCGACACCACGGAAGCGCAGTTTGATCATCTGGTGAATGTTCATTTTAAGGGGCCGTTTTTCCTGACGCAGACCCTGTTGCCGCTGATGGCTGATGGTGGGCGCATCCTGAATGTCTCCAGCGGTCTGGCACGCTTCAGCCTGCCGGGCTCCAGTGCTTATGCGGCGGTGAAAGGGGCCATGGAGGTCCTGACGCGTTATCAGGCCAAAGAACTGGGCGTGCGTGGTATTGCGGTAAATATTCTGGCACCTGGCGCGATTGAAACGGATTTCGGTGGCGGAAAGGTCCGTGATGATGCGGCAATGAATGCGTTTGTCGCCTCACAGACCGCGCTGGGACGCGTAGGGTTGCCGGATGATATCGGCCATGCGGTTGCCGCGTTATTCAGCGAAGAGTGCCGCTGGGTGAACGGTCAGCGTATCGAGGCTTCGGGTGGGATGTTCCTGTAATTCTGGGGCGGGCGGACCGAAACAGAAGGTCCGCCTCTTCGGGGAAAGGGTTATACCCGGACCGTGCCGTCAATCACGGTGACGGTCTGGCCGCCAATCCAGATGCCGTCAGCCGCATAGCGTACGCTGAGGCGTCCGGCCCGCTGCATCGCGGTTCCCTGGCGTACGCGATAGTCCAGTTCGACACCGCGTGCCTGGAAGTAACGCGCCAGGCACGCGTTGGCGCTGCCGGTGACCGGGTCTTCGGTTAGCGAGCCCTGCTCAATCAGCAGGCCGCGTACTTCGTATTGCTCTTGCCCGCCAGGCAAGGGGCCAAACGGCATCACGCCATCGACCCGGGCTTTCTGCACCAGGCGAGAAAACTCCACCCCATCCGGCTTCAGCGCCAGTACGGCATCGGCTGACATCATGGGCACCAGCAGCCAGCGAATCCCCATATCGGCAATCATCACGGGCAGCTCTGTTTCCAGCTGATCGCTGTTGAGCGCACTGCTGATTGGCGCATCGCTAAAGGGAGTGAGAATTGCTTCCGGGGCAGCAAAGGCCAGCGCGCCGTCGTCACTGATTTTGACCCGCACCAGGCCCAGCCCACACTCCTGCACAATCTGGCCAGAGTGGTGAAGTGTGATGCCCGCCTCAAGCAGCGCATGTGCGGTGCCCAGCGTGGGATGGCCTGCAAACGGGAATTCGGTATCCGGGGTGAAAATACGCACCCGGTAGTCGGCGGCCGGATCGGTGGGGGGCAGGACAAACGTGGTTTCCGACAGGTTAGTCCAGCGGGCGATTGACTGCATCTGCTCATCACTCAGACCACTGGCATCCATAATCACCGCGAGCGGGTTGCCGTTGTACGGGGTGGAAGTAAATACATCGACCTGTTTAAAAGGGCGTAATTGCGTCATAGCTCTTCCTGTCAGTGTGAAGGTTCCGTTGGTTGACGATCCGCCTGGCGGTTGTCAGTACCGACTATTATGGGTATTAATAAACCACAGTGGTTAAAAAAGTGATGATTTTATGCTGAAAATACTGGGACGTGCCTCATCTATCAATGTCAGAAAAGTGCTTTGGCTGTGCGATGAGTTGGAGATCGATTTTCACCGCGAAGAGTGGGGCGATGGCTTTAAGTCACCGCAGGAGGCCGAATTTAAGGCAATGAACCCCAATGCGCTGATCCCGGTGATTCAGGACGGTGAGTTTATTCTCTGGGAGTCAAACACCATCATTCGTTATCTGGCGAACGCTTACGGTGGCGAAGCGCTGTATCCCACGGCACCACAGGCCCGTGCCCGTGTCGATCAGTGGATTGACTGGCAGGCGACGGAACTGAATACCGCCTGGCGCTATGCGTTTATGTCACTGGTGCGTCACTCACCGGCGCATCAGGACCCGCGTCTGCTGGCTGCCGCCTCCAAAGGCTGGGCTTACACGATGGGTATTCTGAACCAGCAACTGGAGCGCACGGGTGCGTATGTGGCCGGGCAGACATTCTCGCTGGCTGATATACCGATAGGCTTGTCTGTGAACCGTTGGTATGAGACACCGCTCGATCACGCTAATCTGCCTGCGGTGCGTGCCTACTATGAGCGCCTGACGGCGCGCAAGGGTTACGCCACCTGGGGCCGTAACGGCACGCCATAACCCGTACGGGTCGACTTTTTCCGGTCGACCCGCTGTTGCGTTTCACCACGCCGTTACATTCCCGCCGCAATGCCACTCATTTCACACGCCAGCGCGCCCGTACGTTTCAGCGCCCAGGTATAGCGTTCATCAAAGGGATAACAGCAGGAGAGGCGCAATGCATTGTTGCAGCGCTCGGAGAGCGTATAGAGTGCCCCCGGCGTCAGGCAAATCTTCTCCTGCAACAGACGGTGGAACAGCTCAACGCTGTCGACATTGCCCGGCAGCTCCACCCAGAAGACAAAGCCACCGCTCGGGCGTGTGGCGCGCGTTCCCTGCGGAAAATGGCGGGCGATAATACCGCGGGCCTCTTCCAGCTGCGCGGCGTAACGACGGCGCAGTGAGCGCAGATGATGGTCGTAGCCACCTGACTCGAGAAAATGCCCCAGCGCTTCAGACAGCAGGCGAGACTCGGCCAGTGAAGAGACGGCTTTCAGCCGCGCCAGCTGCTGGCTGAAACGCCCGGCGGCAATCCAGCCAAGGTGGAAGTCGGGGGCAACCGTTTTGGTAAAACTGGTGCAGTACATCACCCAGCCGCCGTCATCGAAGGCTTTTACTGCGGGCGTCAGCGGCCAGCAGAATTGCAGTTCAGCGTACAGCCCGTCTTCCAGCAGCGGCACCTGATAGTGGTTGACCAGCCGTGCCAGCCGTTTTTTGCCATCCAGCGTCATGCTACTGCCCAATGGGTTCTGCGCATTTGGCATGGCGATTAGCGCCTGGATACGTTTTTCCTGTAACAACAGCTCCAGTGCATCCAGCGACAACCCGTACTGAGGGTCCGTTGGGATTTCCACCACTTTCAGACCGAGGCTGGCCAGCAGAGGGAACAGATAGAAATAGGTGGGTGTTTCCACGCCGACGCAGTCGCCAGGCTGTGTGACGGCACGCAGCCCGAGTTGCAGCGCTTCCATACAGCCATGCGTCAGGGTGATGTCTTCGGCGCTCAGGGTGATGCCCAGTTCCATGGAGCGGCGGGCGATTTCACGTCTCAGACGCAGGCTGCCGGGAGGAAGCGCATAGCGGCCAATGAGTTCGGGTTCCCTGCGCAGAAGCGAGGCAATAATGCGGCTGATTTTCCCTGTCGGGAAAAAATCCCCGCTCTGGGGACAGGCCAGCGAGATATTGGTGTAGTCACTGTGGTTCTGTGCGGCGAACACCGCATCAATCAGATCGAGCTTTTCGCTGCTGGGGGAACGCACGCTGGTACGCTGAAAAGACGGACGGGCCAGCGAAGGCAGCGTATCGCGCACGTAGTACCCCGACTGCGGGCGAGCTTCAATCAGCCCACGATCTTCCAGGATGCCATAGGCGGTGAGCACGGTGTTGACGCTGACCTGATGGTTGCTGGCACAGCGGCGAATAGCGGGCAGGCGGCTGCCGGGCATAAAGGTGCCCTGATGGATGGCCTCCGCCAGCGTTTCTGCCAGCTGATGGTACAACGTGATCGGCGGTTCAACGATGGACACAATGTGCTCCTCAACCTGTGGGTACAGTGACTATGTTTGACGTATTGTACTCATAACAATAGCGGGTTTCTGCATCTGTTACCATTGCTGACGGCTGATTACACTGATGCTCTCACTTGGAATGCAGGACAGAAATCATGCTTGATCCCTCTTTTATCAGCTACGTCACGGTGATGTCGATCACCCCAGGCCCGAACAATCTGATGCTGGCCACGTCAGGCGTGAACTTTGGCATACGCCGTACACTGCCGATGGTCAGCGGCATTCTGGTCGGCTGCGGATTACAGACGGCGCTGGCGGGGGCGATGCTTGAGGTATTACTGCAATGGATGGGCGCGATACGTCTGCCGTTGACTCTGCTCGGCTGTACCTACCTGCTGTGGCTGTCGTGGAAGATCTTCCGCTCTGGTGCGCCGGAGTTACGTGAGAAAGCGCGGCCAATGACGTTTGTCGGTGGGGCATTGTTCCAGGCCGTGAATCCTAAAGCCTGGCTGATGGCGATCAACGTGGCGCTGATGTACACCGTGAACAGTACGATTCTGACGGTGATGCTGAGTTTTATGGCGCTGAACCTGCCGTGCATTCTGATCTGGGCAATGATGGGCGATCGGCTGGGAAAACATCTGCAGGTGGCGTGGAAACTTCAGCTGTTTAACGGCGTGATGGCGCTGTCATTGCTGGTCACAACGGTGTGGATGCTGGTGGAGGCATTCCAGCTGTCATAACGACAAGGGGCGGTGGGCCAGGCATGCCAGGCCCCTACAAGGGATCGTAAAAGCGCGGCAGGCCTTGACGAGGTGCAGGGATCGCAAAACGCTGTAGGGGCGCAGCGTGCCGCGCCCGTTACAGCGACTACTTGCCGACCACGGAATCCACTGCAACATCGGGTTCGTCATTCGCGGCCGGGTTCATTGGCGTGTAATCCAGCTGCAGAATACGGCTGGTTTCGGCCAGCTCACGCTCGGTGGCTGCCACATTGCCATTCAGTTTCTGGCCGTAGAAAGGAATGATCGCCTTTAGCTTGCTCTGCCATTCCGGCGATGCCATCTGGTCTTTGAACACTTTGCTCATCAGGTCCAGCATGATCGGTGCCGCCGTAGAGGCGCCCGGAGAGGCACCCAGCAGTGCCGAAATCGTGCCATCCTGTGAGGTGACCACTTCCGTCCCCAGCTTCAGCACGCCGCCTTTGTTGGCATCCTTCTGAATGATCTGCACGCGCTGGCCGGCTTTCACCAGGCGCCAGTCGGCTTTTTGGGCGTCCGGGAAGTATTCGCGTACGGCGTTGATGCGGTCATCTTCGTTCAGCATCACCTGACCGACCAGATATTTCACCAGGTCAAAGTTATCCAGGCCAACGCGGACCATCGGCATCAGGTTGGATGGCGTGATGGAACCGAACATATCCCACAGTGAACCCTGTTTCAGGAACTTGGTGGAGAACGTGGCGAACGGCCCGAACAACAGCACCTGCTTGCCATCCAACGTGCGGGAGTCAAGATGCGGTACAGACATCGGCGGGGCACCCACCGACGCTTTGCCATACACTTTAGACTGATGACGCTTTACCACTTCCGGGTTATCGGTCACGAGGAACTCACCACCGACCGGGAAGCCGGCATAGTTTTTCGCTTCCGGAATACCGGACTCCTGCAACAGCGTCAGCGCTGCCCCACCGGCACCGATAAACACGTATTTTGCCCTGATGATTGTTTTCTCATCGTTGTTCTTCAGGTCGGATACGGTGATGCTCCAGGTACCATCGTCATTGCGTTTAATCGCACGCACTTCATGGCTGGTCTGACGCTCAAAATTTTTGCTCTGCTGTAGCGATGCCACCAGCTGGCGGGTGATTTCACCGAAATTCACATCGGTTCCGGTCGGAATACGGGTCGCCGCGACTTTCTGCGCGCTGTCACGACCTTCCATCACCAGTGGCACCCACTCTTTAATCTGATCCGGGTCTTCAGAGAACTCCATCCCGCGAAACAGAGTGCTCTGTTGCAAGGCGGCAAAACGCTTTTTCAGGAAATCGACGTTCTCTTCGCCCCAGACGAAACTCATATGCGAGACGCTGGTGACAAAGCTGCGAGGATCGCGCAGGACATTACGCTGCACCTGGTGTGCCCAGAAGCGACGGGAAACCTGGAAGGCTTCGTTAATTTCCACCGCTTTTTTGATATCGACAGAACCGTCTGCGTTCTCTGGGGTGTAGTTCAGCTCCATCAGAGCGGAATGGCCGGTACCGGCATTATTCCAGCCGTTTGAGCTCTCTTCGGCTACACCATCCAGACGCTCTACCATGCTGATGCGCCATTCTGGCTCCAGCTCTTGCAGGTAGGTACCGAGTGTTGCGCTCATCACGCCACCCCCGATCAGTAATACATCGACGTGCTTCTCTACTGCCAGTTTGCGCATGAGACGACATCTCCGTGTTGAAGGAAATCAACATGTTAAGTAGAGAAGCAGTGGCAGGCCTTCTTGAACCCGTCTGACTGCTTCGCCCTTTCTGGATTGCTGACAGCGAAAATCCACATGAATTCAAAGTGTTTAATCGCTGTTCAAAAGCGTCAGAAATATAGCATTGTTACGGGGTAATTAAAAAAGTGTTTAAAGATTAAAAATGAGAATGATGAGCGTTAAAAAATAAGCAACATTGATACGGGCCGTTGAACGGCCCGCCAGGGCGAAGGATATCCCACAGGATAATGAGGGGTAACTATTTGAACAGAATGAAGTTAAGAGCGAGGAGCACTGTCCGGCAATTTACGCAGGGCGATCGCCAGTCGGTTGTAAGCATTCATTAAACCAATGGTGATCGTGAGGTCGGTGATCTCTTTGTCACTAAATTCCGCTTGCACCTGAGCAAAAACCGCGTCCGGCGCGTGTGTCTGTGCAATCAGCGTTAATGATTCTGCCCAGGCCAGCGCCGCCTGTTCACGTGGGGAGAACCAGTTACCCGCTTCACGCCAGACTTTGGTGAGCACAATTTTGTCCCACGGCAGGCCCGCTTTATGTAACGCTTTGGTGTGCATGTCGATACAGTAAGCACAGCCGTTGATTTCAGAGACGCGCAGGAAGGCCAGCTCAATAATATCGTGTGGCAAACCGCTTTGCGTGACATAGCCTGAGACACCTGCCAGTGCTTTCATACCCGCGGGTGAAGTGGTGTAGAAGTTGATACGTTCGCTCATTGCCTTGTCCTTTTATCTGGGTAGGGCGCTATTCTCATCTGTTTTATGGGCGGCTAAAAGTGCCAGGAATTCATAAAAATAATGGTCCATCCGTTCCCGATATTCTGCTGCGGCGCGATACGGGCCACTCGCTGAGTGAGCAGATCCGTCAGGGGATCACGCAGGCGATTGATGAAGGGCGTCTGAAGCCCGGATCGCGCGTCCCCTCCTGCCGCGATCTGGCCGCACAGCTTGGTGTGGCACGTGGCACGGTACGCACAGCGTATGACATGCTGGTCGACGGTCAGCGGCTGGTGGCGAAAGGATCGGCGGGCACCTGGGTGAGCGAGGTTCACCACTCACCGGGAAAAAATCTGCTGTCGGATACGGCAGTGATGGCACCGCTGGCGTCGGTTATCCACGCTTTTGATCGTCCGCCGCTGACGTTTCAGATGGGCGTGCCTGCTAACGATGCCTTTCCTGCCAAGGTCTGGTCGCGCATTCTCACGCGCCATGCCCGGGAAATGGTGAGTAAACCGATCGGCTATTCCGATCCGCGTGGCAGCCTGGCACTGCGGGAACAACTGGTCAGCTATCTGTCGATGGCTCGCGGCATACGTTGTAAGGCTTCGCAGGTGATGATCACCAATGGTTATGCCGGGGCGCTGGGGCTGATCTGCCTGGCGCTGGGTTTGCGTGGCAAGTCGGTATGGACAGAAGACCCCGGTTATCTGCTGGCCCGTAAAGCGCTAACGCTTGCAGGTGTCGAAGCCGTTCCCGTTGCCGTGGATGAGCAAGGACTGTGCGTGGCGGAAGGAATACGGCTGGCGGCAGATGCCGCTGCGGTGCTGGTCACGCCGGGTCAGCAGGCCCCGTTAGGTATGACGCTGTCGTTGGAACGGCGAGCGGCGCTGCTGGCGTGGGCGGAACGCCAGGCAAGCTGGATTATTGAAGATGACTATCTTGGTGAGTTGCAGCTGGAAGGGCGGGCGGCCCCGGCACTGGCTGCGCTGGATGAGGGGCGCGTGCTGCATATTGGTACTTTCAGTAAAAACCTCAGCCCGTCGCTGCGTCTGGGCTATCTGGTTGTTCCGGCATCACAGGCGGCACATTTTGCTGAGGCAGCCGCGCTGCTGGCACCCGCCTCGTCCTTCGTGCTGCACAACGCGGTGGCTGAATTTTTGCACGAAGGCCACTTTATGCGTCATTTACGCCGGATGAAGCGGCTGTACAACGAACGGCTGGTGGCGCTGCTGGCAGCACTGCAACCGCTGTTCCCGCAGGCAACGCGTGCGGCACTGGCGGTAATCATTGCGCTGCCGGAGGGATGCCAGGATACGCGCATCGCGCAGGAAGCACTGGCGTTTGGCATGGCGCCAACACCGCTGTCGGTGTGGTATCAGGATGAGGGGCGTCGTCGTTATGGGCTGGTACTGAGTGTGACGAATATGCCACGTGAAGGGTTTGAGGCGTGTGCGCAGCGGCTGAAAGCGCTGGTCGGGACATTCGGTTAAATCCTGCCCCGGGGAGGGGCAGGAGGCATCATCAGGCTTTTTTCGCTGCAGCAGCAGCTTTAACGATCACCGCGAAAGCATCCGCTTTCAGTGATGCGCCGCCCACGAGGGCACCGTCGATGTCTGGCTGAGCAAACAGCTCTGCCGCATTTTTATCGTTCACAGAACCGCCGTACTGGATGATGACCTGAGCGGCCACCGCAGCATCCTTCTTCGCGATATGGTCACGAATGAATTTGTGAACGGCCTGAGCCTGGGCCGGGGTGGCTGATTTGCCAGTACCGATAGCCCATACAGGTTCGTAAGCGACAACCACGCCGTTGAACGCGTCAGCGCCCAGGGTGTTCAGCACGGCATCGATCTGACGTGCACAGACTTCTTCGGTTTTGCCCGCTTCGTTTTCTGCATCTGTTTCGCCGATGCACAGTACAGGGATCAGACCGGCTGCTTTCAGCACAGCGAATTTTTTCGCGATCAGCTCATCGCTCTCAGCGTGATAAGTACGACGCTCAGAGTGGCCGATGATGATGTATTGCGCGCCCAGATCTTTCAGCATGTCGGCAGAGACTTCACCGGTGAAAGCGCCAGACAGGTTAACGTCAACGTTCTGCGCACCCAGTGCGATATGGCTACCGGAAATGGCATGTTTCGCCTGATCCAGATACATAACAGGCGGAGCAATCGCCACACCACAACCATCAACACCGCTTAACTCGGTACGCAGACCGGCGATCAGCTCGTTGACCATGTGTTTGTTGCCGTTCAGTTTCCAGTTACCCATAACTAATGGATGTCGCATTGTATCCTCCACGCTTAGAGAGTATTAAAGCTGCCAGCAGGCAGCATTGTCTGCCAGACAGTATAGAGATCAAACATCGGAAAGGCTTTGCTTTTCGTCATCCTTTGGGCCTGTCGTCTCAGGGGGTGCTTAAGGCCAGTTTCAACGGTTCCACCGCAAAGGTTAATCCTTTATCGCCGTTATCGGCCACGATATAGCGCAGTGCCCCTTCGGTCTGTTGGTAAAAGCGAGAGCCTGTGCCTTTGGTCACCAGCGCCTCGGCACGTTTCTGGCTTTGGGCTTCACTCAGCATCGGTTCAAAGTAATGAATCAGCGCCGCGATGTACGCCAGCGCTTTATCGCGTGAGGCTTTCTGTTCCGGGCCGGGAATGGGCAGCCAGGTGATTTGCAACGTTTTGATTTTTCCCGTGCCTTGTTCCAGTGCGGTCGACGAATAAAGATTTTCGTTGATCTTGCTGGCAGCACGCGTCAGATTGCTTTTATCATTCCGGCTGTCAATGGCGCGATATTCACTTAACGGTAACGTTTTATTGGCAGCATTATACTTTTCGCGAAACTGGCCGATAGTCATATCAAAGGTGGGGGCGCCGGCCTGTAAGTAGGGCGCGCCGGGCAAATGCTCAGTCCGATCCTGCGGGTCCGGATCGGCGTGTGCCGCAGCGATCGTCATTGCGGATAGCAGTGCAACTGCTGCCAAAATCGCGTTCTTCATTTCAATGACCCTAACCAGTAAACTCAGCCCAAGATTAAAACGGACAATGACCGGCAAAGTCAAAGGGCACCCGGACTCTGAGATAAAAATAATGACGTTACAGCAATGGTGTTTCTCTTTTCGTGGTCGCCTGGGACGGCGCGACTTCTGGATCTGGCAGGTGGCCTGGCTGCTGATGCTGGTGCTGCTCTTTACGCTGGCAGGCAATGGTCTGTTGGATACGCAGACGGCGGCTTTCTGTGTGGTGGCCCTGCTGTGGCCCACCAGTGCTGTCATGGTAAAACGACTGCACGACCGTAACAAAGGCGGCCAGTGGGCGCTGCTGTTTATCGTCGCCTGGATGCTGATGGCGGGGCACTGGGCGATATTGCCGGGAGATGCGCAGTGGCTGGTGGGCCGTTTTATTCCCACATTGATCATGGTCGGTATGGTGGTTGAACTGGGCGGTTTTGCGGGTACACCGGGTGATAATCGGTTTGGCAAAGCGACGCAGCCTGTGGTTTATCTGCGCCGCCGCTCACCGGATTACCAGTAATGTTCGCTGGTGATATGCCCGGGTTTGCGCTTGAGATGTTTACGCATGCCGCGGGTTTCTTTTAAAACTTGCTGGGTATCGCGCACCATTTGCGGGTTGCCACACAGCATGACATGGCTGTGTTCAGCATCGATGCTCAGCCCGGTCACCGCTTCCAGCTGGCCACTCTCTATTAGCGCGGGCACTCTGCCCGTCAGTGAGCCCGGGCTCTCTTCGCGACTGACCACGGTTTGAATCTGGAGTTTCCCATTGTAACGCTGCTGTAATGCCTGCATCACTGGCAGATAACTCAGATCCTGTGCATAACGTGCGGCATGGACCAGTACGATATTTTTGAAGCGCTCCAGCCCTTTTCCTTCCTGTAAAATCGACAGATACGGCCCGATGGCGGTACCGGTTGCCAGCATCCACAGCGTTTCACACTCAGGGATTTCATCCAGCACAAAGAAGCCCTGAGCATCCTGGGTAATCATCACCTCATCGCCGGGTTTCAACGCATGCAGTCGTGGGCTGAGTTTCCCTTCCGGCACGGTGACCAGGTAGAACTCCAGATTTTCATTGCTGGGCGCATTCACAAATGAATAGGCGCGCACCACACGTTCGCCGTCAATTTCCAGTGCCAGCTTGGCATATTGCCCGGCGGTAAACGGGTCGATGGGAGCGGTCACCGTCAGGCTGAACAGACTGTCGGTCCAGTCGGTGACATGTTTAACGCGGGCGTTGACCCATACGGCCATAAAAAACTCCTTCATTCGCTTGCGACATAAGTGACGTCTCTGCGGCTATCTTCGCCAGCCATCGGTTTTTTTTCCACCCGACGGCCCGGGTGAAAGCTCATATCGACAAAGTATGAGCACTATTTAAACGTAGCGTAAAAAATGTTTTACAGACACGCCTGCTTTTACTGACAGTGGCGTCAGCGTTATTTACCGTGTCCCCCTCGCTTTGCTACGCATTCCTGATATTTTCAGCGCCATTGTGCCGGTATGACTGGCCACCCTTGCTGGTTGGGTGAGTTTCCGCTTTTTAGAAGAGTCGTAACGTAATGAAAAAAATAGAAAATGGCCATTTGCTGGTGATGCTGATGGCGTTGCTCGCGGTGGGACAGATGGCGCAGACGATCTATGTTCCGGCGATGTCGACCATTGCTGATGTCTTCCATGTACGCGATGGTGCGGTACAACGGGTGATGGCTGCCTATCTGATGGCCTACGGTGCCTCGCAGCTGTTTTACGGCCCGCTGTCTGACAGTATCGGGCGTCGCCCGGTGATCCTGATGGGAATGGCGGTGTTTATCGCCGGATCGCTCACCGCGCTGTTGGCAGACAGTCTGAATGGTCTGGTGCTGGGTGCCGCTATTCAGGGAATGGGCACGGGTGTTGCCGGGGTGATGGCGCGCACAATGCCGCGTGATCTCTACGCCGGCAGTGCGCTACGTCATGCCAACAGCTTGCTAAACATGGGAATTCTGGTCAGTCCGTTGATTGCTCCCGTGATTGGTGCCGGGCTGACACACCTGTTTGGCTGGCGCGCTTGTTTCGCATTTTTACTGCTGTTATGCCTGATCGTTGCTGGCGTGATGCTGCGTTGGCTGCCGGAAACGCGCCCCGCAGGGCAGCAGACGCGCCCGCTGTTCTCCCGTTACCGTCCACTGCTGGCCGACAGCAGTTTTGTCCGTTATCTGGTGATTCTGATCGGTGCGCTGTCTGGGATTGCGGTGTTTGAGGCCAGCTGTGGCGTACTGATGGGCGGTGTACTGGGTATGAGCAGCCTCGCCGTCAGTGTGCTGTTTATTCTGCCCCTGCCTGCGGCCTTCTTTGGTGCCTGGTTTGCCGGGCGCAGTGAGAAATCCTTTACCACGGTGATGTGGTATGCGGTAAACAGCTGCCTGCTGGCGGGCGTGATGATGTGGGTCCCCGGATGGCTGGGCGTGATGAATCTGTGGACGCTGATTGTGCCGGCATCGCTGTTCTTTTTCGGTGCCGGGATGCTGTTTCCGCTGGCAACGACGGGTGCAATGGAGCCCTGGCCGTATATGGCGGGCACCGCCGGAGCGCTGGTGGGGGGATTACAGAATCTCGGTTCCGGGCTTGTCGCGTGGCTGTCTGCGCTGTTGCCGCAAACCGGTCAGTTTAGTCTGGGGATGCTGATGTTTGCCACTGCCCTGCTGATCCTGCTGTGCTGGCTGCCGCTGTCAAAACATCCACAGCCGCACGCGGTGTAAGGCTGTCGTTTACCCGCTTTGGCACAGGGCGAGGCGTGCCTCGCCCCTACGGTCTCAGAAACCATGTAGGGGTCGGGCAAGCCCCGGGCCCGCCTTGACACCGTGTAGGGGTCGGGCATGCCCGCCCCGCATTGACACCTGGGAGACGGTAGACGATCACAAAATATACGGGTGCAGGCTTTCGTCTTTCAGGTCGAGGTAATGGATCGACTGAATACGTCGGATGGTGCGGGATTTACCACGGATCAGCAGCGTTTCAGTGGTCGCCATATTACCCTGACGGGTGATGCCTTTTAACAGGTCACCGCTGGTAATGCCGGTCGCGGAGAAAATCACGTTGTCGTTACGCGCCATCTCTTCCAGTTTCAGCACCTGTCCGGCGACAATCCCCATTTCCGCACAGCGTGACAGCTCCTGTTCGCCCAACTGACGGTTCTCAGGGGTATCACCCTTAACGTCATGACGTGCCAGCAGACGAGCCTGCATATCGCCATCCAGCGCACGGATCACGGCGGCTGAGACCACGCCTTCCGGTGCGCCACCGATGCCGTACATCACGTCGACCTCGCTGTCCGGCATGCAGGTCAGGATCGACGCGGCAACATCACCGTCCGGGAACGTAAATACGCGTACGCCAAGCTGTTGCAGGCTGGCAATCACCGCATCGTGGCGTGGTTTCGCCAGCAGGGTCACGGTCAGTTCTGTCAGGGGTTTATTCAGGGCACGGGCAACGCGTTGCAGGTTCTCTTCCAGCGGCAGGTTAAGGTCAATAGCGCCTTTAGCCCCAGGACCGACCACCAGCTTCTCCATATACATATCCGGTGCGTGCAGGAAGGTGCCTTTGTCCCCGACGGCCATGACCGCCAGTGCATTGGCCTGTCCCAGTGCGGTCATGCGCGTACCTTCAATAGGGTCGACGGCAATATCCACCGCATCCCCGTTGCCTGTCCCGACTTTCTCGCCGATATAGAGCATCGGCGCTTCATCAATTTCCCCTTCGCCAATCACGATCTGACCGTCGATATCCACTTTGTTGAGCATGATGCGCATTGCGTGTACGGCTGCGCCGTCTGCCGCATTTTTATCGCCACGCCCCAGCCACTTATAGCCAGCCAGTGCCGCTGCTTCTGTTACGCGGGAAAATTCAATCGCCAGTTCTCGTTTCATGACATGCCTTTAAGGAAACTAATGAGGCGGGAAGTTTATCACAGGGAGCGGAGCGGGGAAGGGAGATACCCGTGGTCAGGCGACCACGGGCAGGAGATGATTACTTGTCGTCAGCGTCTTCCCATGCCTGCGCACGGGCGACGGCTTTCTTCCATCCTGCGTACAGCACGTTGCGCTGGGTGGTTTCGATGCTTGGGCGGAATTCGCGCTCGATGACGGACTTGGCGCGCACTTCATCCAGATCTTTCCAGAAGCCCACTGCCAGACCGGCAAGGTAAGCAGAACCCAGCGCAGTCACTTCACGCACTTCAGGACGCTCAACGCGCGCACCGAGGATATCGGACTGGAACTGCATCAGGAAGTTGTTCGCCACGGCACCACCGTCAACACGCAGCGATTGCAGACGGGTGTTGGCATCGTTCTGCATCGCTTCCAGCACGTCACGCGTCTGATAAGCAATGGACTCCAGCGTGGCGCGAATGATGTGGTTAGCATTGGCACCACGCGTCAGGCCGAAGATAGCGCCTCGGGCATACGGGTCCCAGTAGGGGGCGCCCAAACCGGTGAATGCAGGCACCATATACACGCCGTTGGTGTCTTTGACTTTGGTGGCGAAATATTCGGAGTCAGTAGAGTCACTGATCAGTTTCATTTCGTCACGCAGCCACTGAATGGATGCACCGCCGATAAACACCGCACCTTCCAGCGCATAGTTCACTTCGCCACGCGGGCCGCAGGCGATGGTGGTCAGCAGGCCGTGTGTTGAGGTCACTGCTTCTGTACCGGTGTTCATCAACATAAAGCAGCCCGTGCCGTAGGTATTTTTCGCCATACCCGGCTGGACGCACAGCTGGCCATAAAGTGCCGCCTGCTGGTCACCCGCAATACCGGCGATTGGAATACGCGTTCCGCCTTTACCACCAATGTTGGTCTGGCCGTAGACCTCTGACGAGGATTTCACTTCCGGCAACATTTCACGCGGGATATCGAGAATGTCCAGCATGCGCTGATCCCACTCCAGCTTGTGAATGTTGAACATCATGGTACGGGAGGCGTTGGTGTAGTCGGTGATATGAACCCGTCCCTGCGTCATTTTCCACACCAGCCAGGAGTCGACGGTGCCGAACAACAGTTCGCCACGGCGTGCACGATCGCGGGAGCCTTCCACGTGGTCGAGGATCCACTTCACTTTGGTGCCGGAGAAGTACGGGTTAATCACCAGACCTGTGGTATGACGGATGTACTCTTCCAGGCCTTCTTTTTTCAGCTTCGAGCAGTAGTCGGCGGTACGCGGGTCCTGCCAGACGATGGCGTTGTAAATCGGCTTGCCGGTTTCTTTGTCCCACACAATGGTGGTTTCACGCTGATTGGTGATACCAATCGCGGCAATCTCGTCAGAGTTAATGTCCGCATGTGCCAGGACTTCGACCAAGGTGGAGCTCTGTGACGCCCAGATATCCATCGGGTCATGCTCAACCCAACCCGCTTTCGGGTAGATTTGCTGGAATTCACGCTGTGATACCGCAACGATATTGGAGTCATGATCCAGAATCACGGCGCGGGAGCTGGTGGTTCCCTGGTCGAGTGCGACAATGTATTTTTTTTCTACGGTCATAATAGGTTCCTGATGGTGTAAGCAATGAGCAGGATTACGCTTTACGCTGTGCAGCGCGCGGTGCTGATTTTTCCTGTTTCTCCACAACCTTACCCGGAAGGTTGTTGGCAATCAGGGCGCGGTAGCCAAAGGCACCGAGGCTTGCACCGATCAGTGGGCCAAAGATCGGAACAAGGAAATACGGAATATCACGGGCACCGGTGAAGGCAACATTACCCCAGCCAGCCACCCAGGCGAACAGCTTAGGTCCGAAATCACGTGCCGGGTTCAGTGCAAAGCCGGTCAGTGGGCCCATTGCGGCGCCGATGATGGCGATAAGGAAACCAATCAGCAGCGGTGCCATCGGGCCACGCGGCAGGCCGTTACCGTCATCGGTCAGTGCCATAATCAATGCCATCATGATAGCGGTAATGACCATTTCAACCAGGAATGCCTGGCCTACGCTGATGTGCGGGTTAGGGTACGTGGAGAAGATGCCCGCGAGGTCGAGGCTCTCGACGCTGCCACGTACCATGTGATGTGTCTGTTCGTAATCGAGGAAGAGATTGTGATACAGGCCGTACACCAGCGCTGCGGAGCAGAATGCACCCGCTACCTGTGCGATCGTATAGGGCAGCACTTTACGCCCTTCGAAATTGGCGAACAGCCACAGAGCGACGCTGACGGCGGGGTTCAGGTGAGCGCCTGAAATACCGGCGGTCAGATAGACGGCCATCGCAACGGCCAGGCCCCAGACAATACTGATTTCCCAGAGGCCGAAACTGGCTCCGGCAACTTTCATTGCGGCCACGCAGCCAGCACCGAAAAAGATGATCGTGGCAGTGCCGAGAAACTCGGCGATGCACTGCCCCTTAAGTGTACTTGTTGTCTGACTCATGATGAATTCCTGAAGGCGAGGTTAATGGTTTAGCTTCTTAGTTTTGTTTCATCCATGAATCACCCAAATCTTATGTAGGGCTGTTGTGAATTTATCGTTAACGAGCATAAACGAGAAATAGCGAAATCAAAAATTGTGTTCTGTGTCATAAAAATGAGCGTTTTCGCGTCTTTTTGCTTTCCAAACACGACCTGGTGCGCGTTTGATCGCGTGTGAAATGCGCAATTATTTAACGCTGACCTTACATCAGGAGGGGGAAGATGTTAATGAGACCAGGTATAGACTGAAAATTGTTACAGACTACGCCCTGTAAGGGTTCGCTGCTGGACTTGAGCTGTCGCTCTACTTACAATCGGAGAATCGTTGTTATCCGCGGAATGCCGGTTCATTCCTCACCCCTGCGGCTAGCATCATCAACGCCCTGCGATTAGGAGAGGTTATAGACATGTCATTTGAAGTATTCGAGAAACTGGAAGCGAAAGTGCAGCAGGCGATTGATACCATCACGCTGTTGCAGATGGAAATCGAAGAGCTTAAAGAACAAAACGGTAATTTGAACCAGCAGGTTCAGCAGGCAGCAGGCAGCAGTGATGCGCTGGTGCGTGAAAATCAGCAGTTAAAAGAAGAGCAGCATGTCTGGCAGGATCGTCTGCGGGCTTTGCTGGGAAAAATGGAAGAGGTGTAATGCTGCACCTGGCGTAAAAGCAGGAAGCAAGCAGAAAACGGGTGCCCTGGGGCACCCATTTTATATGTTCGTCTTTATTCGATGTCGAGCGCGTCTTCGGACAGGATCATTCCCGTGTTGTCTGCGTACAGATGATCGCCGGAGAAGAACGTGACGCCACCAAAGTTCACCCGCACGTCGCTTTCACCAATGCCTTCACCCGCAGCCCCGGCAGGAATAGCCGCGATGGCCTGAATGCCGATATCCAGTTCTTCCAGATCATCCACCTGGCGAACAGAACCATACACCACAATGCCTTCCCACTCATTTTGCTGAGCCAGCGTTGCGAGCGCGGCGTCCACCAGCGCACGGCGTACTGAACCACCACCATCAACCAGCAGAACACGACCACGGCCGTTTTCCTCCAGCAAATCATAGAGCAGCCCGTTATCTTCGAAACATTTTACCGTGGTGATTTGCCCGCCAAACGAGGTGCGACCACCAAAGTTTGAGAAAAGCGGTTCAACGACATTCACATCTTCATGGTAGATGTCGCACAGTTCTGAAGTATCGTATTTCATAGGGGTTTCGTCTGTTTGCCGCAGGAGGGCTAAGTATATCGCTTAAAGGCCACTGTTGGCAAAATCATCAATTGTTAAAAATTGCGATGGGTCAAGCACATCGCGTTTAGCTGAACATCAAGCCTGCGGCAAACAGGATATTGATCAGCAGGGCCGCCTTAACGGTTTTTTCCAGCATCGGTCGCATCGCCAGTGCACTGGTTTCTCGCAAAATGAAGCGCCCCTGCTGCCACAACAGAGGGGCTGTGAGCAGGAATAACCAGCCCACCGGACGCAGGCCGACCAGCGCACTGTAGAGGGCAAAGCAGGCCAGTGCCGTGGTTAACAGAACGGCATGATAGCGGCGTGCGCCACGTGCACCCAGGCGTACTGCCAGCGTAAATTTGCCATTCTGCCGGTCGCAGTCGATATCGCGCAGGTTGTTGACGTTCAGTACGGCGGTCGCCAGCAGGCCGCAGCCACTGGCGGGCAGCAGCAGCAGCAGATCAATCTGGTGTGTTTGCAGATAGCTACTGCCGATGACCCCCAGCCAGCCAAAGAAAATCATCACGGACAGATCGCCCAGGCCAAGATAGCCATAGGGTTTTTTCCCTACGGTATAGGCGATGGCTGCGACCATCGACAGCGCCCCCATCGCCACAAAGCCGAGGATATCGGCGGGAGACTGGCAGGCCCGCAGGATCAGCAGCAGGCCACAACCGGTGGTGATGGCCACGGTCAGCATCAGCGCGATGCGCATCTGCTCTTTGGTGATCGCCCCTTTCTGCATGCCACGCAACGGCCCGATACGCTGCGGCGTATCACTGCCTTTCAGGGCATCGCCGTAGTCATTCGCCAGGTTAGAGAGGATCTGTAACAGCGTGGTGGTCAGCAGCGCCAGCAGGGCGATGGAGGGGTCAAAATGCCCCTGATGCCACGCCAGTGCGCTACCGGTAATGATCGAGGCACAGGCGAGGGGGAGTGTGCGCAGACGCAGGCTTTCCAGCCAGGCCTGGGGCATTGAGAGTGGGGGAGCCAATTGAGTATTATCCATGACAGGTTGCGCCTCCGATCCGTTTCAGGTCCAGTGCGGCGAGTGCCAGCACGATATCGGTATCATGGTAAGGGGGATTTGCGTAGCAGGAGTTAATCCTGGTCAAGTTGGCAGAGGATATAAAAAAAGGAGGCCGAAGCCTCCTGATGTGTCGAACCGTTTTCTTACAGGATAAAGCGGCTGAGATCTTCGTCAGCCACCAGCTCATCCAGATGTTTGCCCACATACTCGGCATCAATGGTAATCGACTGGCCATTCAGGTCGCTGGCGTCGTAGGAGATATCTTCCATCAGACGCTCAAGTACGGTATGCAGACGACGTGCACCGATGTTTTCAGCGGTCTCATTCACCTGCCATGCCGCAGCAGCAATCTTACTGATGCCGTCAGGGGTAAAGTTAATCTCCACACCCTCCGTGTTCATCAGTGCTTTATACTGCACGGTGATGGAGGCACTTGGTTCGGTGAGGATACGCTCAAAGTCGTGCGTGGTCAGCGCCTGAAGTTCAACGCGGATAGGCAGGCGACCCTGCAACTCAGGGATCAAGTCTGACGGGCTGGCCACCTGGAATGCGCCGGAAGCGATAAACAGGATGTGGTCAGTTTTTACCATGCCGTGTTTTGTCGATACCGTACAGCCTTCGACCAGTGGCAGCAGGTCACGCTGTACACCTTCGCGAGACACGTCAGGACCGGACGATTCACCCCGTTTACAGACTTTATCAATCTCATCGATAAACACGATACCGTGCTGTTCAACCGCGTCGATCGCTTCCTGCTTCAGCTCTTCCGGGTTCACCAGTTTGGCGGCTTCTTCTTCCACCAGCAGTTTCATCGCCTCTTTAATCTTCAGCTTCCGAGGTTTCTGCTTCTGCCCGCCGAGGTTTTGGAACATCGACTGGAGCTGGCTGGTCATCTCTTCCATGCCTGGAGGTGCCATGATTTCTACGCCACCGGATACGGCAGCCAGATCGATTTCGATCTCTTTGTCATCCAGCTGGCCTTCGCGCAGCTTCTTACGGAAGGACTGACGCGCAGCAGAAGGCTCAGGTGCTGCTTCATTCTGGCCCCAGTTATTTTTTGCCGGTGGGATCAACACATCGAGAATGCGCTCTTCGGCCATTTCTTCGGCGCGGTAGCGATATTTCTCAATCGCCTGTGAGCGCACCATTTTAATCGCAGAATCGGTCAGATCGCGGATAATCGAATCCACTTCTTTACCCACATAGCCCACTTCGGTGAACTTGGTCGCTTCGACTTTGATGAAAGGGGCGTTAGCCAGTTTTGCCAGGCGGCGGGCAATTTCCGTTTTACCCACCCCGGTTGGGCCGATCATCAGAATGTTTTTTGGCGTCACTTCATGACGCAACTCTTCGTCCAGCTGCATACGGCGCCAGCGGTTACGCAGCGCGATGGCGACGGCACGTTTGGCGCCATCCTGGCCGATGATAAATCTGTTCAGTTCGCTGACAATCTCGCGCGGAGTCATAGCAGACATAAATTAGGATCCTTACGCTTTAGACGGTAATGCTTCGATGGTGAGGTTATGGTTGGTATAGATGCAGATATCACCTGCAATACCTAGCGCTTTTTCCACGATGTCGCGTGCGCCGATATCGGTGTTTTCCAGCAGTGCACGGGCTGCTGCCTGAGCGTAGGGACCGCCCGAACCGATAGCAATTAAGTCGTTTTCTGGCTGAATGACATCCCCGTTACCGGTGATGATCAGCGAGGCATTTTCATCGGCCACTGCCAGCAGTGCTTCAAGCTTGCGCAGCATACGGTCGGTGCGCCAGTCTTTCGCCAGTTCTACGGCGGCTTTCACCAGATGACCCTGGTGCATTTCCAGTTTGCGTTCAAAAAGTTCAAACAGAGTGAAGGCATCGGCGGTACCGCCCGCAAAGCCCGCAATGACTTTGTCATTGTAGAGACGACGCACTTTTTTGACGTTGCCTTTCATCACGGTATTGCCGAGGGTAGCCTGGCCATCACCGCCAATCACTACCTGGCCGTTGCGTCGTACACTTACTATTGTTGTCACGGGCAGACCCCTTATTGCAGTCGGAAGATGACCCCGCACGTTTTGTACGGGGTACTGATGCAATCAGATATGGGGCGGGTTTGAGGGGTTTCAACCCCCGACTGACAGAGGAATACAATTTGAGTGGCCGGAACCACGCAGGCGTTTCAGGGTGCTGTCGGCCGCACTGCGGTTGTTATACGGGCCGATAACGACCCGATTCCAGCCACCGCCGGTCGTGATCCTGCTTTCAAATCCTTCAAAGGCTAACTGAGCACGAATGGACTCGGCCTGGTCCGTGCCTTTGAAGGAACCACACTGCACCATCCAGCGCTGCGCACTCTCTTTTTCAGCTTCTTTTGGCTTGGTTTCCACTTTCGGCTGTGCGGCAATTTCCGGTTTCTGCTGGCGAACAGGTTCGCGGGTGACCGGTGTTATCGGTGCCGGGCGCGGTGTCTGAGTTTGGGTCTGTGGCTGCGTACGCGGCGGCTGCGTTTGCTGTTGCGGCATACGCGATTGCTGCTGAAGCTGGCTCTGCTGCTGCTGACGTTGAATGGTCTGCTGGCGCTGCGCCGGCGTTTGTTCATTCCACGGCACTTCGTTGAGCTGGGTAGGTTGCTGGCGCATATCGGCCTGCATCTGATCCAGGAGCTGACGCTGTTCATCGGTTAACTGAGTCTGGGAATGTGCTTCGCCCCCTGACGTGGGTTCTGTTGGCGTAGGAACCCCAAGCTGACGGTTCTCCAGCTCTTTAATATAACGCCAGCGTTCTTCCGGTTTGGGTGGCAGGCCATTGCCGGTCGCCTTGTGGTCGGGGATCACTGGCGTATCTTCTTTTTTATGATGCGCGATAAACCACAAGCCACCGATAAAGGTGACCAGAACGGCAACCGCCAGCACTATCATGATTTTTGATACACCGGATCCACTGCTGCGCTTCTTGCTGCGACTGTTGGTTTTTTTGCGACGCGTCCCTGTCGAACGCCCGCGGCCTACATAATCTTTTTGTGCCACTATCGTTCCGCTAATAATCTATGAAGGTAAGGCCGGGCTAAAAGAGTGAAAATGTGTACCCGATGATAGCCCGCCATGTTACTGAAGGGCCGGAAGTTTGACCAGCAGCGATCTTACTAAGAATCCGCTGATTTTTGCCCAAAACCAGGCATGGCGTGCTACCGCTATTTGGAAAAATCACTCTTCGTCGCGCAGGGAGGGCGCGGTGCTACCGCGAATTTTCAGCTCGAAGTCCAGCAGGCGTGAACCGTTGCTGACCATCCTGCCCTGCAACTGCTCCAGCAAGAGTAGCATCGCTTCGCGCCCTATGTTGAAACGCGGTTGGGCAACGGTGGTTAATTGCGGATCGCTGTAGCGTGACAGTTCAATATCATCGAAGCCGATGATTGACAGATCTTTTGGCACGCGCAGGCCCATATTTTTCGCCTGTGACATCGCACCCAGTGCGATGATATCGCTGTGGCAAAATAAGGCATCGGGCGGTCTCGGTAGTGTCATAAGATGTTTCATCGCCTGCGAACCGGCATCGAAGGTGAAGTCACCCCGCACGATATAGGTCGGGTCGACCGTTATGCCGTGACGGCGCAGAGCCTGAATATAGCCCTGCAGGCGATACTGGCACAGCGGCATCTCTTCCGGGCCGGAGATGCAGGCAATGCGGCGATGTCCGAGCTTTTGCAGATGGTTAACGGCTTCAAAGGCCGCCGTCAGGTTATCAATGTGGACCGTTGGTAGCTCCAGTTCCGGTGCAAACTCATTGGCCATGACCATGGGCGGCAGATTACGCTGCTCTTCCACCCCGGTCTCAAAGGGCACATTGGAGCCAAGCAGCACCATGCCGTCGATCTGGCGGGTCAGCATCAGATTAAGAAAGGACTTTTCCTGTTGGTTCTGGTGAGCGCAGTCGCCAATCAGTACCAGATACCCTTCAGCCGCCGCCACGACTTCAATGCCACGAATAATTTCACTGAAAAACGGGTCGCAGATATCGGGCACAATCACCAGTACGGTCCGTGATTCACTGCGTCGTGCGCTGCGGGTCATGGAATGCGGGGAGTAGCCGACGGCGATCACCGCCTGTTCAACCTTATAGCGTGTTGCAGCAGAGACCTTTTCCGGATTCATCAGGGCACGGGAAACCGTTGCCGTTGATACGCCAGCTTTTTCAGCCACGTTTTTCATGGTCACCACGGATGTGTCTTGATTCTGCTCCAACGCTTTTCTCCTCACGCCAACCCTTGAGCCGACCTGACCAACTAATAACGATGTATTGTCCGGCGACTAAAAATGTCGCTTGCGGTGAACGACCCCGCATTCTTAACAGATATGCGAGGTAGCTGTTACTTAATTTGCATAAAAATTGTGACTTGTGCGACTTTTTTCGATCCAGTGCGCAACTTTGCAGGCAATCGATTACGTTGTCAGCTTTCTGTCGGGTCGATATCTAACGTCCATTTTACTTTACGGGCCTGAGGCAGGGTTGAGATCAGGGGCAAGCTGGATTTAATCAGGCGCTGCAAGACGGCACGCGAAGGATGTTGAAGCAGGAGCTGCCAGCGATACCGACCACTGCGTTTTGCCTGTAATGCCGGAACCGGGCCCATGACCCAGAATGATTCACTGTTAAGTGGGCTGGCTTCGAGCAAATTGCGCAGCTGCTGCAGGAAGAGACTGGCCTGCTGGTTGTCATGATCTTCTGCACGAAACAGAGCATGGCTGGTGAACGGCGGCAGGAACACGCTTTTGCGCTCGCTGAGTGCCTGGTGTGCGAAGGCATCGTAACCCTGATGCATCAGGGTTTGCAGCAGCGGATGTTCAGGGTGATGGGTCTGCAACAACACTTCCCCTTGTTTACCGGCACGCCCGGCACGCCCCGCGACCTGGGTATACAGCTGAGCAAAGCGCTCGGCCGAACGGAAGTCCGCTGAGAACAGCGCGCCATCGACATCCAACAGTGACACCAGTGTAACGTCGGGGAAGTGGTGGCCTTTCGCCAACATTTGCGTTCCCACCAGAATGCGCGCGCCGCCGCGATGCACCTCAGCCAGTTGCTGCTCAAGCGCCCCTTTACGGCTGGTGGTATCGCGGTCAATACGCGTCAGCGGGACGCCCGGGAACAGCTCACCAATATTGTGTTCGAGCTGTTCTGTCCCCAGCCCGACCGGCACCAGATGCGTGGAACCGCACTGCGGGCATTGATGAGGAACCGGACGCTGGCTGTCACAGTGATGGCAGCGCAGTTGGCGTTGATGCTGGTGCAGGGTGTAGTAACGGTCACAGCGCTGACATTCGGCAATCCAGCCGCACTCGTGGCACAGCAGCGTTGGCGAGAAACCACGACGGTTGAGGAACAACAGTACCTGGTTATCGGCGTTGAGATGCTGGCCGATTTTCTTAATCAGCATCGGAGACAGGCCTCCCTGTAGCTTGACGCCTTTCAGGTCGACCAGCAGCTGTGTGGCTTGAGTGGCATTTCCGGCGCGTTTGCTGAGGTTAAGCTGGCGATATTTACCTGACTGAACGTTTTGCAGCGTTTCCAGCGCGGGGGTCGCTGAGCCCATCACGATCGGAATATTTTCCTGACGGGCACGAAACACCGCCAGGTCGCGTGCGTGATAGCGCCAGCCTTCCTGCTGTTTGTAAGAGCTGTCATGCTCTTCATCGATAATGATGGCGCCCAGGCGGGCAAACGGCGTGAAGAGGGAAGATCGGGTGCCAATCACAATGGCTGTTTCACCACTGCGCGCCCGCAGCCATACGGCGAGGCGTTCGCTGTCGTTCAGCCCGGAATGCAGCACATCCACCGGGGCGCTAAAGCGCTCACGAAAACGCGCGATGGTTTGCGGCGTCAGACCAATTTCCGGCACCAGCACCAGCACCTGGCGGCCGTTGGCCAGAATGTTTTCCAGAACGCTGAGGTAAACCTCAGTTTTACCCGATCCGGTGATCCCCGCGAGTAACCAGGCAGAAAACTGATCGTCGGCGCTGCGGATAGCGCCAACGGCGGTCGCCTGTTCAGTATTGAGCCGCAGACGTTCACCCTTCACCGTATAATTTTCCCGCCAGTCCTGGTGGGCACGGGGCTGCGCACGCAGCTCACACAGGCCTTTGGCCCGCAGCGCTTGCAGTGTGGCTTCGGTGATGTCGTGCTGGCTGACTTCATGGCGATACAGCCCGCTATGGCGCAGCGCAGCCAGTGCCTGCTGCTGTTTCGGTGCTCGCTTGAGGCTTTCCGGGGCGGTCGCTTTGCCTTCTTCTGTCATCAGCCATTGCCAGAGAGGGGCTTCTTCGGCGGCTTTGCCCTGACGCAGTAGCACGGGCATGGCGTGGAACAGCACTTCACCCAGCGGATAATGATAATAATTAGCAGCCCATAGCAGGATGCGCCACAAGGGAGCGGGGTAAAGCGAGTCGCTATCTAACACCTCATGCACGCTTTTGAGCTGGTCGAGGGGGAAGTCGCTGTGTTCAACAATCCCGACAACCACGCCGATCGCTTTGCGCTTACCAAAAGGCACGCTGACGCGCCCACCGACCACGGCATGGTTGAGGTGAGGTGGCAACAGATAATCAAAGTTGCGGGCAAGCGGAACGGGTAGCGCGACCTGAACAACGGGCATGGATTCATCCGGGTGAAAAATTGAGCCAGTTAGTGTACACTGTGTCGTCCGGAATGTGCGGATCCGATTGCGGCGGCTGTTTAATTTCTGTATAGTTCGCCGCCGTTGGTATGGCATTTTGGTATCAACTTCACTTGAAATATTAATCTTCGTGTGGTGCCGGTGCAGGAGTGATCCTGGCGCGGGAGAGCGACACGGCCTTAACTGAGGTTTTCCCATGAAAAAAGGTATTCACCCTAATTACGCTGAAGTTACTGCTAAATGTTCTTGCGGTAATGAAATCAAAACCCGCTCTACCGTGGGTCACGACCTGAATCTGGACGTGTGTGGTAACTGCCACCCGTTCTACACCGGTAAGCAGCGTGATGTTGCTAGCGGCGGCCGTGTGGATCGCTTCAACAAGCGTTTCAGCATCCCAGGCGCTAAATAAGCACCCTGAAAGAAACGGTTTCCGTTTCGGATGTAAAAAAACCCAGCCTCTGGCTGGGTTTTTTTATGCCTGCTCATCGGGACGCGGCGGGGTGTGGCATGCGGGGCTATCGGGTAACCCGGCAGGCACCGATATGACATCAGGTGCAGACCGGATAACCGAACGGTTTAGTATTCCCAGGTCTCAGGATCGACGCCCATTGCACGCATGATCGCTTTTGCTTCCTCGGGAATTTCGTCACTGCGTTCTTTGCGCAGGTCAACATCATCCGGCAGAGGCTGGCCGGTAAATGCATGCAGAAATGCTTCGCACAGCAGTTCGCTGTTGGTGGCATGACGCAAGTTGTTAACCTGGCGGCGGGTGCGCTCATCGGTCAAAATTTTTAATACTTTCAACGGAATGGATACCGTGATTTTTTTAACCTGCTCGCTTTTTTTACCGTGCTCAGCGTAAGGGCTGATATATTCGCCGTTCCATTCAGCCATGAGTTACCTTAATCATATTAAATGTAGAATTGCCGAAATTTGGCTAATTATGCCCGAAGTCGATGGCTATCACACCGGGATGGCACAACTTTCTCTGGGGTATATCGACATAATTCTAACGGTTATTCGCGCATTGCTCAATCTATACGCAAAGACATTTAGATGTCCAGATGTATTGACGTCTATCTCGCTGCTGTTTACTCTATCTGTCTTATCTTATTAACCAGCAGGAAGTTATGCACCATGACGCGTAAACAGGCAACCATCGCAGTACGTAGCGGTTTGAATGATGACGAGCAATATGGCTGCGTTGTCCCACCGATTCATCTCTCCAGCACCTATAACTTTACCGACTTCAATGAGCCGCGCGCTCATGACTACTCACGTCGTGGCAACCCGACGCGTGATGTCGTGCAACGTGCGCTGGCAGAGCTGGAAGGGGGCGCTGGTGCAGTGATGACCAATACGGGCATGTCTGCCATCCATCTGGTGTGTACCGTATTCCTGAAACCCGGCGACCTGCTGGTGGCGCCGCATGACTGTTACGGCGGCAGTTACCGTCTGTTCGATAGCCTGAGCAAACGCGGTGCGTATCGCGTGAAGTTTGTTGACCAGGGCGATGAGGCTGCTTTACAGGCGGCGCTGGCTGAGAAACCCAGGCTGGTACTGATTGAAAGCCCGAGCAACCCGCTGCTGCGTGTGGTGGATATTGCGGCGATCACCCAGGCTGCGGCAGAAGCTGGCGCGATTAGCGTGGTGGACAATACCTTCCTCAGCCCGGCTTTACAGAATCCGCTGGCGCTGGGTGCTGACCTGGTGATTCACTCCTGTACCAAATACCTTAACGGTCACTCCGATGTGGTGGCCGGTGCTGTTGTCGCCAAAGACCCGCAGCATGTGACTGAACTGGCCTGGTGGGCGAACAATATTGGTGTGACCGGTGGCGCATTTGACAGCTATCTGCTGTTGCGCGGCATGCGTACACTGGCTCCGCGTATGGCGGCGGCACAGCGTAATGCGCTGGCGATTGTCGATTATCTCAAACAACAACCGCTGGTGAAAAAGCTGTATCATCCTTCCCTGCCGGAAAATGCCGGACATCAGTTTGCGGTACGTCAGCAAAAAGGCTTTGGCGCCATGCTAAGTTTCGAGCTGAACGGTGATGAGGCAACGCTGCGTCGTTTCCTGAAAGCGCTGGAATTATTCACACTGGCGGAATCGCTGGGCGGCGTCGAAAGTCTGATTTCCCACACGGCAACCATGACCCATGCGGGCATGTCTGCTGAAGCGCGTGCGGCAGCGGGGATTTCGGAGACGCTGCTGCGTATTTCGGTGGGAATTGAAGATCACGAAGATTTAATCGCCGATCTGGATAATGCATTCCGGATCGCGGCCAAGAGGTAAGCATGAGTTATTCAGCAGTGGCAGGGGCCGACAGTTCGCGGCAGTTACATAAATTTGGTGGCAGTAGCCTGGCCGATGCCAAATGCTACCTGCGTGTTGCCGGGATCATGGCAGAGTACAGCCAGCCGGGTGACCTGATGGTGGTCTCGGCAGCCGGTAGTACCACTAACCAGCTGATTAGCTGGCTTAAGCTGAGCCAGAATGATCGGTTGTCTGCGCACCAGGTGCAACAGGCATTACGTCGTTATCAGAGTGAGCTGATTAGCAGTCTGTTACCGCCGGATGTCGCTGACCCGCTGATTGCTGAATTTATTCATGACCTCGAAAAACTGGCCGCCCTGCTGGATAACAAAATCACTGATGCGGTTTATGCACAGGTGGTGGGGCACGGTGAAATCTGGTCGGCACGTCTGATGTCAGCAGTGCTGAATCAGCGGGATATTCACGCTGGCTGGCTGGATGCCCGCGAATTTTTACGCGCCGAACGTGCAGCACAGCCGCAGGTGGATGAAGCGAAGTCACAGCCGCTGTTACAGCAGTTGATGGCACAGCATCCTGATCAGCGTCTGGTGGTCACTGGGTTTATCTGCGCAAATGATGCGGGTGAAACGGTGCTGTTAGGGCGCAACGGCAGTGACTATTCGGCAACGCAGATCGGTGCGCTGGCCGGTGTGACACGCGTGACCATCTGGAGTGACGTGGCCGGCGTGTACAGTGCTGACCCGCGTAAAGTGAAAGATGCGTGTTTGCTGCCGCTGCTGCGTCTGGATGAAGCCAGTGAGCTGGCACGTCTGGCGGCTCCGGTGCTGCATACGCGTACGCTTCAGCCGGTTTCAGGCAGCGATATCGATCTGCAACTGCGTTGCAGCTATCAGCCGGAGCAGGGATCAACACGTATTGAACGCGTGCTGGCCTCAGGCACAGGGGCGCGTATCGTGACCAGCCATGATGATGTTTGTCTGATCGAATTCCATGTACCTGCACAGCATGATTTTGCCGCGCGGCATAAAGAGATCGATCAGCTACTGAAGCGTGCACAGGTTCGTCCGCTGGCAACCGGCGTCCATCCTGACCGTAATCTGTTACAGCTGTGCTACACCTCGGAAGTGGTAAACAGTGCCCTGACTCTGCTGGAAGATGCAGGATTACCGGGGCGTTTGCAGCTGCGTGAAGGCATGGCAATGGTGGCGATGGTGGGGGCTGGCGTTTGCCGTAACCCGCTACACAGTCACCGTTTCTGGCAGCAGATGAAAGATCAGCCGGTGGAATTTATCTGCCAGTCACAGGAAGGCATCAGCCTGGTGGCGGTGCTGCGCGTCGGGCCGACGGAACATCTTATCCGGGGCCTGCATCAGACGCTATTCCGAGCGGAGAAGCAGGTGGGCCTGGTGCTGTTTGGCAAAGGCAACATCGGTTCCCGCTGGCTGGAGCTGTTTGCCCGTGAGCAGGAAACCCTTTCTGCGCGCACCGGGTTCGAATTTATTCTTGCCGGGGTGGTGGACAGCCGCCGCAGTCTGTTGAGTTACGACGGGCTGGATGCCAGCCGTGCACTGGCCTTTTTCGAAGAGGAAGCGGTAGAGCAGGACCAGGAATCGCTGTTCCTGTGGATGCGTGCCCATCCATTTGATGACCTGGTGGTGCTGGATGTGACCGCCAGTGAAACGCTGGCTGCGCAGTACCTGGATTTCGCCAGCTACGGTTTCCACGTGATTGGTGCGAACAAAGTGGCAGGCGCGGCCAGTAGCAATAGTTATCGCCAGATCCGCGATGCGTTCGCGAAAACCGGGCGCCACTGGTTGTATAACGCCACGGTCGGTGCCGGGTTGCCGGTTAACCACACGGTGCGCGATCTGCGTGAAAGCGGTGACAGCATTTTGTCGATCAGCGGTATCTTCTCCGGCACGCTCTCGTGGCTGTTCCTGCAATTTGATGGCACGGTGCCCTTTACCGAGCTGGTGGATCAGGCGTGGCAGCAGGGTCTGACTGAACCCGATCCGCGTGTCGACCTCTCCGGCCAGGATGTGATGCGTAAGCTGGTGATTCTGGCGCGTGAGGCGGGCTACGATATTGAACCTGACCAGGTACGCGTTGAGTCGCTGGTTCCCGCCAGCTACCAGTCGGGATCGGTGGATGACTTCTTTGAGAATGCCGATGAGTTGAATGACCAGATGGTTCAGCGCTTTGAAGCCGCTCAGGAACTGGGACTGGTACTGCGCTACGTCGCACGTTTCGATGCCAACGGCAAAGCGCGTGTTGGCGTGGAAGCCGTGCGTGACGATCATCCGCTGGCGGCGCTGTTGCCGTGTGATAACGTGTTCGCTATCGAAAGCCGCTGGTATCGCGATAATCCCCTGGTGATCCGTGGGCCGGGTGCAGGGCGCGATGTCACTGCCGGAGCCATTCAGTCGGATCTCAACCGCCTGGCACAGTTGCTGTAATCTCCTCCTCATTTGGGCCAGGCACGCCTGGCCCCTTCGCCACACCACACCATCATGAAATTCCCTCATCTTTGTTGAGGATTTGTCACGCCTGGCCATCATTTATCTGTTGACTGAATAACCAATTTCCGTCATTTTGAATGTCTGGACGTCTAAACGGATAGACGGTCAAGGTAGCGAACCATCTTCAGCAGCGATCGATGAGGTAACGGGTATGAGTTTTTTCCACGCAAACCAGCGCGAAGCATTGAACCAAAGTCTTGCCGAAATCAGCGGGCAAATTAACGTTTCCTTTGAGTTCTTTCCGCCGCGTACCAGTGAAATGGAAGACACTCTGTGGAGCTCAATCGATCGCCTTAGCAGCCTGAAGCCAAAATTCGTTTCGGTCACTTACGGTGCTAACTCGGGTGAACGTGACCGTACCCACAGCATTATCAAAGGCATTAAAGACCGCACCGGTCTGGAAGCCGCCCCACATCTGACCTGTGTTGATGCTACCCGCGATGAACTGCGCGCCATTGCCCAGGATTACTGGGACAACGGCATCCGCCATATCGTGGCACTGCGCGGTGACCTGCCGCCGGGCGGTGGCAAGCCGGAAATGTACGGGGCTGACCTGGTCGCCTTGCTGAAAGAAGTGGGTGATTTCGATATTTCTGTCGCGGCCTACCCGGAAGTGCATCCGGAAGCGAAAAGCGCACAGGCCGACCTGATCAACCTGAAACGTAAAATTGATTCCGGCGCGAACCGCGCGATCACTCAGTTCTTCTTTGATGTAGAAAGTTACCTGCGTTTTCGTGACCGCTGCGTGTCTACCGGTATTGATGTTGAGATTGTCCCGGGTATTCTGCCGGTGTCGAACTTTAAGCAGTTGCAGCGCTTTGCCACCATGACTAACGTGCGGGTACCAGGCTGGATGACCAGCATGTTTGAAGGACTGGATAACGACCCGGAAACCCGCAAAATGGTGGGTGCCAACGTCGCGATGGATATGGTGAAGATCCTCAGCCGCGAAGGGGTGAAAGATTTCCATTTCTACACGCTGAACCGTGCCGAAATGAGCTATGCCATTTGTCATACGCTGGGCGTACGCCCGGGGGCGCAGATCATCGCCTGAGAGGGGCGGCACAAACAGAAAAAGGACGCGAAAGCGTCCTTTTTTGATCGTTGCGGGCGAACATCTTTAGGGGCCGATCATTTTTTCCGATCGGCCCGTGAGGCCGGATTAACCGGTATTACGCATCCCTGCCGCAACACCCGCAATCGTCACCATCAGTGCCTGCTCAACGCGGGCATCCGGCTCTGCGCCTTCTGCTTCCTGCTGGCGTGAACGATGTAACAGTTCGGCCTGCAATACGTTCAGTGGGTCAGTGTAGACGTTACGCAGCGCAATCGATTCGGCAATCCACGGCTGATCGGCCATCAGATGGGAATCGTTGGCGATGGTCAGCACTGCTTTAATATCCGAGTCCAGCTGGTCACGTAGCTGTTTGCCCAGTGCCCACAGCGACTTATCGACCAGGCGCTGATCGTAGTACTCCGCCAGCCACAGGTCGGCTTTCGAGAACACCATTTCCAGCATCCCCAGGCGGGTAGAGAAGAACGGCCAGTCACGACACATGGTCTCCAGCGTTTCCTGATGACCATCTTCCATCGCTTTCTGCAATGCGGCACCGGCACCTAACCAGGCAGGCAGCATCAGGCGGTTTTGCGTCCAGGCGAAGATCCACGGAATGGCGCGCAGTGATTCGACACCCCCTGTCGGACGACGTTTAGCCGGACGCGAACCCAGGGGTAATTTGGCCAGCTCCAGCTCCGGTGTGGCGGAGCGGAAGTACGGCACGAAATCGGCGTGTTCACGTACATAGCCACGGTACATTTTGCAGGAAACATCAGAGAGCTGATCCATGATGCTGTTCCACTCCGCTTTCGGCTCCGGTGGTGGCAGCAGGTTAGCTTCGAGGATCGCGCCGGTATACAGCGACAGGCTGCTAATGGTGACTTCCGGCAGGCCGTATTTGAAACGGATCATCTCGCCCTGTTCGGTGACGCGCAGGCCACCTTTCAGGCTGCCCGGAGGCTGAGACAGCAATGCTGCATGCGCAGGCGCACCACCACGGCCGATTGAACCGCCACGTCCGTGGAACAGCGTCAGGGTGATACCCGCTTTCTCGCAGGTTTTGATCAGTGCATCCTGGGCCTGGTACTGTGCCCAGCTTGCTGCCATCACGCCCGCATCTTTCGCGGAGTCAGAATAGCCAATCATCACCATCTGTTTGCCCTGAATCAGGCCGCGATACCAGTCAATGTTGAGCAGCTGGCTCATCACGTCGTTGGCGTTATTCAGGTCATCGAGGGTCTCAAACAGCGGTGCGACCGGCATGGCGTAAGTAATGCCCGCTTCTTTCAGCAGCAGGTGAACCGCCAGCACGTCTGACGGCGTTTTCGCCATCGAGATCACATAGGCAGCAATCGAACCCTGAGGCACTTCTGCGGCCACGCGGCAGGTATCCAGCACTTCTTTGGTGTCGGCACTGGGTTCCCACTGGCGCGGCATCAACGGACGCTTGGAATTCAGTTCACGGATCAGGAAGGCCTGTTTGTCGGCTTCTGACCAGCTTTCATAATCGCCAAGACCGAGGTAACGGGTGATCTCTGCAATGGCTTCAGTGTGGCGGGTGCTCTCCTGGCGCAGGTCAATACGCACCAGTGGAACGCCAAAGCACTTCACGCGGCGCAGGGTATCAAGAAGCTGACCGTTGGCAATGATGCCCATGCCACACGCCTGCAGTGACTGGTAGCAGGTGTACAGTGGTTCCCACAGCTGGTCGTTGGAGATCAGTAAATTGGCCGGGCGTGGTAAGCGCTCGCCCTTCAGGCGGCGTTCGAGATAAGCCTGAGTGCTCATCAGCTGGCCACGGAGATTTTTCATGATCTCGCGGTAAGGTTCCAGGGCTTCCGGGTTACCACACAGCTCACGCACTTCTGGCGTACATTCGGACATCGACAGTTCAGAAACCAGCACGGCGATATCACGCAGGAACAGGTCGGTCGCTTTCCAGCGGCTCAGTTGTAAAACATGGCGAGTGATGTCGGCCGTGACGTTCGGGTTGCCGTCGCGGTCGCCGCCCATCCAGGAGGTAAATTTCACGGGGACAAAATCAACCGGCAGGGTGTAGCCAAAAGCGGCTTCAACCTGTTCGTTTAATTCGCGCAGGAAGTGAGGAACGCCTTCCCACAGGCTGTTTTCGACGACCGCAAAGCCCCATTTGGCTTCATCGACCGGTGTCGGGCGGTATTTACGAATTTCATCGGTATGCCAGGCCTGTGCAACCAGCTGACGCAGGCGGCGCATGATCTTGCCATGGTCATAATCAGACAGGTCATTGTGATCCAGCTGTTGCAGGCAGGTATTCACTTCTACCAGCTTATGGATCAAGGTGCGGCGGGTGATTTCAGTCGGGTGCGCGGTCAGAACAAGTTCAAGCGACAGGGATTCAATAGCTTCACGAACGGCGGCTTCCGTCAGATCCGGCTGCTGCTTCAGGCGTTCAAACGTCTTTGCCAACAGCTCCGGGTGATTCGCACCTTCGCCTTTTGGCGAAATGGTGTGGTACTGCTCGGCCACGTTGGTCAGGTTGAGGAACTGGCTGAAAGCACGGGCAACCGGCAACAGTTCGTCATTGGACAGATTTTGCAGCGTGGACAGCAACTCTTGACGGTGGGCATCATTTCCCGCACGTGATGACTTAGAGAGCTTACGGATGGTTTCTACCTGGTCCAGGATGTTCTCTCCCAGTGCATCCTTAATCGTATCCCCGAGCAGTTTGCCGAGCATACTGACATTACTTCGCATTGCGGAATATTGTTCGTTCATATGACCCCTGACACCCTTCTTGTATTTGTAACTTTAATATCCGTCATATTTGAAGCTGCAACTACGTTGGCCGCTCTCACTCACCCGAATCACTGACTAATGTAAGCTCATCGGGACTCGCTCTTTTGCCGCCTTGCTGCAACTTCAACTATTTTGGCTATAAATAACCCTTGTGGGCATAACTTAGCCTTTTATCTAGCCACGTTAGCAACCATTCGTCAATTGACTTAAATTTGCCGCAACGTGACGCTAAATAGCGGGAATTTATGAAATTTAATTACAACGGAGTGAGATAAGTTATTCTTATCAACCAGAATAATTGAAATCGGTGGCAAACGGCTGTTTTGGCAGTCATTTACCCCCTTTTTTACTCAGTGATGGCAAAAATGATGCACCACCTGGGCGATCAACTCCCGGGTGGGTTTGATAAATGCCGTGTCAATAAATTCATCCGGCTGGTGTGCCTGATCGATCGATCCCGGGCCTAAAACCAGCGTCGGGCAGATTTCCTGAATGAATGGCGCCTCGGTACAGTAGTTCACCACTTCCGTTTCTGTCCCCAGCAATTTCTCCACGACCTGCACCAGCTGATGTTCGCGCGGGCACTCATAACCCGGGATCGGTGGATGCAGCTCACCCACGGTCAGGCGACCTGGCCAGCGTTCACTGACGGGTGCCAGCGCTTCATTCAGCAAACCGTCAAGGTCGCTTAACGTCAGGCCTGGCAGTGGGCGGATATCCATATGCAGTTCACAACAGGCGCAGATGCGGTTGGCAGCGTCGCCACCGTTGATATGGCCAAAGTTCATGGTCGGATAGGGAATAGCGAATCCGTCATGGTGGTAGCGCGTTTTTAGCGTATTACGCAGTTCCATCAGTTGGGTAATCGACTCGTGCATCAGCTCGATGGCGTTGACGCCGCGTCCTGGATCGCTTGAGTGGCCGGACTGGCCCTGAATGCGAATCACATTGGAGAGATGGCCTTTGTGGGCGCGAACCGGTTTCAGTGAGGTGGGTTCACCGATAATGGCGCAGTCCGGGCGCAGGCTGGTAGTTTCAGAGAAAAACTTCGCGCCCGCCATCGTGGTTTCTTCATCGGCGGTGGCGAGGATATACAGCGGTTTTTTCAGCGTTGAAACGTCAATATCACGCAGGGTATCTAAAATGAAGGCGAAGAACCCTTTCATATCGGCGGTGCCCAGACCGTACAGTTTGTTGTCGTGCTCGGTCAGGGTAAAGGGATCGCGCGTCCAGCGGCCATCGTCGAAGGGAACGGTATCGGTATGACCCGCCAGCAGCAGCCCGCCGGCGCCCTGGCCGCTCTTCGCCAGCATATTGAATTTGTTGCGCGTACCGGGGACGGGTTGGACTTCCACGCTAAAGCCAATATCGCGGAACCAGCCGGCCAGTAAATTGATTAAAGTCTGATTACTCTGATCGAGCGCACTGTCGGTTGCACTGATTGATGGCGTAGCAATCAACTGGCGGTAAATCTCGATAAAAGGGGGTAATTTTGTCTTCACTGTTGACAGTCCTTGAGTTAGGATAGTATCAATATTCATGCATTAATAGTGAATAAAAATACATTAACGACGACCGGATGGAAACCGATAAATTTGTCTTCCACGGTAGCAGTTCAACAGGCGTTTTGGCAGCCCTGAAGCGCAATGACTCACAGTGAGCGAGTGACTTTCATGACAAATCCGTTAATTATCAAGTTGGGTGGTGTGTTGCTGGACAGCGAAGAAGCGCTGGAGCGGCTGTTTGACGCGCTGGTGACCTACCGTGCTGCCCACCAACGCCCACTGCTGATTGTTCACGGTGGTGGCTGCCTGGTGGATGAGCTGATGACTAAGCTTGCGCTGCCGGTGAAGAAGAAAAACGGCCTGCGCGTGACACCCGCCGATCAGATTGACATTATTACCGGTGCACTGGCCGGGACGGCGAACAAAACTCTGCTGGCCTGGTCGAAAAAACATGGCATTGATGCCGTTGGCCTGTGCCTCGGTGACGGCGGTAGCGTCAATGTGGCGCAGTTTGATGATGAACTCGGGCACGTGGGCCTGGCAACACCGGGATCGCCACGGTTGATTGCCACACTGCTGGAGGCGGGTTATCTGCCAGTCGTGAGTTCGATAGGTATTACTCAGGATGGCCTGCTGATGAACGTTAACGCCGATCAGGCCGCGACGGCGCTGGCTGCCACTCTGGGTGCAGACCTGATTCTGCTCTCTGACGTGAGTGGTATTCTCGATGCCAATAAACAACGCATCGAAGAGATGACGGCAGAGAAAGCGGAACAGCTGATTGCTGATGGCGTGATCACTGACGGCATGATCGTCAAGGTGAATGCCGCACTGGACGCTGCCCGTACCCTGGGCCGTCCGGTAGATATTGCCAGCTGGCGCCATGCTGAACAGCTGCCAGCCCTGTTTAACGGCGTGTCTATTGGCACCCGTATCCTCGCTTAATTATAAACCTTTCCCGAAAAATTTCGGGTTGCAGCAAGGCGGCGACGGAATGAATCCCCGGGAGCTTAGTTCACTAAGTGACTGGGGTGAGTGTAGGAAGCCAACGTAGTTGCAGCGTGAAAGATGATGGGAAATTGAAGGAAGAGACAATGCAAGATAAAAGCATCAAGAAAATCGTACTGGCTTACTCCGGCGGTCTGGATACTTCGGCCATTATTCCGTGGCTGAAAGAGAACTACGGCGGCTGTGAAGTGGTGGCATTCGTGGCCGATATCGGTCAGGAACGTGGCGATCTGGAAGGTGTAGAGCAGAAAGCGCTGCAATCCGGTGCATCTGAATGCCACGTTGTGGACCTGCGTGAAGAGTTCATCAGCGAGTACGTGTATCCGGTGCTTCAGACCGGTGCCCTGTATGAAGGCACCTACCTGCTGGGGACGTCAATGGCGCGCCCAATTATCGCTAAAGCTCAGGTTGAGCTGGCACTGAAAGTGGGTGCAGATGCACTGTGCCACGGCGCAACCGGTAAAGGTAATGACCAGGTGCGTTTCGAAACCACCTATACCGCACTGGCTCCGCAGCTGAAAGTGGTGGCACCGTGGCGTGAGTGGAACCTGCGTTCCCGTGAAGCCCTGCTGGACTACCTGAAAGAACGTAATATCCCGACCACCGCGTCGCTGGAAAAAATCTACAGCCGTGACGAAAACGCATGGCATATCTCCACCGAAGGCGGCGTGCTGGAAAGCCCGTGGAACGCACCGAACAAAGATTGCTGGGTATGGACCGTGGATCCGCTGGAAGCACCAGACCAGCCGGAGCAGGTGACCGTTGCTGTTGAGAAAGGCCGCGTAGTTGCCGTCAACGGTGAAGCGTTAAGCCCGTTCGGCTGCCTGGACAAACTGAATGCTATCGGTGCCCGTCACGGTGTTGGTCGTATCGATATCGTGGAAAACCGCCTGGTGGGCATCAAGTCCCGTGGTTGTTACGAAACCCCGGGCGGCACCATCATGGTGAATGCGCTGCGTGCGGTTGAGCAGCTGGTTCTGGACCGTGACAGCTTCAAATGGCGTGAGCAGCTGGGCCTGGAAATGTCCTACGTGGTTTACGATGGCCGTTGGTTCGCGCCACTGCGTAAATCCATTCAGGCATCCGCCGCTGCCCTGGCAGAAGAAGTGAACGGTGAAGTGGTTCTGCAACTGTACAAAGGCCAGGTCACCGCGATTCAGAAGAAATCAGCTAACAGCCTGTACTCTGAAGAGTTTGCGACCTTCGGTGAAGATGAAGTTTACGATCACCGTCATGCTGGCGGCTTTATCCGTCTGTTCTCACTCTCTTCACGTATCCGTGCGCTGAACGAGAAGAAGTAATTCTTTGGGCGAGGCAACTCGTCCCTACAGGTATTCGTAGGGGCGGCACATGTGCCGCCCGTATTACATTATTTGAATGGAGTACGCATCATGGCACTTTGGGGTGGACGGTTTACGCAGGCAGCAGATCAACGTTTCAAGCTTTTCAATGACTCACTGCGCTTCGACTATCGTCTGGCAGAGCAGGACATCACTGGTTCCATTGCCTGGTCCAAAGCGCTGGTGACGGTCAATGTATTAACCACAGAAGAACAGCAGCAGCTGGAAGTGGCGCTGAATGTTCTGCTGGAAGACGTGCGCGCGAACCCACAGCAAATTCTGGAAAGCGATGCCGAAGATATTCACAGCTGGGTGGAAGGCAAACTGATTGACAAGGTCGGTGCGCTGGGTAAAAAACTCCACACTGGCCGTAGCCGTAATGACCAGGTCGCTACCGACCTGAAACTGTGGTGTAAAGCGCAGGTCAGCGAACTGCTGATCGCCACACGCCAGTTCCAGCAGGCGCTGGTGGCGACGGCGGAAGCCAATCAGGACGCCGTCATGCCGGGCTATACCCACCTGCAACGTGCCCAGCCGGTGACGTTTGCACACTGGTGCCTGGCCTACGTTGAGATGCTGGCACGCGATGAAAGCCGCCTTCAGGATACGCTGAAGCGCCTTGACGTCAGCCCGCTAGGCTGTGGCGCACTGGCCGGAACCGCGTACGAAATCGACCGTGAGCAGTTGGCAGGCTGGTTAGGTTTTGCCTCTGCCACCCGTAACAGCCTGGACACCGTGTCTGACCGTGACCATGTGCTGGAGCTGCTGTCTGATGCGTCCATCGGCATGGTTCACCTGTCGCGTTTCGCTGAAGACCTGATCTTCTTCAACACCGGCGAATCCGGTTTTGTTGAGCTGTCCGATAAGGTCACTTCGGGGTCATCCCTGATGCCGCAGAAGAAAAACCCGGATGCGCTGGAGCTGATCCGTGGCAAAGTTGGCCGCGTACAAGGCGCATTGACCGCGATGAGCATGACCCTGAAAGGTCTGCCGCTGGCGTATAACAAAGATATGCAGGAAGACAAAGAAGGGCTGTTTGATGCGCTCGATACCTGGTCTGACTGCCTGCATATGGCCGCACTGGTGCTGGATGGTATTCAGGTGAAACGCCCACGTTGCCAGGAAGCCGCTGAGCAGGGTTACGCGAATTCGACGGAGCTGGCGGATTATCTGGTCGCGAAAGGCGTGCCATTCCGTGAAGCGCACCATATTGTAGGTGAAACCGTGGTCGAAGCGATTAAACAGGGTGTGGCGCTGGAAGCGCTGACGCTGGGTGATTTGCAGAAGTTCAGCAGTGTGATCGGAGAGGATGTGTACCCGTTCCTGTCTCTGCAATCCTGCCTGGATAAGCGTAACGCGAAAGGCGGTGTCTCTCCGCATCAGGTATCAAAAGCGATTACTGAAGCGAAACAGCGTCTGGCGTAATGGCTTTTGTGTCAGGCGTGCAAAGGGTCAGGCATGCCTGACCCCTGGGATGACATAGGGGATGGGCATGCCCATCCCTGTTCGGTTTATGCCGTAAAGAACTGCTCTAAATCATCGCTTCCGCCAATATGGCGACCACCGATAAACACCTGCGGCACAGTGGCACGGCCGGTAACGGCGCGCAGACTGACGGTCGTGGCATCCTGGCCCAGCACGATTTCTTCGAACTGAATTCCACGATCTAACAGCATCTGTTTGGCTTTCGCGCAGAATGAACAGCCGGGTTTGGTGAACAGGGAAACGGATTCCTGCACTTTAAATTCTGGTGCGACGTAGCGCAGCATGGTGTCTGCATCAGACACTTCAAACGGGTCGCCCGGCTTGTTAGGTTCTACAAACATCTTCTCTACCACACCGTTGCGTACCAGCATCGAGTAACGCCATGAACGCGGACCGAAGCCGAGATCGGCTTTCTCAACCAGCATCTCCATGCCACGGGTGAACTCACCGTTGCCATCAGGGATAAAGGTAATGTTTCCGGCGTTCTGATCGGCTTTCCAGGCGTTCATCACGAAAGTGTCATTCACCGAGACGCACAGGATACTGTCCACGCCGTGTTTTTTGAACACATCGGAGAGTTCGTTATAGCGCGGCAGATGGCTGGAGGAGCAGGTAGGAGTAAAAGCCCCCGGCAGTGAAAAGACGATCACGGTTTTGTCTTTAAACAGCTCATCAGTAGTGACATCAACCCAACTGTCGCCCTGGCGTGTGTGAAAAGTGACCTGCGGGATGGACTTACCTTCCTGACTTGCAAACATAAAAGACCTCAAGGTGGTGAAATTTAGTGTGCCCATTTTTGGCACCGGCACATTATTACCATTCAGGCTTGATAGGGATAATCGTTGGTTGCTATGCTATCTATCGTCACGGGCTATCGTGAAAAAGAGGATAAAATGAATATTCGTGATCTGGAGTATCTGGTTTCGCTGGCAGAACATCGCCATTTTCGTCGTGCAGCCGATGCCTGCCATGTAAGTCAGCCAACGTTAAGCGGCCAGATCCGCAAGCTGGAAGATGAACTGGGGGTGATGCTGCTGGAGCGTACCAGCCGCAAGGTGTTATTCACTCAGGCGGGTCTGCTGCTGGTGGATCAGGCCCGTACAGTGCTGCGGGAGGTCAAGGTCCTGAAAGAGATGGCCAGCCAGCAAGGCGAGGCGATGTCCGGCCCGCTGCACATTGGGCTGATCCCGACCGTTGGCCCGTATCTGCTGCCGCAGATTATTCCTACGCTTCATCAGACCTTCCCTAAGCTGGAGATGTATCTGCACGAAGCACAAACGCAGCAACTGCTGGCGCAACTCGACAGCGGTAAGCTGGACTGTGCGATCCTGGCATTGGTGAAAGAGTCAGAAGCGTTTATTGAAGTCCCGCTGTTTGATGAGCCGATGAAACTGGCGATCTATGCGGATCACCCGTGGCACGACCGCGATCGTGTTCCGATGTCGGATCTGGCCGGGGAGAAACTGCTGATGCTGGAAGATGGTCACTGTCTGCGCGATCAGGCGATGGGCTTTTGCTTCCAGGCGGGGGCGGATGAAGATACGCATTTCCGTGCGACCAGTCTGGAAACGCTCCGCAATATGGTGGCGGCGGGCAGCGGTATCACACTGTTACCTTCGCTGGCCGTACCGAACGAAAGAGTGCGTGATGGCGTCTGTTATCTGTCCTGCTATAAGCCGGTACCACAGCGCACTATCGCCCTGGTGTATCGCCCAGGTTCACCTCTGCGTGGCCGTTATGAACAGCTGGCAGAGGCGATCCGTGAGCATATGCGGGGTGTGATGGGCCGCTTAGAACAGCCGGTTTAAACCGTTAAGCGCCGCCACCCGATAGGCTTCCGCCATGGTGGGGTAGTTAAAGGTGGTATTCACGAAGTACTCAATCGTGTTGCCACCGTTTTTCTGTTCCATTATCGCCTGGCCGATATGGATAATCTCCGCAGCACGTTCACCGAAGCAGTGAATACCGAGGATCTCTTTGGTTTCGCGGTGGAACAGAATTTTCAGACTACCGACGTTCATACCAACAATCTGCGCACGTGCCAGGTGTTTAAACTGCGCACGGCCCACTTCATATGGCACTTTCATTGCTGTCAGTTGCTGCTCGGTTTTCCCCACAGAGCTGATTTCCGGAATGGTATAGATACCTGTAGGAATATCTTCGATCAGATGAGCGCTGGCCTCGCCTTTGATCATCGCCTGAGCGGCAATGCGGCCTTGATCGTAGGCGGCTGATGCGAGACTCGGATACCCGATGACATCGCCTACCGCATAGATATGCGGCTGCGCCGTCTGATACATACTGTTCACCTTCAGCAGGCCGCGGCCATCCGCTTCCAGTCCGACATTTTCCAGCCCCAGCCCATCGGTATTACCGGTGCGGCCGTTGGCGTACAGCAGGCAGTCTGCTTTGAGTTTTTTTCCGGATTTCAGGTGCATGATCACACCATCGGCCACACCTTCAATCTTCTCGAACTCTTCGTTGTGGCGAATGACCACGCCGTTATTCCAGAAGTGATAGGACAGCGAGTCTGACATTTCCTGATCGAGGAAGGCCAGCAGACGATCACGGGTATTGATCAGGTCAACTTTGACGGACAGACCACGGAAAATCGATGCATATTCACAGCCAATCACCCCGGCGCCATAGATAATCACATGACCAGGTTCATGGTGCAGATTCAGGATAGAGTCGCTGTCATAAACACGTGGATGAGTAAAGTCGACATCCGGCGGATGATAAGGACGTGATCCGCAGGCGATGACAAACTTGCCTGCGGTCAGGCGCTCAATGCTGCCATCGTGGCTCTCAATTTCAATGGTGTTGGCATCGACAAAGCGAGCATCCCCCTGGAACAGTTCACAGTGATTGCGCTCATAGAAACCCTGGCGCATGTGGGTTTGCTGGCTGATAACGTTTTCGGTGTGATTCAGAATGTCGGCGAAAGAAGAACGGAGAAGACGCGTGTGGTCGCTATACAGTGGGTTCTGGTTGAACTCGATAATGCGGCTGACGGCGTGACGCAGCGCTTTCGACGGGATTGTTCCCCAGTGTGTACATCCGCCACCAATATTGTGGTAGCGCTCGATGACGGCAATACGTGCACCTTGCTTCACCAGTCCCATCGCAGCACCTTCACCGCCAGGACCGGAACCAATGACAATGGCGTCGTAATCATAAGACTGTTGCATACCAATACGTCCTATTTTCTTATACAATTTTACAACGAGATTCTAACATCTCACGCCTCAGTTCCCAATTCTAACCGTGCTTTTTGCCATCAAATGCCAAATAACAGGGTTAACAGCCGCTCACAAAGTTTGGCCCACTGTACGCTGAAATTTTTGCTATAGTGCTCACTTGCAGGCTAAACAGGCACAAAAATGGGCGTTAGAGCGCAGCAAAAAGAACGTACACGACGTTCACTTATCGAAGCGGCATTCAGTCAACTCAGTGCCGAACGTAGTTTTGCCAGCCTCAGTTTGCGGGAAGTTGCCAGGGAGGCGGGGATTGCCCCAACGTCATTTTATCGTCACTTTCGTGATGTAGATGAATTGGGATTAACCATGGTGGACGAAAGTGGTCTGATGTTGCGACAGTTGATGCGCCAGGCGCGTCAGCGTATTGCTAAAGGTGGCAGTGTCATCCGCACTTCGGTTTCTACCTTTATGGAGTTTATTGGTAATAACCCAAATGCCTTCCGGTTACTCCTGCGTGAACGCTCCGGCACGTCAGCCGCATTTCGTGCCGCTGTTGCCCGTGAAATTCAGCACTTTATTGCCGAACTGGCCGATTATCTGGAAGTTGAGAACCGTATGCCGCGCAGCTTCACTGAAGCGCAGGCAGAAGCGATGGTCATTATCGTGTTTAACGCCGGTGCTGAAGCACTGGATATTGATGTCGATCAGCGGCGCCAGTTGGAAGAAAGGCTGGTACTGCAACTGCGTATGATCTCGAAAGGGGCATATTACTGGTATCGACGTGAGCAGGAGAAGCTGGCGGTGACGCTGGAAGCAAAAGACTAAGCGGCCTGGTCAGGGCCTACATGGCAAATAACCTAGCCGACTGGAACAAATTCAAGGGGATGACATGAATTTAGCGACTGGCCGCGATAAAGGCACTCTGCTGTTAACATTTCTTACCGGGCTGTCGATTAATGGCTCGTTTTCGGCGCTGTTCAGCACGGTGGTGCCATTTTCTGTCTTCCCTTTGATCGCGCTTGGTCTGGCTGCCTGGTGTCTGCATCAGCGCTACCTGAATCGCGCGATGCCTGAAGGGATGCCTTCGCTTGCTGCCGGCTTTTTCCTGCTGGGGATTCTGGTGTACAGTGCAATTGTCAGAGCAGAGTATCCTGAGATTGGCTCAAACTTTGTGCCGACCATTCTGATGGTGGCGGTGGTGTTCTGGATTGCGGTTAAGTGGCGCGCGCGTCATTCCAGCGTGTAAAGCGAAAGCCGGGCGATGGATATCGCCCGAGCCAGATTAGCGGCGGGTCAGCAACACGCCACACTCCATATGGTGTGTGTACGGGAACTGGTCGAACAGGGCCAGGCGCGTAATCTCATGAGTAGCCGATAATGTGGCAAGGTTCTCGCACAGCGTTGTCGGGTTGCAGGAGATATAAAGGATACGCGGATACGCCTGCACCATTTTCACCGTTTCGTCATCCAGGCCGCTGCGCGGAGGGTCGACGAAAATGGTTTCACACTCATAGCTGGTCAGATCGATGCCTTCCAGGCGCCTGAAGCTTCTTTCTCCGTTCATCGCCTGAGTAAACTCTTCTGCCGCCATACGGATAATCTGGACGTTATCGATCTGGTTTACCGCGATATTGTACTGAGCAGAGGCGACTGACGGTTTGGCGATTTCCGTTGCCAGCACGCGGCGGAAGTTACGCGCCAGCGCCAGCGAGAAATTGCCATTGCCGCAGTACAGTTCCAGCAGGTCGCCGCGAGAATCACGCGTGGCATCCAGAGCCCATTCCAGCATCTTCACATTCATTGCCGCATTTGGCTGCGTAAAGCTGTTTTCTACCTGGCGATAGATCATCTCACGGCCGTCCACCATCAGACGCTCATCAACGAAATCCTGATCCAGACAGATTTTGGTTTTAGTGGCGCGGCCGATCAAATGCAGATCGAAACCTTCAGCGCGCAGCGCATCACGCAATAGCGTGGCAGCCTGCTGCCATTCATCATCCAGCTTGCGGTGATAGAGCATAGAGACCACGACCTGGCCGCTGACTGTCGACAGGTAGTCAATCTGGAACAGTTTAAAACGCAGTGCACGCTGGTCGCGCACGGCATCGATCAGCCGGGGCATCAGGCGGTTAATCAGCTCACTGGCTGCCGGGAAGCTGTCTACCCGGATGCGGTCATGTGTCTTTTGATCGAAGATAATATGGTACAGATCATCACCGTCATGCCAGATACGGAACTCTGCACGCATCCGGTAATGGCTGACCGGAGAACGGAAGACCTCGACGTTGGGAGCATTAAACGCAGACATCATGGATGTCAGTCGTGTCACTTTCTCTGTGAGTTGGTCGTCATAGTGTTCAACAGGCAGTTGTTCGGGTGTCATGGGCGTTCCTGAGTATGTGGCAGTGATAGCCGGGCGATTGTAGGGATTCTTTACCTCATGTCCAGTATTGTCCACGATTCACCCTTTATGGATGTCTGGATATCTGGACTTCTAACATATTTGTTCATAAAATGCGTTCCCCGGCCTCCCACGAGTTAATAGGGAATCCAGTGTAAATCTGGAGCTGACGCGCAGCGGTATAGAATGTCGTGACAATAGCGTAACGCAGACACTGTCTTTTGACGGGAAGTCATTGCCACCCAACGATTCTGAGCCCGAAGACCTGCCGGATTAACGTCGCATTTCTTACGGTCATCGCGTGCTATCGATCGTATGCCTGCGGCATCCTGCACATTTTTTGGATGCTTGGTCATGATGACAACTAAAAATACGCTGTTGGCGTTTAGCGCTACGGCAATTTCCCTCTGGGCGCAAAACGGCTTTGCACAGGACAGTAATAAAGAAGAAACGCAGGTTGTGACTGCGAATCGTTTTGAACAGCCAGTCTCTTCTGTATTGGCCCCTACCACGGTGGTCACGAAAGAGCAGATCGACCGCTGGCAGTCAAAAACGCTGACGGATGTGATGCGTCGCCTGCCGGGCGTTGATATTGCTCAAAATGGTGGAATGGGCCAGCAAAGCTCACTGTTTATTCGTGGTACTAACTCCAGCCATGTTCTGGTCTTGATTGATGGTGTGCGCCTTAATCAGGCGGGGATCAGCGGTGCTTCCGATCTCAGCCAGATCCCAATTTCACTGGTTCAGCGGATTGAATATGTACGTGGAGCACGTTCAGCGGTCTATGGTTCTGATGCCATTGGTGGGGTACTCAACATCATTACCACGCGCACTAAGGAGGGTACGACGCTGGCGGCAGGGGTAGGTTCCAACGGCTATCAGTCTTACGACGGTTCCACTCAGCAGATGCTGGGCCAGAATACTCGGGTGACGCTTGCAGGTAACTATACCTACACCAAAGGCTATGATGTTGTTGCTAACTACCCTGATGCGCTTGGCAACACTGCACAACCCGATCGTGATGGGTTTATGAGCAAGAACATCTATGGCGCGATTGAACATCAGATCAATGATGATTTTAGTGCCTTTGTTCGGGGTTATGGCTTTGATAACCGTACTGCCTATGACGGTAGCCCGACCTATGTTCAACCCGATACCTATGTTGATACTCGCCAGCTGTATAGCCAGACCTGGGATGGTGGACTCCGCTTCAATAGTGGTCTCTATTCTTCCAATCTGACCGCCAGCTACAGCCACACGAAAGATTATAACTACAGTCCTGATATGGGACGCTATGCGTCTTCTGCCACTCTTGATGACTCCCAGCAGTATAATTTGCAGTGGGCCAATAATGTGGTCGTGGGACAGGGCAGTGTGGGTGGCGGCGTTGACTGGCAGAAGCAGTCCATTGAGCCAGGGACTGCTTATGTGAATGACCATCGTGAAGTGACCAATACGGGTTTGTATGCCACCGGGCAGCAGATGTTTGGCCCAGTGACGCTGGAAGGTGCCGTTCGTGGCGATGATCACTCCGTTTACGGCTGGCATAACACCTGGCAGACCAGCGCGGCCTGGGAGTTCATTGAGGGTTATCGTTTCATCGCCAGCTACGGGACGGCATTCAAGGCACCCAACCTCGGTCAGCTGTATGGTTCTTTTGGCGGCAATAGCAATCTTGATCCTGAAGAGAGCAAACAGTGGGAAGGGGGCTTCGAAGGCTTAACAGGCCCTGTGACCTGGCATGTATCCGGATATCGCAACGATATCGACAGCCTTATTGATTACAGTAGTGCCAGCGGTGGTTATTACAATATCAATAAAGCGACTATCAAAGGCGTTGAAGCAACGGCTTCATTTGATACCGGCCCGGTATCTCACCAGATTTTCTATGACTACGTTGATCCGCGTAATGCCGAAACCAATGAGATTTTGCTACGTCGGGCTAAACAGCAGGTGAAGTATCAGCTCGACTGGACGGTGTATAATTTCGACTGGTCAGTGAGTTATCAATACCTGGGTGAACGCTACGACCGTCAATATGCAACGAATCCAAATGGTGATCTCGCCAAATTGGGCGGCGTCAGCCTTTGGGATCTCGCGGTTTCGTATCCAGTCACATCCCATCTCACTGTTCGTGGTAGAATTGCCAACCTGTTCGATAAAGATTACGAGACAGTGTATGGCTATGAAACCCCTGGACGGGAATACTACCTCAGCGGCAGCTACACCTTCTAAACCGCGCCCCACCGTGCTGGTCTTTGACTCCGGCGTCGGTGGGCTTTCTGTCTATGATGAGATCCGCAAATTATTGCCGGATCTCCATTATCTCTATGCTTTCGACAACGTTGCTTTCCCCTATGGCGAAAAGTCGGAAGAGTTTATCGTCGAGCGTGTGGTGACCATCGTGGAAGCGGTCACTCGGCTCTATCCTCTTGCGCTGGTGGTTATCGCCTGTAACTCGGCGAGCACCGTGACGCTCCCTGCTCTGCGAGAACGCTTTGAATTTCCTGTTGTCGGTGTTGTGCCAGCGATTAAGCCAGCGGCACGTCTGACCCGTAACGGCGTGGTTGGTCTGCTGGCGACGCGTGGCACGGTAAAGCGTCCTTATACTAAAGAGCTGGTGGCGCGTTTTGGTGGTGAGTGCAAAACCGAGATGCTGGGCTCTGCGGAACTGGTGGAGTTAGCAGAAGCTAAGCTGCATGGTCAGCCTGTTCCTATAGAAGAAGTAAAACGTATTCTGCAACCCTGGCTGCGGATGCAGGAGCCACCCGATACCGTGGTGCTGGGCTGCACGCATTTCCCTCTTATCAGTGAAGAGCTACAGCAAGTACTGCCTGAAGGCACTCGTTTAATCGATTCTGGCGCTGCCATTGCCCGCCGTACGGTGTGGCTGCTGGAAAATGAGTCTCCTGAGGCTTTTTCTCAGGATGAGAACATGGCGTTCTGCATGGATATCACTGAACAGGCAGTTCAATTAATGCCCGTTTTACAACGATATGGCTTTGCAAAGCTCGAAAAACTGGCGCTTTAGGGAACTTTAGGGCAAAAAATCACCACTCAGAAAGTTTTTTGCAATTAGCCCTTGTCACTCTCCAGAAAATCCCTATACTGCGCCTCCACTGACACGGAACAACGGCTTACAAGTCACCGGGTCAGGAGCGTCAGGTAACTGATAGCGCCGGAAAAACTTCTCAAAAAGAAGTTGACTCCGAAGGAGGAAGGCGTAATATACGCCACCTCGCAACAGGAAGCTTCGGCACTGATTGCACCGCTCTTTAACAATTTATCAGACAATCTGTGTGGGCACTCGCAGGATTGATATCAGTCACCTCCGGGTGACAAAAAATATCAAGTCTTAAGAGTGAACACATAATGAAATTCATTATGACGTTTTACACTTGAGCATCGCTGCACTTGTTGCAGCAAATCGAACTTTTAATTGAAGAGTTTGATCATGGCTCAGATTGAACGCTGGCGGCAGGCCTAACACATGCAAGTCGAACGGTAGCACAGGGGAGCTTGCTCCCCGGGTGACGAGTGGCGGACGGGTGAGTAATGCCTGGGAAACTGCCCGATGGAGGGGGATAACTACTGGAAACGGT
>NZ_JBBGZS010000012.1:0-163875 GCF_037479175.1 Erwinia sp. MYb375 | reverse complement strand
GCGGTGTATTGCGCACCATGAATGTTGAGCCGGATGCGCTACCCACCAGTGACAAGAACGAGATGGTAACTAACAAGAATGAGGGATCGAGTGACCGATCGTAATCTGCGCGACCTACTGGCCCCCTGGGTGCCTGGCGCACCGGAGCTCCCACTGCGTGAAATGACGCTGGACAGCCGTATTGCGGCATCCGGCGATCTGTTTGTGGCGATAAAAGGCCACGCGGCCGATGGGCGCCGTTTTATTCCTCAGGCGATTGCCCAGGGCGTGGCGGCAGTGATTGCCGAAGCCGAAGGTGAAGCTGAAGACGGACAGATCGTGCAGATGCACGGTGTGCCGGTGATCTTCCTCGCACAGCTTTCTCAGCGTTTGTCTGCGCTGGCCGGGCGTTTTTATCAGCAGCCAGGTGAGAAACTGAAGCTGATTGGCGTCACGGGTACTAATGGAAAAACAACCATCACTCAACTGCTGGCTCAGTGGGCGCAGTTGCTGGGCGAAACCGGTGCGGTGATGGGCACGGTGGGTAACGGTGTCTATGGACAACTGGCACCTGCGGAAAATACGACAGGCTCGGCGGTGGATGTGCAGCACCTGCTGGCCTCGCTGGTGAACAAAGGCGCTACGCTGGCAGCGATGGAAGTCTCCTCACACGGCCTCGTACAGCATCGTGTGGCTGCTTTGCCGTTTGCAGCAGCAGCGTTCACCAACCTGAGCCGTGATCACCTTGACTATCATGGTGATATGACGCGCTACGAAGCGGCTAAATGGCTGCTGTTCTCCGAGCATCAGGTGGGCCAGGCGATCATTAATGCGGATGACGATGTGGGTCGCCGCTGGCTGGAAAAATTGCCCGATGCCGTCGCGGTCACGATGGAAAATAATTTACAGCCAGGCTGCCGTGGGCGCTGGCTGAAAGCAACAGACGTTAACTACCACGATGGTGGGGCCTCTGTGCGTTTTGAATCCAGTTGGGGTAACGGCGAAATTGAAAGCCGCCTGATGGGGGCATTTAACGTCAGCAATCTGCTGGTGGCACTGGCTACGCTGCTGTCTCTGGATTATCCGCTGGCTGCACTGACCTCTACCGGCCAGCAACTGCTGCCAGTGACCGGGCGTATGGAAGTGTTCAGCGCACCGGGCAAACCAACGGTGGTGGTGGATTATGCCCACACGCCGGATGCCCTGGAGAAAGCGCTGGCAGCCGCGCGACTGCACTGTAAAGGTCAGCTGTGGTGCCTGTTCGGCTGCGGTGGCGACCGTGACAAAGGTAAACGTCCGCTGATGGGGGCCATTGCCGAGCAGTTTGCCGATGTCGTGGTGATTACTGACGACAACCCACGCAGCGAAGATCCGGCGGCGATTGTTGCCGATATACTGAGTGGACTGCTGGATGCGGGCCGTGCACGCGTGGTGATGGGACGTGCGCAAGCGGTCACTAACGCAGTAATGCAGGCGCAGGAAGGCGACATTGTTCTGGTGGCGGGTAAAGGCCATGAAGATTATCAGATCATCGGTAACCAGCGCTTTGATTACTCTGACCGTGTTACCGTCGCTCGTCTGTTGGGGGTGCTCGCATGATTGCTTTTACGCTACGGCAACTGGCAGACATCACCGGCGGCACGCTGTATGGCAGCGACCTGACGATGGATGCGGTCACCACGGATACCCGTAAGGTCACCGCAGGCTGTCTGTTTATCGCCCTGAAAGGCGAACGCTTTGATGCGCATGACTTTGTTGCTGATGCTCTCACCTCGGGCGCGCTTGCGTTATTAGTGAGTAAGCACTTACCTGTCGCCGTGCCGCAGGTGGTGGTGGCGGATACCCGTATTGCACTGGGCCAGCTGGCAGGCTGGGTCCGTCAACAGTCCGGTGCCCGCGTTGTGGCGCTGACCGGTTCTTCTGGCAAGACCTCCGTGAAAGAGATGACGGCCGCTATCCTGCGCGAGTGTGGTGAGACGCTGTATACCGCCGGAAATCTGAATAACGACATCGGTGTGCCACTGACGCTGCTTCGTCTGACAACCGATCATCAGTATGCGGTGATTGAACTGGGGGCTAACCACCAGGGCGAGATCGCGTATACCACTGAACTGACCCGGCCGGAAACGGCGCTGGTGAATAATCTTGCTGCCGCGCATCTGGAAGGTTTCGGGTCGCTGGCGGGCGTGGCGAAAGCCAAAGGTGAGATTTTTAACGGCCTGCCGCTGCATGGCACTGCGATTATCAACAGCGACAGCAACGACTGGCCGCACTGGCAGCAAGCGCTGCATGCCAAAACGGTCTGGCGTTTTTCGCCCGAGCAGCAGGCTGACAGTGATTTTTATGCCACGGACGTGACATTTAGCACCCAGGGCACGCAGTTCACCTTACATACGCCGAAAGGCGATGTGGCGGTGATGCTGCCACTGCCGGGGCGTCACAATATTGCCAACGCGCTGGCCGCCAGTGCGCTGGCGTTATCCGTTGGCGCGCCGCTGAGTGCAGTAAAACAAGGGCTGAGTTCGCTGCAAGCCGTTCCGGGGCGTCTGTTCCCGGTGATCTTGGGTACGGACCAGCTGCTGCTGGACGACAGCTACAACGCCAACGTGGGTTCGATGACCGCCGCCGCACAGGTACTGGCTGAGATGCCGGGCTATCGCGTGATGATCGTCGGCGATATGGGCGAACTGGGGGCTGAGGCCGCCGAGTGCCATCGTCAGGTGGGGGCAGCCATACAGGCCGCCGGTATCGACAAAGTATTAAGTGTAGGTTCACTCAGCCAGGGCATCTCTGATGCCAGCGGTGTCGGTGAGCACTTCCGCGATAAGGCAGCACTCAGCGCGCGTGCGCGTGAGCTACTGTCACAACATCAACAGATTACCGTATTGGTTAAAGGTTCACGCAGTGCTGCGATGGAGCAGGTTGTGCAAACCTTACAGGAGAAAGGCGCATGTTAGTCTGGCTGGCCGAGCATCTGGTCACATTTTATTCCGGCTTTAACGTCTTTTCGTATCTGACGTTTCGCGCCATTGTCAGCCTGCTGACCGCGTTGTTTATCTCCTTGTGGATGGGGCCGCGTATGATTGCCCGCCTGCAGGAAATGTCTTTTGGTCAGGTTGTGCGTAACGACGGCCCGGAATCGCATTTCAGCAAGCGCGGCACGCCGACGATGGGCGGGATTATGATCCTCACCTCCATCACCATTTCGGTGCTGCTTTGGGCTTATCCTTCTAATCCCTATGTCTGGTGCGTACTGTTCGTCCTCGTGGGCTACGGGGCCGTTGGCTTTGTGGATGATTATCGCAAAGTGGTGCGCAAAGACACCAAGGGCTTGATTGCCCGCTGGAAATACTTCTGGCAGTCAGTCATCGCGCTGGGCGTGGCGTTTGTGATGTACATGATCGGCAAAGATACCCCGGCGACCGAACTGGTTGTGCCGTTCTTTAAAGATGTGATGCCGCAGCTGGGGTTGCTGTATCTGCTGCTGGCTTACTTTGTGATTGTCGGCACCAGCAACGCGGTCAACCTGACGGATGGCCTTGATGGCCTGGCGATTATGCCGACCGTTTTTGTTGCTGCGGGCTTTGCTCTGGTGGCCTGGGCAACGGGTAACGTGAAGTTTGCTGAGTATCTGCATATTCCATATCTGCGCCATGCCGGTGAACTGGTGATTGTCTGTACCGCGATTGTCGGTGCGGGCTTAGGGTTCCTGTGGTTCAACACCTACCCGGCACAGGTCTTTATGGGCGATGTGGGGTCACTGGCGCTGGGCGGCGCGCTGGGAACTATCGCCGTGCTGCTGCGCCAGGAGTTCCTGCTGGTGATCATGGGCGGTGTGTTTGTGGTTGAAACGCTGTCGGTGATCCTGCAGGTCGGGTCGTTCAAACTGCGCGGGCAACGTATTTTCCGCATGGCGCCGATCCACCATCACTATGAATTGAAAGGCTGGCCAGAACCTCGCGTCATCGTGCGTTTCTGGATCATTTCACTGATGCTGGTGCTGATTGGCCTGGCAACACTGAAGGTGCGTTAATTATGGCTGACTATCAGGGTAAAAAAGTGGTCATCATCGGGTTGGGCCTGACGGGCCTCTCCTGTGTTGATTTCTTTGTCTCACGCGGCGTAACGCCACGCGTGATGGATACCCGTGTCGTGCCGCCGGGGTTGGAAAAACTGCCGGAAAACGTCGAACGCTGGTTGGGCTCGTTAAATGATGACTGGCTGCAAGGTGCGGATCTGATTGTTGCCAGCCCGGGCATGGCGGTGAGCCATCCTTCGCTGATGGATGCCGCCGATGCGGGTGTGGAGATCGTTGGCGATATCGAGCTGTTCTGCCGTGAAGCGCAGGCTCCGATTGTGGCCATCACCGGCTCCAATGGCAAAAGCACCGTCACCACGCTGGTGGGGGAAATGGCGAAAGCGGCGGGCTGGCAGGTGGGTGTTGGCGGCAATATCGGTTTGCCGGCGCTGATGCTGCTGGACAACTCCGCGCAGCTGTATGTGCTTGAGCTCTCCAGCTTCCAGCTGGAAACCACCGCCAGCCTTCAGGCGGCAGCGGCCACGATCCTCAACGTCACTGAAGATCATATGGATCGCTATCCACTGGGAATGCAGCAGTATCGCGCCGCCAAGTTACGCATTTATGAAAATGCCGCCGTCTGCGTGGTGAACGCTGACGATGCGATGACGATGCCAGTTCGCGGAGCGGATAAACGCTGTGTCAGCTTTGGTGCTGATGTGGGCGATTATCATCTTAACCGCCAGCAGGGCAGCATCTGGCTGCGGGTGAAAGGCGAGAAAGTCTTAAACACCGACGAAATGCACCTCGTCGGTCAGCACAATTATACCAATGCCCTGGCGGCACTGGCGTTGGCTGATGCCGTTGGCCTGCCGCGAGCCACCAGCCTGAAAGCGTTAACCACCTTTGGTGGCCTCCCACACCGCTTCCAGCTGGTGCATGAACATAATGGCGTACGCTGGATTAATGACTCCAAGGCCACCAATGTCGGCAGCACAGAAGCTGCGCTGAATGGTTTACAGGTGAAGGGAACGTTGTGGTTGCTGCTGGGCGGTGATGGCAAGTCGGCTGATTTCAGCTCGCTGAGCCGCTATTTGCAAGGCGATCGTATCCGTACTTACTGCTTTGGCCGTGATGGTGCGGCGCTGGCCGCCTTGCGTCCGGAGATTTCAGTGCAGACGGATACGATGGCTGAAGCGATGCAACAGATTGCCGACCAGGTTCAGCCGGGTGATCTGGTGCTGCTCTCTCCCGCCTGCGCCAGCCTCGACCAGTTTAAGAACTTTGAGCAGCGTGGTGACGCCTTTGCTCAACTGGCGCGGGAGGCAAACTGATGCGTGTACCGGGTCTGAGCCTGGCCGGTGGCCTCTCCGAACGCCTGAAATCCTGGGTGATGGGATCGCGTGAAAGCGATACCAACTCTATTGTGCTGTATGACCGTACCCTGCTGTGGCTGACCTTCGGCCTGGCGATTATTGGTTTCGTAATGGTGACGTCCGCATCGATGCCGGTAGGGCAGCGCTTGTCTGACGACCCGTTCTATTTTGCCAAGCGTGATGCCTTCTACATTGCGCTGGCGCTGGGGATGTCGCTGGTCACCCTGCGCATCCCGATGGATTTCTGGCAGCGTTACAGCAATATCATGCTGCTGGCCTCCGTGCTGATGCTGTTGATCGTGCTGGTGGTGGGGAGCTCGGTCAACGGGGCTTCGCGCTGGATTGCTCTTGGGCCACTGCGTATTCAGCCTGCAGAATTATCGAAGCTGACGCTGTTCTGTTACCTCGCCAGCTACCTCGTGCGCAAGGTAGAAGAAGTGCGTAATAACTTCTGGGGCTTCTGTAAGCCAATGGGTGTGATGGTGGTGCTGGCTGTGTTACTGCTGGCCCAGCCTGACCTTGGCACGGTGGTTGTGCTGTTTGTGACGACGCTGGCCATGTTATTCCTGGCGGGGGCAAAACTGTGGCAATTCCTGGCGATTATCGGCTCCGGCATTTTTGCTGTGTGTTTGCTGATTGTTGCTGAACCTTACCGAATGCGTCGTGTGACCTCTTTCTGGAATCCATGGGAAGATCCCTTTGGCAGTGGTTACCAGTTAACCCAATCGTTGATGGCCTTTGGTCGAGGCGAATTCTGGGGGCAGGGATTAGGTAATTCTGTGCAAAAACTGGAGTATTTACCTGAAGCGCACACCGATTTTATCTTCTCGATTATCGGTGAAGAACTGGGTTATATCGGTGTGGTTTTAGCCCTGTTAATGGTATTCTTCGTCGCTTTTCGCGCGATGTCCATCGGACGTCGTGCTTTAGAGCTCGATCAGCGTTTTTCGGGCTTTTTGGCGTGTTCTATCGGTGTCTGGTTTAGCTTCCAGGCGCTGGTCAACGTTGGGGCCGCAGCGGGCATGTTACCGACTAAAGGTTTGACGTTGCCGCTGATCAGTTACGGTGGATCGAGTCTGATTATTATGTCGACCGCCATCGTATTTTTATTACGCATAGATTATGAAACGCGCCTGGCGAAAGCACAGGCGTTTAGCAGAGGGTAGTCGATGAGTGGAAAGCGACTGATGGTGATGGCCGGCGGTACTGGTGGGCATGTGTTTCCCGGACTGGCAGTCGCACACCATCTGATGGCGCAGGGCTGGCAGGTGCGCTGGCTGGGTACCGCTGACCGAATGGAAGCGGACTTAGTGCCGAGGCATGGTATCGACATTGATTTTATCCGCATTAGCGGACTGCGTGGCAAGGGGATTAAAGCGTTGCTGGCTGCGCCATTGCGTATCTTCAATGCCTGGCGCCAGGCGCGGGCAATTATGAAAGCCTGGAAGCCGGATGTCGTGCTGGGGATGGGCGGTTATGTTTCTGGTCCCGGTGGCCTGGCGGCCTGGAGCTGTGGCATCCCGGTGGTGCTGCACGAACAGAACGGCATTGCCGGCTTAACCAACAAATGGCTGGCAAAGATTGCTACTACCGTAATGCAGGCCTTTCCCGGCGCTTTTCCCAAAGCGGAAGTCGTGGGTAACCCTGTGCGGACCGATGTGCTGGCTCTGCCATTACCGGCGGTACGTTTAGCCGGACGCGAAGGCCCGACCCGCATACTGGTCATTGGCGGCAGTCAGGGGGCGCGCGTGCTTAACCAGACGATGCCTCAGGTGGCAGAGTTGCTGGGCGATGACATCAGTTTGTGGCATCAGGTGGGTAAAGGGGCACTCGAGGCGGTCAATCAACATTATGCTCGTGTGAACCAGACGCAACATCGGGTGTCGGAATTTATCGACGATATGGCCAGTGCCTATGCCTGGGCCGATGTGGTGGTGTGTCGTTCCGGTGCGCTGACCGTCAGTGAAGTGGCTGCAGCAGGTTTACCGGCGATCTTCGTGCCATTCCAGCACAAAGATCGTCAGCAGTACTGGAATGCTCTGCCGCTTGAGCAGGCCGGGGCCGCCAAAATTTACGAACAGCCGGAGTTCACCGCCGAAATAGTGGCTGCCACTCTGGCTCGCTGGGATCGTGCAACGTTATTGCAAATGGCTGAAAAAGCGCGCGCGGTGGCGATCCCGGATGCAACTGAGCGTGTCGCGGCTGAAGTCAGCAAAGCGGCAAAATGATTTCCAGGGGTCGGGCATAACCGGTCTAAAACTGTAGGGGAAGGGGATGCCCGACCCGATTGAGAATGGTAGGGGCCAGGCATGCCTGGCCCGCAGCAACACAGGTAAGAGATGAATACACAGCAACTGGCAAAACTGCGTTCGATCGTGCCCGAGATGCGTCGCGTCCGGCACATTCACTTTGTTGGCATCGGTGGTGCTGGCATGGGTGGTATTGCCGAAGTGTTAGCGAACGAAGGTTATGAAATCAGCGGGTCAGACCTGGCACCGAATGCGGTGACGCAGCATCTGAGCGCGCTGGGGGCGACCATTTACTTTAACCATCGCCCGGAAAACGTCAGTGATGCCAGCGTCGTGGTTGTCTCCACCGCGGTATCGCAGGACAACCCGGAAGTGGTTGCTGCACGTGAAGCCCGCATCCCAGTGATCCGCCGTGCGGAAATGCTGGCTGAACTGATGCGCTTCCGCCATGGCATTGCGGTTGCGGGTACGCATGGCAAAACGACCACCACCGCGATGGTGTCGAGCATTTACGCTGAAGGCGGCCTCGACCCGACGTTTGTTAACGGTGGGCTGGTGAAAGCGGCAGGGACGCATGCGCGCCTGGGCAGCAGCCGCTACCTGATTGCAGAAGCCGATGAGAGCGATGCATCGTTCCTGCATTTGCAGCCGATGGTGGCGATTGTGACGAATATTGAAGCCGATCATATGGATACTTACCAGGGCGACTTCGAAAATTTAAAGCAGACGTTTATTAACTTTCTGCATAATTTGCCGTTTTATGGGCGTGCAGTGCTGTGTGTTGATGATGCGGTGATCCGCGATTTGATCCCACGCGTTGGCCGCCAGATTACCACCTACGGCTTTAGCGATGACGCTGATGTGCGCGTTGAGAACTACGAACAGCGCGGGGCGCGTGGGCACTTTACTCTGGTGCGCCATGATAAACCGCTGATGCACGTTACGCTGAATGCACCAGGTCGCCACAATGCGCTGAATGCAGCAGCAGCGGTGGCGGTAGCGACGGAAGAGAACATTGAGGATGAAGATATCCTCAGTGCGCTGGAGAGCTTCCAGGGCACCGGACGTCGCTTTGACTTCCTCGGTGAGTATCCGGTGACTGACACGAAGGGGCAGAGCGGTACCGCGATGCTGGTGGATGATTATGGCCATCATCCAACGGAAGTGGACGTAACGATTAAAGCAGCACGTGCAGGATGGCCGGATAAAAATCTGGTGATGATCTTCCAGCCGCACCGGTATACCCGTACCCGCGATTTATATGATGATTTTGCTAATGTTTTGTCGCAGGTTGATGTGTTGTTGATGCTGGATGTCTATGCTGCTGGTGAGTCGCCGATTCCCGGGGCAGACAGTCGCTCCCTGTGCCGTACTATTCGTGGTCGCGGCAAGGTTGACCCTATCCTGGTCTCAGACCACGATGCGGTATTGGAAATGCTGTTGCCAAAACTGTCCGGCAACGATCTGATTCTGGTTCAGGGTGCCGGTAACGTTGGACGTATTGCCCGCACCTTGTCCGAGCAAAAGTTACAACTGCAGACGATTAATGAGGAACATCATGGCTGAGAAAATAGCGGTATTGCTGGGTGGAACCTCCGCAGAACGTGACGTATCGCTGTTATCTGGCGCTGCGGTACTGAAAGGTTTGCAGGAAGCAGGCATTGATGCACATCCTGTAGATATTCGCGATGTGCCTGTTTTACAACTGAAAGAACAGGGCTTTGATAAAGCCTTTATCGCCCTGCATGGCCGTGGCGGTGAAGATGGGACATTGCAGGGCGTGCTGGAGTTTCTCAACATTCCCTACACCGGCAGTGGCGTTATGGCGTCTGCCATCACCATGGACAAACTGCGTAGTAAGTATCTGTGGCAGGGCTGCGGTTTACCGGTTTCGCCGTTTGTTGCCCTGACGCGTAAGCAGATGTATGAGGGGCTGACGCCTGAGGAACTGGCAAGCATCGATGCGCTTGGCCTGCCGCTGTTCGTTAAACCGAGCCGTGAAGGTTCGAGCGTCGGTATTTAGCGGGTGAATGAAGCCTGGCAATTCCCTGCGGCACTGGATGAAGCTTTCCGTCATGACGATGAAGTGCTGGTAGAAGCATTTCTTAGCGGACCGGAATATACGGTGGGCGTGATTGGTGAAGAAATTTTACCTTCTATCCGTATTCAGACCGCCAGTGAGTTCTATGACTATGAAGCAAAATACATTTCTGACGATACTCAATATTTTTGCCCCTCTGGGCTGAGTGCGGAACAGGAAGCGGAATTGAGTGAACTGGTGATCGCGGCATGGCGAGCACTGGGTTGCAGCGGCTGGGGCCGTGTTGATGTGATGATGGGTGGCGACGGGCGTTTCTATCTGTTGGAAGTCAATACTTCCCCGGGAATGACCAGCCATAGTCTGGTCCCGATGGCGGCCAAACAAGCTGGCATGAGCTTTTCACAGTTGGTGACGCGCATTCTGGAACTGGCCGACTGATATGTCTCAGGCTGCTCTGAATGTCCGCAACCGTGAAGCGCAAGAAAAAGCACGCCCCGGTACCGGGCGCAGCAACGGTTCACGCCTTGCTGGGATCGTTTTCCTGCTGATGGTCATGGGTGTGATGCTGGCCGGTGGTTTTGTGGTGCTGAAGTGGATGAACGATGCCTCCAGACTTCCGTTGTCGAAGCTGGTGGTCACCGGTCAGACGCATTACACCACTAACGATGACATCCGCCAGGCGATTTTGTCGCTGGGTGAGCCCGGCACGTTTATGTCGCAGGATGTGGATGTTATTCAGCAACAGATTGAACGCTTGCCGTGGATACAGCAGGTGAGCGTACGTAAGCAGTGGCCGGACGAATTAAAAATTCATCTGGTTGAGTATGTCCCGGTTGCACGCTGGAATGATGTGCATATGGTTGATGCAGAGGGTAAATCGTTTAGCGTCCCGGCCAGTCATCTCGGCAAAGAAGTGATGCCGATGTTGTATGGCCCTGAAGGCAGCGAGTCCGAAGTGTTAACCGGCTTCCACCAGATGAGTGATGTTCTGGCGGCCAGTAAATTGAAATTGAAAGCGGCATCCATGACCGCAAGGCGTTCATGGCAGTTGGTGCTACAGAATGATATCCGGCTTGAGCTGGGGCGAAACGAAGACATGAAGCGGCTGCAGCGCTTTATCGAGTTATACCCCACCCTGCAACAGCAGGCCCAGTTGGATAACAAGCTTATTACCTACGTTGATCTGCGTTACGACTCTGGCGCAGCAGTAGGATGGGCACCGGCACCTATCGTGGCCGCTGACAGTAATCAGCAACAGCAACAAACTCAGGCACAGGCACAGGCTAAACAACAATGATCAAGTCGACGGACAGAAAACTGGTAGTTGGACTCGAGATAGGCACCGCGAAGGTGGCCGCCCTGGTAGGGGAAGTTCTGCCTGATGGCATGGTGAATATTATCGGGGTGGGCAGCTGCCCGTCTCGTGGGATGGATAAAGGCGGGGTCAATGACCTGGAATCGGTAGTCAAATGCGTTCAGCGTGCTATCGACCAAGCCGAATTGATGGCTGATTGCCAGATTTCGTCTGTTTACCTTGCATTATCGGGCAAACATATCAGTTGTCAGAACGAAATAGGGATGGTTCCTATTTCCGAAGAAGAAGTGACACAGGAAGATGTGGAGAATGTGGTACACACTGCAAAATCCGTCCGTGTTCGTGATGAACACCGCATCCTCCATGTTATTCCGCAAGAATATGCGATCGACTATCAGGAAGGGATCAAAAACCCGGTCGGATTATCCGGGGTGCGCATGCAGGCGAAAGTGCATTTGATCACCTGTCACAATGATATGGCGAAGAACATCGTCAAAGCGGTAGAGCGCTGTGGCCTGAAGGTGGATCAGTTAATTTTCGCCGGGCTGGCCTCCAGCTTTGCCGTGTTGACTGAAGATGAACGCGAGCTGGGCGTCTGCGTGGTTGACGTGGGCGGCGGTACAATGGATATCGCCGTGTATACCGGCGGCGCGCTGCGCCACACGAAAGTGATCCCGTACGCGGGTAACGTGGTCACCAGCGATATCGCCTATGCCTTCGGCACGCCGCCGACGGATGCTGAAGCGATTAAAGTTCGCCATGGCTGTGCACTGGGATCCATTGTCGGCAAAGACGAGAATGTGGAAGTGCCCAGCGTGGGTGGTCGTCCACCACGCAGTCTGCAACGTCAGACGCTGGCAGAGGTCATTGAACCGCGTTACACCGAGCTGCTTAATCTGGTGAACGACGAAATCCTGCAATTGCAGGAGCAGCTACGCCAGCAGGGCGTTAAACATCACCTCGCGGCCGGTATCGTACTGACGGGTGGCGCGGCACAGATTGAAGGATTGGCGGCTTGCGCCCAGCGTGTATTCCACACGCAAGTGCGTATCGGACAGCCGTTGAATATCACTGGATTAACGGATTACGCGCAGGAGCCTTACTACTCAACAGCGGTTGGCTTACTGCACTACGGAAAAGAATCTCACCTTAACGGTGAGGCAGAAGTAGAAAAAAGAGCCTCAGTGGGTAATTGGTTCAAGAAAATCAACAGCTGGCTGAGAAAAGAGTTTTAATTTTTACCAAAGGGGATCATGCTGTACCTAAGCAATTTTACGTTGCAGGTATAGACTTATTAGTGATCTCCAGGCGAACAGGCACATAACGGAGAGAAATTATGTTTGAACCGATGGAATTAACCAACGACGCGGTGATTAAAGTCATCGGCGTCGGCGGCGGCGGCGGCAACGCTGTTGAGCATATGGTGCGTGAGCGTATTGAAGGCGTTGAGTTCTTCGCAGTCAATACCGATGCACAGGCACTGCGCAAAACAGCAGTAGGCCAGACCATTCAGATTGGTAATGGCATTACTAAAGGCCTGGGTGCGGGTGCAAACCCGGAAGTAGGTCGTAACTCTGCAGAAGAAGATCGTGAAGCACTGCGTCAGGCACTGGAAGGTGCAGACATGGTGTTCATCGCCGCAGGTATGGGTGGCGGTACCGGTACGGGTGCTGCGCCGGTTGTGGCGGAAGTGGCTAAAGAACTCGGCATCCTGACCGTTGCTGTGGTGACTAAGCCCTTCAATTTTGAAGGTAAGAAGCGCATGGCGTTTGCCGAGCAGGGCATCGCAGAGCTGTCTAAGCATGTTGATTCTCTGATCACCATTCCAAACGACAAGTTGCTGAAAGTTCTGGGTCGTGGGATTTCGCTGCTGGACGCATTCGGCGCCGCTAACGATGTGCTGAAAGGTGCAGTGCAGGGTATCGCAGAACTGATTACCCGTCCGGGCCTGATGAACGTCGACTTTGCTGACGTGCGCACCGTGATGTCCGAAATGGGCTACGCGATGATGGGTTCAGGCGTGGCGTGTGGCGAAGACCGTGCTGAAGAAGCCGCTGAAATGGCGATCTCCAGCCCACTGCTGGAAGATATCGATCTGTCAGGCGCACGTGGTGTGCTGGTTAACATCACCGCTGGTTTTGACCTGCGTCTGGATGAGTTCGAAACCGTGGGTAACACTATCCGTGCTTTCGCTTCTGATAACGCCACCGTCGTTATCGGTACATCGCTCGATCCAGAAATGAATGACGAACTGCGTGTCACCGTGGTGGCAACCGGTATCGGCATGGACAAACGTCCAGAAATCACCCTGGTGACCAGCAAACAGCCGACTCAGCCACTGATGGACAACCGTTATCAGCAGCACGGAATGGCCCCGTTGCCGCAGGAACAAAAACCTGCTGCGAAAGTGGTCAATGATCCGGGTGCACAGACGAACAAAGAGCCTGACTATCTGGATATTCCGGCCTTCTTGCGTAAGCAGGCAGACTAAGAATTACCTGAGAAATTGGGATTCTTCGCTCTTTGTGTTAAAGTGTTTGCCCGTCAGTGAAGTAAACTGACGGTCGGATGACTAATTTTTGCGAGATAATACGATGATCAAACAACGGACATTAAAACGTATTGTTCAGACGACTGGCGTCGGTTTACATACCGGCAAGAAAGTCACGCTGACGTTACGCCCTGCGCCGGCTAATACCGGGGTCATCTATCGTCGCACTGACTTGAATCCACCGGTTGACTTCCCGGCTGATGCCAAATCCGTGCGTGATACCATGCTCTGTACTTGCCTGGTTAATGAGCATGACGTACGTATTTCAACGGTCGAACATCTGAATGCAGCCCTTGCGGGACTTGGCATTGATAATATCGTGGTGGAAGTGAACGCGCCTGAAATTCCTATTATGGATGGCAGCGCCGCACCCTTTATTTATCTGCTGATGGACGCGGGTATTGAAGAACTGAATAGCGCCAAGAAATTTGTTCGCATCAAGCAGCCTGTCCGGGTTGAAGATGGCGACAAATGGGCTGAGCTTTCGCCGCACAATGGTTTCTCACTGGATTTCACCATTGATTTTAACCATCCGGCAATTGACTCCAGCTCACAGCGCTACCGCATGGATTTCTCTGCAGATGCTTTTGCGCGTCAGATCAGCCGTGCTCGTACGTTTGGCTTTATGCGTGATATCGAAGCATTACAGTCCCGCGGCCTGTGCCTTGGTGGCAGTTTTGACTGTGCAATCGTGGTGGATGATTACCGCGTATTGAACGAAGATGGCCTGCGCTTTGAAGACGAATTCGTCCGTCACAAAATGCTGGATGCGATCGGTGACCTGTACATGTGTGGCCATAATATCATTGGTGCGTTTACCGCATTCAAGTCTGGCCATGCGCTGAACAATAAGCTGTTACAGGCTGTTCTGGCGAAACAGGAAGCCTGGGAATGGGCGACGTTTGAAGACGAAGCTGCACTCCCGGTGAAATTCAAGGCACCAAATCTGGTTCTGGCGTAAGCCTGAACTTACTTATTACGACTGGTTGAGCTGGTACCTTCTCCGGCCAGTGAGGCCAGTCGTTCTAATATTCTCTTCAGCTTTTCCGGGCTCTGGCTCGCGACACTTCGCAATATTTCTGCACTGTGCTCACTAATCTGTCGTAACGGCGGTTTTTCTGCGTCCTTTGCCTGATTGCTTCTTTCTTGTACAGATTCCTGACCTTTTGCCGCCAGCGAAGGATTTATCCTGATGTCGATTGACGTCAATGATGGTAATATTTGCGCACGTAAAGCTGACAGCAGACTGGATTGTTCATAGCGTAAGCGCATCAACCAGCTGGCATTAGCCGTTTCGATGACCAGAATCCCCTGGCGAAAGTTTGCCACACGGCACCAGGGATGCAGTTGAACGGGAATAATCCCCTGCACTGCGCGATTCAACTTGTTCAGGGCGATGGCTCGTTGCTGCACGTTTTGCAGCACGCTCTGGTCCTGGGCCATATCGAAAAAACTTTCAATTGATTGTGGGCGACTATCTCGCATAGCAAGCTCCGGCGGAACACAGTGATCGGTATTCTTAATCGTTGGCGACAATTTGGCAGACGCTATTTCTGGCCGCATCTCCTTTTGGGGATGGTCGCGGCGAGTCTTGGGCTGCCTCAAGCGTCAGCGCACGAGCGAACTACCTTAGCAGAAACCTCGTCACGAAGCCTGAATATTGGCACCGCCGCACGCTTTGACAGCCTGGCATTGCTCGAAAGTGCTCGACGCCCATCGTTCAGCGTAGACTACTGGCATCAGCATGCTATCCGCACGGTCATCCGCCATCTGTCGTTTACGCTGACACCATCGGTGTCACCCGCAGCGGTTGCCGAGCATCCCCACGAAGCGCATAAACTGGCGCTGCTGGATACGCTCAACGCGCTGCTGACTCACGAAGCCAAACCGCCGGTCATTATTCGCTATACAGCCCAACGTCAGGTTGAAGCTGCACCCCGTCATCAAACCGGCCTCTGGCTGGCTCAGGTTCAGGGCATTCGTGCCGGACCCGTTCTCATCTCTTAATTCATAAAAAACAGTCTGTTTAAAATCAAACGTTAAGTGCCCATCGTGAACAGCGGTGGCTGAGAGAAATTATTCATTATGTTAATCAAATTATTAACCAAAGTTTTTGGTAGCAGTAACGACCGCACACTGCGCCGTATGCGTAAATCTGTAGAACAGATCAACAAGATGGAGCCGGATTTCGAGAAGCTGTCTGACGACGAGCTGAAAGCGAAAACCGTCGAGTTCCGTGCGCGTCTGGAAAAAGGCGAAGAGCTGGATAGCCTGATCCCTGAAGCCTTTGCAACCGTACGTGAAGCCAGTAAGCGTGTGTTTGCCATGCGTCACTTCGACGTACAGCTGCTTGGCGGTATGGTGCTGAACGATCGCTGCATCGCGGAAATGCGTACCGGTGAAGGTAAAACCCTGACCGCAACGCTACCAGCCTACCTTAACGCGTTGAGCGGCAAGGGTGTTCACGTGGTGACCGTCAACGACTACCTTGCCCAGCGTGATGCGGAAAACAACCGTCCTCTGTTTGAGTTCCTCGGTCTGAGCATCGGCATCAACTTGCCAGGTATGCCCGCTCCAGCAAAACGTGCCGCTTATGCTGCTGATATTACCTACGGCACTAACAACGAATACGGTTTTGACTACCTGCGCGACAACATGGCATTCAGCCCGGAAGACCGTGTACAGCGTAAGCTGAACTATGCGCTGGTGGATGAAGTTGACTCCATCCTGATTGATGAAGCACGTACACCGTTGATCATCTCCGGCCCTGCTGAAGACAGCTCTGAGCTGTATATCAAGGTCAATAAAATCATTCCTAACCTGATCCGTCAGGAAAAAGAAGATTCTGACAGCTTCCAGGGGGAAGGCCATTTCTCTGTTTATTAAAAATCGCGTCAGGTTCACCTGACCGAACGCGGCCTGGTGGCCGTTGAAGAATTGATGGTCAGTGAAGGGATTATGGCTGAGGGAGAGTCTCTCTACTCGCCAGGTAACATCATGATGATGCACCACGTGACCGCTGCACTGCGCGCCCACGTGCTGTTTACCCGTGACGTTGACTACATCGTTAAAGATGGCGAAGTGATCATCGTCGATGAACACACCGGCCGTACCATGCAGGGCCGTCGCTGGTCTGATGGTTTGCATCAGGCCGTTGAAGCTAAAGAAGGCGTGGAAATCCAGAACGAAAACCAGACGCTGGCTTCAATTACCTTCCAGAACTATTTCCGTCTGTATAACAAACTGGCCGGAATGACCGGTACTGCCGACACTGAAGCGTTTGAGTTCAGCTCTATCTACAAGCTGGATACCATTGTGGTGCCAACCAACCGCCCAATGGTTCGTAAGGATCTGCCGGATCTGGTCTATATGACTGAAATGGAAAAGATCGGCGCGATCATCGAAGACATCCGCGAGCGCACCGCTAACGGCCAGCCAGTGCTGGTCGGGACCATTTCGATTGAGAAATCGGAAGTGGTGTCTAATGAGCTGACCAAAGCGGGCATCAAGCACGAAGTGCTGAACGCCAAGTTCCACGCACGCGAAGCGGACATCGTCTCTCAGGCGGGCCAGCCAGCAGCGGTTACCATTGCAACCAACATGGCGGGTCGTGGTACTGACATCGTGCTGGGCGGTAGCTGGCAGTCAGAGATTGCTGCCATCGAAGAACCAACGGCTGAACAAATTGAGGCAATCAAAAGCGCGTGGAAAATTCGCCATGATGCTGTGCTGGCCTCCGGCGGTCTGCATATCATCGGTACTGAGCGTCATGAATCACGCCGTATTGATAACCAGCTGCGCGGCCGTTCAGGCCGTCAGGGTGACCAGGGTTCTTCCCGCTTCTACCTGTCAATGGAAGATGCCCTGATGCGTATCTTCGCCTCAGACCGCGTCACCAATATGATGCGTAAACTGGGTATGAAGCCTGGCGAAGCGATTGAGCACCCATGGGTGACCAAAGCCATTGCCAACGCTCAGCGTAAAGTAGAAAGCCGTAACTTCGATATCCGTAAGCAACTGCTGGAATATGATGACGTTGCCAGCGATCAGCGCCGTGCTATCTATACACAGCGTAATGAATTGCTTGACGTGTCTGACGTGTCAGAAACCATTGCCAGCATTCGTGAGGATGTGTTTAAAAGCACCATTGATAGCTACATACCGCCGCAGTCTCTGGAAGAGATGTGGGATGTTGCTGGTTTGCAGGAGCGCCTGAGCAACGATTTCGACCTCAATCTACCGATTCAGGAATGGCTGGATAAAGAGCCAGAGTTGCATGAAGAGACGTTGCGTGACCGCATCATGGAGCAGGCGAAAGAACAGTATCAGCGTAAAGAAGAAGTGGTTGGCGTTGAAATGATGCGCAACTTCGAGAAAGGCGTGATGCTGCAAACGCTGGATTCCCTGTGGAAAGAACACCTGGCGGCAATGGATTATCTGCGTCAGGGCATCCATCTGCGTGGCTATGCGCAGAAAGATCCTAAGCAGGAATACAAGCGTGAGTCCTTCGCTATGTTTGCGGCAATGTTGGAATCACTGAAGTATGAAGTGATCAGCACCCTGAGCAAGGTTCAGGTGCGTATGCCGGAAGAAGTTGAACAGATGGAAGAACAGCGTCGTCTGGAATCTGAGCGCCTGGCACAGCAACAGCAGTTAAGCCATGTGGATGCCGATACCGAAGCGGCCCAGTCTCTGGCTGATCAGACCGGCGAACGTAAAGTCGGACGTAATGATCTGTGCCCGTGCGGCTCGGGTAAAAAATACAAGCAGTGTCACGGTCGCCTGGCGTAGTCAGCCACGAACGATAACACCAGGGGCCGGAAATTTTCCGGCCCTTTTTTTATGTGTTTTGCCAAAAGAACAGTATCCAGATCGCCGCTGCCAGCGCCGGGCCAAAGGGCAGGCGTGCCGACAGTGGGCGCTTAACCACCAGGCGTGCCAGCATGAAAACAGTGATACCCAGAGATGAAGCCAGTAGTAGCAATGGCGGAAGGGTTTGCCAGCCCAGCCATGCCCCTCCGGCAGCCAGTAGTTTCGCATCCCCCCTTCCCAGACCTTCTTCACCCCGCACGATTTGATAGCACCACGCGAGTAGCCAAAATAAGCCATAACCTAGTGCGGCACCGGCAATCCCCTGTTCCAGAGACACGGATGGCAGCACTCCGGCAAGATGGCAGAGCAAACCCACCCACAACAAAGAAAGCGTCAGACTGTCCGGTAATAAAAAATGCATGCTGTCGATGATCGCCAGCGCCAGTAATAGCCAACTCAGCAGCAGAGCGGCCAACAGCAGCGGTCCGGCAGGCAGGAGGCAGGCAACCAGTAATGTGATCAGCAGTGACAGACTTTCGATGGCAGGGTAACGCCAGGAAATGGCTTCCCGGCATCCTCTACAGCGCCCGCGTAGCCACAGCCAGCTAAACAGAGGAATGTTATCGCCTGGCGTCAGTGTTATCTGACACCGTGGGCAATAAGATCGTGGAAATCCCAGGTTGAACAGGTGCGGGTCGTTCCGCTGTATCATCAGCGGCAGCCTGAAAATCACCACATTCAGCAGGCTGCCTGTGCACAGTCCAGACATCACCAGCAATGCCCAGTAAATCCATACTGATTCCGTCGCGAATTGCAGCATCATTTCCTCCCTCTCACCATGATGCTGCGCACTATAGCGCCGGATACAGAATGAAAGGCAGGGCAGAATGCATTTGCACCATGTTACATTTCACTCCTGCGGCGAGGCTCGATCTTTCCCGTATAACAGCTTGTCATTGGGGGGCAACGCTGGAATAGTGGCGGGAAAAATAAGTCAGCCAGTGAAGTGAGGAAAACATGAAGCACCTGCAAGTGGCCGTTGGCATTATCCGCAAAGACGGAGAGATTTTTTTAGCGCAGCGCTCCGCAGACTCTTATATGGCCAATCGCTGGGAATTTCCTGGTGGGAAAATGGAAGAGGGTGAAACACCGGAACAGGCGCTGAAACGTGAATTGCTCGAAGAAACCGGCATCGAGGTGGTGAATGCGACGGCGTATGAGACTATCGATCACACCTATGACGATTTGCGCGTTACGCTGCACTTCTTCATCGTCGATCGCTGGAATGGTGAGCCGTGGGGGCGTGAAGGGCAGCCACAGCGCTGGGTCAGACAGAGCGAACTGGATGCGGAGGCATTTCCCCCTGCAAACGTTGAGATTGTTGCGCGACTGAAAGCCAGCGCTTAACCATTAATCGCGATCAAATGGCTGCTCACTCCAGTCATCGCTGTCAGTCTGGTCACCGCTGCTGGGAATACGTTTCTCTTCAGCGGCCCATTCACCCAGGTCAATTAACTGACAGCGCTTACTGCAGAACGGCCGCCAGGTACTGAGTTCATCCCAGATAACCTGCTTACTACAGGTCGGGCAGTTCACTACGGTTACATCATTCATTACACTTACCTTAACAACAGGCCAGCTCGAAATCGAAGCGGGCAGGAACTTCACCACGTTCGCTGTCCAGCGGCAGAAAACGGATGGCATAACGGCTTTTATGGCCAGAAATCTGAGGATATAACGCATCATCCAACCGGAGCTGCATGCGCAGCAGGTCAGCCCCTTCAGCATTATCCTGGAAGAAACCATTCAGGCTGGTGTGATTACGGAAGATCCCTGACTGGCGAATCAGATCGAGGATCATCGTCAGCGCCTGCTGTATCGGTACTAACGATGCCATCCAGGTGGTCACCTGCTGGTCACGCAGATGTTGTTCAATATGAAGCCAGATATGTAGCGTAGGCAGATCAAAGCTGCAGCAGCCTCCTGGAATGCTCAGGCGCTGACGCACCAGGGCGATCAGCCGTTCTTCGCGCAAAATCTGGCCCATGCGCGGGGCGGACATCAACGTAGCACCAAAACTTTTAAGATCGCTGCGCAGCGTGTTAATACGCGCCATATCCACGCCAGGCACTTCCGCCCAGCCCAGCAGTTTCTGCTGCTGACGTTCAAGTTCTTTCAGAATGTCGGTGCGAAGTTCGCCGCGCTCAAAGACGTCCAGGAGTTCTGCAGCATTGCGGAAAAAGGTCAGGGCACCTAAATGGTCGGTGATTTTCTGGCTGGCAGTAAGCTGTTTTAATAAAAATTCGATACGCAGCCAGGTGCGCATTTTCTCATTCAGAGGATGCTCAAATAGAACCATTGTACTCATACTGTTAATCCCGATAGCTTGCCGCAGCCAGCGCCAGATAACGCTGGTTGAGTTCGGCAACGTGCGTTGTCACCGTCTCAGGCGACCCGCAGTTATCAATAATATCATCCGCTACTGCCAGACGTGCTTCGCGCGTTGCCTGTGCAGCAAGAATATTTTCAGCCTGTTCACGGCTAATGTTATCACGGCTCATAGTCCGGGCCAGTTGCGTTTCACGGTCTACATCGACCACCAGTACCCGGTCAGCCAGATGCTGCAAATTATTCTCCACCAGCAGGGGGACCACCCACAGACACCAGAGTGACTGGGTTAATGCTAGCTGCTGTCGGGTTTTTTCATGGATAAGAGGATGTAACAAATTATCAATCCAGCGTTTTTCCTCTGGAGAGTTGAAAATTTTCTGGCGTAATGCCGGCCGGTTTAACGCGCCATCCGGGTGCAGCACATCGTCGCCAAATCGGGCATGAATAGCGGCTAGCGCGGGCTGACCCTTTTCCACCACCTGACGTGCGATAACATCCGCATCGACAATATCAACGCCCAGTGAGGCAAAGGCATTTGCAATGGTACTTTTTCCGCTGCCGATACCACCGGTCAGCGCTACGGTATAGTGCATATGTCTTGATTCTCTCTGCCTTGTCGTACTGGAATTTGCGCGTTGAAAGCAAATTTGAGGCACAGATCACAAGACAAATTCACAGGTAAATTTCTCGAATTGTAGCCTAAATAAAACAAATTTCGCAGTCTTGTCGGCGTGTTTTTAGCGCGTATGATAGCGTCACTGGAGCGGGCAATTCGCTTATGACCAAAAGTGTTGCCCGCAGAGTGCGTTATTGCACCAACGCCATCAACCAGGAAATCTGTTATGCGTATCGAAGAAGATATTAAGTTAGGCTTCAAAGATGTTCTTATCCGGCCAAAGCGTTCAACGCTGCAAAGCCGTTCTCAGGTTGAGCTGGAGCGTCAGTTTACCTTCAAGCATTCAGGCATTGCCTGGTCAGGCGTACCGATTATTGCCGCGAATATGGATACCGTTGGCACCTTTAATATGGCGCAAGCGCTGGCCTCATTCGATATCCTCACCGCGGTGCATAAGCATTACAGCATTGAGCAATGGCGGGCATTTGTTGAGCGTTCCACGCCTGCGGTGCTTCAGCATGTCATGGTATCGACCGGCACGTCTGAGGCAGATTTCCTGAAGTTACAACAAATCCTGGCATTATCACCGGCACTCAATTTTATCTGTATCGATGTGGCTAACGGCTACTCTGAGCACTTTGTGGCTTTCCTGCGGCGTGCACGCGAAGCCTGCCCGGGGAAAACCATCTGTGCTGGCAACGTCGTGACGGGTGAAATGGTTGAGGAACTGATCCTTTCCGGGGCGGATATTGTGAAAGTCGGTATCGGCCCGGGCTCTGTTTGTACCACCCGAGTGAAAACGGGTGTTGGCTACCCGCAGCTGTCTGCCGTTATTGAGTGTGCCGATGCGGCGCATGGATTGGGCGGACAAATCGTGAGTGATGGTGGCTGCTCTGTGCCTGGCGATGTTGCTAAAGCCTTTGGCGGCGGGGCCGATTTTGTCATGCTTGGCGGTATGCTGGCGGCCCATGATGAATGTGAAGGGACGCTGGTCGAAGAGAACGGAGAACAGTTTATGCTGTTCTATGGCATGAGTTCCGAGTCTGCAATGAAACGTCATGTGGGTGGCGTGGCGCAATACCGCGCGGCCGAAGGAAAAACCGTTAAATTGCCGCTACGTGGGCCCGTAGAGTTTACCGCACGCGATATTCTCGGCGGCCTGCGTTCAGCCTGCACTTATGTGGGGGCCGAACGCTTGAAAGAACTGACCAAGCGCACGACGTTTATCCGCGTTAACGAGCAGGAAAACCGCATTTTTAACCGATAGAAATAGCTGTTAACGCCACAAGTGCTCCCGCCCAACCGGGCGGGACATGGTTTTTAGCCGAGCGCATCCCCTAACCGGAACACGGGCAGATACATCGCCACCACCAGCGTGCCAACAATTCCCCCAATGACCACCATCATTAATGGCTCTAGTGCGGCGGCCAGCTGGTCTGCCAGCTGATGGGTCTGTTGTTCATGCCAGCTTGCCAGTCTTTCCAGTAACGTATCCAGTGAACCCGACTCTTCGCCCACCTTGACCAACTGATAACACAGTGGGGTGAACAACGTATGCGACTTCAGCGCCTGATGCAGCGGATTACCGGCAGCGATATGTTGCTGTAACTGCATGATAGCCTCACGCCAGAGTAGGGGTGAAAGCGTTTTCTCAACCGCCTGAAGGCTTTGCAGCAGAGTCAGCCCGGCACGCTGAGTCATGGAGAGCGTGGTAAATATCTGGCTCAACAGGCTGCCCTGATACAGCGTGGCAATCAGCGGCAATCTGAGTAACAGACGCTGTTCTCGCCGCTGCCAGGTTTGAGATTTCCTACGCTGAACGTTCCAGAAAATACCGAGGCTCATAATAAACAGCATAAATATCATTGCCTGTTGCTGAATGAGCTGAGAAAACGCAATGACCGCAGAGGTAAAAGCAGGGAGTGGCGCGTTGAAGGTGCGGTAAATCTCGACGAACTCCGGTAACACAAACACCAGCATACCGATGCTGACCAGCAGGGCGACCGCCAGAATAAAGAGTGGGTAGCGTAGTGCTTTTTTCACTTTCAGCTGTAACTGTTGCTGCCGCTCTTGCTGGGTTGCCAACTGCTGGCAGCACTCATCCAGCTCCCCGGTTAGTTCGCCAATGTGCACCAGCGCCGGGAACAGCGGTGGGAAAACGTCCGGCCATGCAGCCAGGGCCTGCGAGAAAGGTTCTCCGCCTGAAATGCTCTGCTGGAGCCGCAACAACAGCGCCTGCCAGCCAGGTTCAGGATGATCTTCGCCCAGCAGCTGTAAACTGCCTGTCAGGGGAATTCCCGCTTTCAGTAACGTTGCCAACTGACGGATAAATGCATTCTTCTGTTGCCACTGCCAGTGACGCGGAGCATAGCTGCGGCCACGGGTGATCTTTAACGGGAGCTGATGGACAGCTGCAAGATCCTCAATAATCTGCCCGGTGCTGGTGGCAAAACTGCTTCCCTGATATAACTGCCCGTCGTCGTCAATAGACTGCCAGCGGAAAAGTGTTCGTTTATTCATCACTACCACCCGCTACACGGGTTAACTCTTCCAGTGTGGTATCGCCACGATTTACGCAGTGAAGCCCCTCAACAAACAGTGAGTTCAGCCCTTGTTGACGTGCAATATCTGCCAGCTCTTCCGGGCGTGCCGATTTTGCCAGCGCATTTTGCAGCCGCGCAGTGATGGGGAGCAGCTCAAACAAGGGCAGACGCCCATAGAAACCAGAAAAACAGTGTTCACAACCCACTGCACGCCAGTTCTGCACGGTACCGGGCCAGATATGAGGCGGAAAATGGGCCGTTGCTTCTGCAGGCTGGCGGCAGTGTTTGCACAGCCTGCGAACCAGACGTTGAGCAATCACCAGTTTGAGCGCAGAGGCCAGCAGATAGCCTGGCACCCCCATTTGCCCCAAACGTACCAGTGTTTCAGTGGTGGAATTAGTATGCAGAGTCGATAGCACCAGATGTCCAGTTTGAGCGGCTTTAACGGCGATCTCAGCGGTTTCTCCGTCGCGGATCTCACCGATCATAATGACATCGGGATCCTGGCGCAGCAGGGCGCGTAATACGCGATGAAAATCGAGTCCGGATCGGGCATGAATCTGGGTTTGGTTCACGCCCGCCAGGGGGATCTCCACCGGATCTTCCACGCTGCAAAGATTACGTGTCGCGACATTTAACCAACTGAGGCCACTGTAAAGCGTGAATGTTTTTCCACTTCCAGTGGGGCCGGTGACCAGAATCATTCCCTGAGGGCGGGATAATGCATCACGGTAGCGCTTGAGAAGCGGGCCAGGCATACCGATATTCTCCAGTGCAATCGCCCGGGTATCGCTTTGCAACAGGCGCACCACCGCTTTTTCACCAAAGCGTGTGGGCAGCGTCGACAGGCGAAATGACTCCGTCGTATTGTTCATGGCTAGCGAGAACTGTCCGTCCTGCGGCACCCGGCGCTCGGCAATATCCAGGCCCGCAAGAATTTTAAGTCGTGCAATGAGGGCGGCGCTATTTTCAAATCCTGTTGCCGGCAGCAGTTGCATAACACCATCGACGCGCAAGCGCAGACGTAACCCATTTTCCAGTGGTTCGATATGCAGGTCTGAGGCGCGTTTTTGCAGCGCCTGAGCCAGCAGATAATCCATTTTTTCTACCGCAGTACCACTATGCTCTTCCGGGGCTGGCTCGTGTGCGGCTGTTGTCATTGTCTGTCGGGAAAACTGTTCCAACCTTGCTTTTGGCCAGCATTCGACATTAATTGCGCTATGCGTAGCGAAGCGTAATTCAGTCATCATTTCATGACTGGGTGAGTCTGCCAGCGCAATGTGAAGTCGCTGCGGGCTGCATTCGATAATCACGGCCTGGTAACGTTGGCAGATAGCTTCCAGCGCACGCTGTGTTTCTACTGTCATGGCGTCTCCTCCTCATCAAAACGGAATACATCCTGACAGGCGTCCTTCAGCCCGCTATTGGTACTGTTACAGCTACGCTGCCAGCTTAACTGGCCGTCATTGCTATTCCACTGAGGAGTCAGTTTCACACTCAGCCCCTGGAGGCTTTCCTGGCCGGTAAGCGTGATGACTCCTGCATTGGTGGTTAGCGCTGAAACATAGCGTGAGGTCCGTTCAGCCGGAACACCGTGACTTCCCGCGCTACAGTTTCCGCTGCCACCGTGTTCAATGGCGCATAGCTCGACGGCGGTTTTATACGGCATCGCCGTTTGCAGCATATCGGTGAGTGCGGCTTTTTGCAGATAACCCTGGTAAGCAGGCAGTCCGATGGCGCTGAGAATGGCAATAATGGCGATGACGATCATCAGTTCGATCAGGGTAAAGCCTTGTTGGTTGTTCATAGCAAACCTCCTTGTGTATTGAGGCTGGCAACATAAATCGGGGATGGGCGGGCAGCCAGCGGCAAACGGCGGCTTTCAGAGGAGGAACGTAAAGTCTTTTGCTGCGTTGCATCGGTGCAAGGAGGGGCTGGAAGCCGCCTCGCAAAACCGAAATGCAGGCAGAAAAAAGGCCAGCACGATTGGCTGGCCTGGGGTACAACGTGGGCATTGGCTGACGCGATATCTCTTAAGCGTCGTTACCCTTAGCGAAAGCGCATCGACAGGTCGAGGGCACGCACATGTTTGGTCAGAGCGCCTACGGAAATATAGTCCACGCCGGTTTCGGCAAAGGTCCGCAGAGTTTTATCCGTCACATTACCCGACACTTCCAGCAGTGCGCGTCCATCGCTCAAGGTGACGGCTGCCCGCATCTGTTCAACGGTAAAGTTGTCCAGCATCACGATGTCAGCACCGGCCTGCAACGCCTGTTCCAGCTCGTCCAGCGATTCAACTTCCACCTCGACAGGAACATCCGGGCGCAACCAGGAGGCTTTCTCGACCGCTTTGGCGATCGAGCCGCAGGCAATAATGTGGTTCTCTTTAATCAGAAACGCATCGGACAAACCCAGGCGATGGTTCGCACCGCCGCCACAGAGCACGGCATACTTCAGCGCAGTGCGCAGCCCCGGCAGGGTTTTACGCGTGTCGAGCAACTGCGTGCGTGTGCCTTCCAGCAGGGCAACATAACGGCTGACTTCTGTCGCCACGCCGGAGAGCGTCTGCACAAAGTTCAGCGCGGTGCGTTCAGCCGTGAGGATCAACGGTGCCGGGCCGGTGACTTCAAACAGGATCTGATCGGCGATGATCGCATCACCATCTTCAACGCACCAGGTAATTTTCGCTTTGTCGCCCAACTGAATAAATACCTCTTCCACCCAGCGTTTACCGCAAAAAATACCGGGTTCACGCGTGATGACTACCGCATGAGACAGGGTGTCGGCAGACAGCAGGCTGGCGGTGATGTCTTTACAGGGATCGATTTCCCCGCCCAGATCTTCACGCAGCGCCTGGGCAACGCCAGGGGGAATATCATCTTCAATACGGCCCATCAATTCAGCTCGGCGGCTGTCCGGATCGTAACGGCGGGAGGTCATGATCAAACTCCGAAAGGTCGGATAACAGAGGCTGACATGCTAGCGCGTTTACTGCACCCATACCAGCCAGCGCCATGCGATTACACGATGTTATGCGGGAGCGAAAGATGCCCCACCCGATAGCATTCAGCGGCCGTATCATCAGTGAAAGGCTTTGGGCTTAACTGAAAGTTTAAATGCCGCCATGTCTGTGTATCCCATGCCTGAATATGACTGACATGGCCTGCCTGTTTGTCGGCCCCTGAGCTGTAAGGTATGAGGTCTGTGTAGGGGGCTATTGGTGTGATGATGCGCCTGGCAAAGACGGAGTCCGCCAGTTCCACAGCCGGTTGATAGTGCAAAACCAGCCAGCTGTCGATCTGTGGCCAGCCAAAATCCTGAGTCAGCTGCTGAAACCCACTGCTGGTGAGGAATCGCGTCATACTTTTACTGTCCTGCCAGAGGTAAAAGGGAGCGTAAAGAGGGTCAGTGGAGCTTTGCGGACTGCCATATTCGGCATAGCAATATGCCTTAAGAATCAGGCCCGGAAAGCCATCAAGCCGGTGGCCATTTTCATGGATTCGGGTGGTGATGATCGCCATGTCATAGTCATTGGGCAGGCGGAAACGATATTGCATGGCAATCATTCGTCATTCTCCACCGGCCAGTGAAAGGCGTTACCGCTGGCAAAAGACCAGTCCTCTGGCTGCGTAAAGCTCAGGGTGACCATCACATCCTCCGGGCGCACCGACAGTTCAGAGGCCAGTCGGTGTGCCAGATGATGATAGAACTGATGTTTTTGCTGTGTCGAGCGGGGCCGGCCGGCAGTGATATGGAACCAGATAAATCCCTCCGAGCGTGGGCCGCCAAGATAGTGGCGCGGGAACACGCGCTGGCCTGGCGCATATTCATCCAGCAACTGAAAACAGTCGTCGGTGGGGACGTCGAAGAAGTCCACCAGGGTTCGGTGCAGAATCTCAGACAACGCCTGGCGGAAAACCGGCGTTGTGCCTGCGGGCAGAGCAATACGGCTGAAAGGCATGTCGGTTACTCCTGAGGTTGATGACCGGGCTGGGGTAACTGGCTGAGGGCTGAGACGGCAGCGGGCCAGCCGCAGTAGAACGCCAGGTGCGTCATCACTTCGGCCAGTTCGGCGTTACTAAGGCCATGTTGCCGGGCAAAATCCAGGTGCCAGGGTAACTGCTGGTCGCGGCCGAGGGCGATTAACGCCGCCACTGTGATCAGGCTGCGCTCGCGCTTACTCAGTTCGGGTCTCTGCCAGATCGTGCCGAACAATGTCTGCTCAGTTATCGCTGCCAGCGTGGGCGCGACGCTGGCCAGGCTGTGACGGTCAAGAGGGATGGTCATGTTGCTGTTCCTGTAGTGAGGAAGAAGTCAGCAGCATAGAACGTGAAAATAGTTTATAAAATCGCATAGATTGGTATCGATAATCCCGAAAAACAGGATGATTAATGCAACCGTTTAAACGTATGACTTTCGATCTGGATGCGTTACGCACGTTTGTTCTCGGTATTGAACTGGGAAGTTTTGCGCAGGCGGCCGATCGCCTGAACCGCTCGACCTCTGCCGTCAGCGCACAGCTCAAAAAACTGGAACAGCAAACGGGGTTACTCCTGTTGCAGAAAAGCGGGCGACGCCTGATGCTCACCGATGATGGAGAGTTACTGATGGCTTACGGGCGGCGCCTGCTGGCGCTCAATGATGAAGCGTACAGCGCATTGTCCGGGCGGGATATTGCTGGCAGCGTGCGCATTGGGTTACAGGAAGATTTTGGCGAGACGTTGCTGCCAGCGCTGCTGGGGCAGTTTTCCCGGGCACATCCTCTGATACAGATCTCCGCGCGCATCGGGCGTAACAGCGAACTACTTCAGGGGATTCGTCAGGGAGAGCTGGATCTGGCACTGTGCTGGCAGGGTGAGGAAACGTCACGTTTTATGCAGCCACTACCCGCTGCACCGCTGTGCTGGATAGGGTGTGATGAGTCGCCGTTTACGCAATGGATGGAACAAGGCGATGTTTTACCGCTGCTGCTGTTTGATGCACCTTGTGTGATGCGGACCCGTGCTATTGATGCACTGGACCATGCTGCAATTCCGTGGCGGGTGGCATTTACCAGCCGAAGTCTGAGTGGCATCTGGGCCGCCGCTGCCGCCGGGTTGGGCGTGACGCTACGTAGCGAGTTTGGTTTGCCAGCCGGGCTAAAGCGACTGCAGCATCCGCTGTTGCCGCAAGTGGCCGATTTAGGCCTGGTGCTGCATCTGGGGCAGGAGATTTTACCCCCTGCTGCCGCTCGTTTACGCGAAATACTGCTTGCACAGCTGGCCCCGGTGTTGCCGCAGGCCAGCCTCGCTAAAGCGGGATAACTTTACCGCTGTACAGTACGGGTCCGGTCGGCTGCCCGGTTGGGGAGCCACCGCGAGGTTCAAGACTGATAGCAAGCGTTGGCAGGCTGGCCAGCTGAATTTCCTTCACGGCCACCTGCTGAAGAGCTGAATGATCAATTAGCCCAAGCGATTGCGGTTTTTCCCCTGGCGGGATCAGCCACAGCTGCAAGCTGCGATTGGACTGCACGGCAGAGGCATTGATGGCCTGGACTGTCAGCTGCGTTTTATCCGGGCTGAGGCTGACCACCCAAGAGCCTTGCTGGCTGTCACCGTTAAGGACGGCCACGGTCTGCGGTGCCGGAGGCACAGTAAACTGGTTATACAGCAATGCCCCGGCAAACGAGGCGGCCAGCGCCCAGCCGAGCCATGGCCAGCGCACACTGCTCGTACGCATTTTATCGGCAGGAAGCCCACGGGCGATGCGTTGCCACACCGCTTCCGGCGGGATAACCGGCGTAACCCGCTGATCCAGCTCAGAGAGTGAATTCTGCCAACGGCTGACTTCTGCCGCCAGCTCAGGTTCCTGCAACAGGCGACGGGCAAAACGCTGGCGTGCTGCACCACGCAGGGTGCCAAGGGCATATTCTGCGGCCAGTGCTGAGTCAAAATCGCGTCTGCTTTTCATATGCCCACACACTCTTTTAGTTGAGTTAATGCACGGCGGATCCAGCTTTTAATGGTTCCGGCAGGCTGCTCCAGGTGCAGGGCAATTTCACTGTGCGACAGCCCCTGGTAATACGCCAGCGTGATGCTTTGCCGCTGTTCAGACGTCAACTGCGTCATACAGTCTGCCAGCCTGCGCGACTCCGAGCCTGAAGGTAACTCTGCTGATGAACGATCAACATCGAAAAGGGTGTCATCCTCTTCCAGTTCTTCAACGCGGTTGTCCTGCAGGCGCAGGTAATCAATAGCGCGATTGCGCACAATATTGGTAAGCCAGGTCTTGGGGGCACTGAGCGCCGGGTCGAAGCTGCCAGCACGCTGCCAGACAGTAAGGAAACTGTCGTGCAGGACCTCTTCTGCCCAGTCGCGTCGGCGTAACATCCGCAGTGCGATGGCAAAAAGGTAGGGTGAATAACGGTGGTAGGTCGCTTCAAAAGCCCGTTTATCGCCGGCCGCAATGGCCTTCATTAACAAAATCTGGCTATCTGTTACGTCGTCCGTCATGAAACGTCCTGAAAAAAAGAGGTGCAGAAGGAGTATGAAAAAAACCTGCTGCACCAATTATATACCCTTTATTTTAACATCAGCGGGTATATTTAATTTTTCCCTTGGTGTTGGCACACGATGGATTAAGGCATCAGTACCGTATCAATAACATCAATCACGCCATTTTTTTGTTGCACGTCATAGGTGCTGATATTGGCAACATTGCCTTTATCATCTTTTACCTGAATATTGTGTGGGCCATTCATCATCAGCCACAACGGGGCGCCATTCACGGTTTTCAGCTCAGTGCTGCCGTTGCCCTGTTTGATTTTTTTCACCAGCGTCTTCATATCATACTTTCCGGCCACCACATGGTAGGTCAGCACGCTGGTCAGCGTTGCTTTGTTTTCCGGCTTCAACAGGTTATCCACCGTGCCAGCGGGCAGCTTGGCGAAAGCGGCATTGGTGGGGGCGAAGACGGTGAATGGGCCAGGGCCTTGTAGTGTATCCGCGAGGCCTGCCGCTTTTACGGCAGCGACCAGCGTGGTGTGATCTTTCGAGTTCAGGGCATTCTCAACGATATTGTGGGACGGGAGCATAGCGGCCCCACCCACCATCACGGTATTCTTGGACATCTCAGCCATTGATGCGGTACTGAACAACACTGAGAGGCACAGAGCGGTACGGATGAACGTTTTCATGATGAATTCCTTTGGGTAAGAGAAGGCATTTTTGCCTTACATAGTCCCGCCATGTTTGAAGCGTCAACGGCATGAGCATCATCGGATGCTGGCCTGCTGTTACCCCAATTATGCTGGTTATATCTATCTACGGCTGAGACTGGAAATCGGATGCAAAAAGATGAAAATATTTTTTGCCACAGTAAAAAGAACGACAGAGAAGTTTGATTAAGCTGAAAAAAACCATGTTAATCTGCGAGAGGCTGAACACAGGAGATGGGTATGCAGTTGCAAGATGGGTGGATCGCTGGCGTGCGGCATGTTCCGTCCCCGCATGTTAATCAGCGACCTGACGATGAAGCACCTTCACTACTGGTGGTGCACAATATCAGTTTGCCGCCCGGTGAGTTTGGTGGCCCCTGGATCGATGCGCTGTTTACCGGTCAGCTTGATCCTGGCATTCATCCCTATTTCGCTGATATCTCTCATTTACAGGTGTCTGCACACTGTCTGATCCGCCGCGACGGCGAGATCGTGCAGTATGTGCCTTTTCATCTGCGGGCGTGGCACGCCGGGGTTTCTCGCTATCAGGGGCGTGAAGTCTGTAATGATTTCTCCGTAGGTATCGAGCTGGAAGGCACGGATACGCTGCCCTATACCGATGCGCAATATCAGGCGTTGCAGGCCGTGACACAGCTGTTAATTCAACACTACCCGATGATGGCGCAGCACATCACCGGGCACAGCGATATTGCACCTGAACGTAAGACGGACCCTGGGCCCTCTTTCGACTGGGTGCGTTTTCGCGCCGACCTTGGGCATAACACCCTGACCACACTCAATGGGAGTTAAGGCATGACATTATTCAGCCTGTTGCTGGTTCTCGGATGGGAACGATTATTCAAAATGGGTGAACACTGGCAACTGGATCATCATCTGGTGCCACTGTTCCGCGCTCGTCAGCGTTTTTCTCTGGTGCGTACGCTGTTGATGGTCGTGATGATCATGGCTATCGTCGCTCTGTGCTTACTGGCGCTAAAAGGGCTGTTTTTTGGAGTGCCTAAGCTGCTGTTCTGGATACTGATCGGCCTGCTCTGTATTGGCGCCGGGTCGGTGCGTCTGCACTACCACGCTTATCTGAAGGCGGCCAGCCATAACGACACAGATGCCCATAACGCCATGATTGAGGAATTGACGTTGATCCACGGCGTACCCGGCGAGTGTAGCGAACGTGAGTTTTTGTCTGAGCTGCAAAATGCGTTGCTGTGGATTAACTACCGTTTCTATCTGGCACCGCTGTTCTGGTTCGTGGTGGGGGGCCCGTGGGGGCCGGTGCTGCTGGTGGGCTATGCATTCCTGCGTGCCTGGCAGAGCTGGCTGGCGCGGCAGCAAAACCCGCTGGCGCGTGCACAGTCCGGTGTTGATGCCATTCTGCACTGGGTTGACTGGATCCCGGTACGATTAGTGGGCGTAGCTTATGCCTTGCTGGGGCACGGTGAGCGTGCATTACCCGCATGGTTTGCGTCTCTGGGCGATCGCCACACACCGCAGTATCAGGTGCTGACCCGCCTTGCCCAGTTCTCACTGGCGCGCGATCCCCACCTGGATAAGGTGGAGACCCCGCGTGTGGCAGTGATGCTGGCGAAAAAAGTGTCGCTGGTCATCGTGGTGGTGGTGGCGTTACTGACTATTTACGGCACGCTGGTGTAACACGCTGTCTGCGGGTGGTGTGCCGAACTGCGGCAGGCCATCGGCACTCCAGCTGAATGTTTTCACCCGGGTATGGCGGTTAGGGTCGTATAGCGGGTCACCTTCAATTTCGGTGTAATTGCGTGCGTGATACACCAATACGTCTTCGCCGTTCTCCCCGACCGTAAAACTGTTGTGGCCCGGACCATATTGATGGTTCTCCCAGTCGGTGGTAAACACGGGCGCAGCAGATTTGTGCCAGTTTTCTGGCTGTAGCGGATCCGCATCGACATCAATCCACAACAACCCCATACAGTAATTCTCATCGGTGGCGCTGGCCGAGTAGCTGACAAACAGGCGCCTGCCGTGATGTATTGCCGCCGGGCCTTCATTGACGCTAAATCCTGCACACTCCCATTCATACTGCGGGCGGCTGAGCATCACCGGCTCGCCTTTTATCTGCCAGGGGGTAGCCAGCTCTGCCAGGTAGAGGTTGGAATTACCGGGGATGGCCGGATCTTTCTGCGCCCACAAATACCAGTTTTTCCCCTGATGGACGAAGTGTGTGGCATCCAGCGCGAAGCTGTCGATGGGGGTCAGGATCTGCCCGCGTTCGACCCATTCCCCTTTCAGTGGATCGATATCATCGCAGGTGAGGGCAAACATACGGTGCTGGAACAGACCTTGTTTAATCTCCTGTGATGGCGCTGCCGCAAAATAGATCACCCACTGGCCGTCAATAAAATGCAGTTCCGGTGCCCAAATCAGGGCGCTCATGGGGCCCTGCTCAGGTTTGCGCCAGACGACGACGGCATCGGCCTGTGCCAGTTCTGCCAGGGTAGCGGCGCGGCGGATCTCCAGCCTGTCGTACTCCGGTACCGACGCGATAAAATAGTAGCTCCCCTGATGGCGCAGAATAAAGGGATCGGCGCGCTGTTCAATTAACGGGTTAGGCCAGTGGCTCATCGTGCGGCTCCTTGTGGTTTGGTTTTCAGTTCTTTGTGCTCATGATAGTCGTTCAGCTCCTGATAGTTAGTGCGGCGCTGTTCAAGATCGCTCTGGATTTGCAGCATCAGCGTGCGGTCCACTTTCAGCAGGCGTACCACGCCAGCCGTAATCAGGTATCCCACCGCTGGGATAACGGTAAACAGCAGCACGATACCATTCAGCGCAGCAGGGCTTTGTTGTTTCGCGCCCGCATTGTAACCGTACCAGGAGAGCAGGAAACCGACCATGGCACCGGCCACCGCCAGCCCGACTTTGAGGAAGAACAGGTTGCCGGAGAAGCTGATACCGGTAATGCGTTTACCGGTTTTCCACTCACCGTAGTCATCAACGTCGGCCATCAGCGACCAGTGCAGCGGTGACGGGATTTGATGCAGGATGTTCAGCAGGAAGTACATCACCAGCACCAGCATCGTTGCCTGCGGGTCAAGGAAGTAAAAGCCCCCGGAGAATGCTGCCAGCACGATGTTGGTCCAGAAGAACACTTTCAGCTTGCACCAGCGGTCGGTCAGGATCTTCGCCAGCGTACTGCCGATCATCATGCCTACCACACCGAGGCTGATAAACAGCGTGGCGAAGTGAGTCGATTGCTGCATCACCCAGGTGACGTAATACATGGTGGCTGCCATACGGATAAAGCCGGGGCAGACGTTGCAGAAGGTCAGCAGCAATATGCGTACCCACTGATCGTTCTTCCACACATCCCGCAGATCGGCCTTCAGGTCGTCATTGCTGGGCACTGCCGGACGAATACGCTCGCGTACCGTGGCAAAGCTGAACAGGAACATCAGCAGTGCCACCAGCGCCATCACACCCATGGCCATCTGGTAGCCGCGCGCCTTGTTGTCACCGCCAAACCACTCTGCCAGCGGCAGCAGCGTCAGTGACAGGATCAGCGTGGCAATTCCGACCATCACAAACCGGTACGACTGGCAGGAGACGCGTTCGCCGGGATCGTTGGTGATCACGCCACCCAGGGAACAGTAGGGGATATTGATCGCGGTATAGGTCAGCGACATCAGGAAGTAGGTCGCAAACGCCCATATGACTTTGCTGTTATAGCTCCAGTCTGGAGTGGTGAACATCAGCACACTGAACAGCACATAGGGTACGGAGACCCACAGTAACCAGGGGCGGAAACGACCCCAGCGACTCTGAGTCCGGTCGGCTATCGCACCCATAATCGGGTCCGTGACCGCATCCAGCACCCTGACAGATAACAGGAGAACGCCCACCAATGCAGGCGCCAGTCCGAACACATCCGTATAAAAATAGTTAAGAAAAAGCATGATGGCGCCGCCGATCATATTGCATCCGGCATCGCCCATTCCGTAACCAATTTTCTCTCTGACTGAGAGTTTTGAGCCCTTCATGGATAATTCTCCCGCGTGTCTTTAGTGCTTGAGAGTATTCACGCTTATCGGATGCGGTGCGCAGGTGCAAAACGTCGCAGAGATGGACAAAACGCCTGGAGAAGGGAAAGTGTGAAGCAGATAACAATTCGGCCAGCTAATGCTGGCCGAATCAATAGCGGGCGTGATGATTACGCGCGCTGCGTGCGGTTTTTAATCCAGTACCCCACGGCGAGGATCAGTACCCATACCGGGATCAGCCAGACAGAGATCGCCATGCCTGGGGTCATTGCCATCAGCACCAGAATCCCCGCCAGGAACAGCAGGCAAATCCAGTTACCCAACGGATAAAGTAGCGCCGGGAAGCGGGTGGTGACACCCTGCTGATCTTTCTTACGGCGGAACTTCATATGCGCGAGGCTGATCATCGCCCAGTTGATCACCAGAGCTGAGACCACCAGCGCCATCAGCAGGCCAAACGCCTCACCCGGCATCAGATAGTTGAGCAACACGCACAATCCAGTCGCGATCGCGGAGAACAGGATTGAGATCACCGGCACGCCGCGGCTGTCGACTTTTAACAGCGCTTTAGGCGCATTACCTTGTTGCGCCAGGCCAAACAACATACGGCTGTTACAGTAAACGCAGCTGTTGTACACCGACAGCGCAGCCGTAAGGATCACCACGTTAAGAGCATTCGCCACCAGCGCATCACCCAGCTCGTGGAAAATCAGAACGAACGGGCTGGTATCGGACGTCACGCGCGTCCATGGCATCAGCGACAGCAGGACCGCCAGGGAACCAATGTAGAAAATCAGAATGCGGTAAATCACCTGATTGGTGGCTTTCGGAATGCTGGTTTCCGGGTTATCCGCTTCCGCAGCGGTAATGCCGACCAGTTCAAGACCCCCGAAGGAGAACATGATAATCGCCATCATCATGATCAGCCCGCTAAAGCCATTGGGCAGGAAGCCGCCCTGTTCCCAAAGGTTACGCACGCTGGCCTGTGGGCCGCCGGTGCCGCTGAACAGCAGCCAGCAACCGAACAGGATCATGGCCACCACGGCAACGACTTTAATAATCGCGAACCAGAACTCCATCTCACCAAACACTTTCACGTTGGTCAGGTTGATGGCGTTGATGAGCACAAAGAACACCGCTGCCGACATCCAGGTAGGAATATCCGGATACCAGAACTGAATATATTTGCCTACGGCTGTCAGCTCTGCCATCGCCACCAGCACATACAGTACCCAGTAGTTCCAGCCGGAGGCGAAACCGGCAAAGTTGCCCCAGTATTTATAAGCAAAGTGGCTGAAGCTTCCGGCTACCGGCTCTTCTACCACCATCTCACCCAGCTGGCGCATGATCAGAAAGGCAATAAATCCGGCAATGGCATAACCCAGTATGACGCCAGGCCCTGCGGATTGGATAACCGATGCACTACCCAGAAACAGACCGGTACCAACGGCACCGCCTAATGCGATCAGCTGAATATGGCGGTTTTTCAAGCCACGTTTCAGCGTTTCGCCCTGCTGATGTTCCATGTATGACCTCATGATGTTTTATTATTTTTTATGTCTACGGCTGGCCCTGTTATCCAGGTGTATTAAAAACTTTACGACACTGTGTTAGCAAATATAATCCAAGGCGTAGCCTCAGGATGAGAATAGTGATATGTGCAGAGGTTTGCACTCGCTTTCTGATAAACATGCGCAGGAACGACTAAAAAAGCAGCGCGGCGTCTCATTTATCGCTGTATTTGTTTTGTCATAAATGGGGGGAAATGACGAATAACATTGTCTTATGACGGGGCGTTTCGAAGGGCTTAAGAGCGTTCCGGCCGGAGACAGCCGGAACGTGGATAAAGGAGAAGGGGGTGATCAGGTGCGCGCAGTGCGGCGTTTAACCTGGTAGCCGATAGCCAGGATACCAACCCATACCGGGATCAGCCAGACAGAGATCGCCATACCTGGCGTCATTGCCATGATAACCAGCACCCCAGCCATGAAGATCAGGCACAGCCAGTTGCCAAACGGGTAGAACAGGGCCTTAAAGCGAGGCTGTATCCCCTGCTCGACGAGGCGTTTGCGGAACCGCAGGTGGGAAAGGCTGATCATGGCCCAGTTGATCACCAGCGTGGAAACCACCAGCGCCATCAGCAGCTCGAAAGCTGAAGCGGGCATCAGATAGTTGAGCAGTACGCCGAAGGCGGTCGCAGTGGCAGACATCAGGATGGCTGCGACCGGCACACCTCGTGAATCGACTTTGAGCAGGGCTTTTGGTGCATTACCCTGCTGCGCCAGGCCAAACAACATGCGGCTGTTGCAGTAAACGCAGCTGTTATAGACCGACAGTGCCGCGGTCAGGATCACCACATTCAGTGCGTTAGCCACCAGAGCATCACCCAGCTCATGGAAAATCAGTACAAACGGGCTGGTATTTGCTGTCACACTCGTCCACGGCATCAGCGACAGCAGTACGGTGAGTGAACCGACATAGAAAATCAGGATGCGCCAGATGACCTGATTGATTGCCGTCGGGATGCTTTTTTCCGGGTTCTCTGCTTCTGCAGCGGTCAGGCCAATCATTTCCAGCCCGCCAAAGGAGAACATGATGATGGCCATCATCATAACCAGCCCGCCAATGCCGTGCGGCATAAAGCCACCCTGGCTCCACAGATTGCTGATGCTTGCCTGTGGGCCACCCGTGCCACTGAACAGCAGCCAGCCGCCAAAGGCTATCATCGCGACGACGGCGATGACCTTAATAATGGCGAACCAGAACTCCAACTCGCCAAACACCTTCACATTGGTCAGGTTGATGGCATTGATGATCACGAAGAACACCGCCGCTGTCACCCAGGTCGGAATGTCCGGATACCAGAACTGGATATATTTGCCCACGGCGGTCAGTTCGGCCATTGCCACCAGCACGTAAAGCATCCAGTTGTTCCAGCCGGAGGCCAGGCCCGCAAAAGCCCCCCAGTATTTGTGGGCGAAGTGACTGAAACTGCCGGCAACCGGCTCCTCGACGACCATCTCACCCAGCTGACGCATAATCAGGAAGGCGATAAACCCGGCAATCGCATAGCCCAGAATGACTGCCGGACCGGCGGATTTGATCACCGATGCACTGCCCAGAAACAGTCCTGTGCCCACGGCCCCGCCTAATGCGATCAGCTGAATATGGCGGTTTTTTAATCCGCGCTGCAGCGTCTCTCCCGGTTGTTGCTCCATGATAATCCTCGTAATGCGCTTTTTGTGTATGACTGCATTGGCTAAAAAACTAATAACGTACTGATATATTTACACTTATGTCAGTACGAAAATGCGTATGAGTCTGGTATGGCGCAGAGAATAATGTTAGGAGCGGTACTTTGCACTTTCTTTCTCATTATGTGCGCCAGATCGGATAAAAAACCACCGATCGCACCGGGCACTGTAAGGTAAATAACAGGATGCCGATAACGGTCATAACGCTTTATCGGCGAGGGTTTCGGTATCGTATTCCATCCACTAAGCTGCTGCCTGCTTTCGAAAAAGTGAAGAAATTTAACATTTGTTGCCAGGTAAATTCGGGTGTCAATGGCGTGCCTGTGCCCTGACAGAGAAGGAGACGGCGGTCTGGTTTCGGGCAGTTGCCATATGGACATCAGGTGAATACTTTGTTACTTTACGGGCACCTTTTTGCAATTGGTATTACCAATTTACTCTGGCAAATCGAAAAGAAGGGATGATGGCCTACAGCAAGATCCGCCAACCTAAGCTCTCTGATGCTATAGAGCAGCAGCTTGAGTCCCTGATTATGGAAGGGACACTGCGTCCCGGAGAGAAACTGCTGCCTGAGCGAGAGCTGGCCGTGCAGTTCGATGTCTCCCGTCCCTCCCTGCGCGAAGCGATTCAGCGTCTGGAAGCCAAGGGCCTGCTATTACGCCGTCAGGGCGGTGGCACTTTCGTCCAAACCAATTTGTGGAAAAGCCTGAGCGATCCGCTCGTAGAATTACTTGCCGGCCATCCTGAATCCCAGTTCGACCTGCTCGAAACGCGTCATGCGCTGGAAGGGATTGCCGCTTATTACGCCGCACTGCGCGGTACTGACGACGATCTGAAACGCATCCGCGACTGCCATCTGCATATACAGACCGCCCAGCAGAATGGCGATCTTGACGCAGAAGCGGGCGCGGTGATGCAGTATCAGATCGCTGTAACAGAAGCGGCGCATAATGTGGTGTTACTGCATTTGCTGCGTAGCATGGGTCCGATGCTGGAACAGAACGTCAGACAGAACTTCGAAATGCTCTACACGCGTCGTGAGATGCTGGAGAAAGTAAGTAGCCACCGCGCCAGTATTTTTGAGGCGATTGTGGCACGTGAGCCAGAGCAGGCACGCGAGGCTTCACACCGCCACCTGGCGTTTATCGAGGAAGTATTGCTGGACAGAAGTCGGGAGCAAAGTCGTAGAGAGCGCTCCTTGCGACGTTTACAGCAACGTAAGGATTAACGCGTAAATATAACGCGGCACGTACCTATAAAGGTATAAACGACGGGCCTGTCTCTTTGTGTTTTGCCCACAGAGCACAAAGAGACAGGCTCCAGACAATTCAACGTAATTAGACACAGATAAGGAATACCCCCCATGTCAGAACGTTTAAACAATGACGTGGATCCGATCGAAACTCGCGACTGGTTAGAAGCGATCGAATCGGTCATCCGTGAAGAAGGTGTTGAGCGCGCACAGTATCTGATTGACCAGGTATTGAGCGGCGCACGTAAAGGTGGCGTTAAAGTGGCTGCCGGCGCGGGAGCCAATAACTACATTAACTCTATTGCTGTTGAAGATGAGCCGGAATACCCGGGCAACACGTCTTTAGAGCGTCGTATCCGTTCCGCTATTCGCTGGAACGCCATCATGACCGTTCTGCGTGCTTCCAAGAAAGATCTGGATCTGGGCGGCCATATGTCTTCCTTCCAGTCTTCTGCCACCGTGTATGAAGTGTGTTTCAACCACTTCTTCCGTGCGCGCACTGAAAAAGACGGCGGCGATCTGGTTTACTTCCAGGGCCACATCTCTCCGGGTGTTTATGCGCGTGCCTTCCTGGAAGGTCGTCTGACCGAAGACCAGATGAACAACTTCCGTCAGGAAGTTGACGGTAAAGGCCTGTCCTCTTACCCGCACCCTAAACTGATGCCTAACTTCTGGCAGTTCCCGACCGTTTCTATGGGCCTGGGTCCACTGGGTGCGATCTATCAGGCTAAATTCCTGAAATATCTGGAACACCGTGGCCTGAAAGATACCTCTCAGCAGACCGTTTACGCCTTCCTGGGCGACGGTGAGATGGATGAGCCGGAATCCAAAGGGGCGATCACTATCGCGACCCGTGAAAAACTGGATAACCTGGTCTTCATCATCAACTGTAACCTGCAGCGCCTTGATGGCCCGGTGACGGGTAATGGCAAGATCATCAACGAACTGGACGGTATCTTCGGTGGTGCTGGCTGGGAAGTGATTAAAGTGATCTGGGGTGGTCGTTGGGATGAGCTGCTGCGTAAAGATACCAGCGGTAAACTGATCCAACTGATGAACGAAACCGTTGACGGTGACTATCAGACCTTCAAATCCCGTAACGGCGCCTACGTTCGTGAGCACTTCTTCGGTAAATATCCGGAAACGGCTGAGCTGGTGAAAGATCTGACCGACGACGAGATCTGGTCTCTGAACCGTGGTGGTCACGATCCGAAGAAAGTCTTCGCTGCACTGAAAAAAGCGCAGGATACCAAAGGTAAACCTGTGGTGATTCTGGCACATACCATTAAAGGTTATGGTATGGGTGAGACTGCCGAAGGCAAAAACATTGCGCACCAGGTGAAGAAAATGAACATGGATGGCGTACGCTATATCCGTGATCGTTTCAACGTGCCGGTCAGCGATGAAGCCATCGAAAAACTGCCGTACGTGACCTTCGATAAAGGGTCTGACGAATACAACTACCTGCATGGTCAGCGTGAAAAACTGGGCGGCTACCTGCCAACCCGTGAGCCGAAATTCAGCGAGAAGCTGGAGATGCCGGTCCTGGAAGATTTCCGTCAGCTGCTGGATGAGCAGAACAAAGAGATCTCAACCACGATCGCCTTCGTACGTGCCCTGAACGTGATGCTGAAGAACCCGTCGATCAAAGATCGCCTGGTGCCAATCATTGCCGATGAAGCCCGTACCTTCGGTATGGAAGGTCTGTTCCGTCAGATCGGTATTTATAGCCCGAATGGCCAGCAGTACACCCCGCAGGACCGTGAGCAGGTTGCTTACTATAAAGAAGACGAGAAAGGTCAGATCCTGCAGGAAGGTATCAACGAACTGGGTGCAGGCGCATCGTGGCTGGCGGCGGCAACGTCTTACAGCACCAATAACCTGCCAATGATCCCGTTCTACATCTACTACTCCATGTTCGGTTTCCAGCGTATCGGCGACCTGTGCTGGGCAGCAGGTGATCAGCAGGCTCGTGGCTTCCTGGTCGGCGGAACTTCCGGTCGTACCACCCTGAACGGTGAAGGTCTGCAGCACGAAGATGGTCACAGCCACATTCAGTCTCTGACTATCCCGAACTGTATCTCTTACGATCCAGCATACGCTTACGAAGTCGCGGTCATCATGCATGACGGTCTGGTGCGTATGTACGGCGATGCTCAGGAAAATATTTACTACTACATCACCACACTGAACGAAAACTACCACATGCCAGCAATGCCGGCCGGTGCAGAAGACGGTATCCGTAAAGGTATCTACAAACTGGACAGCAAAGAAGGTAGCAAAGGTAAAGTTCAGCTGCTGGGTTCAGGTTCTATCCTGCGCCACGTGCGTGACGCGGCAGAGATCCTGGCGAAAGATTACGGTGTCGGTTCTGACATCTACAGCGTGACTTCCTTCACCGAACTGGCCCGTGATGGTCAGGACTGTGAGCGTTGGAACATGCTGCATCCAACAGAAGAAGCCCGCGTGCCGTACATCGCTCAGGTGATGAACGATGCACCTGCTGTGGCATCGACTGACTATATGAAACTGTTCGCCGAGCAGGTTCGCAGCTATATCCCTGCCAGCGATTATCGCGTACTGGGTACTGACGGCTTCGGTCGTTCAGACAGCCGTGAGAATCTGCGTCACCACTTCGAAGTGGACGCATCTTACGTGGTGGTTGCAGCCCTGGGTGAACTGGCTAAACGTGGCGAAATCGACAAACAAGTGGTGGCAGACGCTATCGCTAAGTTCGATATCGACGCTGATAAAGTCAACCCACGTCTGGCATAAGAGGTAATAGAGTAATGGCTATCGAAATTAATGTCCCGGACATCGGCGCAGACGAAGTTGAAGTCACCGAGATTCTGGTCAAAGTGGGCGACACTGTAGAAGTTGAGCAGTCACTGCTGGTCGTTGAAGGCGATAAAGCCTCAATGGAAGTGCCATCCCCACAGGCTGGTGTGGTTAAAGAGATCAAAGTCGCTACCGGCGATAAAGTCGAAACCGGCAAACTGATCATGATCTTCGAAGCGGCAGGCGGTGCAGCAGCACCGGCAGCAGGCGAAGAGAAGAAAGAAGAAGCGGCTCCGGCAGCCGCACCTGCAGCGGCCCCGGCGGCCAGCGCAGCAAAAGAGGTTAACGTACCGGATATCGGCGGCGACGAAGTTGAAGTCACCGAGATCATGGTGAAAGTGGGCGACAAAGTTGAAGCTGAACAGTCGATCCTCACCGTTGAAGGCGACAAAGCCTCAATGGAAGTGCCTGCACCATTCGCGGGTACGGTTAAAGAGATCAAAATCAGCGCTGGCGACAAAGTCAGCACCGGCTCTCTGGTAATGGTCTTCGAAGTTGAAGGTGCTGCGCCAGCCGCCGCTCCTGCCGAGACTACCGCTGCCGCTGCACCTGCTCCGGCTAAACAGGAAGAGAAAGCGGCTCCGTCTCCTGCGCCTGCGAAAGCGGAGGCGAAGTCAGAATTCGCAGAAAACGATGCTTACGTCCATGCCACTCCGGTTATCCGCCGTCTGGCACGTGAATTCGGTGTAAACCTGGCGAAAGTCAAAGGCACCGGACGTAAAGGCCGTATTCTGAAAGAAGACGTGCAGAGCTATGTGAAAGACGCGGTGAAACGCGCTGAAGCACCTGCTGCTGCTGGCGGCGGTCTGCCAGGCATGCTGCCTTGGCCGAAAGTGGACTTCAGCAAGTTTGGTGAGATCGAAGAAGTTGAACTGGGCCGTATCCAGAAAATCTCTGGTGCGAACCTGAGCCGTAACTGGGTGATGATCCCACACGTGACTCACTTCGACAAAACCGACATCACTGAGCTGGAAGCGTTCCGCAAACAGCAGAACACCGAAGCTGAGAAGCGTAAGCTGGATGTGAAGTTCACCCCGGTGGTGTTCATCATGAAAGCGGTCGCGGCTGCGCTTGAGCAGATGCCACGTTTAAACAGCTCGCTGTCTGAAGACGCACAGAAACTGACGCTGAAGAAATACATCAACATCGGTGTGGCGGTTGATACGCCAAACGGTCTGGTGGTTCCAGTGTTCAAAGATGTGAACAAGAAAGGCATCACTGAGCTGTCTCGCGAACTGATGGCTATCTCCAAAAAAGCACGTGATGGCAAACTGACTGCGGGCGAAATGCAGGGCGGTTGCTTCACCATCTCCAGCCTCGGTGGTATCGGGACAACCCACTTCGCGCCTATCGTGAACGCGCCGGAAGTGGCTATCCTCGGTGTGTCCAAGTCTGCGATTGAGCCGGTCTGGAATGGTAAAGAGTTCACGCCGCGTCTGATGATGCCGATGTCACTCTCCTTCGACCACCGTGTTATCGACGGTGCTGATGGTGCGCGTTTCATCACCATCATTAATAACGCACTGGCCGACATTCGCCGCCTGGTGATGTAATCCTGAAGAAGGCCGGCGTAAGCCGGCCTTCTGGTAAGTTGTTGTAGTGATTCGTGGCGCCGTGGTTTGCAGTTTATTAACAATTCTGTAAACTCTTGCGGTGAACGCGTCCCGGTGGATGAAGGGCGTTGAAATATATACCCAAAATAATTGGAGCTGCATCAAGGCGGCAAGCGAGGGAATCCCGATGAGCTTACATAAGTCAGTGATTCGGGTGAGCGAGCGTAGCCAACACAGATGCAGATTCAAGTATGACGGGTATCTGCTCTGACCCGCCGGACAATCAAATAAGAGGTCATGATGAGTACAGAAATTAAAACTCAGGTCGTGGTACTTGGGGCAGGTCCTGCAGGCTACTCTGCAGCCTTCCGTGCAGCGGATTTAGGTCTGGAGACCGTGATCGTTGAGCGTTACAGCACCCTCGGTGGTGTTTGTCTGAATGTCGGCTGTATCCCTTCTAAAGCCCTGCTGCACGTGGCGAAGGTGATTGAAGAAGCCAAAGCGCTGGAAGAGCACGGTATCGTGTTCGGCAAGCCGCAAACCGACATCAACAAGATTCGTACCTGGAAAGAAAAAGTCATCACCCAGCTGACCGGTGGTCTGGCGGGCATGGCGAAAGGCCGCAAAGTGAATGTGGTCAACGGTCTGGGTAAATTCACCGGTGCTAACACCCTGGAAGTCACCGCTGAAGACGGTTCTAAAACCGTCATCACTTTCGACAATGCCATCATCGCTGCGGGTTCCCGTCCGATTGAACTGCCGTTTATTCCCCATGAAGATCCACGCGTGTGGGACTCCACTGATGCGCTGGAACTGAAAGAAGTGCCTGAGCGTCTGCTGGTTATGGGCGGCGGCATCATCGGTCTGGAAATGGGTACCGTGTATCACGCGCTGGGTTCTCAGATCGACGTGGTCGAGATGTTTGACCAGGTGATCCCGGCGGCTGATAAAGACGTGGTGAAAGTCTTCACCAAACGCATCAGCAAGCAGTTCAACCTGATGCTGGAAACCAAAGTTACCGCAGTTGAAGCCAAAGAAGACGGCATCTATGTAACGATGGAAGGTAAAAAAGCGCCGTCAGAACCACAGCGTTACGACGCGGTTCTGGTAGCGATTGGCCGCGTACCTAACGGTAAAGGCCTGGATGCTGGCAAAGCGGGCGTGGAAGTGGACGAGCGCGGATTTATCCGTGTCGACAAGCAGCTGCGTACCAACGTGCCACACATCTTCGCTATCGGCGATATCGTGGGTCAGCCAATGCTGGCACACAAAGGTGTGCATGAAGGCCACGTGGCGGCAGAAGTGATTTCTGGTCTGAAGCACTACTTCGACCCGAAAGTGATCCCATCGATCGCCTATACTGAGCCAGAAGTTGCCTGGGTCGGTCTGACCGAGAAAGAAGCGAAAGAGAAAGGCATCAGCTATGAGACGTCCACCTTCCCGTGGGCAGCATCAGGCCGTGCTATCGCTTCCGACTGTGCAGACGGCATGACCAAACTGATCTTCGACAAAACCACTCACCGCGTGATCGGTGGTGCGATTGTTGGCACCAACGGCGGCGAGCTGCTGGGTGAAATCGGTCTGGCTATCGAGATGGGATGTGATGCTGAAGATCTGGCTCTGACCATCCACGCTCACCCAACCCTGCACGAATCGGTGGGTCTGGCGGCGGAAATCTTCGAAGGTAGCATTACCGACCTGCCAAACCCGAAAGCGAAAAAGAAATAACTCGCTTTGGTGTGTAAAAACGGCTCCTGCGGGAGCCGTTTTGCTTTCTGTCTTTCCGTAAAAAACCGCGCAGGGCGCCGCAAAATCGCGTATCTTTGCTGGCAATTTCTGACCGGTCAAAAGGCTCGTTGTGTCGAATAAAGTTGCCCTGATCACCGGTGCCTCACGTGGTATCGGTCACCATCTTGCCCGCCATCTCCATGCTGCGGGTTATCACCTGATACTCATTGCACGGAATGCGCAGGCGCTGAACGCCTTAGCAAACACTCTCGGCTCTGCACGCGTGCAGACGCTGGCACTGGATGTTTGCGATTATCCGGCGGTGGCACAACAGGTGCAGCAGGCACTGAGCGTGCACGCACAGCTTGATGTGCTGATCAACGCGGCGGGGATCTTCCGTGGCGGATCAACGCAGACAGCGCTGGATGATTTCAGCGCCATGCTGGCGACCAACGTCACTGCCATTCATCATCTCTGCCAGCTGTGTGTTCCCTGGCTGTCGAAATCGCCTGAGGGGCGCATCTTTAATCTCGCCTCTGTGAGCGGCGTGCAGCCTTATGGCAGCGTGGCCAGCTATGCCGCCAGCAAACATGCGCTGGTTGGATACAGCCGATCGATTGCGCGTGAGCTGGGAGCTCAGGGGATTAAAGTCACCACGCTCTGCCCCGACGTGGTGGATACCGATATGGCGCAGGGTTCCGGTCTGGCCGTCGATGAGATGCTGAGTACCGACGATCTTTGCCGCGCGGTTGATTTCGTGATGTCGTTGTCCCCGGCTGCGGTTGTGGAGCAACTCACCATCGGGCGGCAGTATCGTCCGCGTAAACCCGTCTGACCCAGGAGACGTTATGCTGGAACTGAAAGGGGTATCGCATGCTTATGGTGAGCGTAAGGTCCTCGATAACATCACTCTGCAACTCGCAGAAAAGCGCATTGGTATTGTCGGCAGCAACGGGTGCGGCAAAAGTACCTTTGCCCGTCTGCTGAACGGCCTGTTGCTGCCGCAACAGGGCGAGGTGTTGGTTGATGGCTTGAACACCCGTCAGCAGGGGAAAGCGGTACGGCGTAAAGTCGGCTTCGTGTTTCAGAATCCGGACAACCAGATTGTCTTCCCGGTGGTTGAAGAAGATCTCGCTTTTGGCATGAAAAACCTTGGGCTGTCAAAGCAGGTGATCCGCGAACGCACCGATGCGGCGCTGGCACGTTATGATATGCAGGATCTGCGTCAGCATCCGGCTCATCTGTTAAGCGGCGGGCAAAAGCAACTGCTGGCTATCTCTGGCGTGCTGGTCATGGAGCCGGAATATATCGTCTTTGATGAGCCAACCACGTTACTCGATCTGCGTAATAAACGGCGCATTGCGCAGGCTATTGCCGATCTCGATCAGACGGCGATCGTGGTCTCTCACGATCTGGAATTTTTACAGGATTTCGATCGCGTGCTGGTGTTTGATCACGGCCAGGTGGTGATGGATGACGTGCCCGCGGTGGCCCTGAAAGAGTACGTCAGGATGATGTCATGATATTAAGCGATTACGTCCCGGGAAATTCGATCATCCACCGGCTGCCACCCGGCCTGAAGATCCTTTCGCTGGCGCTACTGGGCACGCTGCTGTTTGTGTTCCCCCGGCTGGAAACCTCTCTGGCGGCTCTGCTGTTGGTCGGGCTGCTCTATCCACTGGCGCGTATCTCACCCCGTATTATGTTGTTGCAGCTTAAACCGCTGCTGTGGGTACTGGTGCTGTTGTTTGCCGTGCAGTGGTGGATGGTCAATTGGCAGTCCGGCGTGCTGGTGATTGCACGGCTGGCAGCGCTGATGCTGATGGCGGCGCTGGTGACGCTCACCACGCGCACCACTGAGATGATTGACGCCCTGGAGAAAGGCCTGTTCTGGCTGCGTTATGTACGTATCAATCCGGCGAAGGTCAGCCTGGCGCTGTCGCTGGCGATGCGTTTTATTCCGGTGCTGGCAGCGATTGTTGCAGAAGTGCGGGAGGCGCAAAAAGCGCGTGGGCTGGATCGCAGCCTGATCGCCATTGCCATTCCGGTGATCGTTCGTACCCTGAAAATGGCCGATGATATTGCGGCGGCGCTTGAAGCCCGCGCTTATGACCCCCAACTGCGCCGTGAGCGCACTGATGCTGAGAAAGTGAGAGGATCTTAATGTCCACCCGAGATATTGTTTATATTGCGCTGTTTGCCGCCATCACTGCCGCGCTGGGTCTGTTTCCTGCGTTCAGTCTGCCGGTGATTGCTGTGCCGATCACCGCTCAGACTTTAGGCCCGATGCTGGCCGGTGCCATTGCCGGGGCGAAGCGCGGTGCGCTGGCACTGGTGCTGTTTGTGGTGCTGGTGGCGATTGGCCTGCCACTGTTGGCGGGCGGTCGCGGTGGTTTAGGGATTTTCCTCGGTCCAAGTGGTGGCTTTATCCTGGCATGGCCGCTGGCAGCATTACTGATTGGCTTCCTGTATCAGCGTAACCTGCGTTCACTGACGCTGGTCAAAGAGGTGCTGTTCCTGGTGTTAGGCGGGGTAGTGCTGATCTACTCGGCAGGTATTCCGTGGATTGCGGCGGTAGCCGGCTTATCTCTGAAGCAGGCGGCGCTGGGTTCTCTGGGTTTCCTGCCGGGCGATATCGTCAAAGTGGTGCTGGCGGTGCTGATCATTCGCGCGGTGCGCCGGGCTTATCCGACATTGTAAGCGGGGCGGGCATGCCCGCCCCCTAAGGTGATCTGCGTGGGGGCTTATCCGACATTGTGAGGGGGGGGGGGCCTGCCCCCACCCCTACGGGGATCTGCGTGGGGGCTTATCTGACATTGTAAACGGGGCGGGCATGCCCGACCCCTTACGGGAATCTGCGTGGGGGCTTATCTGACATTGTAAACGGGGCGGGCATGCCCGCCCCCTACGGTGATCTGCGTGGGGGCTTATCTGACGTTGTAAACGGGTCGGGCATGCCCGACCCCTACGGGAATCTGCGTAGGGGCGAGGCAAGCCTCGCCCGGGTTTTTTCCCGGAATAATGGTTACATCCGCAATAAAATCTTCCCTTTCAACTCCCCTGACTGCACGGCTTTGACCGCCTGATCAATCTCTTCCAGCGCATATTCGGCGACAATCTCGGTGGCAATCACGCCGTCGTGGATCAGCGCCATCACCTCGTTGATCTTACGCTGCACCACGCTTTTCTCGTGATTATGCACCCACAGGCGCAGATGGAAGTTCGAGAAGCGGATATCCGGGCGGCTGCGCCAGAAGGTCGCCGGGATCGGCTGACCAGACAGCAGGCCATAGTGAATAAACTGCCCACCCGGCGTCAGTGCCTGGGCCAGCGCCAGAGACTCATCGCCGCCGATACAGTCGAAAATAGCCGCGACGCCGCCGCTTTGTGCTAATGCAGTCAGCGCCTGTGGATAATCTTGTGCGCTGCTGTTCAGCACCTGCTCTGTGGCATACCCGCTGAATAAATCAAGATTCTCTGCCTTACGCACAATCGCAATCGGCGTCAGCCCCAGATGATTGGCGATGCGGATCAGCATCTTACCGATGGCCGAGTTTGCTGCATTGATGATGATGCGCATCCCGGGTGTGAAATACATCTCCTCGGTCAACATCAGCAGCGCTGTCATTGGGTTGACGTAGCTGGTCGCCGCCTGCTGGTCAGTTACGAAATCTGGCAGGGTAAAACACCACTGCGGATCGCTGTCCTTATAATGCTGCCAGGCTCCCATGCTGCCAACGGGTAACACACGCTGGCCGACGGGTAACCCGGGCTCATGACTCTGGCTTATTCTGCCCATTCCCTCGAAGCCCGGTACAAAGGGCAGGGCGATACGTGAACGATAGGCGCCAGAAATAGTAATAATATCAGAGGGGTTGATGGTGGCGAAGGCCATTTCCACCCGCACCTGGCCTGTAGTTAATTCTGTGAGTGGGCACAGTTCAAGCTGCATCACCTCACCGATTTTGCCGAACTCCCGGACGACTGCTCTGGTGAATAAAGTCTCTTTCATGGTATATTTTCTTCAGTGTTGTCCGGTTGACAGGTTAATGATTTTTATGCAGGAACAGTATAATAGCGAAACATTTCGCGTATCAATGCGCGATATAGATTTAAACGGTCACGTGCATAATTCTGTTTATTTAGATTATTGTGAAGATGCTGTGGTTAATGCGTTTCGCCGCGCTGATATTCTGCCTTTATTTCGCCCCCATACCGCAGGTGTGGCCTACCATGTGAAAAAATGCGAAGCCACCTTCTTTCATCCGCTGTCGGTGGATGATGTGGTGTTACCTCAGGTATTGATTGAGAAAATCGGTAACAGCAGTTTAATTTTCACCATCCGTTTAATGCTCCATGATAAAACCACGCTGTGCGCCGAAGGCAAATTCATCTGGGTCTGTGTGAATCCAACGGATAATAAGCCGTGCCCGATCCCGGATGAAGCCCGTCAGGCGCTCACCCGGCACTTTCCGTTTGTCGGGGCCTGATCGTCATGCCGGTTCACGACAGAGTTAAGCAGCATGCAGAAAACCATCCCGACCTGACCGCCGTTGATATTGAAGGTTACACGCTGAGCTGGCAGCAGCTGTGGCAGCGTGCGCAGGTGCTGTACCAGCAGCTGTGCCGGATGCCTTCCACTAGTGAAAACCGCACTGTAGCAATAGCCATCGGTAACGATATTACCTTCCCCGTTGCCTGGCTGGCGGCCACTGCGCAGCCTTTTACGGCGGCGATTATCGATCCTCACGCGCCAGTTGAACAACGCCACGATATGCTGCGACGGCTGGCGCCGGATCTGTTGCTGCTGAAAGCAGAGGATCGGGCGCTGATCGCACTGGCCGAGCAGCTGGCGATCCGCTGGCTGGCTGTCGATAGCGAACCCGCGCCATGTGTTCTGCCAGACGATCCCGAATTTACCGCCGGGATGCAGGCTGACACGCCGTTTCTGATCAACTTTACCTCCGGCACCACCAGTCTGCCGAAAGCCTTTATTCGATCGCGACGATCCTGGCGCTGTAGCTTTGAAAACGGTGAAGCGCTCTTTGGGTTAAAACATGCCCCCTCAACGCTGTTTCCCGGTCCTCTTTCTCACGGTATTGGCCTTTACTGCCTGAATGAAACGCTGTACGCCGGAGGGACCTTCTACAGTCCCGGGCAGTGGCAGCCTGCGGCGGCGCTGGCGTTGATTGCGCAGCGACAGATTGAACGGCTGGTGGTCGTCCCCACGATGATCGCCGGGTTTGCTCGTGTGGCAGAAGGCAGCGCATATCCCAGCCTCCAGCGTCTGTTAAGCGCCGGTGCCAAGCTGGAGCTGAACCACTATCGTCAGGCGCGGGCACTGTTTCCCGTTGCCCGAATGCAGGAATATTACGGGGCTTCAGAGCTGGGATTTATTGCCGTTTCCACCCTGGAGGATGCCGATATCAGCGCATCGCTGGCAACGGTCGGCCAGGCGTTTCCCGGTGTGGAGATTAGCATCCGTAATGATCAGGGAGAGGTTCTTCCCGCGTATCAGCCGGGCACCATCTATATTACCAGCGAACAAATTATCGACCGTTATTTGTGGGGCGATGACGGCAGCGCGTTCGTGAAATATCAGTCAACGGCGACGGTGGCCGATATCGGTTATCTCGATGATGATCATCGACTGCATGTGATTGGCCGTCGGGGAAATATGATCCTCAGCGGTGGCAATAATATTTATCTCTCTGAAATAGAGTCAGCGATTAAATCCCTGCCGGGAATTATTGAAGCCGTGGTGATTGCGGTGGATGATGATTATCTGGGTAAGAAAATGGTCGCTATTGTTGAGGGCGCACCAGAAGAACTGAAACAGTTATCACAACGCTGCCGCTCACTGCTGGCGAAATATAAAGTCCCGCGCCAGTTTTATCATATTACACACTGGCCACTGACGCCGAGCGGTAAAATAAAACGCGCCGAGCTGGAAAAAAGGATCGCACAACATGGCAGCAGCAAAGAGCTTACTGAATTATCAGCCTGAGGATGACTGGCAGCCGGTGATCGTCGCTGCCCGACGTACTCCGGTTGGCAGAGCTTATGGCATCTTTGACGGTGTGCCGATGGCCGCGCTGCTTGCACCGCTGTTTGAGCACATCATGGCGACTCTGCCCGCGGAGTGTACCGCGATTGATGAAGTGATTATCGGGAATGCGACGGGCGGCGGTGGCAATATTGCCCGGCTGGCAGCGCTGACGGCGGGTTTGCCGCTCTCTGTTCCTGCCGTTACGGTGGATCGCCAGTGTGGTTCCGGGCTGGAAGCGGTGATTAATGCCTGCCGTCTGGTGCAGGCCAGAGCAGGGGAGTGTTATCTGGCGGGCGGCGTTGAAAGTGTCAGTACTGCACCGTGGCGCGTGGAAAAACCCGCATCGCTGAAACAGATGCCGCGTTTCTTCGGGCGGGCGCAGTTTTCACCGGATGATATCGGTGACCCGGAGATGGGCATGGCGGCCGAGAATGTGGCGCGCCAGTGTGGCATCAGCCGGCAGCGTCAGGATCATTTTGCCCTGCGCAGCCATCAGCGTGCGCTGGCGGCACAGCAGCAGGGGGCATTTCGGCAGGAGATTGTCCCGGTTAGCGTCAGGGGACGTCTGGTGGAGAACGATGAGTGTCCGCGTGCCGACACCTCGCTGGCTAAGCTGTCGGCATTGTCGCCGGTGTTTGCCGCTGACGGAACAGTAACGGCAGGCAACTGTTGCCCGCTGAATGATGGCGCATCGTTGCTTCTGGTGATGAGCCGCCGCAGGGCACGTGCCAGTGGTTTTACCGAAGGACTGCTGTTTGCGGATGCCTGCAGCGCAGGCGTCGATCCCAATCTTCTGGGCCTCGGGCCGGTGCCCGCCACGCAGAAACTGCTGGCGCGCCAGCCGGGTCTGACGCTGGATCAGGTCGATGTCATTGAGTTTAACGAAGCTTTTGCTGCCCAGGTTCTGGGGTCTGTTGATGCTTTGCATATTGATGAGATGCGGATTAACCGCCAGGGCGGCGCTATTGCTCTGGGGCATCCTTATGGCGCATCAGGTGCGATAATGGTAACGCGTCTGTTCAGCCAGCTTCTGGGTCAGCCGCACAGTGGCGGCTTTGGTCTGGCGATGTTGGGCATCGCCGGAGGGCTGGGATTAAGTGCGTTATTTAAAGCGGTGCGGCTTTAAACCTATTTTCCGCGCCACTGCGGAGCGCGCTTTTCGCTGAAGGCAAGCAGGCTTTCCTGATAATCCAGGCTTGCCTGCAACTGCTGAAGCTCCGTAGCGCTGCTCTGGCGCAGATCCTTCATGTAGGCTTCTTTCAGCAGGGCGTTACAGGCCTGAACGGCCAGCGGCGCGTTGCGGTTGAGGCTGGCAGCCAGCGTCAGTGCGTTTTCCAGAAGGTCTTCCGCTGCGGCAACCTGGTAAAACAGGCCCAGTGCCAGCGCACGCTGCGCGTCCATGGGGTCACCGATCAGCAACATCTCACGTGCAACATTGGCAGGCAGGCGTGTTGCCAGTTGGTCGATGGCACCGCCGAGCGGTAGCAGACCGTACTTCACTTCGGGGAGTGCGATTTTTACCTGTTTAGCAGCAATAATAAAATCACATTCCAGCGCCAGTTCCAGCCCGCCACCAAAGGCATGACCATTCAGCGCCGCTATCCAGATTTTGCGCCGTGGCAGATGTTGCAACGGGTTAAACCCACCGTGCGAATTGATCAGACCTTTGCCACCGTCGGTGAAGGCCTCCTCAAGATCGGCTCCACTGCAAAACACCGTGCCGCTGCCGGTAAGGATCACGGTACGGATATCGGCCTGCTGTTCGCACCAGTTCAGGCACTGTTCCAGCTCGCTAATCATCACGGCGTTATAGGCATTGCGCGCAGTGGGGCGATGCAGCGTCAGGCGCGCAACGTGTGGGATGGGGCGGTCGCAGCGGACCAGTTGCGTATTCGGTTGTTCGCTATTCATCGTGGCTCAGCGTGATTCAGCAAGGAATTTGAGTGTATCACGCCGCGATTGGCCTGTTGTATCCACTCAATAAAGCAGCGCATCGCGGCGGAGTGGTATTTACGGCTGGGATAATAGAGCCAGAAACTTTCAGCTGGCGCCACATAGTCAGTCAGCAGCTCCACCAGTTCCCCGCTTGCCAGCGCGCTTTCACTCAGGTTACGCAGCACAAAGGCGATGCCGGCCCCGGCTTGTGCGGCCTGAATCATCATCTGATCGTTATCCAGTGTCAGATTGCCGTTGACCGCAATCTCCTTCAATTTGCTTTGCACCTGGAACTCCCATTTATATTGCATCCCGCTGGGAAAACGCCGCTGGATACAGGGATAATCTGGCAGTTCATCCGGATGCTGCGGCGCACCGTGACGGGCAACAAACGCCGGGCTGGCAATCACTGCGCCAGTGACGGGCATGCCGAAGGGGATCGCCACCATATTCTGCGGAATGACGTTGCCAAAACGTACACCGGCATCAAAACCCTCTTCCACGATGTTCACAAAGCCATCGCTGGTGGCTATCTCCAGGGCAATGTCGGGATACTGCTGGCGGAACGGCAGCAATACAGGGTGCAGAGCAAGGGCTTCCGCATTGCGCGGCATATTGAGACGCAGTGTGCCACGCGGATCGGCACGCCAGGTGTTCAACTCATCCACCGCACTGGACAAATCGACCAGTGCCGGTTCAATACGCGACAGAAAAGCACGACCCGCCTCAGTTAACGATACGCTGCGCGTGGTGCGGTTCAGGAGCCGCAAACCGATACGCTGCTCCAGATTTGTGAGGGTATGACTCAACGTCGAAGGTGTGACGTTACGCTCCTCCGCCGCCTTGCGGAAATTGAGATGGCGGGCGATGGCAGCGAAGATCTCTAATTCCTGTAGCGTAGTGCGATTTTTCATATTGATGATTATTTTTCATTAAAGCGCTTAATCAGCGTCAATTGTTGATTTTAACCGGGGAAAGTATAACGACATTGTCGCTAATCAACGGGATAAAAATGATGAAACAAAGAACATTGGGCAGTGAACATTTTCACGTTTCCGCTCTCGGTCTGGGATGCATGGGAATGAGTTTTGCCTACGGGCAGCCGGGCGATGAACAGCAGATGATCAAAACGCTGCATCGCGCCTTCGATCTGGGCATAGATTTCCTTGATACTGCGGAAGTTTACGGGCCGTTCACCAACGAGTCTCTGATTGGAAAAGCACTGAAAGGTCACGCGGGTAAAGTAAAGATCGCTACCAAATTTGGTTTTCATATCACGGATGAGGGGGAAGGCTGGGAACGTATTAAAGGCGTGAACAGCCAGCCTGAAAATATTCGTGCCTCGGTAGAGGCATCCTTACAGCGCCTGGGGGTAGAAGTGATTGACCTCTACTATCAACACCGCCTCGACCCGAGCGTAGCAGTGGAGGACGTGGTGGGAACAATGGCCGACCTGGTACGTGAGGGGAAAGTTCTGCACCTGGGTTTGTCAGAAATTTCCAGCGAAACATTGCAGCGTGCACATGCGGTGCATCCCATTACCGCCGTGCAGAGTGAGTATTCGTTGTGGTCACGCGAGCCTGAACACTGCTTGCTCTCAACCTGTCGTCAACTTGGCATCGGTTTTGTCCCTTACAGTCCATTGGGCCGAGGTTTCCTTTCAGGAAAGCTTCCCGTGTTGGCAGCCGATGATTTCCGTCATTATCTGCCGCGTTTCCAGAAAGAGGCGCTGGCCCACAATCTTTTGTTAGTCGAGCAGCTAAAAGACGTGGCTTACGGCTATAGCTGTAGCGCGGCGCAGATGGCGCTGGCCTGGGTGCTGGCGAAAGGGGAGAACATTGTGCCTGTTCCTGGTGCCAGTAAAATTCCCCATCTGGAAGATAATTGCCGTGCCGTCGATATCCGTCTGGCAGAGGATGACCTGGCACTGCTCGATCGCTTGTTTGTGGCGGAGAATATTATCGGTGAACGCTATACGGCACAGGAGCTTACGCTGGTGGAAAGCGATTTACCCCGCTAAGCATTTATCACGTCGATAACGTCAGCCGTGGGCGCAGGGTTTGCTGTTTGGCAATCCTGAAGGGCCACGCGTTGACTGACGCATGTGCATGTTAAAAATACGTGCAGGAAAAAAGTTGAACGTAGCCTTATTTATTTTCGAGTAATGTCTTTCTTGGCATGGATATTGATTTTTACCTTGTTTTTTTGCCCATTTATAATGATTTCTGCCGGGTTTGGCGGACAGTTGGCGTTTATATCACCAGATTTTCTCCTTGCCTGACAATGGAGGTGATAAACACTGATAATAATCACATGGCATTAAAAACAGTATTGACTCTTGTTTTTAAAGCAGTAGATTAGAACTCACAGCACGGGAATATTACCGGGTTGTGTCAGATAAAGTTTAATGTTTATTTTGCGATGAAGGTCACGAAGTATTTTTGTATGGGAGAGTCGTTGTGAGTTTAGTTATTGTTATCCACTCGCTTCGATGATGCTTAAGGCCACGCAGTCAGTTGCGAAATCGCAGGGTGGGAACGTAAGCGCGATGACATAAGGCTATGTTTTACCGATATAAGCGAGTCTGAATGTTGTGATGTGTGCTAATAAATCACAATGGAAGTCAAGCCACGTATCAAAGAGTCTACGTCGCGTTGGGTGTGTACTTGTTTAACCGGCCATGTCTTTCGACAGGCATGATGATGTTAACTGTCATTTATGGAGGTAAGCTAGAATCTTAGTCACTTATACTATCCGTAATAAACACGTACATTTGACGAAGTACTAATAGAAGTCATTACTCGTTAAGTTCATTAATGTTAAAGTTTGAGTTAGCAGTACCTTAAAAGCCCTGGCAATCTCTGTCAGGGCTTTTATCATTTAAGCCTGGTGACATTTTCATGAGCTTACCCACATGAGCACTTATCCTTCAGTACAACCCCAGACCAGACGAGAACCATAAAGTTCAAAAAATATAAGTGAAATGAATCCTTGCTTGTTGAGTCTTATCCGGTCTACTATGCCTCATCGGTTTGGAATACAGACCTTATGAAAGCAGTTTTAGTAAAGCAGTCCTCAGTACAAGTGTTATCAAAGATATCCCTTCATCGAGAGCCTCCTCCTAAGTGCCCATAAGTTTAAATCTGATGAACAGGCCATGTTCGCCATGTTAAGTGGCTCAAAAATTGAAAGGAAATATCTATGTCTAACAAAATGACTGGTTTAGTAAAATGGTTTAACGCTGATAAAGGCTTCGGTTTCATCACTCCAGCAGACGGCAGCAAAGATGTATTCGTACATTTCTCTGCTATCCAGAGCAGCGATTTCAAAACCTTAGATGAAGGCCAGAAAGTTGAGTTCTCTATCGAGAACGGCGCTAAAGGTCCATCAGCTGTAAACGTTATCGCTCTGTAATTTGCGATAATCTCGCTAACACCGACGACAGCGATGAGGGCATTAGCCTGAGCAGTGATGTGTTAGTGATAAAAAAAGCCGCCAAGTGCGGCTTTTTTTGTTTTTCTCCCCGCAAAAAATATCCCCTGTGTGCCCCTCTCCATAAGTCATCGAACCGCTGTTTAAAATAAGCTGCATTTATTTCCACAGGTAGTAGCGGGAGATTGCTGTGCGGCAGGAATGCGGTTTTTTAGTCGCAAGTGAAGAACAACCCATATGATCATGTAAAAAAAGCAGCTAAAAACGCTGGAAAAAGGCTTTTTTGCCCATAAAAACTGTCAGGCTATTGATGTTGCTTTTTTGTAAACGGATTAACACGCAACCGAAATCCTGCTATGCTGGCCCTCGCGGAACCGGGCACCTTACCCTACACATGGATGGTTTTCACTTTGCGGTGAACTCAGGTAGCCCGGGATGCTAAATACAATGAGAGCGAGGAGAACGTCGTGCTAGAAGAATACCGTAAGCACGTTGCCGAGCGTGCTGCCCAGGGGATTGTTCCAAAACCGTTAGATGCTTCCCAAATGGCCGCGCTGGTTGAACTGCTAAAAGCCCCTCCTGCGGGTGAAGAAGAATTTCTGTCCGATCTGTTAATCAATCGAGTGCCGCCGGGCGTTGACGAAGCGGCGTATGTCAAAGCGGGTTTCCTGGCTGCTGTCGCGAAAGGCGAAACAACTTCTCCTCTGGTTACTCCTGAACTGGCAATCAAACTGCTGGGCACCATGCAGGGCGGCTATAACATCCATGCGCTGATTGAAGCACTTGACGATGAAAAGCTGGCACCGATCGCCGCTGAAGCGCTGTCCCACACGCTGCTGATGTTCGACAATTTCTACGATGTTGAAGAAAAATCCAAAGCAGGTAACCCACACGCGAAAAAAATTATTCAGTCGTGGGCCGATGCCGAGTGGTTCCTGAAGCGTCCTAAACTTGCCGAAAAAATCACTGTAACCGTGTTTAAAGTGACCGGCGAAACCAATACCGACGACCTCTCTCCGGCGCCGGATGCATGGTCTCGTCCGGATATTCCACTGCACGCGCTGGCGATGTTGAAAAACGCCCGTGAAGGTATCGAACCCGACGATGCGGGTAACGTAGGCCCGATCAAACAGATCGAAGCATTACAGGCAAAAGGCTTCCCACTGACCTACGTTGGTGATGTGGTCGGTACAGGTTCTTCGCGTAAATCCGCCACCAACTCGGTGCTGTGGTTTATGGGCGATGATATTCCTTACGTGCCGAACAAGAAGGGCGGTGGCGTCTGCCTCGGCGGTAAAATCGCACCTATCTTCTTTAACACGATGGAAGATGCGGGCGCACTGCCGATTGAAGTCGATGTTGACCGTCTGAATATGGGCGACGTCATCGACATCTATCCGTATAAAGGTGAAGTCCGCAATCACGACACCGACGAAGTGCTGGCTAACTTTGAACTGAAAACTAACGTACTGTTGGATGAAGTTCGTGCGGGTGGCCGTATTCCACTGATCATCGGCCGTGGTTTGACCACGAAAGCCCGTGAATCGCTGAATCTGCCGCACAGTGATGTGTTCGAGCAGGCGAGAGATGTGGCGGCCAGCACCCGTGGTTTCTCACTGGCGCAGAAAATGGTCGGCCGTGCATGTGGCGTTGACGGTGTGCGCCCTGGCGCCTACTGCGAACCCAAAATGACCTCGGTTGGCTCGCAGGACACCACCGGTCCAATGACCCGTGATGAACTGAAAGATCTCGCCTGCCTCGGCTTCTCTGCGGATCTGGTGATGCAGTCCTTCTGCCATACTGCGGCTTATCCAAAGCCGGTCGATGTGACCACGCATCATACGCTGCCTGACTTCATTATGAACCGTGGCGGCGTGTCGCTGCGCCCAGGTGATGGCATTATTCACAGCTGGCTGAACCGTATGCTGCTGCCGGACACCGTGGGTACCGGTGGTGACTCTCACACCCGTTTCCCTATTGGTATCTCCTTCCCTGCGGGGTCAGGTCTGGTGGCCTTTGCCGCTGCGACTGGCGTGATGCCACTGGACATGCCTGAGTCAGTTCTGGTGCGCTTCAAAGGTAAGATGCAGCCGGGGATCACTCTGCGTGATCTGGTGCATGCGATCCCACTGTATGCCATCAAAGCTGGCCTGCTGACCGTTGAGAAAAAAGGGAAGAAAAACATCTTCTCTGGCCGCATTCTGGAAATTGAAGGTTTGCCGGATCTTAAGGTTGAGCAGGCATTTGAATTGTCAGATGCATCCGCTGAACGTTCTGCCGCCGGTTGTTCTATCAAACTGAGCAAAGATCCGATCATTGAGTATCTGAACTCGAACATTGTCCTGCTGAAGTGGATGATCTCTGAGGGCTATGGCGATCGTCGTACGCTTGAACGCCGTATTCAGGGCATGGAAAAATGGCTGGCCGATCCGCAGCTGCTGGAAGGCGATGCGGATGCAGAGTACGCTGCGGTGATCGATATCGATCTGGCAGATATTAAAGAGCCAATTCTGTGTGCGCCGAACGACCCGGATGATGCTCGTCTACTGTCTGATGTGCAGGGCACAAAAATCGATGAAGTCTTTATCGGTTCCTGCATGACCAACATCGGTCACTTCCGTGCGGCTGGGAAACTGCTGGATGCGCATAAAGGCCAGCTGCCGACGCGTCTTTGGGTGGCTCCGCCAACCAAGATGGATGCGGCACAGCTGACTGAGGAAGGCTACTACAGCGTATTCGGTAAGAGCGGCGCGCGCATTGAGATCCCAGGCTGTTCACTGTGCATGGGTAACCAGGCGCGTGTGGCAGATGGCGCAACGGTGGTATCGACCTCCACACGTAACTTCCCGAACCGTCTGGGAACGGGGGCAAATGTGTACCTGGCGTCTGCTGAGCTGTCCGCGGTAGCTTCTCTGCTGGGTAAACTGCCAACGCCGGAAGAGTATCTGACGTTTATGGGCCAGGTGGATAAAACCGCTGTGGATACCTATCGTTATCTGAACTTCGACCAGCTGAGTCAATACACCGACAAAGCCGATAGCGTGATTTTCCAGACTGCGGTTTAATCTTCAGTGCGCGTTAAGAAACCGGGCCAAGTGCCCGGTTTTTTTATGTGCTCAGTGGATAGCCGCAATCTCGAACTTCACTTGATAGCCGGCTTTGGCAAGCAGTATGACGAGTTTATCCAGACTGAAAAGATGAAACTTTCCGCTACGAATTTCGGAAATACGTGAGACGGTGACGCCGAGCAGTACGGAGGCTTCTTTGAGCGGCATGCCGTCAATTTTTTCCTGCAAAGCCATCAGTAATTGTGAGCGTGCTTTGAGCTGTGCGGCCTCTTTCGGGGTGTCGGCAAGGGCATCCCAGACACTGTCGAAACGCTGGATCATGAGCTGAACTCCTGTATCAGTTGCTGATAACGCTGGCGGATCAGTGCCACATCCTGCGGGCTGGTCTTGAGCGTTTTCTTATGGAAAGCATGCAGTACATAGATGGCATCGCGGAGCTTTGACACATAGACCACGCGAAATGTCCCGCTGTCACCATCATGTATTCGCAATTCCCACACCCCACTGGCAACAGCAGCCAGTGATTTAAAATCTGCGGGTGTCGCACCCGCCTGTAGCTGAGCGAGTTGATAACCCGCATCATGCATCACATTCCTGGGAAAGCGTTTAAGGTCGCTCAGCGAGCTACCAAGAAAACAGATCTTTTTCATTCGATTCTTCCCTGTTGATGAATTTACGGAATTACGTAATTTTAAGCAACTGTTTTTCCGTGATTACGTAATTTTGTGTTATCGGTGAACGGGAATTTCCGTTGTGCCGGGCAGAACATGCCATGGGGAAAAGCGGACAGGCCAGTATTTTTACTGTTCCGTTATCAATATTGGAAAGCGCTACGTAAAACCTCCTGCTTTTCCCGCGCCGGGCTGCGATAATGCGCGCCAAAGCTCAGTATTGTCGCGGCAGACGCGCAAAATGTGGTTGAGCCTGTGAGCAGGCTGACCGGGAGGAAAGCGCGATGGAATATGAATTTTTAAGAGATATCACCGGTGGTGTGAAGGTTCGCATGACGATGGGCCACGAAGCCGTCGGTCACTGGTTTAATGATGAAGTGAATGAAGACCTCACCCTGCTGGATGAGGTCGAAGCGGCTGCCGAAGATGTCAAAGGCAGCGTGCGTCAGTGGCAGCGCGTGGGCAAAGAGTACACGCTGTTGCTGGATGAAGAAGAAGTGATGATCCGTTCAAACCAGCTCAACTTCGAAGGCGATGAGATGGAAGAGGGGATGAATTACTACGATGAAGAGAGCCTGTCATTCTGCGGAGTGGAAGACTTTCTGGCCGTGATTGCCGCCTACCGGGAATTTTTACAGGGGCGTTAACGACCATGCCCAAGCCCTGCTGGGCGAGGGCATGTCCGGTTTATAACGATGCTCCACCGCACATTACCAGCTCCTGCCCGGTAATGGCGGCGGCGGCAGGTGACAGCAGATAGCCCACCAGTTCGGCAACTTCCTGCGGCTGAATAAAGCGGCCGATGGGTGGCAGTTTTGGCGGCGAACCTTCGCGTCCGGGGCTGTTCAGCATCGGTGTCTGTGTGGCGCCAGGCGCAACGATATTGGCCGTCAGCCCACGTGGTGCCAGCTCTGCTGCCCAACTGCGAACCATACCTATCATGGCCGATTTGGTGGCGACATACTGACTACGGCCTGCTGCCCCGCGTGACGTGCGGCTGCCCAGTAGCACGATGCGCCCACCGCTGCGCATATGCGGCACAAAGGTATTGGCCAGCGTTTCCGCCACGGCAATATGCAGCTGCCACAGCTGCTGGCTGGCCGTGACATCCAGCTCCCCCAGCAATGCCGCTTTCATCATCCCGGCCGCGTGAACAATGGCCTGCGGTGTCTCCATCCCGGCAAGTACCCGGGCCAGCGCGGCATTGTCGAACAGGTCCACGCTGACAGACCGAAACTGCGGGTTATCATGTTCAATGTGGCTGCGGCTTAATCCTGTCACCTGCCAGCCCTGCTTTAACAGATGATCGACAATCGCCGCCCCAATGCCTGAACTGGCGCCGGTCACCAGCGCATGACGGCTCATGGCTGGCCCTCCAGCATTCCCACAGGGATCTTGAAAACCGCCTTGCGGACCATCATCGGTTGCCCGATGGCGCACAGTGCCTGATGCGCTTCGCCTGGTGCAAACGTCACAAAGTCGCCGGGGCGCAGATGGACCTGCTGCGTCAGCTGCGGATCGGCGACGATATACAGATCCGCTTTACGTTCTTCACCGCCCGTCGGGCGTGCATCGGTTAGCCCGAAGCGGATAACCTCCTCGCCCGTCAGTACGATCTGAATATCGAGATATTCCCGGTGAAACTCGGTATGGCGCGTGACCGCTGGTGCACTCTGCTGTGAGCCGATATGACAGAACCAGGCAGCCCCCTCCGGCTGCCATCGTCCGTCGGGCAGCGCACTCAGTGCCGCCAGACTGTGTCGGGGCTGCGCCAGCAGTTGAAACAGCGATGCAGGCAGGGTAGCCAGCGTCAGATGGTTGAGGTTACCGGCGATCATCGGCGATCTCCTGTCACCCATTCCTCTTCCACACGCACATATTTAATCGCCTGGCGGAAATAGGTGTAGGCAATATGCAGTTCCCCGTTCAGCCCCTGCTTAATGCTGGGGTAGGAGAACTCACGGTTCAGCTTCTGCTGCGAATTATTCGTCATGCAGTAGCCGTCGCCTTCATCCAGATTACGCCGGAACGGCCAGCTTTTTCCGCCATCACGTGAAATCGCCAGCGTCATGGGGGCACGTGGTGCTCCCCAGAAGGCGGTTTTACCGTTGTGGATCACCGGTTCGGCGGCGACCGCCACGTCATCTTCTTCATCTTCAATTTCGTCATACAGTGAGGTGCGGCGTTCGCTGGCCCCTTCGGCACTCATGGCGTTAAACACCAGCGCCAGGTCACCGTTCGCCAGTGTGGTCACCTGAATGGACGAGTTATTGTTTGGCAGTTCGGTGGCCTGCGGGGCAGACCAGCTTTGCCCGCCGTCGTTGGACCGGCTTTGATAGATATGATCTGCCCAGCGGCTGCGATACAGCGCCAGCAGCGAGCCATCCTTCAGCAGTGTAATATTCATATGCACGCAGCCGGTGCTGTCCGGCACGGCCACATCGTGCCAGTTTTTGCCTTTATCCCGCGAGATTTTCACCGCGCTGTCGTCATTATTGCCCACCCATTTTTCACCCGGTTGTGTACGGCAGTAGAACACCGGCAGCAGCCAGTCGCCGTTAGCCAGCACGACTACTGGCTGACGGATAAAGGTGCCGGGCTGGTCGAGCAGCGTGGCAATCGGCCCCCAGCTCTGGCCGAAGTCCGTTGACTGGCGGTAGCGCACAATTGCCGTATCCTGATTGCCGGACTTTTGCGCGGTGTACAGCAGCCACAGCACGTTGTCCGGGTCGAGGAACAGTACCGGGTTCTGCTCCGAGCGGGTCGGGTCGTCCGAGAGTTTTACCGCGTCGGACCAGCGCTCGCTCCCTTTCTCCAGGCGTGAGCACCAGACAGAAATATCGGCGATCCCTTCCTGAGTACCACCAAACCATACGCAGAGCACATCGCCATCCGGCAACGGCAGCAGGTTAGCCGCATGATTTTGCGGGCAGGATGACGGCAGCATTGCCTGCTGCCTGTCACCCTCGGTAGCGATAATGCCGTTACGTTCTACGGTGAGCGTTTCCAGTGTCATATCAGGCTCCACTTTTTTGAATTTGGTGTGCGGTTTTTTTATGGCTGTCCCGCGATGGGATCATGCGATCAATCACCATCACCAGCGCCGGAACAATCAGGGCGATGTACATATTATTGATGCCGAACGGGTCACCCATGACAAACCAGATCGAGGTCACGACGCAGGAGCCAATCAGCCCCCAGTTTGCGCCGCGCGCACTTTTGAACATCGGCAGGTAGAAGGCGATAATCGCCACCACGGAAATCGACAGACGGATAGCGCGGGTGAAGAACGACAGCTTCAGCACTTCCGGCACCAGCAGCACAAAAATCAGCGGGGCAAAACCGATGGCCAGCGACAGCCAGCGCGTCATTTTGAACTCGCGCTCTGGCGTTGGGTTACGCATCGGCACATAGAAGTCCTTCACAATCAGCGATGCAATCGCCAGCGCTACCGTACTGACGCTGACGAAGATCGACGCCACCAGCGACGTGGTAACCACGCCCGCCAGCCACGGGCTCATATCCTGTAAGAACACGGGCAGGGCATACAGACTGTTGATATCCGGATGCAGAAACTTGGCCGCGACGCCAATCACCGCAATCGCCAGGCCAATCGGCAGACAGAAGAAGAAGGCCACCCAGGTGGCACGGCGCGCAGAGGCCGGGCTTTTGGTGGAGGAGATCGCCTGGATCACGAACTGGGTACAGAAGATCGAACCGATAGTCCCGATCAGCCACGCCATGATCGTGCTGGCACCGACGTGACCATCCCAGGTCCAGTAGAACGACGGCATTTTCTCAACCATGGGCGTAATACCGCCGGTCATCTTCAGTGCCACGCCGAGAATAATCAGAATACCAATGTACTTCAGGCCGCTGTGCAGCATCGTGACCCAGGCCATTCCCTTCATGCCGCCAAAGGCAAAGTAGAAGGTGCTGACAATGGCGGTAATAAAGGCTGCCACCGGCAGATTCACTTTCAAGACGGTTGAGATCGCCGCCGCGCCGCTGACGTAGTTACCCACGTTCACCAGCAGCAGGGCGTAGATCATAATCAGCGAGATAATGCATTTAGTTGTGTTGCCGTACTTCTCGGCAATGGCACCAGAGATAGTAATTTTTCCGGTGTTGTAGATGCGTTTTACCAGCAGCAGACCGAAAATCGGGAAGCCAATGGCGGCACCAATTACCGACCAGGAGGCCGCGAAGCCATCTTCGAACGCCGCCTGTGCGGTACCAATGGTGGACTTGGCACCGATATATTCCGACATCAGCAGGATGCCGACGATAAACGCGGGCATCGCGCGTGCGCCTTCCATATGTTCACCGGAGGTTTTACTGCGCAGTCGCCAGGTCAGCCAACTGGTAAACAGAATGTACACCAGCACCATCCCGACGATGATCAGCGTACCTTGCGTGGTAAATTCTTTCATAACAACCTCTTAAGTTGTAAAAAGCGCGCTGGCCTTCAGGCTCTTGTGGCGCTTCAGTAGGGTACAAAGGCAAAAGAGAGCGATGCACACCTCACAGGAAGGTGTGCCTGTATTGCTGTTAGTGTCTGATTGAGTCAGAGCAGGTGGCACCGTAATGCCGCTGCCGGAAAATTATTGAAGATACTGGTTAACGATCTGGCGAATTTTTTGCTCTTCTTCCGCGCTAAACTGCACCGCGTAGCGGCTGTCGCCCACGTCAAAGCCCATCAGTGCCACGGCTTTTTTCACCGCTGCGGGTGAGAAGGCCACGGCATAGAGGTCGGTACGCAGTCCGGTGACGTTCTCCTGGGCTTTGCGTGAGGCCGCGATATCGCCCGCGTGGAAGTGCGACCAGATGGCGTTGATCTCTTGCGGTGCAACGTTAGCCAGGCCGGAAATACAGGCCGAACAGCCGTCGACGAAACCCTGATGGATCAACGAGTCCGGACCGTTCAGCACGTTAAAGTGATCAATGCCTTCGGCCGCTTTCAGGAAGCCGCTCAGGCTTTCATAGCTGCCTGCGCTGTCTTTGATGCCGATAATGTTGGGGTGGGCGGCCAGCTGGCGAACGGTTTCTGGCTGTAAGGTATTGCCAGTACGCGCCGGGATGTTGTAGAGAAACACCGGCACCGTCAGTGCATTGGCCACTGCGGTGTAGTGGGCGATCAGCTCTGACTGTTTGAGTGGGACAAAGTAGGGAGTGATCACCGACACGGCATCCGCACCCAGCGCGGCAACCTGTTTACCGAGGCGAATGGTGTCGCGTGTGGAAATTTCGCCGACGTGCGCCACCACACTGGCTTTTCCTGCCACTTCGTCGACGCAGGTGGCCGTCACGGCCAGCTTTTCCTGTTCGTTTAATACGAAGAACTCACCGTTGGTGCCGCCGCAGAAAATACCGTTTCCGGCGGCCAGCTGGCGCTGCACCTGACGGCGCATGGCTGCTTCAGCATAGGCACCGTCGTGATCGAAAGGCGTGACGATGGCGGTCAGTACGCCCCGAATAATTTTGCTCATCATAATCTCTCTGTTAGTGATTCAGTGCCGGAAATAGCGTCAGGTACACGTTACGCACGTCGTTTGCGCTCACCGGTGCCGGGACATTTTTCATCAGGCGCTGCACATCGAGTGCCGCTTCCACTAAATAAGGCAGGTGTTCTGAGGTGATCCCCAGCTCGTCGAGGCTGGCAGGCAGCTTCAGTCGCTGGACCAGGGCCGCGAAGTAATCCACCAGTGCGTGAGACTTCTCATCCGCGTTGAGCTGCGGGTTAGCCTCAGGCAACAGGTCGTAGACTTCGGCGAATTTGCTTACCGCCGCCGGGCGCACAAAGCGCATGCAGGGAGCGAGCAGAATGGCGTTCGCCACGCCGTGCGGCAGGTGATATTTGCCGCCCAGCGGGTAGGACATGGCGTGCACCAGATGAGTCCCGGCATGGGCGATGGCCGCACCGCCGTAATAAGATGCCCACAGCATATTCAGTCGGGCCTCCAGGTTGCCGGGTTCAGCCACGGTGGTTTCCAGGCTGGCAAACAGCTTCTTCATCCCGATCAGCGCGTAGTTGTCACTCACCGGGTTTGACACCGTCGCGGTAAAGCACTCAATCAGGTGGCAGAGCGCATCAATCCCGGTTGAAGATGCAATATGTGCCGGCATGCTGGTGGTCAGTTCCGGGGCCAGAATCACATAGTCCGGCAGCATCACCGGGGAGATAATGCCGACTTTCGTCTCTTTTTCCGGGATGGCCAGAATGGCATTTGGCGTGGCTTCTGACCCCGTACCTGCAGTGGTCGGGATCAACAGCGAGGGGGTGCGTCTCTGAGGTTTCTCTCCGGCCAGCAGGGCCTCCAGCGTGGGTGCATTCTCAACGCACAGCACCGACAGCAGTTTTGCCACGTCCAGCACGCTGCCACCGCCTACGCCAATCACCAGATCCACATCGCGCGAGGCCAGGCCGGCGAGGATCTCTGCTACATCATGCTGGCTCGGCTCGGGTGGCACATTGCTGACGGTATGTAAGGTTGAGACCTGACGGCGCACCTGCTCAGTCAGCGTCTGCACTGCCGGGATCGCTGCAATATTCTTATCGGTGACCAGCAAAACACGCGGCTTATCTTTTAACAGGTAGCCAATGTCATTGAGTGTCTGGTAACCCGCGATCACGGTACTGTTTATGTTCATGCCTGATTTCTCCTCATCACACCGCTTTCAGTTGCGGGTGATTGCATTTCGTCATTTGTAAGGACTTTCCGACTTTGATGGGTAATTTATAGGGCATATTGATTCTGATTAATTTGAACTTGCTCACATTTAATCAAATGTGATTGAATATAATCATATTCAGATAATGAGTGGTGTCCTGACCCTCTCTTCACAGACAGGCACCTCAATGTTCCGTACAGGAGTGGCGATGACGCAGCGTAAATGGCAAACGCCGGTACTGGTGATTGCGGATGATTTTACCGGGGCCAATGATGCGGGCAGCGGGCTGGCCAGAGCGGGAGCGCGGGTGAATGTGCTTTTTGACAGCCAGTCACCGCGTGGTGACGAGCAGGCCGACGTCTGGGTGGTCAGCACGGACAGCCGCGCGCTCTCTGCCCAGGATGCTGCAGAGCGGGTGCATCGCGCGCTGATGCACTGGTCGCCGATTGCCCGCGAAGGCTGGCTGTTTAAGAAGATGGATTCCACTCTGCGCGGCAATCTGGGCGCAGAAACCGAAGCGGCTCTGCTGGCCAGCGGTGCATCGCTGGCGCTGGTAGTTGCGGCGGTTCCACGGCTGGGGCGCATTACCCGCGACGGTGAGTGCTTTATTCACGGCTTGCGACTGACCGAGACCGAATTTGCCAGCGACCCGAAAACGCCGGTGACAACGGCGAACATTGCCCGGCGGTTATTGGAGCAGAGCACATTGCCTTGCGGCGGCCTGACGCTGGCCCAGGTTCGCGGGCCACAGTTGCTGGCGCTGATGCAACAGGCCGCCGACAGCGCACCGTCGCTGCTGGTGGTGGATGCAGAAACCGATGATGACTTACAGCGCATTGCGCAGGCAGCGTCCCGCCTGGCACAGCGTCCGCTGCTGGTCGGTGCTGCCGGGCTGAGTGATGCTCTGACGGCGTTGCTGGTGGATCGCCACCCGTCACCGCTGCTGGCAGTGGTGGGCTCGATGAGTGACATCGCCCGTCAGCAAATTGACCGGATTCAGCAGCAGCATCCCGTGACGCTGGTGGATATCGATATTGCCGAACTGTTTGCTATCCCGCGCTGGGCATCGCTTTCCACCTGGCGCCAGACCGTGACCAAGGCATTGCGCGCCGGGCAGCACTGTGTGGTCCGCACCTGCCAGCATAATGGGCAGCGTGAAGCGATTGCTGCACTGTGTGAAGAACATCAGCTGAGCCGTGCTCAACTGGGTGAAGAAATTTGCCAGCTACTGGCACAGCTCACGGCTGAAGTGCTGGCAGAAGCCCAGCCTGGCGGGTTGTATCTTTCCGGCGGTGACGTGGCGATCGCCGTGGCGCGCGGGCTGGGTGCCAGTGGATTCCAGATTCAAGGCCAGATTGCGGGCTGTGTGCCCTGGGGCCGCTTATTAAATGTGACTGAACCCTTGCTGGTGATGACCAAAGCCGGTGGCTTCGGTGATGCAAACACCCTGGTCGACGTTATTCGTTTTATTGAGGAGAAATCGAGTGAGTAAAATTATTGCGATCACTATGGGCGACCCGGCGGGTATCGGTCCGGAAATCATTATCAAATCACTGGCCAGCGGTGAGCTGTCCGGGGTTCCGGCAGTGGTGGTGGGCTGTGCCAGTACCCTGCGGCGCGTGCTGAGCCTGAATATTACCCCGCAGGCAGAACTGCGCGTGCTGGATCGCGTGGCCGATGCTCACTTCGCCCCTGGTATTATCAATGTTATCGATGAACCGCTGACCGATCCGGCTGCCCTGAAGCCCGGAGTGGTGCAGTCGGAAGCGGGTGATCTGGCGTACCGCTGCGTTAAACGTGCCACGGAACTGGCGCTGGCGGGGGAAGTACAGGCGATTGCCACCGCCCCGTTAAATAAAGAAGCGCTGCACTCTGCCGGGCATCTTTATCCCGGGCATACCGAACTGCTGGCGAAGCTGACCGACAGCAAAAATTACGCGATGGTGCTGTATACCGACAAGCTGAAGGTGATCCACGTCACCACGCATATTGCGCTGCGTCAGTTCCTTGATACCCTGGGGCGTGAACGCGTTGAGACGGTGATCGGCATGGCGGATACCTTCCTCCGGCGCGTTGGTTTTGAGAACCCGCGTATTGCGGTGGCCGGAGTGAATCCGCATGCGGGTGAAAATGGCCTGTTTGGCGATGAAGAGATCACTATCGTCGCTCCCTCGATACAGGCGATGAAAGCGCAGGGGCTGAACGTGACCGGGCCGTGCCCGCCGGATACCGTTTTCCTGCAGTGCCAGGAAGGCCAGTACGATATTGTCGTCGCGATGTATCACGATCAGGGGCACATTCCGCTCAAGCTGTTGGGCTTTTACGATGGGGTCAATATTACCGCCGGGCTGCCGTTTATCCGTACCTCGGCAGACCACGGTACGGCGTTTGATATTGCCTGGACAGGAAAAGCGAACTCTGCCAGCATGGCGATCTCTATTCAGTTAGCGATGCAGCTTGCATAAGGACATATGAAGGGACAAAGCCGCCTCGATCAGATTATGGACTATCTGAAAAGTCATAATCTGGTCACGGTCGAACAGCTGGTGGCTGCCATTGCGGCGTCACCCGCCACCATCCGACGCGACCTTATAAAACTCGATCAGGAAGGGGTGATCAGCCGTAGCCACGGTGGGGTAACCCTGAACCGCTTTATTCCCAATCAGCCCACCACGGTTGAGAAGATGCAGCGTCATCTGGCAGAGAAACGGGTTATTGCGCATACCGCGGCCAGCCTGGTGAAAGCCGGTGATGCTGTGGTGCTGGATGCCGGCACCACCATGCTGGAGCTGGCACGTCAGCTGACGCATTTGCCGCTGCGGGTGATCACGGCTGATTTGCATATCGCGTTGTTTCTTTCCGAGTTTAAGCAGATTGAAGTGACGATTATCGGTGGGCGCATCGACGACTCCAGCCAGTCCTGTATTGGTGAGCACGGACGCCGTCTGCTGCGTAATATCTATCCGGACATCGCTTTTGTCAGCTGTAACTCCTGGAGCCTGGAGAAGGGCATCACGGCACCGACGGAAGAGAAAGCCGGGCTGAAGCAGGACCTGCTGGCCAATGCACGCCGCCGGGTGCTGCTGGCCGACAGCAGTAAGTACGGTTCCTGGTCGCTGTTTCAGGCGGCACCGCTCCAGCAACTGACGGATATTATTACCGACAGGCTGCTTAGCGATGAATCTCAGAGTGAGCTGAGTGAGCAGGACTTTACGCTGAGGCTGGCGCTGTAACGCTAAATCCCGGGCCGATCAACGATCGACCCGCGCACTTTTCAGTAACAAGATCTGACGCCAATAAAAAAGCGACCCGAAGGTCGCCTTGTTACGGATATCAATACACCCAACCAGTTACTGCGTTTTTAATCCCAACGACGGAATATTGCGGCCGTAATAAATCTCACGCATCTCTTTCCACAGTAAACCCGTAATGCGTTTATGTTCCTGCGGACTCAGATCGGCGGGTTCGGTATTGAACAGATAGTGTTTCAGATCGAACTCTTTCAACAGCATTTTGGTGTGGAAGATGTTTTCCTGATACACATTCACATCCATCATGTCGTACATCGATTTCATATCATCCGACATGAAATTCTGAATAGAGTTAATCTCGTGATCGATAAAGTGTTTCACCCCGTTCACATCGCGGGTAAACCCACGTACGCGATAATCGATGGTGACAATATCGGATTCCAGCTGATGAATTAAATAGTTCAACGCTTTCAGTGGCGAAATGACACCACAGGTCGAGACTTCAATATCTGCACGGAAGGTACACAGACCGCCTTCAGGGTGGCTTTCCGGGTAGGTATGTACGCAGATATGACTTTTGTCGAGGTGCGCCACAACGGAGTTGGGCAGCGGGCCAGGATGTTCGGAGGTGTCGATGTCGCGCGGATCGATCGGCTCTTCACTGACCAGAATCGTAACGCTGGCCCCCTGGGGTTCATAATCCTGACGCGCGATATTCAGCACGTTGGCACCGATAATTGAGCAGGTCTCGCTCAGGATCTCGGTCAGGCGGTTAGCATTATACTGCTCATCAATGTATGCAATATATCCGTCACGCTCCGCATCGGTGTTTGCGTAACAGATATCGTAGATACAAAAACTCAGGCTTTTCGTCAGGTTGTTGAAGCCATGTAGTTTAAGCTTTTGCAATTTAGTTCACCCCCTTAAAATACCTGGTTAGTCGGCCAGCGCATTTAACAGATATTGCGGCAGGGCAAAGCTGCCAGTGTGGATCGCCGGATTATAGTAACGGCAGTTCAGGCCTGCTTGTGCAAAGCGTGAGGCAATTGTCGCGGCATCGAGCTGGCGCAGCGCCGGATTATTACTGGCCCAGGCGAAGGTCATAATGCCGCCGTAGTAGGTCGGGATCGCAGCCTGGTAGAAGCTGACATCAGCGAAATAGTGGCTGAGTTTGCGATGGCTGTTCACCGCTTCATCCTGCTGCAGGAAACAAACGCCGTTCTGCGCCACGAAGATGCCATTTGGGTTCAGGCAGCGGTGGCAGCCTTCATAAAAGTCTGAAGTAAACAGGCTTTCTCCCGGCCCAATCGGGTCGGTGCAGTCAGAGATAATCACATCGAATTTTTCGCTGGTCTGTTTAACGAAGTTCACGCCATCGTCAATCACCAGGGTAAAGCGCGGGTCGTCATAGGCGCCCTGGCTGTGGTTCGGCAGGTGTTCTTTGCAGAAGGTCACCACGCCAGCATCGATTTCAACCATCGTAATCTGTTCGATGTTTTTATGCCGGGAGACTTCACGCAGCATGGCACCGTCACCGCCGCCGATGATCAGCACTCGCTTTGCGGCCCCGTGGGCCAGCAACGGAACGTGTGTCATCATCTCGTGATAGATAAACTCATCGCGTTCGGTGGTTTGTACTACGCCGTCCAGCGCCATTACCCGGCCTAATGCCGCATTCTGAAAGATAATCAGATCCTGGTGTTCGGTCTGCTCGCGATACAGTACGTTGTCGACAGAAAAATACTGCCCGAATCCGGCATGAAGCGTTTCATACCACATTTCTTTATCGGTCATGGTGGGGGTTTTCATCCTCATATACTCTCCGTCATGCACGTTGCAGCCCGGCGGCACCCGTGTGAACACTGTGTGACGGGGGGAGCAAACGTGGCCTGCGCAGGTGCAGGCTGAATCAGGGCGAATATAACAGCCGCGAAAAATGGGCCAGTATCATAGCGATTAATGACCGCAGTTGCACGGTCAAATCAGCAGCAGGAGGGCGAGAGAACGATTACTTCACGTAGGCCAGCAGGCTCAGAGAGTCACGCGCCAGAGATTTACACTTAGTATCGTTCGGTACGGCAATACCACTGAGATCGCGATAGCTGTCTTCACCTAATGCTTTCATATTAAAGCTGTTGTAATTGGTTAAATCCCAACGATTTTGCTGTGCGAAAAACACCAATGCACGGCGAATTTGCCCGTCGGGGAGATCCTGATAACCACAATCGTTTTTCAAATAAACAAATACGGCGGTTAAATCTGCCAAATCTTCTGCTTCCGATTCGCTGAGGGCGAAACTGGTGGAGGAGAAGCCAAACAGCCCTAACAGCAACAGAGCCTTGATGCTTTTCTTCATGGTTTATCTCATACGTGTGCAATAGCTTGACGTTAGCACAGTTCAGGCCGGGTGCCAGCCACTTTTAAGACAGAAAAGTCCTGAAGGGCTTATCCCGCAATCTTTTAACGGGCTTGACCTTCCCGCTGGGGCAGGGTTTATGCTGTCAGTCGCTATCGATATCTGATACAGACATCTTAGACAAGGACTGAATAAGGAATGGATAATGCAACGTCGTGATTTTATCAAATTAAGCGCCGCCATCGGCGCAGCCAGTGCATTGCCACTGTGGAGCCGTTCATTAATGGCGGCTGAACAGCGCCCGCTGTTGCCGATACCCACGTTACTGACGGCCGATGCGCGCAGTGAAATCACCCTGATTGCCCAGACCGGTAACAGCCTGTGGCGCGGTAAAAACGTGCCAAGCTGGGGCTATAATGGCAGCCTGCTTGGCCCGGCGATCCAACTGGATCGTGGCAAAGAGGTCAACATCACCGTGCATAATCGTCTGCCCGAAACGACGACGGTGCACTGGCACGGTCTGGAACTGCCGGGCAACGTCGACGGTGGGCCACAGGCGCGGATCGCGCCGAACAGCAGCCGCCGGGTGACATTCACGCCCGATCAACCGGCTGCGACCTGCTGGTTCCATCCGCATCAACATGGCCGTACCGGTTACCAGGTCGCGCAAGGACTGGCAGGGCTGGTGCTGATCAACGACCCGGAAAGCGGCAAGCTGCTGCTGCCCAAACAGTGGGGCGTTGATGACATTCCCGTGATTTTACAGGATAAGCGCCTGAGTGCTGACGGCAGCCAGATCGATTACCAGCTGGATATCATGAGTGCGGCGGTGGGCTGGTTTGGCGACACGATGCTGACGAATGGGGCTATCTACCCGCAGACCGGCGTACCGCGAGGTTGGCTGCGTCTGCGTCTGCTGAATGGCTGTAATGCCCGTTCGCTCAATCTGACCACCAGCGATCAGCGCCCGATGTATGTGATTGCCAGTGACGGCGGCCTGCTGGCTGAGCCCGTGCAGGTCAGCGAGCTGCCGATGCTGCCGGGCGAACGTTATGAAGTGCTGGTGGATACCTCTGACGGTAAACCCTTCGACCTGCAAACGTTGCCGGTGCGTCAGATGGGTATGACACTGAAGCCCTTTGATCAGCCTCTGCCGGTGTTGTCGATTAATCCATTGCGGGTGTTGGCCAGCGGAACGCTTCCGGACAAGCTGGTGGAGCTGCCCGCCGTTCCTGCGACTGACGGGCTTAAAACTCGCTGGATGCAATTAATGATGGATCCGGAACTCGACCGTCGCGGCATGATGGCGCTGATGGAAAAATACGGACATGCGTCGATGGCCGGTATGGCGATGGACGGGCACGAAAGCGATACACCGGCAAGCCCGGCGAAATCTGATATGGCTGGAATGGATCACGGCAACATGGCCGGAATGGATCATGCAAAACCGGTGAAAGGCTATGATTTCCATAACGGTAATCAGATCAACGGCGTGGCCTTTAATATGGATAAACCCTCGTTTGAGGTCGCGAAGGGCGTGTATGAGAAGTGGACCATTTCAGGTGAAGGCGATGAGATGCTGCATCCGTTCCATATTCACGGCACCCAGTTCCGCATCCTGTCGGAAAATGGCAAACCCCCTGTCGCACATCGCAGCGGCTGGAAAGACACCGTTCGTGTTGAGGGCTGGCGCAGCGAGGTGCTGGTGCGCTTTAACCATCAGGCCGATGCCGCCAATGCTTATATGGCGCACTGCCATCTGCTGGAGCATGAAGATACCGGCATGATGCTGGGCTTTACCGTGGCGTAGCGACGTGTTGCCACGACAGGCTGCAAAGAGCGGGGCGCATGAATGGCCCCCGATTTTTGCGTGATGGATGCCTGAAACGCATTGTTCGTTACAGGCGTTACTCATATTCCAGGCGAAAAGTGGCCACTGCACTAAAGGGGCCACGCTCAATGGTTTTTTTTGCGATTGCCTCAGGTTCACCCTGTATATAAGCTTTAAAGGCGATTAGGTTACTGCCTGCCATCAGGATAGATTTTTGTCCGGCCAGGTTTAACGGCAACGGTTTGCCTTGCCGGGTTTCCATGCCTATCGCAATGCCATTGGCCTGGCTGGCAGCATCCAGGGCTAATAATCCAGGCAATTGCGGGTTTTCATTGCCAATGAATGTAACGGTAAGTGTGTTGCCCTGATTCAGGTTACATGCCGTCAGATGAATTTCAAAGGGTTGCCCACGCGTTCGCTTATTCAGATACAGATATTTGTCGATCACCGAGCCAAAGTCCAGTTGCAGGTTCTCTTCCCCCGGTGGTATGACACAGGGTTCTGCCACCAGGGCGCCGCGTAAATGCACGTTGTCCTCCGCCAGAACGGCAAAGCTGGATAACAATAATAATCCCGCTATTTCCAGGCTTGTTTTGCTTCTGCCGTCTTTAGGATCGTGCTTCATCTGTTACCGTCCATCATTGATATTCTGCCTTTAATGTTGCCGTGGCCGAAAATACTCCCACTTTTAAGTTTGCGCCCGGCTTTTTGACCGGAACCGCTTTCAGTGTAGGGGGCACTTTGGGGTCGATCACTAACGGGATGTCCAGAACGAAAGGCTTATCGTTTTGCAATACCTGGATGCCCAAATCAGCCATATTGGTTTGGATTGCTGCGTTATTATAGGTCGTTTTTTTTACACTCAGTGTGAACATCACGTCCATTCCGGTCACCCCTTTTTCACAGGTAATGGAGTAACTCAGGGTCTTCAGGTAGTTCACTCCGTCCACTTTGTGGACCCCCAGCTGGTCACCAAAATTGACATCTACCTTATCTCCCCCGTTAATTTTGCAGGGCGGCGGCCCAATCAGCGTACCGCTAAATAGCATATTATCTGCGGCATACAATGGCCGGCTGAGTATTAGCAATAAGCTATAGAGTAAAAATCGCATAGTCAGTTTGTTCCTTTTCAATGGTATGTCACCGTCATGGTTGCTGCGGCCGAAAATTTCCCAGCCTGCAGCGTCATGCCGGGGGATTTCACCGGCACCGCCTGTAACTTCGGCAGGTTGGGATAAGTAAACTTAATCTCACTGTTGAGTGTCACTGGCTGCCCATTGCTGAGAAATTCGATACCTAAGATCTCCTTATCAGTACCCAGAATATCCTTGCCAAAACGGGCCTTTGTACCTTTTATACTAATGGACATGTCATTGGCGGTTGTATTGGTACATTTAATGTCGAACAGCACGTTTTTTTTATAGTTGTCGCCGTTCACCTTATAGGTCAGGACCTCGCCAAAATCCACTTCGATCGGTCGTTTGCCATTGATCTCACAGGAAGGTGAGGGGATGACATCCACACTCAAACTCAATCGGTAGGCTGATGAAACCTGTGGGCTGATCAGTAACCAAGCCACACCCAGACCCGCTGCCCACGCTTTTGACCATAAACGCTTTGAACTTATCATTGGCTCCTTACCCCTCTATCAGCCTGAAGTTCAGTTGTGCCAGAGACAAGCCGCCCTGTAACGCGCCTTTGTGTTGTGGCGCCACGAGACCTTTTCCCCAACATTAATAACAATGCGGGTTCAGGCCGCACCAGACACACCTTGTGTTTCCGTCAACGGCAATGCCATGTCCCGGTTCCGCATTAGTGACTGCTATTGGCTGGTGTTGCCACGCAACTGCTGGCTTTGCAGCTAAATTGCAACTGGGGACGAGCGCCGTAGTCATTGATGTAAGTCAGTACCGGGCTGTTACCCAGTGAGCTCACTCCCGCTGTCATCAAGCTCTGGCCATTGGGTTCCACCATCAACGGTTGAAACTCTTTTGCTGATTCGCCTTTTGCGGACGCTTTGGCATCTACCAGGGTGATGAAATAAGGTGTTGGATTGTTCACCATGTACTTGCCACCCTGTTTAGTTAAGGTGATTTGCTCCTGCCACGGCGTGTCCCCTGACATAATCTCCAGTGGTTCAGGTCGGTAGAACATTTTGATGCGCGTCTGCAGGGCTATCTGTAAGGTATTGGGTTTATCAGTGCGCGGTGGGATCTCTCTCAGGTTGAAGTAAAAGAGTGATTCCCGGTCCTGTGGCAATTGTGCGGCAGCGGGCAGGCCCTGAACTTTCACCTGGCTTTTAGCACCAGGCTCAATACGCTGCACCGGCGGCAGCACCGCCAGCGGAGAGGTGATCTTGTTACCCTGTGCATCCTCAATCCAGCCTTGAGCCAGATAAGGCAGTTGTTTGTTCTCATTGCTGACATTCAGGCTGATCGATTTTTGGCTACCGTTATAAACCACACGGGTGCGGTCCAGAGCGATAGCGGCAAAAGCCGATTGTGCGGTCAAAGCACATAATATAGCGCCAGCGATCAATGGTGTTTTCATCTTCAGTTTCATTTCACTCGTTCTCAATAAAATAGTATTCAGTTGTGATGCGTCATATGCATCAAGCGTCTCTGTCCAAAGGGCTTATTCGCTTAGCAAATGGCACGGCAGCAATAAGCCTGTCAGGCTGCTGTTCGATAGCTCTTCAGGTAAGTCGAATGCACATTGTGCTCTTCCACTCCAGTGCACTGTCATGGCTTCACCGGCTTTAATACCGCTCAGGTACACGCTACCGCCGTCGTCGACGATGCCGACATCTTGCTTTTTCAGGTTCAGAACCGTTGCGCCAAACGGTGGAACCGAACCATCGGCAAGGCGGATCACCGCCATCGCTTTTGCCCCAGAGATCACATCGAATTTCCGGTAGCCAATAGCACCCTCAGTCAGAGTCAGCTGCACAACCGAGTTCATCGCTTCCGCATCATCCGGCAGTGTGTTCAGATCGATACTGACCCGGTTACGGTGATAGCTGCCCACATCGGAAACTGCCGCTTTGCCAAAATAGTTGGACAGCGTCGTTGCGCCATAGCCCTGAATAGGGATCCCCGCGACACCACCGGTGTCGAGCAGTATTCGGGTCCCTCCCATGCTGCCAGAACGGTGCAATGCCGCCCCCTTCAGCGTGGCAGTCGCCCCTCCCTGGAATGACAAGCCTGCAGTGGCATAACGTCCTTCCTGATAGCTGGCATTTGCGTTTATTTGGGCAATACTCCCCTGGTGGCTGTAATAACCACTCGTGGTGACACCGCTACGTGACACTCCGCTACTTATCTGATAACTATCGTTATCATTAACTCGGTTGTAGTAATTTGCCTGGTGGCTGTTTTCTTTACCTTCCCAGCTGCCGCTGTAGCTGATGGATCCGCCATTGCCCCATGGCATCGACAGTGACAGGTACATGCCGTCGTCGTTTATCCCGTTAAATTTATTGCGATACGCCGTCACCGACAGACTCAGGTTTCTCAGCTGGCCAATATCGAGATAATGTGACAGCGTCAGGTTGTACCGATCGTTCGCTGGCTGGTCCCAATACGTCTGGTGGTTGTAGTTCAGGTAGGCACTTAGCCCTAAATCCCGAAACTGCTGGTTAAAGGTGATGGTGTACATCTCTTTACTGTTTTGTGAACGCGTGCCGTAAGTACGTGCATCCAGATATTCCCCCATGGTCATATAGTTTTTCTGCGAGAAGCGATAACCCGCAAATGTGACCTGGCTATCGTAATCGTCAAAACGTTTCGAATAGCTCAGCCTGTAAGAGCCGCCAGAAAGCGTTTCACCCTCTTTTGGTAACTTTGCATGCGATTGTGTGGTGTCAAATGACAAGGCACCCAGGACCATCAAATCACGGCCGATCCCCAGCGCCAGCGCGTTGTAATCGCCGTCCGTTACGCCGCCGCCATACAGCGACCAGCCATTGCTGACACCCCAGGAAAACTCTCCAGTGGCAAAAAGCGGACCGTTGGTACGGCGCTGCCAGTCATTAGGTCGTCCTACTGCCACCTTGTGGCGTAATGTGCCCGGGCGCGTCAGATACGGAACGCTGGCGGTGTCCAGATTGAATTCCTGTACGGTGCCATCTTCTTCTTCGACACGAATATTCAGCTGACCAGTAACCGCATCATTAATATTCTGAATACGAAAAGGGCCAGCTGCGACCTGTATTTCCTGCAATACACGCCCCTGTTGGCTGATAACGACCCTGGCATTCGTGCGCGCAGTGCCGGTAACTTCTGGCGCATAGCCGCGCAGATTCGGTGGCAGCATATTGTCGTCGCTTGTCAGGCTAACCCCCGCATAACGGAAGCTGTCAAAGATGTCGGAGTTCAGGTAGTTCTCACCTATGGTCAAACGCGACTTCAGTCGCGTAATGACCCGATAGGCGTAATAGCGGCTCCAGTCCCAGTTATGCCTGGTAGGTTCACCAGAACCGGTCTTATGATCTAACTGGCTCTGCCAGTCAGCACGTAAACGCCAGGCACCCAGATTGGCACCAACGGTACCGCTACCGCTGACGTTATAGCTTTGTGCTCCATGCTGTTCCTGCCGTTGGGCTTTTGTATTAATTCTGTAATCCATAAGAATGCCCGGAATACCGTTGTCCCAACTCGACGGTGGATCCCAGTTATCATTGGAATATTCCAGATAAGCCTGCGGAATACTCAGATATAATCTGGCCGCCCCTAAATCACCCTTAGCGGTCATTCCCTTCATGCTGTCCAGTACAAGGCACTGGCTCTGATTCCACCAGGTCAGTTTGTCCTTTATTTCAGGTTTTAGTCCAAATTGCTCGACCAGTTCTGGCGAGACACAGGCTACACTGCCTTTAGGATCATCTTCCGGCGCGATGAATGTGACCGGTTGCTCTAAAAGCTCCTGTTTATTAATCTGAACTGTCATAGAATATTCACCCGGCATGATATAACCGCTACGGGAAAACTGTTCTAAGTCAATATTATTTTTATCGTTAATGTCCAATATGTCAGTGTTAAATGTAAATTCATCTGACCGAACAGTAAAAACAGTTCCATGAATAATGAGCCCAATCAATAAACTCAGAAAACGCGGGCGCGAAGACCATGTCTTCAGATTGGTTAACGCCATCATCCTCTGTCCTTTTATATAATTCCATTTAGTATTAATGATGATGTGCAGTTTTAACCGAGGTTAGCGAAGTGAGGTTGTAACTACAATCGCTCGATCATGATATTTTAGTCATAATCCATTTTTAACTATACCGTTGAAATTATTCAACGGCATGTGAATTTTTTAGGTTACTCACAGGCTGTAGTAAGTCGAATATCGTTAATATTTCCTTCGCTAAGGAATCACTGCTCTTCACGGAAACTAATCTCTTGCTAAGGTTAAAAATAGGTTAATTATACCAAATAAAGCCATGTCAGTTATTATTGTGAACATAAGAATGCTTGTGAATGGCAGCAGATAAAATGCATGTGGGGTTATCCACATGCATGAATAACGAGTATCTTACTGATAAGTCAGAGTGAAGTTAGCTACGCTCTTGAAGTCACCAGGGACAATACCGTCTGATGCGCCATCACCCTGCAGATAGGCTGAAAACAGCATGCTGTTGGTACCCGTTTGCAGAGCCTGAGTCGTGGTCGCCTCGCCTAGCTTAATTAACTTGCCGGCACCATCGGTCAGCGCGATGCTGGCACCTTTGGCTGTACCGGTCATACCCAGCATGCCAGTGGTCGCACCGGAAGGACCGGTGAATGTTGCAGAAACAGTCTTTTTGGCTCCTTCGAGATCACAGTTGCTCAGCTGGATTTCGAAGTTCTGAGGTACAGATGAACCTTTATCTTTTAAAGCAACCTTGGACACCATGCCCAGGTTTACGGTCTGATCAACCGATTCTGGCTCAATTGAGCATGCCGCATCAATAACAGAACCTGTAAAGGTGACAGAACCGTTTCCCTTGGCTAATGTAGTTGCCGCGTGACTCATGGAAACCATACCCAGAGCTAATGACATGCCCAGAATAATTTTATTCATTTTCATTTGAAGCGATTCCTTAATTAATAAAATCCTTGATGTTGAAGCTTGCGGTGCTGCAGCCCGTACTTATTGAATAATATCAATGTTACGGTGGTGGAATTATTGCAGAGTAATGGGTGTATTTAATAGTAAAAAATCATTCTGGATGAAATGCGAGTAAAAAAACTAAAAAATAATAGCCAAAGGAATAAAGTGGGATTTTAACGCTACTAAAATTAATTTAGCGACATTTTATTCTGACATAAAAATAAAAAGTAACACCTTGTACTACTCTAATGTAAGATACGGAATAATTGTCGAAATTAAGCCACTGAGAGGCATGGAGACATATTCAAGTTACAGGCGCGCTCATGAAATTTATTTTTCCTTTTTTTATAATTCATTTTTTATTGGTGGTGGGTCATTGTCTTAAACTTTTTTTATTTTTTGAGTGAGCATTTTTAACTATTCCGTGAAACGGAGATGTTGAAAAAATCAGGTGTATAAAATGAACTGTAAGTTACGTGTTTTAAACGTTGGCAAGCTGGGTGGGATTTCTTGGTTACCATTGTATTTGTTGATAATTTGGTTTGGATTCCTCAGTCATCTGTACCTGCCTAATATGGGAGGAAGTGGCCTAAAGCTTCCCCAAAATATCATTACCTGGGCTGTTATAGCCGCGCTGGTCTCAACGATTTGGCTAACGTTTCCATCAGACAAGGCCGTTCGCCTCACGACAGCATCCCGCTTGATATTCGTGTCCATTGCCATTCTGGGCATCCCTTTGTTCTTTACTTCACCCCAATGGCAGGATGTTGCACGTTTACGCTGGCTTGGGTTGCTGGGAGGGGGGGTCTTCTATGTATCGTGCCTGCAATTGAGCACGCGATGCTTTTACCGGTTTTCTCTGTATTACATCTTACTGATAGCAATCGTTTTTCAGGCATTGATCGCCTTGTTGCAATTCACGATACCAGAAGCGGTGCCGGCCTGGCTTGCTTATCCGCAGTCTTGGGGCCGACCGTATGGTGTTTTTCAGCAGGTGAACGTGTTGGCAAGTTTTATTGCCACGGGGCTGGCATTAGCCATCATGTTATTACTGTTGCCGGGCTTTATCCTGGATAACATTAAAAGAGAACGTCTTCGGCTATGCGCTTTAGGTCTGATTTTGCTGATTTTTCCTGCATTGCTGGTGTGGTTACAGTCAAGAGTGGGTTGGCTCGGTGGTGCGATTTCAGACGTATTGTTATTAATCATTGGGGCGAAGGCGGCGCCAAAAAAAAACCTTATCGCCGCAGGCTTAATGGGAGCGAGTATTGTCCTGGCGATTGCAGTTCAATGGAGCGGCCATATTACTGACGTCGCGCATACTGGCTCTAATTTTGCCCGTATGGCTATCCTTAAAAGCACGCTGAGCATGATTGCCGAGAGACCCTGGACAGGCTGGGGATATGGTAGCTTCGAATATAACTTTCAACATTATCGCCTTACTCAGGGATTCTCAACATTAGAGACGAAAGTTGTCAGCCACCCGCATAATGAAATATTACTGTGGTGTGTTGAAGGAGGGGTTATCGCGTTTATTGGATTGTCACTGTTGGTTTATGTCGGGGGGGATATGGTGTGGCGAGCATGGCGGCCAACCCGTCAGCTAAACGAATATCAGACTGGCCTGAACCGAGGATTATCCTGTGCATTATTGCCGATACTGCTGCACACTCAAACGGAGTTTCCGTTCAGCCTTTCAACCGCGCACTGGGCTATTTTCATCCTGTTGCTGGCAAAACTGGATAGCGATATTACACCAACGGCAAGGTACTATTCACTTTCTGCTGCGACGACTGCCTTTTTGAGAAAGGCCTTGCCCGTCTTTTCCATCACAATACTCTTGCTGGCCGGTATTGCATTATATGCAAACCTGTCTTTGACTTCTCTTGAGCGCAATCGTTTTTTAAATGCTGAACCTGCCCGCCGCGCTATGGCGTTTGATCCAGGGGTTAATACTGAACGCTGGCACTATGATCAGCAAATTCATGCTTTGTTGATGTTTAATCAAACGCGTGATCCTGCTTTACTTGAGGGTTACGTTCGTTGGGCTGATTCCTATCTTTCCCGCAGAATTGATAAAAATGTTTATGCCTCATGGCTGTCTATCGCGCACTATCAGCAGGATGCAATAACATACCAACGATTGCGCCGTGAGGCTCACGCACTGTTTCCTGAAGATGAACGTTTCATGGTCCATCTTCAGGAAGGTATCAAATGATGTATCCAAACTTGGGCGGTGACATCGTGAGACATGATTGATTAAGACAAACGCCGAAGTGAGGAATAGTTAAAAACATGTCTGATGGGAAACCCGCCTTGCTTAATGTTAGTCGGGTCCTGTAAATGAGTTTGTTGAACTTTTTTTCGGTCTCTTTGTTTTTTCCTTCATCACCCCAAATTATATCAATGATCTTCTTTTTTTCATTTATTTTGCCTGTCAGGCAAATGAAAAGTTTCATCTGGTTATTGCTTAATCGAACGGATTTATTCTCGCGCTTCATAGATAAAACCTTACCATGCAATGAAATGATATCGCTTTCATAATGATAAAAATCGATGTTGATATTTTTCATTTTAATCTCGGCATTGTAATGATGAATTAAATAATATTTTTTCTTTTTTAATTGTTGATTTTCTCCGGTTTTTTTGGGAGGTTTATAATATAAGTTGTATGGGTTTTTTCGACTCGTTGATAAGAAGTTTTTCCCTCATCGTTAAGTGGAATATTGCTGAGGTTGGGTTATTTAATCGGTTTGTGGATTTTTATGTGTTGCGAATCATGCTAAATAAATTTTAATTAAAATATCTATTTATTGGATGGTTACTAAGTGAGGGGGGATAAAAAGGTTCTACACGACATCAGGCTGGCGCAGCCTGACAATGATGTCCCGCCCCTTGAGGCGGGAACATCCCAGCTCTGCGGATAACGCCTTACCCCAGGGACAGTCGCACATCCTCGATCAAGTCATCTTTATTCTCAATACCAATCGACAGACGAATGGTGGATGAGGTGATACCAAAACGGTTGCGCACATCAAGCGGAACGCCGGAGTGGGTCGTGCTGCCCGGGTGGCTGGCAAGAGATTCGGTGCCGCCCAGGCTCACCGCCAGCTTAAACAGTTGCAGACTGTTGAGGAAACGGAACGCTGCTGCCTCGCCGCCGCGAATATCAAAGGAGAAGGTCGAGCCTGCGCCGCTGCACTGAGTGGTATACACCTTGCCTTCTGCGGAGGCCGGGTCCAGGAAGGGCAAATAATGGACGTGCTCCACCTGCGGATGGCTGCGCAGGAACTCAGCAACCGCCGTGGCGTTATCGTTGGCGCGCTCCATACGCAGCGCCAGCGTCTCCAGCGAGCGGCCAATCATCCAGCTGGAATGTGGGTCAAGCTGCGTGCCAATGGCACTGCGCAGGGCTTTCACCTGGCGAATTAACGCCTTGTTGCCCATGGCGGCTCCGGCAATCAGGTCGGAGTGGCCGCCTACGTATTTGGTCAGTGAGTAGAGAGAAATATCGGCACCGTGTTCCGTCGGGCGTGAAAACACCGGGCCGAGCAGGGTGTTATCGCAGGCGATCACCGGGCGATGCTGCTGCTGGCGCTCAATATGGTCGGCTACACGCTTAATCAGCGCAATATCCACCAGGCTGTTGGTCGGGTTCGCCGGGGATTCAATCAGTATCACCGATACACGTCCCAGCTTCATCGCTTCTTCTGCGGCGGCCTGCACCACGGCTTCGTTCACACCATCCGCAAATCCAAGCGTCGAAACGCCCAGATTACGGAAGGTTTTACTCAGCAGCGTCTCCGTGCCGCCATACAGCGGCTGTGAATGCAGGATGGTATCGCCCGGTTTGACGAAAGCCAGCAGGGTGGTGGAGATCGCTGACATGCCGGAAGAGAACAACGCAGCGCTGTCGGTGCGTTCATAAATTGCCAGGCGATCTTCAACTATCTCGCTGTTCGGATGGTTAAAGCGCGAGTAGACCAACCCGTTACCCTCTCCGGCTGGCGGTTCGCGGCGGCCGGAAACATAGTCAAAGAAGTCTCGCCCCTCTTCTGCACTGTTAAATACGAAAGTAGAGGTGAGAAACACCGGCGGTTTGACCGCGCCTTCTGACAATGACGGATCATAGCCATAGTTGAGCATCTGGGTTTCAGGATGCAGCTCGCGGTTACCGATATGTGTTTTTTTCGAATGTGAAGAAGGCATGCAAACTCCGGCTATCAGGCCTGTGACTTATTATTGTTGCGCATAAGCTAGCATGTGGCAGGAGTGAGAGATAAATGAATAATCGCTCTATGGTTAAATCAAAAAGCCATATGAAATAGGGCTGTCTGAACGTATGGCAGTCTATATGTCTGTGGTGCGGGGGCGGTAAGCGACGTTGCGCAACAGTGAGGGAAAGCGACGAAGTGTGATAAACTTCACCGCTTTCCCTGAACAATCGACGAACCACTATCTATGAAACACACCGTTGAAGTGATGATCTCCGAAGCTGAGATCAAATCCCGCGTTGCCGAACTCGGCAAGCAAATCAGTGACCACTACCGTGACAGCGGCAGCGACATGGTGCTGGTGGGCCTGCTGCGTGGCTCCTTTATGTTTATGGCCGACCTGTGCCGCACGATCGATGTTTCTCACGAAGTCGACTTTATGACGGCGTCCAGCTACGGCAATGGCACCTCAAGCACGCGTGATGTGAAAATCCTGAAAGATCTGGATGAAGATATCCGAGGCAAAGACGTACTGATCGTCGAAGATATTATCGATTCAGGCAATACGTTGAGCAAAGTGCGTGAGATCTTCAGCCTGCGTGGGCCGAAGTCGCTGGCGATCTGTACCCTGCTGGATAAACCGTCGCGTCGCGAAGTGGATGTGCCAGTAGAATATGTCGGCTTCGCCATTCCCGATGAGTTTGTGGTGGGCTACGGTATTGACTACGCTCAGCGCTATCGCCACCTGCCCTATGTGGGCAAAGTGGTGATGCTGGACGAATAATCCGGCAGAGCACAATCGACCAAGGCCGGATCCTCCGGCCTATAATAATATGTGCCGCTTAAGGATTAAGATCCGGGTCGTTGAGCAGGTTAGCAATGCCCTGGCGATAGCGCTGTTCCAGGGTTTCACGATTGGTTGAGCTGACGCCCAGATCGCGCAGGTAGCCATCCATGATGCCGTAAACCCAGCCATGAATATTAACCTTCTGCCCGCGTTTCCACGCTGACTGCATCACGGTCGAGTGACCCAGGTTATACACCTGCTCAATCACGTTGATTTCACACAGTTTGTCGAAACGCTTTTCTGGCGGCAGCTCACCCAGTAACGAACTATGCTTGTACCACAAATCGCGAATATGCAGCAGCCAGTTGTTGATCAGGCCAAGCTCTGGATTTTCAACTGCCGCTTTAACGCCGCCGCAGCCGTAGTGACCACAGATAATAATGTGTTCCACTTCCAGCACTTCAACCGCGTATTGCACGACCGAAAGACAGTTTAAGTCAGTATGGATCACCAGGTTAGCGACGTTGCGGTGAACGAACAGTTCACCCGGCTCCAACCCGGTCAGGCGCTCGGCAGGTACGCGGCTGTCTGAACAGCCAATCCAGAGAAAACGGGGGTTTTGTGCCTGAGCAAGGCGCTCAAAGAAACCGGGATCTTCCTCTTTCAGCAACCTGGACCACTGGCGGTTGTTGCTGATAAGGGTATCAATGTCTTTCATAATGGTGTCGGCCAATAACTCGAAATGCGTACAGTAATATAGGGTAATGCCGCGCAATTGAAAATGACAAACAAGAAACCACAACAAAACAGGGCACTCTTTAATCTATGACTTATGCACTGGAGCTTGAAAAGCTAACCAAAACCTACGCAGGTGGGGTTCAGGCGCTCAAAGGAATCGACCTTGCGGTAGAAGCCGGTGACTTCTATGCACTGCTGGGGCCTAACGGCGCTGGCAAGTCCACCACCATTGGCATTATCAGTTCGCTGGTGAACAAAACCGCCGGTAAGGTGCGCGTGTTTGGCTACGACCTTCAGCAGGATGTCGTTAACGCTAAGCGCCAGCTGGGCCTGGTGCCGCAGGAGTTCAATTTTAACCAGTTCGAAACGGTGCTACAGATTGTGGTCAGCCAGGCTGGACTGTACGGCGTGGAAAAACCGGAAGCGCAGAAACGCGCTGAAAAATACCTAAAACAGCTGGATTTGTGGGAAAAACGCAACGAACGTGCGCGGATGCTCTCCGGTGGGATGAAGCGCCGTTTAATGATTGCCCGTGCGTTGATGCATGAGCCTAAACTGCTGATCCTCGATGAACCCACCGCGGGCGTCGACATCGAGTTGCGTCGCTCAATGTGGACCTTCCTGCAAGAGCTGAACGCCCAGGGTACCACCATTATTCTGACCACCCACTATCTGGAAGAAGCCGAGATGCTGTGCCGCAATATCGGCATTATCCAGCGCGGTGAGCTGGTGGAAAACACCTCAATGAAAGGCCTGCTGTCCAAGCTGAAATCAGAAACCTTTATCCTCGACCTCGCGCCAAAAAGCCCGCTGCCGAAGCTGGAAGGATTCCAGTATCGTCTGGCGGATACCTCAACGCTGGAAGTGGAAGTGCTGCGTGAGCAGGGGCTGAACAGTGTGTTCAGCCAGCTGAGCCATCAGGGGGTGCAGGTGCTCAGTATGCGCAATAAAGCCAACCGTCTTGAGGAGCTGTTTGTCGACCTGGTTAACGGGCGCAAAGGAGATAAAGCATGATGCATCTGTATTGGGTGGCCCTGAAAAGCATCTGGGGTAAAGAGGTCAATCGTTTCGCGCGCATCTGGATCCAGACGCTGGTGCCGCCAGTGATCACCATGACGCTCTATTTTATTATCTTCGGCAACCTGATTGGTTCGCGCATCGGTGAAATGCACGGTTTCAGCTATATGCAGTTTATCGTGCCGGGTCTGATCATGATGGCGGTGATCACCAATGCCTATGCCAACGTGGCATCATCCTTCTTTAGCGCCAAGTTTCAGCGCAACATTGAAGAACTGCTGGTGGCACCGGTGCCGACGCACGTGATCATTGCCGGATACGTGGGCGGCGGTGTGGCGCGCGGTATCTGTGTGGGTGTACTGGTAACGGCGATTTCACTGTTCTTCGTGCCGTTCCAGGTGCATTCATGGCTGATGGTGGCGGTGACGCTGGTGCTGACGGCGGTGCTGTTCTCACTGGCGGGTCTGCTGAACGCCGTATTTGCGCGCACCTTCGATGATATCAGCCTGATCCCCACCTTCGTGCTGACGCCGCTGACCTATTTGGGGGGCGTGTTCTACTCGCTGACGCTGTTGCCACCGGTCTGGCAGATGGTGTCTAAGCTGAACCCGATTGTCTATATGATCAGTGGCTTCCGCTATGGTTTCCTGGGGATTAACGATGTGCCGCTGGTGTTTACGCTGGGCGTGCTGGTGGCGTTTATCGTGGTGTTCTATGCGCTGGTGTGGGTGTTAATTCAGCGGGGACGCGGGTTACGTACTTAATGTGAGATAGCGGGTTGACCGAAAAAGAGGGTCAACCCCTACAGGTCACGAAGGGGCCGATCATTTTTCCGATCGGCCCGTTAAATATCACTTACGCGACCTGAACCGGCACGGCTTTCGCCAGGCGTTTCATCTGGTTGTCGCCTTCAAAATAGGCCACTTTAGGCTGCCATTCACGCGCTTCGGCATCGGACATCTGCACGTAAGAACAGATAATCAGCAGGTCCCCTTCGCAGGCACAGCGCGCTGCCGCACCGTTCACCGAAATGATTTTTGAACCCCGTTCCGCGGCAATCGCATAGGTGGAAAAACGCTGGCCGTTGTTCACGTTATAGATATCAATCGCTTCGTATTGCAGAATGCCGGAAGCGTCGAGGAAGTCCTGGTCGATGGCGCAGGAACCTTCGTAATTCAGGTCGGCCTGAGTCACTTTGACCCGGTGAAGTTTGCCCTGCAACATAGTACGGTTCATAAAAAGTCACCCTGCAATCAATTCAAAAAAACGGCCGTCAGTATTGCCTGAGAGGGCGCTGCTGTCTACTGCGTCAGATCAACCTGTTGGTTATCTATCAAACGCGCTTTACCCAACCAGGCCGCCATCAGGATGACTGCGCGCTGGCTGTCGACATTCAGCGGTCGCAGCGTATCGGCATCGACAATCGCCAGGCCGTCAGGCTGTAACCCCTGATCGCTGAGGGCGTTTTCGGCTTCTGCAATCAGTGTGTCCACATGGCGTTCACCCTGGCTCAGTTTTTCCGCAATACCGTTCATGACCTTGCTCACCACGGGCGCAATTTTGCGCTCATCGGCGGTGAGATAGCCGTTACGCGAACTGAGCGCCAGGCCATCTTTGGCGCGCACGGTTGGCACACCAACGATGTCAATATCGTAGCCCATATCCGCCACCATTTTGCGGATCAGCGCCAGTTGCTGATAATCTTTTTCGCCAAAGCACGCGAGGTCGGGCTGCACCAGATTAAACAGCTTGCTGACGATGGTGGAGACGCCACGGAAGTGACCGGGGCGGCTGGCCCCTTCCAGTAGCGTGGAGAGACCGGGAACCTCAACGAAGGTCTGTTCACCCAGGCCTTGCGGGTAAACGTCGCCAGGGGCAGGAGAGAACACCAGGTCAACGCCACGGCGATTTAGCTTTTCGCAATCTTCCTGCAACGTACGCGGGTAGCGTGCCAGGTCATCAGCGCGTTCGAACTGCATCGGGTTCACGAAAATCGACACCACGACGATATCGGCATTCGCGCGTGCTTCGTCGACCAGCGTCATGTGCCCGTCATGCAGGTTACCCATCGTGGGAACCAGCGCGATGCGCTTGCCATCCTGGCGCCAGCGCCGCACTTCACGGCGCAGCATTGGCAGGGTTTCAATAATCAGCACGGCTTACTCCTCGGTTACTGGAAACTGTGTTGGGCAGCCGGATAGCTTCCGGCTTCCACTTCGGCCACATACTGACGCACTGCGGCGCGGATCTCTCCAGCCTCAGCGAGGAAGTTCTTGGCGAATTTGGGGATATGGCCGCCGGTGATGCCAAAGGCGTCGTGCATCACCAGGATCTGACCATCGGTAACGTTACCCGCACCAATGCCGATGGTTGGAATGGTCAGTGCTTCGGTAATACGCTGCGCCAGTGCAACCGGCACGCACTCCAGTACGACCAGCTGCATACCTGCGGCTTCCAGCGCCAGCGCATCATCCAGCAGGCGGTCAGCATCGCTGCTGGAGCGCCCCTGGACTTTGTAGCCGCCTAAAATATTGACCGACTGGGGCGTCAGACCCAGATGCCCGCAAACAGGCACTGCGCGTTCAGTCAGCTGTTTTACCGTTTCTGCCAGCCATTTCCCGCCTTCCAGTTTGACCATATTGGCCCCGGCACGCATCAGCTGCGCGGCGTTATCAAAAGTCTGTTGCGGTGTGGCGTAACTCATAAACGGCAGATCGGCGAGCAGCAGGGCATTGGCGCTGCCACGGCGCACTGCCTGAGTGTGATAGGCAATATCTGCAACCGTCACGGGCAGTGTGGAGTCATGGCCTTGTACGACCATGCCGAGCGAATCCCCGACCAGCATCACTTCAATGCCTTCATCGGCAAAGAGTTTGGCGAAACTGAAATCGTACGCGGTAATCGAGGCGAATTTACGCCCCTGTTGTTTCCACTGATGCAGGGTCGAGACAGTTGTCGGTTTCATCATTTCACCTAATAAAATCCAGTTGGGCAGTATCTTAAAGGAAGGGAAGAGGGATGTCAGCACTGTCGCGGGTGAGGCATGCCAGCATGGTCGCGGGCGAGGCATGTCAGCACTGTCGCGGACGAGGCGTGCCTCGCCCCTACGGGTAAGGGAACCGATGGGGGGGCAGTAGGGGTCGGGCATGCCCGACCCTTATGCTTTACCAGTGCCGGATACTGCTGCTGTCGAGGGTGGCCAGAATTTCCGCCAGCCGCGTGCCATCTGGCAGGCAAAGTTCAGGGGCGATCTCCAGTAACGGCAGCAGCATAAAGGCGCGGTTGTGCAGATCATAATGCGGCACTGTCAGGCGCGGCGTGTTCAGCGTCTGCTCACCAAACAGCATGATATCGAGATCGAGTGTACGCGGCCCCCAGCGGTGTGCCTTGCGTACGCGGCCCTGCTCCAGTTCAATACGCTGGGTATGGTTCAGCAGGGATTCAGCGTCAAGTCGGGTATCCAGCGCCACAGCGGCGTTAAGGAAATCAGGCTGATCCGGCGGACCGTAAGGTGGGGTGCGGTAGAGGGAAGAGGTGGCAACCAGCGTGGTATCGGGAATGGCCGCCAGCGCATTCAGGGCACACTGCACCTGATGCAACGGGTCGGCCAGATTACTCCCCAGCGCCAGATAAACGCGGATCATGCGTCGTTATTATGTTCGCGACGTGGGCTGCCCGGTACGCGTTTACGCGGACGGCGGGTACGACGGCGTGGCACCGGATCGTCACCCAGGGTGTTGAGCATGGTTTTCTGCTGCGGTGGTGCAGAAACCTGGAACTCGCTCCACCATGTTGTCAGGCGTTGCAGCTCGTTGTTATGTTCCACTTCGGCACGCAGTGCCAGCAGGTCGTAGGCGGCACGGAACTTAGGATGCTCCATCAGCTTCCACGCGCGTTTGCCGTGGCGGCGCGACAGGCGGAGTTGCAGCGTCCAGATATCACGCACCAGCGTGGTGATACGTTTCGGGATCGCCAGTGAACGACAGGCTTCATCCAGCACATCATTCATCGACAGGGCGAAGGCATCGTAATAAGCAAGACCGCTTTCCTGAGCAATTTTCTGTGCCGCCTCCAGCTGTGGATACCAGAAGATGGCGGCAAACAGGAACGCCGGGTTAACACGCATCTGGTTGTGGATGCGGCTGTCGGTGTTTTTCAGCACCTGAAGGATCATCCGCTCCATATTACTGTCACCCTGTTCGGTGAAGTAACGGGTGATGATCGGGAACAGCGGCTGGAACAACTGATGTTCCCGCAGTTTCAGATAGGTACTGTGGCCGTAGCCCGCCTGCAACAGTTTAAGGGTTTCTTCAAAAAGACGCGCCGGGGGAATATCATTCAGCAGTGTCGCCAGACGCGGGATAGGTTCGCCAGTCTCGGCGGCGATGCTCATATCCAGTTTGGCGGCAAAACGCACTACGCGCAGCATACGCACCGGGTCTTCACGGTAGCGGGTTTCCGGGTCGCCGATCATGCGGATAATGCCTTGCTGCAGATCGCTGAGTCCACCAACGTAATCACGTACGGAGAAGTCAGCCACGCTGTAATACAGGCTGTTAATGGTCAGATCGCGGCGCTGGGCGTCATCTTCAATTGAACCAAAAATATTGTCGCGCAGCAGCATGCCGTTCTGGCCGCGCTGCGAGCTGTTGCGGTCATCGGCGACCTGTTGTTCGGCTTCGTGATGCCCACGGAAGGTGGCAACCTCGATAATTTCCGGGCCAAACATCACGTGTGCCAGACGGAAGCGACGGCCAACCAGGCGGCAGTTGCGGAACAGCTTGCGCATCTGGTCCGGCGTGGCGTTGGTGGTCACATCGAAGTCTTTCGGTTTTTTACCCAGCAACAAATCGCGCACGCCGCCACCTACCAGGTAGGCTTCATATCCGGCTTTATTCAGGCGATACAGAACCTTGAGGGCATTTTCACTGATGTCCTTGCGCGAGATGTTATGGGCGTCACGTGGAATGACGGCCATCTGGCGCACTTCCTCGACCACGGCTGGCGCCACCTCATCACGACTGAGGACTTTCCGGCAAAAATTAGCAACTCGGGTAAAAATGGGACACCTCGATAGTGACATTGAAATCTGGTCAGTAAAAACAGCGGCTAATCATAGCTCAGAGTGAGCCGTTTGAGAATGCCGAAGTCGCGGTATGCGCCAGCCTTGCATCGTTAATGGGGATTTTTTCGCAATCCCAGCCATCAACGGCCTGCTGTAATAGTGTTGTTAGCGTTAAATCGCGCCAGCCAGCGGTGACGGTCTGGCCGAGAAAACGCAAGGCGTCAACCAGTGCCGGGCGTGCATCGCCTGCGGGCAATGCCGGGGCATGATTTTGCTTGGACAGTTTATTGCCGTCCTGATTAAGCACCAGCGGCAGATGTAAATGTGCGGGCGCAGTCCAGCCAGACTGTTGATACAACGTTATCTGGCGCACCGTGGGTTCAATCAGGTCTGCCCCGCGCACCACTTCAGTGATGCCCTGGAAATGGTCGTCGACCACCACCGCCAGATTATAGGCAAATAGCCCATCGCGGCGATGAATAATAAAATCTTCACGCGCCAAGGCAGGGTCTGCCTCAACGCGCCCGCGTAGCCGATCGTCAAACGCCAGCACCGGATGGTCGACTTTTAAACGAAGTGCCGCCTGATGCGGGCCATGACCCAGCGTGCGGCAGTGACCGTCATACAGTCCGCCTGTTTGCTGGATCCGGCTGCGGGTACACGTGCAGTAATAGCAGTGACCCTGCCGTTGCAGATCGTGGAGTGCTGCACGGTAAGCGTCATGGCGTTGCGACTGCCACAGCACATCGCCGTCCCATTCCAGCCCGTGATCTTCCAACTGCTTCAGAATACGCGTTGCGGCGCCGGGAATTTCGCGGGGAGGGTCGATATCTTCAATACGGACACGCCAGAGGCCACGTTGTGCACGTGCCTGTAGGTAACTGCCTAAAGCAGCAATCAGTGAGCCGAAATGCAGGTCGCCAGACGGGGAGGGGGCGAAGCGCCCAATATAAGATGATGACATCATGGATAAGAGAGGCAGTGAAGCGGCAGCGGAAACCGCTCCCTGCTTCACTGCACAATCAATGAACCGTTAACCGGCCATTTGTTTTTCGCGGATTTCCGCCAGCGTTTTGCAGTCAATGCAAAGATCAGCCGTTGGACGTGCTTCAAGGCGACGAATACCGATTTCAACACCACAGGAATCACAGTAGCCAAAATCGTCATCCAGCACTTTCTTCAGCGTCTTCTCGATCTTTTTGATCAGCTTGCGCTCACGGTCACGGTTACGCAGTTCAAGACTAAACTCTTCTTCCTGAGTTGCGCGGTCAGCGGGGTCCGGGAAGTTAGCGGCTTCATCTTGCATATGCGAAACAGTGCGGTCCACTTCATCCCGAAGCTGGTTACGCCAGGCTTCAAGAATTTTCTTGAAGTGCTCCAGCTGGGCTTTGTTCATATACTCTTCGCCCGGCTTCTCCTGGTATGGTTCCACACCAGCAATGGCGAGAATACTCAGGGACGATGTTTTACGGTTTTGCCCTTCTTGCATGTTGTTTCTCCTGGATAACACGCACTACTACACCCTTTGTCTTTAAGCTGCAGGTGCGTTGATAGCGACCCTGCAACCCGAATCTTCGGGTATCGATCCCATTAAGGGGAAAAAACAGGCCGCTATAAATAACAGAAGCGGTCAAGGTTAGCAATTATTCCTGAACATCTATTGACAAGCATGTGAGGAAAAGCGTATTTAGCGCGTCTCATCTTCCACTCTCAATTCACAGCGATGTGGGCTTCTTCTTTTCCCCCCTGCACTTAACATGATGTAAGCATTGGGAGATTCTTTCGGTTGCCCTTTTTCTGCCGTTTGAAATCGGTTGGAAATGCAGATTTGCCGTATCAAAACAAATTGCGCTAAATTTTACAACTCCACCGTCAGGGGGCTGTGCAGGTTGATCCCTTCAGGTGATAACTGCGCCTTATAACAGAGCAGTTCAACGCCACTCTGTTGTGCCTGTGCCAATAGTTCCGCGTAGCGTACATCGATATGACGCGCCGGGGAAACGTCCTCAATCCCCGAATGCAGAACGGCGAAGAACAGTACCGCACGATGGCCCGATTGCGCGATCTGCATGAGTTCGCGCAAATGCTTCTGGCCACGCTCGGTCACCGCATCCGGAAAATACCCTTTACCCTGCTGTAATAGCGTCACGGATTTGACTTCAATATAGCAGTTACTGCGATTATCCGCCTGTAACAGGAAGTCAATCCGGCTGTTTTCGCTGCCGTATTTCACTTCAGGTACGATTTTATCGTAACCGGATAACTCTGGAATACGATCGGCGGCGAGGGCTTCACGTACCAGTCCATTAGCGCGCAGGGTATTCACACAAATCCAGTGCCCCTGCTGCGTCTGCGTCAGCTCCCAGCTGTGCGGATATTTCCGCGTCAGGCTGGCCGATGTCGAGTACCAGACCGTATCGCCCGGCGTGGCACATCCGGTCATCGCACCGGTATTGGCACAATGGATGGTCAGGGCCTCTCCTTCGGGCGTCACAATATCGGCCAGAAAGCGTTTATAACGTTTAACCAGTCGTGCTGACAGCAGTCCGGGCGTAAATTCCATAGGAATTCCTTATCGTAAATTGCCCGGCAGCAGCACGTCAGGCTGCGTAGCGTTGCGCAGAAATGTGACAGGCAGATGAATAGGGTGGATAGTTGCAAACACGCATTGCGTCCTGCGGTCAATCCCTCGCGGGCAATGCTACAATGCCCGCAAAAATTAGACCATGTTGTTCTGGAGCAAAACGTGAGTTCATTACCCGTCAGTGCCGTATTACCTGAGCTGCTGGCCGCCTTGCAGACATCGCAGCAGGTGTTGCTGGCTGCGCCCACCGGGGCCGGGAAATCCACCTGGCTGCCGCTGCAAATCCTGCAACAGGCCGGTTTTGACGGGCGTATTCTGCTGCTTGAACCCCGCAGGCTGGCAGCACGTAATGTGGCGCAACGGCTGGCCGAACTGCTGGGGGAGGAGCCGGGTGCCACCGTGGGTTACCGTATGCGGGGTGAAAGCCGCAGCGGAAAACATACCCGCCTGGAAGTGGTGACGGAGGGGATCCTGACGCGCATGCTGCAACAGGACCCGATGCTGGACGGTGTGTCGCTGGTGATCCTCGATGAGTTCCACGAACGCAGCCTGCAAGGCGATCTGGCACTGGCGTTGCTGCTGGATGTGCAGGGGGGATTACGTGATGACCTGAAAGTACTGATCATGTCAGCGACGCTGGACAACTCACGGCTGCGCGAAAGGTTACCCGAGGCACCGTTGATCAGCTCAGAGGGGCGATCGTTTCCGGTGGAGCGCCGTTATCAGCCTTTGGCGGCCAACCTGCGTTTTGAAGAGGCGGTGGCGCGGCAGGCCAGCCAGTTATTGAATGAAGAGTCGGGTTCGATGCTGCTTTTTTTGCCCGGCGTGGCCGAAATTCAGCGCGTGCAAACGCAACTGGCCGAACGAGTCGCCAGCGACGTTGACCTCTGCCCGCTTTACGGCGCGCTGTCGCTGGCGGAACAGCGCCGGGCGATCCTGCCTTCCCCTGGCGGGCGGCGTAAAGTGGTGCTGGCGACCAATATTGCGGAAACCAGCCTGACGATTGAAGGCATTCGCCTGGTGGTGGACAGCGCTCAGGAACGTAGCGCGCAGTTTGATCTGCGCAGCGGCGTGACCGGCCTGCAAACGCAGCGCGTCAGCCAGGCATCAATGACCCAGCGCGCCGGACGTGCCGGGCGTCTGGAGCCCGGCATCTGTCTGCATCTGATTGCCCGTGAACAGGCGGAGCGTGCCGCTGCCCATAGCGAACCGGAAATCCTCAACAGCGATCTGGCGGCGCTGTGGCTCGATCTGTTGCAGTGGGGCTGCCAGGAGGTCAGCCAGCTGAAGTGGCTGGATGTGCCTCCGGCGGCAGGGATTGCGGCCGCCCGACAGTTACTGCGCCAGCTGGGCGCAACCGATGATGAAGGCCGCCTGACGTCGCGCGGGCGAAAAATGGCGACGCTGGGCAGTGAGCCGCGCTTTGCTGCGCTGCTGATGGCGGCGGGGCAGGAGACGAATGCGGTAGCTACCGCTGCGGAGCTGGTGGCGATGCTGGAGGAGCCGGTGCGCGGCAGCACGGATCTGCGTGACAGTTTTCATCGCCGCCTGCCACAGTGGCAGCGCCGCGCACGTCAGCTTCAGCAACGGTTAAACATCACCGGAGGACGGGCTGACGACGATCTTATTGCCCCGTTGCTGGCGGCGGCGTTTCCAGACCGGATTGCACGGCGGCGGGGTGTGGACGGGCGCTATCAGTTAGCGAACGGCAGCGGTGCTTCGCTCGATCGTGAAGACGGTTTAACCCGCCATGAATGGCTGATCGCCCCGGCCCTGTTGCAGGGAAACAGCCAGCCGGATGCACGTATGCTACAGGCGTTACCGCTGGATATTGAGCGTCTGGTCAGCCAGTGTCCTGAGCTGGTGCAGCAGCAGACTGAGGTTGAATGGGATGAAGAAAAAGGCACCCTGCGTGCCTGGCGGCGCGAGCAGATCGGCCAGCTGGTATTGAAATCCCAGCCGCTGGCAAAACCCGAAGAGGGTGAGCTGCATACCGCGATGCTGCGCTGGGTGCGGGCGAAAGGGCTGTCTGTGCTTAACTGGACCCCGCAGGCAGAACAGCTGCGGTTACGTCTGGTGTGTGCCGCGCAATGGCTGCCCGAAGGGGGCTGGCCCGATGCAGAGGAGCCTGCGTTGCTGGCATCGCTGGAAAAATGGCTGCTGCCGGCGATGAGCGGTGTGCGTGATGGTAAAGGATTGCGACAGCTCGACGTGACCAGCGCGCTAGCGCAGCTGCTGAGCTGGGCGCAGCGCCAGCAGCTGGACGCGGTACTGCCGACTCATTATGTCGTGCCCACCGGTAGCCGATTACCTGTTCACTATCATCAGGATAAGCCCCCGGCGCTGGCGGTGCGTTTGCAGGAGATGTACGGCGAGGCGAAGAACCCAAGCGTGGCGAACGGACGCGTGCCGCTGGTACTGGAGCTGTTATCCCCGGCGCATCGGCCGTTGCAGATCACGCGGGACCTGGCAGCATTCTGGTCGGGTGCCTATCGGGAAGTGCAAAAAGAGATGAAAGGGCGTTATCCAAAGCATTTGTGGCCTGATGATCCCGCCAATACCCTGCCCACCAGCCGGGTGAAACGGTTTTCCCCGTCTGCAACCAAGAAGTAACTTTCCGCTGTCAGTGCGCCTGACGACAATCGCCCCGGCAACGTGCCAGGGCGATAAGCCTTTGCGAAACCCGCGATAATCAGGTTCTGATCCTGAGCCGTGCTTCCAGTTTGTCAGCCACTTTGGTGATCACCCAGGCGATCACCATATAGAACACCACCGCCACCAGGAACGCTTCAAGATAGTAATAGTTCAGTGCCGCCGTCAGCTGTGCCTGCGCAAAGATATCCACTACTTCAATGGCGAAGGCCAGCGAGAGCGCCTTCATGATCACCATAAAGGAGTTTGCCAGATCCGGGATCGCGGCAATGATCGTCTGAGGAAACAGCACGCGCCGGAACAGCTGGCCGTTGGAGTAGCCCAGCGAACGCGCGGCGTCCGACTGCCCGGTATCAAAGGAGTTCAGCGCCCCTTTGATCACTTCGGCCTGGAAGGCGGCCACGCAGGCCGTGAGCGCCACGATAACGATCACCCAGTTCGGCATGGAGTGGCCGTTATAGTCAACACCGACCAGCGATGCGCTGAAATGCAGTGCCGGAGGCAGACCGTAGTAGGCAAGAAAAATCATCACCACCATCGGCACGCCTTTAAACACCACCTTGTAACCGACAACCAGTTGCCGCAGCACCGGGATTTGTCGGTATTCGATCAGGGCAAACAGACCCCCTGCCAGCGTCGAGAAGATAAAAATCGTCACGGCCATCATCAACGTTAATGGCACAGCGTCCATAATGCTTAAAAAATCCGGCAGCAAGACATCTAAATCAAACATGGTTAATCACCTTCTTCAGTCAGATGCTCGCCGTGAGCTTAATTCTGGACGGGGCGGTTTTCGAGGTGTAGCGAGAGAACCGACGCTCGAAGACGCGCACAATCAGCCAGGAAATCAGGCACAGCAGGGAGTAAATCACCCCCAACACCAGATAGGTGCTGAACTGGTACTGGTTGTAATCCCGCTCCATCACCAGGTGCGCGGTCGCCATGATATCGGCAGCCCCGATATACATCACCAGCGCCACATTGTGGATCATGTAGATCACCGCATTGCCGTAACCCGGTAACGCAATGTGCAATGCCTGTGGCCCGGCGACGCGGGTGAGTTTTTGCCAGAAGCTGTAGCCCAGGCTGTCTGCGGCATCATGCTGGCCGCGTTCAACCGCCAGCCAGGCCGGGCGAATCACCTCTGACAGATAGCCGCCGTGATACAGGCTCAGCCCAACCATTGACGCCAGCGTGGGCGTGACGAAATCTTTCATATCAAACAGGGCAACAAAAACAGGCAGGCCGTAGAACGCCACGAACAGCTGCAATACCACCGGCACGCTGCGGGCATAGGAGACGTAAAGGTCGGCCAGTTGGCTGAGCACCAGTATCCTGCGAACCCTGAAGGTTGTGGCAATCAGTGCCAGCACGAAGCCAGCGATGAGCGCTACAAACATAATCGCGAGCGTTAACGGCAAGGCCGAGAGTAGCTCTGGGATCATGACGGTAAGATCCATGGTGAAACACTCCTGCTAATAATGTCGGCATTGACCGTTGACCCGGCAGTGCCGGGCCATCGTCAGAGTTACTTGATGTACTTCACCACGTCTTCGCCGAACCACTTCTGCGACAGTTTGTCGAGAGTGCCATCGGCTTTCAGCGTTTTCAGCACGCCATCAATATCATCTGACAGACGCTGGTTCTCTTCTGAGCGGTGGATCAGCACGTAGGTATTGTTGATTGACACCGGCTCACTCGCTTTGATATCGAGTTTCTGGGTTTCGATAACCGTCTGCTCACCCAGGTTTGAAGGCAGGATCAGGGCATCGTACTTACCACGCTGCACTTCTTTCAGACGGTCCGGGTAAGGAATACCGGCACTGGACGCTGAGATTTTCACCGCATCGTTCGGGTTCTCTTGCTGCCACTGAGTCACAAATTTATAGACGCCACCGCCGGCAGTGACCGGAACAATTTTCTTACCCACCAGATCCTTCATGGTGTTGATGTTGCTGTCCTTGCGGCTGTAGATTTTCATCATGCTGGCCCCCATCGGGGTGGCCGGGATCAGGAACTGCTTGCTGCGTGCCGGAGCGGTGTAGAAACCGCCGGTCGCCATATCGTATTTGCCGGTGGCCAGCCCGGTTTCCTGGGCAATATCCGCGGCCCCTTCCAGCTCGAAGCGATACTGCGGAAGTTTGGCGTTAATCGCTCTCAACAGATCGGGCTCGTAGCCCTGGGGTTCATGGCCGATGGCGCCCCAGGAGAGCGGCTTAGATTCTGCAGCGGTAGCCACTTTAATAACGCGTACAGGCGTCTGTGCAGAGGCGGAACCCATGCCGGATGCCGCGATGGCGACACCGGCAAGTAATGCCAGGGTCAGACGACGGAAAGGGGTAGTGTTTGCAGGCATTGTTATTATCCTTTTAGTTAGTAGAGCGTTGTTTCGGACTGGAGGAACTGCGCGAGTCGTGGATTTTACGGCGTATCAAAAATATCCGTCGGGCTACCTTCCGCCGCGACAACGCCCTGATCCATAAACACGATGCGGTTTGAGACATTTTTAGCAAATTGCATCTCATGGGTGACCAGCAGCGAAGTGATCCCCGATGAAGTCACCTCTTTGATCACTTTCAGTACTTCGCCGACCAGCTCCGGGTCCAGTGAGGAGGTCGGTTCATCGAAGAGGATCACATCCGGCCGCACCGCCAGCGCACGGGCGATGCCGGTACGCTGAAGTTGCCCGCCGGAAAGCTGAGACGGATAGTGGTCGAGCTTGTCAGACAAACCGACGCGCTCCAGTTCTTCAAGGGCAATTTTACGCGCTTCATCAGCAGACTTACGCTGTACGACAATCAGCGGATCCATCACGTTCTGAATAACCGTCATGTTTTTAAACACGTTAAACTGCTGGAATACCATGGCGGTACGCAGACGGATCGCCTGAACGGCGTTTTTGTCGACGGACTGATAATCCATGCGGATTTGATCGAACGTGATGCTGCCGGATGAAGGCTTCGCCAGATAGTTAATACAGCGCAGCAGCGTGGTTTTCCCGGTGCCGCTTGGGCCAATAATCGACAGCACATCACCGCGTTTCACCGAGAGGTTCACGCCTTTCAGAATTTCTGAGCTACCGTAGGCGAGCTTAATATTGTCAAGTTCAAGCATGTTGGTCAGTTTCCTGGCACAGGTGGCGTTAAGGTGCTTCAGTTTCCGCTATCGGCGTGGCCGAGAACGTGCATCAGGCGATTTGCCCAGCCGAAGATGGAGATGGCGTGGATCAGGTCGACGATGTCGACGTCATTCATGCCAACGGATTTCAGCAGGGCGATATCTTCCGCCGTCGCTTCCGAGGGCACGGCCGACAGACGACGGGCAAAGCGGTGGATCGCCGCATCGCGTGGGCCGAGCTGCTCGGGTTTATCGAAATAGAGTGCGCTGACCACGTCGTTGCTTTTGGTCAGGTTGGCATGGCGGCGCGCATGGACCACGGCGCAGAACTTGCAGCCGTTCACCATTGACGCTCCAAGCGCACCCAGTTCGCGGTCGGCATGGGGCAAACCGCCGTCAACATACATAATGGCATTGAACAGCACGGTACGGGCTACGTAGCTCTCGGGGTCGTGCGCCAGCGTGCGCACATATTCCGAGACCTTCTTATTCGATGGCGTGACCTTCATCGCTTCAATCTGCTGTGGCGTGGCTTCAGACAGCTCGACCGGAGCGATATGCGGGTGCCAGGTCAGGGGCTTCAGGGTAACAGATGGGATCATAACAACCTCATCAGGCGCAAACCGCTGGCCACTTTGGTCTGGAAATTCACGAAGGCAATCAGTTCAGATAGCGCGACGATCTGCGGATTGTTGAAGCCCGCCCCGGCCAGCCGGGCGATATCATCGGCTTTGGCTTCACCCGGAGTCAGTGTGATCCGGTCAACATGGCGAGCGAGGGTCGCCAGCGGTTCGTCGCAGACGGATGCTCCACTGGCGAAAGCCAGCAACGTGTCGTCAGGCGTCAACGCCGCCAGCTGTGCGCTGTATTCGGCTATCAGTGCGGTATCCGCATTCAGTGTGACGATGCGCAGGGCCACCGCATGGCGCCAGGCAGCAGACAGGCCCTGATCGTTTTCGGGGTGCAGCACCGAGAGACGGCACAGTTCGGCCCCCTGAACAAATTCCGGGCGAAAACGCCGGGTTGCGTACAGTGCATCCTCGGTGGCAAGGCCTGCCGCCTTGTCGATAGCATCAATCACAATGCGTTATCCTTTTGAAGTTGGGGAGTGGAATCAGTCCATTCATCTCCCTGGAGTTCGGGGATGTCATAAGCCATCAGGCTGGTGAAGTGTGCATCGACATCTTCAGCAAATAATGCAGCGGCAATGCCGCGCACAAGACGTTCTGTCCCGGCGCTGACTGCCGGGATATCACCGGACACCTTCCCGTGCGTCAGCATGGCGGCATCGTTAAAGCAGTGAATATTCGCCAGCATCGGGCAGGCACCCGGTACACGCTCTCGGAATTCAAACGTTGGCCCCAGGTCCGGTGAGGCCAGCATGCCAGGGCGCGGTGCACCCATTTCCGGCGTGTAGCGGCCATCGGACCAGGTGCGGATATGCGGCGCTATGGCAGCAAATTCCGGGCGGCCGTTAAAGTCATTGGAAAAGCCGGTAGCGGCGATCAGAAAATCGTAATGCAGCGGGCCCTGAGTGGTGTCAATGCGTAGCGCGCCCGCGTTTTCTTCAACCGCCCTGATGCCGCAATCGAGCAGGAAGCGGGCATTCGCATGGCAGGAGACGCGCAGGGTGGAGGAGCGCGGCGGCGGTGTCTGGGTGGTGTTGGTGTAGTCGACAAACTTCCATTTCCACGCGTCAGGCAGCAGATGCATACCGTGCACCACGCCCTGGCTGCCGATGCCGGTCATTTTGTTGATGCGTGGCATTTCTTTGCGGCGGATCAGCAGGTCAACGGAGCCGACACCGGACTCCAGTGCCGCAGCGGCATTGTCCATCGATGATGCACCCGCCCCGATCACCGCCAGGCGCTTGCCCTTCAGTGCAGCGAAATCGATATCATCGGCAGAGTGTGCCCAGAGGGCGTGGTCAACGCCTTGCAGGAAATCAGGAACGGCAAAGCCGCCCAGCCCTGAACGTCCCGTTGCCAGCACCAGATGCCGGGTATAGACCCGTCCCGTTTCTGCGCCCTCAAGATCGATAGCGATCAGATCGTCCGCTGGAGTGATGCTGGTCATGCGCACATTGTTACGCACGGGCAGCGCCAGCACCTGGCGATACCAGACCAGATAATCCATCCACTGACCTTTGGGAATTTTATCCAGCGCTTCCCAGGCCTCTGCTCCCCACTGTGCCGTGAACCAGGCACGGAAGGTCAGTTGCGGCAGGCCGAGTGCCGGGCCGTGCAGCGTTTTGGGGGATCGCAGTGTTTCCATACGGGCAAAAGTCACCCACGGTCCTTCCAGGCCGGCAGGCGCGGCATCATAGGCAACGACATTGGTGATCCCGCTCAGGATCAGCTTTGCCGTGGTGGCCAGGCCGCACATACCGCCACCAATCACCACCACGTCACGCACAGCGGTACCATGGTAAACACGTGCGGGAACCCAGGGCCTGGCGGGCAGTTCCAGCAAAGACAAATCCTCAGCCAGGCGTTGCTGCAACGCGTCTAAACCGGTTTTGTTTGCACCCTTTGCTGACATGATTAAGCCCCTTTTCGTCATCTCAATGCATATAATGAATTATATGAAAAACGCATTATGAATTAGCATGTATGCGTATTCTTAATACTAATTAATAATTAGCTTATTCAAAAATTGCACTTGATAATTATGGCTGTTGAAAAATAAAGGATTCCCGTATGCAGAACCTGGCTTCACTTAACGATCTTGACCTTCGCCAGTTACAGGCTTTCTCGGCGGTCATCTCGTCCGGCAGTGTGACGGCAGCGGCTAAAGTTCTGCAACGTTCGCAGCCGGCGGTGACCCGGCTGATCCAGGATCTGGAGAACACCCTCGGTTATCCGCTTTTTTTGCGTAACGGGCCACGTATCTACCCGACCGAGCAGGCACTGCGTCTGCATGAGTACGTTGAGACGGCGTTGACGTCACTGCAACAGATACGCCTGCGCGCCAATGAGATCTGGAAAGAGGAAAAAACCCCGCTGCTGATTGCCGCTACGCCATCAATGTCCTCCGGCCTGCTGCCCGTGGCACTGGCGCAGGTGAATCTGGATGATTCGGTGCAAATCCTGAGTGATTCCGCTGAACAAACGGCGCACGCCATTATTACCGGCCAGGCGGAGTTGGGGATCAGCAGCCTGCCGCTGGAGCATCAGGGGGCGCAGGTTCACTGGATTGGTCAGTCGCGCTGCGTCATGGCGCTGAGAGAAGATGACCCGTTGGCACAGAAAGAGCAGGTGCTGTTAACCGACTTAACGTCACGCAAGCTGATCACACCTTACAACCCGTATCGTCTGCGCAGGCGCTATGAGCAGGTCTTGCGTAAAGCAAAGGTCAAACCGGCGGGTGTGATTGAAACGAACTCATCGGTGAATATTCTCTCCTGCATTCGCTCGGGATTAGGTGTGGCGATTATGGAGCCCGTCACCGCTTACGGTTTGCCCGTGGCAGGCGTAGTGATCAGAGAGCTGGATGTGGATATTCCTTATTACTTTGGTGTCACCACTCCGCAATCCAGGCCACCGCGCCCCAGCGTTCTGGCCTTGATCGATGCTTTGAAACAGGCGGCTGCCAGCCTGCTCCCGGAGTTTATCTGCCTAGATGCGAATGAACATGCGCGCGTGATGCAGTCCCTGCATCAGGAGAATTAAGGTTTTTTGTTGCAAAGGCACAATAGATGCTCACCAGTAATAAATGGTATTCTGTCGCGCTTGTGTGACTGCCAGAGGCTTTCAGAAGGTTCTGGTTCCGCAACTGTCGTCATACGACGAAAGTAGTCGGCCCGGCCGACGCCTGCTTCTGGAGAAATAAACAAGATGTCTGACGATCGCGAACCTATCGGGCGTAAAGGAAAACAGCCCCAGCCTGCGCGCAACAAAGCGGGGCGTGGTCGCCGCAGGGAAGAAGAATATGATGACTATGACGATCAGGATGATGAAGATCTGGATGAGGAAGAGGTAACTTCGATGCCACGTAAAGGAAAAGGGCGCGGGACGCGTAAGAAAAGAGGCTGGATAGGCTTATTGTTTAAGCTTTTCCTGATCTTCGCGGTGGTCATGGCCATTTATGGTTTCTACCTCGATTCACAGATCCGCAGCCGTATTGATGGCAAAGTCTGGCAGCTACCGGCCACGGTGTATGGCCGCATGGTCAGCCTTGAGCCAGGCATGTCGTACAGTAAAAAAGAGATGATCACGCTGCTGGAAGGCACACAGTATCGCGAAGTGACGCGCATGACGCGCCCCGGCGAATTTACCGTGCAGGCCAACAGCATTGAGATGATCCGTCGCCCGTTTGATTTCCCCGACAGCAAAGAGGGGCAGATCCGCGCACGTCTGAGCTTCAGTGGCGATCGGCTGAGCGATATTAAGAACCTCGACAATGGACGCAGCTTTGGCTTCTTCCGCCTCGACCCGCGTCTGATCACCATGTTGCAGTCGCCCAACGGCGAACAGCGCCTGTTTGTGCCACGCGCCGGTTTCCCGGACCTGTTGGTGGATACGCTGGTGGCGACCGAAGACCGTCATTTCTATCAGCATGATGGCATCAGCCTTTATTCGATTGGCCGTGCTTTCGTCGCCAATATCACTGCCGGACGCGCTGTGCAGGGCGGAAGTACGCTGACCCAGCAGCTGGTGAAGAACCTGTTCCTCACCAACGAACGCTCGCTGTGGCGTAAAGCCAACGAAGCCTATATGGCGCTGATTATGGATGCGCGCTACAGCAAAGACCGCATTCTGGAGCTGTACCTCAATGAGGTGTATCTCGGCCAGGCAGGCAGCGATCAGATCCGTGGCTTCCCGCTGGCAAGCCTGTATTACTTTGGCCGTCCGGTGGATGAGCTGAGCCTTGACCAGCAGGCCCTGCTGGTGGGTATGGTGAAAGGTGCGTCGTTGTATAACCCGTGGCGTAACCCGAAACTGTCACTGGAGCGTCGTAACCTGGTATTGCGCCTGTTACAGCAGCAGAAGGTGATCGACCAGGAGCTGTACGACATGCTGAGTGCGCGTCCGCTGGGCGTGCAGCCGAAAGGCGGCGTGATCACCCCACAGCCTGCGTTTATGCAGATGGTGCGTAACGAGTTGCAGAGCAAACTCGGCGACAAGATGAAGGATCTCTCCGGGGTGAAAATTTTCACCACGCTGGATTCGGTGTCGCAGGATGCTGCTGAGAAGTCAGTAGAAGAGGGGATCCCGGCGCTGCGTAAACAGCGTGGGGTCAACGATCTGGAAGCGGCGATGGTGGTCGTGGACCGTTTCAGCGGTGAAGTTCGCGCCATGGTCGGTGGTGCCGATCCGCAGTTTGCAGGCTACAACCGTGCCTTGCAGGCGCGTCGTTCGATTGGTTCACTGGCAAAACCGGCGACCTATCTGACCGCGCTGAGCCAGCCGGATACTTACCGTCTGAATACCTGGCTCGCGGATAATCCGATTGCGCTGAAACAGCCTAACGGCCAGGTGTGGAAACCGCAGAACGACGACCGTCGTTACAGCGGCCAGGTGATGTTGGTGGATGCGTTGACCAACTCCATGAACGTGCCGACGGTGAACCTGGGGATGACGCTGGGTCTGCCGCAGGTGGTGGATACCTGGACCAAGCTGGGTGTACCGAAAGATCAGCTGAATCCGGTGCCGGCGATGTTACTGGGTGCACTGAACCTGACACCGATTGAAGTGGCACAGGCTTTCCAGACTATCGCCAGCGGCGGCAGCCGTGCGCCGCTGTCGGCCGTGCGTTCCGTGATTGCTGAAGATGGTAGCGTGCTGTATCAGAGCTTCCCGCAGGCCGAACGTGCCGTTCCGGCGCAGGGGGCTTACCTGACGCTCTACAGCATGCAGCAGGTGGTGGATCACGGTACGGCGCGTGCGCTTGGGGCTAAGTATCCGAAAGCGACGCTGGCAGGCAAAACCGGCACCACCAACAATCAGGTAGATACCTGGTTTGCCGGGATTGATGGCAAAGAAGTCGCCATCACCTGGGTGGGTCGTGATAACAACCAGCCGACCAAACTGTATGGTTCCAGCGGGGCGATGCAACTGTATCGTCGTTATCTGGAAATGCAGGCGCCGATGCCGTTAACTCTCACGCCACCGGAAGATATTGCACTGATGAACGTGGATTCTGCCGGTAACTTTGTCTGCGGCAGTGCCAGCAGCAGCTGGCGTAGCCTGCCGGTCTGGACCACGGATGCTAACGCCCTGTGCCAGCAGCAACAGCAGCAGGTTCAGCAGCAGCAACAGATGTTGCAGCAGCAGAATCAACAGCAGAATCAGCAACAGAATCAGCAACAAGGGCAGCAACCGCAGAATCAGCAAAAGGATGGCGATGGTGTGGCTGGTTGGATCAAAGATATGTTTGGTCAGTAGCCTTCACTGTTATCTGAATGAAAAAGCCGGGAAACCGGCTTTTTTTTTGGCTTTTTTCCGCGCCAGGTCAATGCCCATGCCGCTTGTGTGGCAGATCATGTGGGGCGTTTTTCCTTGCAGAACTGACTTTGTTTCGCATATTATCCGAGCGTTATAATAATAATTATCGTTTCGTTTCACATTCAACAATCCTTGTTCAGAGAAAAGCTAAATGGCCAATGTGCGCGATTTATCCACTGATTTTACACACCTGAAAACAGCAAAACGACAACTGGCAGCGCTGGTCGCTCTCTCACTCACCAGTGGTGCAGCCTTTGCTGCCGCTGAGCAGACGATTAATGTCACGGCGGATGCTGGCAGTGCGCCGCAGGAAAGTGCCTGGGGCCCGGCCCCGACCATTGCGGCAAAACACAGCGCCACCGGCACCAAAACCGATACACCGATTGAGAAAAACCCGCAGTCTGTGTCTGTTATCACCAGCCAGGAAATGCAAACACATCAGCCTTTGTCAGTAAAAGAAGCGCTGGGTTATACCACCGGAGTGATGGTAGGTAACCGCGGTGCGTCAAACGTGATTGATGCATTATCCATTCGTGGTTTTAGTGAAACGAATACCAATCAGTATCTCAATGGCCTGAAATTACAGGGTGATAACTACTCCGAATTTGCTGTTGACCCTTATTTCCTGGAACGCGTTGAACTGATGCGCGGGCCAACGTCTGTGCTGTATGGAAAAAGTAACCCGGGTGGCATTGTATCGATGGTGAGCAAGCGCCCAACCACCGAAACTCTGCGTGAAGTCCAGTTCCAGATGGGGACCGATAACCTGTTTTCTACCGGCTTTGATTTCGGAGGCGCTCTGGATGACAACGGCGAGTTCTCTTACCGCTTAACGGGTCTGGCACGCAGCGCAGATGCGCAGCAGCAGATGAATAAAGAGAAGCGTTATACCATCGCGCCATCTTTCAGCTGGCAACCGGATGAGAATACCCATTTCACCTTCCTGAGCTACTTCCAGAATGAACCGGAAACCGGTTATTACGGCTGGTTGCCGCGTGAAGGCACGGTCGTGCCCATTACGGATGCCAACGGCAATCAGCACAAGCTACCAACCGATTTTGATGAGGGTGAAGACAGCAATAAAATCTCCCGCAACACCAAAATGATCGGTTACAGCTTCGATCATGCGTTCAATGATACCTGGACCGTACGTCAGAACCTGCGTTACGCGCAGATGCGTACCAATTACCTGAGCATCTACGGCAACGGCCTGAATACCGCCAACAACACCATTAATCGTGGATACGCGCATTCACAGGAAAAGCTGAATCAGTTTGCGGTTGATACCCAGGCTCAGGCGAAGTTTGCTACTGGTCAGGTGGATCACACTCTGCTGATGGGCGTAGATTATCAGCGCTCACGCAATGATATAGATGCGATTTTTGGCGCCGCCGCCCCGCTGGATGCGTTGAATCCACAATATGGAAACGATGAAATGATTCAGGGATCAGGATTCCCGTATCAATATCTGAATAAGCAGGAACAAACCGGTCTGTATGCGCAGGACCAAATGGAGTGGGATCGTTGGGTGCTGACGCTGGGCGGACGCTATGACTACCTGACCATGTCGGCGTTTGACCGTAATGCCAGTTAAAACAAACCCCACGACCAGGCCTTTACCTGGCGCGGCGGGGTGAACTATGTCTTCGATAACGGTATTGCACCTTACTTCAGTTACAGCGAATCATTTATTCCTAATACTGGCACAACTCTCGGTGGGGAAACCTTCACACCTTCTCGTGCAAAACAGTATGAAGCAGGCGTGAAATACGTTCCGAAAGATCGTCCTATTGTTCTGACCGGGGCGATTTACCAGTTGACCAAAAATAACAACCTGATGGGTGACCCGACTGCGCCACTGTTTAGCGTACAGGGCGGGGAGATTCGTTCCCGTGGGTTCGAGTTTGAAGCCAAAGCCGCAGTCAATGCCAACATCAACGTGACTGCGTCATACAGTTATACCGATGCTGAATATACAGAAGACAATTACCTGCGTGGAAAAACGCCAGTACAGGTGCCTAAACATATGGCATCACTGTGGGGCGACTACACATTCAATGAAAGTGCCTTATCCGGCCTGACGCTGGGCACGGGCTTGCGTTACGTGGGTGAGAGTAAAGGTCTGTACCGTCCTCAGGCGAGTAATGGCGATAATCAGGATCAGAATTTTGATGTGGCCGGTTATACGTTGGTTGATGCCGTCGTGAAGTACGACCTGGCTCGTTTTGGACTTCCAGGATCATCGGTCGGTATTAACGTTAACAACCTGTTTGACCGTGAGTATGTTGCCAGCTGTTATCGTGAGCATGCCTGCTACTGGGGCGCAGAGCGTCAGATTGTCGGTACTGCCACCTTCCGTTTCTAAATGTCTATCCGGGCGCGGTTCGCCGCGCTCGCCAATCAGAAGATCACCATGCAACAACAGCACACGTCAGAAACGACCTTCACCCTGGACCGCGTCAGTTTTAGCGTTCCAGGCCGTACCCTGTTACAACCGTTGTCGCTGGCCTTTCCCGCCGGAAAAGTCTGTGGGCTGATCGGCCATAACGGTTCAGGAAAATCCACGCTGCTGAAAATGCTCGGCCGCCATCACGCGGCCTCGGCCGGGCAGGTGCTGCTGAATGAGCAGCCGGTGGCCAGCTGGCAGAGTAAAGCCTTTGCCCGTGAAGTCGCCTATTTGCCTCAGCAACTGCCTGCGGCGGAAGGGATGACGGTACGTGAACTGGTCGCCATTGGCCGCTATCCGTGGCACGGTGCGCTGGGGCGTTACGGTGTTGAAGATCGCGAACGTGTTGATGAAGCGATTCATCTGGTCGGGCTGAAACCTTTTGCCCATCGCCTGGTGGACAGTCTGTCCGGCGGTGAGCGCCAGCGTGCATGGATTGCCATGCTGGTCGCGCAGAACAGCCGTTGCCTGCTGCTGGATGAACCCACTTCCGCGTTGGATATCGCCCACCAGGTGGATGTGCTGGCGCTGATCCAGCGTCTCAGCCGTGAACGTGGTCTGACGGTGATTGCGGTACTGCACGATATTAATATGGCTGCGCGCTATTGCGACCACCTGGTGGCGCTGCGCGGTGGCGAAATGATTGCTCAGGGCGAGCCTGCTGAGATTATGAACGGGGATGTGCTGGAACAGATTTATGGCATTCCTATGGGAATTTTACCGCACCCACAAGGTGGCGCGCCGGTAAGCTTTGTTTACTAAGCGCTTAGGCTCTGAGAATTGGATGTTGTGATGCCGGATATTTTGCGTCGCCGTTTACTGACGGCACTGGCTTTTTCCCCGCTGCTGGCCCAGTTTCCCTTCCCGGTGCGTGCTGCAACAGAACCGCGCATTATCGCACTGGAGTGGTATCCCCTTGAGCTGCTGCTTGCGCTGGGCGTGATGCCGATCGGCGCCGCCGAGCTTTACGGTTATGGCCAGTGGGTCGGTGAACCGAAGTTGCCCGCCTCCGTGGTCGATGTCGGGCTGCGAACCGAACCCAATCTTGAACTGATAACTCAAATGAAGCCTTCTCTGATCCTGTTTTCACAGGGTTATGGGCCCGATCCGACTCGCTTTATGCGCATCGCCCCGGGAATGGGGTTTGCCTTTAACGAAGGCGGGAAGGGGAAACCGCTGACCAGCGCGCGTCACGCGCTGATGGAACTGGCAAAGCGTATTGATCGCGTCCCGCAGGCCGTGGCCAATCTGGCCGAACTGGATAGCCAGACTGAGCGCCTGAAAACCAAACTGGCAAACAGGCCGAAGCGCCCGCTGCTGCTGCTGTCGATTGTCGATCCGCGTCATGTGATTGTGTTCACTGAAAACGGACTGTTCCAGGAAGTGCTGGATGACCTCGGGCTGGAAAACGCCTGGAAAGCAGAAAGCACCTTCTGGGGGAGCGTGATCATTGGCATTGAACGTCTGGCTGATCTGGGGGAGGTCGATGCCATCGGCTTCGAACATGACAATCAGGCGATTGTTGATCAGGTGACGGGGACCGCACTCTGGCAGTCGCTGCCGTTTGTGCGTGCCGGGCGTTTCAGGCAGATGCCGCGCGTGTGGTTCTACGGTGCCACACTGTCGGCAATGCAGCTGATCCACAGCCTTGACCATGCGCTGGAGGTGAAATGATGCGTCACTATCGTTTAGCCATCCTGCTGTTAACGGCATTGTTTGCCAGTGCACTGGCTCTGACGCTGATTAACCTGCAACAGCGGCTGCCTGGTGCGCAGTGGCTAACAGCATTGTTGACCCCGGACACCAACCGCATTGAGCAGATGGTGTTTCATTACAGCCTGATGCCGCGCCTGTCGCTGTCATTGCTGGCGGGCGCAGGCCTGGGGCTGGTGGGCCTGCTTTTTCAGCAGGTGCTGCGCAATCCCCTGGCCGAACCGGCGACCCTCGGCGTCGCCAGTGGTGCGCAACTGGGGCTGACCGTTGTCACGCTGTGGAGCGTGCCGGGCGGTATGGTCACGCAGCAGCTGGCCGCGATGATCGGTGCGGTGCTGGTGGGGCTGATTGTGTTCGGCGTCGCCTGGGGCAAACGGATGTCGCCTGTAACGCTGATCCTCGCCGGGCTGGTGGTGTCACTTTACTGCGGTGCGGTGAACCAGATTTTTGCCATCTTCAATCACGACCAGCTGCAGAATATGTTTCTGTGGAGCACCGGTTCACTGAATCAGATGGACTGGAGCAACGTGGAGTTCCTCTGGCCACGACTGCTCGGCGGCCTGTTGCTCACGCTACTGATGTTACGTCCGATGACCCTGATGGGGCTGGATGATGGTGTGGCAAAGAACCTGGGCCTGGCGATCTCGCTGGCCCGCTTTGGCCTGCTGGCACTGGCGATTTTAATCAGTGCTTCCCTGGTAAATGCTGTCGGTATTATCGGCTTTATCGGGCTGTTCTCTCCTCTGCTGGCGCGGATGCTGGGTTTCCGTCGTCTGATCAGCCGTTTGCTGGTGGCGCCGATTATTGGGGCGCTACTCCTGTGGCTGGCGGATCAGTCGGTGCTCTGGCTGACCAGTCGTCTGGGAGAGATCTCTACGGGAACCATCACTGCGGTTATCGGTGCGCCGCTGCTGCTGTGGCTGCTGCCGCGTCTGCGAACCGGTTCGGTGCCGCCAGCGATGAACCAGGGTGACAATGTGCCGACAGAACGTCACCGGGTGCTGTGGTGGGCGCTCATCGGGGGCGGTGCTCTGCTGTTGCTGATGGCGGTGGCGTTAAGCTTTGGACGCGATGCTCACGGCTGGGTATGGGCCAGCGGTGAACTGTGGCAGCAACTTCTGCCGTGGCGCTGGCCGCGTCTGGTGGCCGCGATGGCGACCGGGATGATGCTGGGTGTGGCAGGGTGCGTCGTGCAGCGTTTGACAGGCAACCCGATGGCCAGCCCTGAAGTGCTGGGGATTAGCTCCGGTGCGGCATTTGGCGTCGTGGTGATGCTGTTTATCGTACCGGGTGATGCGTTTGGCTGGCTGCTGCCTGCCGGGAGTATTGGCGCGGCCCTGACGCTGCTGGTGATCTCGATTGCTGCCGGGCGCGGGGGGTTCTCGCCGGAGCGGATGTTGCTGGCCGGGATGGCGCTCAGCACGGCGTTCACCACGCTGATGATGCTGCTGCTGGCCAGCGGTGACCCGCGTATGGCGAATCTGCTGACGTGGATCTCCGGCTCGACCTATAACATTGATGTTTTGCAGGCGAAGCGCACGCTGATCATTATGGTCGTGCTACTGGCACTGGTGCCGCTGTGCCGTCGCTGGCTGACCATCCTTCCACTGGGCGGTGCCACGGCGCGCGCAGTCGGTATGGCGCTGACGCCATCGCGGCTGACGCTGCTGCTGCTGGCTGCGGTGCTGACTGCTGCCGCAACGCTGACTATCGGACCGTTGAGTTTTGTGGGGCTGATGGCACCGCATATTGCGCGGATGCTCGGCTTCCGTCGGGCATTGCCGCAGCAGGTAATGGCGGCGCTGTTGGGCGGCGGATTGATGGTGGCGGCGGACTGGTGCGGCAGAATGCTTTCGTTCCCGGATCAGATCCCGGCAGGGCTACTGGCGACCTTTATCGGTGCGCCGTACTTTATCTATCTGCTGCGTAAGGTATAAAAAAAGGGTCAGGCATGCCTGACCCTTACACTATCCGTAGGGGCGGTGCACGCCCCGCCCGTCTGGATGTTACAATTTCGCGAAACTACGGCGTGCCGCATCGATGGTGTGCTGAATATCATCCGGGCTGTGCGCCAGTGACATAAAGCCTGCTTCAAAGGCGGACGGTGCCAGATACACACCTTCTTCCAGCATCAGATGGAAGAAATGCTTAAAACGCTCAACATCGCACTTCGTCACATCCGCATAGCAGGTCACGCTTTCTGCATCCGTGAAGAAAATCCCAAACATCCCGCCGACATGGTTAATCACCAGCGGGATATTTTCGGCTTTTGCCGCAGCGAGCAGGCCATCCGCCAGTTGAGTGGTCAGACGGGTCAGCGTCTCATGCGTACCCGGACGGGAGACTTCTGTCAGACAGGCAAAGCCCGCTGCCATCGCGATCGGGTTACCGGACAGCGTACCCGCCTGGTATACCGGGCCAGTCGGGGCCAGCGCATCCATCACTTCGCGACGGCCACCAAAGGCACCTACCGGCATCCCACCACCGATGATTTTACCCAGGCAGGTCAGATCCGGTTTCACACCGTAATGGGCCTGTGCCCCCGCCAGCGCAACGCGGAAACCGGTCATCACTTCGTCGATAATCAGCAGCGCGCCAAATTCGTCGCACAGTGTACGCAGGCCCGGCAGGAAGTCCGGCTGCGGTGGAATGCAGTTCATGTTGCCCGCGACCGGTTCAACGATGATGCAGGCGATCTCGTCCGGGTACTGCTCAAAGGCGGCGCGTACGCTGGTGAGATCGTTGAAGGTGCAGGTCAGGGTATGTTTGGCAAAGTCAGCGGGCACGCCCGGTGAGTTCGGCTGGCCCAGCGTCAGCGCGCCAGAACCCGCTTTCACCAGCAGGCAGTCGGCGTGGCCATGGTAGCAGCCTTCAAACTTGATGATTTTGTCACGGTGAGTAAAGCCACGTGCCAGACGAATGGCGCTCATGGTCGCTTCTGTACCGGAGTTGACCATGCGAACGGTATCCATGGTCGGCACGAGTTGGGTGACCAGTTCAGCCATTTTGACTTCCATCTCGGTCGGTGCGCCGAAGCTCAGGCCGCGTTCGGCTGCGTCAATGACAGCATGACGGATAGCGGGATGGTTATGACCCAGCACCATTGGGCCCCATGAACCGACATAGTCTATATAGGCTTTACCATCGACATCGTACAGCAGGGCACCGTCAGCACGTTCGATAAACAGCGGCACGCCGCCCACGCCGTTAAAGGCCCGCACCGGTGAATTTACGCCACCGGGAATTAACTGCTGTGCCTGGGCGTACAGGTTTTCAGACTTACTCATGGAACCGCTCCTGATCATTCATTTAAAAACCCCTCTATTCTAAGTGAACATCATGGGGTAGCGAAAGGCTACTCGCATCACAGACACGATTAGAGAGCCTTAAATGCGGGCATTCAGCATGAGAATACGTAAAATACTGACATGGATTGACAATGTTATGAATGGCTCATGAATCAACAATCACTTTCTACCAACGAACTGAATGTTGTGCCTGCCCGGCGCGGTGATTTCCTGCGCATGTTATTACGCCGCGATAAAACGCCGCTGGCGGTGTTGGTGATGGCGGGGATTGTTGGCACGCTGACTGGCCTGGTGGGCGTGGGTTTCGAGCTGGCTGTCAACGAGATTATTCACCAACGCACCCGTTGGCTTGCCACGCTGGAAAGCCATACTGGGGTGATGGTGCTGTGCGCATTTCTTGCCTCCGCGCTATTGGCCACGATCGGCTATTACCTGGTGCGCCGCTTTGCACCAGAGGCGGCGGGGTCGGGGATTCCGGAGATTGAAGGTGCTCTGGAGGAACTGCGGCCGGTGCGCTGGTGGCGGGTGATCCCGGTGAAGTTTATCGGTGGGATGGGCACACTGGGAGCGGGGATGGTGCTGGGACGTGAAGGTCCAACGGTTCAGTTGGGCGGCAATATTGGCCGCATGATGCTGGATATCTTCCGGATGAGAAGCACTGAGGCGCGGCACACGCTGCTGGCAACGGGCGCGGCGGCGGGCCTGTCGGCTGCTTTTAATGCCCCCCTCGCCGGGATCCTGTTTATTATTGAAGAGATGCGTCTGCAATTTCGCTACAGCCTGATTTCCATTAAAGCCGTGTTCGTTGGCGTGATTATGTCGAGCGTGGTGTTTCGGATTTTCAACGGTGAACATGCGGTAATCGAGATAGGCCGCCTGATCGATGCCCCGGTGAATACCCTGTGGCTTTATCTGCTGCTGGGTATGGTGTTTGGCGTGGTGGGGGTGCTATTTAATCAGCTGATTTTCCGCATCCAGGATCTGTTTCAACGTTTTCACGGCGGGCGTTTAGGTAAAATACTGTTGGTGGGGGCTTTGTTAGGAGGGATGTGCGGCGTATTGGGGGTGTTCCTGCCAGCGGCCGCCGGAGGTGGCGCCAGCCTGATCCCGCTTGCGGCGGCCGGAAACTTTTCTATCGGTATGTTGTTATTTCTGTTTATTGTGCGACTGATTACCACTTTACTGTGCTTCTGTTCCGGCGCACCCGGCGGGATTTTTGCCCCGATGCTGGCACTGGGCACGCTGCTGGGAACGGCATTTGGCCTGTGCGCGTCGATCTGGCTCCCGGAGTATCACTTGCAGGCCGGCACCTTTGCCATTGCCGGGATGGGCGCGCTGTTTGCCACCTCGGTACGTGCGCCACTGACAGGTATTATACTGGTGCTGGAGATGACGGATAACTATCAGCTGATTTTACCGATGATTATTACCTGCCTTGGCGCGACGCTATTAGCCCAGTTTCTTGGGGGACAACCCTTGTATTCGTCACTGCTTACCCGCACTCTGGCGAAACAACAGCAGCAGGAAACGGCTAATGCTACCGCACAGGGTGGTACAGCCTGAGCTTGATTGCTATACCAGTGTGTAAGATAATAAGAACAATTATGGTCGATTTGTGACCTGTCAGGCACCCGGCCTGTACGTATGTATACTGGAGTTACCTATGAGCGACGATGTAGCACTGCCCCTGCAATTTACTGAAGCAGCGGCCAGTAAAGTCAAAAACCTGATTTCCGATGAAAACAATCCGGATCTGAAACTGCGCGTCTACATCACCGGCGGCGGTTGCAGCGGCTTCCAGTACGGTTTTACCTTTGACGATAAGATTAACGATGGTGATATGACCATTGAGAAAGCGGGCGTTGCGTTGGTTGTTGACCCGATGAGTCTGCAATATCTGGTGGGTGGCGCAGTGGATTATACCGAAGGGCTGGAAGGGTCGCGCTTTATTGTGACCAACCCGAATGCCAAGACCACCTGTGGCTGTGGATCGTCCTTCAGTATCTGATTTACCCTCCCTCTCTGAAGCCGCCGCTATCATAGCGGCGTGCTCTTATACCGGTCACTGACTGATACCAACTCCCGGAATGTGCTGCCTTGCTTTTGCCCCAATGATGTTGGGTAAACAGATACTGTTTAGTAAGAACTTACCATTCGACGGTCACTAACCTTGCTTCCTGCCGCGTATCCGCATTACGTGATATAACGCTTTGCGTCACTTTTGGCTGCGCATCAGGTTGAGCTCCACACACAACACCGGGTAAATTGACAGCAGACAAGCTGCGACTCTCTACGCTGCATTGTGAGTAGATGGTTAATTTCACGCCAATGCTGCCGGTAATCGAAGCGGCAAAGGCGTGACCCGTCATCATCAGCCCGAGGGCCAGATAAACGGTTTTCATGTTGCAATTTCCTGGTCAAAATCAGAGCAAAAAACCCTGAATAAAAAACGAGCGTAAAGTCGCCCGTTATCTTTGGTTAACGGCACTTTTTGTCAGAACTTTACTCACCTTTGGCGGCGATTATTGCGGTTTTGACGTGCCGATGGTGTGTAATTCACTGCATAATTTTTGTGCGGCCAGAATCATACGCGGTCCGGCACGGCTTAACCAGTCATCATTGATGGCGATGACCGGGAGTGTGAGCTGGGGTTGCCAGAACTGCGCAATCTGCTGTGCATGAGCATGATCGCCGGGCGTCACGACAGCGGCGGGATGGCGTAATAATACCTGCTCGCGGCTCACCTGTGGCCAGGGCACGCGGGCATCGGCAAAGATGTTCTCTCCACCACATAAGCGCAGAACTTCATCCTGTAAGGTATTGCCCGATGCGGTAAACAGCGGTTTGAGGCCAAACTGAAGAAAGACGCGCTGCCTGGGGGCGTGCTGATAGCGCTGGCGCAGGTCAGCAAACTGCTGTTGTAACGCGGCAGCCGCCTGCTCTGCCTGTTGCGGTTGCGGGCTCCAGGCGGCAAGCTGACGCAGGCTGGCAACCAACTGGTCGATAGAATCCGGTGCCAGCCAGACCACTCTGATGCCCAACGCCTGAAGCTGATCGACCTGGCGCTGCGGCGTGCCCCCTTTCCAGGCGAACACGACATCCGGCTTCAGCCTGAGTAACTTTTCGCTGTTGATCCCCTGCCAGTTAGCGACCTGTTCGATCTGTTGTGCAGCAGCAGGGTAATCGGAATAAGCGCTGACGCCCACCGGAGTCATTCCGGCAGCAAAGGCCAGTTCGGTAATATTGGGTGCCAGCGTGACCACGCGGGGGGCGGCCTGAGCTGTGGTGGCGCAGGCCAGCCACAGCAGCAGGCAAACAAGACGTTTAGCCACGGGAAAGGTGGGTCAGCAGGGTTTCCACCATCAGTGACGATTGCTGTGCTGCCACCACGAGGAACTCATCAAAGCTGAGGTGTGATGCTTGATCAGCCACATCGGAAATCGCGCGGACGACGACAAACGGCGTGCCGAATTGGTGGCAAACGTGGCCAATCGCGGTCGCTTCCATCTCAACCGCAATGGCCTGCGGGAAGGTGCTGCGAATACGCGCCAGCGGGGCTGCGCCATTGATAAAGGCATCACCGCTCACCACCAGACCACGAACTGCATTGAGGTTCAGCTCGCCAATGCACTGTTCGGCAGCGGCAATCAGCTTATCATCCGCCTTGAACGCCGCCGGGCAGCCCGCCATCTGGCCAGGCTCATAACCAAATGCCGTCACATCGGCATCGTGATAACGCACTTCATCAGACACCACGATATCACCCACTTTCAGCGTAGGGGCAAGGCCGCCGGCTGAACCGGTGTTGATGACCACATCGGGCTTGCACAGCTGCAGCAGCAGGGTGGTGCCCAGCGCCGCAGACACTTTACCGATCCCCGACTTCAGCAGAGCCACTTCTACGCCATTCAGTGTACCGGTGTAAATTTCACAGCCCGCCAGGGTGAGGGTCTGACGGTTTTCAATTTTGTCACGCAGCAGCGTCACTTCCTGTTCCATTGCGCCAATAATGCCTGCTTTCATAGGGATACTCTCTGAAGTTGTGGAATGTGTTATTCATTGCGGCGCATAGTTTATCATGACAAACATCATCGCTATACCCGTCATACTTCAAGCTGCCCAGGCGTTGGCTGCATCAAAAGTAGGCCCCACGAGGGGACTCGAATTATTTTGGGTATACTGCGAGAATGACTGCGCCATTTATCAGAGGGAATAAGGCATGACTGGGATCGATTTTCGCAAAAAAATTAACTGGCAGCGGCGCTATCGACCCTACCAGGGACCGAAGGATGAACATGAAATCCTGCGCATATTTGAAAGCGATCGTGGTCGTATTATTAATTCAGCAGCGATCCGCCGACTGCAGCAGAAAACGCAGGTCTTCCCGCTTGAGCGTAATGCCGCCGTTCGCACCCGGCTGACGCATTCGCTGGAAGTGCAGCAGGTGGGGCGCTATATCGCCAAAGAGGTCCTGACACGCTTGCAGGAAGCTGACCGTTTAGTCCCTTTGGGGCTGGCGCAGTTGACCGGGCCGTTTGAGAGCATCGTCGAGATGGCTTGCCTGATGCACGATATTGGCAATCCGCCGTTCGGTCACTTTGGTGAGGCAGCGATTAATGACTGGTTCCGTCAGCAGTTTGATACAAACTGGCAGCCGGAGAGCGGCCGGGAAGATCGTTGTGTCCCCGAGGTATTACGACATCAGGATGATGGCCTGAATGCGCTGCGGGCTAAAGTGCGTCAGGACCTGTCTCATTTTGAAGGCAATGCTCAGGCAATCCGCACGGTGCATACGCTGATGAAGATGAACCTGACCTGGGCGCAGGTCGGCTGTATTTTAAAATACACGCGTCCTGCCTGGCATAGCGGGGCCATTCCCGCCAGCCATGATTATTTAATGAAGAAACCGGGATACTACCTGGCAGAAGAAGAATATATCGCGCGACTGCGTGAGCAATTAGATCTTCAGCCGCATTGCCGTTTCCCGCTGACTTATATTATGGAAGCGGCTGACGATATCTCTTACTGTGTGGCCGATTTAGAAGATGCCGTAGAAAAAAACATCTTTACTGTTGAACAGCTGTATCAGTATTTATTCCAACTCTGGCCTGACCATCAGGCAGGCGATCTGTTTGCCACGGTGGTGACCACTGCGCTGGATAAATCTCGCAGTCGCCGCACAAATCGCAGCAGTGAAGATCAGTTCTTTATGTATTTGCGTGTGAATACGGTGGCAGAACTGGTGCCCCATGCGGCCAGCCGTTTTATCGACCATTTGCCCGCGGTGTACCACGGCGAGTTTAATGAGGCGCTGCTGGAAGATGGTAGCCCGCATAGTCAGCTATTAGATATTTTCAAAAAAGTCGCTTTTCGTCATGTGTTTAACCATCCTGAAGTTGAACAGTTAGAGTTGCAAGGGTATCGGGTGATCAGTGGGCTACTGGATATTTACCAGCCTCTGTTGCTGTTGACGCGCGAAGAGTTCAGCGAATTGACGGAAAAGGATTATTTAAAAGGTTATCCGATTGAAACCCGCCTGTTCCATAAGCTTTCGACGCGTTTTCGTCTTGCCTACAGTGAAGCGGTGGAATCTCTGGATAAAAATCCAGATGAAGAGAATATATGGGAATACTATTATCGCGTTCGTTTATTGCAGGACTACATTAGCGGCATGACCGATTTGTATGCCTGGGATGAGTATCGACGGTTAATGGCCGTGGAATAAGTTCGCCATGCGTGATGATTTGTAAAGAAGAAGAATATTTTTTTACTTTTTCTTCGTGGCTAAATATGAACTTAGGGATAAAAAATTAATCTCACTTTCACAACCACAGCAATGGTTATCCCACAGAATCACTTGAGAATCCGACGAATGAAAAAAACCACGTTAGTATTGAGCGCACTGGCTCTGAGCCTTGGGCTGGCGCTAAATCCGTTAGCCGCCAGCGCCGCTGAAACGGCTTCATCATCTTCTACTCAGCCGCTTCCTAGTCTGGCACCGATGCTGGAAACCGTGATGCCTTCAGTGGTCAGCATCAATGTTGAGGGCAGCACGACGGTACGTACACCGCGTATGCCTCAGCAGTTCCAGCAGTTCTTTGGCGATAATTCGCCATTCTGTCAGGACGGTTCTCCATTCCAGGGATCGCCGATGTGTCAGGAAGGTGGCCCGGAAGGGAAGGGCAATGGCGGCGCTGACAGCCAGCAGCAGAAATTCCGCGCACTGGGTTCCGGTGTGGTGATTGATGCCGCTAAAGGCTATGTGGTAACCAACAACCACGTGGTCGACAATGCGACAAAAATTCAGGTTCAATTGAGCGATGGTCGTAAATACGATGCAAAAGTAATCGGTAAAGATCCGCGTTCAGATATTGCGCTGATTCAGTTGAAAGAGGCGAAAAACCTGACCGCAATTAAGCTTGCTGACTCCGATAACCTGCGCGTGGGCGACTACACGGTAGCGATTGGTAACCCGTATGGTCTGGGGGAAACGGTCACCTCTGGTATTGTCTCTGCCCTTGGTCGAAGTGGTTTGAACGTCGAAAACTACGAAAACTTTATTCAGACCGATGCCGCGATTAACCGGGGTAATTCCGGCGGTGCGCTGGTGAACCTGAATGGTGAACTGATCGGGATTAACACGGCGATCCTCGCGCCAGACGGTGGCAACATCGGTATTGGCTTTGCCATCCCAAGTAATATGGTGAAAAACCTGACATCACAGATGGTTGAATTCGGTCAGGTGAAACGCGGTGAGCTGGGGATCATGGGCACCGAACTGAACTCCGAACTCGCGAAGGCGATGAAAGTTGATGCCCAACGCGGTGCGTTCGTTAGTCAGGTACTGCCGAAGTCTTCAGCGGCGCAGGCGGGCATTAAAGCCGGTGACGTGATTGTGTCGATCAACAACAAGCCGATCTCCAGTTTCTCTGCGTTGCGTGCGGAAGTGGGGTCGTTGCCGGTTGGCACCAAAATGGAACTGGGCCTGATCCGGGATGGCAAGCCATTGAAAGTGAACGTGGCATTGCAACAGAGTGCCGCAGCGAAAGTCGATTCTGGCACTATCTATAACGGTATCGAAGGGGCTGACCTGAGCAACTTTGATGCGAAAGGCGTTAAGGGTGTGAAAGTGGACAGCGTGAAAGCGGGTTCTGCGGCAGCGCGCGTTGGCCTGAAGAAAGATGATGTGATTTTAGGCGTTAACCAACAGCCGGTCGCGAATCTGGGCGAATTGCGCAAAATCCTGGATACCAAACCGTCAGTGCTGGCGCTGAATATCCAGCGTGGCGATGCCAGTATTTATTTGCTGATGCAGTAAGTTATGCTGAAAAGTGCCGTTCGAAAATAAGAGCGGCACCGGACAAAAAAAAGGGGTGACCAGTATTTTGGTCACCCCTTTTTATATCAGAAAAGGAATTAACGACCGCCGCGGGTCAGTTTGTCCAGGTCTGATTCAATTTCAGCAATCTTGTTAGAGACTACGCTCTCCAGATGACGCAGGTCATCAAGGATTTTGCGTTTCAGATCAACTTCAACCTGGTCACGCTGGCAAATCTGGTCAAGCTCATCAATCACATAGCGCAGGTTCGGGCTGATTTCCTGAACTTCTTTGTAACCCTGGCTGGCATTATCAGCTACCACGGTTTTGCGCTGGCGCGGATATTTAAATTTCACGCTTTTGGCAAAGAACTCGCCTTTATCTTTGCGGAAATAGATTTTCAGGATGTCGTTGTTGGCTTCCTGACGCAGGCTGTAACGGTCGATATCTTCCGGCGTCGCGATGCCCAAACCCTTGAGATTGTCGTACATGGTATTTTCCTTTAAGAGACTATCGATCCAGATGCGATCAGAGTAGTCGCTATCCGAGAAACGGAAAAGGATCGTTTAATTTAAATACAGTATTTTCTGGCGCGGATTATGGCGCAGATTGTGCACAATAGCACCACTTGTTTCGTGACGTGAAAGAGGTAGTTCAGGGCAGGAATGTAAAAATTACTTTACAGTCAGGTGCGGACCACTGGTGTGGCCCGCAGGAGGATCAATCGATAGTGCGCAGCAGTTCGTTAATGCCGGTTTTGCTCAGCGTTTTCGCATCGACTTTTTTCACGATAACGGCGCAGTACAGGCTGTAAGTTCCGTCTTTCGATGGCAGGTTGCCTGAAACGACGACGGAACCCGCAGGGACACGACCGTAGTGCACTTCGCCGGTTTCGCGGTCAAAGATCTTGGTGCTCTGGCCGATATACACGCCCATTGAAATCACGGAACCTTCTTCTACGATCACGCCTTCAACGATTTCTGAACGCGCACCGATGAAGCAGTTGTCTTCAATGATAGTTGGGTTGGCCTGCAACGGCTCGAGCACGCCACCAATACCAACGCCGCCAGACAGATGAACGTTTTTACCGATCTGCGCACAGGAACCTACGGTGACCCAGGTATCAACCATCGTGCCTTCGTCAACGTAAGCGCCGATGTTAACGTAAGAAGGCATCAATACGGTGTTACGTGCGATGAATGCGCCCTGGCGTACAGCCGCTGGTGGAACAACGCGGAAGCCTTCTTTTTTGAAGCGTGCTTCGTCGTAGTCAGCGAATTTCATGGGAACTTTGTCGTAGTAACGGCTTTCTGCGCCATCAATTACCTGATTGTCATTGATGCGGAAAGAGAGCAGAACCGCTTTCTTCAGCCACTGATGCGTGACCCATTCGCCGTCGATCTTCTCAGAGACGCGCAGGGCACCGCTATCCAGCTGGGCGATAACCTTATTGACGGCTTCGCGGGTTGCGGCGTCAGCGTTTGCTGGAGTAATGTCTGCACGGCGCTCGAAGGCCGCTTCAATAACACTCTGTAACTGTTGCATATTAGATCTCTCAATTTCAGTGAGTTCGGTGTAACAGGCTCTTCTACTTGCCATTTTGAGCGCAGGCAGTGCCCGCCATTCTCACGTACTTCAGTACGCTGCGCTGTCTGCGCTCAAACTGCCTGCGACAATGACGCCTGTGTCACTCTTTAGGGATGAAAAGTAAATCTGGGTCACACTTTATCGTTTGGAACAAGGGCCTCTGTCAACCGTTGTTGCAGCCGTTCGCGCAAATCGGCATCTAATGCCCGGCGCTCGCTATTGGCGAGAATAAACAAATCTTCGACGCGTTCACCGATGGTACTGATGCGCGCACCGTGCAGCGACACGTTCAGGTCAGCAAAAACCTCGCCAACGCGCGCCAGCAATCCTGGCTGATCCAGCGCGATTAATTCCAGATAAGTTCGCCTGTCAGTGTGTGTGGGTAAGAAGTTGACCGCGGTATCGACATTAAAATGCTTCAGACGGGCTGACTGACGGCGCGTGCGCGGAGGCTGCCAACTGGTCTGGCAGATCGCCTGTTCCAGCGCCTGGCGTGTCATCTCATGGCGGTCAGTCGCTAGCGGGCTTCCATCTGGCTCCAGCACGATAAAGGTGTCCATTGCCATGCCGTCTCGGCTGGTGAAGATCTGGGCATCGTGAACGCTCAGATTGCGGCGATCCAGCTCGCCGGCGACAGTGGCAAACAGATACGGGCGGTCCGGGCTCCAGATAAAGATCTCGGTGCCGCCGCGTGTCGCCTGCGGGCTAACGAGGATCAGGGGCTTGCTGAGATCGTGATTCATCAGATGACGCGCATGCCACGCAAGCTGGTTCGGCGTGTGGCGCAGGAAATAGTCGGCCCGGCAGCGGCCCCAGATACTGTGCAACGCTTCTTCGTCGATATTATCCATGCGCAGTAAGGCCAGCGCCTGGAGCCGATGATGGCGCACGCGTTCGCGCAGATCCGGACTATTTTCCATTCCACGGCGCAGCTGTTTCTCTGTGGCGAAAAACAGCTCGCGTAACAGGCTCTGCTTCCAGCTGTTCCATAAGGTTTCATTGGTGGCACAGATATCGGCAACGGTCAGGCACACCAGATAACGCAGGCGGTTTTCATTCTGCATCACCTCGGCAAACTGCTGGATCTCCGTCGGGTCCTGAATATCGCGGCGCTGGGCGGTGACCGACATCAGCAGGTGATGACGCACCAGCCAGGCAACCAGCTGCGTCTCGCGTGAGTTCAGACCGTGCATCTCGGCAAACTCCAGCGCATCCTGCGCCCCGAGAATGGAGTGATCGCCGCCGCGCCCTTTGGCGATATCGTGAAACAGCGCTGCCATCAGCAGTAATTCCAGCTGCGGCAGGCGTGGCCAGAGTTCAACGCACAGCGGATGTTGCTGACGTGTACGTTCGTCGGCAAAGCTTTCCAGCTTTTGCAGTACGCGAATGGTGTGTTCATCGACCGTATAGGCGTGGAACAGGTCAAACTGCATCTGACCGACGATGTTGCTCCATTGCGGCATATAAGCCCACAGCACACTGTGGCGGTGCATCGGCACCAGCGCCCGGCTAACGGCACCTGGATGGCGCAGTATCGACAGGAACAGCTCCCGGGCCTCTGGGATGGTACACAGGGGCTGCTTCAGGTTACGGCGCGCGTGACGCAAATGACGCAGCGTATTGGAGTAGATACCGGTAATTTTCGGTGTGCGCGCCATGGTGTTGAACATACGCATGATGGATTCTGGCTGGCGAGCAAACAGCGTATCATCACGCAGATCAATCAGCGTGCCGCGTAGCTGGAATTCATCGTCCAGCGGGCGGGGTTTCTCATCGGTTGGCAGCGCCAAAATAGCTTCATCAAACAGCTGTAACAGCATCTGGTTTAACTCGCCAACGCGGCGTGTGACACGGAAGAAATCCTTCATCATGCGTTCAACCGGCTCGTTCCCTTCGCCCTGATAGTTCAGGCGTTGGGCAACATTGAGCTGACGATCAAACAGCAGGCGGTTGTCGTAGCGCGTCAGTGTCAGGTGCAGGGCAAAGCGGATGCGCCACAGGAAGCTCTGGCACTCGTTCAGCTCGTTACGCTCTGCTTCCGTCAGAAAGCCGAAACCGACCATTTCATCCAGCGAGGTTGCGCCGAAGTGACGGCGTGCCACCCACAACAGCGTGTGAATGTCACGCAGGCCACCGGGGCTGCTTTTGATATCCGGTTCCAGATTGTAGCTGGTGCCGTGATAGCGTTGATGACGTACTTGCTGTTCGTCAATTTTGGCCGCGAAAAAGCGGTCTGACGGCCAAAAGCCATCGCTGAAGACGTTCTTCTGCATCTCAAGAAATAACGTGAGATCGCCGGTCAACATGCGCGATTCAATCAGGTTGGTTGAGACGGTGAGGTCGGACAAACCTTCGAGTAAACACTCTTCCAGTGTCCGTACACTGTGACCGACTTCCAGCTTGAGGTCCCACATCAGGGTCAGCAGCTCGCTGGTACGACGGGCATCTTCCTCGGACAGGGGTTTACGACTGAGGATCAGGACATCAATATCCGATAGCGGATGCAGTTCACCCCGACCGTAGCCACCGACCGCAACCAGTGCAATGCCGTCTTTTTCCGGAAATCCGAAGAAGCGCCACAGGCGCCGGAGAAGGCGATCAATGAAGAGTGTACGGGCGTCGATCAGACTTTCTGCATCCTGCCCGGCGTCAAAGGCGGCAGCGAGATGCTGCTGGAAAACATCCAGGTGATGCCTGAGTGTATCGCGGTTCAGTTCGGCATCTTCCCAGCGGCGCGGGGCCTTGGTGAGTTTTTTCAGGATGCTGGCTTCAGGTACGTCTTTATTCATTTCACCGCCCCAATGTGGATCTGGTCATGCTGAACACATAAAAAAGCCGGCTGGCGCCGGCTTTAAATTTGACCCGGGTTGACCGGAAGACAAGGTCAGCCCCTACGCATTATTCTGCGACCAGAATGGCCGGAATGGTGTCATCTTTGCGCAGCGTCATAATTTCGCAGCCGTTTTCTGTCACCACAATAGTGTGTTCGTACTGAGCGGACAAGCTGCGATCTTTCGTTTTTACCGTCCAGCCATCTTTCATGACGCGAATGCGGTAATCACCGGCGTTGACCATTGGCTCAACGGTGAAGGCCATACCGGCCTGCAAGACGACACCGCCGTCATCGGCATCGTAGTGCAATACCTGTGGCTCTTCGTGGAAGCCCTTACCGATACCGTGACCACAATATTCACGCACGACAGAAAAATCCTGTGCTTCAACAAATTTCTGGATTTCGCGGCCCAGGGTACGCAGGCGAATGCCGGGTTTGATCATGCGCAGAGCCAGATACAGGCTTTCCTGAGTCACACGGCACAGACGCTCACCCTGAATGGTCGGTTTACCGACGATAAACATGGTGGAGGTATCACCGTGATATTCATCTTTAATGACGGTGACATCGATATTGACGATATCGCCATCTTTGAGGATTTTCTCGTCGCTGGGAATACCGTGGCACACCACTTCATTCACAGAGATGCATACAGACTTAGGGAAACCGTGGTAGCCCAGGCTGGCGGAAACCGCATGCTGCTTGTTCACGATATGATCGTTACACAGGCGATCAAGTTCACCGGTGCTGACGCCCGGTTTCACGTGCGCTTCAATCATTTCAAGAACTTCGGCGGCCAGGCGGCCAGCCACGCGCATTTTTTGGATTTCTTCCGGGGTTTTAATTGAAATAGCCATTCATCAGGTCCGCATTTGTCGTCATTTTCGACAATAATAAAGAAAGTGCTGCAATGGTAGCAGTCCCCCCGGACGCTGCCAATTGTAGTTTGTAGCGTAAACTGCTGCTGTGCAGGCGTGAGTGGGCCAATTTCGGTGAATAAGGCAACTACCAGTTGGCTTCAATACCTCATTTATGGTATAAAGCGCGCCGACGATTCTCTGTTCGGTGATTCTCACTGCGATGCGAGAAACGCATACATCTCACTATGTGTAAATAACACACACGTATCGACACCTACGCCGGGGTGCCTTGCTGGTTCGAAAGAGCTGATGGGTCGGTTGTATGGGATACGTGGAGGCTTAACCCCAAACTATATCTATAGAGGTAATCATGGCAACTGTTTCCATGCGCGACATGCTCAAGGCCGGTGTACACTTCGGTCACCAGACCCGTTACTGGAACCCGAAAATGAAGCCATTCATCTTCGGCGCTCGTAACAAAGTTCACATCATCAACCTTGAGAAAACTGTACCAATGTTCAACGAAGCTCTGGCTGAGTTGACCAAGATCTCTTCCCGTAAAGGTAAGATCCTGTTCGTTGGTACTAAGCGCGCGGCAAGCGAAGCGGTAAAAGAGCACGCTCTGAGCTGCGACCAGTTCTTCGTTAATCACCGCTGGTTGGGTGGTATGCTGACTAACTGGAAAACTGTTCGTCAGTCAATCAAACGTCTGAAAGATCTGGAAATTCAGTCTCAGGACGGCACTTTCGACAAACTGACCAAGAAAGAAGCGTTGATGCGCGATCGCGAACTGGCCAAGCTGGAAAACAGCCTGGGCGGTATCAAAGATATGGGCGGCCTGCCAGACGCACTGTTTGTTGTTGATGCAGATCACGAACACATCGCTATCAAAGAAGCAAACAACCTGGGTATCCCAGTATTTGCTATCGTTGATACCAACTCTGATCCAGACGGTGTTGACTTCATTATCCCTGGTAATGACGATGCAATCCGTGCTGTTAGCCTGTACCTGACTGCAGTGGCTACCACTGTACGTGAAGGTCGCTCTCAGGACCTGGCTCAGCAAGCTGAAGAAACCTTCGCTGAAGCTGAGTAATAAGGCTTGCTCTTTAGAGAGCCCTTGTACATCAGATGTGAATCTGTAAGGAAGGGGCCTTAATTGGCCCCTTTATTTTTTCGACTTCGCTTCGCCGTTTGTCATATTTATCCGATAGATTTCACGTTGCAGGAAGGTGGCAACTGAGGGCTGTCCGGGAGCTTACATCAGTAAGTGACTGGAGGGACCGAAGACAGCCAACGCATCTGCGGCTGGAAAGATGAAGGAAAATTCGGCGGGGCAGAATGTTTCTCCCGAGACCAGGCATCTCAAGCGAACGCCGCAAGGCGAGCTGGCAGATGCAAGCTAACCGAGGATTAGAGAATGGCTGATATTACCGCTGCTCTGGTAAAAGAACTGCGCGAGCGCACTGGCGCTGGCATGATGGACTGTAAAAAAGCACTGACCGAAGCCAACGGCGACATCGAGCTGGCGATCGAGAACATGCGTAAATCTGGCGCGATCAAAGCCGCTAAGAAAGCAGGTAACGTTGCTGCTGACGGCGTGATCAAAACTAAGATCGACGGCAACTACGCAGTGATTCTGGAAGTTAACTGCCAGACTGACTTCGTTGCTAAAGACTCTGGTTTCCAGGCTTTCGCTGACAAAGTGCTGGATGCTGCTGTTACAGGCAAAATCACTGATGTTGAAGTGCTGAAAGCACAGTTCGAAGAAGAGCGCGTTGCACTGGTTGCTAAAATCGGTGAAAACATCAACATTCGTCGCGTATCTACTCTGGAAGGCGAAGTGCTGGGTAGCTACCTGCACGGTGCTCGCATCGGCGTTCTGATCGCGGCTAAAAGCGCTGACGAAGAGCTGGTTAAGCAGCTGGCAATGCATGTTGCAGCAAGCAAACCAGAATTCGTTAAGCCTGAAGATGTGTCTGCTGAAGTGGTAGAGAAAGAGTACCAGGTTCAGCTGGACATCGCCATGCAGTCTGGCAAGCCAAAAGAAATCGCAGAGAAAATGGTTGAAGGCCGTATGAAGAAATTCACCGGCGAAGTTTCTCTGACCGGCCAGCCTTTCGTCATTGACCCAAGCAAAACTGTGGGCCAGTTGTTGAAAGAGAAAAACGCAGACGTGACCAACTTCATCCGCTTTGAAGTGGGCGAAGGCATTGAGAAAGCTGAGACAGATTTTGCAGCAGAAGTTGCTGCGATGTCCAAGCAGTCTTAATGATCCGAAAAGAACCGCCAAATGGCGGTTCTTTTTTGCCTGCTTTTGGCAGCGCATTTTCAGTCTCATCCCAATAGTATTTCTCTGATGCTTTTAGGATGATACCGCACACAGTTAACACCCCTTTTCGACGATATCTTCCAGGAAAAAAACCATGGCGACCAATGCAAAACCCGTATATCAACGTATCCTGCTAAAACTGAGTGGCGAAGCTCTGCAAGGTGCTGAAGGCTTCGGTATCGATGCCAGCGTGCTGGATCGTATGGCTCAGGAAGTGAAAGAACTGGTAGAGCTGGGCATTCAGGTAGGTGTGGTTATCGGTGGTGGTAATCTGTTCCGCGGTGCTGGTCTGGCTCAGGCAGGTATGAATCGTGTTGTTGGCGACCATATGGGTATGCTGGCAACTGTGATGAATGGCCTGGCGATGCGCGATGCGTTGCACCGTGCCTATGTTAACGCCCGCCTGATGTCGGCTATTCCGCTGAACGGTGTGTGTGACAACTACAGCTGGGCAGAAGCCATCAGCCTGCTGCGCAATAACCGCGTGGTGATTTTCTCCGCCGGTACCGGTAACCCGTTCTTTACCACAGACTCCGCAGCCTGCCTGCGTGGCATCGAAATCGAAGCCGATGTGGTGCTGAAGGCCACTAAAGTGGATGGCGTGTACTCCTCTGACCCGGTGAAAAATCCTGATGCAGTCCTGCACGATCAATTGACCTATACTGAAGTGCTGGATAAAGAACTGAAAGTGATGGATCTGGCCGCCTTTACCCTGGCGCGTGACCATTCACTGCCAATCCGCGTGTTCAATATGAACAAGCCGGGCGCACTGCGTCGCGTAGTGATGGGTGAAAAAGAAGGCACACTGATTACGCATTAATATCAGTCTGCAGTTAAAAGGGTTAAAATAAGGTATATTCTGCATGTCAGGATTATCTTTAAATGTATTTGAACGGCTTCTGGCTATGCCAGAGGCTGGTGGATCAAACAGAATCCAAGGGTTCCCACGTGATTAACGACATCAAGAAAGATGCAGAAACGCGCATGGATAAATGCGTCGAGGCATTCAAAAACCATATCAGCAAAATCCGTACCGGCCGTGCATCGCCGAGTATTCTCGACGGTATCATGGTCGATTATTACGGTTCTTCAACCCCGCTGCGTCAGTTGGCCAGTGTCACGGTAGAAGATTCTCGTACGCTGAAAGTCAACGTCTTCGATCGCTCTATCAGCGCTGCCGTTGAAAAAGCGATCATGGCGTCTGACCTGGGTCTGAACCCAATGTCGGCCGGCACAGATATTCGTGTTCCATTGCCAGCACTGACCGAAGAGCGTCGTAAAGACCTGATCAAAATCGTGCGCGGCGAAGCTGAGCAGGGTCGTGGGTCTGTGCGTAACGTACGTCGTGATGCGAATGACAAAGTGAAAGCACTGCTGAAAGACAAAGAGATCAGTGAAGATGATGATCGTCGTTCACAGGAAGACGTACAGAAAATGACTGACGTATTTATCAAGAAAATTGATGCTGCGCTGGCCGAAAAAGAAGCGGAGCTGATGGACTTCTGAGTTCGTCATCACCCAATGAAACGCCGTACAGATTGCCGTTCATACGAAGGGTCGGTCTGGCGGCGTTTTGCATTTGTTAACTTCCCCGGCAGGCGTGTCTCCCTTCCCCTGATGGCTGCCTGCGCCGGGTCATTACACAGAGCAGCCTCATGAAACACTTGACGATCCTCGGTTCGACCGGCTCTATCGGGACCAGCACGCTGGCCGTGGTGCGTGCTAACCCTCACTTGTTTGCCGTGAAGGCACTGGTTGCCGGGCGCAATGTGGAACTGATGGCTGAACAATGCCTGACATTTCGCCCGGATTACGCCGCAATGTCAGATAGCAAAGCGGCTGAAGCACTGCGTCTTCGTCTGAAAGATCTGAATGTTGCCACTGAAGTAGTAAGCGGGGAGCAGGCTGCCTGCGATCTGGCCGCGTTGGAGGGTGTGGATCAGGTAATGGCCGCCATTGTTGGTGCGGCAGGATTATTGCCTACCCTGGCTGCAATTCGTGCTGGAAAACAGGTGCTACTGGCAAATAAAGAGTCGCTCGTGACCTGCGGCCGCTTATTCCTGGAGGCAGTAAGTGCCTCAAAAGCGCAGCTGTTGCCCATTGATAGTGAGCACAACGCCATTTTTCAGAGTTTGCCTGCTTCCCTCCAGCAGCAGTTAGGGTACGCTTCTTTAGAAGATAATGGCATTGACAGCATTATCCTCACGGGGTCTGGTGGCCCGTTTCGTGAGACGCCGTTGGCAGAATTACGCCATATGACGCCGGATCAGGCGTGTGCGCATCCGAACTGGTCGATGGGGCGAAAAATCTCTGTCGATTCGGCCACTATGATGAACAAAGGCCTGGAATATATCGAAGCCCGCTGGCTGTTTAATGCGACCGACGCGCAGATGGAAGTGATTCTGCATCCGCAATCCGTTATTCATTCGATGGTACGTTACCGTGATGGCAGTGTGATTGCTCAGCTTGGTTCTCCGGATATGCGTACGCCCATTGCTCACGCGATGGCCTGGCCGCAGCGCGTGACTTCAGGTGCCCAACCACTTGATTTCACACGTATGTCGGCATTGACCTTCTCTGAGCCTGATTATGCACGCTATCCCTGCCTGAAACTGGCTATTGATGCCAGTATTACCGGGCAGGCTGCGACCACCACGCTGAATGCAGCGAATGAAATTGCGGTTGCTGCTTTTCTTGCGTCTGAAATCCGCTTTACCGATATTGCTGCATTGAATGTTGCGGTGCTGGAGACATTGTCCTGCCAGGAACCTTCAAGCGTTGAAGCGGTGATTGCCATTGACCGGGAAGCCCGTGCGGTGGCGAGTGCTTTACTGCCACGTTTTTCTGCAGGAAGGGCCAGCGCGATTTAACGCGCCGCTATTTGTGAGCGCTGGGCGGAGGTGGTATAGTCTTGCCCCACCGTTCCGGTGCCTGGGCGTGATTAAGCGGATAAGTTCGTGCAATTACGGTCTTTTTACGCCGGGCGGGTGAGATCTTTCAGAAGCCATTGCATACCCAAATCATTGGTGCTTCAGCAAGGCGGCAAGGCATTGCTTTCTGTACGCTTACAGCAGTAAGTGGCAGGCGTGAATGTCGGCAGTCAGCGCAGTGGCAGCTTAGAATATGAAGGGTATATTTCTGAATAAGGAAATAATTACGCATTATGTCGTCCGAAAATCAATTACAAACCGATGACCAGCAGGGGGCAGGCCCCCGTCATGTGGCCATCATTATGGATGGCAATGGTCGCTGGGCTAAAAACCAGGGCAAGCTGCGTATTTCTGGTCATAAAGCGGGAGTGAAATCCGTGCGCCGCGCCGTGAGTTTTGCGGTGAGCAATAAATTGGATGCGCTGACACTTTATGCCTTCAGTAGTGAAAACTGGAATCGTCCTCAGCAGGAAGTTCTGGCGCTGATGGAGTTGTTCGTGTGGGCACTCGACAGCGAAGTAAAAAGCTTGCACAAACATAATGTCCGGTTGAAAATTATCGGTGATATCAGTCGGTTCAACACGCGTTTGCAAGAGCGTATTCGCCGTGCTGAAGAACTTACTCAACAAAATAATGGACTAACACTCAACATTGCCGCGAATTATGGCGGACGTTGGGATATTATCCACGGAGTCAGAAAAATAGCAGAACAGGTACAGGAAGGACTTCTTCGCCCGGATCAGATCGAAGAAGAGACCCTGCACCCGTATCTCTGCCTGAATGAACTGGCACCTGTGGATCTGGTAATAAGGACCGGGGGAGAGCATCGGATTAGTAACTTCCTGCTGTGGCAAGTCGCCTATGCAGAGTTTTGGTTTACCGATACTCTTTGGCCTGATTTTGATGAACAAGTTTTTGAAGGTGCACTGAATGCGTTTGCACAACGAGAGCGTCGGTTTGGCGGCGCAACACCCGGCGGCGCATAAGCGCACTGGGGGTAATCTTTGTTAAAGTCTCGCCTGATTACCGCGTTTATATTAATACCTATCGTCATCGCAGCGCTGTTTATGCTGCCGCCGCTAGGGTTTGCCATCACAATTTTAGCGATCTGCATGCTGGCCGCGTGGGAGTGGGGCCAGTTTGCGGGCTTTGCTGCCCGCTCACAGCGCATCTGGCTTGCACTGCTGTGTGGACTGCTACTGGCCTTTATGCTGTTTACGCTGCCTGCTTATCAGCACTCCGTGCATCTGCCGCAGATTAGTGGCGCCTTGTGGGTGTCACTTGGCTGGTGGATTGTGGCGCTGCTTTTAGTCTTGTCCTATCCCGGTTCTGCCGCATTTTGGCGTCATTCCCGCCCATTACGTCTGGTGTTTGGGTTGCTCACCATTGTCCCGTTCTTCTGGGGAATGCTGGCGCTGCGTCAGTATCACTATGAAGCTGACCATTATGCGGGCGCATGGTGGTTGCTTTATGTGATGTTCCTCGTATGGGGAGCTGACTCCGGCGCCTATATGTTTGGCAAGTTATTCGGTAAACACAAGCTGGCACCGAAGGTCTCACCGGGAAAAACGTGGGAAGGCTTCTTCGGCGGACTGGTGACATCAGCTTTACTCTCATGGCTGTTTAGCGTGTTCGCTCCGCTTCAGGTGCCATTGTCGACATTGCTGATTTGTTCGATTACTGCCGCGCTTGCATCGGTCCTGGGTGATTTAACCGAGAGCATGTTTAAACGCGAAGCGGGCATTAAAGACAGCGGCAGTCTTATTCCAGGTCATGGCGGTATTCTTGATCGCATTGACAGCCTCACGGCAGCTGTACCGGTGTTTGCCTGCCTGTTGCTGCTGGTCTTTGGGACGCTGTAGGGAAACATTATGTTGAGCGTACTCTGGAGTTTTGCTGCCTTTATTGTTGCACTGGGGATATTAATCACCGTGCATGAATTCGGCCATTTCTGGGTAGCCCGCCGTTGCGGCGTGAAAGTTGAGCGCTTCTCCATTGGCTTCGGCAAAGCGTTGTGGCGACGTCGTGACAAGCAAGGCACTGAGTACGTTATCGCGTTGATCCCGCTGGGCGGCTACGTCAAGATGCTCGATGAGCGTGTGGAAAGCGTCCCGCCAGAACTCCGCCATCAATCCTTCAATAATAAAACGGTCCTGCAGCGTGCCGCCATCATTAGTGCCGGCCCCATCGCTAATTTCATCTTTGCCATCTTCGCCTATTGGCTGGTGTTTATCATCGGCGTTCCGGGTGTACGCCCGGTTATTGGTGAAATAGTGAGCGGATCGCCCGCTGCTGAAGCGCAAATTACCCCAGGTACGGAACTTAAAGCCGTTGACGGTATCGAAACGCCTGATTGGGATGCTGTGCGTATGGCACTGGTTGCGAAGATTGGTGATGAAAGCACCACGTTAACCCTTGCGCCATTCGGCAGTGAAAAAACCAGTGATAAGACAGTGAATCTGCATGATTGGCAGTTTGAGCCAGACAAGCAGGATCCCGTGACGTCATTGGGGATACAGCCGCGTGGACCACAGATCGAATCGGTGTTGGCACAGGTGCAAAAGGACTCCGCTGCAAGTCGAGCGGGTTTGCAAGCTGGCGACAGGATCGTTAAAGTCGATGGTCAGCCTTTGGACCAGTGGCAAAATTTTGTTGCCACAGTACGCGATAATCCAGGTAAAGATATAGCCATTGAGGTGGAGCGTCAGGGCAGTACGGTCAGTTTGACACTGACGCCGGACGTTAATCCTCATAACAAGGCAGAAGGATTCGCCGGAGTAATACCGCGCATTATTCCTCTGCCTGAAGAGTACAGAACGGTGCGCCAGTATGGCCCGTTTGCCGCAATTGGTGAGGCCAGCGCGAAAACCTGGCAACTGATGAAGCTTACGGTCAGCATGCTGGGCAAACTGATTGTTGGTGATGTGAAGTTGAACAATCTCAGCGGGCCGATTTCGATCGCGCAGGGTGCTGGGATGTCAGCGGAATACGGTTTGATTTACTACCTGATGTTCCTCGCTCTGATAAGCGTGAACCTTGGAATTATCAATCTGTTCCCATTGCCAGTGTTAGATGGTGGCCATTTGCTGTTCCTGCTGATCGAAAAGATCAAGGGAGGGCCGGTGTCCGAGCGAGTTCAGGACTTCAGTTATCGTATCGGCTCGATTGTGCTGGTGCTGTTAATGGGGCTTGCGCTATTCAATGACTTCTCAAGGCTATAGTTTACCAATCGGTAAGTTGTCTGTGAGAACTAGTTAGGAAGATTGCAGAAAAACGATGGCGATGAAAAAGTTGCTCATAGCGTCGCTGCTGCTTAGCAGCGCTACCGTATACGGTGCAGACGGATTCGTGGTGAATGACATTCACTTTGAAGGCCTGCAGCGAGTCGCCGTCGGTGCGGCATTGCTCAGTATGCCAGTCCGCGTTGGAGATACTGTCTCCGATGAAGATCTCAGTAACACCATTCGTGCACTGTTTGCCACCGGGAATTTTGAAGATGTTCAGGTCCTGCGCGACGGCAATACGCTGATCGTCCAGGTGAAAGAGCGTCCGACCATTGCCAGTATCACTTTCTCCGGTAACAAAGCGGTGAAAGAGGACATGCTCAAGCAGAACCTTGAAGCATCCGGCGTGCGCGTGGGTGAAGCTCTGGATCGCACCACGATCTCCTCGATTGAGAAAGGCCTGGAAGACTTCTATTACAGCGTCGGTAAATACAGTGCCAGCGTGAAAGCAGTGGTTACGCCACTGCCACGTAACCGTGTTGACCTGAAGCTGGTGTTTACTGAAGGTGTTTCTGCTCAGATCCAACAGATCAACATCGTGGGTAACAAAGCGTACAGTTCAGATGAACTGATCTCGCGCTTCCAATTGCGTGATGAGGTGCCATGGTGGAACGTCGTCGGCGATCGTAAATACCAGAAACAGAAACTGGCAGGCGACCTTGAGACCCTGCGCAGCTTCTATCTGGATCGCGGTTACGCACGATTTAATATCGACTCCACGCAGGTCAGTCTGACGCCAGATAAAAAAGGTATCTACATTACCGTTAACATTAATGAAGGCGAGCAGTACAAGCTTTCTGGTGTGTCGGTGACGGGGAATCTGGCGGGACACTCAGCAGAGATCGAAACGCTGAGTAAAGTCACCCCAGGTGAACTGTATAACGGTTCCAAAGTGACGCGCATCGAAGACGACATTAAGAAACTGCTGGGTCGTTATGGCTACGCTTATCCGCGTGTGCAGACACAGCCAGAAATTGATGATGCTAACAAAACCGTGAAGTTGCGTATCAATGTGGATGCGGGCAACCGTTTCTATGTGCGCAAAGTCCGTTTCGAAGGTAATGACACCTCTAAAGATTCTGTTCTGCGCCGCGAAATGCGCCAGATGGAAGGTGCCTGGTTGGGCAGCGACCTGGTCGAGCAGGGTAAAGAGCGTCTGAACCGTCTGGGTTACTTCGAAACCGTCGATACTGACACTCAGCGTGTGCCAGGCTCGCCTGACCAGGTTGACGTTGTGTACAAGGTGAAAGAACGCAACACCGGTACATTGAACTTCGGCGTGGGTTACGGCACCGAGAGTGGCGTGAGCTTCCAGGTCGGCGTCACCCAGGATAACTGGCTGGGTACGGGTAATACCGTTGGCATCAGCGGAACCAAGAACGATTACCAAACCTATGCTGAATTCTCACTGACTGACCCGTACTTCACGGTTGATGGTGTCAGCCTGGGTGGTCGCGTCTTCTATAATGACTTTAAAGCGGACGATGCTGACCTGTCTGACTACACCAACAAAAGTTATGGTGTGGATGGAACGCTGGGCTTCCCGATCAATGAGAACAACAGTTTGCGTGTTGGCCTGGGCTATGTTCATAACAGCCTTTCTAATATGCAGCCTCAGGTTGCCATGTGGCGCTACCTGCGTTCTGTGGGGCAGAATCCAACGCTGTCTGGTGATGAAGACTACTCCGCAGATGACTTCACCTTTAACTATGGCTGGACGTATAACACCCTTGACCGTGGGTTCTTCCCAACGGCGGGTAACCGTACCAACCTGAACGGTAAAGTGACCATCCCAGGTTCCGATAATGCCTTCTACAAAGCGACGCTGGATACGCAACAGTATCTGCCACTGAACCAGGATCGTACCTGGGTTCTGTTAGGTCGTGGTCGTGTGGGTTACGGGGATGGCCTGAGCGGTAAAGAAATGCCGTTCTATGAGAACTTCTATGCCGGTGGTTCCAGCACCGTTCGTGGCTTCCGTTCCAATAACATTGGTCCGAAAGCGGCTTACCTGAATAACGGTTCTTCTGACTGTTCAGGTACCGATGTGAATAAGGTGTGTAACTCCGATGATGCTATCGGTGGTAACGCCATGGCGGTTGCCAGCGCAGAGCTGATCACCCCGACACCGTTCCTGAGTGAGAAGTACGCGAACTCTGTACGTACGTCCCTGTTTGTGGACGCTGGTACTGTGTGGGACACCAAATGGGAAAACACTGCCGCCACCCGTGCAGCAGGTATCCCGGACTACAGCGATCCAAGCAACATCCGTATGTCAGCCGGTCTGGCATTGCAATGGATGTCCCCTCTGGGCCCGCTGGTGTTCTCTTACGCCCAGCCGTTCAAAAAGTATGATGGAGATAAGGCCGAACAGTTCCAATTTAACATTGGTAAAACCTGGTAATTCGGATTTGCACGGAAGCACTGCAAGAGAGTATCGCGCTTACTCTGTTTGAAAGAAGAGCGGGTAAGCGCAACACATGTGTCCGTGACACAAACGTTGATGGTGAGGAGTTTTATAGTGAAAAAGTTGTTGTGTGCCGCAGGTCTGGGTATTGCTCTGGCGGTTTCCGCCGGTGCTCAGGCTGCTGATAAAATTGCAGTGGTGAACGTTTCCAGCATTTTCCAACAGTTACCAGCGCGTGCGACCGTTGCGAAACAATTGGAGAACGAATTCAAAGGCCGTGCAACTGAGTTGCAGGGTATGGAACGTGATCTGCAAACTAAAATGCAGCGTCTGCAGCGTGACGGTTCTACCATGAAAGCAGCCGAGCGCAGCCGCATGGAAAAAGACGTGATGGCGCAGCGTGAAGCGTTCTCATCGAAAGCGCAGGCTTTTGAGCAGGACAACCGTCGTCGTCAGATGGAAGAACGTAACAAGATCCTGAGCCGTATTCAGGACGCCGTTCAGAAAGTGGCTGATAGCGAAGGTTACGATGTTGTAATCGATCAAAATGCGGTTGCTTACGCTGCTAAATCTAAAGACATCACTGCTGATGTTCTGAAACAGGTTAAATAATTCATGTATTCAATTCGACTGGCTGATTTAGCCCAGCAGTTGGATGCAGAATTGCACGGAGATGGCGATATCGCCATCTCCGGTATTGCTTCTATGCAATCCGCCCAAACCGGTCAGATCACGTTTCTTTCAAACAGCCGTTACCGCGAGCAGCTCGCAGCCTGTCAGGCTTCAGCCGTGGTGCTCACTGAAGCGGATCTGGAATTTTTCCCTGGCGCTGCGCTGGTGGTTAAAAACCCGTATCTGACCTACGCCCGTATGGCACAGTTGCTGGATACTACGCCGCAACCTGCCAAAAATATCGCCCCCAGCGCCGTGATTGATGCGAGCGCACAGCTTGGCAATAATGTCTCGATTGGCGCGAATGCGGTGATCGAATCTGACGTTGTCCTTGGCGATAATGTTGTTATCGGCCCGGGTTGCTTTGTGGGTAAAAAAGCACGTATTGGTGCCGGTAGCCGCTTGTGGGCCAACGTTTCTGTCTACCATGAAGTTGAGATTGGTTGCGAATGCCTGATTCAGTCTGGCACAGTGATCGGTTCTGATGGCTTCGGTTATGCTAACGATCGTGGCAATTGGGTGAAAATTCCCCAGCTTGGCACGGTGATCATTGGCGATCGTGTAGAAATTGGTGCTTGTACCACCATCGATCGCGGTGCTCTCGATAACACCCAAATAGGGAATGGTGTTATCATAGATAACCAGTGCCAGATTGCTCACAATGTGGTGATTGGCGACAACACCGCAGTGGCCGGTGGCGTAATTATGGCTGGCAGCCTGAAAATTGGCCGCTATTGCATGATTGGCGGTGCCAGCGTGATTAATGGTCATATGGAAATTTGTGACAAAGTTACCGTCACAGGGATGGGAATGGTGATGAGGCCAATCACTGAACCTGGAGTATACTCCTCCGGGATTCCGCTACAGCCCAACAAATCCTGGCGCAAAACTGCAGCTCTGGTGATGAACATCGATGAAATAAGCAAACGCTTAAAAGCCATCGAACGCAAGGTCGGCAAAGACTAAGCGCGTCAACATCACGCTGCCCGGCTTTCATAAATACAATATGCGAAAGCGTTAGCGTACAGAAAAATTTGCGGCCTGCAGACGATGGGATGATCGTTGCGGGCCGTGTCATTGATGCCATCAGAATTTTTAGGACAGGAAGAGTATTTTGACTACTGAAACTCATACTCTGAAGATTGAAGAGATTATTGAACTTTTACCGCACCGTTATCCGTTTTTGCTGGTTGATCGCGTCCTTGAGTTCGAAGAACACAAGTTTTTGCGTGCAGTAAAAAACGTCTCGGTCAACGAACCGTTTTTCCAGGGCCATTTCCCTGGTAAACCGATTTTCCCCGGTGTGCTGATTCTGGAAGCAATGGCACAGGCAACGGGTATTCTGGCGTTTAAAAGCGTAGGGAAACTTGAGCCGGGCGAGCTGTACTACTTTGCCGGTATCGACGATGCGCGTTTCAAGCGCCCTGTGGTACCTGGCGATCAAATGATCATGGAAGTCACTTTCGAAAAAACCCGCCGTGGTGTGACACGCTTTAAAGGTGTGGCCACTGTAGACGGTAAAATTGTCTGCGAAGCAACGATGATGTGTGCCCGCAGCCGGGAGGCTTAATTCGTGATTGATAGCACCGCCGTAATTCACCCCAGCTCGATCGTTGAAGACGGTGCCATTATTGGCGCTGGTGTCCAGATTGGCCCGTTTTGCATTGTTGGTGCGAACGTTTCGATCGGCGAAGGCACGGTTCTGAAGTCGCACGTAGTGGTCAATGGTCATACCGTCATTGGTAAAGACAACACCTTCTACCAGTTTGCTTCGATTGGTGAAGCAAATCAGGATCTGAAATACGCCGGTGAACCTACACGGGTTGAGATTGGCGACCGTAACCGCGTTCGTGAAAGCGTGACTATCCATCGTGGTACTGCGCAGTCCGGTGGCCTGACCAAAGTCGGTGATGACAACCTGCTGATGGTTAATGCCCATGTGGCGCATGATTGTGTCGTCGGGAACCATTGTATTCTGGCGAATAACGCAACGCTGGCAGGCCATGTAACCGTCGATGATCATGCCATCATTGGCGGTATGACGGCAGTGCATCAGTTCTGCATTATCGGTGCTCATGTGATGGTGGGGGGATGTTCTGGCGTTGCCCAGGATGTGCCACCTTATGTGATTGCGCAGGGTAACCATGCGACGCCATTTGGTATTAACCTGGTGGGCCTGAAGCGCCGCGGTTTCAGCAAAGATGCGTTGCACGCGATTACTGCAGCCTACAAGCTGTTGTACCGCAGCGGCAAAACACTGGACGAAGTGAAACCTGAAATTGAGGATATCGCGAAAGCGCATCCTGAAGTTCAGCCGTTCTATGACTTCTTTGCCCGCTCTACAAGGGGTTTGATTCGTTAACTCATGCCAAAGCATCCCTTAACGATTGCCCTGGTCGCCGGAGAAACCTCCGGCGATATTATTGGTGCCGGTCTCATTCGTGCGCTGAAAGAAAAGCATCCTGACGCCCGTTTTGTTGGGGTGGCTGGCCCGCTGATGCAGGCTGAAGGCTGCGAAGCCTGGTATGAAATGGAAGAGCTGGCGGTGATGGGCATTGTTGAAGTGCTTGGCCGCCTGCGTCGTCTGTTACATATCCGCCGCGATCTTACCCGCCGTTTTACTGCGCTAAAGCCTGACGTTTTTGTCGGCATTGATGCGCCAGATTTCAATATCACCCTGGAAGGGCGCCTGAAACAGCAGGGCATCCGGACTATTCACTACGTCAGTCCATCCGTTTGGGCATGGCGTCAGAAACGGGTGTTTAAGATTGGTCGCTCCACTGACCTGGTGCTGGCATTCCTGCCGTTTGAAAAAGCCTTCTACGACCGCTTTAATGTGCCGTGTCGCTTTATTGGCCATACCATGGCTGATGCGATGCCAATCGAACCGAATAAACACGCAGCACGCCGCGAGCTGGGCATTGCCCCGGACGCACTGTGTCTGGCACTGCTTCCTGGCAGTCGTGGGGCTGAAGTCGAGATGCTCAGTGGCGATTTTCTGCGAACAGCGATGCTGCTTCGGGCAAAATACCCGGCGCTGGAAATTGTGGTGCCGCTGGTTAATCCGCGCCGTCGCGAGCAGTTTGAGAAAATCAAAGCCGAGGTTGCACCTGACCTGACCATGCATCTGCTGGACGGTAAAGGGCGCCAGGCGATGGTTGCCAGTGATGCCGCACTGCTGGCGTCCGGTACGGCCGCGCTGGAGTGTATGCTGGCGAAATGTCCGATGGTGGTGGGGTATCGTATGAAGCCTTTCACTTTCTGGCTGGCAAAACGCCTGGTAAAAACGGATTACGTCTCACTGCCCAACCTGTTGGCGGGCCGTGAGCTGGTGAAAGAGTTGCTTCAGGATGAATGCCAGCCCGATCGGCTGGCCGCAGCATTAGAACCGCTGCTGGCACAAGGTGAAACCCGCGATAAGCTGCTGGCGACCTTTGCTGAACTTCATCATCAAATCCGCTGGAATGCTGATGAGCAGGCGGCGGCGGCCGTACTGGAGCTATGCCCATGAGTGAATTTATCTATCCCAGTGCCACGCTGATTGCGGGCGTTGATGAAGTCGGCCGTGGCCCGCTGGTCGGTGCCGTGGTGACGGCTGCTGTGATCCTTGATCCGGCGCGGCCTATTGTCGGTCTTGCCGACTCGAAAAAACTGTCGGAAAAACGCCGTCTGGCGTTGTACGATGAGATCAAAGAGAAGGCACTCAGCTGGAGTCTGGGCCGGGCAGAACCGGAAGAGATTGACCAGCTGAATATTCTGCATGCCACCATGCTGGCGATGCAGCGTGCGGTGGCCGGCTTGCACCTGACGCCCGATTTTGTACTGATTGACGGTAACCGTTGCCCGGCGCTGGCCATGCCTAGTCAGGCAGTGGTTAAAGGTGATAGCCTGGTGAAAGAAATCAGCGCCGCTTCAATTATTGCTAAGGTGACACGCGACCGCGAAATGGCTGAGCTGGATCGGCTCTATCCTGAATATGGTTTTGCCCAGCACAAAGGTTACCCGACCGCATTGCATATGGAAAAACTGATTCAGTTTGGCGCCACATCGCAGCATCGGCGCAGTTTCGCGCCGGTACGCAATGTCTTAATGGATGCCGATGTTGCCGCTACGGTTGCGCGTACGCGTTAACCGATATAACGGTTACGGTGGCAGCGCTGCCGTTTCACGTTTGCAGGATAGTTAATCTTCTTCCTCTGTTTTAACAGGATCACCGATGGCCGAACCTCGTTTTATTCATTTACGCGTCCACAGCGACTACTCCATGATCGATGGGCTAGCCAAAACTGGCCCGCTGGTGAAAAACGCGGCAAAAATGGGCATGCCGGCCATCGCAATCACGGATTTCACCAACCTGTGTGGGTTGGTAAAGTTTTACGGCACGGCACACGGTCAAGGCATGAAGCCGATTATTGGCGCAGATTTCAACGTCAGTAGTGAAGCCATGGGTGATGAGCTGTCCCAAATCACCGTGCTGGCCGCCGATAACGATGGTTATCAAAACCTCACTTTGTTGATTTCCCGAGCCTACCAACGTGGCTACGGTCCGGCGGGCCCGACGATTGATCGGGACTGGCTGGTTGAGCATCAGCAGGGGATTATTTTATTGTCAGGCGGACGACGTGGCGATGTCGGCAAAATGCTGTTGCGCGGCAACACTGCGCAGGTCGCAGAGTGTCTGGCGTTTTATCAGCACCATTTTCCCGATCGCTACTATCTTGAACTGATCCGAACTGGCCGCCCGGACGAAGAGACTTACCTGCATGCTGCCGTTGCGCTGGCGATGGAGAACGCGATCCCGGTCGTCGCCACCAACGAAGTCTGTTTCCTGACGGAATCAGAATTCGATGCACATGAAATCCGCGTCGCCATCCACGATGGTTTTACCCTCGACGATCCAAAACGTCCTCGCAACTACAGCCCACAGCAGTATATGCGTAGCAGTGAGGAGATGTGCGAGCTGTTCTCGGACATCCCGGAAGCGCTGGAAAACAGCGTAGAAATTGCCCGTCGTTGTAACGTCACTATTCGTCTGGGTGAGTACTTCCTGCCGCAGTTCCCGACGGGTGACATGACAACGGAAGATTTCCTGGTCGTAAAATCGAAAGAAGGGCTGGAAGATCGCCTGGCGTTTCTGTTCCCAGATGAGCAGGTGCGCGCCGAACGCCGTCCCGCCTATGATGAACGCCTGGATATTGAACTCAACGTTATCAACCAGATGGGGTTCCCCGGTTACTTCCTGATCGTGATGGAGTTTATCCAGTGGTCGAAGGATAACGATGTGCCGGTGGGGCCGGGGCGTGGTTCGGGTGCCGGTTCACTGGTGGCCTATGCGTTGAAAATTACCGACCTCGACCCGCTCGAATTTGATCTGCTGTTTGAACGCTTCCTCAACCCGGAACGTGTGTCGATGCCTGACTTCGACGTCGATTTCTGCATGGAAAAACGCGATCTGGTGATTGAGCACGTGGCTGAGATGTACGGGCGCCAGGCGGTTTCGCAGATCATCACCTTTGGTACCATGGCGGCAAAAGCGGTCATCCGTGATGTAGGCCGTGTGCTGGGGCATCCTTACGGTTTCGTGGATCGCATCTCCAAACTGGTGCCACCTGATCCCGGTATGACGCTGGAAAAAGCCTTTGCCGCAGAACCGCAGCTGCCAGAAATCTATGAGGCAGATGAAGAGGTTAAAGCACTGATCGACATGGCGCGCATTCTGGAAGGGGTGACGCGCAACGCCGGTAAGCATGCCGGGGGCGTGGTGATTGCGCCGACCAAAATTACCGATTTTGCACCGCTCTACTGTGACGAAAATGGTCACCATCCGGTTACCCAGTTCGATAAGAACGATGTGGAATATGCCGGGCTGGTGAAGTTTGACTTCCTGGGGCTGCGCACGCTGACGATCATCGACTGGGCGCTGGCGATGATCAACGCCCGCCGGGCGAAAGAAGGCAAAGATCCGATCGATATTGCGGCGATCCCGCTTGAAGATCAGAAAAGTTTCGATATGCTGCAACGCTCGGAAACCACGGCGGTGTTCCAGCTAGAATCACGCGGCATGAAAGACCTGATTAAACGCCTGAAGCCTGACTGCTTCGAGGATATGATCGCTCTGGTCGCCTTGTTCCGTCCCGGCCCGCTGCAGTCTGGCATGGTGGATAACTTCATTGACCGTAAACACGGGCGCGAGGCGATCTCTTACCCGGATATTCAGTGGCAGCATGAGTCGCTGAAGCCCGTGCTGGAGCCGACCTACGGCATTATCCTCTATCAGGAACAGGTGATGCAGATCGCCCAGGTGCTGGCAGGATACAGCTTAGGCGGCGCGGATATGCTGCGTCGTGCGATGGGTAAAAAGAACCCGGTTGAGATGGCCAAGCAGCGCGGCGGCTTTGAAGATGGGGCGAAATCACGCGGTATTGATGGCGAGCTGGCGATTAAAATCTTCGACCTGGTGGAAAAATTCGCCGGGTACGGATTTAACAAATCTCACTCCGCCGCTTATGCGCTGGTCTCTTATCAGACGCTGTGGCTGAAAGCACACTATCCGGCTGAGTTTATGGCCGCCGTGATGACTGCCGATATGGACAACACCGAAAAGGTAGTTGGCCTGGTGGATGAGTGCTGGCGCATGGGGCTGAAGGTCTTGCCACCGGATATTAACTCCGGGCAGTACCAGTTCCACGTTAACGATAACGGCGAGATTGTTTACGGCATTGGCGCGATCAAAGGGGTGGGCGAAGGCCCGATCGAAGCCATCATTGACGCACGTAACGAGGGCGGATATTTCCGCGAGCTGTTTGACCTCTGCGCACGCACTGATACCAAAAAGCTGAATAAGCGGGTGCTGGAAAAACTGATTATGTCCGGTGCGTTTGACCGTTTAGGCCCGCACCGCGCCGCCTTGATGAGCGCCTTACCGGATGCATTGAAAGCAGCCGACCAACATGCCAAAGCCGAAGCCATCGGCCAGGCAGATATGTTTGGTGTGCTGGCAGAAGCCCCGGAACAGGTAGAGAAGTCCTATTCGGACGTCACACCATGGCCGGAACAGATTCAACTGGATGGCGAAAGAGAGACGTTAGGGCTTTACTTAACGGGTCACCCGATCAACCAGTATTTGAAAGAGATTGAGCGCTACGTCGGTGGACTGCGCCTGAAAGACATGCACCCGACCGAGCGTGGTAAGATGATCACCGCAGCCGGTCTGGTGGTGGCGGCCCGCGTCATGGTAACAAAACGCGGTAACCGTATTGGCATCTGCACCCTGGATGACCGTTCTGGTCGTCTGGAAGTGATGTTATTTACAGATGCGTTAGATAAGTTCCAGCATATGCTGGAGAAAGACCGTATCCTGATCGTCAGTGGGCAGGTCAGCTTCGATGACTTCAACGGCGGGCTTAAAATGATGGCCCGCGAGATGATGGACATTGATGAAGCACGTGAAAAATATGCACGTGGGCTTGCTATCTCGCTGACGGACAGGCAAATTGATGACCAGCTTTTGAACCGTCTCCGTCAATCCCTGGAACCCCATCGTTCGGGGACAATTCCGGTACATCTCTACTATCAGAGAGAGGATGCGCGGGCGAAGTTGCGCTTCGGTGCAACCTGGCGCGTGTCGCCGAGCGATCGTTTGCTGAACGATCTGCGATCGTTGATAGGATCGGAGCAGGTGGAACTGGAGTTTGACTAAAACAGGATTATTATGAGTCTTAATTACCTGGATTTCGAACAGCCAATCGCAGAGCTTGAAGCGAAAATTGATTCGCTCAAGTCGGTTGGCCGTCAGGATGAAAAACTGGATATTAATCTGGATGAAGAGATTCAGCGTCTGCGCGATAAAAGCGTTGAGCTGACCCGTAAAATCTTCTCAGATTTAGGTGCATGGCAGATCGCACAACTTGCGCGTCATCCGCTGCGCCCGTATACGCTGGACTATGTTCGCAATGTGTTCACTGACTTTGACGAGCTGGCGGGCGACCGCGCCTATGCCGATGATAAAGCTATCGTTGGTGGTACTGCGCGTCTCGACGGCCGTCCGGTGATGATCATTGGTCATCAGAAAGGGCGTGAAACCAAAGAGAAAATTCGTCGTAACTTCGGCATGCCTGCGCCGGAAGGTTACCGTAAAGCGCTGCGCCTGATGGAGATGGCCGAGCGTTTTAATATGCCGATCATCACCTTTATCGACACCCCGGGTGCCTATCCTGGTGTGGGCGCAGAAGAGCGCGGTCAGTCTGAAGCCATCGCACGCAACCTGCGTGAGATGTCTGGCCTGACCGTGCCGGTTATCTGTACTGTTATCGGTGAGGGCGGTTCCGGTGGCGCACTGGCCATTGGTGTCGGTGACAAAGTGAACATGTTGCAGTACAGCACCTACTCGGTGATTTCGCCGGAAGGCTGTGCATCTATTCTGTGGAAAAGCGCCGACAAAGCGCCACTGGCCGCAGAAGCGATGGGCATCATTGCACCGCGCCTGAAAGAGCTGAAGCTGATTGATACCGTGATCCCGGAACCCCTGGGCGGCGCGCACCGCAACCCACTGGCGATTGGTGTGTCAATGAAGGCTCAGCTGCTGGCCGATCTGGCCGATCTCGATACCTTCACCAAAGAAGAGTTGTTGGATCGCCGCTATCAACGTCTGATGAGCTACGGCTACGCCTGATTGTTCAGCATTCGTTACCCAAAGGGCCAGACATTGTCTGGCCCTTTTTGTTTTGCGTCCACTATGCTTACACACTGGAGCAAACCGACCAGGAGGCCACATTGAATATTATCGCGATCATGGGACCGCATAACGCATTCTATAAAGATGAACCCATCCGTGAACTCGACGCGACGTTAAAAAACCAGGGTTTTCAGACCATCTATCCGCACGATGCCAGCGACCTGCTGAAGCTGATTGAACACAACCCGCGCATCTGTGGCGTGGTGTTTGACTGGGACGAGTACAGTCTCGAACTCTGTCGTGATATCAACCAGTTAAATGAGTATTTGCCGCTATACGCCTTTATCAACACCCACTCGACGATGGATGTCAGCATTAACGAAATGCGCATGACCCTCTGGTTCTTTGAATATGCCCTGAATGCGGCTGATGACATTGCCCAGCGCATACGGCACTACACCGATGAATACATTGACACCATCACGCCACCCCTGACCAAAGCGCTGTTTACCTATGTGAAGGAGGGTAAATACACCTTCTGTACGCCTGGGCATATGGCGGGAACGGCGTTCCAGAAAAGCCCGGTGGGCAGCCTGTTCTATGATTTCTTTGGTGCCAATACGCTGAAAGCGGATATCTCGATTTCCGTCACCGAACTGGGATCGCTACTCGACCACACCGGCCCGCATCTTGAAGCTGAAGAGTATGTCGCGCGCACCTTCGGTGCCGAACAGAGCTATATGGTCACCAATGGCACCTCGACGTCGAATAAAATCGTTGGTATGTACGCCGCACCGTCAGGCAGCACCATGCTGGTGGATCGTAACTGCCATAAGTCGCTCACCCATTTGTTGATGATGAGCGATATCATCCCGATCTGGCTGAAACCGACACGTAACGCGCTGGGTATTCTTGGCGGCATCCCGAAACGTGAATTCACCAAAGAGAGTATTGCCCTGAAAGTGGCGCAGACACCGCGTGCCAGCTGGCCGGTCCATGCGGTGATCACCAACTCAACGTATGACGGATTGCTGTATAACACGCAGTACATCAAAGAGACGCTGGATGTGCCGTCAATCCACTTTGATTCTGCCTGGGTGCCTTATACCAACTTTCACCCGATCTACCAGGGACTCAGCGGTATGAGCGGAGAGCGCACGCCGGGTAAAGTGATCTATGAAACCCAGTCGACGCACAAACTATTGGCGGCCTTTTCACAGGCCTCGCTGATTCATATTAAAGGTGACTATGACGAGCAAACCTTTAATGAAGCCTACATGATGCACACCACGACGTCCCCCAACTACGCGATTGTGGCTTCTATTGAGACGGCGGCAGCGATGCTGCGTGGTAATCCGGGTAAGCGCCTGATTAACCGGTCAGTGGAGCGGGCACTGCATTTTCGCCGCGAAGTTCAGCGTCTGCGCGAAGAGTCTGAGGGCTGGTTCTTTGATATCTGGCAGCCGGAAGGCGTCGATGAACCAGAATGCTGGGCGATTCAGCCCGGGGACGAGGAGTGGCACGGTTTCCGCGATGCGGATGCTGACCATATGTATCTCGACCCGATAAAAGTCACGATCCTCACACCAGGGATGAGTGAGCTGGGTGAGATGGCGGAAGAGGGGATACCGGCGGCGTTGGTGGCGAAGTTCCTTGATGAGCGTGGTGTGGTGGTGGAAAAAACCGGGCCATACAATCTGTTGTTCCTTTTCAGCATCGGTATTGATAAGACCAAAGCAATGAGCGTCCTGCGCGGGCTGACCGAGTTTAAGCGCTCGTACGATCTTAATCTCCGGGTGAAAAACATGCTGCCGGATCTGTATGCAGAAGATCCCGATTTTTACCGCACTATGCGTATTCAGGATCTGGCGCAGGGGATCCATACGCTGATTCGCCAACACGATCTGCCGCGTCTGATGTTACAGGCCTTTGCCACACTGCCCGAGATGAAGCTCACGCCACATCACATGTTTCAGCAGCAGGTGAAGGGCAATATCGAAACCGTAGAGATCAGTGAGCTGGTGGGGCGCGTCTCGGCCAATATGATCCTGCCTTATCCTCCCGGCGTACCCGTGGTGATGCCGGGCGAGATGATCACCGAGCAAAGCCGGGCAGTGCTCGATTTTCTCCTGATGCTGTGTGCTATTGGCAAACATTATCCGGGGTTTGAGACCGATATTCACGGCGCGAAGCTGACCGATGAGGGGCAATATCTGGTGCGCGTGCTGAAACACGACGTGGAAATGTAATCCAGAATTGTGCCATTGCCGTGGTAATGCCTGACGAGTATGGTCGTCAGGCATGCATTAATCAGGAGTGACAATGTCAGGTTTACAGTTAAAAAAAGTCCATCACGTGGCAATCATTGCCGGGAACTATGCGGTGAGTAAGGCATTTTACTGCGATATCCTGGGGTTCGGCCTGATGGGCGAAGTGTATCGCGAGGAACGCGATTCGTGGAAAGGGGATCTGACGCTAAACGGTGAGTACATTATTGAGCTGTTCTCCTTCCCGCAACCCCCTGCACGACCAACTCAGCCTGAAGCCTGCGGTCTGCGCCATCTGGCATTTAGCGTGGAGGATGTTGATGCGGCGAAACGACAGCTGGAAACACACGGCGTGTCCTGTGAGGTGATCCGCATTGACCCGCTGACCGGTAAGCGCTTTACCTTCTTTAATGATCCGGATGGATTGCCGTTAGAGTTGTATCAGGCTTAAAATACCCCTCTGCTAAACCCGGCTTTTCGTCGGGTTCTTCTTTCAGGAAAGCCATGTCATCCCTTGCCCATCTTGAAGCCCAACTGGCGAATGAGCACAGCCTGCTGCTGGCCTACAGTGGTGGGCTCGATTCCAGCGTATTGCTGCATCAACTGGTGTTGCTCAGACAGCAGCGTCCGGCGTTACAGCTGCGGGCAGTGCATATTCATCATGGCCTCAACCCGCTGGCGGAGAGTTGGGTCACGCACTGTCAGCAGCAGTGTGCACGCTGGCAGGTGCCGCTGGAGGTGGTGTATGTCAGGGTGGATGCGCGTCAGGGAGGGATTGAAGCTGCCGCACGTACCGCACGCTATCAGGCCTTCCGTCAGCGGCTGCGGGCGGGGGAAACGCTGTTAACTGCCCAGCATCAGGACGATCAGAGTGAAACCCTGTTGCTGGCGCTGAAACGCGGCAGTGGTCCGGCTGGGCTGGCGGCGATGCCACAACAGCACAGATTGGGCGAACATCGGCATCTGCGGCCTCTGCTAACGCACGGCCGCCAGCAACTGGAGGAGTGGGCCCATCAGCACCAGTTGACGTGGATTGAGGATGACAGCAACAGCGATGCGCGCTATGACCGAAATTTTCTGCGCCTCGAGGTGATGCCAATGCTGAATGCCCGCTGGCCACATTTTTCACGTGCGGTGGCCCGCAGCGCAGCGCTGTGTGGTGAGCAGGAACAACTTCTGGATGAGTTACTGGCGGAGTCACTGGACTCGCTGATGGATGCATCCGGCACGTTGTCGATTCTCCCGATGCTGGAGATGAGTGATGCCCGGCGCTTTGCGTTGCTGCGGCGCTGGATTGCGCATCAGCAGGGCAGTATGCCCTCGCGTGATGCGCTGCGGCGTGTATGGCAGGAGGTGGCCTGTAGCCGTGAGGACGCAGAGCCACGTTTCCGGCTGGGGGATAACGAGGTACGCCGTTTTCGTGGCCGTCTTTACTGGCTGCCGCTGCTGACATCGTTAAGCGAGCACGCGCTGCCGTGGCCGGATAGAGCACAACCGCTGCCGCTGCCTGACGGGCTAGGGCAGTTGGAACAGCATAATAATGATGGTCTGGCGCTGCGGCCCCCCCTTTCCGGTGAGGCGGTCAGCGTACGCTTCCAGGCCCAGGGATCGTTGCATATTGTCGGACGCGCAGGCAGTCGCCCACTGAAAAAACTGTGGCAGGAACTGGCGGTGCCGCCGTGGCAGCGGGATCGAACGCCGCTGATTTTTTATGGCGACCGTCTGGCCGCCGCCGCTGATTTTTTTGTCACCCGTGAAGGTGCCCCAGCGGCTCCGGATCCTGCCTGGTTTGTGTACTGGCGTCGCTAAAATATTGAGAGAGTCATGATAATTATCAGAGTGATGGTGCTGCTGCTGAGTGCTAGCCTGCCGGCCCTGGCGGCAGGTAACAGCAGCGCCGGGCAGGAGAAGTCAGCGCGTTGTATGGCCTGCCACGGAGCAGAAGGAAAAGCATCGGCACCGATCTACCCCAACCTTGCCGGGCAGCACGCGCCTTATCTGGCTCAGGCATTGCAGGCGTATAAAAGCGGTGCACGCAGCGGCGGCCAGGCGGAAGTGATGAAAGCGTTTGTTGCCGGGCTGAGTGATGAAGATATTGATGATTTAGCAGCGTATTATGCGGGGCTGAAGCCTTGAGAAGAGAGGCGGATCGACGATCCGCCTGACTGGGAGACTAATCGGATTCACTCACCACCACGGTACCGAGGTCGGGGTGGCTGAAGCTGGCAATATGGTCGAGGCGCAGATCGCGGTTTTCTCCGGCAATGTCAATGCTCAGGTATTCCACGTTCTTTCGCGACACCATATCTTTTGCCTTTGCCTTAAGCTGTTCACCGTCTTTTAACGCCAGTGTCAGCATCCAGTTGTTCTGGCAGGCGAGTTCCAGGTTGTCATAGTCATCACAGTTGATCGGTTTGTAGGCTTCATCTTTCGTCAACATAGTCGCTCACCAATAAGTTCGCGGCAGCAAACGCTGCCTTTTCCCTGATGGAAGACGGTAGCACAGGATCGCCCGCTACTTCATCAAGCGCTTTCAACACGCACGCTAATGCGTCAGGCACGTATCCCAGGTCGCCACTGCCTATTTCGGCATATTTCCGGCGAACTAATTCACAATACTTTTGCACATGCACCCCCTTCCGAGTTTTCTCTGGCGATTATCCGACTATAGCACAGGCATTTACGGGAAATCAGCCTGCGAGCGGGTGATTTGCTTCGTCATCAGGTTACAATAGCGGGTAACTGAGATAAGGATCCTTATGGCACTGAAAGCAACGATTTATAAAGCCACGGTTAACGTCGCAGACATGGACCGCAATGTATTTATCGATAATACCCTGACGCTGGCCCGCCACCCTTCGGAAACCGAAGAGCGTTTGATGCTGCGTCTGCTGGCCTGGCTGGTTCATGCGAATGAGCGTTTGACCTTTACGCGTGGACTGAGCGCAGAAGATGAGCCAGAAATCTGGCAGCTGAACGATCATGGTGGGATTGATGTTTGGGTGGATCTCGGTCTGCCAGATGAGCGCAGAATTAAAAAGGCCTGTAGTCGCTCTCAACATGTCTGGCTGTACACCTACAACTGGCGCGCGGCACAGCCCTGGTGGCAGCAGCATCAAAACAAACTGACCCAGCATGATAATCTGACGATACGTTACCTCAATGACGAGCAACTGAGTGCTCTGACGCAACTGGCTTCACGCTCAATGACGTTACAGGCCACTATCCAGGACGGCACTATCTGGCTCTCCGATGAGACTCATCATCTTGAAATTCAGTTTGAGCAGTGGCTGGAGGCAGGAAAAAGGGTATGATTGTATTATCACGTAGCGTCACTATTCCTGATGCCGAAATCGAAATCACCGCGATCAGAGCGCAGGGAAACGGTGGTCAGAACGTGAATAAAAGCTCGACGGCAATCCATTTGCGTTTTGATATTCGCCGCTCCAGTCTGCCGGTGTTTTATCAGGAAAGGATGATGGCGGTTAGCCACCATCTGATCACTCCCGAAGGCATTGTGATTATTAAGGCGCAAGAGTATCGCAGCCAAGAGATGAATCGGGAGGCGGCGTTAAAGCGGTTGGAGAATTTGATCCTGGAGCTCACCGTGGTGGAGAAAACCCGGCGTGCAACACGTCCGACGCTGGCATCAAAAAAGCGTCGGCTGGAAGGTAAAGCGCACAAAGCCTCAACCAAATCGCTGCGCGGTAAAGTCCGCGGCGACTGACTTGTTTATTTTTTGCAGGAGCGACTATGAAAGCTGTTGTTCTCACGCTGTTTGCCGCGCTCGCATTGGGCGCGCTATTTGGCTGTAATAACCGACAAAATGCACAACAATCCTCTCCGCTGGAGCCGATGCAGCAGAGTTACACCGGGTTGTTGCCCTGCGGACCGGTCTGTCAGGACAGTGAATCTTCTTTGTTCTTGGCGGCCGATGGCAGTTATGTGCTGGAGCTGCGGGCGGGCGGAGAGAGTACGCTACGTAGTGCGCAGTATGGTAAATGGGCGCGCACGGCTGATACGCTGACGCTGGTGGCCATGAACGGTGAGAAACAGCGTTTTCGCCCCACTGAAAATGGCCTTGAGGTCATTTCCTGGCGCTCAATGCCGGTGGACAGCCAGCATCCTTATCATCTGACAGCGAATAGCCGTAAGGTGTTATAAAAAAACCTTAAATCATCCCGTGCTTATTAACGTGATGTATTTCCGGGATTAAGTGGAATTAACTCAAATTAATCTCTTCCGTTGCAGGATATTCCCCGTTCTGCAACGGCATTGTTTTTCCTGCGCCAGGTAAATAATCCTAAAACGACGTTAACCTCTTGTTGCTCCTGCTAAAATATTGTCTTATAGCCCTGTTTACTCCCCTAAGTTTATAATATAGCTGACGCATGACCAGAGAAGGATCTCACGCCATTTTTCATTATGCCGGGAGATCTCTCTTTCGGTATTGCCTGATATAAGCAGCTTTGTCTTCTAACACACAGTTTGCGAGTTTATTATTTTGAACGAATTAATGGCATTGAAAAAAGGATATACCAAGGTATTCCTCTGGCTTTTAGTCACGCTTTTCCTGATCCCCACTATTACACTGGTGTTTGCCGAATACGGTACGCGTCAACTCGATCAGGAATACAGTGCGATCTTTATTGATGATGCTCGTGGGCAGGGCCAGGACGTCAATAAACTGACCACTTTCCTGCAACAGAACCCGCCGTCCAGCGTGTGTGGCACAGTGCCGGAGGATCTGCTCGACTATCAGAATGCCGTCTGTGCTGAGAAATCAGAGCTATGGCAGTTCTGGATGATCGATAAAGTGGCCTTCTGGACGCTGGTGGGCGGCGTCGTCATGCTGGGCATGATTGTGCTGTTCAGCGTGCTGGCATTTAAAAGTCGTCAGGGACAGTTGCAAAGCCTGAGGTTGGCACGTCCGTTCCTGATGCTGGCGAGTGCGCTGGAAGTGCTGGTTCAGGGGGGAATGCTGGTCTGGCTCTCCTTCTGGGGAACGGCATTCTTTACCCAAACCTATTATCCGAAGCTGGTGATGGCGATGGGGCTGCTGGTGCTGGTCGCGATGTACTATATGATCAGGGGCATCTTCAAAAAGCTGCCGCCGGAAGACGATGTTGAAGGCGATGTGGTGACGCGTGACGCAGCGCCGGCCCTGTGGGCGCGCATTGATACGCTGGCATCCCAGGTCGGAACGGCACCACCGGACCATATTATTGCCGGTATCGATACCAACTTTTATGTGACTGAAGCGCCTTTGAGCCTCGAAGGACAGGTCCTTGACGGCCGCAAGCTGTATGTCAGCATCCCGTTGCTGCGCCAGTTGACTACCGCTCAGGCTGATGGCGTCATGGTGCATGAGTTAACCCATCTGCATGAAGGCGATACGGCATCAGGTGCCTTACTGGGGCCGAAACTTCATCGTTTTGATCAGTACATCCATCTGATGAGAAAAGATATCTCTACGGTGATGGTCTATTATCCCCTTTGCCTCTATCGCATGCTGTTTGAACTGGCGTGGCAGCGCAACAGTCGCGAGCGTGAATTCGTTGCAGACCGTAATGCCGCCAGCCTGATTGCCCCTGCAGCGATTGTCGAGTCACTGATTAAAATCTCTGCTTATGCCAGCTATCGCAGCGAAGTTGAGCAGACACTGTTTGATAATAAAACCCTGCATGAGAATGAACTGGGTATCAGCAAAGCGATTGCTCAGGGCCTGCCACAGCACGTCAGTTCACCGGACTTTATCGGCATGATGCGTGAACAGAATGTGCCGCACCCGTTTGATTCACATCCACCGCTGGCAGACCGTATGCGCAACGTCGGCTATACGGTGGATGAAACCGGCTACGCCTCGATCGCGGCGGAATTACCCACGGAGAGTTGGGTTGATCTGATGCCGGTGGCGGCAGACATTGAGCAACATCTGTGGCAGAAATATGAGCGTGATTTCTCTTCCGCCCATGAAGTAAGCCTGGCATGGCGTTATTTGCCGGAAGGTGAAGAAGAGACGGCGTTGGTGCTGAAGCATTTCCCGCCTGTCGCCTGGACGCTGAAAGAGGGTAGCCAGATTGAGATCACGTACCAGGGGATTGTAAAGCCAGGGACCGCTGAGCTGTTGCCGTGGGATAATATCAAAAATATCAATGTGATTCGCCGCTTTGGCACTGACGTGCTGTATCTACAACATGTTCAGCCTAATGCTGCGGGTAAAAAACGCACTGAGATCCGTCTGCCTGGCGTGAAGAAGGATATTGAGGTGTTTAAATACACACTGAGCCACTACTGGCAGCGCCATCAGACAATGCGGGCGTTACAGGAACAAGACCAGGCTCTGGCAGCGCAAAGCTAAAAGCTAAAAGCTAAAACGAAAAAGCCACCGCATGCGGTGGCTTTTTTATGTCTGATCGCTTTGGTCAGTAGCCGTGGATCTTAAACCGCCAGCTCACTCACCAGGAAATCAACGATTTCATTGGTTTTGATCATACGTTTCTCACCGGCACGACGCGCTTTATACTCAACTTCTTCGCTATCGAGGTTACGGTCGCCAATCACGATGGTATGCGGTACGCCAATCAGTTCCATATCGGCAAACATCACACCCGGGCGCTCTTTGCGGTCGTCAAGGATCACATCAATCCCTTTAGCACGCAGAGTGGCATACAACTCTTCCGCCAGCTCTTTCACGCGGAATGACTTCTGCATGTTCATTGGCAGGATGGCCACCTGGAAAGGTGCCAGCGCAGGAGACCAGATAATGCCGCGCTCATCGTGGTTCTGCTCAATGGCCGCCGCAACGATGCGCGTAATACCAATCCCGTAGCAGCCCATGGTCATAATCTGGTTACGGCCGTCTTCACCCTGTACCGATGCTTTCATCGCTTCAGAGTACTTGGTGCCCAGTTGGAAGATATGGCCAACTTCAATACCGCGTTTGATCAACAGCGTACCTTTCCCATCCGGGCTGGCATCACCTTCGACCACATTGCGGATATCCGCAACGCGTGGCAGCGGCAAATCGCGCTCCCAGTTGATGCCTTTCAGGTGCTGTCCGTCGATATTGGCACCTGCGCTGAAATCGCTCATCGCTGCCACAGTGCGGTCTGCAATGATCGGCATGTTCAGGCCGACAGGGCCGAGTGAACCTGGTCCTGCGTTAACCAGTGCGCGGATCTCTTCTTCTGTTGCAAAGGTCAGCGGGGCAGCAACGATATCAATATGTTCCGCTTTCACTTCATTCAGCTCATGATCGCCACGAACCAGCAGCGCAACCAGCCTATGGCCGCTCTCTTTGGTCGCTTGTACCATCAGTGTCTTGACGGTTTTCTCGATCGGCAACCCAAACTGTTCTACCAGTTCGGCGATGGTTTTTGCATTTGGCGTGTCGAACTGCACCATCGGTTGCGTGGCGGTTGCACGGCCACCGGCAGGGGCGACTGCTTCTGCTTTTTCAATATTGGCGGCGTAGTCAGATTCGGTAGAGAACACCACGTCATCTTCACCGCTCTGCGCCAGCACCTGGAACTCATGGGAGGCGCTGCCGCCGATAGAGCCGGTATCTGCATCAACGGCGCGGAAGTCCAGCCCCATACGGCTGAAACTCTGGCTGTAGGCACGATACATCGCATCGTAGGTTTCCTGCAGCGACTCCTGCGAAGTATGAAACGAGTAGGCATCTTTCATAATGAATTCACGTGAGCGCATCACACCAAAACGCGGGCGTACTTCATCACGGAATTTGGTCTGGATCTGGAACAGGTTCAGCGGCAACTGCTTATAAGAGCTGAGTTCGTTACGGATCAGGTCGGTAATCACTTCTTCATGCGTCGGGCCGAGAACAAACGGACGTTCGCCACGGTCAACGAAGCGCAGCAACTCCGGCCCATACTGCTCCCAACGACCACTCTCCTGCCACAGATCCGCAGGCTGAACGACCGGCATAGAAATCTCAATTGCACCGGCGTTGTTCATCTCTTCGCGCACGATGTTTTCAACTTTTTTAAGCACGCGTAAACCGGTCGGCAACCAGGTGTACAGACCGGATGCCAGTTTACGGATCATCCCGGCGCGCAGCATCAGCTGGTGGCTGATCACTTCAGCGTCGGCAGGTGTCTCCTTCAGAGTGGAGAGCAGGTATTGAGTAGTACGCATGAATTACGATTCCATATGAACGCATAAAGCCAAAAAACGTGGACGCTAGTGTACCAGCGTGTCAGGTGAGTCAAAAGATGCCGGGAGAAATTAACGCAGGTCGATAGCGATAACTTCCGTGCCGGACTGGGTCACGCGCCAGCGTACATTGAATTCCAGCAGCCAGGCGGCATATTCCCGGTCCGGTTCTTCGCCTTTACGATAAGCAGGCCGGGGATCCTGAGCCAGCACCTGACCGATAAAGCGTTCAAGGTGAGGATAGTGTCGCTGATGCTGTTGTAACTGCTGTTGTGCCGGGAGGCTGAAGCTGACCGGCATATCGGCATCTGGGGCTTGCTGGGCAAATCCCGCGCGCGCTTCGGGGAGCGCCTCGGCAAACGGCAGATAGGGCTTGATATCCACGATGGGCGTGCCGTCAACCAGGTCGAGGCTGCCTAATTCGAGGATCACCTGTTGCTGTTCACAACGAATGCCCTTTAACTCAACCAGCGACATGCCGATAGGATTTGGACGAAAGGTCGAACGGGTGGCAAACACACCCATGCGTGCATTACCCCCTAACCGCGGTGGCCGTACGGTAGGCCGCCAGCCACCTTCCATCGTCTGATGAAAAACAAACAACAGCCAGAGATGACTGAATGCTTCAAGACCACGTACGGCTTCCGGCTGGTTATAAGGCGCTTGCAGATGCAGCTCGCCGCCGCCATCCTGGATTAAACCAGGCTGACGGGGAACAGCAAATTTCTCCTTCCACGGGGAATGGATCACGCCAATCTGTTCGAAGGAGAAACGACTCATTGATTACTGACTTTGAGGGCTGAACCCTGGCATACGGCCTGACGTACGCAGCCCTGAGCGCCACTCACGATCTCACATTTATGTACCAGCACTGCATTGGCTTTCAGACCGGATGCCCGGATCTGCAGACGTTTACGCGCGGTGGCGAGATTCGGTGGTGAATCCTGTGCGTTGCTCTGGCAATCTTCGCCATAGACTTCGCCCAGGTCAGCAAAGGGTTTGCTAACGAGATCAGCAGGATCGGTATACAGTTTTACCGGGGCAGGGCGGGCTGCGGGTTTCGACTGAGATGCGCCAGTCTGCGTAGACTGTGGAAAAGGTTTCACAGGCTCATAGGGCCGTGGTACCAACGAGCACCCTGTCAGCGTTAGCGCTAACAAACAGAGCGGTAAAACACGCATGGGAAAATCCTCACGATCGGTAAAAGTGGCGTTATTGAAGCAAGCCGGGAGGGAAATAACAAGCGGAGAGCGTGCAGTCTGGCACGTATGGACGATGAGAATGTGATAGCGGGCGGCAGAAGCCACCCGCATTGGTTAAATTACCAGCCTTTCACTGCGCCGCCGTTGAACACTTTGTTCGCTGCGTCGTTAACTTCATCTGACTGATAAGCCTGTACGAATTTCTTCACGTTTTCCGCGTCTTTATTATCTTCGCGGGCAACGAGCAGGTTTACGTACGGCGAGTTTTTATCTTCAACGAAGATGCCGTCTTTTGCTGGCGTCAGGTTAATCTGGCTGGCGTAAGTGGTGTTAATCACTGCCAGGGCAATTTGCTGATCGTCCAGGGAACGTGGCAACTGCGGTGCTTCCAGTTCAACCAGTTTCAGGTTTTTCGGGTTCTCAACCACATCCAGTGAGGTTGGCAGCAGGCCAACGCCATCTTTCAGTTTGATCAAGCCCACTTTCTGTAGCAGCAGCAGTGAACGACCCAGGTTGGTTGGGTCGTTAGGGATAGCCACCTGTGCACCGTTTTGCAGTTCGTCCAGCGTTTTAATTTTCTTCGAGTAACCCGCAATCGGATAAACGAATGTGCTGCCTACAGAAACCAGCTTGTAACCGCGATCTTTAATCTGCTGGTCCAGGTAAGGTTTATGTTGGAAGGCGTTAAGATCGATATCGCCTTTGCTCAATGCTTCGTTAGGGAGTACGTAGTCGTTGAAGGTCACCAGCTCAACATCCAGGCCGTATTTATCTTTTGCCACTTTCGCGGCGACTTCAGCAACCTGCTGCTCGCTCCCCACGATCACACCCACTTTAATGTGGTTTGGATCTTTCTCTTTCTGATCGCAGCCAGCCAAGGCCAGAGTACCGATAAGTGCGCCAACAGCGGCAAGCGTTTTAACGTTAAAAGACATATCCCTTCCTTAAATAGAGAGAAATTACTGTTGTGTTTACTTGTGGCTAACCGCACGAACAATGCGATCGCCACAGAACTGAATCAAATACACCAAAACAACCAGCAGAACCAATACCGTGTTCATCACTGTCGCGTTGTAACCGATATAGCCGTACTGATAGCCAATCTGACCCAGACCGCCTGCGCCGACGGCGCCACCCATTGCTGAGTAGCCGACCAGGGTAATCAGAGTAATAGTAGCGGCATTCACCAGACCTGGCAGTGCTTCAGGCAGCAGAACCTTACGGATAATCTGCAAAGGTGTTGCACCCATGGCGCGTGATGCTTCAATCAGGCCGGTAGGTAATTCAAGCAGGGCATTCTCAACCATACGCGCAATAAAGGGTGCTGCGCCTACGGTGAGCGGAACAATCGCGGCCTGCAGACCGATTGAGGTACCGACGATAATCCGGGTGAAGGGGATCATCCAGACCAGCAAGATAATGAAAGGAATCGAGCGGAAGATATTCACCGCGGCTGACAGCACGCGATAAAGCTTCGCGTTCGCGACGATCTGCCCCGGACGGGTAACATAAAGAAGCACACCCACTGGTAGCCCCAGCACAAAACCGAAAAAGCCGGAGACAAAGGTCATCATCAGGGTTTCCCAGATGCCGCGGCCCATTAACCACATCATCGCCTCAGACATAACCTAATACCTCTATCTTCACATGGTGCTCTTGCAGGAACGCGATGGCCGCTTGAGTATCGGCTGACTCACCGTGGATTTCGGCCAGCATAATGCCGAACTTCACGCCACCGGCGTAATCCATCTGCGCGCTGATAATATTGTTGTTCACATTGAAACGGCGTGCTGACTCGGACAGCAGCGGGGCATCCACTGACTGGCCGGTGAACTCCAGGCGTAATAGAGGAACGGTTGTTGCGCTGGGTTCTGGGGAGAGACGTTTCAGGTAGTCTTCCGGGATATCCAGATGCAGCGTTGATTGAATAAACTGCTGTGCCAGCGGCGTCTTTGGATGAGAGAACACTTCACTCACCGTATCCTGCTCAATCAATTAACCGTTACTGATGACTGCAACGCAATCGCAGATACGTTTCACCACGTCCATCTCATGAGTGATCAGCAGAATGGTGATCCCAAGACGACGATTGATGTCTTTCAGCAATTCAAGGATGGAACGGGTGGTCGCAGGGTCCAGCGCGCTGGTGGCTTCATCACACAGCAGTACTTTGGGGTTACTGGCCAGCGCACGGGCAATGGCCACGCGCTGCTTCTGCCCGCCGGAGAGATTGGCAGGCCAGGCATCGTGTTTATCCGCCAGGCCGACCAGGTCCAGTAACTCACTGACGCGGGCTTTAATCTCAGCCTTTGACAGATTGCCCAGCTCCAGCGGCAGTGCAACGTTACCGGCGACGGTACGTGAGTTCAGCAGGTTAAAGTGCTGGAAGATCATGCCAATCTGACGACGCGCCAGTGTTAACTGGCTTTCTGATAGTGTGGTGAGATCCTGGTTATCAACCAGCACGCTGCCGGAAGTTGGACGTTCCAGCAAATTGACGCAGCGGATTAAGGTGCTTTTACCTGCACCGGAAGCGCCGATCACGCCATAAATTTGTCCGGCGGGCACATGCAGGCTGACATCAGACAGCGCTGTAATCGTGCGTGAACCCTGCTGGAACACTTTGGTGATATTTGAAAGTTTAATCATTGATTTATTTATTATCGTGATGGGAGTTATCCGTGGCATTCATTATAACGGCATCCCGCATTGAAGGGACTGGATGGATGGTAGGGCATCCAGACGTCTAAATCAATCGAAGTCATTCAATCTGCCATTCTCTCTTTTATGGTAGTGATGCGATACACTACGGCAAATTTTGTAGCAGGAGTTACTACGTGGCTGAGAAAGTCCCCGCAATTTTCCTCGATCGGGATGGCACCATTAATGTCGATCACGGTTATGTGTTTGAAAGCGACAACTTTGAGTTTATTGATGGTGTGATTGATGCCATGCGTGAACTGAAAGAAATGGGCTTTGCGCTGGTGCTGGTGACAAACCAGTCCGGTATCGCGCGCGGCTTGTTTACCGAAGATCAGTTTATGCATCTGACCGAATGGATGGACTGGTCGCTGGCAGACCGCGATGTTGATCTGGATGGCATCTATTTCTGTCCGCATCATCCGGAAGCAATAGTAGAAGAGTTACGTCAGTCATGTGATTGCCGTAAGCCGCAGCCGGGAATGTTCCTGACCGCGCAGCAGGAGCTGAACATCGATATGGCCGCTTCTTATATGGTTGGCGATAAGATTGAGGACATGCAGGCCGCTTTAGCTGCCGGAGTCGGTAAAAAAGTACTGGTTCGTAGCGGGAAGCCTGTCACTGCTGAAGGCGAGAGTGCTGCGGATTGGGTGCTTAATAGCCTGAAAGAGCTGCCGGGACGTATCAAACAGGGCTAAAAAGCAGCGTTTCGCTGGAACTTTCAGCAGGCAGTGAAAAAGTTGAGATTACTGCTTGCGTTCCCGGGGCGCCTGTCTATAATGCGCAACCACTGAGACGGCACAACGGCTTACGGCCAGCGGCTCAGGAGGTTCAGGAAGCATCTGAACCGCCGGAAAAACTTCTCAAAAAGAAGTTGACTCCGAAGGAGGAAAGCGTAATATACGCCACCTCGCAACAGGAAGCTTCGGCACTGATTGCACCGCTCTTTAACAATTTATCAGACAATCTGTGTGGGCACTCGCAGGATTGATATCAGTCACCTTAGGGTGACAAAAAATATCAAGTCTTAAGAGTGAACACATAATGAAATTCATTATGACGTTTTACACTTGAGCATCGCTGCACTTGTTGCAGCAAATCGAACTTTTAATTGAAGAGTTTGATCATGGCTCAGATTGAACGCTGGCGGCAGGCCTAACACATGCAAGTCGAACGGTAGCACAGGGGAGCTTGCTCCCCGGGTGACGAGTGGCGGACGGGTGAGTAATGCCTGGGAAACTGCCCGATGGAGGGGGATAACTACTGGAAACGGTAGCTAATACCGCATAACGTCTTCGGACCAAAGTGGGGGACCTTCGGGCCTCACACCATCGGATGTGCCCAGGTGGGATTAGCTAGTAGGTGGGGTAATGGCTCACCTAGGCGACGATCCCTAGCTGGTCTGAGAGGATGACCAGCCACACTGGAACTGAGACACGGTCCAGACTCC